>NZ_JADJPI010000007.1:0-707241 GCF_016713355.1 Candidatus Flexifilum breve
TCAGACACAAGCAGATGATCTTCGTTCTCTTTTATTGAATAACGGGAGCGGTAAAGAAATAACGTACTTCGACAATCAGACTCTTTATCCAATACCGAATGAAGTCATTCAACAAGTTCTCCTCTACGTAAGAGACAACCTAACCCATAAGAGACTGACACGTAGCAAGGCAATTAAGTATCTTTACGCCCCCTTTCGCTATTGTCTTTCTCAGACGAAGCTCTGATTGAGCTAACCACTGCGATGGGAGACATCTACTGAATGTCCATTATATAGCTTCAACTCATACACCTACGCCAATTCCTCAAATTGAGGAAATCGAAATTAGATCGATGATGAGAGTACAGCCTATTAAGACTGTGGGAAAACTGGAGAATAACTAGGTGAATCAACCGGGTCAGATCAGACATCGCTGGAAGGACGGAACCTCGTTATTTCACCTAGTCTAATCTACCAAAAATCGCCAGTGGAAGGAGCATTGCGGCAGGGAGAGATTTTGTCTGGAATTTCTCTAGTACGCTTGAAATTGGTAGACGAAAACTCGCAACAACCCTATAAAGCTGTTAGGGAACCTATACCACATGCAATTATTGTCACCCAAGATTGTGATCTTGAGCAAGACTATGATGCTCGTTTTAATTCGACCGCTGGAAAACACAGAAAACTACCAAATATACTGTTCTGTGAGGTTGAGATAGCAGATGATGTTCAAGCAGAAAAGAATAGCAAAGAGGTAATAGAAGAAAAAAGGGTACGAAGTGAGAAACTTGATAGCGGTATATGGGAAGCCATTCCGCAAAACAAAGATGAGCGTTTTCAGTTTTTTGCGAGGTATTCTTCCAAGTGAAGATGCACTAAATCAGGGATTTCCTGATTTAGTAATTGAATCTAAGCGCTACTTTTACAGTGTCCACAGACCGAACTCTATCATCGCATAAAAAAACTGAGATATTCAGACGTTCGCAATTGAAAAGTCCATATTTAGAACATTTCACTGTGCGTTTTCACTACTATCACTACCGTATAGCGTTGCCGGAGGATCACTTAATAAAGAAGTAGAAATCAATTTTTAAGGTATATTTATCTTAACTGTTACATTCTTCGTTAATCTGCAAACATGGAGTTTGACGTTTGCTATGTCAGCGAGCGCTTTACCCCCCTCCATCTCCCGAGGCAGCGTGCGTCGAGGCGGCGCGGCTTGTGGTCGGCGTTCCCCGAGGATGGGGCGTTCGATCAACTGGTAGGTCACATAGGCCAGCGCCAGCGCGATCCCGAAGACCGCGGGGTAGACGCGCACCCCGGCCATCCCGGACGCCCCGACGATGAACAGCGCCAGCATGTGCCACAAATAGATCCCGTATGTCAGGTTGCCCAACCAGCGCACGAAGCGGTTTTCGATCACGAAATGCCCGGCGCTGATGTTCAGGATCAACCACGCGAAGACGAGCGTCATCGCATAATCCATCCACACGACATGCGCGGGAACTTCGGCGACGATCAGCAGGCCGAGCACCACCAGCAAGCCGATCCGCGCGGGCCGCGTGGTCAGCGTGCGTTCGACCGCCGCGCGGCGATAGTGCCATAAACACGCGGCCAACCCGCCCAGCGCGAGCGCATCCACCTTGAGATAGAGCACAATCTGATGCAGCGGGCTCTCGACCGGAGTCAGCGCGAGGAGCAGCAGGCGCAGGCCAATCACCAACCCGAAGGTCAGCGGGACGAAGCGCGCGCGCACCACCCACGGGAGCAGCCCGTAGAAGATGACTTCCACGCTCAGACTCCAGAAATGGCTGATCATGCCAGAGACACTGTTCAACGCCAGCGGAATGAAAGCGGCGAACAGCGCCGTCGCCGGGTACTGAAGCGCGTTGAACTGGCGACCAAACACGATCCCATAGTCGGGCGCGGTGGCGATGCTCACCCCCGCTGTGACGGCCAGCACCAGATAATAAGCAGGCACCAGGCGACGCAGGCGGCGTTCATAAAAGCGCAGGGGCTTAATCGGCTGCCGCTGTTTGTCGGAGAGCAGAATCGAGGTGAGCAGAAAGCCGGAGAGCACATAGAACAGCAGCACCGCTCCGCCCCCGGTCAAGGTCAGATTGCGCAGAATTCCCGTATTCACATCGATCAGGAACCAGCCGGGGATGAATTCGTGGACATGTCCGACGACGACGGATAGGGCTGCGTAGACCCGCAGCGTGTTTAAACCCGGGATATACCGGGCGTTTGAAGCCTTGAGAGATACATGCATTCCGGCATAATAGCACAGAACATGGCTGAACAGCACCCGCAGTCGGGTAAGACTGAGAAGACATTTATCCTATGGAAAGCGAGCAGCCTCTGTGGAAAGCATCATTTTGAGCGGCGAACGCGTCCGGTTGCGCGACTGGATACTGACGGATCTGGAAGCATTCGCCCACTGGCAGCAGCCCGGTCACCGGTGGCAGGAGCTCGACGGCCCGTACTACCCCGGCCCCAAAGCGGACGACATCTCGGGCATCGTCGAGCGCATCAAAACGCGCATCGAAAGCGGCAACTTCTCGACGCCGCGCCAGAACCTAATCATCGCACTCAAAGAGTCGAATCAGTTGATCGGGCAGGTGTCGCGCTACTGGATCAGCGAGGAAACGAACTGGTTAGCGGCGGGCATCTCGATCTACGACCCGGCGTTGTGGGGGCAAGGCTATGGAGCAGAGGCGCTCAGCCTGTGGACGGGCTACCTGTTTGCGGCCTTCCCGCAGATCGTGCGGCTGGACTTGCAGACGTGGTCGGGCAACCCGGGCATGATGAAACTGGCGACCAAACTCGGCTACCAACTCGAAGGCCGCTTCCGCCAGGCGCGGATCGTGCGCGGGGAATACTTCGACGCGCTCGGCTACGGGATCTTGCGCGAGGAGTGGGAGGCACGGTCACCCAAATAAAACGGGCAGACCGAATGTGGCTGCCCGCTGATAAGATCCCTGCCTACCGCGCCTAGTTGAGCGGGGCGGTGCCCTTGCCGTCGAGGGTTTCCGCGTCTTTCAGCGTCACAAAATCGTGAATGAAGCCGCCGCTGTTGCTGGCGATCAGCACGCCGCTCAGCTTTTCGACCTTCAGCTCGCCCGCGTGACTGATCGCGCGGCTGATCTGCTCGCGCACAATCAGCATCAGGTCATCCCAGAAGACACCGCGCGGGAGCTGCGGTTCGCGCAGCGAACGCAGGCTTTCCATGTACGCCATGACCGGCTCGACCTGCGGGAAGATCAGCTCGCCGGGGAGGTCGTGACGCACCACCGCATAAAAGTGCTTGGCGAGCAAGCGCACGCCATTTTCCAGCGAAAAACGCAGCGAATCGGGCTGCATGGGGCGGCGGTGAATGTTGCCGGGCGTGCTGAGCAGCAGCATGCCGCGATTGAGCAGCGCGAGGAATTCGCGCATAGTCTGTACGCTGTTGGTCGCGGTGATGAGCACGCCGCCCGGTTTGAGCACGCGTTTCATCTCGCGAATCGCCATGTCGATATCCGGCACATGGTAAAGCATGTGATTTGCCATGACCACGTCGAAGGTGGCATCGGCGAACGGCAGGTGCTGCGCGTCGCCCGTCAGCAGGCGCTGCGAGGCATTGTGCGTCGCCAGCATGCCCGCGGAGCGATCCAGCCCGTAGTAGGTGATGTTCGGCCGTTGTGCCCTGAGCGCATTGAAGTATGTCCCGGAACCCGAGCCCACATCCAGCACGACTTCATCTCCACGCCAATGAATGCGCGTGATCACCCAAGCGGGAAAATCCACCTTTGGCACACTATACTGATGATGAATATCCTGCCGGGTTTTCAGGAATATGTCGTTCGCGTACTGATGATTCAGTGCGTCGGAGTCGGAATTGGAAGTCATATGAGTCCAGAGGGTATCGTGGTTCACTCTTATGATTATACTCCATCTCGTTCGCAACACACTACTTAAGGAAACGGAAATGCTGAATTTAGGCGAAGTTGAAGCGGCGGCGGCGCGCCTGCGCCCGCACCTGCTGCCCACACCGCTCGAATAGGTCGGGGATAACCTGTGGTTGAAGCTGGAAAACGCCAACCGAACGCACTCGTTCAAGGTGCGCGGGGCGCTTAACGCGCTGCTGGCGCTCAGTGAGGCGGAGCGCGCCGCCGGAGTGATCACCGCGTCATCGGGCAATCACGCGCAGGGCATCGCCTACGCCGCCCACCTGACCGGGACGCGCGCCCGCGTGCTCATGCCGCTGCACGCGCCCAAAAAGAAGATCGCCGGGGTTAAGCGTTATGGCGCGGAAGTCGTACTACACGGCGAAGAGTACGGCGCGACCGAGATCGAAGCGCGGCGGCAGGAACGCGCGGACGGCCTGACCTACGTCTCGCCTTACAATGACCTGCGGGTGGCCGCGGGCAATGGTACGGTCGGGTTGGAAATTGTCGCCGCGCTGCCCGAGGTCGAGCGTGTGCTCGTCCCGGTGGGCGGCGGCGGGCTGATCTCCGGCATCGCGACCGCAGTGAAAGGACTGCGCCCGAACGTCGAGGTGATCGGCGTGAACGCGGCGGTGTCGCCGGACATGTACAACCTGTTCTACGGCGCGGCGCTGCCCGTCGCCTATGACACCTTGGCCGACGCGCTCCCCGGCGACATCGAAGCGGGGTCGATCACCGTGCCGGTCACGCGCGCACTGGTGGATCGCATTGTGCTGGTGAGCGAAGCCGAGATCGCCGCCGCCATGCGCTGGCTGATCGCCGAAGCGGGCTGGTTGGTCGAAGGCGGGGGCGCGGTCGGGTTGGCGGCGGTGCTCGCCGGGACGATCCCGCGCGACAAAAAGACCGCGGTCGTCATCAGCGGTGGCAATGTCGATTTAGAGGTTGTACGGCAGGTGATCGGGTAGGGCAACCTCACCCCAGCACACTCTCCAAAAAGAGGCGAGGGGGAGACGTGGCGAGCAATGTTGTCTCCCCTCCCTGAATTCAGTTGAGGGGCCGGGGGGCTCTCAGGGGTAGGTTTTTAATTGTAGGGACGAGGCATGCCTCGTCCTCCTGTGCTCACACAACCACCCTATCCGTTAAACCACCTCTTTTGCTTTCACAGACAAACGATCTATTGCCTAATCCAAAGGAAAAACCGGACGAGGCATGCCTCGTCCCTACAGGTTCTCAGCGAAGAAAACCGTATTCGATGGGGAAGCATAAAAACCTACCCTGTTAGGGGCCGGGGGTGGGTCGGACGCAGCGGACGCAATGAAGTGTCCCTACACAAGTACCGCAGGAATCACACGGGCGCACATGTGTGCGCCCGTGTGCCAAACCCGCTCGTTAAGTCGAGCAGGTGGAAACTCCGGTGAACCTTACCGCCGCCGCAAAACCAGCACAATCACGATCAGCAGGATGATCAGCACGAGCGCGATGATCAGGATCGGGATGATGTCGCCGCTGAACGGCGCGGTTTCGGTCTGCTGCGGCACGAGCGTCGGCGCGGGCGTCGGGCTGGACGCGGACTGCGCGCCACCATCAACGGGCGTCGGCGTCGGGCCAACCGCGCTCAAGCGGATTTCAATGGTCGCATTCGCTTGCGCGGTCGCGGTTGCCTGCGCGTCTTCAGTCGCCGTGCTTTGCGCGGCAGCCGTCTGTGCGGCGACATTGGCGCTGTCGGCGGTGGCGGTTTGCGCGGCGGCTTCCGTGCCCGTCGCGCCCGTCTCTGCGGTGACCGTGCTCGCCTGCGCCACTAACGTCTCTTCGGTCTGCGCGGCTTGCACTTCTTGGGTCTGCACTTCTACGGCGCTCTGCGTCTCAGCGGCGGTCTGGGTCGAGGTCTGCGCGGCAGCTTGCGTTTCTACCGCGGCTTGCGTCGCCTTCGCGTTCGCTTCTTCGGTTTGCGCGGCCTGCGTCGCGGCGTCACGAGTAGCGCGGGCGTCCTGCGTCTGCTGGACTTCAAGGCGCGTCTGCGCGGCGCGGGTTTCGAGCGCGCTGCGCGTTTCCACCTGACTTGTCGCGCCGATCTCCGCCCGGGCGGTTTCGCGGGCATCAACCGTGTTCTGTGCGGTCGCTGTCAGGTTGACGGCCTGCGTTGCGCTCGCATTCGCCTCGACTGTCGCGGTCAGCGCCACGGCGGCGGCGGTCGCGCTGGCGTTCGCCTCCTGCGTGGCCTGCTCAATGGCCGCTTGGGTGGCGGCGGCGTTCGCTTGTTCAGTGGCCGTTAGCGCCGCGGTCGCCGTCAGCGCGGCGAGCTCGGTGGCATTGAGATTAGC
Organism: Candidatus Flexifilum breve; assembly: GCF_016713355.1. Lineage (NCBI taxonomy): Bacteria > Bacillati > Chloroflexota > Anaerolineae > Aggregatilineales > Candidatus Flexifilaceae > Candidatus Flexifilum > Candidatus Flexifilum breve. Next base: position 6,230 of record NZ_JADJPI010000007.1, read on the forward strand.
GGCTTGCGTTGCGGCAGCAGCAGCCGTGCCGGTGGCGCCCGCTTCTGCTGTGGCGGTGACCTGCGCGCCGCGTGTCACGGCGGCGACTTGGGTCGACGTAGCCTGTGCGAATTCGGTGGCGGCGGCATCGAGCGTGCTGCGCGCAATGTTGGTCGCGGCCTGATCAGCGGCGGCTTGCGTCGACGCCTGCTGATCGACGAACTGCTGGGTAACCGCCAGCACGGCGACTTCCGTGGCTGTTGCGTTGGCTTCGACGGTCGCGGTTTGCCCCGCAACCTGTGTCGCGGTGGCGTTCACGGCCAGCGTCGACTGCGCGCTCACCGTCGAAATCGCGTCACTGGTGGCCTGTGCCTGGGTCGCCGTCGCATTGGCGAACTCAGTCGCTTGGACAGCGGCGGCGGTCGCCTGCACGACCTGCGTCGCCTGCATAGCGGTGGCCGAGGCGTTCGCGACCTGTGTCGCGGTCGCAATCGGCGCTTCGGACACGCTGAACGGTACATCGAGCGTCGAGCTCTGGCCGCTGGCGTTGTCGGCGATGATGCGGAGGTTGTGCTCACCGGCACCGAGCGCCAGCACATCCAGCGTCACCGGGATCGGCAGCGCGGTGAAGTGCCCGACTTCGGCGTCATCCAGCAGCACGGCGACATGCACGACCGTGGTCTGGCTGTTGGCATTGATTTCGATCTCGCGGCTGGCATCCAGCGTTTCGCCGGGGGTCAAGCCGCTGATGAAGATCTGCGGCGGGAGCGCAGCGGTCAGGAAGTTGAGGCTGGTCGTGCCGCTCTGCCCGTTTTCGAGCGTGGCGCTGACGGTGATCGTCGTGCCGCCCGGCGGGAGCGTCATCGGGTCGATGGTATAGCTATTGTCAGCGTTCGGTTCGAGTTCTTCTCCGCCGACCGTCACTGTCACATCGCTAACGGGCACCTGCCCGGCAACGGTGACGCTGATGTCCACCGGACGATCCACCGTTTGGCCATCCTGCAAGCCGCTGATCACGATGGCGGGTGGGAGCGCGGCAGCGGTGAACGCGCCGCTGGCAGTGCCCGATTGGCCGCCTTCGTTGAGCGCGGTCACGGCGATGGTGTGTTCGCCGGGGGTGAACTGCGCCGGGTCGATGATGAAGGTGTACGGGGCGTCGAGTTCAACCGGCGCGTCGCCGTCAAACTGCACCGAGACGCCTGTGACCTGGGTCTGGCCGCCGCCCTCAACCGTGACGGTGACGGGTTCGGTCAGCGTACCGAGCGCGGCGAGATCCGGCGTGAAAGTCAGTTCCGGCGGCAGCGCGGCAATGCTGAACGTACCGCCCGATGTGCCGATGTCGCCCGTCGCGTCGAGCGCGCTCACGGCCAGCGTATAATCGCCGGGTGGGAACGCGACCGGATCAATCGTGAAAGTGAAGGGTTCCGCGTCGAGCAGCGACCCAATTTCCGTATCGGCCACTGCGAAATTGACGCCTTCGATGTCGTCATCGGCGCGCACGTCAGCGGTGATCGTCGTCGGTTCGGTGATCGGGGCATCCGGCAGCGTCAGGTCGATGATCGGCACAGGGATGGGCGCGCGCAGCGTCGCGTTGGCGACCGAAACGCCGCCGTCCGTGCTCACCTGCAAACCGAGCGTGTATTCCGTGCCATCGGCGGGCAGGTCGAGGTTGAGCGTAATCACGTACTGGCTGCGCAAAATCGTCGCCAGTTCGCTGTAAATTGCCAGCAGTTGATCGGGCGTGGGCGATTCGTAGTTGCGCGCGTTCGTCCCCGCCGAAAGTTCCTGCAAGTAGGTGCGATCCGTACCATAGCCGAGGCCGATGGTGTAGACCGGGACGCCGCGCGTGATCGCTTCTTCGAGCGCCGCGCCGCGCCCAACATTGCTGTGACCGCCGTACTCTGCGCCGTCGCTGAGGAGCACGACCGCGCGCCGCGGCACAGGCGAATTGGCGGCCAACTGGACGCCATCATAGGCCGCTTGATACAGCGCGGTCTGCCCGCCGAGCGGCAGGTTATCGATGGCGCTGAGCAGCAGATTTTTGTCAGTCGTGTAATCCTGAACCAAGCGTGTGCCCGTACCGAAGGTGAGAATCGCCACCGGGTCGTTCGCGCCGATGCTCTGCACGAACGCGCGGGCCGCATCTTTAGCGGCGAAGAACGGCGCGCCTTCCATACTTGTGCTGACATCGATTACCAGCACGGTCGCAATCGGCAGGTTCTGATCGGTGATGTTCTGCACATCGACGATCTGTCCGAAGGGAGCGAGGTCGCCGATCAAGCTGAAGTTGGCGGCAGTGAGATTGGTGATCGGCTGGTTCACGTTATCAAATACGTTGGCCGAAACCGTCACCGTCGGCAGTTGACTCGCGTTCACCCCGGTGATTTCGAGGCGCGGCGCAGGAAAACCCTGCATCACGCCCAGGCTTACGGGGAGTAGGATGATGAGCAGAAACAGAAAATATCTTGTGAGCCTCAAAATGCGCCCCCGCGTCTTATGCAAGCAAATCCATTAATTCCTGCTCTATGGTATGCGGGATTCGTGAAGGATGCAACAAATCGTTATATAGGCTGACAGAAGAATACGAGAAAGATATGCGCTGACTTATGTGAGGCGCGGTGCGCGGGGAATGCAGCAGTTGCCCCCTCTTCTACAGCCGAAGAGGGGACTGGTTAGCCATGGGTGCGCGGACGCGCTTACCCGCGCTTGTCCTTCTCGCTGAAGAGATCGCTGGTGGTGGACGGACGCCGGAAGAACAGCATATAGCCGCCCGCGAGGATCAGCAGGCCGGGCACGAGCCAGCGACCAATCGAGGCGTTGCTGTTGAAGATCAGCAGTTCGAAGAAAGCCGCAGCTACCACAAACGCGATCAGACCGAACTGCAGCAGGTTGCGCCCCGTCTTGATCTGCTGGGCGTTGTCGAGCCGCGTGCCGAGGTACATGGTCGCCGCGCCGACGAACACCGGGTAGAGCGTCCACACGTACGCCCACGTCTCATAGCGATCAAATGTGTCCTGGAACCACAGAATCGCGCCTGTGCCCGTGACAATCGCGCCGGGGATGATAAAACCCGCCGCGCGGCGGTCGCCCGTGAAGGCGATGATCAGGAAGATCACGCCGGGGATGACCACGAACAGCGGCCACGAAATGTCGAAGATCCGCCCGATATCAAAGTCAAAAATCTGCCCCGCGAGGAACAGGACACCTAAGCCGATGAGAATATACGCGCCGAGATTGTTGGATCTGGTCGTCATGATGAGTTAGCCCCCTGAATCTAACGTTCTGCATACATATACGGAGGCTGTCAGCAAAAGTTGCGCGAGGTGGACGTTGCGCTTACCTCACCCCAAGAACCTGACGGTTCTTTGCCCCTCTCCCTGGGGAGAGGGGCGGTTGAGCGGCGCGAAACGGGGTGAGGCTCAACGAAATGTTGGAGAGAAAATTACTTTACCGATGCCTAGAACCGATCCGCCAGCCCGAGCGCGCGGGTGATCTGTTCGATGTGGTTGACATCGTGCAAACCCAGCAGCCCTACCTGTTCGCTGACGGTGATTCGACCGAGCGACGAATGGATGCCGCAGCGGGCGTCGGTATCATCGGCGGTCAGCCCCTTGATGTAGCCGATCAGTTCGCGGCGGCGTTCCAGCCACTGCGCCAGCGTCGGCGCGAGCGCTTGCTCGCTGTAGCGGTTCTGCGCGGCCAGCGCGTCCGGGTCGAGCGGCGGAAAAGCGGGCGGGTTATCCGCGCTGCTGATCTTCATGCGGTCGCCGAGCACAATCTCGACATCGTTCAGGTGGCACAGGATCTCGATCACGTTCCAACCAGCACCGTCACGGGCTTGCCGGGCGCGCGTCTCATCGACATCCCGCAGGAGCGCCTGCAAAATAGCCGGGGTCTGCTGAATCGAGAGCAGACCGCGCGCAAGTGGAAACGTCATCTAGTCGTCTCCCCCGGCTTTACGGTCGGCGTTGTACTTCTTGAAGCCTTCCCAATCCTGACGCGCAGCATAGGCGGCCTGCTGCGCCCAGAACGGCAGCGTCGTACCGGGATAGCGCACCTGCGCTCCAGTGAGGATCTGCCGGAGCTGCTCTTCGGTGGCGTTCGCCAGCTTCTTGAACGAATCGATGCCGGCGGCGCGCAGCGCCCCGGCGATCTTCGGGCCGATGCCGTCGATGATTTCGAGATCGTCGGCGCTGCCCACGGCGGCTTCGGGATCGGTCACGGCGATAGTGAGTTCTTCCGAGGCAAGCGTGGTCGCTTTGGCGGCGGTCTCCGACGGCTGGTCGTTCACGACTTTGTCGACTTCTTCGGGGGTGAGCGTGCCCATAGTCGCCGTTTCGTAGGCTTGCTGCGGCGCGGCGGTCTTCTCCACCACTGATTCTTTCACGGGGTCGTCATGCGGCTGCGCGGTTTCACCCTGCGCTTCCGGCGGCGCCGCGGGTTTTTCCTGCGTGGCGGCGGCTTCGGCGGGGCTGTGCTCGGTGCGCGCGGTGAAGCCCGGCGTGGGCGCGGGCGCGCCTGGTTCGGTCGCTTTTTCCAACGGCATCCCCTGACTCGGCTTGTCCTCACCCGCATGGGGATCGATCACCGCGTTTTCGGGCGTCAAATCGACTTCGACGGCGGCGGGCGCGGCTGCCTGCGTGCTGGGAACGGGATGGGCGGCGCTCGGTGCTTCGTCGGCATCGGCGGCGCGTTCGGGACGGATGAACATGGTGTTGACGGGCGCGGCGGGCGGGGCAACCACAGCCGAATTATCGGCGGCGGGGAAGTCGCTCACGCGGTAGGTGCGTGTGCCGCCAACGGGCAGCGGCGCGAGCTCGGTCGTCTCCGGTTCGACATCAAATGCCGGAGCGGCTGCGCCCAGACGCCAGCCGAAACGATTCAGCAAAAGCAAGCCGATCGCCAAAACGAACAGCAGGATCGGCAGCCACCAATCCGCAAAGGGCGCGGCCTCGACAGCGCGATTGGCGGCGACGAGCAGCGCGGCGGTCAGCAGGGCGGCAGCGAGCAGCGTGCGACCTGAATTCTGTCCTTCCATCCTCAGTCCCTTCACAAGAAGCGTAATCTCAGCAGATCGTTATTATGACATGGTGAGCAGAAAGTTCACAGTTTACAGTTTTCAGTATATTCGACCCCACCTCGCACCGAGTGAGTCTATGCAAAGGGTGGTTTTTGTAGGGACAGACTCTGCGGCAGCACGAAGTCCATTTGGAAGCAGCGGACGCGGTAAAGAGGGTGTCTAAAAAAAGGACTTTCACGACACCCCTCACCCTGCTTGCTGCGCAAGCCGTCCCTCTCCCACGTAAACGGGGAGAGGGGACTTGACTCCCCCTTCTCCCCGCTTGCGTGGGAGAAGGGGCGAGAATGAGGGGCATTTAGACACCCTCTAAATCGCGTCACTACGAAAACGGTTTCGGTCTGGGAAACATGGCTGGCTCCCCTCTCCGAATTCGGGGAGGGGCTGGGGGTGGGGTCGGACATGTCGGACGCACCGCCTTCATCACCTCACCCCCCGACTTGGAATGTGCCGATCTCGACCTCGTTGCCCGCACATACGCCTGCTTCATTGAGCACGCAGAATGGTGCGATCTCCGGGTAGGTATACCAGCCGACGAACACGTGATACTCCCCCTCTGGCAGCGGAGTCGCGAAATTGATCGTCACTTCCTCCGCCCACGCCGAGCGGGCGAGCTGGACGCCGAGCGTGTTGTCCTGCTGGCCGACCAGCGTCCCGTTCGCGTCGAGCACGTGCACGTAGCGGATGTCGTTTTCGCCCCGCGCCTGTGTGAGCGTCCATTCCAGCCACACGGGCAGCGGTTCCCCGCTCGTAATCGTCGCCGGGACATGCCAGTTGCTGAGCGCCACGCCCCGGTCAAAGCGGTGATCGGATGGAATTTCGAGAATCGGCGGCGCATCGACGAATTCGACCGCTGGATCGCTCAAGGCAACGGTGTGACATTCGAGCGCGGGGTCGGTGTTGATCGGGCAGGCGGGATCAAGCGCGAAGCGCACGGTGCTGTAGCCGAACACGGGCAGCGGCACGCGGATCGGCGCTGCGCCGTCCACCTGCCAGCGATGCACGGGGACATCATCGAGCAGCAGAGTCACGGTGCGCGCTTCTCCAGTCAGCGTCGCCGTGAGTACTATCCAGTCGACTTCGTGGAAGGTGCAGCCGGGACAGCCGCGTTCCGGCGCATGCAAGTAGATGTCCGCTGTGTTGCTGATTTCGCCTTCCGGCGGGAGTGTGAACGTCAGCGTTTCCGGGTGGTCGGCGTCCGGGGTATTGAACAGGGCAACGCGCTCATCTTCATAGAACGGAGCGCCGAGCTGCGCCCGCGCCGCCGCTTCCAGTGAGCCATCGTCAAAGTCACGGTGGACGAGCACCACATCCGCGCCCGCGTCCTGCAGCAGCGCCGGATCGAACGTTTCCAGCAGATTCAGCTTGGCCGGGTTAACGGGCGTCTGCCGCGTGACCTGCCCGGCGATCAGCGCGTGCTGATGGGCCGTTTGCCAGTAGAGATCGGTCTTGGCAGCGACGAGATTGTTCCACGGCGCGCTGAAGATCGCCCGCACGTCGGCGCGGTCGGCCAGCGCCGCGACCCCGACGGGCACCGCGGCGGTGGTCGTCGGCAGCGGGAAGAACGTCTGATATTCGAACACGATGACCGCGCCGACGATCAGTGCGACGACTACGCGGAAGGCAGGACGGCGCAGCCACCCCCAGAGCACGGTCACACCGTAGCCCGCGAGGATGGCGACCGCCGCCGCCAACAAAAAGCCGAAGCGCCCCGGCGTGCGCGCCAGATTGAAGATCGGCAGGTCGGCGACCAGCGCGAACGGCATCGGGATGTAACTGCGATAGGCGTCTGCGCTCAGGCTGAAGGGCTGGTCGAAGATTTTGAGCAGCACGCCGAGCGACAATATCCATGCCAGCAGTCCGATCCAGCCCCACACCCGCGCTTTCGGCACGCGGATCAGCGCGACGAGCGCCAGCAGCCCAGCGATCACGCCGAGGTACAGCGCGCCTTCATCGAGGTTGATGCCGAGCACGGTATGCGTGTACGGCAAACGTCCAAACAGCGGATGATTGAAGGACGGCGTCACCAGCGCCAGCAGATCGGCGCTGTAGCGCACGGTGTCGCCCGTCTCTTCGTAGGCTGCCGTGCCGACCGCCGCCGTCGCGCTCGGCAGCGCGAAGATCAGCGCGAATGCCCCACCGATCACGCCAGCCGCGATCAGCCGCAGCAGGGACGCGAATTCGCGCCGGAGGAGCAGCCATAGCGCGTACACCCCCATCAGCGGCAGCACCACATAGATCAACTGGAGGATGTGCCCGCTCACGCTCAATTCGATGGCGACCGCCGCGAGGGACACATAGCGCCAGCCATCGCGCAGGCGGTAGAGCGCGTAGATCAGAATCGGCACGCCCCACTGCACCATCAAGCCCGCGTGCCCCGCGCCGAGATGTCCCTGCATCGTCGGGTAGAGCATGAAGATCAAGCCAGCAATGAAGGCCGAGATAACCTCACCCCCCAACCCCCTCTCCAGGGGGCGAGGGGGAGTTTGTGTTTCACGCTCTGTGTTCTCTGTGGTTAATGTCTTTTGCTTGGCAGTCAGGTACTTCACCAACCAGAACATGCTCGTGCCGTTGAGCGCGACCGTGAGCAGAATGGTCACGTTGGCAGCGACGGGAAGCGGCAGAACGAACGCCAGCAGCCACGCCGGGAAGAACTGGAGCGGGTGCGACCACAGCGTCACGCCGTTGATGCCGTCCGGGTAGGCGAGATTCGCCGCGAAGAACGGGTTTTGCCCCGTTTGCAGCGCGTACTTGATCCACCAGATGTGATGCGTCATCTCGTAGGCGTCGCCATGCACATAGCCGACCAGCGCCGTCGACAGGTTGAGGATCAGCGGGTAGGTGACGAGGATGGCGAGGACCAGATAGACGAGCAACGCGATCAGGGTGACGGGAAATTTTCGGCTCATGCTCATGACTGCCTGAGTGGGCGATAGTTGCGCAGTTCAAGTTGTTCGACGTGCAGCGGGCGGCACACCAGCGCCTCAGCGTTGGGCGGCGGGCACGCCGGATCGACGGCTAGGGTCAGCGTGTGATACCCGGCCTCCGTGAGGTCGATGGGCACATTCCAGCCCTGTTCCCCCGTCACCGTCCACGTGACCAGCGGCGCGCCATCCAGCAGCAAGCGCGCGCCGCGTCCGTCCGCGCTGATGCGTCCGGTCAGCGTGACCGTGCCGGGCGTGGGCGCGTACAGATAGACCGCCGCCGTGTCGGTCACCTCGGCGTCCACGCGGCTGATCCACGTGAAACCGGGCGCAGCCCCGGTAAAGGGCGCGACCGCGAACACGGCGAAACGTGCGTCTTCGTACAGCGGCACGCCGAGACGCGCATAGACGGCCGCCTCTAATTCTGCATCATCCCACTCGCGGTGCAAAATGACAAGATCCGCCCCCGCCGCGTCGAGCAGCGCCGGGTCGAAGGTTTGCAGCAGCCAACCCGCTGCCGGGTCGAGCGGCGTCTGCCGCGTGATATGCCCACCGATCAATGCCTGCTGATGCCCGGTTTGCAGATACAGCCCTTCTTTATCGACCAGCGGATGCTGAAACGGCACGTCGAACACGGCGCGTACGTCAGCACGCCCCGCCAAACTCCGGATCGCGTCGGGGATCACGGCGTCGGTGGTGGGCAGCGGCCAGAAGAACTGGTATTCAAAGGCGATCAACACGGTGAGGCCGAGCACGACGACCACGCGCAGTCGGAGCGGCTTGAGCCAGCGCCCGACGGTCGCCGCGCCATAGCCCGCGAGGATCGCCGCCGCAAAGCCGACCGCGAAATTGAAGCGTCCCGGCGTCCGCGCGATATTCAGCACGGGGATGTAGGGCAGCAGCGCGGCGGGCAGCGGGATGGCTGTGGCGTAGCCGCCAATGAGCACGGTGAGCGGCGCGTCGTCGAGTTTGAGCAGCGACCCGAGCGACAGCACCCACGCGCTCAGCGCGACGATCAGCCACCAGCGGGATTCTCGCCGCTTGATCAGCGCAACAGCAGCCAACGCCGCTGTAATCACGCCGAGGTAGGCCGCGCCCTCAAACGGGTCAATGCCGAGCACGCGGCGCGGATACTCCAACCCGCTGAACAGCGGATGATTGAAGGACGGCGACACGATGCCGAGCAGCGCCGCGCTGTAGCGCACCGCGCCCGGTTCAGACGTGCCGCCCGTCGCTTCACGCAGGGTGGGCAGCAGAAACGGCAGTGCCAGCAGCCCGCCGAGGATCAGCGTGAGCAGGGTGCGCCCCAGCAGCGACCAGTCGCGCAGGCGCAGGAGCATCAGCGCGTACACGCCGAGAATCGGCGCGAGCAGGTAAAACAGCAGCAGCAGATTGCCCCACAGCGACACGGCGAACAGCGCCGCGCCGATCCCGATGAAGCGCCGCCCGTCGCGCAGGCGCAGCAGCGCCAGCAGGAGCAGCGGCACGCCCCACAGCACAAGCAGCCCCGTGTGCGCGGCGGCCAACTGGCCCTGAAAGGTCGGGTAGAGCATGAAGGTCAGGCCAGCGAGGAAGGCTGGAAGCAGGACTGAGGGCTGAGGACTGAGGACTGAGCCCCCCTCACCCTTTGCTCCTCTCTCCCACGCAATTGGGGAGAGGGGGGGATCGGTCTCACCTCCCTGAGCCGGGGGTGGGGTCGGAATCTGACCTTTTGCAGCACGCTCATGCCTCGTCCCTACGACGACTTCCCCTTTTCCCCCCGGAGAGGGGGCTAGGGGGTGAGGTTGACTCAGGAGGAAGCGTGCCAACCGGAACATCGACCAGCCGTTGAGCGCCAGCGTGAGCAGCGCGGACAGGTTGAAGGCAGCAGGAACTGACATGACAAAGGCGAACAGCCACGCGGGGAAGCTTTGCAGCGGCGCGCTCCACAGCCACGCCGCCGACAACCCCTGCGGATACAACAGCAGCGGCTGGAAGAACGGATTCTGCCCCGTTTGCAGCGCATGCTTGATCCACCAGACATGCGCGGCGTACTCGGTCGCATCCCCGAAGGGATGCCCGATTAGCCGCGCGTCAAGCTGCGTGATGAGCGGAAAGTGATGACACACGCCACCCCGAAATAGACCGCGAACGCGGCGAGATCGGGGACGAAGCGCTTCAACGTTTGCGGGCGGTGATGGCGATGATATCGAACGGGTTGACGTAAAGTGACCATTCCGATAACCGGAAAGCGCGTTCCAGCGACTGCAGCGGTTTCGCCAGCGGCGGCAGATACATGCCCAGACGGTCGAGGAACAACCGCAGCGTGACGTACTTGCCAACGTGGTAGACATCGACCACTTCAAATCCGGCCTCGGTCAGCATGCGCCCCAGCGTCTTGGGCGAGAAATAGTAAAGGTGTTCTTCCGACAGCTTGTAGCCAACCCAGCGCTTCCCCGTGATGTGCGCGGGAATGCTGTCGACATCCGGCGTCGCCAGCGCAATCGTGCCGCCGGATTGCAGCAGTTCCGCCGCGCGCTGAATGTAGGCTTTGGGATCCGGCACATGCTCGATCACATCCCACAGCGACACCATCGCGTAGCTGCCGCGCTCAAAATCGAGCTCGGTGAAGCTGCCGTGCGACGCCGGGAAACCGAAGCGGTCGCGCGTGTAGTTGACGGCGAAACTGGAAACGTCCAGCCCTTCAACCTGCCAACCGCGCGCCTGCGCTTCCGCGAGGAAAAAGCCCGCCGCACAGCCGACATCCAGCAGCTTGCCCTTGCGGCTGACAAACCGTTCCAGACGGCTCAGGCGCCGCCGAAAGGTCTTGCGGATGTTGGCTTCATCGCGGACATAATTGGTGTAGCCGACCGTGCCGGAGTCGCTGTTCTGAAAGTAGGTTTCGCCGTACAAAGCGTAGAGTTCGTGGGCGTCCGGGCGCGGGCTGACGAACACGAGGCCGCAGTTCTGGCATTCAACCAGACCACGTTCGTTTTCGGGGCAATACGGAACGAGATCGGTTCCTCCACACAAGTTGCAGGGGATGTGTTTCTTTTCGACCTCTGCGCGCACGCGTGGGGACTGGTTTTCCGTGGACTCCGCCATCTGCTGACTCGCCTTATCTCGATTTTGTCGTGCAAAACTCGGACAGTATACAAGGGATTATAACGGTAGACAACCGCGCTTTAACATAAGACAAACTTCCTTCCTAGCCGGAAAATGCTAGAGTTTCTTGACATTGGCGCAAGTTAGCGAAATTCGGATGCCCAATGTATTCCTGTAGGGGCGGGGTCTAGCAGAGGTAGGTTTTCATTGTAGGGACGAGGCATGCCTCGTCCTTCTTTGCCAACACGGCTGTCCCCCCTGTTTGCCAAACGATGCTTTTTGACGTCAGTTAGGGATAAAACAGCCGAGTGGCGATGATTTTGCGTGACTGCCCTGTGTATCCGACCCTACCCCCGGCCCCTCCCCGAATTCGGGGAGGGAGACAGATAGTGCGTCTGTGTAGGGACGAGGCATGCCTCGTCCCTACGCGGTTTTTGGCGCAGGAAACCTGTATTCCGTTGGGAAGGATGAAAAAACTACGCCTGTCAGCGCGAATCGCCGTTCCCGTTCTGGTCTTTGAAGGGATTGCGCGGGCGGGTCGGCTCGTCGCTGTACAGGTCACGCGGAATGGGCAGCGGATTCACCGGGCGGTTGCTCGCCCCCATCATCTTCTGGATCGCCTGCATTTCCATCGTCGTCAGCGCGCCCATCACGCCGAACTCGTTGTCATGGTGCGCCTTGCCGAAGGCTTTGTGGAAGGCGATACGCTGAAACTGAATGTTCGCCATGTCGTGCACGAGCAGCGCGTTGGGGTTGATGCCGCGCGGAGCCATATCGGTGGAGCGGATGAGCAGCATGCTCACGCCGAGCAAGGCCACGCCCGCCACCTGCACCGGCGACAGGCGGTCGCCCAGCACGAGATAGGCCAGCGTCAGCGCCACGCCGATTTCGCCGATGGCGATGATCACCGTGCGCAGGCTGCCGAACACGCGAATGCTCGAAAACATCGCCAGGCGCGAGAGCGCGGTCGTGATGCCGAGCACAACAATCGGCGGGAGCGCCGCCTCAAAGACATCGAAGGACAGCGGCGTGCCGACCGCCGCCCACGCCATCAACACGACCACGCCCATTGTCGAGAGGATGTAGAGCGTCGCCGTCGGCGGCGGAATTTCGTAGAGCAGATACTGGCTGAACATCATCGTCCCGGCGAACATGAGCGCGCTGCCGAGCATCATGCCGACGCCCAGCCAATCCAGCGGTTGGTTGCCGAAGCCCGTCAGCATGACGAGCGCGATGATCGACAGGCCGAGGCGAATCGCGAGACTGCGGCTGAGTTTTTCCCCACCGAGATGCGACAGAATCACCGCGAACACGATGTACATGCCGTTGAGGAGCTGCGTCATCGAGGCGTCGAGCAGGCCGAGGCCACCGTAGAAGAAGAGCGAACCGATGCCGTTGATCACGCCGATGATGATGCACCCGAGCAAGCCCGCCGGGTAAATGAAGATGTACTTGCGGAACGCGATGCTGTAGAACAACCACAGCAGCACCACCGCCACGAGCGTTCGCCAGGCTGCTACAGAAAACGGATCGGCGCCCGCGCGAATCGCCAATTTACCGAAGATCGGCGCGACGCCGAGGAACACAGGTGTGAGCAGGGCGGCGGCGACCGCTTGGGCGTGCTCCGAGGGGCGGACCAGACGCATGATTACGGCTCTCGCGACTTCCGGGCCACGTGCGCCACAATCGGCAGCACGACGATGAACTCACTCCCCGGCAGACGGTCCGGGTCGTAACCCCGGCTCTGCATGGAGATCTGCCCCCCGTGCGCTTCGACGATGCCCTTACAGATCGCCAGCCCTAAGCCGATGCCGCCGCCGCGAAACGCCGTTTTGCTGGTCGAATGCAGCGAGAGATCGGTCGTGGTGTGGAAGCGCTCGAAAATCGTCTTCTGGTCAGCGGGCGCCACGCCGATGCCCGTATCGCGCACGCTCAGGCGGATGTGCTCACCATCGGACTGCCCGTGCAGCGTGATCGTGCCGCCATCCGGCGTGAACTTGATGGCGTTGCTGATGAGGTTGCGCATCGTCAGCTCCATCAGTTCCCAGTCGGCGGTGATGCGCTCGGAAAATTCCGCCCGGTTGAACACGATGTTGAGCTGGCGCTCTTGAATCACCTGTCCGTAGCTGTGGAGCACGCGCAGAATGATGCTGCCGAGGTCGGTCGGGCCGAGCGTCAGGTCGATGTTGTTGGTCATGATGCGGCTGATCGTCAAAATTTCGTTGATGATCCCCTGCATTCGTTCAATCGATCCGGTCAGGCCGTCCAGCAGCATGCGCATGCTCGGGTCGAAGTTGGCGATGGATTTGACGTCCGCGTTCTCTTCCAGCAGGCGGCTGTAGCCGTAGACCAGCGTGAGCGGCGTGCGCAGTTCGTGCGCGGTGAGCTGAATGAACGTGTCTTTCATCTTGTCGAGGCGGCGCAGCGACTGGTTGATCGCTTCGAGGTCGCGCACGCGTGTTTCCAGCCGCGCGACGACTTCCTGCGTGTAGCGGGCTTGGGCCGCCGACAGCAGCCCCTGATCGATTTTGTCCTGCCCACCTTCAAGGTAGTAGGCCACCTGCTGCAAAAGCTGATCGATATCGATGGGCTTGGTGATGTAGCCCGTGATCCCGGCGGCGAACGTCAACTCGCGCTGATCTTTGAGCGTCTGCGCCGTCAGCGCGACGATGGGCGTGTGCGTGAAGCGATGATCGCGCCGCAGCGCGGTCGTGATCTCGCGCCCGTTCATGTCCGGCAGGTTGATGTCGGTCAGGATCAGATCGAAGGTCTCGTGCCGCGCCATATCAATGCCTTCGAGACCGCACGCCGCCACGGCGACGTTATAGCCGCCGAAGCGCAGCGTGCGCTCGACCAGCGCGCGGCTGGCGGGATCATCTTCGATATACAAAATCGATTTGGTCATGCCCGCCTCAGTTGAGCTTGTCCACAAGATTCTCGATCACATCTTCGTCGATGGTCGAGCCTTTTTGCAACAGCAGATCCACCTGCGAATTCAGCCGCGCCCGCTCTTTGGCGGTTAGTTCCTTCGCCGTGATCACGACGACGGGAATGTGCTGGAGATCCGGATCAGCCTTCAAGGTATCGATCACCTCAAACCCGTCGACATTCGGCATCATCAAATCGGTGATGACCAGATCAGGCCGCATCTGGCGCACAATCTGCAAGCCCGTCGCGCCATCATGCGCGAGATGCACTTCCGCGCCCTTCGCCTGCAGCACGCGGCGAATCAGGCGGGCAGCGTCCGGCGTATCCTCGATCACAACGACGCGGCGCACCTGCGCGTCGATCTGCTCCATCGCCGACGCGAGCCCTTCCTGCGGCGGGAGCGGCGTGTGCGCGCGTTCCGACACATCGACCGAACGCTGCCACTGGTCGCCGAGAATCTGCGTTTCGACCGGCATAGTATGCCCGGAACAGTTGACGACGACCACATCGTCCGGCTTGATCACGCCCTCGCGCACCATCTTGAACAGCCCGGCGAAGGCGACCGCCGTCGCGGGTTCGACTGACAAGCCATCGTTGCGCGCGACTAACCGCGTCGCATGGAAGGCTTCTTCATCGCTGGCCGACGTGAAATGCCCGCCGTATTTCGCGACGTAATCGTAGAGCAGTTCGTAGGCGCGACCGGGGTTGCCCGTCGCCAGCGTGGAGATGATCGTCTGCGGGTCTTCGACCGGGGTGGCGATGCGCTGCCCGCGGTTGAACGCCTCGACCATCGGCGCACAGCCCGTCGACTGCACCATGCCCATCGCGGGCATTTTGTCGACCAAGCCGAAATCGATCATCTCACGGAAGCCCTTGCCCACGCCGATTGGTCCCATACCGCCGCTCACGCCCTGAATGAACCAATCCGGGGAGCGCCAGCGCTGCCCACCTTCGAGCTGTTCGCCCAACTGCTCGGCGATTTCGTAGGCCATCGTCTTCATTGCTTCGATCGCCGCCACGCTCTTAATGCCGCGGTCGAGGAACAAGCCCTGCCGCTTGGCGTAGCGCGCCGCGATCTCTTTGGTCTGGTCATACGTCCCGGTGATCTTGATCACCTCCGCGCCGTAGACCGCCGCTTCGCGCATCTTTTCGGCGGGGGCGAGGCTCGGGAAGAACGCCCACAGCTTGATCCCCGCGCGCGCGCCGTAAGCGGCATAGGCAATGGCGACGTTCCCCGTGCTGGCGACCACGACCGAGTCGACGCCGATCTCTTTCATGGCGGAGATGGCGACGGTCGCCTGCCGATCTTTGAAGCTGGCCGTCGGTCCCTGTCGCTCATCTTTGATGAACAGGTTGCGCAAGCCGAGCATCGAGGCGAGCGCTCGCGATTTAACAAGCGGCGTGCCCCCTTCGCCCAGACTGACGATGTTCGCCGGGTCATAGAGCGGCAGCACCTCGAAGTAACGCCACAGACCGCGCCCGCGCTGCTTGATGGCCTTGAGCCATTCCTGCACGTTGATCAGGCTGAGATCGTAGCGCGCTTCGAGGATATTCTCACCACACTGAGGACATCCCGCGACCGACTTGGTCAGCGGGATGCGCGTGTGGCAGTTGATGCATTCCAGTTCAATGCGGTTGGTATCTTTGTGAGTGAGCAAATTGCTGTTTCACTTTCCGGGTTAACAGCGGGACGCCCTTGCAGGCGTCCCGACCAAGGTTCTGCTGCTGGTGGTCAATTCTTGCTGTCAAGGTAAGCCTTGACGCCTTCCAGGAACAGCCGGTAGCTGTCCGTGCTGATTTCTGACTTGTACAGCACATTGAGGTTCGTGAGGCTTTCGCGTTCCTGCGGATTCAGGGTTTCACCGGTGACAATCAGGATCGGAATGGTAGCCGTCTCCGGGTTACTGCGCAACTCGCGCACCACGTCGAAGCCGTCCATTTCGGGCATGCGCAGGTCGAGGATGACGAGGTCGGGGCGGCGGCGCGCCACGAGCGAAATGCCGTCCATCCCCGTGTTCGCGCTGAACACGCGATACTTGCCGTTCTGATCCAGCAGTTGTTCCAGCAGGCGCACGGCTTCGGGTTGGTCGTCGATGATGAGGATGCGGTTGATGCGGCTTTCCTGTTCGGCGGCGCGCACGGCGTCGACCAGATCTTCCGGCATGAACGGGCGGCTGATGAAGCGGAATACGCCTCCGTTCAGGGCGCGTTCGACTTCCTGACTCAGCGAGACCACCACCACCGGGATATCCGACATGTCGTCGCGGCTCTTGAGCTTTTCGAGGATGTTCCAGCCCTGCCCGTTGGCAAAGTTGACATCCATTACGATCAGCGTGGGATGCAGGCCGCCCGCCATCGCTTCGGCTTCCAGCGGCAGCGACGCCGAGTAGATGTCGAAGCCTTCGCGACCGAGCGCGCGCCGGATTTGGTCGACCATGTCCGGGTTATCCTCGATGATGAGGATCTGGCGCTTGATGTGCATCGGCGGGCGCGCGGAGTAATCGCCATTCGTGTCGACGGCGGGCAGCAGCCCGGTCACGCGCGGCTGCGTGGGCGCTTCCTCCACATACGACTCGGGTTCGGCTTCCGCGCCGAGGTTGTCGGTGGATTTCTTCTTCTCGTCCGTTTCGATGGGCTCCACGGGAATGAAGATGCTGAAGGTCGAACCGTAATTCACCCGCGACTGCACTTCCATTCGCCCACCCTGCATTTCGCACAGTGACTTGGCGATGGGCAGACCGAGACCCGTTCCACCGGCTGTGCGCGTCAGCGACGAGTCGACCTGGCGGAAGGCTTCGAACAGCAGCGGGATGTCGGCTTCGGCAATACCGATACCGGTATCCGTCACATCGGTACGCACCATCTGCCGTCCGGTCTCCGGGTCGAACATCGGGTAGACGTGGATGGTGATCGCCCCTTCGCGCGTGAATTTCGACGCGTTCGAGACGAGGTTGAGCAGAATCTGGCGCGTGCGGAACTCATCGCCGAACACGGGCTGCAGGCCGGGCGCGAGATCCACGACGATGTCAATCGGCTTGTCCTTGACCAGACCGATACCGATGGAGCGCACACCGTCGATCACGGGCTTCATCTCGAAGTAGTCGAGCTGCAAGTCCATCTTGCCCGCCGCGATCTTCGCCTGATCGAGGATGTCGTTGATCAGGTTGAGCAGGTGCAGACCGGAGTTGTAGATCGTGCTCAGGTCTTGCTCCTGCATTTCGGTCAGCGGCCCGTCGATGCCCTTGAGGATCACGCGGCTGAAACCGATGATCGAGTTGAGCGGGGTACGCAGCTCATGGCTCATATTCGCGAGGAAGTCGCTCTTCAGGCGGTCGAGTTCACGCAGCTGATCGTTCGTCTTTTGCACTTGTTCGAGCAGTTGACGATTCTGGATGATGGCGGACAGTGTCCCGGACAGCGTACGCAGCAGCGTGAGCGTGTCGTTGTTGTAGGCGTTGAGCTGTTCGCTCTCCATCGCGATCAAGCCGATGAGCGCCGCGCCCGACGACAGCGGCACGATGACCGCCGACCGTGCTCCGGCGACCACCGGAATGTAGCGCGATTCGTTCTCCACGTTGTTGAGGATCATCGCGCGGCGGTTGTTGGCGGAACTCGCGATCAGGTTGAACGACTCGTCGAGGCGCACTTCCGACAGTTCCGTGAGCGGCTGATCCGACCCGGCGAGCGCGATTGGCTGCAGGACGGTGAAGGTATTCTCGTCGGCGTCGACGTAGGTCTGCGGCAGGTAAATGCTGACCGAGAGCGATTCCAGCGAGTCGCGCAGTTCGTCGGCGACGTTCTGGATCGCGCCTTGCAGCGATTCGGCAGCGGCGGCGCGGCTGGTCACGTCGAAGAGGAAGGCCATTTCATCCGCGCGGCGGCTGGATTCCTCGAACAACTGCGCGTTATCGATGGCGACCGCGATCTGCCCGGCGAGCGTCGTCAACACGGTAACGTCGTCGTCGTCGAACGCGTTCGGCTGGTTGGACTGTACGTCCAGCGCGCCGACCACGCGCCCCTTCAGTTTGAGCGGCACGGCCATTTCGGAACGGGTATTCGGCAGGTAGGGGTTCGGACGGTGCACGACGCGCGCGTCGGCGGTGTCCAACGCGACGATGGGTTCACCGCGCTCTGTCACCTGCCCGATGACGGAGGCCGAGCCTTTGCTCAGCTTGTGGCGAATGCTGAGGAGTTGGTGCCCGGCTTCGCCCGTACTGGCGCGGAGTTCCGCGAATTCGTCGTCGCCATCCATGAGGAAGACCTGCACGTGGTCGTAGTAGAACGAGTCACGGATGATGTCCACCATCTTGGGGAGCAGGTCGTTGAGGTCAAGAATGGAGCTGGCGATCTGGCTGACCTGCGTGGATGTGGCAAGCTGACGCGCGCGGCGTTCCGTTTGTCCGAGCAGACGGGAGGCTTCCATACGCAGCGAGGCTTGTTCTGCGAACGAGCGGTAGATACGCAGGTCACGCTCGGTATGCGTATACGGCTCGCTGGAACCGAGCACAATTGCGCCGATGGAGCGCCCCGCCACACGCAGCGGCAGAATGCTGATCGAGCGCATTTCCAGGCTTTGCACGCCGATGCGCTCGTTATCGTCGAGCATCTCGTCGATTTCCACATCGTCGATCATGACGACGTTCTGCGCGGCCAGCAGCTTCCACGCGGGGTACTGTTCGGCCATCAGCGTGATGCCCGTCAGGTCGATAACGTTCTCGCCTTCGCGGTGCCAGCTCGACACCACCTGCGCCAGCGCTTCCGGGCTTTCCCAGTCACTGCTGAGCAGCGTAGCCAGGAAGACCTGGGTCACCGGACGGTTAGTCAGGTGGGCGACAACCACATCGAGAATTTCATCCGTGCCGCCCGCGTTGCTGAGCGCGCGGCTCGCTTCGTACAGGATACTCGTTTCGTCGAGCGTCGTCCGGATTTGGTCGAGCAGCAAGGTGTTGGCGATGACGATGGAGCTGGAGTCCGCGACCGCACTCAGGTAGCGCTGTTCGCCGCGGCTGAACAGACGCGGTTGGTGATAGGCGGTGATGAGGCACCCGCGCGAACCGGGCATGTAGATCAGCGCGAACGAGCGGATGTTGCCGAGCGCCAGCAGTTCCTGTTCGAAGGCGTTCGGGTTTTCCCGCGTGCGCAGCTCTTCGACGTAAGTCGTCTTGCCGTCCAACAACCCGTGCCGTGTGATCAGCTCCCCGAAGGGGATGGGCGGGCCGTCGAGGCTCACGTTGAACAGTTCGCGGACCGTCCCCGCTTCGAAGATGTAACCTGCATAGATGTCAGGGGTCTGCGAAGCGAGCGATTCTTGCAACGCGCGCAGAATGTCGGCCTGAGTCTGCGCCCGGCTGATGCTGGTGGTCGCGCCGTACAGCGCCGCCGTTTCATTGAGTGCCGATTCCGTATCACGGAGCAGGTAGCGGTTGTCGAGCGCGACCGAGGCGCCGTCGTTCAGTGTCGTGAGGAAGCGCACCTGCGCCGTGAGGTTCAGGTTAGCCTGACTGTAGGTCATCAGCAGCCATCCGAGGGGTGCATTGCGCCGCGAACGCGCTTGCAGCGGCATGGCGACGAACGCGCCGATTCCCGCGCTGAGGATCGTCTGGCGGTGCGGGTCGGTGAAGTGCGCGGCGACATCCGGCACGATCAGCAGTTGGCGCGCGTCGAGCATGTCGAGCGGCAGCGTCCACTCATCGCCAATGCGCTCTTCGTCGCTGGCGCGGAAGATTTCGATATCGCCCTGATCATCCAGCAGCAGCGCGTAGGCTTGTTCCGGGTTGGTCGTCAGCAACTGCGCGAACGCCACTTCGAGCACCGTTTCGATGTCGTCGGCTTCGGCGAGCGCGCGGGTAGTCTCATACTGCGACACCGACTCACGCAGGTTCTCTTCCAGTTCGGCTTCCGCTTTTCGCAGCGGCGACACGTCCTGGAAGGCGGTGACGATGGCGGTGACGTTGCCCTGCGCGTCGACGATGGGCGCGGCATTGACCAGCAGGTCGATGCGTTCGCCGCTGCTCCGTTCGACGCTCAAGTCGTCGGCGAAGGCCGGGACGCCCGTGTGCGCCGCGCTGTAAATCGGCAGGCGGCCCGTTTCATACAGACTGTTCGACTTGCCTTGCAGAATGCCGTATTCGTCCACGCTGAAGGGTGTATCAAAGTCGATGGTGCGGTTGAGCAGATGCTCGACCTGTTGATTGAACTGGAGGGGTTTGAAGGTCACCGGGTCGAGCACGAGCACGCCGGCGGGCAGCGTGTCGAGGACCGTACGCAGACGGGCGCGTTCGCCTTCCGCCGACGTGAACAGGCGGCGGTTCTCAATCGTGATGGCGACCTGCGCCGCCAGCGTCGAGACGAGCTGTTCGTCGCGTTCATCGAGGTCGGCGTCGTAAATCGAGCGCCCGACCAGCAGCACGCCGATGGTCTCCGTGCCGATGCGCACGGGCGTCGCCAGATGCTTGCCGAACGCTTCCGCCACGCCCACATGCGCTTCATCGGTGAAGGCCGGGTACGTGAACGGATTATTGACGTAGACCGTTTGGCTGGTGTGGTAGGCCTGCATCACCGGATATTCGTCGCGGACGACTTCCAGCTTGTGACCAGCCACCAACGGCATGTGGTCGGTGATGGTTTCCAGCGCTGTGCCGCGGTCGGCACGCAGGAGCAGCAGCCAGCGGTCGTATTTGGCGGGCTGCGCCACCCGGGCGAAGACTTCGCCGAAGCCCGTCGTGAATTCACCTTCGATACGCGCGGTAAGCTGACCGGCTTCCGCGAGCGCCAGCGCGCGCTGCGCCTGCGTCTGCGCTTCTTCAAACGACTGGATGCTTTCCACTGCGACCGAGACTTGATCCGTGAGCACGCGCATGAACGTGCCGTACGCGGTGTTGAAACTGTTGGGCGTGCTGCTTTCGACCATGATCACGCCGTACCAGCGCTGGCGTGAACTGATCGCGGTGAGGGCGGCGCTGTGCGACCCGCTGCGCTCAAGCACGGCGATGAGCGCCGGATGCGCGGCCAGATCGCGCCGCAGATCGTTGAGGCGGGCGACGCCGTCATGTTCGGCCAGCACAGCCGTGAAATCGACCAGCGAGCGCGCGATGCGCTTGCCCACCGTGAGATCCGAGCTGGCGTTGGTCGGCGACCACACATACGCGTATTCGACATAGTCCGGGTGTTCGACCTGCGTCGGCCCGGCGAGCATGACGACCACGCGGGCGACATTCGACCCGGCCATATTGAGGTGCGTTGCCAGCGCCGCGAATACGTTCTGCGCGTCGGCAGCGGTCGCGATGGCGCGGCTGGCGGCGTACAGACGCCGGGTTTCGTCGAGCGCGCGTTCCGTCTGTTCAAGCAGGCGGCGGTTCTGGAGCACCGTACTCATCTGGCCGGTGAGCGCGCGGTAGATTTCAAAGTCTTCGTTGGACAGGTCGCGGCCTTCCGTCGATTGGATGAAGAACAACGCAATCGGCTGGTTGATGCTGTAGAGCGGGAAGGCGGCGGTGAACTGGTAGCCGCGCGACCGCGCCAGCGCCAGCATACTGCTGACCATATCGTCACCGTTGACCAGCCCGCGATCCTGCACGATCTGCGCGTCACGGCGGCGCAGCGGCGAGTCGGCGGGGATATGCAGGTCGTAGTAGGTGTCTTCGGTCGCGATTTCGCTGCCGTGCGATGACGCCATCACGCGGATCGCCGTCGGCCAGCCCGTGGTGTCCAGCGCCCCTTCGAACACGCCGATGGCAAAGTCCAGCGTGGGGTCGTTGGCGGTGTTCACGGCGGCGCGCACGAGGTCGACGAAGTTCTGCGCCATGTTGATGATACGGCTGCCCGTATACAGACGCTCGATTTCGTGGAGCTGCGCTTCGTTCTGGCTGAGCAGCATACGGTTGTCGATGGCGACGCCCGCTTGGTCGATCAGGGCGGTGTAGATACGCCCGTCACGTTCGCTGAACTCGCGCGTTTGCGGGAACTGGATCATCACGAGACCGCGCCACACACCACGCACGTTGAACGGGATGAGCACCATCGACCGCGCTTTCGCGCTTTGCACGATGGCGTTGGTCACCTCGTCAATGCGGGTATCGCGCTCTGTGTCGGTGATGAGCGTGACCTGCGTCGAGTTCATCGAGGCGAACAGCGGGTGATCGGGGATGTGCAGTTCCAGCTCGGTCAGTTTGACTTCGCGGTTTTCTTTTTCGGTCGCCGTCCAGTCTGCGCTGATGATCATCCATTCCGGCGCGTGACCGGGGGCGTACTCGTCAAACACGCCGATCTGACCGCTGCTGGCATCCGGCATCACCGAGATGATGATCGCCTGCACAATGTCTTCGAGGCTGTTCGCTTCGTTGAGGTAGCGGCTCAGTTGATACAGTGTGTACGTTTCGGCCAGCGTGCTCTGCGATTGTTCGAACAGGCGCGCGTTTTCAATAGCGATAGCGACACGATCCGCCACCGCGCGCATAATCGCTTGATCGCCGTCGGTGAAGACCGAACCATCCGGCATCGCAGCGTCCAACGTGCCGATGGTCTCGCCGCGAATGCTGATCGGCACGCTCACGCCCCCCGGCACGTCGGCGGGCACATCTTCCGTGCGTTCGACGGTCAGCAGATCGTAGCGGTAAATGCCCGTGAGGTTCGACCGTTGACCAGCTTCTTCCCATGCGCCGCGGGTGAGCTGCCGGTTGAGCGTGTCGATTTGTTCGACGCGCGTTTCCGACTCCACAAGCAGACGCACGTTCTGGATCGCGATGGCGATCTGGTCGGCGAGCATCTGGAAGGTCCGCACGTCGTCATCCTGAAAAGCGTTGACATGATCGCTCTGGATGTCCAGCGCGCCGATGACTTGATCGCCGATGCGCAGCGGAATCGCCATTTCGGCGCGGGTTTCCGGCAGCAGCGGGTTGTAGCGGTGGGCGATGCCTTCGTCGCGGCGGCTGGTGTCGTTGATGACCACGGGTTTGCTGCCGCTGGTCACGGTACCGATCACCGATTCCGAGCCAATCGGAATCTTGTGCCGCTGGTCAAGCAGCTTCTGACCAACTTCGCCGTAGCTGTAGTACAGGATGGCGTTCTGGCCGATGTCGTCGACGAGGAATACCTGCGCGTGATAAAAGCCGTAGGACGACACGATCAGGTTGATGGCGCGGTTGAGCAGCGTGTCGATGTCGTACAAAGCGGCGGTTTCGCGGCTGATGCGGCCCGCGATATCCATACTGCGGGTGTAACGCAGGCGTTGGTCGCTGAGTTCCGTACTCAAGTGATCGATTTGGCCAGAGAGTGACTGGAGCGCGCGCATCACCTCGCCGATGTCATCGCCCGACTCGCTGACGAGTTCCGCGTCAAGCGGGCTGAGCTTGCTGCCTTCACCGACCAGCCCCTTGGCCATGATCTGCACGCTGCGGAAGCTCTGGAAGGTATTCTTCAGCAGGTGATTGGTGACCGCCAGCACAACTACGCCGACCAGCAGACTGGCGAAGAACCCGCCAACCGGCATGACCAGACCGTTCGCGCCAAAGAGGCTTTCGACCAGCACCATGCGCCATTCGGTGTCGCCGCTGTTGCCCAGCGGGAAGCGTTCGACCGAATACAGCGTCGCGCCATCAACCACGTCGCGAATTTCCGTGCCCGGGTTGAGCGCGCCCGCAAACTGCGGGTAAACGATGCCCAGATCCTGATTGCTGCCGATTTCGAGATCGGCGAGGTAATTCACTTCGGGATGGTGCGAATCGACGAGGACATGCCCCAGATTGTCCGCAAGGATGATATGGTGCACGTCACTTTCAGTGGCGAGTTCGGCGCCCAGCGTGCGGGCATAATCGATCAGGCCGTCGATGCGCACTTCAAATTGGAGCACGCCCGCCACGTTCGTCAGGTCGTTGTCGGAAACGACGGGCGTGGAAAAGCGCACGTACGGGAGCAGTATCCCGCGGAGGAGCGTCTCTTCCGTGCTGGCGAACTCGATATTCCCGGCAATCACGCTGCCGGGTTCGGAGAGCAGCGCCTGCACGATGGTGGTTTCATCCGCGAGGGCGTTCAGCCGCACACTGTTATCAGCCAGCGGCGCGAGGTTGTCGTATTTAGTGACTTCTGACCAGACCGATCCGTTGAAGGTCACATAGCGCGCCGCCATGAAGATGTCGCTCTGATTGCTCAGAATGCCCGTCAGCTCGCCGAGGAGCGCCGTCTGGCTGGTTTCCAGCGAACTGCTGGCGGTCGCCACGAGCGTCTCACGGGCGAAGCTGCGCACCGTGCGGCTGGTCCCGGCGATGCGCACCTCGTTGACGATGTGCTCGATCTGCGCGTTGAGCGCCGCCGCCGCTGTTTCGCGTTCGATGCGGTGCTCGGCAAACTGGACTTCGCTGTCCGCCGACCGCAGCACGAAGAACATCACAACGCCGACCACGACCGAGATGCCCATCACCAGGGGGATGAGCAAGCGCATCACACGATTGTGCATTGATCTGGGGGTTGATCGTCTGGTTTGTGCAGCAGCCATTAGGATGAACTCCCGTTCCCATTTTCGTGTACGCCGTTCGGGCGGCGCAAACTAATGCTGACTTGCGGTGCGCGGAGCGCCTGCCCAACTTCGCGGACAGCCGTCTGCAAAATATCGTTGATGTTGTTCTGGGTCGTCAGCTTGGCGGCGATGTTGTTCACCAAACGTTCGCGTTCCGTCGCGCGCTGGCTTTCCTGGAACAGACGTGCATTGTCGAGACTGAGCGCGAGCCGGTTGGCCAATTCTTTCGCCAGTTCCAGTCGATCTTCACCAAAGCTGGCGGCGGGCACTTCCCACTCCACGGAGCCGAGCGTTTGCCCGCGCAGTCGAATGGGCACGGCGATGGGGACGGTGTTGCGCGCTGTCAACTGCCCGAGCGCGACTTCCCCGGTGCGCATGGGCCTGCTGGCGCAGCGGCGACATGTCGAGATCCGTCGGCGAACCAGCTTCTTCGACCAGCGTTTGCGTGCGTTGGTCGCGCATGTAGTCCTGCCACGCGCGCAGCGTCGCCTTGCGGTTGATGTCTTCGACTTCCGCCACGCGGCGCGTCGATTCTTCGTACAGACGCGCGTTCTGAATTGCCACCGCGATCTGATCCGCCATTGTCGAGAGGATCGCGACTTCATCTTCGGCGAAGGCGTCGCGCAGACGGCTTTGCACGTCCAGCGCGCCGATCACATCGTCGCCGATGCGCAGCGGAATCGCGAGTTCCGCGCGGGTATCCGGCAGGAATTCGTTGCGGCGGTGCACCTGACTGACCGCCGTATCACGCGCGACCACCAGACGCCCCTGCTGCGTCACCTGACCGATGACGCTCACGCTGCCGACGCCGAGGCGGTGACCACGGGCGAGCAGCTGCCGACCGGGTTCGCCCGTGCTGGCGCGTAAGACCGCCCATTCCGTCGCGCTGTCGACCAGAAAGATCTGCGCGTGGTAGATGTTCGGGAAGCGTTCGACGATCAAATCGACGACGCGGTTGAGCAGCAGGCCGAGGTCACGCTGACTCACGGCGAAACGGCTGATTTCCTGTGTCGCGGCGATATCGCGCGAGCGTTTCTCGACGCGTTCTTCGAGGTCGTCGATTAAGCCGCGCACTTGGTCGCGCATGGTGACGAACGAGACGGCGAGCGCGCCGATCTCATCGCCGCGCTGCACGTCGGCTACATCCACGGTGAAATCGCCATCGCGCATCGCTTGGGTCGCGCGGCGCAGGCGGTTGAGCGGCGGCACGATCAGGTTGTTGAAGACCGCCACCATCACGCCGATCAACACGGCCATGCCGATCACGACGACAAAGCCGCGAATGGTGAAGTAGCCGAGCGCGTAGTTATAGGCGTTCTGCGTGGGCGTTTGCACGACCAGCGCAAACGGCGTTTCGCGCAGCGGCGTGAAGTAGCCGATATATTCGGCAGAGGCATCGCCCTGCGTCACCACGTAGGTTTCCACGCCCGTATTGCCCGCCAGCCCTTGGTCGACTGCGACCGACTGGCTGAGGTCGAGGGCCGCGGTCAGCGCATTGGGCGGCGCGATCACGACGTTATTGGCGGTCGTGAGGAAGCTGTATGCCTGATACGGGTTGTTGGCGTCGGCGAGGCGCAGATAGGTGTACAGACCGCGCGTATTGCTCAGGCGGACAATCAGGAAGCCAATCGGGTTGCCATCGCGCCAGTTGATCACCTGCGCCAGTTCGATGATGCCGCCGCTGGCCGCCGATACGGCGAGCGCCTGTGTCTGACCTTGCAGCAGAGCCGCGGTCGCGGCGCGGTAGGCGGGCGCATTCGACTCATCAACCTGGGTGATGAAAGTTGACGTGGTCGAAATCTGCGCCACCACTTGCCCCGTCCGTGTGAGCACGCGCGCCCCTTCGAACAGGCTGGAACCGACGTTGATCAGGCTGTCGCGGAACAGATTGACGACATCGTTCTCTTCCACATTGAACGGGTTCGTCGAGCCACCGACGTTGCGATCCTGCAGCAGCAGCCCGATGATGGTCTCCTGGTTCGCTTCGATCGCGAGGAAGTTGGACAACTGCACGCGGGCGCTCAACAGCGCGCTTTCGATCTCCTGCTTTTGTTCGGTACCCACGTTGTACAAGTACGTGCGCGCGCCCTGCATGGCGATCTCGTCAATGCCGCCGCGTAACCACACGAACCCCGGCGCGGCCAGCACGAGCAGCGCAAAGGTGAACCCGATGAGCAGCTTGACCCAGATCGGGAAGGTATTGAAAGATAAACGATTGCCGCGCGTGTTCAATTTGCGTCTCCGCTCTTAATCAAGGTTCCGGGCTGCAAGTAGACGCGGGTATGGATCGCCCCGAGGGCTTCGTGGAAATTATCGGCGGCGAGGCTGAGCACGCTTTCGACGTTGGTGGCCGAAAGCAGCACGCTGCCGATCTCGCTCGCCTGACGTTCACGGCGAGCTTGCGCTTGCGTTTGTTCGAGCAGACGATTGTTTTCCAGCGCGACGCTTAAGCGGTCGGCGACCGTGCGGATGAGTTCGATCTGGCGGTCGGTGACCGGGCGTTCCCGCGGCACATTGAACGACATCGCGCCGAGCACTACATCACGGAAGACAATCGGCACGGTGACCACTTGATCGCCCCCCGTCTGCTGGATATGGACATCGCCGCGCAGCAGCGTTTCGCGGATGGCATCCGGCAGCGCGTCCGAGCGGATCGGCGTGAGCTTGCCGCCTTCGCCGACGAGATCAAAGCCGAACGCTTCAGTCATGCGGGCGTTAAAGAGCGTATCCCAACCGGACATGCTGGCTTGGCGACCGCGCCCCTGAATTTCGTTGAGTTGGCGGGTGAAGCGGTTGATCACGCCGTCCTGATCGCGCACGGTGGTTTGCAGGTCGCGGATGGTCGAGCTGTAGTCGAGTTCGCGCGACGCCTGATCCACCAGACTGCGCAGCACGAGCAGTTCATTGCGCGAGAACGGACGCGGGCGGCTCGTCTGGATGTCCAGCAGCGCGACGACCGTATCCTGTTCGATGATCACGAGCGTGCAGCTCTGGCGCGCGGGCGGGATCAGGTGCAGCGCGCGGAAGCTGGTGTCACTGCTGTTGACGACCACGGGCTGCCGTGTGCGGATCGCTTCGGTCAGCACAGAGAGGTCGCTTTCCGTCAAAACGACTTTACGCGGCGCGGCGCCGAAGCTCAAACGCAGTTGGCGCGCAAAGCTGCCCGATTCATCCGGCAGATAAATCTGCGCGACCTCGTAGCCGAGGTTGTTCTGCGTGATCTCCAGCAGGCGCGTATAAATCGCCGTGTCGGTGAGCACCGCGCCTAACCCGCTGGCGAAGTGGCTGACGGTGTTCAACTGCTCGACCTCGCGCGAAGCTTCGGCGGCGACGCGTTCGGCGACACCGCTGAACGAGAAGACGAACAGATTCATGATGGTGTAGCTCATGCCGACAATCAGCAGTTCGTAGCTGATTTCCTGAGCGGGGATGTAACGCTGCGCGTCCGTGACCTGGCTCAGATTGGCGTAGCGGACGAGGAGCCCAATCGTGATGACGACCAGCGTCGCGACGAAGCCCCGCCGCCCCAACAGCAACCCGGCGGCTAACATGACGATCGGCGTGGTCACGTAGATCACCGCGCTGGGAATCGTGGCCAGCGCGGGCACGATCACCAAGGCCAAACTCGTGACGAACAGGTGAATGGCCGACTGCAGCCGTCCGCGTTGAATGAGCAGGTAGACGACAACGCTCAGGACGACGATCCCCACATTGAGCGGATCGACGATGGTTTGTCCCGCCAGCGCCTGCCGATTGAACAGAGCAAGCAGCAAAACAATAATGATGTAGAGGCCGTCGACAAAGATCAGCGCCGCGCTCATACGCAGCAGATTCAACGCGCGCTGCTGGACAATGGGGTTCTCGTAGCGGTAACGGACGTTGAGGTAACGATTGATAGCAGCGATCATGATTCGACAGCTCCGTTCTGCACGCGTCCGAGGCGAATTGCGCCGCCCTTCGCGCCCAGCGTTGCGCCCACTTCAACCAGCGCGATGCGCAGCAGTTCGTCAATCGTGCCCGTCGTGCCGAAGCGCGCGGCAATTTCATTGATCTGCTGCTCCTGATACGCCGATTGGCGGGTTT
This sequence comes from Candidatus Flexifilum breve, assembly GCF_016713355.1. Classification (NCBI taxonomy): domain Bacteria; kingdom Bacillati; phylum Chloroflexota; class Anaerolineae; order Aggregatilineales; family Candidatus Flexifilaceae; genus Candidatus Flexifilum; species Candidatus Flexifilum breve. The sequence goes on from NZ_JADJPI010000007.1 coordinate 34,815, forward strand.
CTTCGTACAAACGCGCGCTTTCAAGGCTGACGGCTAAACGCTGCGCTACCGCCTGCGCAATTTCGACCGTTTCGGTCGGCGTCGCGCGCCCGGGGTCGACTTCAATCGCGCCGATCACTTCACCACGCAGCACCACCGGCACGGCGATCACGTCGCTGGTGGTGACGGCTGCACCCCCTCGGCGCGCTTGAGCCAGGTTGGGCGTCCACTGCGCTTCCGGAACCATTTCGTCGCCTTGCAGCGTGATCCCGGTGAGTTCAGTATGTTCGGTGAGATACTCGCTCCACTGCCCCTGTGTCACTTCGCGGTTCAGGCGGTCGTTGTCGCGCTGGAGCGTGGTCACTTCTTTAGCGAGGCGTTGATTTTCCGCGCTCAACACCGACTGTTCCGCGCCGAGCCGCCGGTCGCGCAGGCTGGTCGAGAGCGCTTCGGCGATCACTTCCAGCGCCTGCCGATCAACATCGGTGAAGCTGAAGGGGACGGTGCTCTGAATATCCAGCGCGCCGATCACTTTACTCCGGTCTTTCAGGGGGATGGTGAATTCGGCGTGCGTGTTGGGCAGCAGTTCATTGCGGAAGAACACGACTTCGTCTTCGGTGTTCGCGACGAGCACGGGCACACCGCGCAGCACCGCTTGACCGACCACGCTTTGCGAACCAACCGTCAATTGGTGGCGGCGGGAGAGCAGTTGATAGCCGACATCGCCCGTGCTGGCGCGCAGTTCCGCTTGGTCGCCGCTTTCGTTGAGCAGAAAGACCTGCACGTGATAGAAGCCGTATTTCTCGCGGATAGTGTTGATGGCGAAATTCATCATGTCCTGCGCGTCGTTGTACTGCCCGATCAAGCGCCCGGTGTTCGTCGCCGTCGAAATGGCGACGGCGATGCGGTTCGCGCTTTCCGCGCTGCTCAACAGCGAATTGGTGATGGTGCGCGCGACGGCGGCGATGATGGCGAAGGTCATGATCTGGAGCAGCACCGTAACCAGGGGGATGTCGCCCCCGGGCGCGGCCAGCGCTGCGTTCAGGTCAAACAGCAAACGCAGGAAGATCAGCGCGACGACGGTGAAGAACAGCGGTCGCCGCAGGAACAGCGCCGCCGTGATGAGGATGAGCGTTCCGGCAATCGGCACCACGTCATAGGTCAACGCGAGGTAACCGCCGAGCAGCGTCAGCAGCAGACCGAACGCAGCGATTTCGACACGGTTGCCGCGCAGCAGCCACAGCCAGACCAGCGACATACCCATCGAAATGAACACGGCGATCAAGCCGGAGGGTTCACTGGTTCCGATCTGGCTGTTGTTAATGGCGATCAGCAGCAGACCGGCCACATTCGACAGCAGCATGATGATCGCCAGCAGGTTGAGGTACTGCTGACGTAAGCGCAGCAGTTGAGGTGATGACAGCTTGAGCATAGCTTAGTGTTCCTCTACCCCATTGGACTTAGGCGGCGCGCCGAGCCGGATGGCGACGCGAGTCGCGCCGAGCGAGGCTTGCAGGCCGCGCGCGGTTTCCGCCAGCAGCGTGTCGACCGTATTGGTCGTTTGCAGACGACTGCCGATCTGGTTGAGCGTGGATTCACGCTGCGCCACCCGGCGGCTTTCTTCATAGATGCGGGCACTTTCCAGCGCGAGGCTGAAACGTTCGGCCACACCGTTCACCAGTTCAATGTCTTCGGGCGTGAATTCATCCGCGCCGACTTCAAACTCCATCGCGCCGATCACCTGACCGCGCACGCGCAGCGGCGTGCTGATGACTTGCAGATCACTGGCTTGCGCTTGTACCGTGCGGCCGTCGCGCATCGCCGTACTGAGCGTCGGCGTGATTTCCGCGCTTTGCCGCACAATGTTGTTGTCGAGATCCACGGTGACGCCGAGTTCGTCGCCTTTATACGACAGGAAGGTCTGCCACGAGCGCCCGGTCAGTTCGAGGTTGAGGCGCTCGACTTCGCGCATGGTGGTGCGCATCTGGTCGAGCAGACGTTGATTTTCCTGCACGCGGCTTTCCGTCTGTTCGAACAGGCGCGCGTTATCTACGGCGATGGCGATGCTGTCGGCCAGCGACTGGAAGATCGACAGACCGTCGGGGTCAGAAAACGCATCGACCTGCTTACTCTGCAGGTCGAGCGCGCCGATCAGCGCATTGCCGAGGCGGAGCGGGAACGCGGCTTCCGCGGCGGTGTCCGGCAGATACTCGTTGCGGCGGTGCACGGTCTCGGTACCTGCCGCGGCGGCGATCACCGCCGTGCTGGTCGCGGTCACCTGACCGATGACGCTGCGGCTGCCGATGGGCAGGCTGTGCTTACGGCGCAGCAGCATCTTGCCGACTTCGCCCGTGCTGGCGACGAGGCGGGCTTCATTCGCTTCCTCGTCGGTCAGGAAGATTTGCACGTGGTAAATGTCCGGGTAGGTCTTGCGGATGTCTTCGACGGTGCTGTCGAGTAGTTCGGACAGAATGAAGTGGCGCGAAATCCGTTGGGCAAGCTGCGTGGTGAGGGTGGCGAGTTCCTGCCGACCGCGCGCCGCCTTGCCGACCTTTTCATCCAGCCCGATTTCCTGCAGGCGCAGGAACAACTGCAGGATCAAGCCCGTGAGCACGAACAACACGGTGAACAGGATGAAGGCGAACGGCGCGTTATCCGGTGCGTTGGGGATATTCTGGCGCTGGAGCATCGCCCCGGCGACGATCAGCGTGGAGAGGCCAGTCGTCAGGCCGATGCCGCGTTCGCCGAGCAGAAAGCCGCCGATCATGATCATGACCAGCAGCGGCGCACCCATTGGCGCGTAGATCAACCCATTCGGGATCGAGATGACGATCGAAGCCGCATAGAACGACGCCAGCATCATATAGGCGCTGGCGGTTCGCTTGCCCAACCGGGTGATGATGACGGTCGCGAGCGCGCCGCCGTACATCGCGATCAACGCCAGCGGGACGTACAGGTCGAGCCGCTGGTCGATGCCCTGCATGTCGCTGAAGGCCAGCGCGCCGGAGCGCCCGACGATCAGAAACAGTGAATAGATCACGACCAAGCCGACGGTCAGCCCCATGATGGCGCGGGCGCGGGCTTTGTCCGCAACAGTTTTATAACGTTCAGTACTTAAGGGGGTGCGCAGCACGTGCAGCATTTGGTTAGCCCTCGCTCACATGTAAGCGGACGCGGGCGCGCCGCGCGCCCAGTGCTCGGCCCAACTCGCTGACCGCCGCGGTCATCATGCCCTGAATTTCGTTGGTCATCTGCATCTGAATGGAGATGTCATTGATCAGCGCTTCGTTCTTGGCAATGCGTTGGCTGGCCGCAAACGCGAGACTGTTTTCAATGGAAGCGACGAGCTGCGTGAGCATTTGGCGGAAGATGGCCTTGTCTTCGTCGGCGTAAGCATACGCGTCGACCGCGCCGATGTTCACCGCGCCGATCATGCGTCCACGCGAGCGGACGGGCGCGATCATCAGCGACCGCACGCTCAAATCCTGCGCGCGGCGGATGCCAGAACTCGTCTGCGTATCGTTGATGACGAGCATTTCCCCCGACTCCCACACCTGACCGATCAGCGTGCCGGAAGTCGAGATGAACGGCCCGTTCTCAACATCGATATAGGTACGTTCTTCATCGTATTGGGCGACCACGCGCAGTTGATCCGTGCGGTCGTCGAGGAGCGCCACGCTCACCCGGTCGGCGGTGATCGTCTGGCGAATTTCACCGAGCAGCGCGGCGAGAATATCGGGCAGGTTGAGCGTGCCTTGCACGAGCTGGCCGAAGTTGGCGATCTGCTGGAGTTGTTCAGCGCGGCGCTGCGCATCGCTGTACAGACGAATGTTTTGCAGGGCGATGGAAAGCTGCGCGACCATCGTCTGACCGATGTCAATCATATCCGGTTGGAAGAAGCGCCCGCGCTCGTAAATGTCGAAACCGATGGAACCGATCAACTTTCCTTCGATGATGATGGGGAGGATCATCATCGAATAGACGCCAAGTTTCAGCAGCACCTGCTTCGAACTATTGGGGAGCAGATCCGTCTTTTCCACGCTCTGGATCAAGACCGGGCGGTCGGGATGCTGCCGCAGCAGATCGATCGACTGATCGATTTCCATCTTCGTGCCGATGGTGACCTGTGCCGGGTATTCGCTGATGAGCGTCCCGGTTTCCAGGCTGCGGTCGAACATGAGCACGCCGACGTGATCAATGCCCATCGCCGCGACCAGGTACTGCGTCGCGTAGTCGAACAGCTCTTTTTCGCTGCGGTACATGCTCAAGCCGCTCGACAACTGGTTGATCGTCTGCAGCAGGCGCACCTGCCGCGACAACTGGAGTGCGTTCTTCTGGGCATCGCGCAGCAGGCGTTGGTTCTGGAACACAATCGTGATTTGATCCGAGAGCGCTTCGAAGAGACGGCGGCGGCGTGGGAGAATCGTTGGTTCATCAGGGTAGGTCACGACGATGATGTCTTCGACAATGCCGTATTCGCGGACGACGATCATGGCCGCCGACTGCGCCGGATACCCCTCGCTGATCAGCGTCAGCGCGGACGGCGGTTTGCCGACGAGCTTCTCGAAGAATTCAACAGTCGTCGTTTCGTAGCGGTCGAAGAGTTCGGTGGTGCGGTTCAGCCCGACGAGCGGGCGGTCAAGCGCCTGATCTTCGCTGGCCGTCAGGATGTGCCGAATGGTGATGTTTTCGGCGCTGCTGTCGGGCACATGCTCCACGCCCACATGGATGATTGCGCTGTTCGGGCTGGCGGTGTAGGTGCGGACGATCCGCAGCACATCCAGCGGGTCGAGCGCGCTCAGCATGGCGCGGTTGATCTCGTACAGCATCCCGACTTCGTCGAGCGAGGCGGCGGTGCGGCGCAGCAGTGACTGGTTTTCGAACACCACCGCGATCTGGTCGGCAAGCGAACGCACAGCGCGCAGCAGCGTCGACGAGAAATGCACCTGTTCGGTATACGAAAAGACGATCAACCCGGTCAGGCGCTGGTTCACTGCCAACGGAATCACCAGCATGGCGGCGACCTTCTGGTCGATCAGGCTCTCGCGTTCGGCGTCGGTCAGAAAGGGGTCGGTCGTGACATCTTCAATATTCAGAACTTCGACGGCGGCCAGTGCTTCGTAAGCCGGGTAGTCCTGTAAGCGGGCCGGTACACGCGCGGCGCGAAAGCCGGTCGCATCCCCGGTGGCGAGGATATTGATGGTATTCGGATCGTTTTCCTCGTCAATCAAGCCGAGATGGACATTGGCGAAGGGAATCCCAGTGAAGCTGACCAGCGCATTGAGAATTTCGACCGGATCGGTTGACCCGTAGATCGTGCCCGAAGCCTGATACTGCGCTTCGGCAATTTTGAGCGTCTCGATGCGAACGATGTTCGAATCTTCTATTTCCATTCCCATACTTCTTCGCCCCTCAACAGTCGGCGGATTTGCGCGGGGAAGCGGTCCGGGTCGAGCGGCTTGCCGAGGAAGCCGTTAAAGCCCGCCTTCTTGGCTCGCCGCATTTGGTCTTCGCTGGCTTCCGCGGTTACGGCGCATACACAGGTATCTTTCAGGCGGGGGTTGGCGCGCAGTTTTTGCAGCGCCTGATACCCGTCTTCGTAGGGCAAACGGATGTCCATCAGAATAAGATCGACGCGTGGCAGGGTGTCGGCAAACTGCACGACCTGCCACCCCGACGTCTTCCATTCGCAGCGCTGCACGCCCATAAATGCCAGCATACGCGCGATGAGGACAAAGTTCGGGACGTTGTCTTCGACCACGAGTACATGCGCTTCGCTCGGTTCAATGGGACTCGGTTTAATGCTGGGCGCGTCGGTCATCTTTACTCCTGATGTAGAACATTACTTCGTCTGGCAACTTATCAACGTCGACCGGTTTGCGAATGTAACCGTCACAGCCAGCACTTAAACTGCGGTCGCGGTCTTTGTCCATGGCATTCGCGGTGAGCGCGACAATGGGAATTCGGCAGAGTTCCGGAATTTGGCGAATATGCTGGGTCGCCGTCAGCCCATCCATCTCAGGCATGCTGAGATCCATCAAGATGATGTCCGGGGGCTGAGCCTGCGCCATTTCAATCCCTTTGCGAGCACCATCAGCTTCCTGAACGACAAAATCGTAGTCGGACGCCATCAAGATGCGCCTCACGAGCATACGATTATCTGGATTGTCTTCGATATAGAGCACACGCGGCATGGGACTGTCTCTCTAAAATTTATGTTGGCTTCCCTGCAATTCGGATTATAACCCACTTGATTTAAGTAGATTGCTAAAGACTTTGCGTGAACCGGAGATCAATCTATGAATAATACGATATACTACCTTGCCCTGATCAAGTAGCAAAGGAAATGCAATGGCTTCCAAACAGTACAGCCAAGCCCCCGCACTGGGGATCGATCCGAACAAGCAGTACACCGCGCACTTTCACACCACCAAAGGCGATTTTGACGTTAAGTTGTTTGCCAAAGAAGCGCCGATCACCGTGAATAATTTCGTATTTCTGGCGCGGGAAGGCTTTTACGATGGCATCAGCTTCCACCGCGTGATCGCGAACTTCATGATTCAGGGTGGCGATCCGTCGGGCACGGGCCGTGGTGGCCCCGGCTATAAGTGGAACGACGAGCAGTCGGCGCTGCGCATCAAGCATGGCACCGGCTCGCTGAGCATGGCGAACGCGGGCGTGAACACCAACGGCTCGCAGTTCTTCATCACCCACGCGCCGCAGCCGCACCTCGACGGCAAGCACGCCGTTTTCGGTCAGGTGACGAGCGCCGAAGGTCAGGCGATTGTCAACAAGATCGCGCAGGGCGATCAGATGATCAGCGTGACGATCAGCGAGGCGTAACGCGCATCATGAGTTGTCCCGGACAGCGGCGGGCTGCTGGCAGCCCGCCGCTGTCAACCTCACCCCAACCCCTCAACCGAATTCAGAGAGGGGAGCCAACATTGCTCGGCAAGCCGGATTCGTGTTCGTAGGGCGCGATAAAGCGCGTCCGTTGATGGCTATCACTGACAGCGACCCGCGGGCGGCTTTTTAAACACCCTCCAGCCTCACCCCGTTCGGAGAAGGGCAGGGTGAGGCCAACAAACCAAGACTTCACGATAGTCTGCACACTGCACTCAATCCCTCGCCCCGACAATTCCGGCCTTGACTGCACCGCACAAGCGGGTTAATCCCCCATGAGCGGAGTCCATGCCGATTGATTTCCCACCCCCCATGCGCTACACTTCCCAGCATTCTAGTCAGTAAACATGGTCATATCCTCCTAAAACGAGATGAGAGGAGTCCGGCGTTGACAACTCAGACGTTGGCGATAGATAAAGAGCGGCTGTTGGACTGGTACTACCAGATCGTCCTCATCCGCAAATTCGAGAATAAGTGCGACGAACTGTATCACCAGAAGCGCATCACCGGCGTGTATCTACACTTGTACAGCGGACACGAAGCGACGGGCGTTGGCGCACTGGCGACGCTGGGCAAAGACGATCACGTCATCACCGCGTATCGCGATCATGGGCTGGCACTGGCGCGCGGCGTCGACGCCAAGCCGATCATGGCGGAAATGATGGGCAAGCGCACCGGGACGAGCGGCGGCAAGGGTGGGTCGATGCACATCGGCAGCCGTCCGCACAACTTCTGGGGCGGCTACGCCATCGTCGCCGGGCATCTGCCGCTCGCGGCGGGCATCGCCCTCAAAGAAAAGTACAACGAAACCCAGAACGTCGTCATGTGCTTCATGGGCGACGGCGCGACCAATAACGGTTACTTCCACGAATCGCTCAACCTGAGCGCCGTGTGGGATCTGCCGGTTGTGTGGTTGATCGAGAACAACTTCGTCGGCATGGGCACGCGCATTGAAGACTCCAGCGGTCAACCGGAACTGGTCAAGCGCGCGATTTCCTACGGCATGAAGGAAGGCCCGCGTGTCGATGGTCAGGACGTCGTCGCCGTCTACGAAGCGGTGAGCGAAGCCGTCGACTATGTGCGCAAAACCAGCAAGCCGATCCTCATGGAATCGCTGACTTACCGCTACAAGGGTCACGGCGTCTCCGATAAGCAGTACGCCGAACGCGAAGACATGAAGCTGGAACTGCAAGCGTGGAACGAGAAAGACCCCATCACGATTGCGCGCCGCCACCTCACGAGCAACTTCAAGAACATTGAGAAGAAGCTGGACGAACTGGACGCCAAGGCGGATCAGGTGGTGCAGGAAAGCGTCGAATTTGCTGACAACAGCCCCGTCCCCGATTACAACGACCTGATCAACAACATTTACGTGTGAGGAAGCATGGCTGAGAAGAATATGCCCATGCGCGAGGCGCTGCGCGCGGCCTTGCGCGAAGAGATGCTCCGCGATGAATCTGTCTTCGTCATGGGCGAGGAAGTGGGCGCATGGCAGGGTACGCACCGCGTCACCCGTGGTTTTCTCGAAGAATTCGGCCCCAAGCGCGTCCGTGATACCCCGATCAGCGAGATGGTGATCGCCGGGGCGGCGGTCGGCGCGGCGATGGCTGGTCTGCGTCCAGTCGCGGAGATCATGACGATCAACTTCGCCTTCCTCGCTATCGACGCCATCATCAATCACGGCGCGAAAGTGCATTACATGTTCAACGGGCAGTTCAAGTGCCCGATGGTGATCCGCTGCGCGTCCGGCTGGGGTAATCAGGCCACTGCCACGCACTCGCACACCCCGGAACCGATTTTCGCGCACTTCCCCGGCCTGTATGTCGCGTGCCCGGCCAACGCCTACGACGCGAAGGGCATGCTCAAAGCGGCGATCCGTGACGACAACCCGGTGCTGTTCACCGAGTCGATTGCGCTGTATCCCAAGCCGTCGCCCGTGCCGGAAGAAGAGTATGTACTCCCTATCGGCAAGAGCGATGTCAAGCGCCACGGCAAAGATGTGACGCTGGTGACCTACGCGCGCGGCGTCGAATGGTCGCTGCAAGCGGCGGATATGCTGGCGAAGGAAGGCATCGAAGCCGAAGTCGTCGACCTGCGCTGGCTGCGCCCGCTCGATCTGGAGCCGGTGTTCGAGAGCTTCAAGAAGACCAATCGCTGCGTCGTCGTCGAAGAGTCGCTGCCGCACTTCAGCTTCGGCAGTGAAATCGCCGCGCAGTTACAGGAGGCCGCGTTCGATTACATGGACGCGCCGATCCAGCGGGTGAGCGCGATGGATGTTCCGCTGCCGTATGCCGCCGAAATCGAGCTGATGGCGCTGCCCAACGCTCAAAAAGTCGTGGATGCTGTGAAAAGGGTGCTGTAAATCATGGCGCAACAGATCAAAATGCCGAACCTCGGCTCCGACATGACCGAGGGTGTGCTGCTCAACTGGACGAAAAAAGTTGGCGATCAGATCAACGCTGGCGATGTGATCGCGGAGATTGAAACGGACAAAGCGACGGTCGAAGTCCCCGCCGAAGCGGGCGGCACGTTGCTCGCGCTCATCGGCGAACCGGGGTCGAGCCTCAAAGTCGGCTCGGTGATCGGGTGGGTCGGCGCGGCGGGTGAAGACGTCCCCGCGGCCAACGGCGGCGCGCCCGCGCAGCGTCCGGCGTCCACCTCCGCCCCAACCGCGATTTCGGCGTCGGTGACCCCGACGGCCATTTCGCCCTCGGTCACGCCGACCCGCCCCGGTGGTGGTTCACCGCCCCCGCCGCGCCCCACGCAGAAGCCCGCCGAAGACGATGTCGACGAAAACCTGCCGGATGGCATCAAAGCCTCTCCGGTGGCGCGCGCCATCGCCCGCGAACGCAATATCGACCTGCGGCAGGTGAACGGCACGGGTCCCGGCGGCCGCATCATCAAGGCCGACGTGGAAGCGTGGCAGCCGCCCGCCGCTCCCGCGCCCGCCCAAGCGCCCGCTGCGGCTCCGATTGCCGCGCAGACGTTTGGCGAACTGCCGTCCGGCCCGGATGTCGAAATCATCGACACGAGCAAGATCCGGTCGCGCATCGCCCGCCGCATGATCGACGCCAAGCAGCAGACGCCGCACTTCTACGTCACCAACGAACTCGACGTCGAAGCGCTGCTCGACTTCCGCAAGCAGATCAACGCTGGCTTGGACGACGCGCACAAGATCAGCGTCAACGACCTGATCGTCAAGGCGACGGCGCTCAGCCTGCGCGAATTCCCGAACCTGAACACGCACTACTACGGCGACAAGCTCGTGCGCCACAAGCGGATCAACATCGGCATCGCCGTGGCGATCCCCGGCGGTGGTCTGGTCAACGTGGTTGCGAAGGACGCAGATCGCGTCTCCTTGAGCGCGCTGGCGCAAATCAATAAAGAGATGATCGGTCGCGCCCGCGAAGGCAAAGTCAAGCCGGACGATATTCAGGGCAGCACCTTCACGGTGAGCAACCTCGGCGCATATGATGTCGAGCACTTCCTCGCCATCATCAACCCGCCGGAAGCCGGCATTCTCGCCATCGGCAGCGCCATGAAGATCCCGGTCGTCAAGGCGGATGGCACGCTCGGCATCGGCAACCGGATGCGCGTGACCGTCAGCGTCGATCACCGCGTGAGTGACGGCGCGGAAGGCGCGCAGTTCCTGCAAGCCTTCAAGAAGTACATCGAAGCACCGATGCGCCTCATCTAGAGGGCAGAGAACTACAGGACTGAGGACTGAGGTCGGTTTTCTCATGTAGGGGCAGACCTATGTGTCTGCCCCTTTTCGGGCGCACACACAGGTGCGCCCCTACAATTGTGAGTATATGAACCTATCTCAGTCAGCAGCTTGTGCAGTTCTCAATCCTCAGTCCTTTCACCTCAGTCCTTCTTTTGAGTACCCAACCCATGACCGCCACAATCAACGACACCACCCAGACGGAAGCAGTTCAGCCCCCCCTCACCGATCAAGAACGCAACGCCATGCGCGCCTTTTTGCAGCGCTGCGAAGTGCGCCTTTCCACCCTGCACCGCATCGCCACGGCGTTCATCGGCGGCGCGGGGCTGCTCCTGCTGCTGCCGGTCTTCTTTAAAGACGAAGTCGTCACCATCATCAAAATCTTTCTGGCGCACCTGACCGATACGTTCCCGGCCCTGGGCGCGAATCACACGTTGGGCATTGTGCTGCTCTACACCTGCCTCGCCTACCCGGTGATCCTCTCGCTGAGCATTCCGCTCTACGCGCTCTACCTGCTGCTCAAAGACATCGTCCACTTCTATTTCACGATCTACACGCCGGGCTTCAACCCCAGCCTGATCACGCCGTCGTTCGCGCTCGGCGGGCTGGCGTTCTCGCCGGATGAATCAGAGAACGTCAAGCGCGGCGTGTACGAGTACCAGTACCACAGCAGCTCGATCAACTACACGATCCCCTTCAGCAACGAGAAGCGGGAGCGGTACTTTGAGGAAACCATTCGCAATACAGATGGCAAGATCATCCCCGCGACGCGGCGCTGGGAAGTGCTGGCTGAACAGAACGTGATCCCATCGGATGCCGATCGGCCGACGGTTGAGCACTTCAACGCGGCCCTCGGCCTCGCGCGCACGCTGGATCGCCCGCTGGTGCGCGAAGTTGCCAACACGGAACTGGCGCTCGTGCGCCACATTCTGTATCTGCGCCGGTTGATGCTGCGCTATATCAAAACGCTGATCATGTTCATCTGGACGGCGATGATCTCATTCGTGCTCATCCCGTTCTTGCAGGATGACAAGATGCCGACCTTCTTTGTGATGGCGAGCGGTTATTTCGTGTGGTCGCTGTTCGCTATGCCGGTGCTGCGGCTGCCGATGCGCTGGATTTACCGCCACCGCCAGGCCATGCCCGACCGAACGCACATTGACCAGCAGTTGGTTGTGCTCGAATCGCAGGTGGAAGTGTTCATCAAGATCTCAGTGGTCATTTCGGCGGTCGCCGTGTTGTTCAGTCTGTACCTGTACGCTGCTCAGTAGCGAATTCCGGGGTAGGTTCCGCAGACGGCACTTTGAGCAGCGGCAGCAGCACGGTGAAAGTGCTGCCCTGACCGACTGTGCTATCGACCGTGATCTCGCCGCCGTGCAGCTTGACCAGTTCGCGCACGATCATCAGCCCTAAGCCCGTGCCAAAACTGATATCCTCGCGGGCGCGGAAGAACGGCTCAAACAGATGGGGGAGGTGTTCCGGCGCGATGCCGACCCCATTATCGCGCACGCTGATGCGCGCCTGCTGATCGTCGGTCGCCTCGACGGAGACAACAATCTCTCCATTGGCGGGGGTGTAGTGAATCGCATTCGTCACCAGATTCGTGAGGATCTGCGTCAGGCGCTTGTAATCAGCGGAGACGGTGATCGGCGGGTCGACCAGCTCCGCCCGCAGCGTCAGGGTCGCTTTCTCCGCTTCGGGCAGTTGGATGTCGATCACATCGCGCACGACGGTTTGCAGTTCCAACCGGGTGCGGTTCAGCGTGATCGAACCGCGCTGAATGCGGGAAATCTCCAGAATTTCGTTGATCAGATCGCGCATATACGTCGAGACCAGCTTGAGCACGCGCAGATGTGCCTCAAGCTGCTGCGGCTGTTTTTCCAGCAGATACACCCGCGTGATGATGTTGGTGAGTGGGGTACGCAGTTCGTGCGAAGCGCGGGCGAAGAACACATCTTTCTGCGCTTGCAGCCGCGCGAGTTCGCGGTTCTTCTCTTCGATTTCGCGCGTGCGTTCGTCCACGCGCGTTTCGAGGTCGGTGTTCAACTGGCGCAGTGCTTCCGACGAGCTCTCCACGGCGGCCAGCAGCGTGTTGATGCCGCCCGCCAGATGCGCCAGTTCATCTTTGCCGCGCACGGGCAGGCGCGTACTGAAATCCTGCGTGGTGCCGATCGCGCGCACATCGTGGCTCAGGCGCAAAATCGGCACGAGCACAAAATTTTCGAGGATGTAGAGCACGCACAGGATCAGAATCAGGCCGATGATCAGCAGGGTGACCAGATAGTAGAGGGTGCTTTCGAGTCCTTCGCGAAACACTTCGCGCCCGACGGCAACCCGCACAACGATGCTCGGCTCGTCGCTCAGGTCGTTGACCAGCGAGTAACCGTAAGCCACCCGTGAAAATGAGGTGTCGCTGACGTAATCGGCATTCTTCGTCGTCAGTTCCGCAATCGCCGTGCGATAACTCGCGTCCAACTGAGGATCATCTACCGTCATCAGCGAAAAGCGATGCGTCAGCGACTGCATATACTGCCCGATCGACTCCTCGTCGAGAAGCCGTACCCAGATCAGTGTGCCGTTGGCCGCCCCGCTGGAGTCGTTGTTGAGGATCGGGCGTCCGGCAGCCATCACGACCTGGTTATCGACCGCGACGAAGCCCGAAAACGCCAGCGGCGCGCGCAGATCATAATGGGCAGCAATCGCATCGAGAAACGGTGTGAGCTGGCGCTGGCTCATGTTGAAACCGGTCGGCGTCATGCCGCCGATATACACCAGCTCCCCCTGACGATCCAGAAAAGCGACGACATTGATTTGCAGGGTATCGAAGATATCCGGGTAGAGCAGGTTCTCGGTGATATAGCGCTGATTGTGGTCAGAGACAAACGTGTAGGAATCGTCCCAGCTCGACCAATCCGAGAGGCGGTTGTAGAGGCCGTCCGCTTCCATGGTGAGAAACGTCAGCACCCCGTTGACTTCCGTCTGAATTTCGCGTTGTTCCAGCGCCGTGAAGCCATTCAGGAGAATCGACCGCAGCGCGACATACAGTGCACTGATCAAGATGATCAGAGTGACCCCGGTGAGTGTCAGTGTTTTAAGTCGCAGCGTCATAGTTCTATACGATTCGCCCGGTGCGGGGATTTGCCAGTTACACCAGATTACATCTTAGCTGTAATTGTCAAAAAAGGGCACACCTTGGCGACGCTAAAACTCATAATTCAGATTTTTTTAGGAATTCCCCGACCACGCGCTTGAAGCCTTCCCAATCCTGTTCGTGGACGCCATGCCCGGTGTTGAACATCACCAGTTGGCCGCGCGGCGTGCGGTCGACGAAGTTCTGCCCATAGGCCTGCGGGTTCAGTCGATCCTGTTCACCGAGCATGAGCAGCACCGGCGCGGTGATCTGTGGCGCGAGGCCAATGCTCAGATCGCCGCCGGAGTCGATGATGAACTTAAGCGCCTGCACCCATTGGAGCACCATCGGGTTCGGGTCGGTGATGCCATGGAGCTGTTTGGTCTCCTCGTCCATCCACGTTGCCGGGTAGTTCGCCTGCACGACCGGACGGATGATCTCGCCAAAGTAGCCAATCGCGCCCCACACCGACACCGACTTGAAGCGTTCCGGCGCGAGTCCCGCCGCCACGAGCGCCGTCTCGCCGCCATCCGAATAGCCGATGAGATGCACTTGATCCAGCTTCAGCGCGTCCATGAAGGCGAGCACATCGCGCGCGTCCCGGTGATAGAAATCGAGCGGGAAATCGCGCGGTTTAGGCGTCGATTCACCGTAGCCGCGCAGCGACGGGCCATAGACGCGGTAACCCTCCGCGCTCAACCAGTCGAGCACGCCGCCGAGATCGACGCGCGCCGTGCCAAAGCGTCCGTGCAGCGCCACCACGGGCACGCCCTGCCCGACATCCTCATAATGAAACCGCGCGCCCGTCGCCAAGTCTACAAATGGCATAGTGTTCACTTCCTGTGTGCTGTCTGCTCATAAAAACGAACCCCACCCCGCTGCCGCTGACGCGGTGATCAAGGTGAGGTTAGACGATCTACCGATCGCGTAAACGCTACGTGCTTACGCCGCCGTCTCGGTCTTTTCGGCGCTCATCACATCGCGCAGCGATACGCCGAGCGCCAGCAAGCCGATCACACCCCACACCGAGTAGGTGATCACCGTGACGCCGTGGAACAAAAAGCCGAGCGTGCTCGCATCAACCGCGGGGATACCAAACGCCTGCGCGCCGATGCGCACCGCGCCCTGAAACGGCCCAAGGCTCGCCACCGTCACCGGAATGGCGATGCTGAACGCGACCAGCGGCACGGTCAGCGCGCCCGCCAGCCACATGTCATAGCCGACGAGCGTCAGCGACCGCTGCACGGCGTAGAACGTCGCCAGCGAAAACGCCCACGCGATCAGCGTCCAGAGGATCGCGTGCGTCGCATGGCCGAGATGCGTCAGCGGCTTCAGCCCGTCGATCATCTCTTCGAGGCGGCGCACGAGGTTCACGCGCTTGAGGAACGGCAGGCGCGCCTCAATCCACGTGAGCAACCGATGCGCGAACGCCGGGTAGCGCGCGAACAAAATCAACACGATGAAGCCCGCCACCGCCGCGACACCGAACAGCGCCGCCGTTTGCACCACCAACGGATCGACGTTGGGTAGGCGGCTGAGCGCGAAGGCCAGCAGCAGCACGACCATCACAATATCGATCAAGCGCTCGACGACAATGCTGGTCGCCGCCGTCACCACCGGCACGCCGGAACGGGTCGCCAGCAGCACACGCGCCAGTTCGCCCACGCGCAGCGGCACCTGATTGAGCATCATCATCACGTTCAAAATGTGAAACGTCTTGCCCAGGGGGATTCGATTATCAAGCAGCCCGCGCCAGCGCACCGCGCGCGTCAACTGTGCGCCGACCACGCCCGCGAAACTCACCAGTATCCAGAAGATCTCTGCCCGTTGGATGCCCGCCCAGACTTCCGCCAGCGGAACATCCCGCAGCGCGAGCCAGAGGAAAAAGACACTGACCACGAGACTCGCACCATATACGATCCAACGCCGCATAAGTTATTCGCCTAACAACCAGTCAATTGCCGCTTGTTCCTCTTCAAACAGCTTGCGTTCGCGCGCCTGCGCGGTGATCCCGCGTTCGAGGAACATCGCCAGATTCTTGAAGCTTTCGTTCGTGTCGATCAATAGGGCGATGCGCCCTTCCAGATCGCCGAACTTCGCCGCCAGATCCCGCGCCCGCGCCATCCCTTCGGCGCTGAGCAGATTACCGCTGTTCCGCAGATCCAGCAGCACCAGCACCCGCTCGTTATTTTGCCGCCAAGTATCGTAGTTCACCATCATTTCGGTGTACCATTCTTCAGCGGTAGCACCGCCCAGACTGTTGAACCGGAAACACAGGATTTTACCGCCCGCAATCCACTGCCGGGTATAGGCATTTTGCTGGGTCATCGATTATCCTCATTGAGTAACGTCATATGGCGTTAGGACTTATTGTAGCGACATTTTCCTGACGTGCCTACCGGAGAGCCTTGCATGAACCGTTCGCTCCTTGTGCTGTGTCTGCTACTGCTGGCGGCGTGTTCCTCCGCGCCGTCGACCACGCCACCCCCGCCCACCACCCTCCCCGAAGAGGAAGCTTCCAGCGGCGCGCTCGAAGCGCTGCTCGGCAACGGCATACCCCCCGACGAGCGTCCCGCTTGGCACGCGACCCCGCTCACCGAGGTCATCACGGGTTCGGCCTTTACGCTGGCCGACTACGCGGGCAAAACGATCTACGTGCAGCCGATCACCGCGGGCTGCGCGGAATGTCTGCTGCAGCAGATGGAAGTGCAGACCGCCAAGGAGCGGCTCAATCCGGAACAGTACCTGTTCATCACCGTGAGCGCCGACCCCAGCGACATGCTGCGCAATTACGCGACCCGCTACAGCTTCGACTGGTTGTTTGCGACCGCCACGCCGGCCTTCTTTGCCGACTTAATGACGACCTTCGGCACGGAAGTCACGACCTTGACCGATACGCCGCACTTCATCATCAGCCCGCTCGGCGCAACCTCGACGCTTTCGACGGGGCAGCAGACCACCGATCAACTGATCGCGCAGCTCACCGCCGCCGCCGGTGCATAAACAGCTTAACCGCAGAGGAAAGATTCTCACGCTCTGCGCCCTCTGCGTTCTCTGCGGTTCAAATCGCTTTCGTTAGCTCTCTGTTCGCTGGATTTAGGAGATACAATGCGCTATTTTGTCACGGGAGCAACAGGCTTTATCGGCGGGAATCTGGTCCGGGAACTGATTCGGCGCGGGCATCAGGTGAGCGCGGTGGTGCGCACGCCCGCCAAAGCCGACGACCTCAAGGCGCTCGGCGTCGAGATCTATCAGGGTGACATCACCGAGCGCGCCAGCCTCGTCGAACCGATGCGCGGCGCGGATGGCGTGTTCCACGTTGCGGCGTGGTACAAAGTCGGCGCGAAAGACGGGCACATGGCCGATGACATCAACGTTGGCGGCACGCGCAACGTGCTTGAAGTCATGCGCGATCTCGGCATCCCAAAGGGGGTGTATACCAGCACCTTGGCGGTCTACTCCAACACCAACGGGCGCGCCGTCGATGAGAGCTATGTCTTCACAGGCACGCACCTCAGCAACTACGACCGCACCAAAGCTGACGCGCATTACAAAGTCGCCCTACCGATGATGCAGGCCGGCCTGCCGCTGGTGATCGTGCAGCCGGGGCTGGTTTACGGTAAAGATGACCCGAGCGCGGTGGGCAATTCGCTGCGCAGCTATTTGCAGCGCCAACTGCCCATGCTGCCCCAGCAGAGCGCGCACGCGTGGGCGCATGTCGACGATGTGGTCGAGGGGCACATTCTGGCCATGGAGCGGGGCAAACCGGGCGAGTCGTACAACATTTGCGGGGAAATCATCCGCTTGACGGACGCGTTCAAGCTGGCCGAACACATTACGGGCATCCCCGCTCCCAGATTGACCGCGCCGCCCGTGCTCTTCAAGCTGATGTCGGTGCTCGCCAAGCCGTTCGACGCATTCCTGCCGGAAACCTATACCTCCGAAGGGCTGCGCATCGTCGCGGGCGTGACCTACATCGGCTCCAATGCGAAAGCGAAGCGCGAACTCGGCTACAAACCGCGTCCGGTGGCGACCATCCTCCGCGACGTGCTGCCGTATGAGATGCAAAAGCTCGGCATTAAAAGCTAGGACTGAGGACTAAGTTAAAAGGACTGAGTAAAGGCAGCCGTCCGCTGCGCTTCACTCAGTCCTCAGTCCTGCGTTTATCTCAGTCCTGCGTTCTACGCCGGATCCAGCTCGTTGATGGTGCGCTCGGCGAGATCAACACATTCCCGTACAATCCCCGCATCAAAGCCGAACTTCGCGCCCGCGGCGGCGAACAGCTTCGGCAGCGGTTCGGTGCCGCCGAGCGCCAGCGCCGAGCGGTAATCCGCGACGGCTTTGGCCTGATTTTGCAGCGAGTTGCGCCACACCTGCACCGCCCCCAACTGCGCGAGGCCGTATTCCACGTAGTAGAACGGAATCTGGAAGATGTGCAGCTTACGATGCCAGCCCGTCACCTTGGAGTCTTCCAAGCCGCTGTAGTCGATCCCCTTCATGAAGCGATCCCACTGTTCGCCCCACACGCGGTCGCAGTTGGCCGGATCTGCGGCTTCTTCCTGATGGGTGTAGACCCAATGCTGGAACGAGTCGACGACCGCCATGTACGGCCAGAACAGGATCACACCTTCAAGGTGTTCGACACGCGCGCGCGCCGCTTCGGCGGGATCGGCGTAGAAGCCGCCCTGATCCTGCGTGAGGTAGGGCGCCGCCAGCAGTTCCATCGACATGGACGCGACTTCGCAGAATTCAATCGGGGCATGCTGCGTGCGGTAGGCGGGCAGGTTGGCCGCTTCAAAGACATGGAAGGCGTGCCCACCCTCGTGGAGCAGCGTCTGCACGTCGTCGTGAATGCCGACTGCGTTCATGAAGATGAACGGACGCTTGATCACGGAGAAGCCCGTGCAGTACCCGCCCGGCGCTTTGCCCTTGCGGTTCGGCAGGTCGAGCAGCTGTTCCTGCCGCATGATCTCGAAGTAGTTGCCCAACTGCGGGTCAACCTTGTGGAACATCTGCGCAGTAACCGCTTCCATATGCGCGGCATCGGTGAACGGCTTGAGCGGTTCGCGACCTTCAGGATCGACATCCAGGTCCCACGGGCGCAGCGTGGCGAGGCCGAGGCGCTGGCGGCGGCGTTCGTAGATGCGCTGCGCGGCGGGCACGGCCACTTCTTCAATCGCACGGTGGAAGGTCATGCAGTCTTCGGGGGTGTAGTCGTAGCGCTTGAAGTCGCGCCAGCGGTACGCGCGGAAGTCGGCCATATCCGCATTCGCGGCCATCTGCGTGCGAATCTTGAGGAACTTGCCCCACAGGTCGTTGAGCGCCTCCCGGTCGACGAGTTGGCGATCCGACGCCAGACGCCACGCCTGTTCGCGCTTGCTGCGATCCGTATCCAGATAGATCGGCTTGAGCGCGGGCAGGGTCTTCTCTTCGCCATCCAGTATGACGGTCTGCGCGCCGATGATTTTGTCGAATTCCGTGCCGAGCTTGCCCTCTTCGGTTTGCAGCGGCAGGTTTTCGTCGCGGAAGAGTTCCGCTTCGGTGCGCATGTCACGCAGTTCGATGTTGTAATTCGGCGGTTCGATGCCGCTGGCCAGCAGCTTCTCTTTGAGCACCTGACCAGCCGCCTGCGCGGGTGGAATGACGTGTTCGATGTAGTTGATATAGGCTTGATTGGCGGCTTCGTCGGTCGTATCGACGGTGGTCGCCACTGAGAGGCGGCTGTACGTCTCACTGATGATATCGCCGATGCGCGACCAATCGGTCAGCCAGTCGATGACGTTGTCGTCATTGATGGCTCGCGCTTCGAGGTCTTTATAGTAGGGTTCCAGGCGCGCCCAATCCCAAGTCTTGAATTCATTAACGTCAGTTGGTAACTGTGAAAACATCTCACACCCTTTTCTTTGAAATGTGACATTAAAGATACCTCAAATGAACAAAAAAGTTCAAGAGAGCCCCTGCCTCTTGACATACCGACCGTCTGGACGGTATGATGCTATTAGACCAACCGTCCAGACGGTATGGAAAGGACTACTATGTCAGTCAAACACGATGCAGGCGTGCAGACCCGCCAGAAACTGCTGCGCGCCGCCATTGAACAGATCCGCACCAGCGGGATCACCGGGCTCACGTTGGACGCGGTCGCCAAAGAAGCGGGGGTGAGCAAAGGCGGACTACTGCACCACTTCCCCTCTAAAGACGCGCTCGTCAACGGCTTGATCCGCCAATTCTTCGCCAACTTCGAGGAACGGGTGCGTGCCTACTACGAGCGTGACGAAGAATCTAAGGGACGGTGGACGCGCGCCTATGTTCAAGCCACCTTTGACGACGCTCCAATGCTGCTCGAACTGCTGTTGGTTTCCACACTCAATGATGAGCTGATGAAACTGATCCGTGATGACTTTGACCATTGGAATCAGCGCCTGCTCAATGACGAGATTTCGCCCGTCCGCGCCACCATCATCCGCCAATCGGCTGACGCCTATTGGACGGAGCGCATCATCCAGCCCGAAATTGACCCGGCATTGCGTGCAGCCCTCCGCGACGAACTGCTGCGCATGACGAAGGAGGCCTAAATGTCCACGGCGCTGCTCCTCTCCGTGGCAGGTCTTGGACTGCTCGACAGCATTAATCCGTCGCTGTTCATTGCCCAGTTCATTCTGCTGGCCACCCCGAAGCCAACCGTGCGCGTGATCGCTTACATTCTGGGCGGCGTGCTCGCCTACTTCGTCGGCGGCGTGCTGATATTGAGCGGGTTCAATCTCATCCTCGAACAACTCCTGACCCGCATTCAGCCAACAGTGGGTTACGCCCTTGTGATCGTACTCGGGGTGGTGCTGTTCATCTTCGGGCTGCGCGTGAAAGCCACCTCCCAACCTGACGCCGCACCTGTGCCGCTATCGCTCGCCCCCATCCATACATTTTTTCTCGGCATCGTGCTGATCGGCAGTGAAGTGACTACGGCGCTGCCGTACTTCGCCGCGCTGGAACGCATCGCTCAGGCGGAGCTCGGGCTGCTCGCGAGTGTCGTCGTGCTCGGCGTTTACAACGTCATCTTTGCACTGCCGATGTTCGGGTTTCTGGGGGCGTTTCTGGTGCTGCGCCAGCGTGTTCTGCCGTATCTGGAACGCATCGGCGCAACGCTGATGCGCTGGTCGGCTCGGTTGATGAAGTGGGCATCACTGCTGGGGGGCACGGCACTGATCGCGCACGGCGGCCTGTATTTCCTGACCGGCACGCCGCTGTTTTGAGGCTATCCTAGTCAACTGCAACAAAAAGGACGAGGCATGCCTCGTCCCTACGACCACTGCTTATGTGAATGCTTGACCTATTCGCCCGTGCCCGGGGTGGCAGGGCTGAGGTGCAGCACACGGCGCACCATGCCGATCAGACCGTCGCGCATTTCCTTGTCCTTGAGGACATGGTACACGCTCGGCAGCAGCGATACAAAGATGATCACGATGATGATCGGCAGCAGATACTTGTCGACATCGGGGATAACACTGCCAAGCACATAGCCGCCAATCGTCACGCCGACACCCCACAGCAGGCCGCCGACGATGTTGTACGTCACGAACTTGCGATATTCCATTTCGCCGATGCCCGCGACGATGGGGGCGAACGTGCGCACGATGGGCACAAAGCGCGCCAGCACAATCGTCTTGGCGCCGTGCTTTTCGTAGAAGCCTTCCGCGGCGGCGAGATGTTTCTTCTTGAAGAGAGTCGAGTCCTCGCGCTCAAACAGGCGGCGTCCCACGCGTCGACCGAACGTATAGCCGACACTATCGCCAATGATCGCCGCGAGACCGCAGCCAATCGCCAGCGCGGGCAACGAGAAGACCCCCTGTGATGCGAGAAAACCAGCGGTGAACAGCAGGCTATCTCCCGGCAGGAAAAAGCCAATCAGCAAGCCGGACTCAGCGAAAACGACAAGAAATACACCGATCAAGCCGACGGTCTTGATTGCCTCGATCATATCGATGCCGAAAGTCATACCTGAAATGCCTCCGCAAATTGCTTAAAAACGCGTTGAGTTCATTGTACATGAGGGTCAGCGCGTCCAACAATGGGGATATTCTTATCCAACGCTAAGGTAAATAAACAGGTCTCCGTAAGGAAAATTCAAGGATGCTCTGTAAAAATCATCTTGTTCATTCATTCCAAGGAGATGTGCATGTCTGGACTTCTCGATCAGCTCGCGACGTTCATTCAAGACCTGATCATGGCTTTAGGCTATCCCGGCGTCGGTTTGATCATGTTGGTGGAAAATGTGTTCCCGCCCATCCCGTCGGAACTCGTCATGCCGTTCGCGGGCTTTGTCGCCGGTCAAGGCGAATTGAGCTTCGTCGGCGTGTGGGTCGCCGGGACGCTGGGGTCGGTGCTCGGCGCGCTCGTGCTGTATTACATCGGCATGGTGCTGGGCGATACCATCGTCCGCCGCCTGCTGCGCCGCTATGGCAAGTGGATCACCGTGTCGGAAGCTGATTATGACCGCGCGCTGAAGTTCTTTGAGAAGTATGGGGCGGGTATCGTGTTCTTCGGGCGGCTGCTGCCCCTCGTGCGCAGCCTCATTTCGCTGCCCGCAGGCGCGCAAAAGATGCCCCTGCCCAAGTTCCTGATTTACACGACGCTCGGCTCGGCCATTTGGAGCGGTCTGCTCGGTTACGCGGGGATGCTGCTCGGCGAAAACTGGGAAGAGGTGACGCTGTTCATCGAACAGTATCAGGAACTCACGGTGATCGTCATCGCCGTCACCCTCATCATCGTCATGCTCTGGATGATCAACCGGGGTTTGCGCAATCGCTCGGACTACGCCGACGCGGAATAATCGTCAGCAGTCAGCTTGAATGCTAAAGGGCGCACCGAAATGCGCCCTTTTTATTATATGGCTATGCCAGAACTCAGCCTCACCGCGCCAAGCGCTTGACTCGTTCGATCCACGCGTGAATCTCTGCGCGCTTGGCGCGGAGCTGATTCGGCGTCACCATCACGACGATCCCGAAAGCACCGCTCGCCGCCATCATCGCGCACAGAAACACTTGCGTCAGCAGCGCGCCAAACCAGCGGAAAACGTTATAGGAGATGCAGTCACTCGGTAAATAATTGTTCGCAATGCACCAGGCTTCTTCTGATTCGAAGCAGGAGCGGTCGTTAAAGGTCGCCGGATCTTCGCAAAAAGCAACCTGAGGCACGACAGCAGGCGGCGCTGCTTCGACCGCAGCTGTTGGTTCCCCACCGTTCCGAGTAATACACTCGCTCATCAGGAACGACTTCGTTCCGGCTTGCGGAGCCAGATTGCCATTGCTCCCGTACACGGTGAATACATCCTCGGCATCGCGCAGGATCGTCGTCCCGCCACCAGCAGCATAAGCCTGACCAGGGGACAACGCGAGCAGTGAAGCCAGCGGCACCGTGTGCAGCAGCAGTCCGGTTGGGACGCCCCGCCAGATTTCCAGTTGATCGAAGGCGCAGTACAGCGTGTAGTACTCATCCGGCGCAAAATTGAGGCGGCCGTCGCCGGGAGTCGTGTTCCCGCCACCACCGCTCGACGATCCACCGCCCGTACTGCCGCCGCCACCGCCGCACACAATCGGTCCCGCGTTGGCATTGAAGCCGCTGATCGACGCCGTCGCGGTGATCGTGTCACCACTGACGGCGTTGACGACGAAGCCCTGACTGAAATTGCCCGTGGGATACGCGCTTAACTCAGTGCTGGCGACAGGTGAGCCATTCTTGAAAATCTGGACGCTGACGGCGGGATCGCTGTAGCTGAAATCGATCACCGTGCCAGCAATGGCGACGTACTCACAGCCGCCACCGTCCACCCAATTCAGGCTGGTGATGGTGACGCCGCCGGCGGCAAAACTGGTTGAGGTCAGTAGCAGGGTGAAAACAAGACAAGCAAACAGAAGGATCTTAAGCGTTCGACGAGGCATGAAGTTTCCCTACAGCGTAGTTGAGTAATCAATCATTCATATGATTTTATCGATTAGATAAAAATTATGTTGATCGGTTTTGTCAACATTCTGTAGAAATGGGGTGGACTTTTAGGCTGTCCACGCCTCGACCGCATCCGCGATGATGCCAGCACACGCGAAGACATCGTCGAGGCTCACCCATTCGACCGCCGCATGCGCGCCTTCGCCGCCGGGGCCGATGATCACCGTGGGGATGCCCGCGCGCCCAAGAATTGCCGAATCGAGCCAGGCCCACATGCCGTACAGCGTCGGCTCACTCCCCATAATCGCGGTTGCGGCGCGCTGCACCGTCTGCACAATGGGCGCATCGAGGCTGATCTCGTAACCGGGACGGTAAAATTCCAGTTCGACTTCGGCGTTAAAGTGCGAGTCTTCCCGTTGAAGTTCGTTGATGTGTCCCTGCCACCACTCGATCACATCGTCGCCGGTGCGCCCCGGCAGCAGGCGGTGTTCGACCTGCAAACGCGCGCGATCCGGGTACGTACTCAAGCCGAGACCGCCGCTGATCATGCTGGCATGGATCGATTCGCGACCGAGCAGGAGGCTCTTCGTCTTGAGCGCGGCCTCTTTTTCGAAGCGCTCGATCACATTGAGCAGCCGCCCCATGTGCACAATCGCGTCGATGCCCGTGTGATACAGGCTGCCATGCGCCGCGCGCCCCTGCGTCGTCAGGTTAACCCACGCGAAGCCCTTATGCGCGACGCACAGGCGCAGTTCGGTCGGCTCGGTGAGAATGGCAGCGTCCGCCCTGACAACCGAGACCAGCGCATCCATGCCGATGCTCAGGTATTCCTCATCGGTGACGAACCCGAGGATGATGTCGCCGCGCGGCTGGAAACCGTCACGTATCAGCGCCTCAACCGCGCCGAGGATCGCCGCGAGGCCACCCTTCATATCATAGGCCCCACGCCCGTACAGCCGATTCTCTTCGACCCGGCCATCGAGCGGATTATCGAGCATGTTTTCGAGGCTGACGGTATCGGTGTGCCCGGTCAGCAGCACGCTTTGACCGCCGCCCGTGCCGCGCCAGCGCGCGATCACATTGGGACGGTTGCGCGCAGTCTCCTGCAGTTCAACTTCGAGGCCGAGCGCGCGGCACAGATCAGCCAACCACTGCGCCACCTGGGCTTCGCCCGCCCCCAGGTCGTCGAGACCGGGGTTGACCGAGTTGATCTGCACCATGGCCTGCAGCCATTGGGTCGTGAGGTTCGTGTTAATCGTCGCCATCGTTCACCGCCACCTTGTTGATCATCGCGTGCGCGTCCGGATGCAATCCAATCAACCACTCGCCGAGCAGGGCGACCGCGCGATGCACGCCGACTGTCGCGCGCGGATGCCCCATGCTGCTGACCTGAATCGTGTATTCGCGGCCTTCGCGTTTGGCGCGTTCGCTCACGCGCAGCGCCAGATGCTGGATAATCGTTGCTTCGCCGACGTGCACCTCAAACAATAGCGCATGTTGACCGCGGTACAGCGTCATAAAGTGGATATGCAGGTCGCCCTCGTCGACATTCCACCCCGCAAACTGATCGGCCATCTGATCCAGCGTGAGCGGGCTGGTGAACACAATATGCGGCATGGGCAAATCCCTGATCACTGATACGTTCGGCGCGCTTATCTCGTTGCGCGCATAGGCGAAATAATAACACGCGCGTCCGGCGTTCCGCGCAATCTGTTCATACTTAGTAATGACGCGATCTGTCATGTCATTCACCCACGCCGAAGGGAGCAGATTGGTCAAGCCGGGCGTGTTGGCCAGCAGTTCCGCGCTGAGTTCGGCGTATTCGAGGATGTCGGTGGCGAGGTACAAACGGCCGTCCGGCGTCAGGCGGCTGACGAGCGCGTCGACCGTATCGCGCTGCATCAAACGGCGGTGATGATGCCCCGGCTTGAACCACGGATCGGGGAAATTGACGTAAATCTGGCTGATGGACTGCGGCTCGAACAGGTGGTTGAGCGCCATCTCCGCCGTCGAATGGATCACACGCACGTTGGTCAGTTGCTCGCGGGCGATCAGCTTCTCGCCAATCACCATGCAGCGATTCGAGATCTCCAGCCCGACGATGTTGTGATCCGGGTAGCGCCGCGCGAGATGCAGCAAAAACGCGCCGCGCCCAAAGCCGATCTCTAAAATCAGCGGGCGCTGGACGCCGAACAGCGCAGGCCAGTCGGTCGGCCAGTCACTGCGATAGCCGCTCAGTTTTTCGGTCATACGTTCCAAATCCAGTCGTTACCGACCCCACCCCGAATTCACTTCACGGCAAGACAGTTTTAATATTTCGAGACTGTCTTTCCTCAGACAACACCTGTAGGGACGCGCAGAAGCGCGTCCCTACAATTTGTTCGTTTGTTAAAAGTATCCTGTCCTCAGCCCAAAGAGCGGGAGCTAGGCGTGCTTTCCAAGTCCCCTCTCCTCTTTTCGGAGAGGGGATTTAGGGGTGAGGTCTGTTTTTACCGTGCTAGCCCCGCCAGCAGCAGATCGAGCGCCAACTTGGCGTCAATCTGCCCGGTTTTGATCTTCACATCGTAGTCGTGTAGGGCGCGGTAGATGCGCTCCAACTGCGCCGCGTTGAACGCCCGCGACTGCTTCGCCAGCTTTTCGCCGACAAACGGATGCACGCTCAATGCCGACCCGATCTCTTTGGGCGCGCCGCCGCGATCCAGATGATCGCGCGCCATAAGCAGCAGGCGGAACTGGCGGTTGATCATCGCCAGAATCGCGAACGGGTCTTCCTGCTGTTCGAGCAGGCGGTACATCAGCGTCGAGGCGGCTTTCGCGCGGCCTTCCGCCAGCGCGTCGACCATCTCGAACATATTCGCTTCCTGTACATAGGGCGTGAGCAGCGCGACATCCTGCTCGGTGATCGGGTGCTCGCCGTTCACGAACGCGATCAGCTTGAGCAGTTCGTTATCCGCGCCGCGCAGATCGTTCCCGGTGACGCTGGCGAGCGCCACCGCCGCCGCGGGTTCGATTTCGACGTTGTAGGTCTCGCGCGCCCGCTTGAGAATCCACTCAGTGCTGTCTTTCGGCACCATGTACAGCTTTTCGAAGCCGTGTTCGTCGCTTTGCGCCAGCTTGACGATCTTGTTGCTGTCGGCGAGCTTCTCGCGCTCCCAGAAGATCAGCCGCCCCCATTCGGGCAGCGTGGGCAGCGCCGTCACCAGCGCCTCGACCGCCTTTTTGCCCGTTTCGCCCGCGCCTTTGCGCGTGATCCACGCCAGCAGGTCGCGCACGATCACCAACCGCTTGTCAGAGAGGAAGGGGTAGGCCATCACCGCGCTGAGCAGCTCGCCGACGGACGTTTGCGGCCCGTCGAATTCGGCGGTGTTCAGGTCGGCGTTCGGCGAGGCGCTGATCTTGGCACGCAGCTTGCCGACCTCTTCCTCAACGCGCAGGTCATCATCGCCATGAAAGATGTAGAACGTAGGTGATTTAGTCATAACAGATTGAGGACTGAGGACTGAGGACTGAGAACTGAGAACGCTTTACTTAGGTGGCTGGGCTGGCAGCAAAGCTCATTGATGAACAACCCAGCCTGCGCGTTCGCTGTCACGTCGTTTACTCAGTCCTCAGTCCTTTAACCTCAGTCCTTAACTGGAGCGCGTGGTCACGCGGTGCACCGTGATCGCATTGGCGCTGAACGGCGTCCGCATTTCGCTGCGGGTGATGCGAATGATTTCGAGATCGGCGGGGTCACCGTCGGTGGTGATGTATTTTTGCAGCGACAGACCGAGCGGCTGCGAAAAGATCAGCGCGGCGATCATCAGGATCATTAGCGTCGGGAAGCGATTGAAGACATCGCGCCGATTTGCGCCCGCCAAACCGAGCAGCGCCGCCGCCGACGTCATCATCCCCGTGGTGACGAGGTTGGTGCCGCAGTTGGGATGCACCGCCAAATGATGTTCGCCGTTGCGCATGCGGCGCAGCGCATCGCGCACCGCCGCGTCAATGGCTTCGGTGGGCGCTTCGCCCATCAGCACGAAGCCGCTGCCATCACTGCGCCCCGCCATGCGCAAATTCTTGACGCGATTCGCCAGCAGGTGGATCGTCGCGTGTTCAAGACCATGATTCCGTCGCGTCCGCCGGACAAGCGGTAAATCCAACACTGGTTGTAGGGAGTCCGCCAATTGTTCAACCCATGCGGTCATTTACTTCATCTCTCGCTTGCTAGCACGACAGGTTCACAGACTGTAACATACTTTTCGCCCCACGAAAACCCGGCGTCCGCCCTACGGCGGATGTGTTTCAATAAAAATACGAGTAGAATGAACGTATGGTGGTTGCAAGTTAGCGCCTTCGCTTTATGGAGAATAACACAATGCCAAGACAGACACGCTTTGGGCTGCTCCTGCTCATTCTCGTCATTTTTGCTTTGAGCCTGCCCATGATGACGGCCGCGCAGTCCGATCCTACGCCGACGCCGGCTCCGCTCACCGAAGTCACGGCCGAACCGGAAGCGACGCAGGAAGCCGTCCAGCTCCCCGGTACGGATCGTCCCGAACCCGTCGATGGCGGCGCGCTCAGCGTCGGCGACACGCTTGAAGGCACGCTGACCGAGAGCGAACCGGCCTTCGCCTACACGCTGACCGGTGAAGCGAATCAGACCGTGCGCATCAGCCTGATTTCGGACGAATTTGATCCGTATCTCGTGCTGCAGGATGCCGACGGTAACCTGATCGACACCGATGACGACAGCGCGGGCAACTTCGATTCGCGCATCACGTACACGCTGCCGGACGCGGGCGAATACACCGTCATCGCGCAGAGCTTTGCCTACTACAACAACAGCGGCGCAGCCGTGGGCGCGTTCACGCTCACCGTCGACACAATCGAAGTGCGGCGCATTGAATACACGCAGGAAGTCACCGCCGAACTGACCAATGATGAACTGGCCGCCGATTACGCCTTCACGGGCGAAGCGGGCGACTCGGTCATCATCCGGCTGGACTCCCCGATCTTCGACACGTACCTGCTCCTGCTCGACGACAGCGGCTTTGAACTGACGTCGAACGATGACAGCGGCGGCTCGCTCAACTCGCAGATCGGCCCGTACGAACTGCCGTACACGGGCGCGTACACCATTCAGGTGAACAGCTTCAGCCGTTCCGCGATCGGCGAATATACGCTCTCGATCGACAAGGCGGACATGCAGCCCATCGCCTACGGTGACACGGTCGAACTCGACATCACCGAACGCGGCGGCACGTTCTTCTTCAGCTTTGAAGGCAATACGGGCGAAGTCATCAACGTCTACGCTGAAAGCACGGGCACGGTTGATACCGATCTGGCGATCAATGATCCGTACAACTACCAGCTCATCGCGGACCAGGACAGCGGTCGGCGCAATGATCCCGAAATCACCGATTATGTACTGACCACCAGCGGCACGCACACCATCGTCCTCGACGTGATCTCGGGCACGGGCTCGGTCGCGCTGACGATTGAACGCGGCATTCTGCCCTCGCTGGACGACGGCGCGCAGGAAGTCACCTTCTCGAGCGATGGTATGAACCCGACCCGGTCACTCGTCTTCACGGGCGAAGCGGGCTCGGTCGTCCGGCTGACGCTGGCTGTCGACTCGGATAACGCGACGGGTTCGCCGAACATCAGCGTGATGCAAGCGGGCAGCACGCTCGCTTCGGGCAGCGGCAGCTATGTCAGCGGCCTGACGCTGGAATTCTCGGTGTACTCGGATGGCGAAGTGCTGGTCAGCATCAGCGACTACAGCTACAGCGATCTCACCTACTCCGTCTCGCTGGAAACCGCCGAATAAAACCCATCTGCACCAGCAAACAGGGCGCGCTGCGGTGCGCCCTGTTTATTTTCACACCGGCAGCAGTTCTGGCGGATTCAAGAGCTGCCGTGCCGCCTCCAACTCCTGCGGATTCCCGATCAAACCGACAATATCCCCTTCGAGCAGCGGCGTGTGCGATTTAGGATTGGGCACGACAGCGCCATCGCGCATAAGCGCGATGATCGACGTGCCGACCGTCGCGCGTAAATTGCTGTGCGCAATCGTCGAACCACGCAGCGGGCTGTGCGACGACACGGGAATCCACGCGATTTCGATGCCCTGCGCAGCGATCAGCAGTTGATCCAGCGCCCGATGATAGATCGGCGCTAAGGGTGCAGTATCCGCCGGGGCGACCGCTGGTTCGTCCCGCGACGGATGGCTGAAGATGGGCAGGCGCAGGAGGAATTTTTCGGCGAGCGGAATCGAGCGGAACATGAGCGGATTGACGATGATCGAGATCAGCGCGCCCGCCAGAATGAGCGAATACTGGTCCTGTGACAGCACGCCGAGCGCGATCCCGGACTGCCCGACGATGAACGAGAATTCGCCAATCTGACTCAACCCGGCGGCGACGACCAGCGCCGTCATGCGCGACGCGGGCAAGAACACCGTCAGCAGCAGCGTGATCACCGACTTGCCCACGATGATCAGCACGCTCAACACAATTACCTGCCCGGCATTCGCGACGATCACCGCCGGGTTGACGAGCATTCCAACCGAGACGAAGAACAGCACGGCGAAAATCTCGCGGAAGGGGACAACTTCCTCGCCGACCTCATGGCTGATCTCCGACTCGCCGATCACCACACCCGCCAGAAACGCGCCGAGCGCCAGTGACACGCCGAAGAGTTCGGCGGCGGCGAAGGCTGTGCCCAGCGCCAGCGCGACGACCGCGAGGGTGAAGAGTTCGCGCGAACGGGTCTGCGCGATCTGCGTGAGCAGCCACGGCAGCAGGCGCGCGCCCACCAGCATGATCAGCGCGACGAAGATCACCGTTTTGAGGATGGCTAGCCCGATGTTGGCCAGCGAAACCTCGCCGCCGCCCATCAGCACGGGCAGCAGCACGAGGATGGCGACGGTCGCCAAGTCTTCCAGCACCAGCCACCCCACCGCGACCTTGCCGTGCCGCGTGCGCAGCAGATCGTTGTCGGTCAGGGCGCGCAGCAGCACCACTGTACTGGCAATCGAGAGGGCGAGTCCGAGCACCAGCCCGGCCTGCAGCGACCAGCCCCACGCTTGCGCCAGCAGCACGCCAATTCCCGTCGTGATGAGCATCTGAAACACGGCACCGGGCAGCGCCACCCGCCGCACCGCCCACAAGTCACGCAAGGAAAAATGCAGCCCCACGCCGAACATCATGAAGATGACGCCCATCTCTGCCAGTTGACTGATATCGTTGATGTCGCCGACAAAACCGGGGGTGAACGGCCCAATGGCCATCCCTGCGAGCAAATAGCCGAGCAACGTGGGGAAACCAAGCTTGCGGGCAAGCCAGCCGCCGAAAAATGCGGTCAGAATCGCCATCGTAAAAGTAGCCAGCAGCAGCAGGTCGTGGTGCATCATGTCTCCTTGTTGGGTGGGGCGCTTGTCCTTATAGTTCGCTTCCAGACTACTGATCGTTCGGTGTCGGTTGGGATGAATCGGGCCTGAAGTACATTACAGACGTAGTTACAGTCCCAAATCTTACCCCATGGCGGGAATCATAAATTCTTTATCAGATTTACCCACCGCATATAGACTTTTACCTGAAATCTGTTGTAATATGCACTGTGGGATGTAGTGTGAACAACTATGCTGTATTGAGGTGCGTAAATGCCGCTATATACGTATCGTCGTGAAGATGGGACGACCTTTGATTATCGCCAGAAGTTTCTCGATGAACCGCTCACCGTTGATCCGGTGACCGGGCAAAAGGTTGTGCGCGTGATACAGGCAGCGGGCGTGATCTTCAAGGGGACGGGTTTCTACGTCAACGACAGCAAGAGCGCGTCGCGTTCATCTACGCTCACCCCCCCCAAGACCAGTGATGATGCCAGCAAGCCTGCCGCCGACGCTGCTAAACCGGCTGCCGAGAGTAAGCCTGCCGCTGCTGAGGCCAAACCAGCCGCCACCACTGCCGCCGCCGACTAGCGGCCGTCATTATTTGATATGAAAAACGCCCGTCATTGAGCGGGCGTTTTTGATTCCTGTGCGCTGTCTAAAGTCGACTCGCGAAAGTTCCAATGTAGGGGTAGACCTATGTGTCTACCCGGTTTCGGGCGCACACGCAGGTGCGCCCCTACATCCATTCGTGGATTTGTTTCGAGAACCGACTTATGCAATTTAACTTATGAATACGGAGTTCTGACCCCACCCCCGGCCCCTCCCCGAATTCAGGGAGCCAGCAAAAACCCTGTTTGTCTCCCCTCTCCCCGCTTGCGTGGGAGAGGGGGTGCTGACAGGGGTAGGTTTTCAATTGTAGGGACGAGGCATGCCTCGTCCTCCTTTGCCAAAATAACCGTCACCCTATTGGCTAAAACCTTCTTTTGCTTTCACGGATGGCAGGCTTTTGGTTCAATCCAGAGAAAAACAGGACGAGGCATGCCTCGTCCCTACAGGGGGTTTTGGCGAAAGAAACGCGCATTCCATTAGGAAGCATTAAAAACCTACCCCTGACAGGAGAGTGGTTGGGGGTGAGGGGAGGAGCGAATGAGGCTCATCCCTAACTGACGTTGGATAGCAACTTCAGCCCTGCGGCGCAAGCCAATACGTCGAGTTGCGCCCCTCCGCCGTCCAGCCGATCAAGCCGTTGTAGTCCACCTGATACCAGTACACACCGTCCGCGCATACGCCCTCCGTCAGCACGGTGAACACACCGCCGCCGGGGATCAAACCGAGCACGCGCGCGGCAAACGTCGGCGCGACGCGCACGCGATTCGGCAGGCCGGGCGTCACTTGCGCCGGGTCGTTGATCGTCAGGCGCGGCGCAAGTGTACACTGCGTCGGGGTGGTCGGGACACTCGCCGCCGGGCTGGCGGTCGCTTCGCTGTCGACCGCAGGTTCTGTCCAGTAGGTACTCCACTGGCCTTCGGGCGTCCACCCGACGATACCGTCATAGTCGACTTGCCACCACGTGATGCCATTGTTGCACTCCGGGCCGTCGACAACCGTGAACACGCCGCCCGCGGGGATGTAAGCGAGAATCGCGCCACCGCCGGGCACAGGCTGGTCACGCAGCACATTGGGCAGACCGGGCGTGACGACGCCCTGCGCGCCGATCGCCAGCCGGGAGGTCACAGACATACAGTAAGTTTGAGCGTAAGTCGGAAAGACGGAAACGCCCGCCGCCGTCAAGGTGACGGTGAGCGCGAAAATGAGCAGAGTGATCCGCCGGAACATGGTGCTTCCTTGTTGAGGTAGAAACGTTCTACCTTTCATTATGCGGTAAAGTGCCATGCGCTGCCTGTCCCCCGGCTGACGTTTGACCTACGATCTCAACCAGCGTCGAATTTTCGATCCCCAGCGCGGTTTGCGTTATGGTTGGCTCAGCGCCTGCAGCACTTGCTCGGAGTGATCATGACCAAACCATTACAGGGTATTCGTGTCCTTGACCTGACGCGCCTGCTCCCCGGCGGCGTGGCGACTCTCATGCTGGCCGATCTGGGCGCGGAGATCATCAAGATTGAAGCGCCGGGCGGCGGCGACTATGCGCGCTGGATGCCGCCCCTCATCGACGAGCAGGGCGCGTACTTCGGCGCGACCAATCGCGGCAAGCAGAGCATCATCCTCAACTTGAAAGACGAACGCGGGCAAGCCGTGCTCCAGCGTATGGCGGCGAGCGCCGACGTGCTGATCGAGAGCAACCGCCCCGGCGTGCTGGATCGGCTGAACGTCGGTTATGACACGCTGAAGGCGATCAACCCGCGGCTCGTGTTCTGCGCGCTCTCCGGCTGGGGCGCGACCGGGCCATACGCGCAGCGCAGCGGGCATGATCTCAACTATATCAGTGAGGCAGGCTTGCTCGGCGAAATGAACTCACCGCAGCCCTTCGGCGGGCAGGTGGCCGATCTCGGCAGCGCGTATGCGGCGGTCGCGGGGATTTGCGCGGCGCTGTTTGGGCGCGAACGCACAGGCGAGGGCGCCTTCCTCGACATCTCGCTGTTCGAGGCGGCGCTGCCCTTCATGACGATCTCGTGGGTCGAAGCCATTAGCGCGGGCGATCACATTCGCGGGCGGCTGTCCGGCAAAATGGCGTGCTACAACGTCTACACGACCAGTGACGGGCAGTCGGTCACGCTGGCGGCGCTCGAACCCAAATTCTGGACGAACTTCTGCACGGCGATCAACCGTCCGGACTTGATTGAAGGCTACGAAAAGCCAGAACGTCAGCGTTATTTGCTGGCGGAACTGGAGCAGATCTTCGCGCTTAAGACGGCGGCGGAGTGGGCAGCGCAGCTCGAACCGGCTGACTGCTGTTTTTCGCGCGTCATGCGCCCGAGCGAGGCGCTCAACCACCCGCAGATCGAAGCGCGGCGCTCACTGGAATGGACGTGGTCGGAAATGCCCGTCATCCACAGCCCAATCCGCAGCGGCGACCTGCCGGAACTCGCGCCCGTGCCCGGCTATGGCGAACACACGCGCGCGGTGCTGCTCAGTTTTGGCTATACGGAGGCTGAAATTGATGAACTGACGGCGCAGGGGGTCGTGCAGGCGTAAAAAAACGCTGCGGACAGGCACCTACAATTATCGCCTGTCCGCAGCGCAGCAGTGCTCAGGTGAAGCTTACGAGTACCGGATCACGGTCGGGGTCGGCGTCGGCGGGAAGACCCAGTGGCAATCCAGCGGCATGGTGCTGATCAGTCCGGCGTTGTAGCGGGCGAGGTACCAACCGCACACCCAGACTTCTTGGTTTCCCTGTTCACACGGGCCGTTACCGCTTTCCCAGGCCATGTCACCGCCGGGGAAGCATTCATTATCAGCCACGGTGTTGCACTGAATGCCGTTGCTGCCATCTTCGGTGCACAGCAGATTTTCCGGGGTTTCAGTTTGGGCGCTGACGACGAGCAGGCCGCTGACAGCGACGAGTAGGAGGAGGAGCGTGAGGAGCATAGGTTTCTTCATGGAAAGTCTCCGATGGTGATGAGAAGTACGTGCTTAATCATCACTATATAGGCGGCTTAAGAATTAAAGTGTTTAGGTTTTATGGTTTTTAATTAATTCTAAATCAACGTTTTAGTGCAGAAGTGCCTGCCGTGTGATCGCTACAGGTTAGTTTTTCTGAGGGAATCAACATGAGTTTACTGGCTGAAAAAGTGATTCTGGTGACGGGCGGCGCGTCGGGGATTGGCCGCGAAACTGCGCTCGCGCTGGCGCGGGAAGGGGCGCGCGTCGTCGTCTCCGATGTGAACGCGGCGTTGGGCGCGGAAACGGCGGAGCTGATTCAAGCGGCGGGCGGCGGCGCGATCTTCGTCCCGTGCGATGTCTCGAAAGCCGAGCAGGTGCGCGCTTTGATCTCCGCGACCGACGAAACCTATGGTCACTTGGATGGCGCATTCAATAATGCAGGCGTGGGCGGCGTCATGGCCACGACTGCCGATCAGGACGAGACGGCGTGGGATCAAGTTATCAACATCAACCTGAAGGGCGTGTGGCTGTGCATGAAATACGAACTGCCCCTGCTCCTGCGGAGCGGTGGCGCAATCGTCAACACCGCCTCGGTCGCGGGCTTGGTCGGCTTCCCCTACGCCAGCGCCTATGACGCCAGCAAGCACGGCGTGATCGGTTTGACCAAGACGGCGGCGCTCGAATATGCGGCGCAAAATATCCGCGTGAATGCCATCTGCCCCGGCTTCACCGATACGCCCATGGTGCGCGACATGGTGCAGGTCGCCCCACACATGCAGCGCCGGGTCACGGGCAACCCCATGCGGCGTCTGGGGACGGTGCAGGAAATTGCCGAGACGGTCGTATGGTTGCTGAGTCACAAAGCGTCTTTTATCACAGGTCAGGCCATCGCCATTGATGGCGGCCTCACCGCCGGATAATCGGGAGTTCACCGTTCACTGTGTTCAGTGAACAGTCAAAGAACACCCATGCCGGGTTCATGTTCGCACTGTGAACTGTGAACTGATCACTGTTGACTTTGACAAGGGAGAAGCTATGCAGATCGGAATCATCGGGACCGGGAGAATCGCGAGCGGCGTCGGGCAGCGCTTGATCAAAGCCGGGCATGCCGTCTTTTTCGGCTCGCGGGACGCGAGCAAAGCGCAGACCGCTGCCCAAGCCATCGGCGCGCAGGGTGGCACGCAGGCGGAAGCGGTCAGTTTTGGTGAGGTGATCATTCTCGCCGTGCCGTTCGGCAGCGTCGCCGAAGTGGTCAGCGAGCTGCCTGGGCTCAAGGGCAAAATCGTCATCGAAACGGCGAACGATTTTCAAAGCACCGATCCGCTGTCCACGACGGAACGCGTTCAGGCGCTGCTGCCCGACTCGAAAGTTGTGAAGGCTTTCAATCACATCTTCTCACAGGTGATTGCGAATCCCGCTGCCCAGGGATTAACCGCCTTCATCGCTGGGAACGACAGCGCTGCCAAAGCCGTCGTCAAGACGCTGCTGGAGGACATCGGCTTTGAGGTGGTCGATGTGGGCGGGGCGAAAGAAGCGATGCACCTCGATCATCTCGTGCGCTTCATCGTGTTTCTCGGCTATGACCACGGCATGGGCACTGATCTCGCCTTCAAGCTCGTAAAGGTCTAGGACATGGCCGACTTTCGCCTCCCCGACTCCACCTATATCGCCGCAGCTCGTTTTCGCGTGCGCGACCTGAGTCGGTCGCTCGGCTTCTACCGCGATATCCTCGGCTTGCAGGCCACCGAGATCGGCGAGCATTCGGTCGCGCTCTCGGCAGGTGACTCCGCGCCCATCATCACGCTGGTGGGGAATCAGCAGTTCACGCCCAAGCCCTCGCGTTCGACCGGGCTGTATCATGTGGCGATTCTCACGCCCAGTCGTCCCGCGCTCGGCAAAGTGCTCAAACGCTTAGTCGAAGCCAATTACCCCATCGGTGGCGCATCCGATCATCTGGTGAGCGAGGCGCTCTACCTGTCTGATCCCGATGGCAACGGACTGGAAATCTACCGGGATCGGCGGCGTGACGAGTGGACGTATATCCACGGCGATCTGCAAATGGCGACCGAACCGCTCAATCTGCGCGCGCTGGTCAACGACGCCGACCCGACGCCCTACGATGCGATCCCCACCGGGACGATCATCGGGCATGTACATCTGCATGTGTCGGATCTGGCAAAAGCGGAGGCGTTCTACAACGGCGTACTCGGGCTGGATGTCGTCGTGCGCAATTATCCCGGCGCGCTGTTCTTCTCCGCGGGTGGCTATCACCATCACCTGGGCACGAATACGTGGGCGGGGCGCATGCTGCCGCCGCAGACGGCAGTCGGCCTCGACTGGTGGGATCTGGTGGTGCCCGGCGCAGCGCAAACCGTGATCGAACGTGTGCAGGCCGCCGGGTTGCCCATCACGATCAGCGGGACGGGCGCGGCGCTCGTCGTGGATCAGGACGGCAACCAAGTCCGCATCCTGAACGGGTAAAGCGCAAAGAAAAGACTCAACGCAAAGACGCCGGGACGCCAAGGCGCAAAGTAGGGTGACAAAAAACGGGGCAGGTCGGGTCTTGCTTCAGTCGAGCATCAGCAGCGACGCTCTCAGGTAATTCTGAATCTTACTTGGCGTCCTGGCGTCTTCGCGCCTTTGCGTTGAATCTTTCTCGTTTCTTTCTTCTAGGCTTTGGCTGCTGCATAAATCATTTGCAAGGCGGCGTCGGCGCTGCGGGCTTTGTTCGATTCGCGGTCGCCATCCCATAGGTAGCGGTTGACCTGCGTCTCGCGGTCGCGCAACGCCAAACCGATATACACCAGCCCGACGGGTTTCTCCGGCGAACCACCGCCCGGCCCGGCGATTCCAGTGACGCTCAGGGCGATATCCGCATTAAACAGGGCACGCACCCCCTCCGCCATCGCCTGCGCCGTCGCCGCGCTGACCGCTCCGTGCGCGCTCAACGTGGCTTCCGGCACCCCGATCAGCTTCATCTTCGCTTCGTTGGAATAGGTCACGACGCCGCCGAGTACATAGGCGGAACTCCCGCTGATGTTCGTCAGGCGATGCGCGATCAAGCCTCCGGTACAGGATTCTGCTGTGCACACCGTCCAACCGCGGCGTTTGAGCGCGTCGCCGATGAGCGCTTCTAAGCGTATATCATCCATAATGACTATGCTCCCCGGCAATTTGAAATATTGCCTCTTTGATCCCCTGACAATTCTACTTGATACGGATATAATGTGGGATAACCGAACAGCGGTATGGGATAATGAGGGATAAATCCGCTCATGGGGTACTGGGGCTGGCGTCCGCTGATCCTGGGGCTGTTTATGAGTACCTGGGTCGCTGGATGCAACGTTGTTACGGATCACGCCTCTCCGAGTACCTTACCGACCACTTATCCAAGTGTCACCTTGACGATAGGGCGGTTAGCGTCTCCGAGAGCAGCGCCGACGCGCGCGGCAGTTATGACAGTTATTTCTCCGGCGGGCCTTCCGCTCGCCTATGATAATCCGGTCTGCTATGAAACACGCGAACATTCGCGTTTGTGTCTGGGAATGATTTTCAATCCGCTGCCGTATGCGGTGACAGGAGTGGTGCTCGAAGTCCAGTTGGCCAGCTATATTGAGCAG
Organism: Candidatus Flexifilum breve; assembly: GCF_016713355.1. Taxonomy (NCBI): domain Bacteria; kingdom Bacillati; phylum Chloroflexota; class Anaerolineae; order Aggregatilineales; family Candidatus Flexifilaceae; genus Candidatus Flexifilum; species Candidatus Flexifilum breve. Next base: position 73,046 of record NZ_JADJPI010000007.1, read on the forward strand.
ATCGCCCTTGAACAGGCGATCATCCCAGCGGGCGGGTTCGCGCCGTATCAGGCGGTCTTTGATACGCGCAGCCCGGCCAGCGGCAGCGCGCGGCTGATCGGGGCGAGCCGCAGCGCCGACGCCGCTTGGGTGACGCTGCAAGCAGACGCGGTCACCGCGGAGCCGCTGACGGATGGGCGCTATGTCGTCAGCGCCGCTGTGAGCAACGCGGGCACCCTGCCCGCCGAAGCCTTACGCGCGGTGGTGCTGCTGCTGGATGAGCACGATCTGCTGATGGGCTACCGCGTCGTCGATCTCGACGGCATTCATCTGGAATCGGGGGCCATGTTCCCGCTCCGGGTGATCGTCGCGCCGCAGGTCGGCGTAGCCGATGTGCAGGTGGCGATCTATGTCGAGGGGCGCAAACTCGTACCCGAATAGGCCAATCCGACTGTATACTAAGAGAGATACAGGAGGACACATGACAGAAACATCGGAATGGGTTAGTTTGCGCCAAGCCGCCGACCTGTTAGGCGTGCACCCGGCCACGGTGCGCAACTGGGCCGATAAAGGCGATCTCCCGTCGCGTCGTACGCCCGGCGGGCATCGCCGCTTTCGCAAAGCGGATTTAACGCAGTATGCGGCGACGCAGGGCGAACTGCAGCCGCTCGAAGTGCAGGTGATCCTCCAGAATGCGCTCGGTCAAACGCGCATGACCGTGGGCGGCGGCACGCTGAATCAAGAAGCGTGGTACGCCTCCATGAGCGAAGCCACGCGGGCGACCATGCGCGATCAGGGGCGGCGCGTGCTGGAAGGGCTGCGCGCGTATCTGGCCGCCGGGTCACCGGATAACCGCCTCGCGGAGGCTATTCGCATCGGCAAAGATTACGCGGCGATTCTGGAAAAAGATGGACTGTCGCTGCCCCAGGCTGTGCGCGGTTTCTTTTATTTCAGCGATTTTGTCACCAACGCCGTGCTCACGTGGTCAGAGCTGAACGTGCCGCGCAGCGCGTCGGAATGGGCGCATTTGCTGCGGCAGGTCAACACCTACATCAACACCATGCTGCTGTCGATCATCGAATACTATCAAGCCGAATAACCCCATGCCGATTCCTCCGGCATGGGTCGCCTTATGTCTCATCGAACATCTCGGCGCGAAGAAACTGCGCGCGCTGTGGACGCACTTCAACGGCGATCTCGACGCAATTCTCCGCGCCGACGAGCGCGCGCTGGATCGTGTGCCGGGAATCGGCGTGAAGCTGGCGGCGGCGATCAAGCGCGTGGACGTGGACGGAGTCGCGGCATCAATGACCCGCTGGGAACAGGCGGGAGTGAAGCTGATCACACTCGGCGATTTGGCGTATCCGCCGCTGCTCAAGCGCATCCCGGACCCGCCGCCGCTGATGTTCGTGCGCGGTGATCTGCCCGTCACCATGCTGCGCTGCGCCGCCATCGTCGGCACGCGCACACCCACCCCGGACGCCCTGCTCACCGCCAAACGCATCGGCTACGAACTCGCCAAGCGCGGCTGGATCATCGTGAGCGGGTTGGCGCTCGGCATCGACACGGGCGGGCATATGGGCGCGCTGGCGGCGAACGCGCCAACGGTCGCCGTGCTCGGCTGCGGCGTGCTCAACCTCTACCCGCCGGAAAATCGACCGCTTGCCGAATCGGTCACGGCACTGATCAGCGAAGTGCACCCCGAAGCGCATCCCACGCCGCCGGCGCTGGTCGCGCGCAACCGCCTCATCAGTGGGCTAAGTACCGCGGTGATCGTCGTGCAGACCCAGCACGACGGCGGTGCGATGCACGCCGCGCGGCGCGCCGTCGAGCAGGGGCGGCGCGTGTTCACGTTGGCGAGCGACGCCAGTGGCAATCAGGCGCTCGCCGAGCAGGGCGCGACCGTGCTCCCCGACGCCGACGCACTGGTCGAAGCGGTGAGTGTGCTGGACGCAAACGCTGTTTTACAGGACACGACCATCACCCCGCTGGATAAGCCTATCACCATCCAACTGCCACTGATCTAGCAAAAGGACGCGGCCCAAAATGAATTTTTCGCGCTTTATCGTTGTCATTCTGCTGCTGATTACGCTAACCAGCGTGACTTCGTTCGCCGCTGCTCAGGAACAAGACTCACCGCTGCTGGACATGCTGACTCTCGTGCCACAAGGTCAAAACGATCCCGTATATTTTGCTGATTTTGCGGCAATTCCCAATGCCTATCCCGCAGCGCAGCTTCCCAGTGACTGGAATACTTATGAAGCATGGCGATCGGAACAAGATCAGACCAATGCTCAAGCCTTTGGTGTGTGGTGGGGTGTTTTCCGGGGAATGCAATCGCCAACTCACCAAGTATTTGCGCGGGTTGACGACCTCGAACCAGTCATGGGGTTCGACTTCTTTCAGATTCAGCGCAGCCTTCTGCAAGGTAACGGCCTAGAAGATGTGTACTACCTTGAAGGCTCATTTGATACCGATGCTGTACGCTCGGCCTATAAGTCACGGAATTATGCGCACACCCTGCTCCTCGGTGATTACCAACTCCTGTGTCCCGCGCCAGGTTGCTACCGTTACAGCGAAAGCGACCCCGCGAACGCCTCGGTTGACCTCTTTGGCGGCATCTACGGTCACCCGTGGAGCGTGTTGATTTCTCCAGCGCATGTTATTGGTGTGGCAGGTGGTGAGAAATTGGCAGGGGTCTCGATGCGGGCAATTGGCACCATTGACTCGCTGGCAGATGATCCGGACTATCAGGCGGCCGCCGCCGCTGTGGCTGAGCAGGGTGTATTGCTGCAAGCCTATATTCCTGATCAACACCATCTACTCTTTGAATTATCCGATCCCCCTTTCTTTGAATTCCCGCCTTATGAACTGGTTGACCGCAGCAGATCCTTACAGCAGCTACTCGATAACGGCTACACGACGCTGCCTCGCTTTGATCTGCTAATGCTGGCCGATGTCGTCACCGAAACGCAGCAAGTCACGGACGTCATCCTTGTCTACCGCGATGAGGCCGATGCCCAAGCTGCTGCGACCATCGTACCGGAGCGCATCAACCAATATCGTCTCTACTTGGGATCGCAATTAATGAGCGATGCGTTGGCAAGCCGCTTTGTAAACGCTGTAGAAACACATATTGTCCGTGCCGCAGATCGCTGGGTCGTACGTTTTGAATTTGGGGCGGACAAAGCCGAAGCGGAAGAGATCATCGCGCTCAGCCGGCCTTCCTTGCGCACGCCGCAAGTGTCGACTCCCGGCAGCATCTTCCAACTTTTTCACGAACTCGTTTGGAACGGCGAAGTTGCCTGGCTTTCCATCGTTACCCGTGAGGAATTGGGGCGGATGGCACGTATCGGTGGGATGCAAGTATGAGGGCTGCATCACAGATTAACGGGCGATCCCGTGAGGGCTCGCCCGGACAGCACGCTAAATGCAGGAACTATCAATAGCACTCCGCACGCACACATCAGCCGTGAACACGGCGCCAGGCAAAACCTATTTCGCGATCCGGCAGTACTCGATGCGCAATCGCCAACTGATGGACGACTGAGCGCGTTCCTGCAGGTACGCCCGGGCTTTGGGGCCGTAGAACCGCCCAAGCACCGCCGCCGCTTCGTCGACCGTACCGTAATCCCCTACAAAGGTGAAATCGCGCACGCGCAGCGGAGCTGCGAGCGGCACGCCGTTCCACGTACCGCCCGCGACTTCTACCTCGGTTGTGGGATACGCCGGATCGTAAACCTCAGCCGACGCTACAGAATCGATGATCGTGGGATATTCGGGAGCGAGGGTCGCGGTCAATTCCCCGCATAATGTGCCGGGGCAACTGCCCATAAAGATCAGATAGCCGCCCGGCTTGGTGATCCGGTAGGCTTCAGCATAGTCCAGCACTGCCCACGAGCTGATCGCCACATCCACCGCATTGTCGGGCAGCGAGATCTGAGCGCAGGATTCCCGTTTGTAGGTGACATTCGTTAGCCCGGCATGTTCGGTGAGTCGTCGGTTAAAATCCAGAACCGATTTAAAGGGATCAATGGCGAAGACGTGCCTGGCCTTTCGGGCAAGCCGAAGCGTACCGCGTCCCGTGCCCGCGCCAATATCGGCTACGATACGTCCGGTTAAATCGACGATTTGCTCCAGATCATCCATAAGTGCTTCGGTGGAGAGGGCAAACTTGTGGTACAGATCAGGATGGCGCGAACTGAACCAGTCGAATTGAAAATAGGCGGGAACCGGATCATTTTCGTCGAAATGCCGCCACTCATCGACTGGCGCGGGCTCAATCAAATAGCCAGTCTGAGCAAGGTACTCGTTGGTGATTGTCTGTGTCATCAGAGGTCAGGCAGAGAGGCTGCCGTTCTCCTTTCTAGAGAAGCATTCGACCCACCTGTGATTATGCCCCATGCGACGGAATTCGGGGGTATCGAAGCGCTGCTGTCCGCCTGCTCCGCGCCCAATGCGAAACTGGCCTATAATGGCTGTTTCCGCGCACCGTCTTATGTGCGCGCTCAACAAGGTCAACACCATTGGTATAATCAAGATGACCAAACGCCAAAAACGTCTCCAGAAACTACGACAGAGTCCCAAAGATGTTAGTTTTGAAGAACTTCGGCAAGTGCTGGAAGATCACGGTTTTGTGCTCGATCATGCGCAGGCAGTCATCATATTTTTCGCGCAGTGATTGAAGATCAAGCTTTCAAAGTTATCATTCCCTTCAATCGCCCGGTGAAACCCGTCTATGTTCGTGCCGCGCTTGAGCTGATTGACCAAGTGAACGAAGTGAGGCAAGCTGAGACAGAGGAAGAAAATGGCGAAGACAAATAAAGACCTGCAGTATTATCTGGGACTGCGCTACAAAATCGAACTCATCCCCGAAAAAGACGGCAGTTGGGGCGCAGTCATCCCCGAACTAGCGGGCTGTGTCGGCGGCGGCGAAACCATTGCCGAAGCGTTAGAAATGTTAGAGGATGCCAAAATCGGTTGGCTGACCAGCAGTTTGGCACATGGCGATCCGATCCCCGAGCCTGCAGCGGAATACGCTACCGCCTAACATATCATTTGCAACCGCGTTCAAAGCGCTGCTCCGCGCCCAATGCGAAAACTGCCTATAATGGCACTACTCAGGCCTAGTCTAGGAGTGTGCAAAGCATGAATCTGCAACGTTTCGCGAGTCTGCTCCTCATCCTCACGCTGCTGCTGAACACCACGGTGACTATCGCGCAAGACGACTCGTCGCCGCTGCTGGACGCGCTGGCGCTCGTCCCCAATCCAGCGCACGGCGACCTCTACTTCGCCGACTTCACCGCGGTGGAACAGGCATACCCCGCCGCGCAGCGTCCCGCTGACTGGGCGGACTATGAGGCGGCGAGCGGCGCAGCCTACGACATCTGGAGACGCACGTTCAGAAATACGATGCTGCCCGGCCTGGAATATTTCACCCTCGGCGACGAGATACCCGCCGCGATGGGTATCGACTTTTTCGAGATCGACCGCGCGCTGGTCGATCTCGCCCCACCGCAAACCGTCATGTATCTGTTCGGCGACTTTGACCCCGCAGCCATCGGCGCGGCGCTGACCGCCCGCGACTTCACCCAGGAGTCAGTCACGGGCGAAGTTGAACTGTGGTGCGGTTCGGTCGGCTGTGAAAACAGCGAACAAATCAACGTGCGCGAACGCAACCCGGCGGACTTCTTCGGCGGCGATCTTGGGCGGCTGTGGGGGCGGCTGATCGCACCGCAGTTCATGATCGGCGCGAATATGTTTGAGGATTTGCAGGTCGTCGAGCAGGTGGTGAACGGGCAACAGGACAGTCTCGCCAGCAATCCGCTGTATCGAACGGCGGTCGCAGCCATCAGCGATGAGGGTACGCTGCTGCAAGCCTTCATTCCGTCGGATGTCGGACTAGCCGCCCTCAGCGACCTCGGCGCGATGCTCCCGCCTACCCTGTCACCCGAACAACGAAGCGCCATCATCGAGCGTTTGTTGGATAACGACTTTGAAGCGCTGCCGCCCTATAAGCTGGCGCTGTTCGCCCAGGTCGTGAGCGAAACCGAGGAGATCGGATCGGTGGTGCTGCTGTTCGCGCAGCCCGACGCTGCGGAAACCGCCGCGCGCATCATCCCGGCACGGATCGCCGCGTATCAGAGTTTGGTCACGCAGCGTTCCTTCAGCGATATGTTGACAGAGCGGCAGGTCGAGGTGCGTGCTGAGGTGCTTCCCGGTGAGTTTTACACGACCGTGCGGCTGGACTTCGCCGCGCCCATCCCGCCCGCCGCAGTCCTCGCAGATGAAACGGCACGACCGTTCATGTATAGCCTGCTGCTGCGCGCCTTCGCGCAGCGCGATCTGGGCTGGCTGTCGACCTTCACGCGCGCGGATTTGGAGGCGCTGGCGGGGAACTAAGATTTGAAAGAAACGGGGCGATCCGCAGATGTGGATCGCCCCGTTTCTTTTCTGTTTGCGGACGCGATAAACCGAGTCTTTACGAAAACTAATGCGGTTCGGCGAGCGGTGTTGGCGCCCCGCCCCGAATTCGGGGCGGGGCCGAGGGTGGGGTCAGCATCTGAGCTGTTTCAACCCACTTAGGCCTCGTCCCGACGTCGTTATGTAGCGGGAGCTAGTCGCCCGCGGCGGCCACTTCCTCGACCAGCGCTTCGGTTTCCTTGTCGATGCGCTTGCTGCGGAAGATCGCCCACACGATCACGCCGACCAGCACCAGCATCACGATGGTGACAGCGAGACGGGTACCGCTGTCCGTCTGCGGCGCGGCGACGGTCACCACCAGCGGCGCAACCAGCAGCGAGACGAGGTTGACGACTTTGATCATCGGGTTGAGCGCCGGACCCGCCGTATCCTTGAACGGATCGCCGACGGTATCGCCGACGACCGCCGCTTTGTGCGAGTCGGAGTGCTTGCCGCCGTAGTTGCCCTCTTCGATGTGCTTCTTAGCGTTATCCCACGCGCCACCCGCGTTGGACATGAACACCGCCATCAACTGCCCGGCAAGGATGATGCCGCCGAGGAAGCCGCCGAGCGCGGGCGCGCCGAGCAGGAAGCCAACCACGACCGGCGTCAGCACGGCGATCACACCGATGGGCAGCAGTTCACGCTGCGCCGCCTGCGTCGAAATGCTGACCGCTTCGGCGTAATCGGGCGTCTTCGTGCCTTCCATGATGCCGGGGATGCGCAGTTGACGGCGCACGACGTGGATCATCTCGAAGGCCGCGCGGTTGACCGAGCGGATGAGCAAGCTGCTGAACAGGAAGATCACGCCGCCGCCGATCAGGAAGCCGATGAAGACGATCGGGTCGGCGATGTTGATGCCGCGCGCGTACACCGTTTCTTCCAGCGGAATGCCCAAGCCTAACTGCACCACGCGGGTATCGGTGAGGAACGACCCGAACAGCGCCACCGCCGCGAGCACCGCCGACCCAATCGCAATGCCCTTGGTGATCGCCTTGGTGGTGTTGCCCACCGCGTCGAGCTGGCTGAGGATTTCGCCGCCCACGCCGTGATTTTCGCCCGCCAGTTCGGCGACGCCCTGCGCGTTATCGGAGATGGGGCCGAAGGCGTCCATCGAGACGTTGTTACCCGTCAGCGTGAGCATGCCGATACCGGTCATCGCGACGCCATACAGCACCGCGGTGAAGGTATCGACGATCTGATTGCCCGCCGCATCGGTCACCGGGAACAGGCCGAAGATGATGATGCTCGTCAGGATGCTGCCGGACAGCACGAGGATCGCCCACACGCTGCTTTCCATACCGCTGGACAAACCGCTGAGGATGGTGGTCGCCGCGCCTGTTTGCGTACTCTTGGCGATTTCTTTCACCGGGCCATGTTCGGTGTCGGTGAAGTAGGCGGTCACGCGATCCGTCACGACGGCGAGGATGATCCCGACGACGACTGCCGCGAGCGGCTGCCAGACGATGTTCCCCTGATTGATGTTTGGCTCACGCATGTAGAACACGGTGAAAACGCCGAACAGCGCAATGCTGATGGCCGCCGCGCTGTAGAAGCCGCGCGTGATCGCGCTCAGGGCGTCCTTGCCCGTGGTCGAGCGCACGAGGTAGGTGCTGATGATCGAGCTGAGTACGCCGATGCCGCGCACGACCAGCGGGAACACGATCCAGATCGGGGAGCGCGTGACGGTCGCCAGCGCCAGACCGAGGATCAAACCGGCCACAATCGTGACTTCGTAGCTCTCGAAGATGTCCGCCGCCATCCCGGCGCAGTCACCGACGTTATCGCCCACGAGGTCGGCGATAACGGCGGCGTTACGCGGATCGTCTTCGGGGAGGTTCGCTTCAACTTTACCGACGAGGTCAGCGCCGACATCGGCGGCTTTGGTGAAGATACCGCCACCCACGCGCATGAACAGCGCCAGCAGCGTACCGCCGAAGCCGAAGCCGAGCAGCGCATCCGGCGAGGCGATGCCGAACAGGATGAAGATGATCGTGCCGCCGAACAAGCCGAGGCCATCGGTCAGCATGCCCGTGATCGTGCCGGAGCGGTAGGCGATGCGCAACGCATCCGCATACCCGCGCTTGGGATCAACCGCCGCGGCGGCGACACGCACGTTACCCTGCACGGCCATGTTCATACCAATGAAGGCGACCGCCGCCGAGAACAACGCGCCCATCAGGAATGCGCCCGCGCGCCCGATGGCGATGGTGGTACGCGCCGGGTCGCAGCCTTCCGGCGCAGGCAGAATGCCGCGCGAGACGATGGCCGCTTCTTCGGCGTAAACGACGGCATTCTCTTGCAGGAGGGTCAGTTGGCTCACATCCGTGATGTTCGGGTTCTGCGCCGCAACATTCGCCCGAATACCATTCGCGTCCACGCTTTCGCGGGCGGTATCTGCTACTTCGGGGCAAAAGTGCTCAATGGCGTAAGGGGTCGGGTTGATCAGGTAAACGCTAAAGAACAGGACAACGACCAACACGGCGACCAGCACGCCGATGATGCGGAACTGCGACCGCAGGTAGGCGTTCGCGCCATCCTTGATGTAGCCCCACACCTGCTGCATTTTGGATGAGCCCTTGCTTTCCGACAGAATCTGCCGCGCGAGGAAGGCGGCATAGATAATGCCTGCGAAAGCAATAGCCATTACGATGAGAATTAAAAGATTTTCCGTTTCGTTCAGTGGACGCATAAAAATACTACTCCGTAGGTACGAAAGAACCGAGAAATTGGGGCTTGATTGAAAAAAGCAACTATGCGCTTCTGATTGTCGCACAGGGTTCAGGCGTTTGCAAGCAGTCCCGGTAACGCTGGTTGGCGGATCGGCGCCGGGCAGGACTCGCGCCTCCATAGTCGAGGCCAGCAGCGGAGATGTCCATTAACGGTTACTCGAACAAATGCGGGGCGCAGCGGCGAATCTGCGCGCCGATTTCAGCATCGCGCCAGTGCTTGGTCTGCAGCGAGGACAGCGGAATGAACGTCTTGTACAGCTCGACAGAACGCGCTTGCAGAAAATGCCCCGGGCTGTATTTCATGATCGCCGTCGCCCCACCGATCAGCGCGTTGGGCTGCCACCCCGGTTCCCGCAGCGCCAGTCCCTCGACTTCGCCATCGCCGTAGATGATCCGCTTGTCGATGCGCTCGACATTCGCCCACGTCGTACTGATCGTCATGCCCGGCGCCCGGTAGCTGATGCCCTGCGGCGACACATACAGACCCGAGGTGCGCCCCGCCCAGACGAAAATCGCTCCGGCGATCATCCAGATGACGCCGAACAGCCCGAACAGCAGCCCATCGACGGGTTCGCCGACGATCAGCATAAACACGGGGACAAACCACAGCGCCGCGCTCATATACAGGAAGCGCCCGCGCATGATCTGCGGCGCAATCCGATACACTTTTTCCTCTGCTGCTGTCATCACCATCGCTTCGACTCCCGAGTGCGCTCACTTCCGAGCGTTCAGTGTATGCATCTGCACTTATGCATTCAATCCCACTTCGGGAGGAAGCGCGGTCAGACTTTTGTCAGGGTGTGGGCATGGCGCTGCCGGGTATCAGCGCAGCATCGCGCTGGAAGAGGTGTCCGCAGACTGTGGCTGCCCGGTCAGCAGCGGTCGATGTTCCGGCTTGATCGTGGCGGGCAGCAGCACCGTGACGGTCGTGCCGCCGCCGACCGTACTGGTGAGGTCAATCGTGCCGCCGCTGCTCTCGATGATGCGCTTGGCAATCGGGAGCCCCAAACCGAAACCGCGCGTCGAATGGGCTTCGTCCACGCGATAGAAGCGTTCGAAGACGCGGGCTTGCAGTTCGACCGGGATGCCGATGCCCTTGTCCGCAATCGTCAGGGTGAGCATCTCGGACTCCATGCGGCTGCTCACCCTGATCTCGACCTGATCATCGGAATATTTGAGCGCGTTATCCAGCAGATTTTGCAGCGCAATCAACAAGAAATCACGGTCAGCCAACACCCATGCGTCCGGCGCGCACAGATCCACGGTGAGGGTCAGCGGTTTTTCCTGATAGCTGCTCTCGGCGTTGGCGCACAACGCGCGGACAATCTCATCGATGGGCAGATGTTCCATCGCAGGGGAAATGCCGCTGTCCAACCGCGACATCAGCACCATGCGCGACACCAACCCGTCGATATATTTGGTCTGGTCATCGATGGTGTTGAGCAGACGCTGTCGCTCTTCGGGAAGCAAACGTTTAATCAGATGCGAATTCACGTTGATGATCGAGAGCGGCGTTTTAAATTCGTGCGACGCCTTCTGAATAAATTCGGAGAGGATCCGGCGGCGCTCATGCTCGATCGCGAGATCCAGCGCCTGCCGTTCGTAGCGTTCGCGTTCGAGAATCTCGTGTTTCAGCCGCTCGTTGGTCTCCGAAAGTTCCTGAGTGCGCTTCACCACGCGATCTTCCAGTGTGTCGTGGGCCAATTGCAGTTCGGCAGTCATCACATTAAAGGCGTGGGCGAGCGTGCCAACCTCATCTTTCGAGGTGACCGGCGCTTTGATGTTGAGCTGCCCCTCGGCGACCTGCTCCGCGACCTCGGTCAGCGCGCGAATCGGATCGGTGATGCGGCGCGATATGATCAGCGAGGCGAGTAGGGCGATAATCGTCAGCGCGATCGCCAGGACTGCCAAGCCCGTCGTCTGGCGCTGCGCCGTTTCGAAATAGGGACTGCTCGCCTGCGACATAACCAGATACCACGGCACGGTCTGCAGCTTGACGATGGCGATGCGCTCCTCCAGGCCATCCGGCAGCATCGGGCCGGAAGTCACTTGCGTCTGATGCGTGTGCCTCAGCAGTTCGACCAGCGCGGGCAGCGGTTGGCTGAGCTCGTCATCCGGCAGCGGCGGCAGTACATGGTCGCTTTGCAAAGCGCGGATCTCGTCGGGCGTGTACGTGGCGATACTGCGAAAGAGCAGGTCTTCGCGTTCGGTCTCGACGATGCGCACAAAGTTCTGATCGAACATGCTGACGTTTTGCCCGCGAGCATTTTCGAGAATGATATTCTGGACGGTCGCAATCGCGACCTGAATGCGCAGTACGCCGAGGATCGAATTGGGCGCTTCCCGTGAGCGCAGCGGAATGCCATAGTAGAAATAGACGCCACCGCGTTCCGGTCGATATTCGATGGGCGAAATATTGATCGAACTGCCGATGAAAGCGGAGCGAAAGTAATCGGTCTGCGACTCGTCCGCGCCCATGTTTTCGGGCGCCGTATCCAGAATGTTGATCCCATCCTGGTTGAGGATGGCTTGCGAGAGGATGTAGTACTCATCCCATGGCTCGACCTCGAGCGAGTCGAGGATGATGCGAATGCGCGTTTGAAACTCCACATCGCTGCGCTCCGCTTCGCTCGCTACGAGGTAATCGACGAGCGACGGCAGGCGCGACCCCACATTGAACACCTGCTGGTTGCTGCGGTTGAACTCGTCCACACGGTTGGCGAGCTCCATGGCGCTGACCATGAGGGCATTGTCGGCTTCGGTGATGAGCTGCGCGCGCAGCCATTGGTTGAAGACGAAGACAATCGCGATGCTGAGCAGCGCGCTGATAAAGAATACGCTTAACAACCGCGCTTGGATTGATGCGAAAGCTTTCTCGATGCGCCGCATAACATCTCGCTGCTACCCGTCGCGCAGCAACTCAAGCTGGGCTTGAGCCTCTTGCATCAGTTCGGGAATCGGTCGGTCTGACTTGAGCACGCCCGAAAGCAGCTCATTGTAAATCGCCCACGTCTCGCGCGGATCGCTCTCCCACTGCGGGAGAATCGCCAGATCGGCGGTGAGCAGTTGGTCAATGAAGGTGGCGGTCGCGGGGTCAACCGTTGCCTCCAGGCGCGTCAGGATGGAGCGGCGCACGGGCAGACGACCGAGCAGCGGGAAGACGCGCTCCTGCGCTTCGCGGCTGATCAACAGTTCCAGCCATTCCTTCGCCAGTTCCGGATGCCGACCAGCGCTCGGCGCGCCGTACAGCACATTGCCCACCAGCATGTTCGCGGCATGACCGTCGCGCGGCATCGGAATGCTGGAATAGCGGCAGGTCGTACAGCCCGCCGTCGTCGCCCAGCCGACATGCCAGCTCCCGGCGATCTGATAACCGGACACGCCGCGGAACAGCGCTTCGTAGACCTGCCCCTCATTCGTATTATCGATCAGGCCGGGCGGGGTATACGCCGCGAGTTCGCGCAGCATCTCGTAGACCGGAATCACATCGGGATCGTTAAAAATCGGGATAGTGCAGGCATCATCGACACACGGGAGCGCGTCGAGCTGCGCCTGATAGACCGCGATGCGAAATGCCGCGCCGACCGCCGTGCCGCCCGGTCCTTGCAGCGTGTAGCCGAAGTAATCGCCCACGCCTGCCGCGGTGATCGCCTCCGTTTCGGTCAGCAGTTCGTCCCAGTACTGCGGCGGCTCGTCACAGTTCAACCCCGCCGCTTCGACCACGCTGCAGTTGCGTTCAAACGCAAATACGCCCGTGAACATGGGGATCGCGTAGACATGGTCTGCGTAGATCGCGCCGGCATAGGTCGCCGGAATCAGATCGTCGACATATGGGGCAATGATGTCATCGAGCGGAATGAGATCCCCCTGCGCGGCAAACGCACGGAAGTAGTTCTCGCCGATCACCACATCCGGTGGGCGGCCCATCAGAATGGCGTTCTGCAGATTTTGCCGCAGCGCCTCATCCCACCCTTGATCGGTGATGATGATTTCGAGTTCGGGATGCCGGGCTTGAAACGTCGCCGTGATGTAGCTGTCCAGTTCCAAACCGGAAGGTCCCCAGACGACAAAGGTGTTGTCATCAGTTTGCGGCAGGGGCGCGGCCGACAGCGGAATTCGGATTCCGAGGAGGATGACGAGCGTCATCCCGAGCATGAGTGACGTTCTGCGATGCATAGACTACCTCTGAGCGCAATCCGGCTGCCCGATGCTGTGTCAGCCTATGCTGATTCTATGCGTAAATTCTCACATAAGCAAACTATTTTACGAATATAGTTCTCAATTAATCGCACATTTTATGAGAGTGATTATTCATGTTTTTGGATAAGGTGCTGCACCTGCACCGTTCTTGAACGAGCCTCACCCCCGGTCCTTGACGGCGGGACAGATTTAACAACTGAGGGAATGGTAGGGACGCCCAACGGGGCGTCCGCTGGAATGGGGGCGAAACGGACGCGCCGTTGCGCGTCCCTACAAACCACGTTTTCCCTCAAACGCTCAGGTCAGCGCAAAAGCGCGGGCAGGATTGGTGATCATAATCTGGTCGATGACAGCATCGGTGACGCCGCGCGCGCGCAGGGCCGGGATGAAACGGTCAAAGAGCGCGGTATAACCGCGAATGCCATCCGGCTGCGGGCGACCGTCGAGCTGCGCGGGATCGTACCAACCCGCATCATGCGACAGCAGCATCTGCTCCGCATAGCCCGCCGCGATCAGCTTGACGACCAGATCCAGCATGAGCGTCTGATCCATCCACGCATCCGCCCCAATCGCGTCAAACTCGACCCACACGCCGCGCTGCGCCATGTCCACATGCACCGCCGGATCATGAACGGTGTGCGCGTGCACCCAGATGAACCGCCGCAGATCCAGCCCGGCGCTGGCGAGCACCTCGACCTCGCGGCGGATCGCGGTCGCGCCGATGGTATGACTCGCCACCACCGCCCCGGTCTGCTGGCTGGCCAGCGCCGCCGCCTGCAAATTCCGCACCTCAATGGGTGTCGGACCGTGATCGTTCAGCGCCACCTTGATGAACCCGGCGCGGACATCGGTGTCGTCCATGCCCTCGGTCAGTTCGCGCACCCAGCGCTCAGCCAGCGCTTCTGCGCTCAGGTCGAGCAGATCGGCGGGGATGAAGCCTTCTTTGTAGACCCCGGTCGGCGCGATGAGGTGGAGCGAAGTTGCCGCCGCGATCCGCTGCAGCACCGCCACATTGCGGCCAACGCCGGGCGGCGCGCAGTCAACCAGCGCGGTCACGCCATGCGCGGCGAGTTCGTCCAGATACGGCAGCATCCGCTCGACAACCCGCTCGGGATCGGCTTGCGCGTAGCCGGGGACGAACGGGCCGCGCAAGTCGACAAACAGATGCTCGTGCGGCAGGGTTCTGCCGAGCGCCGCCGCGGGGATGGCGCCGCGCAGCGTCTGGATGTGGCCTGAAGTCATGGTGTGCTCCCTGTGCTACTACCTTCGCGCTCTCGAGTCTCGCCCGCTGCGGAGTGACGGCGAACCGTCGATTGGGCCCATTGTACCCGAATCAAAAAGGCGGAGCCGAAACTCCGCCTTTGCGCAGTGGCTTGACCTCAGTCGAGCGGATTATCGCTGACGAGCACCAGCGTGCCCGGTTCAAACAATGTCGCGCAGGTGAAGTTGGTGAACTCCGGCACGGTGTAGCTGCCGATGATCTCCGGATGACGCGGTACACCGCTCGCCGCCAACCAGATCAGCGTGCCCTGACCGCGCAGGCAGAAGACGGCGCCGCCATTGAAATAGGTCATGCCTCCTGGACTGAAGATATCAATCGCTTGCTGTACGCCGAGTTCTAACAAGCCGGGCGCGCCGAGGTTCGCTTCGCTATACAGCGCGCTGCCGAGCCACGTGGTGGAGCCGCCATTCTGGTAGAGGATGCGGCAGTTCATCGCGTAGCTGAGGCTGTCCGGCGCACTCACCCGCACCACGCCACCATCGGCGAAGTTATGGTCTTCACACAGCGGTGTGGGGGGCGGCGGCGGCACATCACCAATGGTAATCGTGACGCTCGGAACGGCCAAACTTGTCGGATATTCTGGCGCGCTGCTGGCGCTGATGCTGTGGGCGATGGTCGTCACGCGGTCGGTGTTGCTGGTCGGGTTTTCGAGGGCAGCGACGGTCACGCTGACCGTGCCCGCCGCGCTGATCGTGAACAGCAGGGGCGACACGCTGCTGCCGTTCAGCGTCACTTGCGCCGGGTCAAAGCTGACTGCCAGCGTGAACGGCTGACTCGGCTCCGTGCTGACCGTGATCGAATAGGTTTGCGGCGCGCTCGTCTCGGTCATGTTGAAGGCGAACGGCGTCACCGTGATCCCGCTCACTTCACTCGGGGGGACGCTCGGCGTGAACGCGGTTTCATACGCGCCCATGTCAACGCGCCCGGCCTGCACGCGCGCCGCGCCGCGATAATCCGTCCCGCTGGAGGCAAACGCCGGGTCACCCGCATTGATGACCGCACTCCCGGCGTCCGGCTCATAGTCGCCGCCTAAACCGGGGTCGCCCGTGAGGTTGCCGCCGCCAGCCGCCACCCCGCAGCTTCCATCGCCCATGAGGCTGTAGTTGGCAGTGAGACTGCCGCCGTAGGAAAAAGCGCAATCGCCGCCGGTGTTGTTAGCAATGATGCTATTGTTGATCACCGTATTGCGATTGAGAATGCTGATCCCCCCGCCGAAGCCATTGTAGTATGACCTGTTCCCGACAATGGTCGTGTGGTTGAGGACGAGCGAGCTGGTGTACGGGCTGGTATCGATCGCACCGCCACGCCCCGCCGAGTTTCCGGTCAGTACGCTGTTATTGATCTCGATGCGCGCGCCGTAGCCGCCGCTGACCGCTGCGCCATAGTCCGTCGAATTGTTATCGACGAGGCTGTTATCGAGGACGAGCGTGGCGCTGAACACGTTAATGCCCGCGCCACAGCAGGGGCCTCTGCCGTTGGTAATCCGCACGTTGTTGATGGTCGCGCTGCTGCCGCCTTCGAGGAAGAAGACGCGCACCGCGCCGCCCCCGCTGACCGTCGCACCGTTGCCATTGAAGGTGACCGTGTTGCCGTTATCGGAATAAAAATACAGCGTGCTGGTGACCGTGTAGGTACAACCGCCGACGAGATTGATAGTATCGGATTGATTGTTGACCGCCGCCTGATACATGGCATCAGCCAGCGCCGCCGCATCGCCGATACCGCCCGTGCAGCCGGGGTTGAAGGTCGCCGCCTGCACACCCTGACGCGGCAGCAGCAGCCCACTCAGCACGATTGCGCCGAGCAGCAGCACCACCAAACGAGGAAGTCTGGTGCGCCGATGAACGCGCGTGAAGCTCGGTGTGTAAAAACGGGTAGGCTGGTCATGGAGTTGTCGGGTGCTATCTGGTTGCGCCCCGCGGTGATGGTTCATCTCTGCCCTCTAGCATGTCTGAATAAGTCTCTCTATCAGGGTAGATTCTTGCCTGTCAGAAATAAATCTACTGAGGGAGAATTTCTGTAGGTAGGGGGTGGAATTAGCTTATATGGCACCGACCTAATATCAAGCCTGGGGAGAGGGACTTACTCCCCTCTCCCGTGCGAGGGGGACTTGCTACCCCTTCAGCCCGCTTGACGAGATGCCCTCAACAAACTGCCTCTGGGTGAAGAAGTACAGCGCGAGGATCGGGATGATCATCAGGACACCCGCCGCCATTTGCAGATGCACGGAATTCGGCGCGTCGCTGCTCACAAACTTGGTCAGGCCGACCGCGACGGGACGCCATTCGTCGGTTTGCGTGACGAGCAGCGGCCACAGCAGCGCGTTCCACGAGCCGATGAACCCGAAAGTGATCGAGGTCATGATCGGCGCGCGCGAGAGCGGCATCACCACCGACCAGAGGAAGCGCGGATGCCCCGCCCCGTCGATGCGCGCCGCGTCCCACAAATCTTCGGGGATCTGCGCGAAGAACTGGCGCAGCAGAAAGATCGTGAAGGCGGACGACCAGAAGGGCACGCTCAGCGCCGGCCAGTTGTTGATCCACGGCACGCCGAGCAAATTCTCGCTCAGGCGACCCAACCAGATCACCGTGAGGTAGTTGGGGATGAAGCGGGCGACTTCCGGAATCATGATCGTCGCCAGTGTCAGCGTGAAGAACACGTTTTTGCCGAAGAAGCGCATGCGCGCGAAAGCGTAGGCCGCCGGAATCGACACAGCGAGCTGCCCAAACAGCGTGATCGCCGTGATGCGCACGCTGTTCCACACAAACTGGCTGAAATTGGCTTTCGCCCACGCTTCCGCATAGTTGCCGAACTGCGGCACTTCTGGGAACAACCGCCCCATGATGACTTCGCCCTGCGTCATGAGCGACGCGCTGATCATCCACGCGAACGGGAACAACGCCTGCACCAACCCAATGATCAGTACGGCGTAGACGAACACCGTCCCCCATGAGATCGGTTTGCGCGTGGTGGACTTGGCAGTTGTCAAATCGATGGGACGCGCGCTTTCAGCCATAGAACACCCGACTTTCAGCTAAACGATTCTGGAACAGGGTCAGCAGCAGGATCACGCCGAACAGGACGAACGACAGCGCCGAGCCGTAGCCCATATTGGGATCGGTGCCGCGCGCCGTTTCGAAGATGTACACGCTCAGGGTATCGACCGAACTCTGCGACGCGGGCGTGCGCATGATCCAGATCTGCGTGAACGCCTGAAACGTGCCGATCAGCGCGATCAGCGAGAGGAAATAGGTGGTCGGCGAGAGCAGCGGCAGCGTGATATAGCGGAAAATCGACCACCCGGACGCGCCGTCGATGCGCGCCGCCTCGTACAACTCGCCGCTGATGGTGCCCAACCCGGCGAGGAACACCGCCGTGTCATAGCCGATGTACGTCCACACCGTGTACATCATGATCACGATCAGCGCGAGGCTCGGCCCAGCGAGGAATGCGGGTACATTGGAACCGAAGATCAACTCGACGATCCCCTGCGCCTCCAGCAGCCATTTCTGATCGGGGATCCCGAACAGGCCGATCACCTGATTGGCGAACGAGGCCGGGCGCTGCGAGAAGATCTGATTGAACACGATCGAGGTGGCGACGAACGGCAGAATATACGGCAAAAAGTAGACTAAGCGGAAAAACGAGCGGCCTTTGATCTTCTGGAATAACAGGTAGGCCAGTGCCAGCCCAATCGCCAGTTGGAACGGCACGGTGCCGAGCGCGAACATCACCGTGATGCCGAAGGTGTGCAGCACCTCCGGGTCGCCGCCGGCCAGCAAGCGCGGCAGTTCCGCGACGAACACCACCCCGCCGACCATCAACGCCAGCGCCGCCGCCGCCAGCACCACGAAGCGCCGATTCGAGTGCGACCGCACGCCGCGCGTCCATAACACGTACCCGGCGACCAGCAGCGCCGCGCCGACTGAAATCATGAGGATTTGCGTGGGCAGCAGTGAATCGCCGCTGGCCGCGCCGATCTCCGTCAGCGTGAGCTGGATCGTGAGCACGCCCATGCCGATCAGAAAAGCCGCGGTGGTCGCTTTGAAGAGGTGCGCGCCCCGGTCTGCGCCGCGCACGACCGTAACGGTCAGCGCGCTGGCAATCAGCGCGATCACCGCGACGGTCAGGAAGGGCGTCCACGCGGCGAGCACTTCGGGCAGTTGGAAACTGGCAACCAGTTCGGTCACGAAGATGCCTTGCACGAGGTTTTGCCCGCGCAGTCGCTGCGGAATGTTGAGGATAGGCACCAGCGCGGTAGTAAACCAGCCGATGAACAGAATCAGCGCCGCGCCGTTGAGCACGCCCGGCAGGACATACACCAGCGCCCGATCCGCGCGTTTTTGCCACAGTCCGCGCAGTTGGATCAGCGCATAGAGGCTGACCGCCACGCCGATCCAGAAGAAGATCACGTAGGTGAACCCGCTTAACCCGCGCGCAAAATTGTCGAGGCCGAGATATTCGCCGGGGAAGCGCCGCCAGCGGTGCAAGCTGACGAAAAACGCGAACGCGACCGGGAAGATGCCGAACAAAAACAGGAGAATCATGGCGGGGGATAAAAAGGCATACGCAATCAGGTTTTCCCGCAAACGGGTCATGCGTCTCGTTTGAGCCATAGTTTCTCCCTAGTTGATGGGCTTGAGCCTTCGGGACGCCCGTCTGTGCGTCCGTCTGAGCAGACAGCCACCCGACCGTCCCTATAATCTAGTGCATTCCTTGTCATGGCAGCGATGGGCACGAAGGTACAAACAGGATCATGTGAATTGTAAACACAGATGCCGGGAGAACCAATTCCTGCGCCTGAATTTCACAGAATCTTAAATCACGAGGCGCTAGGCGGTTGGGTGCGCAGTGGAGGTTCGCTGTCGAGCGGCGTTTGCGTTTCGAGATCATAGGTCAGCACTTCGGGGACGCTCCCGCCCGCCAGAAGCTGCACAATCGCGTAGATCATCAGGCGCGCTCCAGCTTCGCCGTTGGTCAGGTCGCTGTTGCCGAGCTTGACGCCGTACGGCTGATCAATGGGGCGAGAATACACCAAGGGCACATCGCGCTGCGCCAGCGACCGCCCGATTTCGCCCGCCAATTCTGCATCCAGCGGGCACAAAATGATCGCGCGCGCCCCTTCAAGCTGCGCGGTCTCTACCTGCGTGATCTGCCGGTAGGTGTCGCCCTGCGCGTCGAACACCCGCAGCTGCAAATCCAGATCGTTGGCAATCTGACTCAGTTCGCGGGCGCGGGTATTCTGCCACGAACTGCGCAGCCCGCAGGCGAGATAGGCGATATAGCCCTGTTCGCCGAGCGCGGCACGCGCCCGAGCAATGACGTCGCTCGTCGGCAGCAGATCGCCTAAAGCGGCGGTCGCCCCCTGCACAATCTGGATCGGTTCGGCGCTGATGGTCGTCAGGCGATAGGCATTGTAGAGAATGCTGATCATGAGTGCGGCGAGCACCGCCACCAGCAGCACCACCCGCGACGACACGCGGCGCGCTGCCCCCACTTCGGTCTGCGGAGTGCGCAGGTTGAGCGCCTGCTGCAGGTCAGCGAGCATGTCATTGACGGTGAGGTAGCGTTCCTGTGGGTTTTTCGCCAGCGCGCGCAGAATCACTTGCTCGACCGCCGGGGGAATCGCGGGGCGCAGTTCGCGCGGTGGGGTGGGCACCTGCTGCACATGCTTGTAAAACAGGCTGGCGATGTTCAAGCCGCTGGAGACTTCAAAGGGCACGCGCCCGGTCAGCATGTGATAGAGCACCACGCCGAAGCTGTAAATATCCGATAGATGGTCGGCGGGCTTGCCGAGCAAAATCTCCGGCGCAATATAACTGGGCGTGCCGATGATGCCGTGGTCTTCTTCGCCGATCAACTGCGCCGGGTTGTCGCGCCGCGCCAGCCCGAAATCGCTAAGGTAGGCATTGCCCGTATCATCCAGCAAAATGTTGCTCGGTTTGATGTCGCGGTGCGTCACGCCGCAGCTATGCGCGTAAGCGAGGGCGCTGCCAATTTGCTGGGTGATTTTGGCGGTCGTCGCAATCGAGAGGGGGCCGCTGCGCAGCATATCACTGAGCGACCGATGCATCAGACGCGTGACGAGATACGCATGCTGGTTTTCGATGACACCGTAGTCATAGATCGGCAGAATGTGCAGATGTTCCAGTGAAGCCACGACATGGGCTTCTTGCTGGAAGCGCTGAAAGGCCAGCGCGTTCGATTGCGCGTCTAGGTCGATGATTTTGAGGGCGACGTAGCGATTGACCGGTACTTGTCTTGCCCGGAAGACGGAGGCTGAGCCACCTCGTCCAATCCGTTCCTCAATCTCGAAATCCCCGACCCGCCGATAAGACCACGTCGAAGCAATCATCGTGACTGCACATGCCCCACAAGTCAGGTTAGTTCGTGTTCATTACAAGTATAACCGATAGAACGTAATTGAGAGCGGGAGAATCTTGCAGATTTTTGTAGATTCTCACGAATTAGGATCATAACTTGCCACGTTCTCTCTGGTAACCATCGAGTCGGGGGGTAACGCAGCTGTTCAGGGATGGGATCGCCCGCCAGCATAGCGATGGCGCCGTAGACCATCAACTGCGCCGACACCCGCCGATCCACGGCGACGCTGCCGCGCAGATAGCTGTCAGTTCGGAGTAGATCGAGCGTAAACGGCTCCGCGCCCGCGCTCACGATGAACACCTGACTGGTAGGGATATTCGCATTGGTCAGCGCATTGGTCGCGCCATACGCGCAGGAATCGGAGACACACAGAATCGCATCGGGAGTTCGTCCGGCGGCAATCAGCGCAGCGACATCCGTTTCTGCCGCTTCCAGCAGCTCACGTCCCTCGGCGCTGAAGCGACCGTTGTTTACGACATTGGGCGCAGCAGCAGTCAGCGCATCGATGATGCCCTGCACGCGGAGCTGCGTGGCGGCAAAATCACCACGGTCAATCGTGATGTAGCGCCCCGCGCCGCCGCGTTCCGCATTGAAAATCTCTGCCGCCAGTTGACCAATGCGCTGACCAATGGCGTAGTTATCCGAGTCGAGCTTCGCGCCATACTCATCATCGACCAGGGTCGCCCACACCAGCGGAATGTTCGCTGCCTCCAGCGAAGCGAGGCTGTCGGCGAGCTCAGTTGGCGAGGTCGGGCACAGGATGATCGCCCGGGCCCCTTCCAGCCGCGCCTGTTCGATCTGCGTGAGCTGGGTATATACATCGTTCTTCGCGTCGTAGACCACCAACCGCAGTCCAAAATTCTCGGCAATTTCGCGCGCGTAGCGCGAGCGGGAAGCGAACAACACGTTATCGAGCGAGCAGTTGAGATAGGCAATAAACCCATCGCTGCCCAGCACCGCCCGCGCCCGATCCAATGTGTTCTGATTGGGGGTGAGCGTCTCCAGCGTGCCGAATTCGCCATCCAACATGGTGATCGGCGGCTGCGTCGTCGGCAAACTGGGACGGCTGACGATGAGCGCGCCCACTGCGATGAGGATCAGCAGCGCCATGATGGGGATGAGCCACCAGCGGCGGCGGCGCACGCGCGTGAGCGTGGAGGGCATTTGCCATTGCAGCGTCGATTTGCCCAGCACCGTGTTGTAGATATCCGTCATCTCCGCCAGCGTCGCGAACCGCTCCGGCGGATTTTTGCGCAGCGCCCGCAGGATCAAAGCGTCGATGGCGGGTGGGAGGCTCGGGTTCAAGACCTTGGGCGGAAGCGGTTCCTGTTCCATCTGGCGAAACATCAGACTGCCTAAGCCGCCCTCGTCCAGTTCAAAGGGGGGGCGTCCCGTCAGCAGGTGATAAAGCAGCGCGCCGACGCTGTAGATATCCGAGCGGGTATTGCCATCTTCGCCGCGCAGTCGCTCTGGCGCCACGTAGAGCGGGAGCTTGTTGAGCGATTGGCTGACCAGCGGATCGAGCGCGCTGGCGATCACCGACGCCACGCCGAAATCGGAGAGGTAGGCGCGTCCCGCATCATCCAGCAGGATGTTGCTCGGCTTGAGATCACCATGCAGTACACCCTTGCGATGCGCATAATCCAGCCCCTGCCCAATATCGCTGAGCAGATCACCCACGCGATCCACTTTGAGCGGCGCCCGTCGAATCAAATCGGTCAGCGCCCCGCCGCTCAACAAGCGCATGGCGATATAGGCATACGCGTCGTCGACGAGACCGTATCCGTAGACGGGGAGGATATGAATGTGTTCAAGGCTGGCCGTGATCGCGACTTCGCGCTCAAACGCCGCGCGAAACGCCACGCGATCCGAAATGTCGCCACCGAGGTCGATGATTTTGAGGGCGACGAAGCGGTTGACCGAAATCTGCCGCGCGCGATAAATCGTCGAGAGCCCGCCGCGCGCAATGCGCTCTTCGACAATGAAGTCTCCGATTTGTCGACCTGACCACGTTTCGGGCATAGGACGTGACCTTCACGGTAGATAAATCAAGGTCATTATACTCAGTTTTTTGTCATTGTGAGCGATTATTTCTATTTATGTACATTCTATTAAATAGCATATTACAAACCGTTGAATTGAAGGGCGCACACATCGTTCACCATTGAGCCAAGGTCGGGCTGCCCCACGGGGTGTCCGCTGTTTCCAAATCGACTGTACGGCAGACCGAGTGAACGGACTCAACTGTACCCCCTCTCCGTTGGGAAAGGAGATTTAGGTCTGAGGTTCGGCAAATCGTTGTTTCTGAGATGATGTGTCCGGAAGTGCGGCTATTCGGTCACGAGATCTTCGCGGGTGATCACGCCACCGGGCGGGACGAGGAACGTCTCTGAGAGCGTTGCCCCGGCGAGCAGTTTGACCATCGCGTCGATGCCGGTCTGTGAGAACAATTCACGCCCCACATCGACCGACGCGCGCATGAAGTAATTGTCGCGGATGTACTCACGAGCGAACGCCTCAGCGTCCACACTGCTGATGATCACCTGTGACGGATCGATGTCGTGATCTTCGAGCGCATCAATCGCGCCATACGACCCCGCGTCGTTGATGCTGAGAATCACATTGAAGTCCACGCCCTGATCGAGCAGGTCGGCCACCGATTCGCGTCCATTGTCCCGAATCGCGCCGAGGTAGCGCCCGATGATCCGCGCCGCCGGAGCGACTTCCAGCACGCCATCCTGCATGCCGTTGGCCCGCGCGACGATGTACGGCAGTGACGGATAGTCGAGGATGATGATATTGGCTTGTCCGTCCAGCTCATCGCGGATGATTTCACCCGCCGCGCGCCCCGCTTCGACGCCCATCAGGTAATCATCCCCGGCGAGGAACACGCCGCCGTAGCTTTCGTTCTGCGTAGACATGAACACCAGCGGCATGCGGGCCGCTTCGACGGAGAGCAGCGTGTCGCGCAGCAAGTCCATGTCCAGCGGGCAGATGATCAGACCCTTAGCGCCATCAGCGCGCGCGCGTTCCAGCTCGGTGACCTGCTTATAGCGGTCGCTGTCGCTGTTATAGATGCGGAAGGCGACCTGATAACGCGCCGCCGCATCTGCCATTTCGCGGGCTTGCGCGGCGTGATATTCGCTCGATTGGTTGCAGGTGATGTAGGCAATGAAGCCATTCGCGCCCAACCGCGCCTGGGCTGCCGCGATCTCGTCGGCGGTCGGCACGGCGTCTTCGGCGGTACCCTGCCCACCTTCGATGATGGTTGGGTCAGGCACCGGCGTCGCCGTGGGGATGGCGGTGGGCGTGAAAATGCCCGAACCGGTCAACTGCATGGTGAGCACTGCGACCAGCGCCACGATCACGACAAGCCCGGCCAGCGCCGCCATGCGCGCCGTAAACACCGGCTTGCGGACTTCGGCCTTGCCCGTTTCCTGCGTCGCCGCGGGGAGGTGCACCGCCGGGTAGGTCGCGGTGCTGATTTTGCGCCCGAGCGCCATATTCAGGTGATCCGCCATTTCGCCCGCTGTGCTGAAGCGATCTTCGGCTTTCTTGGCGAGCGCGCGCATGATCACCGCTTCGACACCCGGCGGAATGATCGGGTTGAGCGAGCTTGGCAGCGCGGGAATCTTTTCCAGGTGCTGGTAGATCACCGACACCATATTCGTCTCGGACGCCTCGAACGGCGGCCGCCCCACGAGCATGTGATAGAGTACGCAGCCCATGCTGTAAATATCCGAGCGGTGATCGAGCGGGTCGCCGCGCAGTTGTTCCGGCGACATATAGGTCGGCGTGCCGACGATGTTCCCGGTCTTGGTGAGCTGTTCCGAATTTTCGAGAATTTTCGCGAGGCCGAAGTCCGTCAGGTAGGCGTTGCCGGTATCGTCCAGCAGAATGTTGCTTGGCTTCAGGTCGCGGTGAATCACGCCTTTGCTGTGCGCGTAAGCCAGCCCGCGCGCGATCTGCGTGAAGATTTCTGCGGTGCGATCCAGCCCCAGCGGGCCAGCGTTGAGCAGATCGCTCAGCGAGCCGCCGCGCAGCAGGCGCATGGCCAGAAACGCGATCTCATTGTTGACGATGCCGTAGTCATACACGGGCAGGATGTGGATGTGTTCAAGCGAGGCGATCAGCTTGGCTTCCTGAGCGAAGCGCGAGCGGAATTCATCTCGTTCGCCCTGTGACGGGTTCAGCGAAATGATTTTCAGCGCGACCGAGCGGTTCATGGAAGCTTGAAAGGCGCGATAGACCGTCGCCATGCCACCCTGACCAATGCGCTCTTGGATGGTGAATGCGTCGATTTGTTTGCCCAAGAAATGATCAAGCTGCATAGGAGTCCTTTTAACGCCTAAACGCGCCTAAGTATATGACACAGATATAAGAATTGCGAAAGCCTAGCGTGGGCTATTCGTAGAGGATTCTCTCTTCATTTCACTATATAATGGGACGCGCACGGAAAACGTAAAGTATTGAGTGGTGAAACATGAAATCTCTCATCCGCCTTGGCGCGGTGTTGATCAGTCTGCTGATCATGACAGGCACGGCAGCGGCGCAAACGACCGTCCCGGCTGCTTATCATCTTAATGGTGTGCAGCACATCTATCAGGATTGGAATAACTGCGGCCCGGCGACTCTGACCATGGGCCTAACCTATTTTGGTTACGAAGCCGATCAGTACCCGGCGGCACAGTGGTTGAAGCCGAACCCGGAAGACAAAAACGTCAGCCCGTGGCAGATCGCCGAATACGTCAACAATCACCTGCCCGGTACGACGCGCGCGCTCGTGCGGCAGGGCGGATCGCTGGATACGCTGCGTCAGCTTATCTCGAACGACTTCCCCGTGATGATTGAAGCGGGCTACGAACCCCCCGGCGAAAACCTCGGTTGGATGGGGCATTACCTGCTTGTGATCGGCTATGACGACGCCACCCAGACGATCACCACGCATGACAGCTATGAAGGCCCAAACCTCGGCTACAGCTACGATCACGTCAACACGTACTGGCGGCAGTTTAACAACCTGTACATCGTGCTCTACGACATCACCCGCGAGGCTGAAGTCATGGCGCTGCTCGGCGACGACGCCGACGAAACGGTGAACTGGCAGAACGCGCTCAATCTGGCGCGCGCCGAAGCCATCGCCAACGATCAGGATCCCTTCGCGTGGTTCAACATGGGCACGAGTTTCGCCGGGCTGGGCATGTATGTCGAAGCGTCCGTCGCCTATGATCAGGCGCGCAACGTCGGCGGCGGTCTGCCGTGGCGCATGAACTGGTATCAGTTCGGCATGTTGGAAGCGTATGTGCAGACGCAGCAGTATGACAAGGTGATCGCGCTGGCACAGGCTAATCTGAATGATGGCGGCGGGCAGTACGTCGAGGAGACATTCTATTACGGCGGGTTGGCGCGTTTGGGTTTGGGCGAAACCGATCGCGCGATCAGCAACTTCAATGGAGCGATCAGCTTCAACCCCAACTTCACCCCCGCCCGCGTCGCGCTGGAAGACCTCGGCGCGAGTTAACGCGCCAAGTAACAGAACAGATTAGGTAACGGAACATTCGCCCTGCCTAATCTGTTCTGGATCACAATAACTTCAAAATGCGCTGACCGATGTATGCTTCTGCCCCCTTACGGGTTTTGTAGGGTATCCGCCAACCAGTCATACATTGTCTGATGGGTGTAATGCAGATTGCCTAAGCCACAGTGATTATCTGCGCCATTCTGGCTGGTGAGCAGTTGGTAGCGCTTGGCAATGCTGAGTTTGTCCAAATATGCGACTGCCAGCTGACGCGGGATATCTCCCTCGCCTTCCCCCTGAACCACAAGGACTGGACATGTGATCTGAGCTTCGAGCCCGTAAGCGTTGAACGGCTTAATCACATCAAGATATTCAGCAAAGTTCGAGACTCCATTCGCCCAGAACATATACAGTTCGGCTGTTGCCCGGTGAATGGGGGTTTTCCCCATCATCCTGCGCCCCATCCAATTCACAAACGCGATGGGAAGCTTGTCTAGGGCGGCGAAAACGAGCTGTCCAACTGGGGCTGGCAGTTGACTGCGAATACCACCGATCATGTGATCAGAGAAACTAGGCATAATCGCATTGAAAGCGGCAGCCTTGATTCGCCGATCGTGGGCGATAGCTCTGACACCAAGATACCCGCCCAGACTATAGCCTAACAACCCTAGCTTCTCTGCATCAACTTCTGAACGCGACACGGCATAATCGATCACTGCCCGGATCGGGACTTCGTAGTCCGGGCGGAAGGGCAGTTCAGGGTGGCGCAGCAGCAAACCGCGCTGTCCTGGACCATGAAACACCAGGACGTTCAAGCCGCGCTCTAGCGCCACTGGAACACCGGCCATCAGGTAGGCTTCCTCACCATAGGCATCACCACCACCCACCACAATGATCGTTGGCGCGGGTTGGCGGTTGTCGGAGACGGAGAAGAGAAACCCCGGCAACGTCACCCCTTCTTCATAGGGAATCTCGACCGCTTCGAAGGCTGGCTCGAACAGTTTCCCTGCCGCCATAAAGCAGTTCAGACCATTTTGATAGAGCCGCCGATGTTCATCTGTGCCGGGGGGAAGAAAATAGAATTCGGCAGCACGATAGTAGTTGTAGGCACACAGGTAGCTAAAGCGCGCCGATGACTTATACCCTGCCTCCAGTTCAGCCTGAGCACGTTCTGCGGTCTGCGCTGCCAGTTCTGACCACGTCTGAACCCAAACTTCGACCGTCTCCCCACCACGGCGAATCTGGTCAATCGCATACAGACATTCTCCGATAGAGGCGGCGTCGTACTGCTGGTAGCCCAGGGTGCGGATGTATTGGTAGTCAATCAGCGAGTTCTTGGAAAGCCCCATGTGAAGAATGCCGGTGCGTGTCCCCGAAGCCGACATGTTCAAGTCCTTTACACGGTTGAAGCATCAACCCATTTCTCGACATTGAGTAGATTATCTTCTACATTGTAGATATTGTTGGCGTATCGAGTTCAGGGATCAAGAACCAAAGCGACGACGTTTGTAGACTAACTTAGATATGGGGGATATCTGTAGATGAACAAGAGCAGCAAGTCAGAGGATTTGCGCGTGCGCCGCACCCGTAAACTGGTTTGGGAAGCGCTGATGGAATTAATTTTGGAGCGCGATTTTGACTTCGTTACAGTGAACGATATCTGTGAACGGGCAATGGTGCATCGCACCACCTTTTACAATCACTTCCAAGATAAGTTTGACTTGCTTGCCAGCGGTATGGCCACCATGTATGAAGAATTCACAACCGAGCTGGTATCTCCGCTTGAGGCTTACGAACGCCTCGATCCGGATCACCCGCCGGCTTACTTTGTCCAGCTATTTCAGCACATTTTGGATAACAAATTGTTCTATACGGCGATGCTAACGGGCAGAGGGGTGAATCCGTTTCGTGAACGTTTACTGTCTTACTTAACCCAAGTATCCTTACAGCGTCTCAAGTATGTTCAGAGCAAACTAGGGTCAGCGCGGATTCCTCTGGAGATGACTGCGTGTTTTTACGCGGGAGCCATTATCAGTACAGCGACATGGTGGGCAAACGAAGGTTTTCGCGAAACACCGACACAGATCTCGCATCACCTAATACATCTGATTTCCTATGGAACTACTGGGTTATTCAAGAGTGTCGGGCAAACGCCCGTAACTGAAATTCCACTCATTCAGGAGGACAGTGAGACTGATCTGCGATCCGCGCAGCATCCACCGCAGGGACATTTCTGAGTTCGAGATTTGGGGCGTGAACAGTTTACAGTTCACAGTAAAAACAGCTTTTGACTGTCCACTGTGAACTGTCGACTGTGAACTCTCTTTATTCTTCGAACGCTTCGTCGTCGAGCAGGCGCTGCGGTGTCGGTGCGCCGTTGCCATCTTCAGCCCGGCGTGGACTGCGCGCAGGCGGAGCAGCTGGCGCTTCTACGGGCACAGCGGCGGCGCGGCGGACATCGGCGGGTGCGGCGGGCAGACCATAGCGTTCGCGGATGGCGGCTTCAATTTCGTCGCGGACCGCCAGATTTTCCAGCAGGAACTGCTTGGCGTTCTCACGCCCCTGACCGAGCAAGCCGTCATTATAGCGATAGAAGGCGCCGCGCTTCTCGACGATGTTCAGGTCGGTGGCGAGGTCGAGCACTTCGCCGCTCTTGCTGATGCCGCCTTCGAGGAACATGATGTCAAATTCGGCTTCACGGAAGGGCGGCGCGACCTTGTTCTTGGTCACGCGCACGCGGGTGCGGTTGCCGACGACTTCGCCGCCGCCCGCCTTGATCGATTCGAGCTTACGCACATCAAGGCGCACGCTGGCGTAGAACTTCAGCGCGCGGCCACCCGGCTGAGTTTCCGGACTGCCGTACATCACGCCAATCTTTTCGCGGATCTGGTTGGTGAACAGCACGGAGACATTCGACTGCTTGATCGCACCGGAGAGCTTGCGCAGCGCCTGACTCATCAAGCGAGCTTGCACGCCGACGTGACTTTCACCCATCTCGCCTTCGATTTCGACGCGCGGCACGAGCGCGGCCACGCTGTCCAGCACCACAACGTCGAGCGCGCCGGAACGCACCAGCGTCTCTGTGATTTCGAGCGCCTGTTCCGCCGTATCGGGCTGCGAAATGTAGAGCGTATCGACGTTCACGCCGATGCGCGCCGCATAGTGCGGGTCAAGCGCGTGTTCCATGTCGACAAACGCGCAAATGCCGCCGCGCTTCTGCGCTTCGGCGACCACGTGTAAGCACAACGTCGTTTTACCCGAACTTTCCGGGCCGTAAATTTCGGTCACACGCCCGCGCGGAATACCGCCGACGCCGAGCGCAATATCTACGGTGAGCGAACCGCTGGGGATGACATCGACCACCATGTGCGACGCATCGCCGAGGCGTACGACCGTACCATCACCGAAGCGTTTCGTGAGTTCGTTGACCGCTGCATCCAGCGCTTTCAGACGACCCTCATCGCCTATCGCGAGCTGACTGACTTCCTCGCCTGAACCTTTTGGCTCTTTTGCTGGTCTTTTTGCCACGTCCCCCAACCCCTTTAAGCACGACTAAACCGTGTCATCCATTATAGCGGTGTTTACCAAAAGCGGGATCAGGATAGCATATTTGTTCTAAAAATGCAACTCCGGAATAGGTATTTTTCCCCGTAGATCGGGCAGACTTAATGATTGTATGAGCTTTCAAACGATCATCCCGTATAATAAAGGCAGCCCCGAACCACGGTGACGTGGGCGGGAACTGACCGCTTGCCTACACGATTTGGTAAACCACGTATGCGCCGACTACTTCTTGTGATCGTCGTCCTGCTCCTCGTCAGCACGGCTGTGTTGGCGCAAGAGACGACCTATGTTGTTCAGCCGGGCGATACGCTCGGACGCATTGCCACGCGCTTTGGCGTCACCGCGAATGCCATCGCCACGGCCAATAACCTGCCAACCGTGGATTTGATCTACGTGGGGCAAATTCTCGTCATCCCCGGCGTCGAACCGACGCCTGCGCCCACCCGCGCGGCCACGGTTGCGCCGACCAGCACCCCCGCCCCGGCAGTAGATACGGCGGGCGAGTCGCCGGAGAGCACCGCCGAAGCGCCCGAAGCCACGCCGGAAGTCGTCATCCCGCCAGAAGTCACCGCTGACCCGGCCATGCCGCAGATCAACTTCCAATTGGGCGGCGAAGTCCTCAGCTTTGCCTACCCCGAACTGATGCGCCGCGCGTCGATGACGTGGGCGAGCAGCGCTGTCCATTGGACGCAGGGCGCGGGCATGGAGATCGCGCAGGGCGCCATCGATGCGGCGCGCGCCAACGATTTCCGCATTTTGCTCACCGTGCAGGGTGATCCCACCGAATGGGCAGCGGATCCCGCAGCCTATAACGCCGCTTTCGCGGGGTTTCTGGCGCAGGTCGCCGCGCTCAGCCCGGATGCCATTCAAGTGTGGAATAATCAAAACATGGAGAGCGGTTGGGCGGACGACCGTGTAAGCGCCGCCGCCTACACCGACCTGCTGCGCCTTGCCTACAGCGCGATTAAGACGGCCAATCCCGCCGTCACGGTGATCAGCGGCGCGCCCGTGCCGACGCCCCTGTTCGCCTCATGCCTGCCGAGCGGGTGCGAAGATGGCGCCTACATGCGGCAGATGGCCGACGCGGGCGCGGCGAACTACGCCGACTGCATCGGCGTGCAGTATACGCAGGGCGCGCTGGCTCCGTATGTCAGCACGGGTGACCGCCGCAGCCTGCCGGATCATCACAGCTACTACTTCACGCCCCTGCTCGATACAGTCGCGGGGATCTTCCCCGACAAGCCGCTGTGCATCACGCGCATCGGCTACCTGACGAGCGCTGGACTGCCTGCCCTCCCCACCGCTTACGAGTGGGCGACCAATACGTCGCTGAGCGAACAAGCGGAATGGCTGGCCCAGGCCGCGCTCCAAGCCCGCAATGATGGTCGCGTGCAGTTGTTCATCGTGTGGAATGTTGATTCGACGGTCTACGGCGATAATCCCGAAGCTGGCTATGCCATCGTCCGCAGTGACGGCGAATGCATCGCCTGTATCGCGCTCAACGCGGCGATGCGGACGCAGTAGACGACTCCGTTTGGCGCGCAAGGTTGGCTCCCCTCGCTGAATTCGCTGAGGGGCCGGGATCTGTCACGGGGAGTTTTGATTTTCAGGCTGATCAAGCACAGTGGATTACCAAAGAAGAGTAATTTCTCTCGTAGGGGCAAGGCGCGCCTTGCCCCTACCCAAGTGAAAACAACCCATTTTTCAAATGGCTTCTGAAAACCCCTCACCCCCGACCCCTCTCCCACGCAAGCGGGGAGAGGGGAGGCGTTGCGAGCGGTGTTGTCTCCCCTCCCTGAATTCGGGGAGGGGCGGGGGTGGGGTCAGAGTCTGAGCTTTTTCAACACCCTCTTGCCTCGTCCCTACAATTGGAAACCTACCCCTGTCACAAGGCCGGGGTGGGTCGGATTTTAGCTCGTCGCCCCGCCGCGAATCTTCGCGACCACATCACGCATCAGCGCCGTGAACGTGTCGAGCGCGGCGGCGGTCGCCAGCGCGGCAAGCGGCAGCGTCGGGCGGCGGTCGGCGCGCGACGGCTCGATCGGCGTGGTGCTCAGGCGATTGAGCGCGTCCAGCACCGCCAGCCGTTCAGCGGCTTGATCGTAGGGCGGAAAGGGCATCAGGTACTGGAGCGGCACTTCGACGGCGGGCTGCTTGCTGAACGAGCGCACCGAAAATACGACCACGCCGCCCGCGCCCACCCAGATGTGCGCGTGAAAGGCGGGTTCGCTGCGCCCGCTGAAGGTCAGGCTGTCGGTGTTGTCCTTCGCCCAGTCGAACAGGCTGCGGGCGATGCGCGCGTTTTCGACCCCGTTGGGCAATTGCTCCATGTACTTGAAGTAATTGAGCGAATTGGGCGTCGGCGCCAGCTTGATCGCCTCGCGCCCAGTGGGCGGGGGCGGCGGCTGGTGAAACTGGATTTTGCCGAGCGCCGCGATCAACCGCTTGAAGGCCGGTTCGTGCCGCTTGCGGAAGTCAGTGAACTGGCGGTTGATGAGCGCAATGGGCAGCGGCGCATCGTCGAGCCGAGCGATCAGCAGCGGCTTATGTAAATCGAGCGCCAGCAGAATTTCCCGCTCCACCCACTCGGAGTCACGCGCGGGCTTGGACATGACCACGATCAGCGCGCCGCACTCCGTCACCGCTTTTTCGATCTCGCGCGCCCACGACGAGCCGTCGGGGATGGCTTCGACATCTACCCACGGGCGATACCCCGCGTCCGTCAGGGCATCCGCCAGTTTGAGCGCGAAATCGCGATCCTGCGAACTGTGGCTGATGAAGATACTCGGTTGGTGCTGCGTCATAAGCTCTGCTCTCAAGTTGGAGGGCGGCTCAACTCTGATAATGGATGATCGCCAGCGACGCCCCGGTTCGATGCGCTAACTCTTCTGGTATTTTACCTAAGCTCGACTGAAAGCGCTGGCGCGTGCCCGTCGTACTGAGCAGCACGAGGTCAGACGCCGCGATTTTGTTCTCAATTACACCAATTCCTGGGGCATCCAGCACGTTGACCGTGTAGGGATGATCCATTTTGAGGCGTTCCAGACAGTCACACACTTCAGCATAGTATTCTTTCGCGCTCAGCACCACGAGCGGCACATTCAGGCTGTCCGCGACGATGATCGCCGCATCGGCCATCTCGTCGATGAAGTTCATGGCGGTGCTGTTGGGTTCCATGATCATGAGCACCCGTTCCAGCGCGTTGATCGGGTGCGTGATGCGCAGCACCATGACGGGCGTGCGCGAATTCCACAGCACATCGTCCAGCACCGTGCCGAAGATGTTCTGCGCCAGCGTCGGTTTGCCGCGCCACCCGAGCGCGATCAGTGTGGCATTTTGCTCGGTGGCGGTGTACAGGATGCCGCGGGAGAGCGAGTCGTCGATGCGTTCGATACGCGTCACCTCGCTGTGCCGGAAAGCTTCGGCATTGACCACCTGATCCTGATCGTCCAGTCCTTCGATCGCCCCCGCGCGATTGGCCAGTGCCACATTGAGCACGGCCAGTTTCCCACCTTTCGACTCGCTCAACAACTGCATCAGCGCGATCATGTGATCCTGCGTTTCCGGGTTGCTGATGGCCAGCAGCACGCGCTCAAACAGGTTTTGCGGCAGCGAGACGACCTGCGGGGTACGCAGGCGCTGGCCGAAGCGCTGCACCAGCAGCGGCGACGTGATCGACGTGGCGAGGATCATCAGCATCGTGCCGTTGAACACCGAGAGCGGGAACAGCCCCGCTTCCACGCCGACCAGAATCGTCGGCAGGGTGACGGCGGCCTGACACTGCGATAAGCCCCACATTGTCCACAGTTCGTCGCGATTGTAGTGGAAGAGGCGTGTCGTAATAGCTGCGGCGGCGAACTTGGCCACGTAAGCGATGATGGTCATGGCGAGGCCGATCATCAGCGCTTCACCGCCGATGAACGCCCCCGGATCAGTGATCATCCCGCTGTAGACGAGGAAGCTGGGGATGAACAGCGCTTCGCCCACAAACAGAATGCGGCCGATCACCTGACTATGGCGCGGCAGCATCGAATTGATTGCCAACCCAGTCAGGAACGCGCCGACGACCGCGTGCACGCCGATCATTTCGGCGAGCAGCGCCGCCACGAACAGGATGAACAGCACATACTGAAATTCCACGTCACGCCCGCGCAGGTATTCGAACAGCTTTTTGCCCACGCGCGGCAAAATGACGAGGATGCCGACCGCCAGCGCGCCCATCAACGCGAACAGCGTGAGGAATTCGCCAATATCCGCGTCGCCGCCGCTCACCCCGGTGATGACCGCCAGCACGAGAAACGCCGAAATATCGGTGAACACCGTCGCGCCGACCGTCACCGACACCGTCTCGTTGTTGACCACGCCGAGCCGCGTCAGGATGGGGAAGGCGATCAGCGTGTGCGAGGACAGCGCCGAACCGAGCAGAATCGCACCGCCCCACGTGAAACCGAGCCAGCGTCCGAGCAGCGTCCCGCCGATCAGCGGAATGGTGAACGTCAGCACGCCGAAGAGAATCGCCCGGTTGCGCACGCGGTTGAACTGCGCGAGATCGATCTCCAGCCCGGCGTTGAACATCAGGTAAATCAGTCCGATGATCGAGAAGAGTTCGACGATGCCTTCGGTTTCCAGCAGATTGAACCCAAACGGGCCGATCAGGATGCCGCCGACCACCAGCCCGACAATTCCCGGCAGGCGCAGCCGCGTGGAGAGCAGTGGCGCAATCAAGATCACGCCCATGATTGTCAGGAACACGGGGAGCGGTTCGTGCAGTAGCGCGAGGGGTTGTTCGGGCATAGTTCAACCTTTTGATGAACGCCTTATTTTTCGACCACGTGAGTTATACTATAATCCTCACTGTAAACCTTAATCTTAGATGAAATCTATGTCTGTTGAAAACCTCACCGGGCGCTCGCTCGGACAATATCACCTGCAAGAGCTGCTCGGCGTTGGCGGCATGGGGGCGGTGTACCGCGCCCATCAATCTGCGCTCGGTCGGGATGTCGCCGTCAAAGTGCTGCCGGGCGAACTGGCGCAGGAACGGGGCTACATTGACCGCTTCAAGCGGGAAGCGCATATCGCCGCCTCCTTGGAGCACCCGCACATCGTCCCCATCTACGATTATGGCACACAGGACGGCATCGCCTATGTCGTGATGCGCCTGCTCAACGATGGCACGCTGGCGCAGCGCCTGTATGTGCGGCGCATGCGGGGGGAAACGCTGCCCGCGCTCTCCGAAACCGCCGATTTACTGCGCATTCTGGCAGGCGCGCTCGATTATGCGCATCGCAAAGGCGTTGTGCATCGTGACATCAAGCCCGGCAACATCATGTTCGACGACGGTACGCCGTACATCGTGGACTTTGGCATCGCGCGGCTGCTCAACGAGGCGGCGCTCACCGGGCAGCAGCAGGTGTTCGGCACGCCGATGTACATGCCGCCGGAACAGTGGCGTGACGAAGAACTCACGCCGGAAACGGACCAGTACGCGCTGGCTTCGGTGCTCTATACGATGATCACCGGGCAGCCGCTGTTCCCGACCGCGCAGCCGCAGCAGTTGGTCTTCCACCACCTGAACGATACTCCGGTCCCGCCCACGACCGTTCGTCCCGATCTGCCGCCCGCCGTTTCTGATGTGCTGGCGCGGGCACTGGCCAAACGCCCCGGCGAGCGCTTCCTGACGGTGACGACGTTCGCGCAGGCGTTCGGCGCGGCAGTGGCCGGCAAAGAGAC
Source organism: Candidatus Flexifilum breve (assembly GCF_016713355.1). Classification (NCBI taxonomy): domain Bacteria; kingdom Bacillati; phylum Chloroflexota; class Anaerolineae; order Aggregatilineales; family Candidatus Flexifilaceae; genus Candidatus Flexifilum; species Candidatus Flexifilum breve. The sequence continues at coordinate 108,897 of NZ_JADJPI010000007.1, forward strand.
GGCGACCACCGGCTTTTTCACCTTCCCACTGACGGATGATCTCCCGGTGGAAAGTGACTCTGTAAATGTCTCGCAGCGCGTGCCCCAAGCGCCCGAGGCGGAGAGTCCCCCGCCCGCGCCAATCCCAGCGCCGAATGCGCCGCCGCTGTCGACAATCAAATCGGTGCCGCGCGTCGAAGAGCCGCTGCCCGCGGTGCCCCGCGCCCAGCCCGTCACGCCGAGCGTGCCGCCCCCGCCGCGCCCCACACCCGCCTATGTGCCGCCGCCCGCGCGTCCGGCTCCCGCCCCTCAAAGGTCGTCGACGCTGCGCTCGCTGGTGATCGGCTGCGGTGTCGGGCTGCTCCTGTTGGCGCTGGTGGTCGGCGCGGGGCTGCTGCTCGCGGGCAATCAACTGCTCAACTTCCTGCAATCCGAGGCACAGGTGACGACGGCGCCCGCGACCGTGCAACCCGGCGTCAGTGAGCCGACCACCCTGCCCGACACACAGGCCACGCCGATCACGCCTGTGGCCGCCGACCCCGTGCAGGTCACGCCCGGTCGCCTGCCCGATCAACTGCCTGCGCCGGAAGACGTGGTGATGTCACAGGCCGCCGTGCTGACGCACAGCTCCGGCACGGTGCGCGCGCTCGACTTCAGCCCGCGCGGCGGCACGCTGGCGACCGGCGGCGGCGACACCTTCGTCCACTTATGGGACACCACCAGCAATACGCAAATGGGCACGTTCAGCACGGGCGGCGTCATCAACGATGTGCGCTACAACCGCGACGGTTCACGCATTGCCGCTTCCAGCGAAGCGGGGACGGTCACGCTGTACGATGTGGACGGCGGCGCGGTAATCGCGACGTGGTCGGCGCACAGCGTCCCCGTGCGCGGCGTAGCCTTCAGCCCGGACGGATCACGCTTGGTCACGACGAGCGAAGACCAGACGGCGTTGGTGTGGGATGTGGCGGCGCAAGCGCAGGTGCTCCGGCTGACCGGGCACAACGGTCATGTGCTGGATGCCGACTACAGCCCGGACGGATCGCTCATCGTCACCGGTGGGCGGGATGGTACGGTGCGCTTGTGGGATGCGGCCTCCGGCAGTCAACTGCAAGTTATGAACGGTCATACCGACGAGGTGCGCAGCGTCTCGTTCAGTCCGGATGGATCCCTGATCGCCTCCGGTTCCGCCGATGGCACGATCCGCCTGTGGGATGCCGCCTCAGGCGCAGCGCTCACCACCTTGGGCGCGGCCAGCAACTGGATCTGGTCGGTGGAGTTCAGTCCGGATGGATCGCTGTTGGCAGCAGGTGATCGCAACAACACCGCCACCGTGTGGGACGCGACCAGCGGCACGCTCATCGCTACGCTGACCGGACACACGGGCTGGGTGATCGCCGTCGATTTCAGTCCGGATGGCGCGCTGCTCGCCACCGGGAGCGGCGACGGCACGGCGCGCCTATGGAGTACGTCGTCAGGCTGATTATTTCTCGCGCAGATACACAAACCAGTAGATCGCGCCGACCATCACCACGCCGCCGATAATGTTGCCAATCGTCACCGGGATCATATTGTTGAAGAAGCCCGTCAGCGTGAGCGCATCGAGATTCAGCCCGGTGCTGGCGGCGAATTCCGGATCGAACGTCTTGATCAACAGCGCGCTAGGGATGAAGTACATGTTGGCGACGCTGTGCTCAAAGCCTGCCGCGCCGAACGCCGTGATCGGAAACAAAATCGCCATGATTTTATCGGTCGTCGTACGCCCGCCGAGCGTCAGCCAGATGGCCATACACACCAGCGCATTGCACAGAATGCCGAGCGCCAGTGCCTGACCAAATTCAAGCTGCGCTTTGTTGTTGGCAATCGTCAGCGCCGTCTGCCCGATGATGCCGCTGCCGAAGCGGTATTCACGTCCCACATAGACGATCACCGCCGTGATCAGCGAGCCGATCAGGTTGCCGATATAGACCAGCGTCCAGTTGCGGAGCAGCGCGGCGGTGTTCACCTTGCGGCTCGCCCAGGCGATCACGATCAGCACATTGCCCGTGAACAGTTCCGCGCCCGCCAGCACGACGAGAATCAGCCCGAGGCAGAACACCAGCCCGAACAGCAACCGGGTGATGCCATAGGGGATCATGCCGCTGGCTCCGGCGACGGCGATGGTGGCGAACAATGCGCCCGACGAGACGAAACCGCCCGCCATCATGGACTGGACGAGCGTGGTCGTGATGCTCATGTGCGCTTTGCGGACGCCCATTGCGGCGGCTTTGGTGGCAACTTCGGTGGGGGGCAGCATATCGACGGGGAGTTGGGTGTCTGACATAAGAATTGCGCTTCTCTCTAATGAATATTCTATCCGTCTGATTGTCGCGCAAATATCGGTGATCGGGGGATGAAGATTGTCACGCGCCATCTAGTGAATAGCTCAGTATCAGCGTTATTTGGATGTCATGCGGCGAGCTGACGGCTGACACCGCCCAGCGCGCGTCGGAAGTGTGCTATAGTCATCTCATCTGTCATACACACCTGTGAGAGATCTGCGGTGCATCATCATCACCATCAGGCGCGGCAGGCGCGCCGACTGCTGGATCGGGGTTATGCGACGCCGATCACGATTGACCATTTAAGCTCGGAAGTCGCGCTCTCGCCGTTCTATCTGATCCGGCTGTTTCGCCGCGTCTACAAGCAGACGCCGCATCAATACCTCATTCAGGTGCGCATGGCGAAAGCCAAAGAGCTGTTGAGCAGTTCGGATCTCAGCATCACCGACATTTGCGCGGAAGTCGGTTTTGAAAGTCTCGGCTCGTTCTGCACATTGTTTCGCCGCGTCGTGGGCTTGTCGCCGAGCGCCTACCGCCGCAGCCGCCAGCCCACCCAGCATGCCGCTTACATCCCCCTGTGCGCCGCCGTCCAACACCAGATTCCGGACACGCTCGATCCGTAAAAGAGAGCAATTTTCGAGAAGCCTGTTTAGCACAGATGTTTTATCATTTAGCTATTGCTGATGAAGGAGACACTCCATGATCAAGCGACTGGCCGTCACCACCCTGTGGGTCACAGATCAGAACGAAGCCCTCCGCTTCTATGTCGAAAAGCTCGGCTTTGAAATTCGCGCGGATGTCACCGTGGGCGACTTTCGCTGGATCAGCGTGGGCGCGCCCGATCAACCCGAGCTGGAAATCGGCCTGACTGCGCTCAAGACCGGCGGCGGTCTCAGCGACGCGGATGTGGCGGTGCTGACGCCGCTGGTGGCAGCGGGGCAGCTCGGTCACTGCGTGTGGAAGACGGATGACTGCCACACGGCCTATGCGACGCTTACGGCGAAAGGTGTGGAATTTCTGCAGCCCCCCGCCGACCGTCCGTATGGCCGGATCGAGGCGATCTTCAAAGACCCCAGCGGCAATGTCATGGTGCTCTCACAAGACAAGAGGAGCTAAACGATGAAAAAGGCAGACGGATTTACCGCCGAAGAAAAAGCGGCCATGAAGGAACGCGCCAAAGAGATGAAGGCGGAAGCTCGCGCGAATCAGGATCGGCAGGCCGGGGAAAATGACCTGCTCGCGAAGATCGCCGAGATGGAGGAACCGGATCGGGGCATGGCGACGCGCATCCACGAGATCATCAAAGCTGTCGCGCCCGAACTCATGCCGAAAACGTGGTACGGGATGCCCGCCTATGCGAAAGATGGCAAAGTGCTGTGCTTCTTCCAGACGGCGCAGAAGTTCGGCGCGCGCTACGCGACTTTTGGTTTCAACGATGTTGCGAACCTGGACGACGGGAACATGTGGCCGACCTCGTTCGCGCTGAAGGCGCTGACGGACGCCGAAGCGGCCAAGATCACGGAATTGGTCAAGCGGGCAGTGCGCTAAGGGGAAAACGACCCCACTCCCCGAATTCAGGGAGGGGAGCAAACATCCTCCGCCAAGCCAAGTTGGTTTCCGTAGGGACGCGATACAGAGGGTGTCTATCATGCTCAGAAATACCTCTACAAGCGGTGCTTTTGTAGGGACAAGGCATGCCTTGTCCTCTCTTCCCAGCTCCAAAAAATAAGGACGAGGCATGCCTCGTCCCTACGATAAAGTCCTTATTGGGCGGAGACCTTCTACATCGCGTCCGCCGTTTCCGACCCCACCCCCGTCCCCTCCCCGAATTCGGGGGGAGGGGAGCCAGCAAACTCATTCCTCCCCTCTCCCCGCTTGCGTGGGAGAGGGGTTAGGGGTGAGGGGTATATTCGCTACCGCGTGACGATGGTCACAGTCGCGCTCGGCAGACGCGGCGTGCTCGCTGTCACCGTGATCGTGCCGGGGGTGGTGTGCGCGCGGACATACATGGCGCCCTGCCCACCCACCAGCGGGAACGGATTCTCGCCCACGAGATCGCCCGCGCCTTCCAGTGTGAAGTTGATCGGCATAATGGCGTAAGGCAGACGATTGCCGTACTTGTCCGTCACCTTGAAGACCAGGCGCGTCATATCCGCGCCATCCGCATCCAACTCCGTATCATCCGCTTCCAACACCAACTGCACCGGCAGGCTGTTCGCCTCGATCCACTGTTCAGCAGCGGGTTTCCCGTCGATCAAGCCGACGAGGTGCAGGTCAAAATAGTTCTCGCCCCAATGGGTCATGTTGTGCGCCAGCCCCTTGACCACAAACGGCGCATGCGGGATGCTCGGGTAGGTCTCGCGGTCGGGCAGGAAGCGCCCATACAGCTTATCGCCGAGGTAAACTTCCAGCTCGTCGCAGTTCGAGAAGACCACCAGCGGATCGTTACCGTTAGCGGCGCGGTCGCCGGGCGTCCAGAAGGTCGCGGCGCGCACGAGCGGACGCACCTTCGGGTCAATCTGGCTTTCGTAGACGTAAGCGGCGAATTTGGGCAGGCGGAAGATATCCATCACGCCGTGATAGCACATGCGGTCGCCGGAGCCGAACTCCTTGTGCGTGTTGTAGTCGAACGCGCACCAGCCAATCGCCCCCGTGACGTTGGGCATGCCGAACTGCTTATCCTGCACGCGCAGATGCCGCAGCGCATGTTCGACCTGCCGCTCTTCGTTGTCGAACGTTTTGGTCGAGAACATGTGCCCGTTGTGCTCGGTGACGAGGTGCGGCGTGTGCGAGGGTTCGACCACGGTATTCGAGAAGTCGTTGTAGGTGAACACGTCTTCGAGGAACTGGCTGGTCAGGAAGTAGCGGATGCCGCCCGTCTGCCGCGTCGGGTCGAGCTTGTGCGCGAGGGCGTTGGTCGCCGTGTAGAGCGCTTCATCGTCCCATGATTCGTTGATGCGCACGCCCCACAGCACAATCGACGGGTGATTGCGGTCGCGCATGATCATCGCTTCCACGTCGCGCAGCACGATGCCTTTCCAGTCCTCGTCGCCGATGAACTGCCAGCCGGGAATCTCTTCCAGCACCAGCAAGCCGAGCTGATCGCACGCGTCGATGAAGTGCGGCGACTGCGGGTAGTGCGACGTACGCACGATGTTCACGCCGAGATCGTACTTGAGGATTTCGGCGTCGCGGCATTGCAAGCGCTGCGGAGCCGCCGCGCCGATGTACGGGTACATCTGGTGGCGGTTCAGGCCAATCAGCTTGATCTTGCTGCCATTCAGATAGAAGCCATCATCCTTGAAGATCGCCTCGCGGAAGCCGAAGCGTGTGGTGAACGTGTCGATCAGGCCGGAGTCGGCGGTGACTTCGATCTCCAGCGTGTACAGCTTGGGATCATCCAGCGACCAAAGGTGAATGCCGGACAGGTTGTCGAAGTGGAGCGTCGTCGTCAGCGTGCCGTCCGGCGGGACGAGCGCGGTCACTTCCTGCGTGACAGCGTTGGCGCTGCCGCGCTGCAAATAGGGATGCAGCGTCGCGCGGATGTTCACGGCGCGATCGAAGCGGTTGGCGTTGCGCAAGCGCACGTCCGCGCTCAGCTTCGGCGCGGTCAGCACGTCACTGGTGCGCGTGAAAACGTTTTCCACATGCACGTTATCGACGATGACGAGCCGCACATCGCGGTAGATGCCGCTGAAGGTCAGATAGTCGACCACGTAGCCGAACGGCGGAATATCGGCGCGTTCGCTCGAATCGAGTTCGACTTGCAGCAGGTTTTCGCCGCCGCGCAGGTGCTCGGTCAGGTCGAAGCTGAACGGCGTGTAGCCGCCCTCGTTGATGCCCACCTGCACGCCGTTGATCGAGACGGTCGCGGCGATCATCGCGGCGTCAAACTCGATGAACACGCGGCGGCCTTTGGCGGGTTCCGGCATGGTGAAGCGCTTGCGGTACGTCGAAATGAAGCCGTACTCGGACGGATCAAAGTTGCGGTGCGGTAGTTCGACCGTCGTGTGCGGCAGCGTCACGGTCTTAAAGCGGTCGTCAGGCGTGCGCGCGTCGAGCGGTTCGGGCGCGAACAGCCATTGATCGTTAAACGGGAGTATCGTTCGCATGGAAAACGCCTTTTTTATCTAAGAGAGGACCACAGAGAACAACGCCGGCCCCCCCAAAGAATTTGCCCCTCCAGAGATCACGGAGAACGCGGAGAACTGACCATCTTTTGCCTCTGCGTTCTTGCGTCCTCTGTGGTTATGTTACGCTTTGACAAACCACGCGCATGAGCGCGGCGCGATCTGCGCGGTGAGCTGATCGCCGCTGACCGTGGCGGGCGTGCCGTTGAGCACATCCGTCCACGCGCCGCCGCCGACCGTGAGCGCGACGGTCGCCGCCGCGTCGCTGGCGTTGAACGCGCAGTAGACCGTCTCGCCCTGATAGGTGCGGGCGAAGGCGTACACGCGCTGCGCATCGTCGATCACCAGCGCTTCAAAGTCGCCATAGCGCAGCGGCGCAAGATCCCGCCGCGTGTGAATCGCGTGCTTAAAGTCGCCGATCAATTCGTGGTTGAGGTTATCCCACGGCATGCAGCGTCGGCCATCTTCCGCGTAATCGCCTTCCAGACCCGTCTCGCCGCCGTAGTAGATCATCGGCGCGCCGGGATAGCTCAACTGGAAGGCCAGCACCTGCTTAACGCGGCGCACATCCCCGCCCGCCACCGTCAGAATCCGGTTACTGTCGTGCGAATCGACCTGATTCATCTGCGCTTTGAGCGCGGGCGGCGGGGTATCACGGCGCAGCACGGCGAGGCGATCATCGACTTCCGACGGCGTGAGCATATCTTCCGCGAGGAAGCCGCGCGCCGCCCACGTGAAGCGATAGTTCATGGTGGCGTTGAAGGTGTCGCCGAGCAGGTAGTGTGTCGAATCCAGCCAGAGCTCGGAGACGGTGTACGCGCCGGGGCGCGTCTGCTCCACGCGCTTGCGGAAGCGCCGCCAGAACTCGTCGCTGTTGTCGAAGGCCACATCGCAGCGCCAGCCATCGATACCTGCGCGCAGCCAGTAGGCAGTCACGCCTTCCGGCCCGCAGAAGAACTCTTCGACTTCCGGGCATTCGACAAATTCCGGCATGAAGCCGAGGCCGATCCAACCGCGGTACTTGGTCGGATGCTCTTCAAAGTCGAACCAACGGTAGTAGGGCGACTGCTTCGAGGCATACGCGCCGCCGCCGAACTTGTCGGTGATGTCAAAGTACAGGCTGTCCGACGAGCAGTGATTGAACACCGCGTCGAGCACGATTTTGAGGTCGCGCCCGTGCGCCTCGCTGAGCAGTTCGCGGAAGTCGTCCAGCGTGCCGAGCATCGGGTCGATCTTGAAGTAGTCGATGGCGTCGTAGCGGTGATTGGTGGGCGCGTCGAAGATCGGCGTGAAGTAGATCGTGTCGATGCCCAATTCAGCGATGTAGTCGAGCTTCTGGATCACGCCGCGCAGGTCGCCGCCGTAGAAATCGCGTCCGAGCGGCGGATGCTCCGGGCGGTCGCCCCACTGGTGAAAATGCGGCTCGTGACCGTACACGCCTTTCATCAGGTGATCGGTCGACGGGTCGCCGTTGGCAAAGCGATCCGGGAAAATCTGGTAGATGACCATGCCCTGCGTCCAATCGGCGGGCATGGCGAGCGGGTCATAGACCGCGATTTTGAACGGGAGCTGCGTCCATTCGCCGTAGATCGCCGTGTTGCGCCCTTCGATCTGGCGGATTTCCAGCAGGGGCGGCGTCGGCTGGGGCGCGTGGAACTGAAACATATAGGTGACAATCGTCGGCTCACTCGGCAGCTTGATCTGCGCGCGCCACGTCCCTGGCGTCTCCGTCGCATCCAGCAGCAGGTGCCATGACAGTTCCCGCCGCGTGTCCGTCAAATAGACTTCCGGCTGATATTCCGAGTCTTCGAGGATCAGATCGACGATTGCGCCGAGCGGCTGCGCCGTGGGCGGCAGATGGAACGCCCCTTCCGGACGCAGTTTACGCGCTGCCTGATAGCTCGGATTCATGCGCTCACCTCTGGACTAATCGACGCGCCGTCGGTGGCCGTCGAGACGTAGATCGCGGGCGTGCGCGACTGGCGCTTCTCATATTCCGCCGTCACGGCGCTGGCAAAGGCTTCCGCTTCGCTCAACTTGACGAGCGCGACCGCGCACCCGCCAAAGCCGCCGCCGGTCATCCGCGCGCCGTAGCACGCGGGCTGCGCCTGCGCGATCTCCACGATCACGTTGAGCGCGTTGTTGGTCACTTCGAAGTCGTCGCGCAGGCTGGCATGGCTGGCGTTCATCAGCAGGCCGAGCTGGACCGCATCACCCGCCCGCATGACGTCTGCTGCTTCCAACGTGCGCGCGTTTTCGGTCACGACGTGCTTGGCGCGGCGGTAGACCACATCTTCGAGCAGATCCTTGACCGCTTCGATCTGCGCCGGGTTAACATCACGCAGGGCGGGCACATTGAAGAACTTGGCCGCCGTCTCGCACTGTTCACGGCGCACGTTGTATTCCGAGCCGATCAGTTCGCGGCGCGTCATCGTATCCATAATCACGACGGCGGTTTCCGGCGGCAGCGGCACGGGCGTGAGCGTCAACCAACGGCAGTCGATGAGCAGCGCGTTGTCTTCCACGCCGCCCGCCGAAATCGTCTGATCCATGATGCCGGAATTGACGCCGATCCACTCGTTTTCGGTCTTCTGCCCCATCTTGGCTGCTTCAACGGGCTGCCACGCAATGCCGGAGGTGTGGCCGAAGGCGCGCGCCGCGGCCATTTCGACCGCCGCCGACGAGGACAAGCCTGCGCCGATGGGGACATCGCCCGCGATCACGCCGTCCCAGCCTTTAAGCGTCAGGCCCGCTTCCTGCATCGACCACGCCACACCCTTGATGTACTCCGCCCACTGGCTGTGGCGGCCTTTGACCATCTCCAGCACGGAGAATTCGGCGACCTCATCCATGTCGCATGAGTAGACCACCACGTACGGATCGAGGCGCGGGCGCAGCGCGATCCACACCGCGCGGTTGATCGCCATCGGCATGACAAAGCCGTCGTTATAGTCGGTGTGCTCGCCGATCAGATTGACGCGACCCGGCGCGCGCGCGACGATGGTCGGCGCTTCGCCAAAGCGGTGCTGAAATTCGGTGATAACTTGTTCACGTAAAGACATCAGAAAACTCCTTCAGTGACGAGTAATGAGTAACGAGTTACGAGAAAGAGCGACAGAATCAGTCCGGCACAAACTTGTGCTTCGACTCGTCACTCATTACTCATTACTTTTATAGTGCACTTCAGACAGCGCCCGCAGCCGATCAGCGGCTTGTTCGGGCGTCAGGTCACGCTGCGACTCCGCCAGCAGTTCGAAGCCGACCATGAATTTGCGCACCGTCGCCGAACGCAGCAGCGGCGGGTAGAAGTGCGCGTGGAGCTGCCAGTAATCAAAATTCCCGGCGGTCGTCGGCGCGCCGTGCCAGCCCATCGAATAGGGGAACGGCGTTTCGAACAGGTTGTCGTAGCGCGTGAGCAGCCGCTTGAGCGCGTCTGCCAGCCCGTCACGCTGCCCGTCGGTCAGGTCGGGCAGGCGCAGCACATGCTGCCGCGGGATCAGGATCGTCTCAAACGGCCAGATCGCCCAGTAGGGGACGAGCGCGACCCACTCATCATTCTCCACGACGACGCGCGTGCCGCGTTCGCTTTCCAGCTTCACGTAATCGACCAGCAGCACCGAACCGTTCTGCTCCGTGTAGGCGCGCTGGCTGCGATCTTCGGCGGCGGGTTCGTTGGGCAGGAAGCTGCACGCCCACACCTGACCATGCGGGTGCGGGTTGGACGCGCCCATCGCCGCGCCCTTGTTCTCGAAAATTTGTACCCACGGATACGTGCGTCCCAGGTCGGTGATCTGCTCGCCCCACATGTCGACCACGCGGCGAATCGCCGGGCGATCCATCTGCGCGAGGGTCAAATCATGGCGCGGCGAGAAGCAGATCACGCGGGAGGTGCCGCTCGCGCCGCTCGCCTTGAGCAGCGGATGCTCGGAGTCAGCTTCCGGCGTGTTTTCCAGCAGCGCCGCAAAGTCGTTGGTGAACACGAAGGTGGTCTCATACGGCGGGTTGTGTTCGCCGTTCGCGCGTTCGTTGCCGGGGCACAGGTAACATTTCGGGTCGTACGCGGGGCGGTTGTCGTCAGGCAGCCGCTCCACCTGCCCTTGCCACGGGCGCTTGGTGCGATGCGGCGAGACGAGAACCCACTCGCCCGTCAGCGGGTTCAAGCGCCGGTGCGGATGTTCGATCGGATCAAACTGCATTCGAATACCGTCCTGATGATCAACAGCAGGTTACGGCGCAAGATTGTACGCCATGTGATCCCAACGTTCAAATGATAGCGGTTTCACATCCGCCGCTGCCCCGCCGAGTGGATTACGATTCTCTAAGAAAATCGCCGGGTGGAGGCCTGAAGTCGCTACAATCGTCGTAAAGCACTTGGAGAACAAAATGCGGACGCTGAAACAGCTCTTTGACAACAACCGGACGTGGGTCAAGCAGATGACGACGGCTGACCCGGAATTTTTCGCGCGTCTCGCCGCGCAGCAAGCGCCCGATTATTTGTGGATCGGCTGTTCGGACAGCCGCGTGCCCGCCAACCAGATCATCGGCCTGCTGCCCGGCGAAGTCTTCGTGCATCGCAACATCGCCAACCAGATCATTCACACCGATCTCAACTGCCTGTCGGTCATCCAGTACGCGGTGGAAGTGCTCAAGGTCAAGCACATCATCGTGTGCGGGCATTACGGCTGCGGCGGGGTGCGCGCGGCCATGCAAAACCGCGAGTTCGGCCTGATCGACAACTGGCTGCGGCATCTCAAAGATGTGTACCAACGGCACAATGACACGCTGTGCACGATCAGTGATGACCAGCAGTGTTTTGATCGCTTCTGCGAACTCAACGTGATCGAACAGGTGCGCCATGTCTGCCATACGACCATCGTGCAGGGCGCCTGGCGGCGCGGGCAGGATCTACATGTGCACGGCTGGATTTACGGTGTGGGGGATGGCCTGCTCAAAGATTTGCACGTCACAGTGACGAGCGCCGACGAGGTCGACGCGCTGTATCGCATGGCGGTCGCCGAAGCGGCGGGGTAGAGCCACGTAGGCAGTAGGGGCGCACCTGTGTGTGCGCCCGCAAATGGGCAGCCCCTACATGGAAACTCTCGAGCACATAGCTCAGTAGATTCTTTGCAGTGGTAAAAGACAACCCCACCCCCGTCCTCAACCAAAAAGAGACGAGGGAAGCAAACCCCGCTCGCTTACGCGCGGTGGCGTGATTCATCGGCCTACCGAGCCGGAATCACGCCGATTCACTGACAAATGTACCGGATTCACAGTAAACGATTTCTCATTCTTCGGCTAAACCCCTATTCAGATCCAGACCTCTCACGGTACACTGGGGACGTGTTTTTATGTGGGGATAGGAACGAATGGACCAAGAGGCTGATCGAAAAAGCCGCCCCTTAGATCACGAGACGCTCCGGGATGTGATCGACCTCTCGTTGTGGGCGGGACAGATGCTCTTACAGCACGGCGCGGATACATCTCGCGTCGAAAGCGTTGTACACCTGATCGGCACGTCGCTCGGGGCGACGTGGCTCGACATTCTCGTTTCCCCAAATGCCCTGATCGTAACGACGATCAGCGGGGAAGAATTCCGCACCAAGGTGCGGCGCGTGGTGACGCTGGGCGTCAACCTGAGTATCGTTTGTGCGATAAATGACCTTGCCTATCGCATTAGTTGGGGCGAGGTCGACCGTGTTGGAGCGCGCGCGGAACTGCTGCGCATCAGCGCCATGCGCTCAAACTACAATCGGTGGGTGGTGGTCGGCATGGTGGGGTTAGCCTGTGCCGGACTCAGCCGCTTGTTCGGCTCCGATTTGGCCGTGTTTGCCGTGACCTTTCTGTCGGCTGGGGCGGCGATGTACGTGCGGCAGGAAATGAGCCGCCAGCATTTCAATTCGTTCATGATCGTCGTCGTGACCGCCTTCGTCGCCGGGTTAGGCGCCAGCACCGCCACGATCTTCCACCTCAGCCCCAGCCCGCAGATCGCGCTGGCGGCCTCGGTCCTGCTGCTCGTCCCCGGCGTCCACCTGATCAATTCACTGCGTGACATGATCAACGGGCACATGGTCACCGGGTTGGTGCGGGGGTTTACGGGCGCGGTGATCTCGATGTGTATCGCGCTTGGGCTGCTGCTGGCGATGCAGTTGATGGGGGTCAGCGGACTATGAACCTGTGGACTGTGCTGCAAGACTTCTTCTGGTCAGGCGTGGTCGCGGTCGGCTTTGCCGTGCTGTTCAACGTGCCGCGCAAAACCTTGATCGCGTGCTTCGTCTGCGGCGCGTGTGGCCATGCGCTGCGCACCCTGTTGATGCAGCTCGGCGTATCGATTGCCCCGGCGACGCTCGCGGGCGCGGCGACCGTCGGGCTGATGAGCGATCTGTTCGCGCGGCGGCTGGAAACGCCGTCGCTGGTCTTTGGCATTTGCGGCGCGGTGCCGATGGTGCCGGGGTCGTTCGCCTACCGCGCCATGCTCGGCGTGATCCGTCTGGCGACGACCGCGCCCGCGAGCACCGAACCGATCCTCATGGAAACGGCTGTCAACTTCGTCAACACGGGCTTGATCCTCGCGGCGCTCGCGCTCGGCATCACCATGCCGATGCTGCTGTTCCGCCGTCCAAAACCGGTGGTGTAACTTTGAATGCGGCGGCAAACCTGAAATTCATCCAGATTTGCCGCCGCCACCGTCTCGGTAATTGACTTTTCCCTCGACTTCTTCTATCTTCAGCCTACTTCTTAACCAATCAAACCTTACATTCTGTTGGGATCTAGGGGCAACCGAGCCTTAGTTTTTGCGCGTCGCTCACTGCTGCTTGCATTCCTGACCTATCTCACGTCTAAGGCTTACCGTATGAAGAACTGGTTCCTGCCCTTAGTGGCGGTAGCGCTGCTGTTTGCTGCCCTGTTGATTCCGTCGAGCGTCGTTCCAGCGCTGCAGTTGTCCACTGATACGCCGACGCCCACTTTCACGTTTACGGCGACCGATACACCTGAATATTCACCAACGCCGTCGAACACGCCGAGCAATACGCCTTCCAATACCCCAAGCAATACGCCGAGCAACACGCCGTCGAATACGCCGAGCAATACCCCTTCCAATACGCCGTCGAATACCCCAAGCAACACGCCGTCGAATACACCCAGCAACACACCTTCGAATACGAATACGCCGAGCAATACCCCTTCCAATACGCCGTCGAATACCCCAAGCAACACGCCATCCAACACGCCGAGCGCAACAGCGACGTTCACAGCCTCGCCTGCTCCTACGTCCATCCCGCCGCAGCCGACCGCGCTCCCGACGAGCACGGCGCTTCCGGTGAACAACGTGGGGTGCGCCGACCTCGACCTCGCCACGGGTGGAGCGCTTCTGTGCAGCGCGGAGGCTGAAAACGCGCAGTTCGATGTGCTCATTGTGAATGGCATGCTGACCGATCCCACGGTGCAGCTCGGTTCGCTGGCGCGCTTGATCCGCTTTATCCAGAGTGCGGTTTGGCTGTCTGCCACGCTGCGCGATGGCACTCAGACGACTCAGCTCGACGAACCCGTGCGCGTGTGCCTGCGCGGGACGGGCATTCTGGTGCAGTTGAGCACGGTGACCACCCCGCGCTGGCCGCGTCTGCTGACGACGCTGCCCGACAGCCCCGCGGGGTACGTGTGCGCGCTCACCCCGGAAGGCGGATTGATCGCGTTGATTGCGCCGCGTCGGCTGCGCTAATCGGCGGCGCTGTGGTGCCACAAACAAAAACGGGGCGCTCCAATCATTGGAGCGCCCCGTTTTGCTGTATCGCGCAAGCTGAAGCGACGTTACTGTCCGCTCAGCAGTGGTTGAATGTCTGAGCCGACCACGACCATCACGTCGGCTGAGGTCAGGCCATCGGACGACACCTGAATGCGATCTTCGGGCAGGCCGAGGAGCTGTGCCAGATAGCGCGCGGTGTACGGGTTACCCGTGTAGTCGCGGATGACGGTCACGGCGCTGTCATCCGGTTCCGGCATGTTGCCCACCGCGCTGATCGTCACGCTGCGGCTGGTCAGCCAATCGCGCGTTTGCGTGGCCAGCCCCTGCGTCGTCGTGTTGTTGTACACGACGATGTTGGCGGCTTCAGCGTTCGCCCGGTCGCGCAAATCGGACGTATTGAGCGTCTGGTTTTCGCCAAACACTTCCTGCAGCAGCCCGCGGAACGCGGAGTAGTTGAGGATGAGCACCTGATCGCCGTTGGGGTTGGTCTGCGGCGTGGTGTAGAACTGGTTGATCACCGCGGAGCGAATATTCTCCCGCGGGATGTCCTGCGCCAGCGACGCCAGCGCGAACAGTTCTTCCTGCGACAGGTTGGTGACGTAGCTGTCAGAGAGTTCCGTCCACAGTTCCGGCACATGCACGATCAGGTTGGCGATGCCGCCCGCGCTCATCACCGTGTCGCGCAGCGATTTGATCACTTCCTGCTGGCGCGCGGCGCGGTCAAAGTCGGAGTTCTGCGTGTGGCGCGTACGCGCATACTGGAGCAAGCGCGTCGCGTCGAGCGTCTGGCAGCCCGCCGGGAAGGTCACGTGAATGAAACCATAGCCCGCGTCGGGATACGTCGGGTCATCGATGGCCTGCGTCGGGCACACTTCGACACCGCTCGGCGCGACGAGATCGACCACGGTCGTGAACACATCAAAATTGACGCGGATGTACTTGTCCACGTCGATGCCGAGGTTTTCGGTGACGGTGCGCGCCGCCAGCGCTGGACCGCCGCCGGGGTAGCCGTCACGGTCGCCGATATCGTTGGCTGTGTTGATGCGGCTCGGCTGATAGCCGGGGATTTGGACCCAAAGGTCACGCGGAATGGAGAGCATGCCGACGGTTTTGCGCACCGGGTCAACGCTCACGATCATCATTGTATCGGTGCGGAACGTCCCGGTTTCGCCGCGCCGCTGGTCGATGCCCATCAACAGAATGTTGAAACGCCGGGGATCATTCCATTCATACTCGGCCAGCACATCGACCGTGGCCGTGGGTGCGATGCTCGTGGGCGCCAGGGTCGCGCCGGGGCGCGGGGTGACGGTTGGCAGCGAGTAGGGCGTTGCCGTGGGCGGCAGCGGCGTCGGCTGCGCGCGCAGGAAATCGGTGAATGACACCAGTTCGATGCCACTCTCGCCAAGGTCGATGGCGGCCTGCCGCGCCGCTAAATAGGAAACGCCGGAGCAGAGCGCCGTGCCAATGACGAACACGATCACGCCGACGATGAATAACCAACTGGGAATACGCATAGCGAACACCTATGACAACTGCTTGTGCGTCGCCATTATAGCCGACGATCAGCGCGGCTTGAATGACGCTTTCCCTACGGGCAGAAACTGCAAGCGCTGTAACGTGAAAAGGCTTGAACCACAGAGAACACAGAGGAGCAGCGCAAAAAGAGCGTGAACCGCAGAGAGCGCGAAGAGCGCAGAGGAAGCGACGAGGTACACCATCCAGTCGAGGCTGGTAGGAGCGCACCTACCTGTGCGCTCGAAATTGGGCAGACACACGTCTGCCCCTACACACCGCCTTTCGGCGCTTGCTCTGCGATGGCGAAAGATGATCGCACGCTTAGAAAATCGCACTTTCTCCGGGTTCTCGGCGCTCTAGGTGGTTAGGTTTCTGCATCTGATTCCGTCTATACTCTGTAACCCCTTAGACAACCAAGAGGTGAAAACATGGCCAAGGAAATCGCGACGCTGGGCGGCGGGTGTTTTTGGTGCACGGAAGCGGTCTACGACGACTTGAACGGCGTGACCGATGTGGTCTCCGGCTATTCGGGCGGTTGGGTCAAGAACCCATCGTATGAGCAGGTGTGCGATAAGACGACCGGGCATGCCGAAGTCGTGCAGGTGACCTTCGACAACAGCGTGATCAGCTTCAAGGACATCCTCAAGGTGTTCTTCACGGTGCATGATCCCACGACCCTAAATCGTCAGGGCAATGATGTCGGCCCGCAGTACCGCTCGGCGATCTTTTACCATTCGCCGGAGCAGCAGGCGACCGCCGCGCAGGTGATCGCCGAGGTCAACGCAGAGCGGCTGTGGCCGAGTCCGATTGTGACCGAAGTCACCGAATTCAAGGAGTTCTTCCCCGCCGAGGCGTATCATCAGGAGTTTTTCGCGCGTAACCCGTATCAGGGCTACTGCCGCGTCGTGGTCGCGCCGAAGGTGGCGAAGTTCCGCAAGCAGTTCATGGCGCAGTTGAAGAAGTAAGACAGCCTCGTCCCGAACCCTCTCCCCCATGCAAGCGGGGAGAGGGGAGAAACGGCGAGTCTTCTGTCTCCCATCCCTGAATTCGGAGGCGGGGGGTCGGGGGTGGGGTAAGCAGCAGCGAACGCGCAGAAGCGCGTTCCTATCGCCCTTCGGTTGCCTCTTTTTGAGGCGAGCTTACTCGATGTACACGCGGACGTTTTCCAGCGTGTACACCGGGATGAACGGGAACAGCACGGGCACGCTCGTGATGTACTGCTGGTACTCCGGCAGGTGTCCGTAGCGCTGCGCCTGACCTTTTTCCAACCGCTTGGTCGAGCCCATCATGATCAAGGTGATGCACGCGAGACCGATCAGGCTGATGACCCACTGCAAAATACCGTTATAGATCGCTAAGCCGATCACCCAACTGCCGAGCCACACCATGATCTCGCCGAGGTAGTTGGGGCAGCGCACGAGGCGATACAACCCGACATTGCAAAACTTCCCCGGTGACTGGAGCTTGAACGCCGACTTCTGCTGATCCGCAACCGATTCGATGACCAGCCCGCCGTACAACACGATCACGCCGAGCCACGCGATCACCGCGCTCAGCCCGGTCGGCTGAGCCGGAGCGGTCAGCATGAATAATGACGGTGAGAACATCGCCACATACAGCACCGAGACGCTGACCCAGATGAAGCACTTCACCATGAGCGGCAGTGACTGCGCTCTGGCGACCTGATCGTTGACGCTGGTCGGCATCTTGGCGGTCGCTTCGCGGCGCACAAGATAAATGCCGAGGCGCAGGCTCCACAGGAGCAGCGCGATATTTTGCAGCCCGGCGATCAGCGTGAGTTGGTTGCGATACACGAGCACGGTAACGATCACCATGCCGGTGATGGCGAAGGCGTAACCGACGCTGATGAACCACACGGTTTTGCGTAAACCAACACTGGCAATCACCAGTGAAAGCACAATGAGCGCGAGAATGAGAGGGGAGATCGGCGAGAAGAGCTGTTCCAAAACACAAAGTCCTTTATAGTGACGACGATGAAGGCTACCGTTTAGTATAGTGACAACGGCGGCTGGATTGCGTAAACGTAAGGTTGCCGCCGCTGTCGCGCACCGCGCACCCTAGTCGATGGCGACGCGCACTTTTTCCAGTGTGTAGACCGGAATGAACGGGAACAGCACCGGGACACGGCGGGTGTAAGCCTGATATTCGGCTAGGTGACCGTAGCGGGCGTTCTGACCTTTTTCCAACCGCTTGGTCGACCCCATCATGATCATGACGAGCAGAACCAAGCCGACCGTGCTCAGCGCCCACTGGATGATCCCCGAATAGATCGATGCGCCGACCACCCACAGACCGATCCACACCATGATTTCGCCGAGATAGTTGGGGCAGCGCACCAGACGATATAAGCCGACATTGCAGAACTGCCCCGGCGACTTCAGCTTGAAAGCGGATTTCAGCTCGTCGGCGACCCATTCCATGAGCAGACCGCCCACCTGAATGGCGATGCCGATCCACGCGACGACGAGGGCGAAGCCCGTGGGCTGCGCGGGCGCAGTCAGCGTGAAGAGCGACGGCGAGAACATCGCCACGTAGAGCAGCGACGAGCTGATCCAAATAGCCGCCTTCACGAAGATCGGCAGCTTGTTAATGCGCGCATTTTGTTCGGCGACCTGTGCCTGATACGCGGTCTGCCCTTCGCGGCGGATGACGAAGAACCCGAGGCGCAAACTCCACACCAGCAGCACCGCATTTTGCAGCAGCGTGACCAGCGTGAGCTGTTCGCGGAAAATGAGGACGACAGCCCCGATCATCGCTGTGATCGAAAAGACATAGCCAATGCTGATAAACCAGACGGTTTTGCGAAAGCCGATGCTCGAAATCGCCAGCGCGAGCAGGAACAAGACGACGATAACCGGGGAGATGGGGGCGAAAAGCTGCTCTAGCACGTCAAATCCTTTGCCTGTCTAATAATTAGGCATTCTACCTATCTTTGTCTAGAAAGGTAGAAGTCCTATGCAAATTCTCATAAATCGTTGCGGCGCGGTAGAACGCGGTACAATTAAGCGAAACACAGGTTGCCGAGAGATGAACAGGTATGGAACTCACCGCGAATAAGTTCAACGAGCAGGCCGTCATTGCGCTGGAAGATATCACCCTGCAAACCGCGCTCGACCGCGGGACGGGCAACGCCGACGGCCGCCGCCGCGCCGTGATGAGCGAACTAGACCACGCCCAATTGCTGCGCCAGCAGGGGCGCGGGTCGCGGCTGCGCGCGCTGCATGATTTACCTGAACTGCTGGAACAGCTCGAACAGAACGTAACGGCGAAAGGCGGGCATGTGCTTTGGGCAGCCGATGGGCCGGAAGCGAACCAGCACATTCTGGAGATCTGCCAGCGGCACAACCTCAAGCGCGGTGTGAAGAGCAAGAGCATGGCAACCGAAGAGATCAACCTGCTGCCGTTCCTCACTGAACACAACATCGAGATGATCGAGACCGACCTCGGCGAATACATCGTGCAGATCGCGGAAGATCACCCGAGCCACATCATCATGCCTGTGATGCACAAGACCAAAGAGCAGATCCGCGACCTGTTCATGGAAAAGCTTGATATGCCGCATACTGACGAAGCCGCGGCGATGACGGCCTTCATCCGCCAGCACCTGCGCCATAAGTACATCGAAGCGGATTTTGGCATGAGCGGCGGCAACTTCATGATCGCGGAGACGGGCACGGTCGTGATCGTCACGAATGAAGGCAACGGTCGCCTCTCGACGGGCGTCCCCAAAGTGCATATCGCGGTCGTGGGCATTGAGAAAGTGCTGCCCACGTGGGAAGACTTCGGTACATTGATTCAGCTTTTGCCGCGCAGCGCGACCGGGCAGCGGCTGAGCGTGTACGTCAACGGCTTCAACGGGCCAGCGCCCGAAGCGGAGAACGACGGGCCGGAACACTTCTACCTGATTCTGCTCGATAACGGGCGCAGCAATATCTATGCCAGCGAATACACGGAAGCGCTCGCCTGCATTCGCTGCGGCGCGTGCCTCAACGCCTGCCCGGTCTACCAGAATGTGGGTGGTCACAGCTACGGGTGGGTGTATCCGGGACCCATTGGTGCAATCGTCACGCCGCTGCTCAAGGGCATCGAGAACGCGTCACCGCTGCCCTTTGCCAGCAGCTTATGCGGCGCGTGTAAGCAGGCCTGCCCGGTCGATATCAACATCCCGGATATGCTGCTCATGCTGCGGCGTGACCTCGAACACGTGCAGGATCCGCTGTGGAAGATCGCCATGAAGGCGTATGGCTTCGGCTTCAGCAAGCCGAGCCTGTTTGAGTTGGGCGGTAAGATCGCGAACTTCGGGAGCCGCTTCGTCGATCCGAACAGCGCGCCGCTGCCGTATCCGCTCAGCGGGTGGACGCAAAACCGCGAGTTTCCACCCTTCGCCGAGCAGTCGTTCCACGACTGGTGGCGGGAGCATCGTCAGAACAAAAGCTAAATTGGAGTTGGTTACATGTGAAAACATGTCAATTGGTTTGAGCGTTTGGAGAAGGGCGGGCGCGGGAGAGAGGTCGCGTCCGCCCGGACAACAAGGTGAAACTAGTTCCACGTAATGTCGATGACGGTTTGATCGCCACCGCCGTCATCAAGACGCGGGGACTGCGGATTGTAGAACACTTTGAAATGCGTGCCGGCGGGTAGCCAGCGCTTCGCCATCCCGTAGGCGAGACCCCACGTCATATCATCAGGATACAGGTGCGTGTGAATCGTGCGATAGTGCGTGTCGCTGATCTTCTCAGTGACCACGCCGCCGATATTCCCATGGCGGTGCTGGAGGTGATACAGATCATTCCAGCCCATCAAAATGACGGACAGCGGAACCTTTTCCAGTTCCGGCGGCACCAACATTTGATGCGTGACCGCCATGCCAATGGCGACGAGATTCCCCATACCGCCGTCACCGCTGCCAATTTCACGCAGGATGCTGATGAAATCGTGGGCGGAATACCACTGGTCCGGCACAATGGTGTTGAGGTTGTACTTGTCCAGATACGGCTGAATATCCTCGCGCTGGATGTTTTCAACAATGGAGCTCATCGCTGCACCGACTACTTGCGTTTCGGGATCAATCGGCGGACGCATAGTTCTAACCTCTCGCATTGGGATAGCATTGAGCTATCAAGTTATATCAGTATTCATCTTATTTTTACGCCAATTGTCAAGCTAGATCGTTGAGATTTGTATGTTTCTGTGAAGATGTCTTGGGTGCAGGATGAGCAGGGGAAATTCTGAAGCTAGTCCAACCAGCGCTTGAAAGCAGCCTCTAGATCGTCACGCACGCGGATGAATGACGCCAGAATCTTAGCGTCGTCACCCTCGACCGCCGCCGGATCAGGGAAGCTCCAGTGAATCCGCTCGGGTTTACCGGGGAACACCGGGCAGGTTTCCGCGGCGTTGTCGCAGACCGTGATCACATAGTCGAACGGTTCGCTCAGGTATTCGTTGAGATGTTTGGAGCGGTGGCCGCGGATGTCGAGGCCGCGCGCCTGCATCGCACGGATCGCGTACGGGTTGACGACTGAGGGTTTGGATCCGGCGCTGAAAACCTCCATGCGCTCACCGGCGAGATGGCGGAGGAGACCCTCCGCCATCTGGGAACGCGCGGAATTAGCGGTGCAGAGAATCAAGACGCGCGTCTGGGTCATCGACTAAGCGCTCGGCTTCTTCGCGGTGATGCGCGCGCTGTAGATGCGCGGCATGCCCGGCTGAATTTGAATGATGCCTTCCGCATCGGACTTATCGACGAGCGTGATATCCGTGAAACCCGCTTCGGCCATCATGCCCGTGTACAGTTTCGCATCAATCGCCCCCGTCACGCATTCCGCCCACTGCGCCGCATCCGCGCGCAGCTCTTCACTAAAATCGCCTTCGGTGACGATGTCGCTGATCGAGATGCGCCCGCCCGGCTTGAGCACGCGCACCGCTTCACGGAAGACGGCGGCTTTGTCCGGCGACAGGTTGATCACGCAGTTGGACATGATTACGTCGACCGTATTGCTCTCCACGGGCAGCGCTTCGATCTGCCCCTGCCGGAATTCGACGTTGGCCGCGCCCATCTTCGCCTTATTCGCATTGGCTTTGGCGAGCATGGCGGGCGTCATGTCCACGCCGATAACGTGTCCGGTCGGGCCGACCTGCCGGGACGACAGAAAGCAGTCGATCCCCGCGCCGCTGCCGAGATCGAGCACGGTTTCGCCCGCTTGCAGCCCGGCAATCGTCACCGGATCACCGCAGCCGAGCGACAAATTGACCGCATCGGCGGGCAGGCCTTCCAGCAGTTCGACGTTATACAGGCGCGGCTCGCAGCAGTTGGAGTCGCCGCAGCACGAGGTCTGCGTGCCGTTGGCAATCGCGCCGTACCGTTCCTTAACGACGTCGTGAATCGGGGTAGTCATTGTTCTTGATCCTCTCTGATTGTCCAGATAATGCAGGTTCAAGGTTGAACCCCGCTTCCCTCTGACTCTACCCGGTTGGGACGGCGTGTCTGCTGTCTCCCCTCCTTGAATTCGGGGAGGGGCTGGGGGTGGGGTCGGAATTCCGCAGAATTGGTAAACCAGCATCGTCCGGGCGAAAAATTCACCGTACATCCTGATAGACGGAGTGACCGTCCAAAAGGATGCAAACTGCTTCAGCAGGCTGCATCCGCACAGCACTGACAGCGCGGATAGTAGTCGATCACCTTGCCCTGCCGATCAAACTGGAAGTGACAGCAGGCCAACAGCAGTTCGCGCAGCATCTTCTTGCCGCGCTGCACGCGGGATTTGGCGGCGGGCAGCGAAATCCCCAGCCGCTCCGCCATGTGCTGCTGCGTCAGGCCGTGGTACTCGGTGAGCAGGATCGCTTCACGGTAGTCCACCGGCAGCAGTTCGATCATGTGCATGACGCTCTGACTCAGCCGCGCGACGATCTCCTCGCGGTCGTCATCGTCGTCGGCCTCGGGAATCGGGATCAGGTCGCTGATCTCCGTCTGCGGCTTTTCCGCGCGGTAGTAGTCGTTGATCACGTTGCGCGCAATCTGATAGACCCACGATTCCATGCGGGCGGGGTCGCGCAGTGCAGCGACTTGCGTATGCACTTTCAGATACACCTCTTGCAGCAGATCATCCGCGGTCGGCACATCCGGCACGCGGCGACGAATGAACTGCAGCAGCGTCGGGTTGAGCGTATTCCACACGGTTTCGACCACTTCATCCATGACATCACCTTCAAATTAACAGGGCGTCGGGCAGTCGCGCAGCGTCGGCGCGGCGGGAGTGCGCGGCTTTTCCCATTGTAGACGGAACGGCAGTCTGAAGTGTAGCGCCAGTCGGCGGGTGGTTTGGACGCTGCGCGCCAGCCGCTGGTGTTCCGCTTCGCGCAGCAGTTCCGCCTGACGAATGTTGGCCGTATACAGGTCAATCTGCATGGTAAATGTCCTTGTTCATCGAACATGCATAGATATAGACGGCTGAGGAGCGCAAAAGGATGCAAATTGGTCACATAGGAAACGTATGAGAGACGGCTTCTATAACATTTCAAATGACATTAAAATGGAGGAAAAGTCAGGAGCGAGATCATGCCCGAAGAGATTCACGAACGGTTGACAGCGGACACCCCGCGCGATCAACGCAATCTGTTTTTGTGGGGCTGGCTGGCACTCGTGGTGCTCTACAACCTGTTTGTGATCATCAGCCTGCTCGGGCGCGGCGGCGACCCCAACCTCGGCTATGTGACGCCCGACCTACCCACCTCGAACGCCGGCATCGTCATCGGCGTGATCGGGCGCGGGGCGATCATCCTGTTTTCCCTGCTGCTGGCCTTCGGCTATAAGCTCGGCTGGTACGGGCTGATCGGCGCGTATGTGGTCGCGCTGGTGGGCAGCCTCGCGGCAGGCTGGAACATCGGCGCGCTGCTGGAAACCGGGCTGGTCTTGTTCGTGGTGTGGCTGCTCATTCGCGGCGCGTGGCAGCGGCTGAAGTGAAGCCCAAGCCCATAGCATTTAGCGATTAGCCATTAGCCAGCGCCCGGTCACTCACGTTATACTATGCTCAGATGTTGACCTGTTTGCTCTCAAGGTTGCGTCTTTCGCTAAAAGCTAATGGCTAATCGCTTAAAGGCTGATCTCATGTCCAGCTCCCGCGACCAGATTCTCGGCAAACTCCGCGCCGTTCGCCGTCCGTTTGAGGATGCGCCGCCGCGCCCCAAGACTTATCTGCCCGTCACGCTGCAAGACGACACCTCCCCTGCCGCGCTGCTGGAACGCTTCACGCGTGAGCTGACCAACCTCAAAGGCGACGTGTTCCCGGTCACCGGGGAGGCCGCCGCGTGCGATCAGGTTATGAAGCTGCTGCAAGCGCAGTCGACGACGCGCTTGCTGGCGTGGGATTTCGCGCACATTCCGGTCGCTGGCCTCGAAGCCGCGATTCGCGACGCGGGCATCGAGATTATCCAGCCGAACGCACACGGCGCTGACCGTGATGAACTGCTGGCGCAGTGTGTCAACGCGCAGGCTGGTTTGACCGGGGCGGATGCCGCCGCCGCGACGACCGGGACGCTCATCTTCACGACCGCGCCGGGACGCGGACGCATCCCGACGGTGCTCGCGCCTGTGCATATCGCCGTGATCGCGCTCGATCAGATCGTGCCGCGCATCGAAAGCTGGATCGCCGCGCAGCGCCAGAGCGGTCTACCCGGTTTTACCCAGAGCGCCAACTTCTGCTTCATCAGCGGCCCCAGCCGCACGGGCGACATCGAAATGGAGCTGATCCTCGGTGTGCATGGCCCCGGCAAAGTGCAGGTCGTGGTGATACAGTAGAGCGCCAGCCAAACCGCTTAGGACGAGGCATGCCTCGTCCCTACACAAATGCACCTCTCTGTCTCCCCTCCCTGAATTCGGGGCGGGGTCGGCATACGATCATCTCTCCGGCAAATGCCCCACACGCCTCCGTCATGTGCCGTGTTGACGCGGTTGCCCGATTACCCTAGAATGCATCATGTCGGACATATATTCTCAAAGTGAGATTTGCCCCTATGACAACTGCTGCCGCCACCTCACGCCTGATGTTCACGGGTGTTTGAGCCGCGCCGAGCTTTCGTCGCCAACTGAAAGCCTCTGACGAGCGGTCGACTCAGTTTTGACGCGCCTCCACACCCCCGCGTTTTTGTAACACTCAATCCATTCACAACCTAAATCAGGGGTGTTGACTCCATGAAGAAATTGGATGCCTTTCGGGTGCATCTGTGGTATTCCGGCTTGGGCAGCTTCGGCGGCACGCTCGTGTGGACGGCCATGATGGTCTATCAGGTGCAGATCGTCGGCCTGACGCCGCTCCAGCTCGTCCTCGTCGGCACGACGATGGAAGTGACCGCGTTCCTCTTTGAAATTCCTACGGGGATTGTGGCGGATGTGTACAGCCGCCGCCTGTCGACCATCATCGGCGTGTTTTTGATCGGCGTGGCCTATCTGGTCGAAGTCTCGGTGCCCACGTTCGCGGCGCTCATCATCGGCAACATCATCTGGAGCATCGGCTACACGTTCACCAGCGGCGCGTATCAGGCGTGGCTCGTGGACGAAGTCGGGCAGGAGCGGGCGGGCGCGGCCTTCATCCGCGGCGGGCAGGTGGGGCGCATCGCTGGTCTGCTCGGCATTCCGACAGCGGTCGCGCTCGGCACGATTTACCTCGGCCTCCCGGTGATCGTCGGCGGCTTGATTCACATCGTCGCGGCGGTCTATCTGGTGCTGTTCATGCCGGAGACGGGCTTCACCCCCACCCCCGCGCCAGATCGCAATACCTTCCAGAAGATGGGCGATACGTTCAGCGCGGGCTTGAAGGTCATTCGTGGCCGTCCCAAGCTGATGAGCATCCTCGCGGTCGGGCTGTTCTTCGGTCTGTTCAGCGAGGCGTGGGATCGCCTATGGCAGGCGCATCTTATCCGCAATTTCAACATCGCCGGGGTGTTTGGCCTGCCGACCATCTGGATCTTCGGCATCATGGACATATTCCTCATGGTGATCGGCTTCACGGGGCTGGAGATCATGCGGCGGCGGCTGGACACCAATAACCCGGTCAAGCTGACACGCGCGGTCTTCTGGCTGACGGCAGTCATGGTCGTTGGCATCATCGCCTACGGGTTGTCGCCCGTGCTCGGCGTCGCGCTGATCGCGTGGCTGGGCTTCATGATCGCCCGTGACCTGATCGGCGCGCCGCTCGACACGTGGACCAATCAGCACATCGACTCGAACGTGCGCGCGACGGTGCTCTCCATGCGCAGCCAGACGGATGCCATCGGGCAGATCGTCGGCGGTCCGCCGCTCGGCTTGATCGGGCAGCAGAGCGTGCGCCTGGCGTTCATCGCCAGCGGCGCGGTGCTGTCTCCCGCGCTGCTCATCCTCAACTGGGTGCGCGAACGCGAAAAACGCGGCGCACTGATCGCCGAGGCGGAAGTCGTCGAGGTCACGCCGGAAAGCAATTAGCACCCTCGCGCTCAAATTTTAACCTCACCCCGTTTCGCTGCGCTCAACTGCCCCTCTCCCCCCGGAGAGGGACGGCTTGCGCAGCAAGCAGGGTGAGGTTATACCTTGAGGTTGGGAGATGCCGGGCGAGGACACCATGACCAAGGACACAGCGAAGGTTCGCTTTATCGTGGCAGAATTCATGCCCGTGTTCCACCGTATGCCGGAAGTGCGCGATCCCCGCCCCGTGAAGCTGACGGGGGATGATTTTCGCCAGCGTCGGCAAGCACTCGCGGACGGTGATTTCACTTACTACATTGAGGACAAATACACGAAACTGGCACCAAGAGGCCTTTGGGGGCTGCTTGACTCCCCCCGTGGTGTGACCTGGGATTTTCATCATGCCCACAGCCGGGGCGCGCAGACCGGATACATCAAAGTCTTTGACTGGGACGGTCACTGGCTGCGCCTGAGCATGAGCGACCGCTGGTCGCGCATCCTCGCGGCACTGGAACTAGGACGGGATGCGGGGACGGGCGGCTACCTCATCATGCCCGCGCATGACGCCGTCTACACCCGCGACCTGCTGCTGCGGCTGGTGGCATTCAGCCAGGAGCACGCCCAGAATGGTTTGCCCGCCGCCGTCAGCCCGTTCACCTTCTACAAGCATTCGCCCCTCGCGGACGCAGACATTCCTGCCGATATCATCGATCTGGTGAACGCGGCCTTCAACCGCGATCCCGCCTTTCGGTTGCAGCTCGAACGCGGCGCAGCGCAGGGTTATTGGGGCAAAATGGGCTTGATTCCGTTTGAGATGTGCGGCGAACTGCTCCAAACGGTCGACACGGGCATCTGGGAGGATGATCTCGAACTCGACCGGGCGATCACCGCGCTTGGCTATGCGTCGCGCACGCTGTGGATCGACGACCCGGCGCAGTATCGACAGGCGCTGTTCGTGGTCGATGAAGCGGGTGTGCGCCACATCATTGCCCGCCACCTGCATTATTCCCTGCGCACGGGCGGCAGTGCGCTCACGCAGCCGCTCACCGATATGGCGCGCTACTGGCGGATCGTCAACCCGCGCTTGGGGGTGGCCGCTGCGCGAGCGGAGCGGATCATCGACGAGGAATACGCCAAGATGATGCAGCGCGTCGCGCAGTATGGCGCGTCGTGGGTGGATTGGGGCGACTACCGCTACGTCGCCCGTCCGTATGATCCACATGTCGAAGTGTGGGAGAATTCGCGCAATGCGTACGAGTGACCACTGCCGATGAAAATAGGGGAATTGATCTGAAAATTTCACTGAGGAAATCTTGGAAAGGGTCTGCTACAATGGCGGCATCTTGCTTACATGGGTAGGTTCTAAGGAAACGTATGATCGTTGCTGGTGATCTCAAGAAGGGGACAACCCTGCGTATCGAAGGCACGCTGTACCGCGTGACCAATCTCGTTTACAACAAGCCGGGGCGTGGCACCGCGTCAATGCAGACCACGCTGGTCGATATTGCATCGGGCGCCACCCGCCAGCGCATTTTCCCGATTGATGACAAGCTCGACGATATCTATGTTGAGTCGGAAGAAGCTGAACTCCTCTATCGCGACGGCGATTTCCTGCACTTCATGAACACGGGCACGTACGAACAGTATGAAGTCAACCTCAGCCTGTTCGGCGACGATGTTTACTTCCTGCGCGACGGCATGAAGCTGGAACTGCGCGTCTACGAAGGCCATCCCATCGACTACGTGCTGCCTACCACGCTGACTTACGAAGTCGTGGATGCCGAAGCGGCGGTCGTCGGCGATACGGCGGGCGCGGTGCAGAAGAAAGTCAAGACGGACACCGGTCTGTCACTGCAAGTGCCGATCTTCATCAAGGTGGGCGAAATCATCAAGGTCGACACCCGCGACGGTTCGTACATCGGTCGCGTCAACGAGTAAGACACCCTACCAACCACAGGGTGAGGTTGTCGCTGTTCAGCCGTAAGGATGATTCACTCCTTGCGGCTTTTTGTTAGAATCGGGCACAAAGGAACCCGTCATGCTCGAAGCAGTCGAAGCGATCATCAAGGAACTTGACGAAGGGCGCGCCGCGATGCGCGCGGTCATCCCCCAGTTTGATCGGGAACGCCAGATTTACCCCGGTTGGACGATCAAGCACATGCTGGCCCACATCACCGGCTGGGACGAAGCGGCGCGCACGTCGCTGGAAGCGCATTTGCGCCATGACGAAGCCATGATCCCCGCGTATCGCGGCATCAACGAATACAACGAAGAATCGGTACGCACGCGCGGCGAGCTCCCCTATGAACTGGTACTGCGCGAGTTCGAACTGGAACGCGACCGTCTCAAGGCACTGCTCGCTCAGGTGGACACGGAACGCTGGGAAGCGAACATGCTTCTGCCGTGGGGTGGGTACGCGCCCCCTGTCAATCTGATCCGCGTGTGGCAGCGTCACGAAAGCGGTCATGCCGCCGAATTGGCCGAACTCGCGGCGCGCAAAGGCGATATCGTCTCCGGAACATGATTCGCAAGCTGCCCAATCTCCTCACCGCTCATATGGATGCGTGGGGGACAACCTTCATCATCGGCTTGATGTGCCTGCTGCTGCACGGCGCGTCGGCGTGGGGGCTGGTGCTCACGGTGACAGTCGGTTACTGGTTCGGCTTCGCCGTCAACGACTACTTCGATGCTCCGGTGGATCGCCTTGATCCCGACAAAGCGGCGCGCGGCTACTTCACGACCGTGCAGGTGCCGCCGCTCCTCGCGCTGGCCGTCGCCACGCTGATCGTCGCGCTCGCGCTGCCCGTCTTCCTGAGCTACGGCATGCGCGGGATCGTCGTGTTCGCGGTCGCGCTGCTCATCGTGTGGGCGTATTCCGCACCGCCGCTGCGCCTCAAGAGCGTGCCGGGCTTCGATGTGCTGACGCATGCGCTGTTCGTGCAGACTTTCCCCTATGTGCTGATCATGGTACTGCTCGGCCTGCCGTGGACGCCGCTCGATATCGTCATGATCGCGGGCTTTCTGCTGGCGTCGACCTCAGCACAGTTGGAGCAGCAGGTGCGCGACTACGACACCGACCGCCTGAGCGAACGCAACTTCACGATCTGGATCGGACGCGAACGCTCGGCGTTTCTCATGCGGTTGCTCACCCTAGTGCTGCTCGTCGTGGTCAGCCTGCATGTGCTCAACGGTGTGATTCCAACCTATCTTGCGCCGTTCGGGTTGGTGTGCGTCCCCTTGCTGCTGCATCGCTTCGTGCGCCGCCCTGATCAGCCGCGCTCAGAATGGCTGTTCCGCGCCACGGTCATAGTCGCGTTGAGCTACGCCGCGCTCCTGCTGATCTTCCGCTAGGGAATTCGCCATCTGTTCATGTGCCGCTAAACATTCCGTTTTACCTTACAGTTATGGTGACAAAAACGGAAATTCCCCACGAATTGCGTTATGTGAACGCTGACGAACCCGGCATCCGCCGTAAGCGGGCGGGCAAAGGGTTCACGTATCTCGCCCCGGACGGCAGCCGCATCACCGATCCCGACGTCCTCAACCGGATCAAGAGCCTCGGCGTTCCCCCCGCCTATCGCGAGGTGTGGATCTGCCTGACACCGGACGGTCACATCCAGGCAACCGGACGCGACGAGAAAGGCCGCAAGCAGTACCGCTATCATCCGCGCTGGAACGAAATCCGCGACCAGACCAAGTTCGACCGCATGATCGCGTTTGGCGAGGCGCTGCCGACGATCCGCGAGCGCGTGCAGCAGGATCTCGCGCTGCCGGGCATGCCGCGTGAGAAGATTCTCGCAACGGTGGTGGAACTGCTCGGCACGACCTTCATCCGCATCGGCAACGAGGAATACGCGCGCCACAACGAGTCGTTCGGCCTGACGACCATGCAGGATGAGCATGTCGCCGTCGAAGGCTCGAAAGTGCATTTCGAGTTTCGCGGCAAGAGCGGCAAAGAGCATGTGATCGACCTGAAAGATCGGCGGTTAGCCACAATCATCAAGAAGTCGCAGGATTTGCCGGGTGAACATCTCTTTCAGTATAAGGACGCGGACGGCACCGTGCGCGCTATCACATCGAGCGATGTGAATGCCTACTTGCGCGAGATCACCGGGCAGGACTTCACGGCGAAAGACTTCCGCACGTGGGGCGGCACGACGCTGGCGCTGCTGGCGCTCACGGGGATTGATCCCGCCGAAAACAAAGGCGCGCTCCGCAAAAATCTCAGTGCAATGGTCAAAGAGGTGTCCAGTCAGCTTGGCAACACGACGACCGTGTGCCGCAAATACTACATCCATCCACGGGTGCTGGAAGCGTACGGTGAGGGTAAGCTCGCGCCGTTCGCCGGGGAGGTGCCGCCCGGTCTGCGCCCGGCAGAGGCGGCGCTGCTCACGCTGCTGCGCGAGACGAGTTGAGGTGCGGAATACGGACATTGGCGGCGTGCCGTGTGGGCGTCCCTGCAATCTTCGCGATGCTAGAACTGGCCTATCATGAAGGGTATTTGAGCGAGGGATCGGACACAACGGACGCGATAATGAGAGTATCCAACAACGGGATCATCTGTCGGGACGAGGCATGCCTCGTCCTGCGCTTTTAGAGAAGGAATCGAGGATAAGGCCTGAACGTGTTGAAAAATGTCAAATTCCGACCCCACCTCCGGCCGCTCCCTGAGTTCAGAGGAGGGGTGGATAGTCGATTTTCCTGACAACACTCCACCCCGACTGTAACGCCGTAATCTAAACCTTTATGAATTTCATGAAACTACAATCTTTGATTTATTCGTAACTACGTGTTCGCTCACTTACGCCTCATCTCCCCCCCGTAACTTTAATCCCGTAGCGTCAAACCACACGCTGCATTGACAGTTGGCTTAGTGGAATTTGGAGCAGAGTTCGTATGAAGAAGTTGTTCACCGTTTTCGCGTTGTTCGCTGTATTGGCCCTTAGTGTTATCCCTGCTTTTGCTCAAGATGAACCCGGCACGATTGCTGACATCGTGGTCGCCAGCACCGAAGCTGAAACGCCTGAATTCACCGTGCTGCTGGCCGCCGTCGCCGCCGCTGACCCGATGTTCCTTGAAGCCCTCTCCTCCGAAGGCTCCTGGACGGTCTTCGCGCCGACCGATGCCGCTTTCACCGCCCTGCTCGAAGAACTGGGCCTGACCGCTGAAGAACTGCTGGCGAACACCGACCTGTTGAACGCCGTGCTGGCGTACCATGTCGTGCCCGGCGCGTTTGATGCCGCCTCGGTCGTGGCGCTCGATGGCGCGGTGATCGGTACGCTGCTGCCCGAAATGCCGCTGGCGATTAGCGTCGACGGTGAATCGGTCATGGTCAATGCTTCGACGGTGGTGGCCGCCGATGTGATGGCTTCGAATGGTATCGTCCACGTGATCGACGCAGTGCTCGTTCCGGCGCTCGATGGCATGGAAGAACCGATGGAAATGATGGAAGAACCCACGCTGAGCATCGCCGAAACTGTGGTCGCTTCGACCGAAGCTGATGCCCCGCAGTTCACCGTGCTGCTGGCGGCTGTCGCTGCGGCTGACCCGAGCATCCTCGAAATGCTGACCAATGGTGGCCCGTACACCGTGTTCGCCCCGACCGACGAAGCGTTCGCCGCTCTGCTCGAAGCGCTGGGCACGACCGCGGAAGAACTGCTGGCCAACACCGAACTGCTGAACACCGTCCTCGCCTACCATGTTATCCCCGGTGAATTCTCGGCGGCGACCGTCGTGGCCGCGGCTGGTGCGAGCGAAGAAGGCGTCAACGTGGCGACCCTGCTCCCCGGCACGACCGTGAACGTCTCGCTGGATGGCGAATCCGTCATGGTCAACGATGCGACCGTGGTGGCGACCGATGTCTACGCGACGAACGGCGTCATCCACGTCATCGACGCGGTCCTGCTGCCGCCGATGGAATAAGCTCTCCAACAAACCCTCTAGCGGATAACGTCGGGGCGCGGCAAGCTGCGCCCCGACGTTTCTGTTTGGGCTGATGGAGCGGAGAGCTGCGGCCGCGGCTCGGTCACTCCGCCCAATTCCACGCGTAGATCACGGTCATGACGTTGAAAATCAGCCCGACGGCGATCAGGAACTTGTCATAAAGCGACGGATACGTCGGCAGGGCGACGAGATTGAACAGGAACAGCACCACTGCCGCGCCGATAGTCAGCGGGCGCAGCCCGGGCTGCGGCAGAAGCAGCGTGAGCACCAGCATGACAATCGGCACGAGCATGAAAATGGCGATCCCCAGCCACATTACCTGCGTGACCTGCACCCCCTCGATCTCGCCCGCCTTGAAGTCGCCCGCGAAGATGCGCAGCACGTCGCCGAGCAAATACGTGAGCATGAGCGCGATCCACAACCCACCCAGCAGCACTCGTATATCGACCATGAGCTTCCCTTTTCGCAGTGTCATGCGCCCTCTGGCGCTACCTGAATGATGATTTTGCCCCGCGTTTTACCCGTGAGGTAGTAACGGATGGCCTCTGCCGACTGGCTCAGCGGGTAGCAGCGGTCGATGACGACCCTGACCGCACCCGACTCCATCAGACTCCCCAGATAGTCGAGATCCTTGTTCGGCTTGACGTTGAGCGCGGCCATCTTGTGCCCACCCCCGACTAGCGCGCCGAACAACAGCGCCGCAAACACCTGCTTGAGCGATCCGCCCGTCGTCACGTAGCGCCCGCCCGGTTTCAGCGCGCGCTTGTAATCCGCGAGCGAGCGATAGCCCGCCGTCGAGAGGATCAGGTCGTACTGCTGACCATTCCGCGCGAAATCCTCGCGGGTGTAGTCGATCACGTGGTCGGCGCCAAGCGTCCGCACGAGGTCGATGTTGCGCGGGCTGACCACGGCAGTGACCTCCGCGCCGAAGTACTTGGCGAGCTGTACCGCGAACGTGCCAATCCCGCCGGACGCGCCGACGATCAGCACGTGTTCCCCGGCTTGCAGCCCACCGAGGTCACGCAGAGCCTGCAAGGCGACCAGACCCGCTTCCGGCGCGGCGGCAGCCTCTTCAAAACTCAGCTTGGCGGGCTTGAGTGTCAGCGCACTTTCCGGGACGGCGACTAGTTCGGCATACGTGCCGTAACCATGCCCCGCTAAGTCGCCGAAGACTGCGTCGCCAAGGCGAAAGCGCGTCACCGCGCTGCCAACCGCGATCACCCTTCCAGCGAGGTCGTTGCCGGGCGTCTTGATTTTGGGCGTGGTCGGCCCGCCGACCATCAGCCGACCGAGGAAGGGCTGACCGGTCACCAGCAGCCCGGTGCTAAAGTTGACCGAAGTCGCCACCACCTTGACGAGTACTTCATTAGCTTTCGGCGTCGGGGCGGCCACATCGCGGAGCTGGATCACGTCCGGCGCTCCGTAGGCCGGAATTTGAATCGCTTTCATGATTAACGAACCTTTCAACGTCTGTCATTGACGAAAGTCAGCGGCCGGTCGTCACGCGTTTTCCACAGCGCGATCAACCGCCCACTGTGATTGACGAGAATGCCGATGGCATAGCCCGCGGCGAGAATTTCGGACAGGGGCAGCGGCGTGCGTCCCCCGAGCAGTGGTTGATAGAAGACAAAGTACAGGCAGATCGAGCCGAACGCTTCGATCAGCGTTTCGATCAGCCACAGCCACGCGCTCCACTGGTTGCGCCACAGCACCAGCAGATGCAGGCCGATCAGCGCGACGCCGACGACGATGAACAGCACCATCCACACCGACGGCACCGGGATCACGTCGCCGGGATTCGTCAGGTCGAAGCGCAGCGTCAGCCCGCCGACACGTAAGAAGTAGAGCCACACCAGCATCACGACCACGCCCGCGGCGAGGCTGAACGCGGTATCACGCCGCTCGACCGTGCGCGGATCGTTGACCGCGGGCAGCGTCAGCGGGTCAAAGGCCGCGCCGCCCGACAGATCCAGCCCTGAGCGCTGCACGAGTGCGAACAACAGCACCACCGCGCCCGAGAAGATCAGCGCGGCCTGTACGGTGGCCCACAGCGTTTCCAGCAACCAGTTGATCAGCGGCGTGTCGGTCGGCGCAATCATGCGCCCGAAGAGGCCGAGAAACACGAGAATTAGCGGGATGATCAACCACCCATAGCGCAGCACTTCGATCAGCATGGGATAGAGATCCGGGCCGATGAGGTACTGCGGTTCACGATAGGACGCGGCCATCTGGCGCGGGCTGCCGAGTTCACGCAGCACAGCGGCAACTTGCTCGGCCGTCGGTTCTGCCGGATAGCGGTCGTCGAGTTGATCCTGAATCTGCGAGCGCAGTTCGGCGGTGATGTCGGCGCGCGTCTGAGCGGGCAGGTAACGCCCAACCTGATGCAGATAGCGGTCAATGAGTTCAGTCATGAGCTTCCCCTCCTAACATGCGCTGCATCACGCTCACGGTGGCGAACCACTCGGCTGTCAGCGTGCTGAGCACGCCCCGCCCCGCGTCGCTGATCCGGTAGTACTTGCGTGGGCGCGGGTCTTCGACTTCCCAATCGCTGTGCAGCAGGCCTTGCTGTTCCAAGCGGCGCAGCAGCGGGTACAGCGTGCCTTCTTCGATCTCCAGCCCCTGTTCGGCGAGACGCTGAATGAGGCTGTAGCCATAACGGGCGGTGTCGAGCTGCGCCAGCACCGCGAGAACGATGATCCCGCGCCGGAGCTCTTGCCGCAGCTTATCGATCTGCTCTTCGGTTTCGGACATGAGGTGTATACCTTACAGTACTGTGTGTCACACAGTAAATAGCATACTGTATAGCGCACAGTATTGTCAAGGGTGTGCGGATTGGTGAGCGTGTACGAGAGAATGTGGACTAGTTGCGCAAACCATCCTTCTCTCCCTAGAGAAGGACTTGGCACTTGCCCCTCGCCTTCTGGTTGATGGAGGGACAGTTTTAACAATCGCGGGAATGGTAGGGACGCCCAACGGGGCGTCCGCCGGATTGGGGGCGAAACGGACGCGCTGTTGCGCGTCCCTACACAACACATTTTCCCTCAAACGAGCGCCTTAATGGTTCCCATGTTACAAGTGTCCTCCCCTCCCTGAATTCGGGGAGGGGCGGGGGTGGGGTCATGAATAGCGGTCGCGCGGTCTACCCCGCGACCGCCACGAGCGCTGACCACAGCGCGTCGTCGATCTCGACCATGCCCGTCTGCTCGATCTGCGCGAGAATGCGGTTGCCGCGTTCGCCGGGGATGAGGATGTCCTCGACTCCGGGCAGACGCTTCGCCGCTTTCACCCGCTCGATCAACTGGCTCGTGCGCTCCTCGAACGTGTCACCATCGACCAGCAGTTCGGGATCGATGACGAGTACGAGGTTGCCCCAGTCGGTCTTCTTGCCGTTGGCATCTTTGGTCGTGCTGACCAGCGCCCCGGTGAGCACCTCGACCATCAGCGAGAGCGCCGCGCCTTTGTAGCCGCCAAATGTGCGGATCGCGCCGAGCAGCGCCGCCGCCGCGTCCGTGGTCGGCTGACCGTTCGCATCATAGGCCACGCCCTCGGGGATCGATCTCCCGGCGGTTTTCGCCTCCACGATGCCAAAACGGGCAATCGCCGAGGTCGCCATGTCGAACACGATGGGCTGTCCGGTCGTCGGGATAGCAATCGCTAGCGGATTCGTGCCGAACAGCGGCTCATACGAACCATGCATAGCGACATATTCGCCGGAACCGGAGAACACGAACGCGATGAAACCCGCTTGCGCGGCGCGGCTGGCGTAATAGCCAATCGCCCCCGTCGAGGTGTTGGTCTGGTTCGTGCCGACGATCCCGATTCCATGTTCGCGCGCCTTGTCGATGGCGATATCGACCGCCCGGGTCAACGCGACCATGCCTGCGTTCCAGCCGCCGTCGAGCAGCGCGGAGAGTTTGGTCTCGCGCGTGATCTGGATGGGGCGTGCGTTGGCGCTGCGCGGCATGCCCGCGCCGATCAGCTTGACGATGCCCTGATTGTTGCCGCGGAGCTGCGCGTAGAGCAGCACGTCGAGAATGATGTGCGCCTCATCCGCCGGATAGCCGCTGTTGGTGAGGACGGTGAGCGTGACCGCTTTCAAGTCGTCAAGGCGAACCTGCATGATTTTTCTCCCTAGGCAGTAGATAGCTCACAGTGTACCGCGCGCAACGTAAAAGCCGATCCCGGTTGACTATGCTATGATTTGCATCAGTAATTATTTCCGGAAAGATGAGCCTTAATGAGTGACCAACCCACGCAGAAAAACGACTTTATCTACGTGACGACGATTGGCCGCCGCACAGGCAACCCGCATACTATCGAAATCTGGTACGTGGAGCACAACGGCGCATATTATATCTGCTCGGAAGGGCGCAGTAACGCCGATTTCGTCAAGAACATCCGCCACAACCCGGCGGTGACCTATGGCTTTGGCGGGTGGGATGCTCCGCACTCCCCGGCGACCGGGCGCATCGTCGAAGAGACCGACCTCTCGGTCGTGCTGGCGCGCCTATTCGATGCCAGATACCACTGGAGCGATGGCCTGTTCGTGGAGATCAAGCCGTAACATCTGGCGGCATTCGCGGCCTCGTTATACAGTAGCATGACCAATCACACACAAATGAGGAGTCCCATGACAGGCGAATTCGCAGGCAAAGTCGTCGTCGTCACTGGCGCGGCGGGTAACTTGGGCAGCGCGGTCGTGCGCGCGGCGGCGGCTGAAGGCGCGCGCGTGGTGCTGGTAGAGCGGTCACCGGACAAAGCCGAGAAGCTCGCGGCGGAGATCGGCGGCGAAACGCTGACCGTGCTCGCCGATCTTGGCGTGGCCGCGTCCGTCGATCAACTGATCGAAACGGTGGTGGCGCGCTTTGGACAAATCGATGTGCTGGCGCACACCGTCGGCGGCTTCGAATCGGGCGCGACCGTGCATGGCTCCGACTACGACGCGATGGAGCGCATGCTCAACCTCAACCTGCGCCCGGTCTACATCACGTGTGGCAAGGTGGCGCAGCATATGATTGACAAAGGCATCGCCGGGCGCATCGTCGTGGTGCTGGCGCGCGGCGGCTTGAAAGGCTTCGCGGGCGGGTCGGCGTACACGGCGAGCAAGGCCGCCGCGCAGCGCGTGGTCGAAAGCCTGGCGGCGGAAGTGCGCGACAAAGGCATCCACGTCAACGCGATTATGCCGAGCACCATCGACACGCCGCCCAACCGCGCGTCGATGCCCAACGCCGATTTCAGCAAGTGGGTCACGCCGGAAGAGGCGGCGCAGGCGATTCTCTTCCTCGCGTCGGAGCGCGGCAGTGCCTTCTACGGCACGAGTCTAGAAGTCTACGGGCGGGCGTAGGTACGCCTCACCCCTCAATCCCCTCTCCCGTGGGAGAGGGGAAGCCAACTACCTGCTTTTGCCCCTCTCCCACGGAGAGGTTTTTGTAGGGACAAGGCATGCCTTGTCCTCACTATCCTTCTCTAGAAATTAGGACGAGGCATGCCTCGTCCCTACGGGTGATAACCTTATTATGCACCCACCAAATCACGTCCCTACGAAAACACCTTCGGTTTAACGAGTTTGCTGTCTCCCCTCCCCGAATTCGGGCTGGGGGTGAGGTTAGATCGTTACCGGACGTCGCTGCCATCGTCGAAAATCCCGGTGGGGTGGCAGCCGATGTTACTGCGCGCCGCCTGCGTTTCGAGCTGATGGAATTGATCGGCGTTCGCCGTATCCGGCGGGTATTCGACCGCTTCTGCCCAGCCATCCTGCACTAACTGCGCGTTGACGAATACATTCCCCACGTACACATAACGCAGCAAGCGCCCAAAGCGATCGGTGTTGCTGCTGTCGCGCACTAGGGTGACCGTCTGCCCGGCAACGAGATTGGCGTTGGCGTCGGTCGCGTCGTCATAGCACGACTCGTCGCTCTCCGGCGTATTCACGCCGATATAGCGCACGCGGTAGCCGACGCCGTTGATGTCCACATCGATGGTATCGCCATCGATGATGTCGGTGACGCGCGGTCTCGCCACCGCCGATCACCGTGCTGCCACCGCTGTTCCCACTACCGCCGGACTCCAGTTCCATGGTGCAAGCGGCTAACAGGAGTGAGACGGTCAAAAGGAGGATTTGTATCCTGCTTCTGGATGATCTTTGACGCCCGGCTGCCTTGGTTGGCATGTTACATCCTTGACAATTCCCCGTATACTGATGATATAGCACTGAGTTTACCCTTTGGTGAGGTCTATGGACGAGATTCAGATCCTCGCTGAGCCGCGCCCCACGCGCGCGGATGCCGTCAAAAACCGTGAGCTGCTCATTTTGGCAGCACGTGACCTGATCGCCGAAAAAGGCGTGGAAGCGGTCACGACGGCGATGGTCGCGGCGCGAGCCGGGGTCGGTAAAGGCACGCTCTACCGCCATTTTCCTAATGGCATGAGCGAAGTATGTCAGGCGCTGCTCGACGAATGTCAGCGCCATTTGCAGGATCGGGCGCTCCGCCGCTTTCGCGCGGGCGGTGACCCGGTCGATCACCTGGTGTGGTTCATGGAAGAAGCCCTGCGCTTCGTCGATGAACGCCGCCCCATGCTGGGCACCATGGAAGGCGTCCCCGGCCTTGCGCATCCCGCGCACTGGTGGTGGATGCAGACGATCCGCGGCCTGCTCGGTCAGATTAACCCGCAGCTTGACCTCGATTACGCGGCGGACGCGCTCTACGTCATGCTCGACCCACGCACTGTGCAGTTCCAGCGCGAGACGCGCGGTTACAGCCTCGAACGCATGGTCACCGCGCTGATCGAAGTAGTCTACAAGCTGGTCGACTAGCCGCCGATCAAGCGGTACACGCCGTCGGCCGTCCGCTCAAAATCATCGTGCGTCTTGCTGTGATGCTTGGCGGCGTTGATGGTCATCAGACCGGTCGTGATGTGCGTGCGGATCGTGTTTTCCTTGTAGGTTGTCCCGTGGGCGCGCATGTATTCCACAACTTCATGCGCGGTGAACTCATTCACACCCTTCTGGCGGATGAGCGCGCGCACGGCCTCTAAAATGTCATCCCGACAGGTCATAGAGTCAGCCTCACTCGCTGCATAGACGAACTTACCGCCCGATTGTAGCGGCTCAGCCCGCAATCTGCACTTCAGCGATTAGAAAACGGACTATAGTCCGTTTTCTAATCATCCTCTTATATACATTCGCCAACTCCTGTGCTATAGTTCTCGACATATCCGGACTACAGTCCGTTTCGAATTTAAGCATACTCATCAGGAGATGAACCTGTGGCTACATGGAATTTCGACCCGACGCACACCTATGCCAGCTTTTCCGCCCGTCACATGATGGTGACGACCGTTCGTGGTCGTTTTGACGCCGCCCCCACGGGCACGCTCGTGTTCGACCCGGCCAACCCCGCTGCGACCGTCGTGGAAGCGACCATCGACGCCTCCAGCGTGCACACCGGCCTCGCCGACCGTGACGGTCACCTGAAGAGCCCCGACTTCCTCGATGTCGCCAACTACCCGAACATCGTCTTCAAGAGCACCCGCGTTGATGTGACCAGCGACAGCACCGCCAAGCTGCACGGCGACCTGACGATCCGCAACGTCACCCGCCCGGTCGTGCTCGACGTGGAATTCCTCGGCCTGACCAATGACCCGTGGGGCGGCAAGCGCGCGGGCTTCAGCGCCGAAGCCAAGATCAACCGCGAAGACTGGGGCCTGACGTGGAATATGGCCATCGAAGCGGGTGGCGTGCTCGTCGGCAAGGACATCAAGCTGAACCTCGACGTCGAAGCGATCCTCGTCCCCGAAACCGCTCAGGCGTAAGCTGTACCACAACCTGACCTGAATCAGGACGATATATGCCGGTAGCTACGTAGAAGAGCGTTATCCTATCAGCCTCACCCTCAATCCCTCTCCCAAGGGGGGACTTCACGGGGGGGTTTCCCTCCGTTCGGAGAGGGGCAGGGGTGAGGCCAAAAACAGAGACTTCACGGTCTTCACGCACTTACCCATGCCCACTTTGGCAGCCATCAATGCCGCTCACAAACCTCACCTCCCCCCCGGGTGAGGTTTTTATTTTGGCTGCTGACCGCCTGAATGTGCCAAGTATCACCCATTTCTCGTGACGGGTCAGGCCGACTCTCCAACGCTAACTTGGTATAATTCTGGTTCATTACAGGTCACAAAGGAACGCTCATGTCCTTACGTTTTCATGAAATTGGCGAAGGCAGCCATCGCATCCTCAACCCCATCAACGATGAACAGCTCATGCTCCTCGGGGAGATCTGCCAGTTGACGCCTGCGCAGCGCCAGCTTGACCTCGCCTGTGGCAAAGGCGAAATGATCGCCCGCTGGGCACAGCGTTGGGGCATCTCGGCGGTTGGCGTGGATCTCAGTCACGTATTCACTGCCGCGGCGCGCGACCGCATCAGCGAGCTGGGCGTGTCCGACCGCGTGACCATTGTGCAGGGTGACGCGGGCGCGTATGCGGCAGAAGCACACGCCTTTGACGTTGTGAGCTGCATTGGCGCGACATGGATCGGCGGCGGCTTGATCGGCACGCTGAATCTGATGCGTCAGGCTGCCAAACCGGATGCACTGCTGCTGGTCGGTGAGCCGTACTGGAACGAAACGCCGCCGCCGGAAGCCTGCGCCGCGCTCGGCGTTGGTCCGGACGATTTCGCCACTCTGATCGGCACGCTGGATCGGTTTGAAGGGGCAGGCTTCGAACTCGTCGAGATGGTGCTGGCCACCCTCGAAGGCTGGGATCGCTACTACGCGCCGCAGTGGTGGAATCTCGACGCATGGCTGCGGGCGAACCCGGACGACCCGGAATACGCCGAGGGGCGCAAGTTCCTCGATCAGCAGCGGCGCAGCCATCTCGCCTATGGACGGCGCTACCTCAACTGGGGGATTTTCGTACTCCGCCAGCGCTAGCCCGGTGGGCGGATTAGACAATTGGCGTGGGGTGAGGTGTCGGCTATAATCGCACTTAAAGTCATGCGATTAGGAATCGATCACGCACGTTGGACAAGCAAAAAGCGCCCGTTTCATCCACCCTCTATACTGAAGAATATTTCCGGACCGCCTGCGAAGGCTACGACGAATTCAACACCAGCGAAGGCGAACAGCTCTCGCGCCGCCTCGCCTCGGCCTTCTCACTGGCGGAAGTCCGACCGGGGATGCAAATCCTCGATGTAGGCTGTGGGCGCGGCGAAATTCTGCGCCACGCCGCGCAGCTCGGCGCGGATGCCTACGGCATCGACTATGCCGAAGTCGCCGTCAACATGTCCAAGCAGGTGATCGAACCGCTCAACGGCGTGACCCCCGGCAAAACAGCCGTCTATCTGGCTGACGCGAAGAATCTCCCATTTGCCACCGCCAGCTTTGACCGCGTGCTCATGTTCGATGTGGTCGAACACCTGCACCCGTGGGAACTGGACGCCGCGCTCGCCGAAGTGCATCGTGTGCTCAAGCCGGATGGCCTGTTCATCGTGCATACCGCGCCCAACATCTGGTATGACCGCTACGCCTACCCGGTCGTGCGTTTTGTGCGCACGCTCATGGGACAGGGCGCGAACTACCCTAAAAATCCGCGTAATTTCCTCGTGTCCGTCAATGAACACGTACACGTCAACGAGCAGTCGATGGTGAGTTTGGGGCGCACGCTGCGCCGCATCGGCTTCCGCGGCAAGGTGTGGCTGGAAAGCCCGCCACAGCATGGCGGCGAAAGCCCGGTGATCGATTCGCTGCGCGGGGCGCTCTTCAAAACCCCGCCGTTCCGCTGGTTCTTTGAACGCGAAGTGTTCGCGGTCGTCTCGAAACATGCGCGATAAACGTCCCGTTGATGAGCTGAGTATCGAAGAATTAGAGCGCATCCTCGCGATCAAAAAGCGCGAGGAACGCCAGAAACGCCTGTCGCGGATGCAGCGCGAAGGCCGCATGGTCGAGGCGGACGCCGTCGAAGCCGCGCCCGTCCCGCAGCAGCAGCCCGCACCCCAGCCGCTTGATCCGGTCGAAGCCGCGCTCGCCCAGCTCACGCAGGGCGGTTATATCGAAGACGCGCCCTTGATCGCCGCGCCCGAAGCGCGTCCCGCACCGATCCAGATCGTGCCGCCCGAAGCGCATACGCCGCGCGTGGTCGAACGCCCCGCCGCGCCCGCCTTCGACGATGGCGACACCCCTCCACCGCCCAAACCGCGGAATAAACGCAAACAGCGCCGCGTGCTCGATGTTCTGCTCATGGTGGTCGAAATCGCGGCAGTGCTCGGCATCGTCGTGATCGCCGTCAACCTGTTCGGAGCGATTCAGACATTAGAACGCGAGACCTCGGCAGCGCAGGCGCTCGCCGATGAACAGCGCCGCCTGACGATCCCGACCATCGCGCCGACGCCGACCGTGCGCCTCGAAAATGTGGTGCTGCCCGGCGGTCACATCTTTGTGAACGGCGTGCCGCAGTTCAATTACAGTGAAGTCCCGTCGCACCTTGTACCGCTGGTCGAAAGCCAGTGGGTGCAGCCACCCATCAGCCGCCCGCCGCGCACCAGCGAAACCGCGCTGAGCATCGTCATCCCGCGTATCGACATCAACGGCAGCGTCGTGCAGGGCGTCGACCTCGACGCGCTCAAGCAGGGTGTCGGGCAGCTCCCCAACGCCATCAACCCCGGCGACGATACCGGCAACGTGGTGTTTGCCGCGCACAATGACATCTACGGGCAGTTGTTCCGCCGTCTGGACGAACTGCAAATCGGCGATGAATTTACGGTGCAGACGGAGACGCGCATCCACACCTACCGCGTCACCGAAACGCGCATCGTCGACCCGAACGATGTGAGCGTGCTGGAGAATCGGCAGGGCGCGACCGCCACGCTGATCTCCTGCTACCCCTATCAGGTCAACACGCAGCGCATTGTCGTTTTTGCCGATCGAATCAGCTAGAATAGACCGCGCTATCAGGCTAGGAGTCCGCAAGTGACCAACAAATCGAATAAATCGCGTTCCAGCCGTGAACAGGCGGCCAAGATGCGTTCCGCCTACACCAATCCGTATAAGACCGTGTCGTCCGCTCAGCGGCGCATTCAGCAGGAAGTGCAGCAGGAGCGCGCCGAAGGTGGCGAATGGCGCGAACGGCGCAATGCCGAACGGCGCCAGAAGAACGCGGGCGAAATGCCCCAGTCGGTGGTGGAAGCGGCGCTACGCAACCCGACCATCGTCGTCACGGAAGCCCAACTCCGCGAACAGTACCAGCATGTGATGCGCGATGTGCGCAGCATGTTCGTGCTGGCTGGCGCGTTGGTCGTCGTCCTCGTCGCCTTATCCGTGGTACTCCCCAAATAGGACAGTCTGCCATGAGCGTCGCCTCCTTTGGAGAACTGTTAATTGACTTTGTCGCTCTGGAAAGCGGCGTGACCGTGGGCGAAGCCTCCGGATTTGTCAAAGCCCCCGGCGGCGCCCCTGCAAATGTCGCGGTTGGCGTGGCC
Source organism: Candidatus Flexifilum breve (assembly GCF_016713355.1). Taxonomy (NCBI): domain Bacteria; kingdom Bacillati; phylum Chloroflexota; class Anaerolineae; order Aggregatilineales; family Candidatus Flexifilaceae; genus Candidatus Flexifilum; species Candidatus Flexifilum breve. Next base: position 152,447 of record NZ_JADJPI010000007.1, read on the forward strand.
AAGCTCGGCCAACCGAGCGCCTTTCTCGGGCAGGTGGGCGATGATCCATTCGGGCACTTCCTCGAAGGCGTGCTGCGCGCCGAAGGCGTCAACACCAGCGGCATGACCTTCTCGGCGGCGGCACGCACGGCGCTGGCGTTTGTCTCGCTGCGCGCGGATGGGGAACGCTCGTTCATGTTTTACCGCAACCCGAGCGCGGACATGCTCATGACGCCCGCGGATGTCGCCTACCGTGTAATTGACACGGTCAAGGTGTTTCACTACGGCTCGATCACCATGATTGGCGAGCCGAGCCGCTCGGCGACGCTGGCGGCGATCCAGCACGCGCAGAAGAACGGCGCGTTCATCTCCTACGATCCCAATTTGCGTATGTCGCTGTGGCCGGACGCCGACACCGCCCGCGCGGGCTTGATCGCCGGGCTGGACGGCGCGCATCTGGTCAAGGTGAGCGAAGAAGAACTCGAATTCCTGACGGGCGGCCAGGTGGTCGACCCGCTGTGGCGCGACGGCATGCGCTTGATCGCGGTCACGCGCGGCGCGGCGGGCGTCAGCCTCTACACGCGCGACGGCGTGAGCATCGACGTGGCGGGCTTCAAGGTCAACGCGGTCGATACGACGGGCGCGGGCGACGGTTTCGTCGCGGGCTTACTCGTCGGTCTGCTGGAACAGGGCTTCCCGATGGATGCCGATTCGCTGGCACGCATCGCGCGCTTCGCCAATGCGGTCGGCGCGATCACGACGACGGGCAAAGGCGCGATTCCGTCACTGCCGACGCGCGCGCAGGTCGAGGCGTTCCTCGCCGCGCAGTAGACAATCATCTCAATGAATGCAAAAGGGCGCAGATGTGCGCCCTTTTTGATTCGGAAATCCAAAACATGAACGTACCGCACCCCAGCCAGAATCTCTAGCCTCACCCCTAAATCCCCTCTCCCAAGGGCGAGGGGACTTGAAAACGCTGCCTGTCACCCCTCTCCTAAAGGAGAGGGGCTGGGGGTGAGGTTGGACTCATTTTGCGAGAGAAACAAAAAGGACAAGGCATGCCTTGTCCCTACAAGCGCGTCTTTTCCGAGGAAGACCGGATTACGACATCGCGACCGACGGCGTGAGCGCGGCGCGCAGCTCGGCGTCGATAGACTGCGCGGCAGCATAATCGCCATTCGCGGAGTAGACGCGCGCTATCGCGCCTTTGAAATCGACCCAGCGGGTGCGGTTGTCCCACGCCAAGGCGTGTTCGACCCCTTCTTCGAGGATGGCGAGGCCGTCCTCCGTGCGCCCGGTGACCAGATGCAGCTGCGCTTCGATGCCGAGAATGTGCAGTTCGAGGTCGCGGTTGCCGAGTTCACGCGCCTGAGCGCGGTACTGCTGAATCACCAGAGCGTCCATCTCAAAATCGATGTCGGCCTGATTGAGCATGCGCAGGCGCAGTTGGTCGGCGCGCTGCTGCAAAATCACCGTGCGGAAATTTTTCGAGGAGCTGCCAGGCATAATGCCTCCTGCTGCTGATAAGGACAATTATCAGCATACCTGACACTCGGTCCTCGCTTTGAATAACACTTCGTCAATCCTGTAAATTTATCCCCAATTTTTGCGAAGCCGCCCCTGTGTGAATTTCGTTGAAGACGAGCCGGCGAACGCCGTTTACTTCACATAATCGGCGCCCAGCAGTCCGTAGATCAGGCTGTCGTGGAATTGGCCGTCGGGTTCCAGCGAGAAGGCGCGCCGCCGACCATCCAAGCGGAAGCCAAGGCGTTCCAGTACGCGCACTGACCGCTCGTTACCATCGACGACATGCGCTTCGATGCGGTTCAGATTCAAGTTAGCAAAGCCCCAATCGAGGATCGCCTTGAGGCCTTCGTAAGCATAGCCCTTGCCCCAGTGCGCGTGGGCGAGATCGTAGCCGAGGTCGAGGCGGCGGTTGTGCTGATCCCAGTAGTTCAGCCCGAACAGGCCGATCAGCTTGTCCTGACCGTGTTCGGTGACCGCCCACTGGATGCCGTATTTGTTGGGAAAGATGATCGTGCGCAGGTCGTCAACCAACTTTTCCGCTTCGTCGATGCTTTGCATCGGCTCGCCGTTGTAGTGCTGCACTTCGGGATCGCTGCGCAGCGCTAAAACCGCCTCGACGTCGGTCGGCTCGACCTCGCGCAGCACAAGGCGCGGTGTGGTCAGCCTGGGGAACGCCGAGAAATCGAACAGGTCAGTGGTGGTCATCGATTAATTAAACCCTTTATTGTAAGTATGGCATCAGTATGCGGGATAAATGCACGTTTGACAATGGATTTCCCCCCAGTATCTTGAGGGCGAATTTGTGCGTACCCCACCTATACTGAAAACAAGGTCAGCTAGCGATCCAGCAGTTACCTAAACGCAAGATTGCGCAGCTATCGTTCGCATTCGACCCCACCCTCGGCCCCTCCCCGAATTCAGGGAGGGGAGACCGATTGCCCGCTCCCCACTGGCGTGGGAGCGGGGCTAGGGGGTGAGAGAGTACGCGAATAGGTACTATCCCTAACTGACGTTGAAACCATGATTGGCTCATTCGCCTCAAGGATGCCGCTATGCCTGAAAAAGCCTGTCCCCGCTGCCAGCAGCCCATGCGCCTCGACACGCAGTCCGGGTTCTGGGTGTGCCCGAATAAGCACCGCGTCCCCGAAACGCTCGACGAAGCGCAGACGCGCATGAAGGCCAAAGGCGAACGCCCCAGCGTCACGCTCACCTACCGCGGCAAGCTGGAAGCGCGTACCAAGTCGGTGTTTGAGACCGCGCACGACTATCTGTGGCAGGGTGACCCGACGCGCGCGGTGCAAATCTTCAAGCAGGCGGTGGATTTGCAGCCCGATTTCGTCGATGCCTACCTGTGGCTGGCCAAGCTCACGGATGATCCCACGCAGAAACGGCACTATCTCGACGATGTGCTGGCGCGCGATCCCGGTCACATTGAGGCGCTGCGGCTGCTCATGGTGCTCAATGGGGAAATGACGCCCGAAGAGGCCGAGCGCTCCATTCAGGCGGCGGATCCGCGCCGCCAGCAAGCCGAGGGCGCGGTTAAGGCAACCACGCAAACGCTGATCTGCCCAGTGTGCGGCGGCGGCCTGACGGTCGATGAGACGAGCGGGCGCGTGGTGTGCAAATTCTGCGGCTATCTTGCGCCGCTGGAAAAGCGCAGCGACCGCGAAGGTGGCACGCTCGGTGTGGCGCTGCTCAAGCGGCGGGCACAGGCGGTGCAGTGGGTGATCGGCGAACGGCTGCTGCGCTGCAAACAGTGCGGCACCGAACGGACGATCCCGGCGGGGCGGTTGTCGCACGTGTGCCCCTTCTGCGGGGCGAACGCCGTGATCGAAAGCGACGCGCTCAAGACGGTGGAAAAGCCGGATACGCTGCTGCCGTTCGTCGTGACCGAGGATCAGGCGAAGCTGGCGATCCGCGAACGCCTCAACAAGCTGGATCAGCGCATGGCGGGGCTGCTCGACGACAACCGCGTCGCCCACGCCGTGATCGAAGGGCTGTTCGTGCCGCTGTGGGTCTTCGACGCGCTGGTCAATGTCTCGCAGACCACCACCGATCAGCGCATGCCCAACAGCCGCGATCAAGTGCGCACGTTCAAGCCCTACGAGAATATCCAGTTTCAGGATGGCATGGTCGGCGTGCCCGTGTTCGGCATGAAGCAGCCGACAATCCTCAAGCAGATCAGCGAATACGAGCTGAGTTCAGCGCAAGCCTACGACCCCAAGCTGCTGGCGCGCACCCCGGCGGCGCTCTACGACATCGACTTCGACGCCGCCTCGCTGACGGCGCGCAGCCACATCACGCAGACGATGCGCGACCGCTACGAGCGCGGCAGCGGCCAATCAGTCGAGGTGAAGGTGTACGCGAATGTGCTGCAAATGACGTTCATGCTCATGCTCGTCCCGGTGTGGATCGCGACGCTGTACGAGCGCGACGGCGAAGTGCGCGCGGCGGTGGTCAATGGGCAGACGGGCGCGGTCGCGTTAGGGGACTCGCGCAAGCCGTGATCACGCGATGATGGCGATAGCCGTCTCCATGACGCGTCCCAAACGCTGATCACCCTCGACGTGCAGCCCCGCGCTGATGGCCGCGGGATCGAGTCCTTTGGTGAACAGCTTCCAGGCGGTGTCGGCATCGAGCGTGACGACGCTGGTCGGTACCAGATCGGTCTGCGTATACAAGCGCCAGCGATCCGCTTCGCGTACGAGCTGCCAGGTGCCGCCGCCTGTCCCGGTGATCACCACCTGGACGAGCGTCCCGTCTGGCGCGGTGGTCGCCGCATAGGTGCGCGGCAGGCAGTGAATGAAGGTGCTCAATACGGCGTGGAAAAAGCGTTCATCTTTGAGGCTGGTCACGCCGACCGCCTCGCAAATGTGCTGGTGATGCATCCAGTACTCGGTGAGTTCGCGCGCAATGTGTAAGCCCATCGGATCCTGATCATTGCCCGTCCAGCCGATGGGGCCAGCAGGCGCTGCCGGATCAACCGAGGCGGCATATTCCGCCCACTGCGCGCCGAGAAAATCGAGCAGCGACAGCAGCACCGGACGGCTCATGCGCCGGGTCGCCTCGACCCACACGCCATTCCGCTCATTGATGAAACTGATTAAATCGGCAAAGGTGTTAAAGTGGCGGCGCGGATTATCTGCATCCCGCAAGCCGGAGAGCAAACCTACATCGTCGCCGAGGATGTGCAGCGCGACATCGCGCACGGACCACCCCGCGCACGCCGTCGGCGCGCTCCATTGGTCAGCGCTGAGGCTGTTCAGTACGCGCAGCAGTTCCGCGCGCATGAGGGGAAAGAGATGCGCCGTCGAGGGCGCTTCCACGGGAATCCGCATGGGCTTCTGTCCCTTTCGCTGAGCAAGTCGAGCTGAGTATTAAATCAGTCTCCGCGCATGAGATCAAGCGGCGTTATCCGAGCGCCAGCGCCATGACGCCCGCCAGCATGATGCCAATGCCGCCGAAGCGCCGCCGCGAGACCTCTTCGCCGAGGAAGCTGATGCCGAGCAGCGCGCCCATCAGAATGCTGGTTTGGCGCAGCGGCGCGAGCACGCTCACCGCGCTGAAGGTCAAGGCGATCAGGAACAGGATGTAGGAGAGCGAATCGAGGATGGAGATGCTGAGCACCGCGCCGCGGTGTTCACGCCATGATGCCTTAACCGTGCTCCAGCTTTTCACGGCGGCGGGCGCGAGCAGGATCATCTGCGCGACGTTGCCGCCCCATGTGAGCAGAATCGGCGACAGCATGATCGAACTGACCGCGATTTTGTCCCACAGCGTATAGGCGGCAATCGACAAGCCGCACAGCAGTGCGTAGGCGATGGCGGCGCGGTTATCACGCCGGAATAAAGTCAGCGGGTTGCCCGTCAAAATCAGCACGCCGATGCTGACCAGCAGCGCGCCCACCAACTGCGCCCCGCTCGGCGTTTCGCCCAGCAGCACAATCGCGCCGATCACTGATAAGGCCGGGCCAGATCCGCGTGCCAGCGGGTAGACCAGCGACAACCCGCCCGTGCTGTAGCCACGCTGCAGCAGGAAATAGTAGGCAATGTGCAGCAGCACCGAGCCGACGAACGCTAACAGCGCATCCGGCGCAAAGATTGGCTGCTGCACGACCATGATCACGATGACGAGGGGCAGGTAGATGACGGAAGCGAGCGTGCTGAACAGCCAGATCGAAGACATGCCGCCGCCGATACGCTTGGCGAGGAAGTTCCACGTAGCGTGCATGATGGCGGACGTGAGCACGAGCCCGAGGGCTAAGCCGATAATAAGATTTTTCCCGCACACGCAAAAATAAAAACACGCCTGTGCGCGGCGTGTGAAGCGGAGAGGGCGGGATTCGAACCCGCGAAGGTGTTACCCCTTACACGCTTTCCAAGCGTGCGCACTAAACCACTATGCGACCTCTCCAAGCGATTCGCGCGATTACAACAGAGCGCCCCGCCCTTGAGTATAGCGGATTTTACCCTCGCAGCACGCGCTAGTGAGCGCGTCGGCAGGGATGAAGCCGTGCTTATGCAGCCACGTTTCCAACTCCTGAAAACTCGGCTCGGTGATCATGATGCCGCGGTCAATGCCACGCGGACTCGCGCCTTTGGCGAGCGGCGCGGGCGTCTCCGGCGGCAGAATGTCGCCCGGTTCCGCGACGATGATCGTCGGGACGGAGAGGAAGCCCGTCCAGTCGAGCACGCGCTGGCGGGCATCGGCGTCCTTGTCGATGAACACTTCGCGGTAGTCGAGCGCATGCTCGTTGAGGACGCGCTTGGCCGTGGTCACGAACGGGCACGGCGAGGTGCGCAGATACATCACGATTTCTTTGGCCATCAGAACGAACTCCAGTGTCCAGACCGCTAACGATACATGAAACGCATTGCTCTGCCCGGCAAGTGTTTGCACATGCGGGGCTTGTTCGTCGGGGAGCACGAGTTGTGCGGCCCTACATCCTATATTCGACGATTTACCGGACACAGCACTAAAGCAAGATTCCGAGTGTCTGGTAGCTCCGCAGAATAGCGTGAAGTCTGTTTGGGGGCAGCGGACGCAATGAATTGCGTCCCTACACAAAGACAATCTTCTCGTAGGGACGCGATTTATCGCGTCCGCAAAATCCCAAAACCGACCTGTAACCTATTTTCACAGTGTTCTACGCACTTTGCCCCTACTTAGGCGAAAAGCAGGCATCTAGTAAACCGCATCTGATCTGGCCTCATACGGGCGGGCTGAGGTAGCACAGCACGCCGTCGGTGATGCCGCGCGCCATATCTTCCTGACGATTCACCAACAGATCCCGATCCGCCAGCATGAAACCGAGTTCGATGATCGCGGCGGGCGTGAGCGGGTGAATTTCGCGGAACGAATGGTAATCGGTCATGTCGATGGTGACGCCCGTGCGCCGCTGGAGCTGCGTCGAGGCGGCATACGTCCCGGCGATACATTCGACCAACGCGTCGTCATTGCCGCGCGCCGAAATCCGCGCCGCCGCCGCCGCGATCAGATAGCCGGAGACCGTTTCAATGCCCCACGATTGGCAGGTGTTGGCGTGAATCGAGACGAGCGCCGCCGCCTGATAATTTTGCAGGCGCGGATCGAACTCGTCGAGCAGATCGACGGTGTAGCCGAGGCCGCGCAGCGAATCGACCACGCGCTGCGCCACCGCGAAGTTAATTTCGGCTTCGGTCAGGCCATCGGGACACACCGCGCCGGGGTCGTCCTCCGGCCCGCGATGACCGGACACGATGCCGATGCGCATCGCCCAGTTGGGCGTGGGTTGGGACGTCGGGACGATGGTCGGCACGGCCTGCGTCGCCATTACGATGCTCAGTTCGGCGCGCACACCATCGGCGATGAAGCCATTCGGCGTCCACCACGTGAAGATCGTCGCCATTAACCCGGCGGCGACCACCACCACGATGATCGAGCGCAGAAAGCCGCCCACCATACTCAAGCGGCGACGCACGCGCTTCTGACCACGCTGTGAGCGGCGCGGCGATCCGTTGCCGTCCCCCTTGCCGCTGCCCTTGTTGGGCGGCGGTGGTGCTCCACCCCGTCTGGGTGGGCGCAGTCGGGGCCGCTTCCACCCCTGCCGGCGGCGCCGCGTCGACCGGGGGCGCGGGCGGCAGATCATTCGGGTCGGGCGTCGGTTCGACGCGCGGCACGGGCGCATTCGCCTTGGCCGCGGTGCGGCGCATCATTTCCATGAATGTCACCGAAGCGGGAACATTTTCATCTTCGTTTTCGGGTGGACGCTTGTTCAGCCAGTCTTTGAACTGCGCGTCGTCGTCGCGGTAATCTGACATGTGTATCCAGAAGCTAGCGTTTACTGCCTACAGTGTACCGTAGAACATGGGGTTCTGGTGCTATGGGGTTGCACTGCATTTAGCCGTAAGGTCGATTTCCGAGAATTGACTTGAGCGCCGCGCAGATCGCCCATTTCTCGGGTTCCTGAAATCCGCTTTTACGCCTCGGTGATAGGAGTGAGCACGATGATCGGGATTTCACGCGTGGTGCGGGCTTCATAATCGGTAAAGTACGGGTACATGGCGGAGAGACTTTGCCACAGCCGCTGGCGTTCGGCGGGTAAGGCTAAGGCGGCGCGCACCTTCAACCGCTGATTCAGCACTTGCAGCTCAGCTTCTGGATGGGCTTGTAAGTTCAACCACCAGATCGGATCGCGGTCGCTGCCCGAATAGGCGGCGGCGATCACATAGCGGTCTTGATCCTGAACGTAAATCAGCGGGGTGGTGAAGAGTTTGCCGGTCTTGCGTCCACGGACGGTGAGCAGCATGGTGGGATATTGGGCCATCTGGGCTTTCCCACCCGTGACGCGGTAGAGGAACACATGCATCCGGGAGCCGAAACGGACCAGCGGACGCATCGACGGGTGGCGCAGCAGACCTGACAGCGATAGGAAAATGGCGGATTTAGTCTGTACCGTGCTCATGTGCCCGCTCTCCCGAAACCATAGCGTTGACCTATATGCAGTGTAACGCCAGTTCAGGGGGATGGTGGTTTTTCTCGCTGAAGCTTCATTTTTTGATGCTTGATCGGTCGCAGACATGAGAGAGCGTCGCCAACCAGTGGGAGGGGCAAGTCCCTCCCTACAAATGCCAGCCATGTTTTGAACTAGAAGTAGGTTTTCGAAAGTCTTCGTGTAGGGGCAGACCTATGTGTCTGCCCATTTTCGGGCGCACACATAGGTGCGCCCCTACATCCATGCTTGGCGTTCTTTCGAGTACCTACTTTAGCTACGGGCTGCTCTCTACGACTTGGTACACCTGCGCCCCGTCCTGATCAAACACCAGTTCGAGGTACGGTGCGTCAGCGACCGCCGACTGCATCGGGAACTCGGCGGTGAAGGGCGCGCGCCAGCGGTACATCGTTTCGATGCTGTTCGGATCGGTGAGAATCTGCGGCACGATCACATAGTCGACGCCGGACTCCCGCAGCAGATCGGCGTTGGCCGGGTCGGCGGGGTTGTCCCAGAAGGCGCGCAGTCGTTCCTGCTCCGCGATGATCGCGTCCATGCCCTGAAAGAACGGCTGTGGGCGGAAGTAAATGCTGTTGCGTTCCGCAATCACCGGCACCCAGTCGGCTTCGTGCGGCGCGGGGTGATTGAGCACGATGGCGTCTTCCGGCGTATTGGTGCGCAGCCAGTTCATCGCGGCGACATCGGCGTGCGACGAGAACGCGCCGAAGAAGTTGATCTGATCCTTGCTGATTTCGACCAACTGCGGGGTGAGCATGCCGCCGATCAGCAGCACGACGCAGGCGGCGGCCAGTGCTATAGGCGCGACGCGATGCAGCGTCACGCCGAAGCGCTGCTCAAAGAACCGATCCCACACCCACAGCAGCGCAATGCCGCCGAGGATTGTGTACGGGATGATCGGCGCATGCCACGCGATGCTGAAGGGGTAGTCGTAGCGCAGCACGGGCGCGAGCAGCCCGCCGAGCAGCGACGGCAAAATCCCCGTGGTCGAAAAGTCGAGCGCAAGGACGAGCCAGCCGACCGCGAGGAGCGCCGCCGTGTTGCGCTGGCGCAAACCGATCACCGCGCCCAGCAGCGCAATCGGCACGATGATCACGCCGTGATAGACGATCATCACCGTCCAGTACGACGGATCGCGGTGGAACGGCGAGACGATCTCCGTGCCGAGCAGCGGCAGCACCGTGCTCAGCCATGGCAGCACGGCGATCAGCGCGATGAACGGCACGCCGAGCGCGATCACCAGCCACGCGCGAAGGGTGGGGCGCGGTTTACCGAGCCACATAGTCGCCAGCCACGGCGCGAAGCCGAGGCCGAGGATGATGGTCGTGTCCGGGTGGCTGAGCACGACCGCGCCCAGCATCAACCCGCCGAAGATCGCATCGACTGTGTAGTGGTGTTTGAGATAGCGCAGCATGAAGATCAGGAAGGCGAAGGCGAACACCAATCCGAGCAGCGTCGTGAAATGCGAATCCATGTAGGCGGTCAGCGTGCCCACGCCGATCAGCATGGCGAGCGCCATCGCGCGCCCGAGCCGCTTGTCCTGCAGTTCCGAGCCGAAGTCATACGCCAGCCAGATCAGGATGAAGGCCAGCACGGCGGCAATGCCAAACTGCACGTTATTCATCGTCTGCAAGAGCTGACCGGAGAGGTACGCCGAGAGCAGCGATAGCCCCGGCGAATACAGATAACTCACTTCCGGGTGGAACGGCGCAAGCGTCTGGAAGCTGCCGCCGAGCCGTGCTATGAGCGCCAGATAGCCGAAGCCCTGCGCGTCGGTGTCGAGCGGGACGGGCAAAATCAGCGCGGGGATGACGAAGATCAACGCGGCCAGCGCGAACAGCAGCAAATCGCGTCCACTCGTCCAACCTTGATCGGCGTCCAGCAGTTCTTCGCCGCGCTGTTCGGCGCGCTTTTGCCCGTAGGAGAGCGTGCCAAACAGGAAGATACTTGTGACGAGGGCGAACAGAATGTAGTTGATGACGAGGGTGTCCCACCCGAACAGCATCGACCAGACGACCGAGCCGCCCATGACCAGACCAAGGCCGAGCGCGGCGGCCAGACCGATACGCGGCTGCGAGGTGGGCAGCGCGGGCGACAGCATCGCCCCCGTACCAATGATCACCGCGCCGAAAATGAAGATGACAAACAGAGGCATAGAGGAAAAGCTCCGGAGTTAAAAGTTAAAAGTTAAAAGTGGAAAGTAGGATCGGCTTGTATTTTACTTTCGACTTTCGACTTTCGACTTTTAACTGGTTGTGAGTATACCGAGAGGAAATGTAAAATTCGAGTTTACACTCATCTGACATCCAGCTAATTGTTGTCTTAGAATCCCCTCATTCGTGCGTTCTAAAATACAGATTGCAGCGTAAGATTCAGACACGCTGAGATGAATTGAAGGGGCGCTTTAGCTATGTCCAAGCGAATTGGCACATTTCTCGTCATTGCGATGCTGGTCGTCGCCGCGTTTTACGTCGGTACGGCGGTCACCACGACCTCCGCGCAGACCACCTTTGTTAGTTTCCCGGTCGTGACGCCACAGCCGGTTCTGTTTCCGGAAAGCGTCACGCAAGAAGAAGTCGTCCTCTCGCAGTTGTACCAGTCGGTGACGCCGTCAGTCGTGTCGATCAATGTGACGGCGCGGCACCCCAGCGTGCAGGGCAATTCCGGCCTCGGCGATGAGATCATCGAAGGCACGGGCACCGGCTTCGTGATCGACACCGAAGGGCACATCGTCACCAACGCGCACGTTGTCGAAGGCGCGACGCGGGTAGAAGTCAACTTCATCGACGGCACGATTGTGCGCGGTGAAGTCGTCGGCATCGACCTCGATCCCGACCTCGCCGTCGTCCAAATCAACCTCCCGGCGGAACAGCTCCGCCCGCTCTCGTTCGCCAATTCGGACGCGCTGTTCATCGGTCAGGAAGTGGTCGCCATCGGCAGCCCCTTCAACCAGCCGTGGACGATGACGACGGGCATCATCAGCGCGTTGGGGCGGCGCATTGAAGGCCTCAACCAGTATCAGATCGGCTCGGTGATCCAGACGGATGCCGCGATCAACCCCGGCAACAGCGGCGGCCCGCTGCTCAACCTCGACGGGCAGGTGATCGGCGTGAACGCGCAGATTCTGAGCCAGTCGCGCAGCAATTCCGGCGTCGGCTTCGCTATCCCGTCCAACTTGACGCAGCGGGTCGCGCAGACGCTCATCAGCAGTGGCTCGGTGCAGTACAGCTACCTCGGCATCGGCGGGCAGGACATCAACCTCGGCTACATTGAGGCGCTCAACCTGCCGAACAACGCGCGCGGCGTCGTCGTGACCAGCGCCGATCCGGCTGGACCGGCGGGGCAGGCGGGCCTGCAGAACCCGCCGCGCAGCGCGACGATTGACGAAAACGGCGTGATCCAGCCGACGAACGTCGACATCATCACGGCGCTGGACGGCACGCCGATCACGGGCATGAGCTCGCTGGTGTCGTACCTCGCCGCCTACACGCAGCCCGGTCAAACCGTGCAGATGACGATTGTCCGCAATGGCAGCGAAGAGCTGACGCTCCCGGTCACGCTGGGCGCGCGTCCGAGCAGCAACCCGTAAGTTAACCTCACCCCCTCTCAAGAAACAAACCGGGCGGAGATATGATCTCCGCCCGGTTGTTATAAGTTCCCTCGCCGCTCGGAGAGGGGTCGGGGCTGTAGGCTAAGAATCAAAAAGGACTGAGGGTGAGCCAACCAGCTCAGTCCTCAGTCCTTTCATCTCAGTCCTGCTTGGCGTTACACGCTCGGCGCTTCGAGCTCCGTCGTTTCGCCTTCGCCTTCTTCTTCGGCGGCTTCCAGCACCAGTTCGCCGTCCTTCGCCGTCACGCGGATCATGCTCGCGACCTTGAATTTGCCGCCGAGAATGCCATCGGAGAGTTCGTCTTCGACTGCATTCTGGATCAAGCGGCGCAGCGGGCGTGCCCCGAATTCAGGGTCGTAACCCTTTTCCGCCAGCCATTCGCGGCCTTCTTCGGTGATGTCCAGCGTCATCGCGTGTTCGACCAGGCGTTCCTTGACCTTCGCCAGTTCGAGATCGACGATCTGCTTGATCTCGGCGCGGCTCAGCGCGCGGAACACGACCGTCGCGTCGACGCGGTTCAGGAATTCCGGACGGAACATGCGGCGCAGTTGTTCGGTGACATTCTTGCGCATGTCGTCGTAGCTCTGCTTGTCGTCCACCGTCTCATTGCGCGGCGTGTTGAAGCCGAGCGTCGTGCCCTTCTTGATCAGGTCCGCGCCCACGTTGCTGGTCATGACGATGATGGCGTTGCGGAAGTCCACGCGGCGACCGCGCGCATCCGTCAGGGTGCCCTCTTCCATGATCTGCAGCAGCATGTTGAACGTTTCCGGGTGCGCCTTTTCGATTTCGTCAAACACGACGATGCTGTAGGGGCGGCGGCGGATGGCTTCGGTCAGTTGACCGGCGTCTTCGTAGCCGACGTATCCCGGAGGCGCACCGACGAGGCGGGCGACCGAGTGGCGTTCCATGAATTCGCTCATGTCGAGCTGAATGAGGGCGTCTTCGCTGCCGAACAGGAATTCCGCCAGCGTCTTGGTCAGTTCCGTCTTACCGACACCCGTCGGCCCGAGGAACATGAATGAGCCGATGGGGCGGCGCGGGTCTTTGAGACCAGCGCGGGCGCGGCGCACCGCCTTGCTGATGGCGATGATCGCTTCTTCCTGCCCGACGATGCGGTTGTGCAGCGCCGCTTCCATCTGCATCAGGCGTTCGCTTTCTTCGCCCGCGATGCGCATGGTGGGGATGCCCGTCCACATCGACACGACTTCGGCGATATCTTCACCGCCAAGGCGCGGCTGCTGCGTCTCTTCGTTCCAGTTGGACTTGAAGGCCGCCAGCGTTTCCTGCAGCGTTTCCCGCTGCGTGCGCAGGCGTTCGATCTCGTCGTTGAACGCGCCTTCTTCTTCGATCAGCTTCAGGTCGTCTTCGACATGGCTGAGTTCCTGTTCCGCGCGGCGCACCTGCGCGGCTTCCGGACTCTTGTACATGCGCAGACGGGCGGACGCTTCGTCGATCAGGTCAATCGCCTTATCGGGGAGGAAGCGATCCGGGATATAGCGGGCGGACAGGTTCGCGGCGATCTCAATCGCTTCGTCGGTGATTTCGACGTTGTGATGATCCTGATACGCGCCCTTGATGCCCTGCAGAATTTCAATCGTTTCTTCAATCGTGGGTTCGTTCACGATAATCGGCTGGAAACGGCGTTCCAGCGCGGCATCGCTTTCGATGTGCTTGCGGTATTCGTCGAGCGTGGTCGCGCCGATGCATTGCAGTTCACCGCGCGCCAACGCCGGCTTGAGGATGTTCGCCGCATCCACGCTGCTGCCCGCGGAACCCGCGCCCACCAGCATGTGCACTTCGTCAATAAACAGAATGCTGTCGGAAGATTTCAACTCTTCGATCACGCGCTTGAGGCGTTCCTCAAACTGACCGCGATACATGGTGCCCGCGACGAGCGACCCGACATCCAACTGCAGCACGCGCTTATTCAGCAGCGGCTTCGGCGTTTCGCCGTTGACGATGCGCTGCGCGAGGCCTTCCACAATCGCCGTCTTACCGACACCCGGTTCACCGATGAGCGCCGGATTGTTCTTACGACGACGGCTGAGCACCTGAATCACACGTTCGATTTCGGTCTCACGCCCCACCACCGGGTCGAGCTTGCCTTCCTGCGCCAAAGCAGTCAGGTCGGTGGCAAGCTGGTCGACCAGCGGCGTTTTGCCGCTCTGCCGCTCAGGACGCCGCGGCTGTCGGGGTTCTTCTGGGTTGGGCTGATTGGATTGCACAGGACTCTCCTGTAATACGCGGCGCGTTTGGCGACGCACCTCTTCTGGACTAACGCCCAGACGCTTCAAAATATCAATCGCTACGCCTTCGGTCAAACGAACCAGCCCGAGGAGTAAGTGTTCAGTCCCAATGTAGTGATGCCCCATCCGGCGGGCTTCATCGACCGCGAGCTCAAGGACGCGCTTCGTTCCCGGCGATAATTCCGGCTGGACAGTGCCAGTGCGCGTTGTGGCGCGAGTCATGCGTTCAACCAACTCTTCGACTCGCCGCTGCTCCAGACCCAGCTCACGCAGAACGCGACCAGCCACCCCGCCTTCTTCGCGGATCAGCCCGAGCAGGAGGTGCTCGGTGCCGATGTAATTGTGCTGGAGCCGTTCGGCTTCTTCTTGAGCCAAGCTGAGTACGCGCCGCGCTCGCTGGGTAAAGCGTTCCATTTTGTTCGGCACGGTTCTTCTACCTCCGTTGCCAGTAGAGCCTTAATCTCTCCGGCGCTGTCTAACCCTTAGAACGGCAAAATTGCCAGCCCCTCTACCGCTGATTTCCTCATAGTATACCATAGTCCGTTGGAGAAATATAAACGCTAAAACGCCGCGTAATGAATGTTCCCTTAAAATACGCGGCGTAGAAGAGACGCTGTCTTACAGCGTCGGTTATAGTGTTGTAATGTGGAGCGGTTAGCTCTCGTCGCCACCGAACGATGTCGCCCAGTCTTGATCGAGATACTCAGCCGAGTTCACGCGCTTGAGGCTGAGGCCTAAGCGGCGGTTCTTCACGTCGATTTTGACCACGCGCAGGGTCAGCTTGTCGTTCTCGTTGACCACTTCACGCGGGTGATTCACGCGCTTGTCCGACAGTTCGCTGATGTGGATGAGGCCTTCGATCTCCGGCACGTCGACGAGCTGAGCGAACGCGCCGAACTTGGTCAGCTTGGTGACCATGCCCTGCACGAGCTGCCCGACTTCGTAGCGGGTCGCGACCGTATCCCATGGGTCAGACGCCTGCCGCTTCATGCTCAGGCCGATGCGCTTGTGGTCGGTGTCGATGCTGATGACTTCGACCTTCACATCCTGCCCCACCTGCAAAACTTCGCGCGGGTGCGTCACATGCTGCCACGACAGCTCGGTCAGGTGCACCAGACCTTCCGCCCCGCCGATGTCGACGAACGCGCCGAAATCTTCCAGGCTGACGACCTTGCCGTCGCGCACTTCGCCGACGGTGAGCTGCGAGATCAGGTTTTCCTTGCGGCGTTCGCGGCTTTCGCGCGAGGCCGAGCGTTCGGAGAGGATCAGGCGGTTGCGCGCGCGGTCCACTTCCATCACCTTGACAAGGATCGGCTCGTTGACCATGCCGCTCCATTGTTCTTCGGGCGTCTGGTCGCCGAGCACACGGCGGCGGTCGGCGCTCATCTGGCTCTGCGGCACGAAGCCGCGCAGACGCCCAAAGCGAACGATCAGCCCACCCTTGTTGTACCCGGCGATGCGTGTTTCGTAGACTTCCTGATTCTGGCGGAATTCTTCGGCACGCTGCCAATCCATTTCTTCCGCGGCGCGGTTCAACGAGAGGATGACGTGACCATCACGTCCCTGCGGGTTGACCACGTAGACATTCAGCTTTTCGCCGACGCGCAGCGATTCCAGCGTGCGCTTGTTGAGCCGTTCCAGCTCATCGGCGAGAATGACTCCATCGTTCGGCGTACCCACGTCCACAAGAATCTGCGTCGGAGAAGTCGATTTAATCACCCCTTCGACGAGATCGCCTCGTTTCAGTTGGCTTGATCCCACAGCAGGGGTAGAAGAAGTCGTCTCCACAGGAGTCTCAGTCGCTGGTACGTCGGAGGCGCTGACAGCGTCGTCGGATGCGGCAGGCGCATCGATTTCGCTAGCAGGCGCTTCTGGCGCGGCAGGAACCGCGAGTCCCTCAACTGGAGTCGTTGTTTCTTCGTTATTCGACTCTGATGGCTGCTCTACCGAAGCCCCCGACTGCACTTCTTCGGTATTCTCCAGCCCTGACTGATTCAAAGACATGACGTCTTGCTCTCCGCAGGTAAGTGGGTACGCTAGGGATTATACAATATTGCGAAAGGAAATCAACAAGTCCCTAATTGTTCTCCTCCGATAAGTGAGCAATAACACATCTACGCGATGACAGCCACGACAAAACTTTCGCTACAATTAACGCGTCGGCCTTAAGCATAAGGATACGCCATGACCAATCCTCCATTTATTTTTCACATTGGCGCGGTTCGCGGCCAGATTTTCACCGATGGGGTCGGCGTGAGCGCGCCCGAAGTCGCCGCCGCGCGCTACCCGGATCATGTGGAGCAGATGCGCACGGAGATTGGCGACGCGCCCGTGTCCGGCAGTCGCAATGTGCTGCTGCTGGACAGCGGCAATGAGCGCATTTTGATCGACACGGGCGAAGGCAAGTTCAACGCAAGCGCGCCGGGTCTGCTCATCCCGGCGCTGCATGAACACGGTGTCGCACCCGAGTCGATCACCACGGTGATCCTCACCCACTTCCATATGGATCACATTGGCGGGCTGTTGACCGAAGAGGGCACGCCGACTTTCCCCAACGCCCGCTTGATCGCTGCGCAAGCCGAACATGATCACTGGCTGAATGAGGCGACGCTCGCGGCGCTGCCCGCCGACCGCGCAGCCTTTATCCGCAGCGCCTTCGCCGCCTATCCGCGCGTGGAACTGGTCACGCCGCCAGCAGAAGTGTTACCGGGCATGACGCTGTTTCCCGCTTACGGGCATTCGCCGGGGCAGTGCGCCGTGCTGATCGAGTCACAGGGGGAACGTCTGCTGCATATCGCGGATAGCTGGCACATCCCCGCGCAGTTGAATCTGCCGGAAGCGCGCATCAAGTTCGACGCCGTGCCGGAACAGGCAATTGCGTCGCGCCGCGCGCTGATGGAGCGCGCGGAGCAGGAAAATCTGCTTACGCTCGGCTATCATTTCGAGTTTCCCGGCCTCGGTCACGTGCTCCGCGCGGGGAAGCGGCGCGTGTGGATCATTAAATGAAGTGCTAAAAGTAGGTTCTCGAAAGAAATCCACGAACGAATGTAGGGGCGCACCTGTGTGTGCGCCCAAAACCGGGCAGACACATAGGTCTACCCCTACACGATGATTTTCGAGAAGGTGCGTTAACCAGCTTACTCCCTGAAATTACAAATGTTCGTAACACGAAATGAGGTTTCAAATCGACAAAATCGCGTTGATTTCCGATGTCCACGGGAATATGCCCGCGCTCGACATTGTCCTCGCGGATATTAAGCGGCGCGGCATTGACTTGATCTACAACCTCGGCGATCTGGTGGGCAAAGGCCCCTCCTCGCCGGCAACGCTCGACCTCTGCCGCGAAGTCTGTCAGGTGATCGTGCGCGGCAACTGGGACGATGCGATCGTCAAAAACGAAGAGTCGCCCGCCGCGGCGTGGTATCGGGCGCAGTTGGGCGCAGAGCGGCTGGCCTACCTGCGCGACCTGCCCAACAGCTACGATTTTCGCTTGAGCGGCAAACACGTTCGCCTGTATCACGCCTCCGCGCAGAGCGAACACCATCGCGTCCATCCAAATTCTGGTGACGCGGAGCTGCAAGCCATGTTCGACAATACGCCGTTTACGGGCTTGGATCAGCCGCTGCCCGATGTGGCAGGTTACGGCGACATTCACGGCGCTTACCTGCTCCCGGTCGAGATTGGCGACACGACCAAAACGCTGTTCAATGTCGGCAGTGTCGGCAATCCGCTCGATTGTACGCTGGCGACCTACGTCATCCTCACCGGCATGCTCGACAGCGCCGCGCCCGCTCCGCTGTGCATCGATTTCGTGCGCCTGCCTTACGACATCGATGCGGCGATTGCGCAGTCGAACCAGACGCAGCAGCCAGATTTTGACGCGTACAACGAAGAGCTGCGGACAGGCATCTACCGCCATGCACGGAAAAAGTCGAGCTGAGCGTCGAAGCGGCGGGGATGGCGTTTGTCTAACCTCCCTAAATCCCCTCCGGGGGGGGGATAAGACTGTTTGTCTCCCCTCCAGGCAGGGGCAATGCGGTTCGGGTCCCTCTCCCAGGGGCGGCCAGCCAGCAGGGTGAGATTGGATGTTTCGGGGGTGAGGTTAGAATCAAACAGGACGAGGCTTGCCTCGTCCCTACAACCGTTACCCTGCGCCGCGATCAGCCGCCGACGCCCATTTGCTGCATCAACGCCAGCATGTCGAAGTTGATCCAGCCTTCGGTCACTTTGCCATTCGCCGCTTTGAAGACGCGCGTGCCCGTCCAGTAGATCTTCTTGTTCGTCGGCGGAATGCCCATGAAATTGCCGTTGTGTGTCCCTTCGATGACGCCGCGCCCGACGACGGTGTCGCCTTCCGCGATCAAGTCGGAGAACGTGAACCACACATCCGGGAAGGCGTCGGAGAAGGCGCGGTAGGCGTCCTTCAAGCCGGGGATGCCGGGCTTCTGACCGGGGATCGGGTTGTGATCGATGAAGCCGGGATCGACGAATTCGTCGAAGGCGTCGTAGTTCTGCATGTTCACTTCGTAGACGTAGCGGGCGACGACCGCGCGCATTTCATCGAGTGAACCGGGTTCGGCGGGCTTGGTGATCTGCTCGCGCAGACCGCCGAGATCCGGCGCGCCCCAGTGTTCGATGATCTTGTTATCCTGCACGCGGAAGAACCCGAAGGATGTCCACACGACCTTGCGCCCGGTGGGCGGCACGCCCATAAACGGCCGTCCGAGGTGCTGCGCCGTCCCGGTGACGCGGGTGGCGACCCAGTCGCCCTCATCGACCATCGATTCGATCACGAAATGCACATCGGGGAACGCGCCGCGGAACATCTTCGGAATCTGCGCGACCTGTTCGAAGATCGTGCCCGTGTGCGGGATGCCGGGAGGCGCGGAATGATCGACATAATCCGGGTGATACAGTTCGGGGATGATGTCCAGATTCCCCTTGTTGATCACTTCTTCGACAAACCGGCGGTACACCTGTTTTTTCATTGATTCAGCCATTTTCGTCCTCTTTCTCGCCTAGTGTCCGCCGGGGACATGCCCCAACTGCATCATCATGCCGACCATATCGACCAGACCCCAGCGCTCCACGATCTTGCCGTTGGCGAGGCGGAATTCGCTGATTTCGGTCACGCTGAACGATTTGCCCGTCGCAGGCAGGTTGAACAGCGTACCGCTCTGCGTACCCGTGATGCGCGCGAGGATGGTCACGCGGTCATCTTCGGCGACGATCTGAATTGGTTCGCTGTGATAATTTGGCATGGCGGAGCGCAGCGCCTTAGCCGCCTGCACCATTGCGTCGCGTCCCTGCGCGGGGACATCCCACGCGCGCCGCGTCGGGTGATCGATGAAATCAGGCGCGACCGCCTGATTGATGAAGTCGAGATTGCCCTTGTTCCATACTTCATCCTGCGTTTGCAGAACCAGCGCTTTGTTGCGTTGTTCGAGTTCGGTAGCCATTGTCTGTCCTTGTCTGCCTAACTGCCGGGCATCTTGATCACGCCGAATTGCATGAGCAGGGCGAGCGTATCGCAGTCCTGCCACGCTTCCTTGATACGGCCATCTGCGTTGAAAACGAAAATGCACACGGCCGTGTACGTCACGGGCGCGCCCGATGGCGGCGCCATTCCGCGGTAGTTGCCGAGATGCGTCCCCCGGTTGACCATGCGCACGGCGACCCGGTCAAACTGCGCGATCACCGACTGAAAATCCAGAACGAGATCGGCCATCGCCACGGTCAACGTTTCAAAGTACTCCACCAGCGCATTCGTGCCGGGAAACGTCATCCCGCCGTCGTGAAACACAAAATCGTGGCTAAACAGTTTCTTGGCGTCTTCAAAGAGTTCCTGATTGATGAGGTTTTGCAGTTGGAGGATCGTGTTACGGTTGCGCTCGCGAATCTCCTCGTCCGAGAGCTTGGGCATATCGGCGTGAGCTGTGCGCCACATCTGATCGGCCTGCTCATCCCGAGCAGAGTTACTCGCAGTCGGTTGGGACATGGGGGTATCCTCTCGTCATAGAACTGCGGAACAGAATTGCCCGCACAGGCGACCAACGACGCAGTGCTCGACCGTTTGGGAACGGTTGAGGCGGCGCCAGTCGATCAATTGCATGCACGGATTGCTTGAAATATAGGGCAAATAAAATATTCAGGCAACCTACCAAAGGCGGAGATACGGTTTGTCTATTGACGGGATCAGCGGGTCAGCAAGAAGGACAGGGTCAATGTCCTGTCCTTTGCGTTGGTTAGAGCTATTTTGGTTGCGCCCAAAGGGAACTATCATGCGTAGGGGAGGGGCTCGAGGGTGTTCAAGAAGCTTTCGTACAGCCTTTCCACTCGCCAGGGACGCAATGAATTGCGTCCCTACGAAGACGGGTTCGGCTGGGCAGGCGCTGTTGGCTCCCCTCCCTGAATTCGGGGGTGGGGTCGGAATCCGACCTTTTTCAACACCCTCGTACCTCGTCCACTAACGGGAGGGGCAAGCCCCTCCCCTACTCCCTCAGATTGGACTTTCGTCCCGCGCCACGCTTGCGTGGGAGCGGGTATGGGGATGAAGTTTAGTCAATCACCGTGTTCTGGCGGATCTGCTGGAGATAGTCGGTGCTGGCGTTTTCGTGCCGTTCGAACACCAACTGCCCCCCCACCTCATCGATCACGATCAGGTCGCCGCTGCGCGCTTCACCACGCAGGAGCTGCGCGCTGAGCTCGTTTTCCAGATAGCGCTGCAAGGCACGGCGCAGCGGGCGCGCCCCGAACTGCGGATCGTAGCCCTTCCGCGCCAGCCACATGCGCGCCGGTTCGGTGAGGTGCACGGCGAGACCGCGTTCGCTCAGCCGTTCCGCGATTTCGCGCATCTGCAGGTCGACGATGTGTTCGACCTGTTCCAGACTCAGCGGCTCAAAGATGATCACTTCGTCGATACGGTTGAGGAATTCCGGACGGAACGTGTCGCGCATCGCCTTTTCGATCTTCTGGTGATCGGCAATCGCCTGTTCGTCGGTCGCCTGCACGAAACCGAGCGCGCCGCCGCGCTTGGCAAATTCTGTGCCCAGGTTGCTGGTCATGATGATCACCGTGTTGCTGAAATCGACCACGCGCCCCTGACCATCGGTCAAGCGGCCATCTTCGAGGATTTGCAGCAGCGCGTTCCACACTTCCGGGTGCGCCTTTTCGATTTCGTCGAACAGGATGACGCGGTACGGGCGACGGCGCACGGCTTCGGTGAGCTGACCGCCTTCTTCGTAGCCGACGTATCCCGGCGGCGCGCCGAACAGGCGGCTCACCGTGTGTTGTTCGCGGTATTCGCTCATGTCAATGCGCACGAGCGCGTCTTCGTCGTCGAACAGGAATTCCGCCAGCGTCTTCGCCAGCTCGGTTTTACCGACGCCGGACGAGCCGAGGAAGATGAACGAGCCGATCGGGCGACGCGGATCTTTCAGGCCGCTGCGCGAGCGCCGGATCGCATGGGCAATTGCGCTGACCGCGCCTTCCTGCCCGATGATCCGCTTGTGCATGGCTTCTTCCATCCGCAGCAGCTTCTCGCCTTCGGTCTCCAGCACCTGATTGACGGGGATGCCCGTCCACTGGGCGACGACCGCGGCGATATCGTCGGCGCTCACGACTTCGTCAATCGTGTTTTCGCGCTGCCACATGATCTTCTCGCGGTCGAATTCATCCTGAAGCTGCAAGCGGCGCATCTTGTATTCGGCGGCGCGTTCGTATTCGCGCGCCATGCCCGCCGCTTCTTCGTCCGCCGTCAGCCGCTGAATGGCCGCCTGCATTTCCTTGAGGCGGGGCGGCATCGAATAGAGCGCGACGCGCAGTTTCGCCGCCGCTTCATCCAGTAGATCGATGGCCTTGTCGGGCAAACGCCGATCCGCCACATAGCGATCCGCCAACCGCGCCGCCGCGATCACCGCGTCATCGCTGATGGTGACCTTGTGGTGCGCTTCATAGCGGTCGCGCAGACCGAACAGCATGTCGATGGTATCTTCCACGTTCGGTTCTTCGACGTAGACGGGCGCGAAACGCCGATCCAGCGCCGAATCTTTTTCGATGTGCTGACGATATTCGTCCAGCGTGGTCGCGCCCACGCAGCGGAGTTCACCGCGCGCCAGCGCCGGTTTCATCATGTTGCCCGCGTCGAGCGCGCCTTGCGCCGCGCCTGCGCCGACGACCTGATGCAGTTCGTCGATGAAGAGGATGATCTCGCCTTCCGCGCGCTGCACTTCTTCGATAGTCGCCTTGAGGCGTTCCTCGAATTCACCGCGGAAGCGGCTGCCCGCCAGCATCGCGCCAAGGTCAAGGCTGATGACCTTCTTGCCTTGCAGCAGTTCCGGCACATCCGCTTCGGCGATCTTCTGCGCCAGGCCTTCGACGATGGCCGTCTTACCGACGCCCGCCTCACCGATCAAGACCGGGTTGTTCTTGGTGCGGCGGCACAGAATTTGAATCACGCGCAGGATTTCGGCATCACGCCCGATCACCGGGTCGAGTTTGCCTTCAATCGCCATGCGGGTGAGGTCACGGCTGTATTTTTCGAGCGTGCGATAGCGGCTTTCCGCCTGCGGGTCGGTCACGCGCTGACCGCCGCGCACATCCTTGATCGCTTCATACACGCGTTCTTTGGTGACGCCCACATCCGCCAGAATCTTGGCGACCGCCGTGTTGCGTTCGCTGAGGATGGCGAGGAAGATGTGTTCCGTCGAAATGTACTCATCTTTCAGGCGATTGGCTTCTTCGTTGGCCGTGTCGATAATCCGCTTGACGCGCGGAGTGATGAACACCTGACCCGTACCGCCACCGTAGATCGCGGCTTTGGGGCTGGCCAGCAGAATTTCATCGAGGCGGCGACGCATGGCGTCCACATCGACCGACAGCCGTTCGAAGAGCTGCGGGATCACGCCGTCGGCCTGTTCGAGCAAAGCCAGCAGGATATGCTCGGTATCGACCTGATTATGTCCGTAACGCTGCAAAATTTCGTAAGCGCGGGCGGCGGCGTCTTGCGCGCGTTCGGTGAATCGTTCAAAACGCATCATGGCGGGTTTACCCTGTTTCTACAACTGTCTATCCTCATTGTACGAGGATTCACGATCATTTGCCGTCTTTTGACATGGCATGTTGAGCGTACAGTATAGCCATGCCGCGTAAAAATCACGTTGGCACACCGTTAGAAGTTGCAGGCAGTGGTCTATAACAAGTGGGAAATGATCCGAAAGCTGGCGGGAGAGTGCATCAGCGCTAATTATAAATTCTGGTAAGATTTATAAGAGCGTATGGCATACAGAGCGGAGGATAAATTGAAAACGCAGATTTCGAGGTCGATCAAAGCTCACTCAACAACTCTTTTTGCCAGTGCTTTACTTTTCCTGCTGCTTGTTCTGACACTTCAAGTATCAGCCGGCACGGTCCCGAATGATTACTTTTATTTGATAAGTGGTATAAGCGCACAATGCGTACCTGACGATCCGGGAAACGTCCATATCGAGGTCGAGTGGGTTTTGGTCGATGTCTATGTGCCGACGGGCGTAGTCATGGTTGGTGTTTTTTCCAATGATACGTCGAATACGGTTGTCTCTTCCATACTCTCAGCTCAGGGTGCTCCAGGAGCTGGAGCACGCAGCACTTTGATCGAAAATGCCGCTTCAAACAGCGGCCCGCTTCCGGTGAGTTGGAACCTGCTCATCAGTTTAACTCTGGAAGGAACCTTACTCGGTTATTCAGAAGTGACGGCAACATGCCTGGGCGATCCTTCTTCTCCACATATCGCGATCAGAAATACGTTTGGACCTGAGGCTACTGAGGAACCGGGCGCCACAGAGCCAGTCGAGCCGGAGACTACAGAGACAATCAGGCCGCTTCCTGTCGGCACGCCTGCTTTTTCAGGGCCGCCGCTGCCGATCAATCGGAACCTTGTTCTCATGACGAGTGATTCTGATGTGTATTCGGAACCGAATGGTCTTCCGACGGGAGCGTCCGTCCATCGCTGCCAGACCGCTTTCGTGGTCGAAACTAGCGAAGATGGTGAGTGGTATCGTCTCTATGTGATGGGCGGTTGGATTCCGGCCATCAACACGCGTGATGTAGCGGAGGACTATGGTCAGTCCGGCAGCGAAGTGATCGATCCGTCCTGCCAGTAACTTGTGCGACTGCCTAACCGGAGGTTTAAAACCTCCGGTTGGTATTACTCCCGCATAATGCGTGCGCGGCGCAAATCCTCTTCGCTGCGTTCCAGCAGCTTTTCCAGCATGTCGAAAATTTCGGCGGTGTCGCGGGACGCGAGGCGAATACGCCCGCGCATAGCCTCGCGCAGTTCGTCCAGCATCACCCACGGGTCGTCTTTGGGCGCGCGCACCAGATGATTGACCGACAGGCCGCCCAACACCAGCGGCAAATAAATGTACACGAGATCGCTGTCACCTTGCCCAGCCAGCCATTTGAGGAAGCGCTCCGCATAATGGATGCGTTCGGTACGGTCGCCGAGGTTGACACGCACCCGTGACCGGATGATCGTGAAGCCGAACAGAATGGCATCGTAAATCAGCGCATCAAACAGGTACTCGACGGCCACTTCGCCCGGGTCTTTGCGCGCGACGGTTTCGTCGACGGCCAGCGTCTGGCACAGCGTCTGAAACCAGCGTTGATCCTCAATGCGATAGTTCGGGTCGGTGTCTGACTGATCCTCGAAGGTATACACCAGCATTTTGGCAATCGCGCGCGATTCGCCGGGATGCAGTGGCAAACCATGCGCGGCGTACAGCTCATCAACGGCGTGAAAGAGCGAGATATACACATCGCGCGGCACAAACGTCTGGGCGATCACGCGGGCGGCGTCGATCTTTTCGAGCAGATGCTGGCGTTCTTCGTTCAACTGCTGGCGCGTCCACAGCGGTTCGTAGGTCGGTTTGAGCGCTTGCGTCACATTGGGTAGGCGCTTCGAGTCGATGCTGAACGACACGGTGAGTTTGCCGTCGTCGAGCACATGCTCGGGGAACTGAATATCGCGCAGCACTTGCAGCTTGAACGGCGACACAGCCAGCACGGAGGGCGGCGCGCCGCGCGTCGGCGGGCGGACGAGCTGGCCATTTTTAGCCGCTTTCGCCTTCAGCGAGACTTTGATCTCGACCTCCTCGGCGGGCTGCGACGGCATGATCGGCGCGAGCGGCATGCGCACGACGCCCGTTTCGCCGGGGGTCATGTGCAGCGTGACGCTCTTCTTGGGGATCGAAAACGCGACGGGTTTGCCGTTCGGGTCACGGGTGGGTAAATCCAGCGTAATGCGCACTTCCGCGCCCTGATCGATCATGTTCTGGACGATGGCCACGACTTCGATCGGTTGGTTGATATAGGCGCGCTTGGGGAAAATGCCCACCGCCGCTTGCACCGGGTCCAGCGTAATGCGGGTGTGCCCCGCAATCGCGCCCAGCACATCCGGATAGGGAGGTTCAAAGTGCAGTCGTTTGTCCATAATCAGCTCAACTTTATCCCGTATTTCTGACCGGTGCGCGACAAAATATCCACGCTCATGATGAAGATCGGATCATCTTCCGCGCACTCGCCCATGCGAATTTCCAGCGCGTGGCTCAGCGCCTTAAACAGCTCCGACGGATCTTCGTTCGGCATCATCACCACATCGGAGACGATCATCCCGCCCATGACCAGCGGCAAATACAGCAGGCTGAAGTCGATACTCTGCTTGGACTTCAGTTTTTCCAGCAGCTTTTCGCGGTAGTTGGCGCGTTCGTCGGGCGCGCCGACATCTTCGCCAGTGTCTTTCTCGATCAGCTCAAAGGCATGGTCAATAGCATCGCGCAGCAGGTCGTCGAAGATGTACTTGGTGATGATCGGCACGGCTGCTTCGGCAGCGCGCGCATCTTTCTCAATGTAACTAATGTAGGCGCGCGTCCAATTAGGGATATAGGGCTTGGACCCCCATGTAAAGGGGTCGCGGGCGATCAGCGCGTCCACGTTGTACACCCCGGCGGCGATGTGCCCATGCCCGGTGTGACGCGGTGAGGCGTATTCGAGAATCAGCGTGAGCAGCTTGGCGATCAACCCGACTTCGGCGGGCTTGGCCGCGTACCCGGTCGCCTGAAAGCGGGCGGTCGTCGCCTGCAGGAGCGGTTCATAGAGCGTGGTGCGCTTCAACTGCGGCAGCGTCTTGATCTGCAAGAGGCTGCCATAACGGTGCAGCAGGTAGCGATCATCCGTATAGTCGGAGACTTTGCACACGCTCACCCAGCCGGATTTCGTGTCGTCGACCGCTTCGCCGAGCTTGCCGGGCGCGAGATCAAACGTGAGGTCAAACGTGTGGCTCAGGCGCTTGTGGGCGCTGAAGTTGAGCGCGCGCAGTCCCATGATGCGCTCTTTGAGCGCGCCGGGGACGAACTGCGTTTCGACCGCGCCGCCGCCCTGTTCGGCACGCAGGCGCTGCGGCTTACCGAGCGGTTTCACTTCAACGTCGGCGCTGAGTTTGTAGCCTTGGGCGGGCGCGGTGTTCGCTTCGGTCATGATCGGCACAGCAATATAGCCGACTTCGGCGGGTTTGACGGCAGCGACTACGCGCCCCGCCTTCGCCGTGAAGCGCGCCTTCTGCTTGCGCGCATCGAGGTCGGGCAGTGTGATCGAGACGGTCACGTCAAGGTCAGTATCAGTCGCATTCTGTACGGCGATAATCAGTTCAAACGGGCGACCAGCACGCGGCGCAGCGGGACGGGTGGCCAGCGCGACCTGGGCGGGGCCGATGTTCGCCCGCGCGCCCTTCGTGATCGCGCCGAGAATATCAGGATAATTCACCGTAGCAGCCATAACCTACTTCTGCCTCGTTCACCTTAGATCGTAGTATATCCGCATTTACAGTTTACGCCGTCCGATCGAATTGTCCTGTTGAGATATTTATGGATCTACGGGAAAGGGGGAGCCGACCGGGCGCGCGGGCAATCGGATCTGCGCAAGGGTTTGATTGGACAACGCTTCCACTGCGCTGACCCGACGTTATGCAAATATCAGCTAAACTAAGAACAGCGCGATCTTCACCTAAGGAGACCTTCGATGCACTTCAAATCACACCATCGGCTGCTGTTCTTTGTGCTTCTCCTGAGCGTCCTCTCGATTATTCCGGCTGCCGCGCAGAGCGGCGACTGCCTGCCCACCCAGTTCAGCGCGGACGACTACTATCCAATGGCGATTGTCACACCCGGCGATTCGAATAATGTCCGCGCCGAACCCTCTCCCTCCGGCGAACTGCTCGGTCAGATCGCAGCGGGTGCAGGGATGCTTATTGAAGAAGATGATCCGGTTTGCGCAAATGGTTATCTTTGGCGGCGGGTAACCACTCCTTATATCAGTGGCTGGACAGTTGAAGCCAACGCCGACGGCTATTTTATCGTACCGTACGTTAGCAGTGATCCAGTTGTCCTCGTGGAGCCAGCCACCGACAGCGATACTTTGGTCGAAACCCACGGCGTGACATTCACGATCCCGGCGACTCTGCCGTTCATTCAAGTCACTTCGGAGGTTGTCCCGTTTAGCTTGTACCGCCAAACCGAATATCCGAGTGCGCTCGAATTTATCCTCTACCGCTCGGCTGATGAACCACAGCCCATCGTCGCACGCATCGACGTTTATAACCTCGGTGCCAGCCGTGATTACAGCCCCAATGCCGATTGGCTGGAAACGACGCTCATCGATCAGCCCCCGGTAGCCGAAGCGATTCGTGAATATGGCGGTTTTCCGCCGTCGCCACACACGTTCAGAGGTGCACCCGCTTATGTTCCGTTTGGCAGCGGAAATGGGCTGCGCTTCGTCACAGCGTTTACGCAAGATGATGTGATTTTTACGCCGGATGGTCCCTTTAACGTCGTCTACGAGGGGGTCACCAGCGACAGCGCTTACCGAGTTCGCATCCGATTCCCCGTGCAGATACCAGCCAGCGCGCTCCCAGCCGACCCGATCCGGGGAAAAGAGGATGCCTACGCCATTTATTTGCGCATGCTCGAAGGCAATCTTTCGGCGCTGCCCACCAGTGCGTTCACGCCGGATCTCGCGCTGTACGATGCGCTGTTCAGCTCGATTACGATCACCAACCCGGACGCGCTCGCCGCCGCGCTGCCATAGTTGAGCTGAGAAACGATAATTCGATCCAAGGCAGTCAATGTAGGGGAGGGGCTTGCCCCATTGGCGAGTTAACCGCATGCAATTTACGCAATAATCGGGGATATCGGCTGTAGGGGCGACCCTATGTGGTCGCCCGTGAACGGAGGGAGGGGACACTGCCCCTCCCCTACGATCAAGTTACGCGGCTTTAGGCACGGGGCGTGCGGGGTGAGGTCGATTTACCGCTCGTACACCAGCCGTCCACCGACATAGGTCTGCTCAACCACGAGGTTGGGCAGATCGGCGGGCGGCGTGATCAGCGGATCACCACTTAAGATCACCATATCCGCCCATTTGCCGCGGGTCAGACTGCCACGGTTGGCCTCGTCGCCGCTGGCAATGGCGCCGCCCATCGTATAGGCGTACAGCGCCTCATATGCGCTGATTCCCTGCTCGCGGGTGAACGGCTGATCGGACGCGTCGCAGCGATCCAGCGCGGCCTTCATGCCGAGCAGCGGATTATCATCCGGCACGACGGGCGCGTCCGAACTCAGCGCCACGGGCAGTCCGGTGTCGATCATGTCGCGGATGGGGAACACTCCCGGCAGCAGCGCGTCGGGGATATAGCGGCGGTAGTTCGCGCCGAGCGCGTACAGGAACACGCTCTGCGGCACGGCCATCGTGCCAATCGCCTGCATACGCTGCAAATGTCCCGGCGCGGGCAGCGCGACATGTTCAATGCGGTGCCGCAGCCCCGGTTTGCGGCGGTGCAGTTCTTCGTACACGCTGATCACCTGCTCCAGCGCCACATCGCCGATGGCATGGGTCGCGATGCGGAAGCCCGCCGCGTGCGCTTCCCACGCCAAGTCGAGCAGTTCCTCATCTTCAAAGCGCAGCACACCTTGATTGCCCGTCTCTTTGTATGGTGTGCTGATCGCGGCGGTCGCGCCGCTCAAGCCGCCATCGGCGAAAAACTTCACGCAGTCGATGCGGAGCGTATCGCTCACATATTGTTCCGGCAGCGGGTAGGTGATTTTCTCCACGCCATCCGGTCGGCGGATGGGCAGACCATTGACGCGTACCGGCAGATCGCCCGCGGCTTCGAGCTGGCGATACACGCGCACATGCGCGGGCGTGAGCAGCGGATCGGTCGCGCTGGTGATGCCGAGCCGCAGTTGGTGATACATGGCTTCACGGATGCCGCGTCCCATGATTTCGTCTTCAATGTCGGGCATGGCGCGGGTGATCAGCCCCATCGCCGTTTCCTGCACCAACCCGGTCGGTTCGCCCTGCTCGTCGCGGACGATCACGCCGCCGGGGGGATTGGGCGTAGCGCGGTCGATGCCCGCCAGCTTGAGCGCCAGCGAATTGGCGACGATCATGTGCCCGCAGGTGCGCGTGAGCGCCAGCGGGTGGTTCGGGCTGGCCTGATCCAGATCGTAGCGGGTGAGGTGGCGGCGTTCGGGGAGCTGCGCCTCGTTATAGCCGCGCCCCGTGAT
This sequence comes from Candidatus Flexifilum breve, assembly GCF_016713355.1. Taxonomy (NCBI): domain Bacteria; kingdom Bacillati; phylum Chloroflexota; class Anaerolineae; order Aggregatilineales; family Candidatus Flexifilaceae; genus Candidatus Flexifilum; species Candidatus Flexifilum breve. The sequence goes on from NZ_JADJPI010000007.1 coordinate 182,390, forward strand.
CCACGTGCCGGGGGGCAGTTTGGCGGCACGTTCGGCAAACCCCACGATGATGGCGGGGATATTCGGCGCGGCCGCGCCGCGCGCGTCCACTTGAATCGTCAGCAGCAGGCCGAGCTTCCAGATGTGCACATGGGCGTCGTTGAAACCGGGGATGAGCGTGCGTCCGTCGAGATCAACGCGGCGAATTTGCGTGTAAGTCGGCATGTGGGCGAAGTCGCCCGCATACACGATCAGCCCACGATCATCCACGACGACGACATCGGCGGATTTGCCATCCATGGTGTGGATGGTGCCATTGTAGAACAGCAGCATAGACGAGTTTCCTAACATGATGAAAATCTCGCCTCTTAGTTTAAGCCACTCTCTACCGCGTGACAACGGGAGTGGTATGCACAGCAGGGCGACAGTTCACAGTGCTGGTCGTTTTGACTCTGCACTGTGAACTGTCAACTGTGAACTGATAACTTCGCCTAGACGACGATCTCGCTCTCTTCGCGCGGCGCGCCGAGGTAGCCGCGTTCCTGTTCGATGATCTCCGGTTCCAGCTTAACGTACAGCGCCTTGGGTTCGCGCAGTGCCTGACCGGGGGCAAGCGTTTGCTTCGCCCACGTGCCGATAGCGTTGGTGCCGTCGTAGACCAGCCCCTTGTGATTGCGCGTCGCTTCCGCGTATTCGACGATGTTGAGATCGCCGAAGATCTGGCCGTCAAAGCCGAGATACTCACGCACCGTCTGCGCGCTGAACGGCAGGAAGGGCGCGAGCAGCGTGTTCAGGTTGTTGATCACGTTGAGAATCGTGTAGACCGAGCGCGCCGCGTCTGCCGCATCTTCCTTAATCGTCATCCACGGCTTGCGCGTGTCGAGATAGCCGTTGGCGTCGCGCACCAGCCCCATCGCCGTGCTGAGCGCTTCTTTGAGCTTGACCGCCTCGATCAGCCCGCCGACTTCGTCGAAGCCCGCCTCAACTTTGGCGATGATCTGCTTGTCCTCAAACGTGAGTTCGTCGTAGGTCGGCACTTGGCCGGCAAAGCGCTTGTAGGCGAAGCTCAACATGCGGTTGACGAGGTTGCCCCACGCCGCCAGCAGTTCCGCGTTCACGCGGCTGAAGAAGCCATCCCACGCATAATCGCTGTCTTTGGTTTCGGGGAACATCGCCGCGATGTAGTAACGCACGGCATCCGCCTGATAGCGGTCGAGGATGTCCGGCAGCCAGATTGCCCAGTTGCGGCTCTTGGAGAACTGCTTGCCTTCGATGTTCATGAACTCGTTGGCGGGCACGTCATACGGCAGGCTGAGCGGTGTCTCACTCCCCGCGTTGTAGATCCCGTCGATGCCGAGCAGTTCCGCCGGCCAGATCACCGTGTGGAAGGGGATGTTGTCTTTGCCGATGAAGTTGTAGATTTCGGCTTCCGGGTTGTACCACCAGTCTTTCCACGCGTCGGGCTGACCCGTGTTCTTCGCCCACTCGATGCTGGCGCTGAAGTAGCCGATCACCGCTTCGAACCACACATACAGGCGCTTGTTATCCCACCCTTCCAGCGGCACTTTGACGCCCCAGTCGATGTCGCGCGTGATCGGGCGACCGCGCAAGCCTTCCGCGATGAAGTTGCGGCTGAAGCTGACGACGTTGGCGCGCCAATGCGGCTCGTGCTTGTCGAGATATTCCAGCAGTTGATCGCTGAATTTGCTCAGATCGAGGAAATAGTGCTCGGTTTCGCGGATCGTCAGGCGTTCTTCCGGGTGATTCTTGCTGCGCGGGTTGATCAACTGTGTGGCGTCGAGCAGGTTGCCGCAGTTGTCGCATTGATCGCCGCGCGCGTCGGCATAGTGGCAGATATAACACTCGCCTTCGACATAGCGGTCGGGCAGGAAGCGCTTTTCGATTTCACTGTAGAGCAGCTTCTGCGTCTCTTTATAGAGATAGCCGCGTTCCAGCAGCACCGTGAAGATGTCCTGCGACACCTGATGGTGATTTTCCGTATCGGTGTGCGTGAACAGATCGTAGCTGATGCCGATTTTCTGCTGGGTGAGCAGGAAGCGTTCGTGATAATGCTCGAAGATCGAGCGGGCGGTGACGCCGCGCTTATCCGCTTCCACGCTGATCGGCGTGCCGTGGCTGTCCGAACCGGACACCATCAGCACGCGGTTGCCCTTCAGGCGGTGATAGCGCGCGAAAATATCGGCGGGGAGATACGCGCCCGCCAGGTGACCAACGTGGAGATCGCCGTTGGCATACGGCCAAGCGACGGAGACATGGATGGTTTTGGGCATGAAAACCTCAGCTTTTAGCGATTAGCTTTTAGCGATGAGCCAAAGCAAAACAAATAACCATGACGAAATTGCTCCCTATTGTAGATGAGCCAACGGCTAACCGCTAACGGCTATCCGCTCCAAATAAAAAACCGCCTGCCCGAACGGACAGACGGTTTGCACACCCTCTAAGAGTCGCCGCGCGCTAGGCACGACAAAAACGCCAACGTCCGTCCGGTGAGGAAAGGCGCGGCATTCGCATCGTGGGGTAAACGCGGTTCGTGTTCATGTGATTCAGTATAGGTATAATCGACCTAGCGAGTCAAGGGGAGAACGATCCATGTTGAATCCGGCGCGCAGCATCCTCATTTTTGGCTTCTATGTGATCGGCCTTGGGCTCTCGCTCTTCTTCACGCCCAACGTGGCCGCGGCGCTACTTGGTTTTCCCGCTACTGTGGAAATCTGGGCGAACGCGCTCGGCGCGCTGGCAATCGCGCTCGGTTTGTACTACGTCAAAGCCGCGCGCGATCACAATGTCGAATTGTTCCGCACGAGCGTGTGGGTGCGCACGCTGTTCTTCGCGCTGTTCGGGATTGCCATCCTCACGCACCCGGGCTACAACGCGCTGTTGGTGATCGCCGCCGGCGATCTGCTGGGCGCGGTCTGGACGTGGCTGGCGCTGCGTCAATCAGCTCCGAAGCCGGGTACAATCTTGTAGGTGATTTCAAGGGGAGAACAGGCAGTTATGGCGTATCAGCTCAACATTGACGGGGTCTATAACGTGCGCGATCTCGGCGGCTATCCGACCGTGGATGGCGGCGTGACGCGGCGCGGTGTATTTGTGCGGTCGGGACTAGTGTCGAATGTGCCGGAGTCCGGGCAGCAGCAGTTCATCGACTACGGCGTGCGCGCCATCATTGACCTGCGCAGCGAAGACGAACTTCTGATGGCGCCCAACAGCTTCGCCACCTCGAACCGTGTGCAGTTTCACAGCCTGCCGCTGGTCAACCGGGCACAGTTCCACAGCGAGCACTGGAAAACCAACGTGATCGCGTTTTACCCGACCGTCCAGCACTTTTACGCGCAGCATCTGGCATACTGCCCCGACTCGTTTCGCACCATCATCAGCGCGTTGATCGACAGCCCGGAAGCCACCGTGTTTCACTGCTTCGCGGGCAAAGACCGCACGGGCATGACGGCGGCGCTGCTGTTGGGCGCGGTCGGCGTGGCGGACGAGTTGATCGCCGAAGATTTCGCGCTCACGGACGCTGGGCTGGCGCAGGTTGTGCCCGTGTGGCGCAAAAACGCGCTGAAAAGCGGCGAAGACATGGACGCCTTTGAGCGCGGCGTCGTCACGAAAGCCGAGGCGATGCTGGAACTGATGCGCCATATCGGGCAGACGTATGGCGGCGCAAGCGGGTATCTGCGCTCGGTGGGCATCACCGATGAGCAGATCGCGCGGCTGCGCGCCCGCTTTGTCGAGTACCTGCGATGAGCGACGCGAACCACATCACCAGCAGTTACAACCGCGTGAGCGGCGGCTACAACGGGCGCTACGAGCAGAATCCGCTCCCCGGCGTGGCGGCGACCCTGCGCGATCTCGTGGCGCAGACCGGCGCGCGGCGCGTGCTCGAAGTTGGCTGTGGAACCGGGCATTGGCTGGAAACGCTCGCGCCGGATCTCGACCTGATTGTCGGCCTTGATCCGTCCACGGGCATGCTGACACAAGCGCAAGCGCGACCCGGGCAAATCGATCTGGTGCAAGGGCGCGACGATGCGCTCCCGTTCGCGGACGGCAGCTTCGACTTGGTGTATGTGGTCAACGCGCTGCATCACTTCAACGATAAACCGGGCTTTCCGGCGGCGGTCAAACGGCTGCTGCGACCGGGCGGCGCGCTGGCGCTCATCGGGCATGATGTGCCGTCGGCGCTCGGGCATTGGACAATCTACGAGTATTTCCCCGAGACCATTGACCTTGACCGCGCCCGTTATCCGCTGTGGTCAGATGTGCAAGCGTGGATGACGGCGGCGGGGTACAGCGTTCAGCCGTTGGGCGTCGCGGAACAGATTCATAAGGAATATCGCGGGCGCACTGTCCTCAGCGATCACTTCATGCAGCGCGGTGGCACCTCGCAGCTCTTCCTGCTGACCGACGCGCAGTATCAGGCGGGCATCGACCGTATCACGCGAGCGATCGAAGAAGCGGAGTCCCGCAGCGAAGAAGCCATCTTCCGCACGGACATTCAACTCTACGTGGCAGTCGGTCGGGTGTGACCCCAAACTTGCCTAGGGAGCCCCCCCCGCCCGGCCACCCCCCTTTTTCCCCGGGGGGGGGGGGGGGGGGGCGCCTGCCGCCCCCCCCCGCCCCCAGCCCCCCCTTTCGGCCTCTGTGGGGGGGCAAGTTCGGCGCGGATGGCGGCGTACACATCGTCGACCGTGAGCGCCGCGCCGAGCGTCAAGCCCGCTGAACCGCGTAATCCTCCGTGCTGACTTCACCGCGCACCGAGTCGAGCATCAGGCGCGTCATGCGGCGCACATCCGGTTCAAGTGCCGACTGTGCCAGCGTGACCACGATCCACTCCCGACATAACTGGTTCGATGGATAGAATTACTTTACTTTTCGGCAGGTAATAGACAACAATTTCTGGTTCTCGATACGTAATCGACTGAAGTGTTTCGAACAAAGGACGTTCTATTGAAAACCATTGATTGCCGATCAGCAATGTATAACTATGACCTCCTCGGTAGTGATAGCTGGTAAGGCGAATGCTACCGTCTATGGACATCACCTTATTTATCTCAATATCGACTCTGATATTTCGAGGAAGCCGCGAGATGTAGAAAACTGGGGGCAATACTATTGCTTGTACTACGATCAGTTTCAGCAACCAATTCAAGATCGAGTCGCCAAACGATAACATCCAAACCCCTATCGCGGTTTCAAGGGCGATGACTAAGATGATTATCAACTGGCTTTCACTAGCGATAGATTGCTGTGCCGCTAATATCTGTCTTTCGGACATTTGCCCACGCCGATTCAACAATAGGTCGTTCTGATTGAATCCGATGATACGACTGAGATCACTATCATTCTCGACTTGATACATGATGACTTACCCAACCTTAGCCCCATTATGCGGGCAGGAGCTCGGCGCGGATGGCGGCGTACACATCATCGACCGTGAGCGCAGCGCCGAGCGTCAGCCCAACCGCGTAATCCTCCGCGCTGAGTTCACTCTGCACCGCGTCGAGCATCAGCCGGGTCATACGACGCACGTCGGGTTCCAGCGCGGGCTGTGTCAGCGCGACGGCCATCCACGCGACGGCGGTCACGCGCTCGTCCAGCAGGCGCTTGAGCATCGCCGCGAGGAAAATCGCCCCGGTCTGAATATGCAGGATGTGATAATCCTGCGCGATCTTCACCGTGCGCGCAAAGTGGATCAGCGCGTTTTCGAGGTCGCCCGCCTGAATATAGTTGAACGTCCGGTTGGACTGCGCCAGCGCCACCACCCACGTATTGCCGATCTCGCGCGCTAGCGCTTCGGCTTGCGCGAAGTACGCGCGCGACTGCTCGTAGTTCTGGATGAGCATGTTGACCACGCCGAGATTGTTGTAATCCAGCGCGATGCGGTTGGCGCTGCCCAGCGCCAAACTCTTGGCGAGGCAAATCTCCGAGAGTTCGATGACTTTGAGGATGTTCCCCTGCGCGAAATGCGCGGTCAACTGCGCGCGGAGCGCTTCATACTCGCTGATGGCGTCGCCGCCCTGCTGCAGCTTGACCGCCTGCTCCAGCAGCGTGAGCGCTTCGCTGAACGCTTCCTGCTGCAATTTCATCAGGGCGCGGGCGGTCAAGGCGCGCGCTTGCCCGGTCGGGTAGTCGTTGACCTGCGCTAATTCCAGCGCCTGCACCAGCAGCGCCTCGGCGTTCTCCGGGTTGCCGCAGCGCCGCATGGCATCCGCCAGCGTAACCATCGCCTCAATCCGCCGTTCAACGGGAATTTGCGGGAGCGCGAGCAAATGCGTGTACAGCGTCAGCACGTCCTCAAACTGGCCGATGGTGTGGTAGAGCTTGCCCAACTGCTCGACCGCACCGACCGTGCGCGGATCATCGTCCGGCAGCAGAAACAGCGCTCGCTCATAGTACGTGCGCGCCGCGGTGAACTGATTCAGGCGGATGGCCTGCTGACCCGCCGCCAGCGTGTAATGCAGTTCCTGTGTTTCGTCGTGCGCCGCCGCCCAGTGCCGCGCGAGGATCGCATCGTACAGTTGATCGTGCGCGAAGGCCTGTTCCAACGCGCGGGCAGCTTCCGCATGGAGCTGACTCAGTTCGTCGGGATCGGTCAGATGCAGGATGCCCTCGCGGATGCGGTCATGCGCGAACTGCAAGCGGCCATCGGCGATTTCGAGGATCGCCGATTCCAGCCCGTAATCGATCCAGCGGAAGTCCGCCGGGGTGAGCAGTTCCGGGTGGATTTCGCGTCCGATGACCGCTGCCAAGCGCAGCGCCCGGTGATATTCGACCGGGACACGCGCCAAACGCCGTTCCGCGACCGACAGCACGCCCTGCGAAAGCAGTTCGTCGGAGAGTTCCAACTGGCCGATGTTGTCTAAGCGCCCGGCATCTTCCGCCAGCGTGCGCAGCAAATCGACGATGAAGAACGCATTGCCTTCCGTCTGGTTGAGCAAAAACTGGATCAGCGTCGGGGTGGTGTCTGCCAGCATATATTCGGCGAGCGTTTGCACCTCGTCGGCGGCAAGGCGCGCCAGATGCACCGTCTGCATGCCGGGGAACCGTTCGGGCAGGCGCGGCGCTTCATCGCTGCGATACGTGCCGATCACCACGATGGGATACTGTGCCTCCAGCCCGATCAGCGGTTCGATCAGGTCGTACGTATCATCTGCCCAGTGCAAATCTTCGAGGATGATGAGAAGCGGGGTCTCCTGCCGCCGCACAAGATCGACGAGCGTGTGCTTGAGGCGCGTTTCCATCAGCACGGGGTCGAGTTCCGGCGCGGGCGGCACCTCGCGGTCGAGCAGCCGCCCGATGTTGGGCAGAATCGGCAGAATCACGCTCGCTTCCAGCGGCGACACTTCACAGCCGAGCACGAGACTCGGCAGCACGTCGCGCAGCACCTGACACGGCAGGCCGCCGCCTTCGACGGCTTGGCCTCGCAGCACGGTGAGTCCTTTGACCAGCGCCTGGATGCGCACTTCCTCAATCAGGCGAGATTTGCCGACGCCCGCCTCGCCGCCCACCAACCACGCCGATCCGGTCGCGGCATTGAGCGCGGCGTTGAGCGTCGCGAGTTCGGCGGTGCGCCCGACGAACTTGGCCGCGCCCAAAAAGCTCTCACGAATGCCGCGCGTCTCTTCCGGCAGCGGGATATCGACGGCGGTGCACAAGGCCAGCATGGCTTCGGCGGCGCTGCCGTAGCGATCCGCCGGGTCTTTCGCCAGCATCCGACCGATCACCGTGGCGAGCGCGCCGTGCTGGACGAGCGGCGACAGATCCGGCGGCATGGCGATCACCTGCCGGAGAAAGGCGGTCGCGCGGCGCACATCAAAGGGCAGTTTGCCCGTCAGCAACTCATAGGCGATCACGCCGACGCTGTACAGGTCGGACGCGGGCGACACCGGGTCGGAGGTGAGCGCTTCCGGCGGCATGTAGGCCAGCGTGCCGGAGACTTCTTCGCCGGTCGCGCCTTCCTGCGACAACCCGAAATCGACCAAGCGGAGCTGACCAGCGGCGTCGACGAGCGCGTTATCCGGCTTGAGATCGCGGTGCAGAATGTTGCGGCGGTGCAGGTAGACGAGCGCTTGCAGCATGTCGAGGATGAGCGAGACCTTGCCGATCAGGTCGCGGCTTTTGCCCGCCTCGTAGACGGTGCACGCGTCCTCGATCAGCGTCATGACGTAGTAGGGCTGTCCCTGCTCGTCGAAGCCGTAGTCCGAGACGCGGATGATGTTGGGATGCCGCAGCGAGGCCAGCAAATGGAATTCGCGCGCGAGGGCGACGCACACCGTCACATTGCCGGCATTGGCCCCGAGATTCACGCGCTTGATCGCCACCTGCTGCCCGGTCATGCGGTCGTAGGCACGGTAGACCGTCCCCATGCCCCCCGCACCGAGCTGATTGAGCACCCGATACCGGTGATCCAGCACCGACTCCGGCCGTTCTCTTACCGCCATTAGTTCCACTTCGATGTGACTTCGACTAGCTTCTATTGTATGCGGTCTTTGCTGCGCACACATTGAGCCTTTTGGGCAGCTCAGTTCGCTAGCGTCAGCCCACAGCGAGGATCAGCGCTGGCGGGGAAGACTCACTGTAAAGGTCGTCCCACAGCCAACCGCGCTCGTTACAGCGATGGTGCCGCCGTGCGCTTCGACCGCCTGCTTGGCGATGCTCATGCCCAGCCCCGTGCCGCCGATGCTGCCGACGTTGCCCGCGCGGTGGAACGGCTCAAACAGGCGTTTGAGGTCGTCGGGCGGAATGCCGATCCCCTGATCCTCAACCACCAGCGTAATGGCGTCCTCATCGTAGCGCAGGCGCAGCTCGACGGGCTGCGGCGCGGCGGAATATTTGAGCGCATTGGTCAGCAGGTTGCTGATCGCCTGCCGCAGCAGCCGCGGGTCGAACTGGGTGCTCATGGTCTGCACCGAGCAGTCACAGCGGATGCGCCCCGTATACGCGGTCTGACTCTCAAGCTCGTCAATCAATTCGTGGCACAGGGCAACGAGATCGCCACTGACCGGGCGAAACTCCACGCCGCCGGCCTGAAAGCGCGACAGCAACAGCACGTCTTCCATAATTGCGTGCAAAAAGCCGACCTGCTGGCGAATCCGTTCGAGGCGTTCGGTGATCTTCTCGTCCGTCATCCGCTGGCGGTACAAGAGGAGCGATTCGGTGGTCGCGAGAATGGCCGCCAACGGGGTGCGAAATTCGTGCGATGCGAGCGAGATGAAGCGCGCTTTGAGATTGATCAGTTCCTTTTCCTGATCCAACATCTGTTGGCGCACGGCTTCCGCCTCCTTCAGTGTGGTGATATCGCGGCTGATCGCTTCATAGCGGATCGGCTGCTGTGCGGCATCACGGATGAGCCAGGCGCGCGTGTTGATCCAGCGGATCGTGCCATCCGGTCGCACGAGACGGTATTCCATCTCCACGGTGCCTTCAGAGAGCATGCGCGCCTGCCCGGCACGGATAATCGGCAGATCGTCAGGATAGGCCATTGTCAGCCGTAGTTCGAAATTCTCCTGAAACTCCTGTAACGTCCGCCCCATTTGCCGCTCGCCCGCCGGGTTGACGTACGTCATGCGCCCACTCGGCAGTTCGACGGAAAAGATCGCATCCTCAAGGGTGTCGAACAGGCTGCGCAGTCGCCGTTCGCTCGTTTCCAGTGCGGCGCGAACTTCCCGGATTTCGGTGACATCGCGACCGATGACATCGTAGCGCGTCGGGCGACCGTCCGCATCGCGGTTCAGCCACGCCCGGAAGTTGACCCACCGAATGGCGCCGTTCGACTGCAGGACGCGATATTCGGATTCGGCGGTACCCTCGGCCAGCAGCCGCGTGTGCAGGGCGCGCGCGCTTTCGAGATCGTCGGGATGCACCAGCGCCAGACGCTGTTCGAAATCGGCCTGAAACTCCTGTAACGTCCGCCCCATCAGCCGCTCACCAGCCGGGTTAATGTACGTCAAGCGGCTGCTCGGCAGTTCGACGGAGAAGATCGCATCCTGCACCGTGTTGAAAACGCTGTGCAGTTGCTGGGCGCTGGCTTCGAGTGCGGCGCGCATCTGCTTCTTTTCCGTAATATCGTGCGCGATCACCGAGATGCCGAGAATCTTGCCATCCGCCGCGCGGATCGGCGAAAAGGTGAGCGACACATCGACGGCATGGCCATCTTTATGTCGACGCACCGTTTCAAAGCTCGCGATACGTTCTCCGACTGCCACCCGCTGATCCATGCGGGCGACGGCGGCATACTCGTCCGGAGGCAGGATCTGCTTAATCGATTGCCCCATGATCTCAGCGGCACTGTACCCGAGCAGCTTCTCCGCGGCTGGATTCCAACTCGTGATGATCCCATCTACAGTTTTAGTGAAAATGGCGTCCTGTGACGACTGCACAAGAGCGGCGAGGAACGCCGCATCGGTCTGTTGAATGGAGGGTTGGGAGGCCCTCGTACCCGGTGCCGTCATAAGCCGTTCTACCAGCGCTCGGAGCTGCTCAAACGCGGCGGCATCGCGACTCAGGTCGCGCAGCATTTGCAGATCGATTTCTGAGATCATGGCGAACATTCCGCAGTGACAAAAATCGTGTTTCCTTTAATAGTATCGCAACCTTGAAAGCATATTCGTTGTCTTTTGGTTACCAAAAAGTAATTTCTGCATCCAAAATCAACTCTCACTGATGAGCATTCCGGCGCATGGCAGGCCGAGACTGGGGTAATTGCATAGCCTTTCCCACTCCCTAAGGGACGAGGCATGCCTCGTCCTCCTGTGCCAACACGGCGGTAACCTTACTTGCTAAAGCGCTCTTTTGCTTTCACGCATCACAAGCTTTTTGTCCAATCCAGAGAAAAAACAGGACGAGGCATGCCTCGTCCCTACACGTTCTCGGCGAAGAAAACCTGTACACGATAGGAAGCATGAAAAGCCTACCCCTGTTAGTTTCCCACTCCAAGGGGTTCCAGACCGAACAGGTCTAACCTTGGGGACCATTAAGGTGCTGGTTTGAAGGGAAGTTGGGACGCCCCATTAGTCTTGTCCGCAAATCAGATTTTTTACCCCATCCCAGCTCCTCCCCGAATTCAGGGAGGAGAGCCAACAGCGCCTGCCAAGCCGAATACATCTTCGTAGGGACGCAATGCATTGCATCCGGTCACGAAAGGAAAGGCATTAAGGGATGCTTTTTAAACACCCTCATGCTGCGTCCCCACCCTTTTCTTCTCCGCGGTCTCTGCGGTTTTCGAGAGTGTGTTCGTACGCGGATTTGGTTTTTCGCGGGCGTTGGGGCAAAATTACCCGTCTAAATGCCCTGCAATGGAAGGATCAAACCGCGATGTCTGAACCGCAAGTAGTTTCCACCCCTCGTCCCGATATCGACATTCGCCAAGATGTGTATAACCTCATCCAGCATTATCCGCCGCTGGCCGCCGATCAGCACCAGATTCACGTGCTCGTCACCGACGGCGTCGTGACCGTGGCGGGGCATGTCAAGTCACAGCCGAGCCGGCGCTATCTGCTCGACGCCATTCCGAAGCTGGCGGGCGTCAAAACCGTGAATGGGACGGCGCTGTACGATGAAGACGCGCTGCGCCGTGAAATCGGCAAGGTGACGCCGACGGGCGTGCAGGTCAATGTGCGCTATGGCAGCGTGATTCTCACCGGGACTCTGCCGCCCGATATGACCGAAGACCTGTTCGCGCAGTTGACGTCCATTCCCGGCGTCGAAAAAGTCGTCACCAAATTTTAGCGTTTTAGGAACCATCGCGGTCGCAAATGAGCTGGAGGCAGCAGGACGGTGCACCCGTCCTGTTTTTATTTCTCGCTGGTGGTGGCGTATTCCCGGTGCACGCGCGCGTCGGCAGGGTCGGGGTAGCCGTGATCGCTGACCAGCGTTTTGAGGTCGACTTCGGGCATGTTGTCGAGGCCGACGACGAGGTTCGCCAGCACGATATCGAGCACGAGCAGCAGCCGCCCAAAGTTGCTGAACTGTCCGGGCAGCGCGCTGATCAGCACGGCGAAGACGCGCTCGCGCAGCTCATCGTCGACGATGCCGCTGCCGGGAAACCCGCCTAACCAGCTCTCCTGATATGCACCGATCCGCAGCGTGTCCTCGCGCAGTGTCATCAACTGACCAATCGCCGCGCGCTGATCTTGCGCGTCGACCAGGCGCCCGCCCGTGCGATAGGGCAGATTAGGTATCTGCTGGTAGATTTCGCCCGGTTTTGCACCTTCGACCAGTTTGCCGAACGGATGCGTCAGCAGCCCTAAGCCGCTCAGTGTGGCGCGCACGGCTTGGCGATAGTAGCGTTCGCGTCCACCCTGCCCGGCGCAGCGATCTAACCGCCAGATGAGCGAGAGCAGATCGCCAAAGTCCAACCGCTGGCGCGGCGGATCGTTCGGGGCGTAGGCGCTGGTGAGCTGGTTAATGCGTGACTGTTCAAACCGGGACTGCATGCTGGCTCTCTATGGGCGGCGTGGAGTGCTATTCCCATCACTGTTCCGCCCCAACTCGGGTTGTCGAGCTTTAGGAATAGACCTGTGTCCGCCGATCAGCGGGCTTGAGCGCGCGATGGCGCATCATCACCTGCCACACACGCAGTGCCGCTTCGAGCTGAATGCGAATATCCATTTTGGACTCTCCGTGCTGGCGATCCGGGAAGTAGATCGGGATCTCGGCGACTTTGAAGCCCAAACGGCAGGCGACATAGGCCATTTCGACCTGAAACACATAGCCGTTGGAGCGCACCCGTTCCAGATCCAGCCCGATCAGCGTGGCGCGCTGCCAGATGCGGTAGCCCGCCGTCGCATCGTAGACCGGAATATTGAGCAGCAGGCGCGTATACACACGGTTGGCGAACCAGCTCAACAGCTTGCGGTAGAAGCTCCAGTTTTCGTCGACGCCGCCGCCGGGGGCGAAGCGCGACGCGATCACAAAGTCGTAGCCGCTTTCCAGCTTGGCGATCAGTTGCGCGATGTACTTGGGCTGATGCGAGAAATCGGCGTCCATCTGGATGATGTAGTCTGCGCCGAGCTGGAGCGCTTGTTTGAAACCGGCGATATACGCCGGGCCGAGGCCGCCTTTTTCGTAGCGATGCAGCACATTCACCCGCCCACGATACTGCTCGGCAAGCTGATCCGCGATTTGCCCCGTGCCGTCCGGCGAATTGTCGTCGACGATTAACACGTTGAGGTACGCGGGGAGGTGCATCAGCGCCTCGGTGATGGCGGTGATATTCTCTTTTTCGTTGTAGGTGGGGATGACCACCATGACTTTCGGCATAAATATCGTTCCTGTGCTCGTGACTGCACCCTGAATGAAAGCCTGATGAGTCTAGGTTAAGCCCGGTTTGCCCGCAAGTCCAAAAACATTTGCCTTACACATCTATTCTTCGGAAAACCTTTATGCTTGAGGGGGTCTATGACCAATGCAGTCCAAGCACTACCCCTGCGTAGGCCAGCCAGACTATCATTAATGAGAATGTTGTTCAACTAATCAACCCCGGTGTTTCGCATGTTCAAATGGGATAAGCGTCTCTGGACGCTGTTTGCGATCGTGTTCGCCAATTTTCTGGGGGGGACGATCGTCTTGCCCTCGCTGCCGCTCTACGCTCAGCGGCACTTCACCGCCTCCCCCGAAGCCATCTCCTTGATGCTGGCCTCGTATTTCATCGCCCAGTTCCTCGCCGCGCCGTTCATCGGTCGGCTGTCGGACCGCTATGGTCGTCTGCCGGTGCTGGTCATCAGCCAGTTCGGGACGTTCCTCAGCTTCGTGATGCTCGGCGCAGCGACCAGCATTCCTATGCTGTTTGCGGCGCGTATCCTTGACGGCGTGACGGGCGGCAACGTGATCGTCGCGCAGGCGTACGTCACCGACATCACCACGCGTGAGGAACGCACGCGCGGCCTCGGCGTGATCTTCGCGGCGTTTGGCCTCGGCTACATTCTCGGCCCAGCGCTCGGCGGGTTGGTCTCGGCTTTCTTCAGCGATCACGCCACGTTCTTCGTCGGCGCGGCGATTTCGCTGTTCACGACGATCCTCACGTGGGTTGTGCTGGACGAATCGCTCACGCCCGAACGCCGCGCCCGCATCACCGCCGACCGCGCGGGTCGCCGCCCGTTCAACCTGCGCGACGCGTGGGCCAATGTGCCGCTGCGCTGGATTCTGCTCATCGGCTTCGGCGCGCAGTTGAGCATCGCCTTACTCCAATCATCGATTGCGCTGTTCAGCGAGGCCGAACTGTTCAAAGGCGCGTCTGAGCAGACGGTCAGTCTCGGCGTCGGCTTGATGCTGATGGGGATCGGCTTCGGACAGTTCATCACACAGTTGGCGCTCCTGCGTCCTGCTGTAGAACGCTTCGGGGAACAGCGGTTGGTAATCGTCGGCGCGTTCTTCCGCGGGTTGGGCATGTTCCTGATCGTGCTGCTGGGGTCGCCGCTGCTGGTCGGCTCGATGGCGCTGACGATGATCGCGCTCTCCTCCGGCTTGATGATGCCCTCGCTGCAAGCCCTCGCCACCTCGTGCGCTTCGGACGGGGACAGCGGCGCGGTGCTCGGCATCTACGGCTCCTCGACCAGTCTCGGCATCATCGTCGGGACGGCGCTCGGCGGGCAGTTGTTCGGCGCGGCTCACCCGCTGCCGTTCATCGTTGCAGGTTTCATTTTGTGGCTGCTCATGGTGCCCGCCGTCATGCTCTCACGCATCCCGACGCTCTCATTCCGCCCCGCCAAACAACCCGTATAATAGAGGGAGTGAGGATGAGGGAGGATACCCGAGGTGATCAGGTTCTGGAGCGCAAGTTGATCCGACAAGGAAAGTTTTCACCGCTTCCACAACAGTTAGTTGGCGAAGAACACAGCAGGCGATAAACAAGCGCTGCAATAAGATATTACGCCCAGGAAAAACGGTGTTGAGTTTCGAGAACGCGGATACCTTATCTGCCTACCGCTTGATCGACTCCAGCGCACGCTGATCGAAGATTTTTCTCCTGGGAGTCGCCTAGGACTGGTATGACGACGAGGGGCGCTAAGGTCTTTGTCGATACCAATGTTTTGCTCTGGCAACCTTATCGGATAACCCCTCCATGCCACACCCAAGAGCTCGTTATGGACTCAACAGCAAACGCTTGAATGAATTGTGGATCAGCCGCCAAGTCATCCGTGAGTTTCTTGCTCAAGTCACGCGACCTCAGGCGTATCAGCCGCATCCGCTGACAGTAGACGAAGTTGCCGGGTATATCCGAGGATTTCCGCGGGCTTTTCGCATTGCTGACGAAACAGCACGCGTTACTCTTCAATTGCTGGCGCTGCTGCGCGAATTTCCAACCGGTGGGAAACAGGTTCACGATGCTAACATCGTTGCCACCATGCTGGTCAACGATCTTGACACCCTACTCACGCAAAATGTCGATGATTTCGCCCGGTTTTCCTCCAAGATCACCATCATCCCCCTGACATAAAACAGGCCGAGCAACTGCTCGGCCTGTTTGTTTCCCTGTGTTCGCTGCGGCTACGCTTCTTTTTCCATCTCCGGCGACACAATCGGCAGGCGCGGATCGATCCCCTGCCACTGGGCTTTGACCCAGGCATAAGCTGGATCATCGCTGTTGGCCAGCGACTGCGCCGACCCCGCGAGGAAGTTCAGATAGTAGGTCGTGTAACCGTGTGCGCTGACGACCGGGTGATAGCCTTCGGGCACGAGCACCGCGTCATGATTCTGCGCCATCACCACCGCGTCGATGCTGCGGTTGTCCGTGTACACGCGCTGATACGCGTAACCTTCCGGCTTATCCAGCTTGTAGAAGTAAATCTCTTCGAGGTCAGCTTCCAGCACTTTGCCCGCGGCATCAACGCGATGCACGTCGTGTTTGTGCGGCGGGTAGCTCGACCAGTTGCCACCGGGCGTATACACCTCGACGCACACCAAGCGCTGGCAGTCGAAGCCCGGCGGGATGATGCTGTTGATCTGGCGGGAGGCGTTGTCGCCGCCGCGGAGTTCGATGGCGCTGTCGGCGGGTGTGATCAGCCGCGCCGGGTGATCCTCGTCGGTTTCCACCCAGCACGACGCCACTTCGAAGCCGTCCGTCAGCGCGGTGATTTCAAAGTCGGTGTTGCGCGAGAGATACAGCGCGTAGGGCATGCCCGAAAACACGTTAGGCCGCCGCCCTACGCGCTCGAAAGTGCCCGCACTCGTCTTGATGCTGCACACGCCGCCGAGGATGACATGCACGAACTCGTAGTCGCTGGTGCTGCCCTTGTAAGTCATGCCTTTGTTCAGGCGGCGCGCGGTCATGTGCAGATACTGCCATTCGGCGCGCTGCGGCGTGACGTGCGCGAACACGCCCGTGTCGCCGTCATCATCGGAGCGAATCAGCAGGTTTTCAGCCGTGTAATGCATGGTTCACCATCCTCGTTGACGTAAATAAGCGAGACTGTGAGCGAGATCATCCGGGGGATACGCCGCGGGCGTGGTGGACATGTACGGTTCGCCGCCGCCCAGCGTGACCCAACCCTCATAGTGCATGGTTTGCAGCGCTGCACCAACCGCCGTGAAGTCGAGCGATCCCTGTCCCGGCAGCCGCCGCTCGGAGTCGGCAGTGTGGACATAACCGATCATGCCCGCATGGGCGGTCAGCGCATCGACCAGGCTGCTCTCTTCCAGCGCCATATGCGCGATATCCGCGGCGACGTGCACGTTGGGGTGATCGTGCAGACGGTGCAGGATATCCGCCGCCTGGTCGAGCCGCCGGATCAAGCGCGTCGCGTGGCGGCTGACGGGTTGAATGTAGAACTTGACGCCCATCGCCATCGAATAATCTTCGAGCGTGCGCATATGCGTGTAGAACAACCCGGTCGCCAGCTCGTAAGCGGTCATGTACGGCGACAGATCCGGGATGGCGGTCGTGCCATCCCCCGGAATGCAGATCACGCCGGACGCGCCCACATCCGCCGCGCAGCAAATCGCCTCGCGGATTTCCTGTAAACCGCGTTCGCGCTCGGCTTCGTCCGGCGCGAGGATCGCGTGTTCCCCTTTCAAGTAGACCGCGGAGATCGGCAGCTCCGCCGCGATCATCGCCTCGACGAGTTCGTCCATACGCGTGCTGAGGCCGCGTGACCACACCTCGACGCCGTCAAAGCCGAGCGCCTTCGCCTGCTGAAACTTCTCCGCCACGCTCCCACCGGAGAGCGCCGTCTCTTGAAGGGCAAATCTCATAGTAATCTTTCTACGTACGTATGAGCCATTGGCCGTTAGCTCTTAGCCGTTAGCTATAAGCTAAAAGCTAACGGCTAATCGCTGTTCGTTAGCTGCTTTTCCATATACACAACTTCGGTGTTGCCGCGCGGGTGCTTGATGATTTCGGCGATCTCGTAGCCCTGCTTACGGTACATCTCGATGTTTTGCGGGAGCAGCATGCGCACGACGAGCCGCAGCCGCGTGATCCCGCGCTGGCGGGCGATCTGCTCCATATGCTCGAGCATAGCGCGCGCCGCGCCGCGTCCGCGAAAGGCGGGCAGCACCGACACGCGCCCGATGTACAGGTAGCCTTCCGGTTCGATGCGCCAACGCCCCGACCCAATGGCCTCGTCATCCAGCCACGCGATCACCGCGCCGCCGTGCTGCATTTCGTTGATGACATCTTCGACAGTTTCGATGTGCGCGCCGGAGGGCGGTTCGAGCACGCCCCGATATTCCTCAAAGGCGTCGAGCATGATGCGGTGAACGATGGACGCCTGATCCACTGTTGCATCCGTAATCGTGATCATCTCAATCAAAATCCGTGGGTAACTCGGGTTGGCGTAAGTGCGCGAAAAACCGGCTGATCTGGTCAGCGGTGACGCGCGCCGTCGAAAGTTCCGGCAGTTCGTCTTCGCCAAAGAAGCCGACCTCGCCCGTCTCCACATTGCGCGGATCCGGTTCGCGCAGGTCGCTGAGGAGTTCGCACCGGAAAAAGGCTTTGTAGGCGTGATATTGGTAGGGCGGGTGCGCATGCTGATTGCGATCATACAGCGCCAGCAGCTTGACGGCGCGCGCGTGATAGCCCGTCTCTTCGTAGATTTCGCGCGCGACGGAGACGCCCGCGCTCTCGCCAATATCCGCCCAACCGCCGGGCAGTGTCCAGCGGTAGTTATCCAGCTTTTCCTGCACCAGCAGGATTTTATCGTCTTGGAACACGACGCCGCGCACATCGATCTTCGGGGTGGTATGCCCCTTATCGATCTGCAGCAAAGGCTTGATTTCATCCAGGGCGGTGTCGCTGCCCGCCGCCAGCATCTCCGCCGCGATCTGCATCACATCTTCGTAGCGCAAGCGGTCGAACGGTTGCGCATCGTAGTGCAGCCCGGTCTGCGCAATCGATTGTAGGCGCTGCGCCCAATCTAACCATTGAGGAATCGACATAGACCTCTCCTGAATCGTCCAGACTATAGCACCCCATTGACCTTTTTCGCGAGTCACGCCTATACTGCTGCGCAGACAGATGTGCCGAACCTAATTCATCAATGCCTATGCGGTCGCAATAATGATCGTGTCCCCCTCACCCCCAACCCCTCTCCCACGCAAGCGGGGAGAGGGAGACGTTGCGAATGATGTTTGATCCCCTCCCTGAATTCGGGGAGGGGACGGGGGTGGGGTGAGATCAGCCGCTACGAATGGCGTCCGCGGTGGAACAGTAGGTGAGGCCGGATCAAGCATCTGGGAAATGGGGTTTGCCATGAGCGCGATCGTCAGCTTGTAAGCAGATAGGGATGTTCTCGACCGGAGAAGCGTCACGGACTGTCCGTTGAGGCTTGTTTCGCGTTTCCTGCTTACAGTTGTACTGCTCATGGAGTGTTTTCCACATGAATCGTCTGTTGACCGGGTTGTGGCGTCACCCGGATTTCCTCAAGTTGTGGGTCGGTCAATCGATCTCCGAATTCGGCACGCGCATCTCGCGCACTGCCATCCCCTTGATCGCCGTCATTCTATTCGGCGCATCGCCCGCGCAAATGGGCGTGCTGACCGCGCTCGGCTCCGCGCCCGTGCTCCTGTTCGGCTTGTTCGCGGGCGTGTGGGTAGATCGCCTGCCGCGCCGCCCGGTGATGATCGCGATGGATCTTGGACGTTTGCTGCTGCTGTTGAGCATCCCTTTCACGGCGCTGACCGGGACGCTCAGTATGGCGCTGCTGTACATCGTCGTGCCGCTGCAAGGCATCATGAGCCTCATCTTCTACACGGCCTATCACGCCTATCTGCCCTCGCTCATCAACCGCGCCGATCTGGTTGAAGGCAACAGCAAATTAGCGACGACCGAGTCGCTGGCCGAAATCGGCGGGCCATCGGTCGCGGGGCTGCTCATCCAGTGGATCAGCGCGCCGCTCTCGGTAGTCTTCGATGCGATCTCCTACCTGTTTTCGAGCATCAGCTTTCTGCTCATCCGCCAGCCCGAGCCACCGCGCACGGAACGCCCGGCGGGCAGCTCCGCGCTGACCGAGATCCGCGAAGGCTTGGCGGTGATCGCGGGCAATCCCATTTTGCGCGTGCTGATCATCAGCGTGGGCGTGCGCACGTTCTTCGGCAATTTTTACGGCGCGCTGTATGACATCTACGCGATTCGCGATCTCGGCCTGACGCCCGCTGTGCTCGGCCTCGTGGTGAGCGCGGGCGGCATCGGCGCGTTGATCGGTTCGCTGCTGGCCGACCGTGTGCAGAAACGACTCGGCTTGGGGCGCACCATCACGGTGATGCTGCTCATCAGCGGCCTCAACAACCTGCTGATTCCGCTGGCGGCGTATGCCGGGACGTTGGCACCGGTCGTCATGATCGTTGCGCAGATCATCGGCGATGGCGCGATGCTCATCTTCTTCATCAACGACACGTCGCTGCGGCAGATCATCGTGCCGGATCGCCTGCTCGGGCGCACGAACGCGACATTCGGCTTTCTCGCGCAGGGGATCGCCCCGGTCGGCGCGCTGGTGGCGGGGACGGTGGCGGCGAGCATCGGCGCGCAGCCCGTATTGTGGCTGGCGGGGTTCGGCATTCTGGGGATCGCCGTATGGGTCTCTCGCTCGGCGGTGCGCCAACTGGAACACTACGGCGAGGTGCAAACGGTCGAGTAGTGGGGCGACGAGTTAGCTGTTACCCCACACCGGAGACCTTCGCTTGACAAGCGTCGAGGCGACCAGATGGCCGCCTCGACTGTGGACGAAATACGACAGGTGACGTACATCAGGCGCGCACCACCGCGCCTGCCCGTTGGCTAAGGTTTATACGCGCGGCGCACCGTGAGCTGACCGCCCTTGGCGCGTGCCTTCAACCGCTGTCCGCCGTTAATCATCAAATCCGCGAGTAAGTTCAGCAGGCGATCGCCCATCGTTTCGCGTTCGATCTCCTTGAAAAGCTGTTGTATCCGCGCCTTACGCAGCAGTTCTTGCTTGCGCTGTTCCAGGAGGAGCATATCACGCTCGGTGTGCAGCATCTTTTCTATCTCCATCAACTTGCTCTATCCCTATATGCGTAAAAGGGCGCATTTTGTTCAAAACTCATTTAGAATTGGCGCACCTTCCCCTACTTTCTCGGGGGTAGAGATCCATCCGTGCTCAAAGAGGTGGTGCTATGCAACTGCCCGAGGCGGTGACACCGGTCGCCGCAGGTATTTATCAGGTGCAAATTCCGCTGCCGTTCGCGCTGCGCATCGTCAACTGCTACCTGTTGGAAGACGCTGGTCGCTGGACGGTCGTCGATACCGGGCTGCATCGCCCCGACGCCGAAGCGATCTGGCGGACGGCGTTCGACGCGCTGCACATCGAGCCGGGGGACATCACGCAGATCGTGCTGACGCACATGCACCCGGATCACTACGGCATGGCGGGCTGGTTTCAGGCGCTGACCGGCGCGCCCGTCCGCATGAGCGCCCGCGAAGCCGAAAGCGCGCTCGTGACATGGGTGTACGCCGACCCGCGCTATGCCTTAATCGATGCGCAGATGCATAAAGGCGGCGTCCCGCAGGACATTATCAATCTCGTGAACGAAGGCATCGAGTCCACGCGCCAGATGACCTTCCCGCACCCCAAGCACATTGAACACATGGCCTATGGTTCGACGGTGCGCATGGGTGGGCGCGACTTCAAAGCGATCCACGCGCCGGGACACAGCGACGGTCTGATCATGTTCTATGATGAAGCCGACAAGCTCATCCTCTCCGGCGATCACGTGCTCATGAAAATCACGCCGAACATCGGCTTATGGGTGGATACCGAGCCACAGCCGCTCGGGCGCTTTATGGGGTCGCTGCGCGCGCTCCAGCATCTCGATGTCAAGCTGGCGCTGCCGGGACACAAAGCGCTCATCACCGATTGGGGCGGGCGCATCGGCGAATTACTGCACCACCACGACGAACGTCTCGCCAAGACGCTGGACGCGGTCAAAGGCGGTGCGGTCGCGTTTGATGTGGCGCGCGCGCTGTTCAACTTTGAGCGGCTGTCCGCGCATGAGATGCGTTTCGCGCTGGTCGAAACGCTGGCACACCTCGAATATCTGGTTGGTATTGGCGCTGTCCAGCAAACGGACGGCGCAGCATGGCGGTTTGAACAGGGGTAACTGTGAGTCTGCAAGCACCTGACTTAATGACGGCGCTCGGCTTCAACGCCGACGATTTGGCGGCGAACCGCGCGGGTTCGCTCAGCACGGGGCAGGCCGCCCGTTTGCGGAAGAACTGGCGGCGGCAGTTGACCGTGAGCATCATCCTCGTGATTGTGCTCATGTTCGTGGCGACGACGCTGCTGTTCCTCGGTCAGCGCAATGACTCCGGCGCGCTGACGTTCGTCGGCATGGCGATCACGGTCATCAACGGGGTAATCGTCGGCGTGGGCGCGCAAAGCTACCTGCGCCTGAGCGGTGATCTGCGCGTGGGCAGCGTGATCGCGACGAGCGGTGTGGTCAAGCGCGTGGTGCGGGTCGCCTCCGGGCGCGCCACCAGCTATGTGATCCGCGTGGGCGACGGCGGTGACGTCAACGTGAGCAAGGTCGTGTTCAATGCTTTCGAGGAAGGCCAGCGCTACACGCTCTATCGCGCCGCCGCGTCGAAGGCACTGCTCTCCGCGGAATCTCTGTAGGATTTGAGCAGCTAGGCCGATCAACTCCGGTGGGTTGATCCGCGATTGACACCCCCCGGCGAATCCACAATAATGAGATTTCCGTAGAGTACATGTAACGAGACGAATGTTAGCGACCCCTCAAATCCAATTGCGACCGATGGAGATCGGCGGCGTGGTGATCGACACGCCGCTCACGCTCGCGCCGATGGCCGGGCAAACCAACGCGGGTTTACGCCGCATGGTGCGCCATTTTGGCGACTGCGGCCTGGTGTGCACCGAACTCCTCAGCAGCGAAGCGATCAGCCGCCGCGTGCCGCGCTCCTACGCCATGTTCGATTGGAAGCCGGACGAAAACCCGTTCGCCGTGCAGTTGTTCGGCGCCGATACGGGCGTCATGGCGGACGCGGCGCAAATGGTCGAACAGGATGGCGCGGCGATGGTCGACATCAACATGGGCTGCTGGGTACCGAAGATCGCCAAGGGTGGCGCGGGCGCGGCGCTCTTACGCGATGTGGTCACGGCGACGCGCGTGGTCGATGCGGTGGTGAAGGCGGTCAAAGTCCCGGTCACGGTGAAGATTCGCGCTGGTTGGGACGAAAACACGCGCACGGCGGTCGAGTTTGCGCGCGCAGCGGAAAGCGTCGGCGTCAAAGCGATTGCCGTGCATGCGCGCCTCGCCGTGCAGGGCTTCACGGGTGAACCGGATTGGAACGTGATCCGGCAGGTGAAAGAGGCGGTCAGCGTCCCGGTGATCGGCAACGGCGACGTGGTCACGCCGCAGGATGCCGCCCGCATGTTCAACGAGACGGGCTGCGACGGCGTGATGATTGGGCGCGGTGCGCTCGGTCGCCCGTGGGTTTTCAAGCAGGTGGCGCACTATCTGCGTACGGGTGAAATGCTGCCCGAACCCACGCCCATCGAACGTATGGAAATGACGCTCATGCATGCGCGCCTGACGCTGGATCATACGCGCTTCCGCGAAGCGGTCGCCGTGCGCGAACTGCGCGGTCAGCTCACCAAGTACCACTTTGGCGTCCCCGGCGCGGCGGCGCTGCGCGAAAAGCTCGTGCACATTAATACCATGGCGGATCTCGAAGCGATTCTGCTCCCCGCGCTGGACGCTCAGCGCGAATGGGAAGCAAAGTAACTGTAGACCTCACCCCCGGCCCCTCTCCGAAAAGAGGAGAGGAGTCAAACACAGTGTACAAGTCTCTTCTCCAAATCTAAGCGGGCGATACTGGATTTTCAGGCTGAATCTGTAGGGGTGAGAGACTTGAGGGGGTTTAAAAAGCATCCCTTAAAGCCTTTTCCATCGTCAGCGGACGCAATGATGTTTAACAACGGGGATATTGGGGGGGGGGGGGGCCCTGTGGGGGGTCGCCCATGAACGGGGGGGCACTACGCCGGACCCCCGTATTCATAAGTTAAACGCATCATTGCGTCCCTACGAAGACGTATTCGGCTGGGCAAGCGCTGTTGGCTCCCCTCCCTGAATTCGGGGAGGGGTCGGCGGACGCGCCGTTGCGCGTCCCTACAAGAACGTATTCGGGATAGGGTCGGGTAACGCAAATGAAAACGGGCGCTCATGTGAGCGCCCGTTTTGCTGCCTTCCCCTCCGGTTGTCGCCTAGTCACCTAGACCGGGGGCGGGATTAAATTCAGAAGCTTCGGCACTCTTGTTCTTGCGGCGGCTCCACGGCGTGCCCACCAGCGGGAGCAGGAAGTAGTCGGCACCGAGGTAACCAGCGGTCTTCCAGGCGAGGATGAGCGTGATGGCGCCGATGAGCAGCAGACCGTTCGTGCTGGCCGACCCCGCCATGATGAAGTTCCAGTTCATGAGCGCGGCGAACACCGCGGCGATCCCGACGAACGCGCCGACGATCAGACCGATACCCACCAGCATTTCACCGAACACGATCAACTTCGCGAACCAGGTATAGGCGCCCGTGTCCAGCATGCCCTGCAGGAAGTCACGATACCAGCCAAACGCGATAGCAGGCTTGCCCGTTTCCGGAATGGCGACCGCATTCGTCCAGTAGCCTTGCAGCGCCGCGCCCGTTTCCATCCACGCCGGGTTGCTGAACTTGCCCAGTCCCGACTGCAGCCAGCTCAGACCGATGAGCACGCGGATGATGGTGAAGACCGGGGCGAGCCGGGTATCGCTGAACAGGAACTTGGCGAACGGCGGGTCTTCGATGATGCGACCGGACTTGCGAATGCTGAGTAGGTTTGTCATTTGAACACCTCGTTGTGTGTGTATTTGTTTTCGTTTGATGTCCTTATGATAGGCCGGGTCGCATTTTCGGTGTAGCAGGTAAAGCCCGCATCTTGTGTCGGGGAAAGTGCGCATTTTGCTGTCAGGGAAAACCTGACAGTTTGAGGCGATCTGCACGTTATAGTGTGTATTTTCACAATGCGCTCACCTCGCCCTCAGCGAGCGGCGCTAGGCTCAGGCACGGTGGTCGTTTATTCGTCAAGCTGCAAGGGAAAAACTGGTCGATGGCAAGCAAAAACCCCGTTCTCACCGTGAGTAAACCGAGTCTCATGCAAACGCTGTTACGCCTGCTGCTGGGCGCCGCGCTGCTGTTCGCGGGCATCAGCCACCTGACCTTTGCGCGCGCGGAATTTCTCGCGCAGGTACCGCCGTGGCTGCCGCTCGACGGCGACTTCGTCGTGGTTGCGTCCGGCATCGTGGAAATCGTGCTCGGCCTCGCCCTGATTTATCCGGGCAAGTATCGCGTGTGGGTCGGCTGGATCGCGGCGGCCTTCTTCGTGGCGGTGTTTCCGGGGAACATCTCGCAGTACGTCAACGGGATCGATGGCTTCGGTCTCAACACCGACGAAGCGCGCCTGACGCGGCTGTTCTTCCAGCCGGTGCTGCTGATCTGGGCGCTCTGGTCGACAGGCGCGTGGCAAGCGTGGTGGGCGCGGCAGACGCAGAAATCGCTGTCGGCGCGGTAAATCAACCTCACCCTGCTTGCTGCGCAAGCCGTCCCTCTCCGTGGGGAGAGGGACACAACCTGCCGTGCCCTTGCCCCTCGCCCTCTGGAGAGGGGCGGTTGAGCGCAGCGAAACGGGGTGAGGTTGTCCTTACTCCAACAAGCCCTTTTCCAACGCCGCCTTGACCAACTGCGCGCGCGTTTGAAAATTGAGCTTCTCCATGCCGCGCGTGCGGTAGGTCTCCACCGTTTTCACGCTTAAAAACAACTCGCTGGCAATCTCCGCGTTGGTGTAGCCTAACGCGACCAAACGCAGCACATCGCGCTCGCGATCGGAGAGCGTCGCCCACGGGTCGGCTTCCGGCGCGGGTTTCGCCGCCTGCTGATCGATCTTTTGCAGCAGTTTCTGCGTCATGGCGGAATGCACGTAAGTTTCGCCGCGGAGCACCGTGCGCAGCGCCGTGATCAGGTCGCTGTCCACGGCTTTCTTGAGGATGTAGCCGGACGCGCCCGTGCGCAGCGCCTCCTGCAGGTAACTCACATCGTCGTGCATGGTGAGAATCAGGATGCGGCTGTCCGGCGCCTCCTTGCGGATCGCGGGCAGGGCGTCCAACCCGTCGAGCTCCGGCATGTTCAGGTCGAGCAGAATGAGGTTGGGCTGTAGTTCACGCGCTTTGGCGATGGCCTCTTTGCCCGTGCCCGCTTCACCCACGACCTTGAAATCCGGCTGGCTTTCGACCAGCAGCCGTAGGCCGGACCGTAAAATGGCGTGATCATCCGCCAGCAGAATTGTCGTGCTGTCGCTCATGCGCTCGTCTCTTTCGCTTCCGTGAGCGGAATCTCGATGAACAAACTGGTGCCTTGCCCCGGTTGGGATTCGATCACGAGTTTACCGTTCAGCAGCGCGACGCGCTCGCGCATACCCTGCAACCCGAGGCTCTTCTGACTGTAGGTGACGGTTTCCGCGTCAAAGCCGACGCCGTTATCTTCGAGGATGACACGCACGGACGCGGAGCGCTGTTCCAGCAGAATGCTGGCGTTCTGCGCTTGGGCGTGCCGCGCGATGTTGGTCAACCCTTCCTGTATCACGCGGTAGAGCGTGGTCTCAATCTCAATGGGTAGGCGTTCCGCGAGGTTGCGAAAGACGAAATCGACCTGAATGGCGTAGCGTGTCTGGTAGTCGCCGATGTAGCGCTGGAGCGCCGCCGCCAGCCCGAGATCGTCGAGCACGCTCGGTCGGAGCTGCCACGCCAGCGCGTGCACTTCGTCGAGCGTGCCGTTGACCGTCTTGCGAATCTCCGCGAGGCGGGCTTTCGCCGTCGCCGGATCGCTCGCTTCTTCCAGATGCCGCAGTCCGACGAGCAGCGAGGTCAGCGACTGACTGGTGCTGTCGTGCAGTTCACGGGCGATGCGTTTGCGCTCATCCTCCTGCGCGGTGATCACCCGGCGGATATAGCTGGCGCGCAGATTTTCACGCTCGGCGCGTTCGCGTTCAGCCTGCGCGAGCGAGCGCGTCATGGCGTTGAACGCTTCGGACAGGTCGCCGATCTCGTCGTTCGCCCAGCGCGGCACCTGCACACTGAAATCCCCTTTGGCGATAGTGCGCGTCGCATCGAGCAAGCTGAGCAGCGGGCGCGTCAAAATCCATGTGAGGAAGAAGGCCGCCACAAACCCGACCGCCACCATCACCAGCGTGAGCGAGATGATCTGCGTCGTCACGACCAGCACAATCTGTTCGATGTTGTCTTCGGCGAGCCCGATGCGGAACTCGCCGCCGCTTTGCGGGAGCGGCATCGTAATATCGATCACGTCGCCCTGCGCGGTTTTGAGATGGCGCACCTGCGGCTCGGAAAACGGTACTGTCGGGCGAATCACCTCCGGGGTGAGCGCGTCGGCATCACTGGCGGCGATCAGATCGCCATTCTCATCGGTGACGAACATGTAATCGACGAGCGTATTGTGCCCGTTGCCGGAATAATGTTCCTGCAGACCCTCCAGCACATCGGTGACCATGTCCGCGTCGCAGCACAACCGCGCGTCATCGACGCGCCCGCCGACGAACTGCGCGAGGTCGATGCCCTGCGCCTGCAGCGCCGCTTCGAGCGTGCCATACAGCGCCTGCCGCATCTGCACCATGACGAACAGCCCGAGCAGCACAATGACGCCTAACACAATGCCCAGCACCTTGACGCGCACACTCGCCGCGCCAACGATGCCCCAAAAACGCTGAAACCAGCGGGACTCCCACACGTTGAATCGATTGCCTCACCATTTTTTGAGATATCCATGATACTAACATAAATGCCCGGGTCACAGCGCGTGCCCTAACTAGTACGAGGATGAGAATGCCTGAAACAAAAGATCAGCTCGCCGCACAACCGTTAGCGGGTTACGCCGCACCGTTGGCTACCGCGCTTTGGCGCTTGCAAGATGCCCGCGCACGGACGCTCAAGGCGCTGCAAACGATAAGCGAAGCGGAGGTTGACTGGTTGGCTCCCGGCCTGCAAAACCGGATTGGCACGCTGCTGTATCACATTGCGGCGATTGAAATTGATTGGCTGCACGAAGAGATCTTGCAGCAGCCGTGGACGGCGGAAATCGAGGCGTTGTTTCCGTACCCGGTGCGCGACGCCGACGGACAATTACATCCGGTGCTCCAGATTCCGTTAAGCGCGCATCTGGAACATTTGGAGCACACCCGCGCGTATTTTCTGAAAAGCCTGCAAGCGGTGACGGAGGCTGATTATCGGCGGTTGCGCCAACTGCCACGCTATGACGTGTCGCCAGAGTGGATTATGCATCATCTGGCACAGCACGAGGCGGAGCATCGCGGGGAAATCCTGACGATTCGCACCTTGTATCAAGCCGCGCTGCGTGAAGTTTGATCCAAGCGTAGAGACAGACGTAGGAGCGAGGCATGGCGGTTGCTCCGCAGCATAGCGTGAAAATGGGTTACAAGTCGGTTTTGGAATTCTGCGGATGCGATAAATCGCGTCCGCTGCTTCTATAAAACGACTTCCACTTATTCTACGTGGCTACTGCCCCTCACCCCTTCTCCCACGCAAGTGGGGAGAAGGGGTGAAAAGCACGTTTGTCCCTCTCACCGTTGACGTGGGAGAGGGACGGCTTGCACAGCAAGCAGGGTGAGGGGTGTGATCAAACGCCTGTTTAGACACCCTCTTTATCGCGTCCCTACGAAAGCAAATTTGGCTTGGCAAACAATGCTGACTCCCCTCTCCTCGTTTCGGAGAGGGGTTGGGGGTGAGGTTGATCTTTAGAACAGCGATTCCAGCCGTTCGATGACCTGTTCGAGCACACCGAACGTCTCTTCGACGGCCTGCGGCGTGGTCATATCGACGCCCGCCACCTTGAGCGCGTCGAGTGGATACAGCGCGTTGCCCGTCGCGAGGAATTCGAGGTACTTCTCCGCCGCGCCCGCATCGCCGTTGAGGATGCGCGCCGCCAGCGCGTGCGCCGCCGAAATCCCGGTCGCGTATTGGAAGGTGTAGTACGGCACGTACAGGTGACCGAACTGCGCCCAGGTGATGCCCACGCGCTCGCGGTCGACGTGGACTTCGTCGCCGTAGCCTTCCGCGAACAGATCGGCCATGAGCGCGCTCAATGCTTCGGCGGTCAGCCCTTCGCCGCGCTCGACGCGCTGATGCACTTCCAGTTCAAAGCGCGAGAGCGTCGGCATGATGAAGAAGTAGCGGTGAATGTTGTTCATCGTCTCGTCGATGAGCGCGAGCTGGAAGTCGCGGTCGGTGTTGGTCTGCAGCAGATGCGCGCGCACCATCGCCTGATTGAAGTTCGACGCGGTTTCCGCCACGAACATCGAGTAATCGGTGTAGGCGAACGGCTGATTCTGCCACGTGTAGTACGAGTGCATCGAATGACCGAGCTCGTGCGCCAGCGTGCTCATCGCGCGCAGATCGCCATTGAAACTCATGTTGATGAACGGATGCGTCCCCTGCCAGCCAAACGAGAACGCGCCTTCCGTCTTGCCCTGATTCGGCTGGAAGTCCACCCAGCGCTGTTCAAGGCAGCCGCGCCGCAGCGTGCTCACGTAATCCTCGCCGAGCGGCGCCATGCCCGCGCAAATCATGTCGACGGCCTGCTGAAAGTCGATCTTCGGGCTGTGCTGCGTGAGCGGTGCCCAGATGTCATACGGGTGCAATTGATCAACGCCGAGCGCCTTCTTACGGGCGCGCCAGTAGCGATGCCACGTCGGGATGTGCTTCTTGTATGTCTCCACCAGGTTGTGGAACACGTTCGTCGGCAGGTTGTACTGGAACAACTGCGCTTCGAGCACACTGTCGAAGCGGCGAGCGCGCATGTAGAACACATCGCGCTTCATCGCACCGGACAAGCCCGCCGCCAGAGCGTTCTTCACGCCGATGAAGCCATCCGCGTAGTTTTCCCACGCTGTGCGCCGCACTTCGCGGTCGGTACTGTAGAGCAGACTGCCCTCGGTGCCGTGGGTGAGCGGCAGTTCCTCGCCGCTGCTGCTGCGCGCCGGTGCGAACTTAAGGTCGGCGTTGATGAGCGCGTCCGGCGAGTTGGCGAACGCGTTGAACGGGTCGCTGATCAGGCCGAGCAGTTCTTCGACTTCCCCCGAGCGCACATGTTCCTGCTGGCGGAACAGGTCGTCGATCATCTGCTGGTAGGCCTGCAAGCGCGGCTCGGTTTGCAGCCATTCGTTGAGCTTGACCTGCCCGATGGTCAGCAGTTCCGGGCTGGCGAAGGCGAACGCCGCCTGCCAGCGCCCCATCATGCCGTAGGCCATATCGGCCATCTCGTTAGCCGCTTGATCCGTCTTGTCGACGGCGTTCTCCATCAGCGCGTAGACGAAGACCTGCCCCACTGCCAGCGCCACATCTTCCGAATAGCTCAGCCAGCTCACCAGCGTGGACGGGCTGTCGCCGAGATGCCCCTTGAAGCGGTCAGCTTCGGCGAGGCGGCTGATGACGCGGTCAAACGCGGCGCGCCACTCATCGGGCGTCGCGAACAGACTTTCCCGGTTGTAACGGTCGTCCGGTGAAATTGCACTGCGGAGAGGTACGGTGCTCATGTGTCTCTTCCCATGTGGCATTTGAAATTTTTAAAACGATAACCGAGATTGAAAAGCCTGTCAACCAGCCGCCCCGGTCCAGCGGACAGCTTGGCACGTTGAGAGGGGCAATCCGCATGTACACTAGAGCAAGGTATACGAGGCGAACACGATCCACCTGCGATCCATGAATATTGGCAGCACCCTCAACGAGACGGGGTTCCCGTTCAGCGTGCCGAGCTTGCGCGCGTTGAGCGAGATGACCTTCGATTCGGAGATTACGTTCTTCGTCGGCGAAAACGGCTCTGGCAAGTCGACGCTGCTCGAAGCGCTCGCCATCGCCGCCGGGTCGATCACGGTGGGCAGCGAGAGCGTCACCAGCGATCAGACGCTCACCGAGGTGCGCCGCTACGCGCGTAGCCTCAAGCTGGTGTGGAATCAGCGCACGAAGAAGGGTTTCTTCATGCGCTCGGAAGACTTCTTCGGCTACGTCAAGCATATGAACGCCGTCAAAGCGGAAATGCTGGCGGATTTGCAGGAAATCGAGAAGGAATACAAGGGGCGCTCGGCGACAGCGAAGGGATTAGCCTCGATGCCCTACGCGCGCGAACTCAGCGACATGCAGCAGCGCTACGGTGCAGGCTTAGACACCTATTCCCACGGCGAAAGCTTCTTCACGCTCTTCCGGTCGCGCTTTGTGCCGAACGGTCTCTACCTGCTCGACGAACCGGAAGCGCCGCTCTCACCCAGCCGCCAGTTGACGCTGCTGGCGCTGCTCAAGCAAATGGTCGATCAGGGCGGGCAGTTCATCATCGCCACGCATTCGCCCATCCTCATGGCCTACCCGAACGCCACTATCTGGAGCTTTGACGACGGCGGTCTGCGCCAGATCCGCTATGAAGACACCGAGCACTACACGATCACGCGCGGCTTTTTGAATCACCCTGAAAACTACCTCAAACACCTGATTGAGTAAGACCGCCAGTTCTAAGGATCGTTTCTATGGAAGCTAACCTTCGCAAAGCCTTATCGTTTTCGATCAGCGATCTTATGTCAAATCGTGCCGGTATACTCACAGATACGCAGAGAAGGGCACTGCGGGCAGAACGCGGCGATGTATTAATCATATACGGATCGTTCATAGCGGTTGTTACGTTAGTTTTGGGTGCTGCACTTTCCACCTTGGGTACTAAACCGTTGGATTTGCCCTATCCCGATATTAGACTCGCCTGTGTCATCGCGTTGATTGCTACAAGCTGCCATCTTTTCTATTTGGTTGGACGGCTCAATACTGATTTACAACGTGGGGTTGTACATGCTATTGAAGGCGTAGTCGCTACCGTCATTCCTTTTGCCGACGGACGACGACACTTTTTGGGGCGCGGTTATGTGCAGGTAAACCGAACAAAATTCTATTGTGCCCGCGATACGCTCCTAGCATTTGAGCGAAACGCCAAATATCGCCTCTACTACGCGCCGCGCTCCAAAGTGATCCTTTCTGCTGAAAAGGTCTAGCATGAGCGCGGATTGGAACAGCGACACGATGGGCGAGTTCGCCTTTGCACTCAAACTCGGCTTTGACGCCGACGATCTGCTGGCGAACCGCTCCGGCAAGTTGACTCCCCGGCAGCGGCATTCTGACACGCCTTAGCGTCTTTCTACTCTTGCCATAAATCGAAAACCGACTTGTACCTATCAGGATTTTTGACATAAGGCTCATAGTAGTTTTGATTTCTCAAGACGGATAACGTCAAAACTTCTTCAGAAGATAGTTGACGCCAGTCGGAACAAACGTCAGCAGGGTTGATGCCTATTCCGACTCTTTCGCCCAGTACGTCTGCGAAATCATGTCGAAGTTCATCATGACTCCTGCCATTTCCGCACCACACAACCGAAGACGGATAAACACTTTCCAAAGAGATGATGGTGTACCACTCACCATCTGCAATTCGTTGTAAAACCTGTTTCAAAGGATTTCATCTGCAATGCCACGAATGGGATATTGCAGAGAATGAAAGATAGCAATCACGATTTCGGGGTGAGTTTGACGGGAAATAAGGGAGTTTTAACTCATTCATGGACCGAACAAGGTACGCGCTCCGCCTTGAGCCGCTGTGGGGTAGATCAATATCGACGTAAAGCTCGCCCGTTTCCTCCAGCCAATCCTTCAATAAAGCTATGTTGTCAAGCGAAAGCAAATGTAAGTAATTCATACGATGCCCTGAACTAAGCGGAAAAGTGCATTTTATACTCTCAGCTCAATTATATGCTCCTGAACGGCAAGCGCTCGTATAATGGAGGCTATAGTCTTCTTAGAGTGACCAGCCTCCATCATGACCCAACAACTCGCTCAACTACTCGATTTCACGCAGCACGACCTGAACGCTAACCGGAGCGGTCGGCTCACCGAACGCCAGCGCGCCCACTTGCAGCTCCGGCGCGACGCCTCCAGCGCCCTCCTGAGCACGGGTGTCGGCGGCTTGATTGTCGTAGCGGCGGTCTGCGTGGGACTGGCGCAGGACATATCCAAACTCCACGTCGAACTGCTGTTCGTGATTCCGATCGCGTTCGTGCTCGCCTATATCATCCAATTATGGGTCAACTTCACCCGCGATCTGTCCGCCCGGCGCGTGGATGCTGTGAGCGGGTGTGCGACGGCTCAGCGGGCGCGCTTGCGCATCGGTCACAGCCGCTTCACGGTCGCTGATGAAACGGTCGCGACGGCCTTTCAGAGCGGCGCAGAGTATCGCGCCTACTATGCGCGGCGTTCCAAAATGCTACTCTCCGCGGAACCCATCTAGAATGTGTCAGCCGATTCGTGTCTGTCATTTTAACCTCCGGCCTCACCCCGTTTCGCTGCGCTCAACTGCCCCTCTCCCATGGGAGAGGGGCAAAGAACCGTCAGGTTCTTGGGGTGAGGCAGTCGTATGACCGTGACCTTTCCGCGCAAGCGCTTGCTGCGCGCGCACGGCAAAAGCGTCGTGTTCGTCAAAAACCCGCTGGAAAGCCCGCAGCATGTGCTCATGAAAGCCTATCTGTGGGCGCTCTATCTGCCCCAGTACCCCGATCTGTACGTTGAAACCAAGATCGGTGACAAGTACAAGCCGGATGTCGTCCAGCTCGCCGCCGACGGTCGCCCGATCTTCTGGGGCGAATCAGGACAGGTGAGCGTCAAGAAGATCGAGTCGCTGGTGCGGCGCTTCCCCGATACGCACTTCGCCATCGCCAAGTGGGAGACGAATCTCAAGCCGGTCGCGGCGATCATCGCCGAGGAACTGGCTGGTCGTCCCCGCGCCGCCCCGTTTGACCTCATCCGCTTCAACGCCGACAGCGCCGCCCGTTTCATCGACGGCGAGGGGAACGTGCGCCTCACCCATGCCGATCTCGAATGGCAGCGATTCCCCTAACCTAATCTGAGTTATGGATAAAGTTAGCGTCAAGCGCTTTGTCTCAAATTAACTTTTTCACCCCCAGCCCCCTCTCCCACGCAAGCAGCGCGAGGAGAAATCTGTCTCCCCTCTCCGAATTCGGGGAGGGGCCGGGGGTGGGGTCGGATGCGAATGGCAGCGTTTTATCTGATCTACCACCTTAGTACTAACAAACGATGTGGCTATCGCACATCTATTCAGAGTACGGTATCCTAAAGAAAGTAAATTCTGTCAAGAGGGTCACAGCCCATGACCAAAACCGCAACGCCTGCTGATTTGTACGAGCGGTACCTCGTCCCGGCGCTGTACGGCCCGGCGGCGCAGGAATTAAAGCGTGTCGCCCAACCGGAATGCGGGGATCGCGTGCTGGATGTTGCCTGTGGCACCGGGGTGATTCCGCGCACGTTTGCCCCCATCGTGGGCCGCTCTGGTGAAGTGACCGGCCTTGATGTGTCGCCGCCGATGCTGGCGGTGGCGCGTTCGATCCCAAGCCCAACGGCGCGGAGATCACGTTTGCTGAAGGCAACGCGCAGGGCATGACGTTTGTGAACGAGTCATTCGACCTCGTCACCTGCCAGCAGGGTTTGCAGTTCATGGGGATAAGCTGCGCGCCATGCGTGAGATGCACCGCATGCTCGTACCCGGTGGCCGCGCGGTCGTCAGCGTGAATCAGGGCTTTGCCCACAACCGCGTGTATGAGCAGTTCAACGCCGTGCTGCAAAAGCTGATGGGTATCCCGGCGCTGGCCTCGACCTTCAGCTTTGGTGACCCGCAGGCGCTCAAGCTGCTGTTCACGCAGGCGGGCTTCCACAATGTCGACGTGAAAAAAGTGACGGTCAACGTGCGCTTCCCCGATGAGCGCGCCTTCATCACCGCCACGATGATGGCGTCGCCGAGCGCGGTGCAGGCGTTTAAGGTGTTAGCGCCGGAAAAGCGCGCGGCTTTGGTCGCACCGCTGTACGACGAAATGCAGAAGATCTTCGCGTTCTACCGTCAGGACGAATATGTCGTCCTGCCCTTGGCGATGAATATCGGCAGCGGCGTCGCGTAAAACCGATCAAACGCAAGCTAGCAGAGGACGTCACTCAGGCGTCCTCTTTGATTCGCCTGCCGGTCGCGTCACGTGCCGTCGTCGCTCCGCCGACGTTTGAGCACTTCCCCGGCATACGGCCGCTCCTCCACAGCATCGGTATCCACTTCCTCATCCGTTTCGATGAACGGGTTGTCATCGCGCAGCCATTCCGCCGAGAGGATCATCTTCGTATTCGGCGCGTAGTAGATGCGATACGGATCGCCGTTTTTGAAGGCGAGGAACGCGCGCTTTTGCACATTGAATTTCCGACCGTCCACCTTCACCCGGTAGCTGGCGCTGTTCTGCGCGGGAGTCGTATCCAGTTCGACACGGCCTTCGGCGACCTGCACTCCCATCTTCAGGTCACGGGTGATGCGCACCGCCGGGAGTGCGCCGACGGCCAGCGCGAAGGCCATGAAGACCAGCATTGCCAGCAGGATCGGTCCCAGACTCGCCGTCGCGCCCACGGTGCCAATCAACAGGAAAAACGCCACCGTCACGCACAGCCCGCCGATCATGACTGCGCCAATGGTGCGGCGGCGGTGCAGCGCAGCCACCTGTGTCTTGCTCAGGCGGCCAGCAGCGTTCATGGCGAGATCATCGTCGGTGAATTTGAGCGCCGCGGCTAACACCTCTTCGTACTTCTTGAGTTTGACCTCTTTAGGCATGCTCACCTCATCTGTCTAGACAATGGCTGGTCATCGAGCGCGCTGATCGCCTGCGCCGCGTCGTCGCCGCGCTCCACAAACGGATCGTCGTCGCGCAGCCATTCGGCGGACAGAATCGTGTGGCTGTGCGGTGTGTAGTAAAGGCGATACGGATCGCCATTCTTGAAGGCGAGGAAACCGTCGTGCTGCACCTTGAATTTGCGCCCGTCCAACCACACAAAATAGTTGCCGCTGCCGTCTTCGGCGGGGCATGGTATCCAGCTCAATGCGCCCTTCGACCGCCTCGACGCTCGCCTGCAAATCGTGGTTCAGCCGCTGGATTGACCGCGTGCCGTTACCTAGCGACTACCATAAACAGGACGATGAAAGCGAGCATGGGCCCGGTGGCGAGGGTCACGGCGACCATGACGAACAGAGCGAGCGCAACCACAAATGCGCACATCAACGTGATCCGCCAGATCTGCCGGGTTTGTCTGCTGCTGGTTTTAGCGCTCTCAGCTTGCCCCACACTCAAGCTTCCGGCGGGTTGACGGTGAGATCGTCTGCGGTGAAATTGAGCGCCGCCATCAACACGTCTTCGTACTTTTTGACTTTGCTGTCGGTCGACATCTTCGCTCCTTACCGTCTACCCGCCTGCCGTTTACCCTCAGGGCCGCTAGAAGATTCTGATGCGATCGCTGACTCGGTGTAGGCATCCATGGGCGGCGCGCGGCGCTCGTCCGCGTCTATGAAGGGGTCATCGTCACGCAGCCAGTCCACTGACAGGATGGTTTGGGAATGTGGCGCGTAGTAGATGCGGTACGGATCACCATTCTTAAACGCGAGGAAAGCGGGCTTTTGACTTTGAATTTTCGATCATCCAGTTTCACAAAATAGGCGGTGCCGTTCTCCGCTGAGCGCACCTCCAGTTCAATGCGCCCTTCAGCGGACTGAACGCCGGCCTGCAAGTCGCTGTTCAACTGCCACGGGGCAACCCGACCAATCCAGAAGACGAGCAGGCTGAACAACAGGGCGAGAAACAGCATCGGGCCGACGGAACGGGGCGCTGTGACCATCATCAGCCCGATAAAGGCGAAGACGATGGCATACAGGCCAGCAATCACGGCCTGCACATTCCGCCGCTGTTGGAAATCCAGCACCTGATGCGGACTGAGGGCTCCGACCTCGTTGGTTGCAAGATCCTCTTCACTGAAAGCGAGGGCCGTCATCAACACATCTTCGTACTTCTTGAGTTTGCTGTCTTTCGGCATGATCCCCCCTACAATGATCATCTATAGATGATACGTTAGGAGCAGACCATGGTTGCATCAAAATACCGTCAAATCCAAGCACAATTTGAAGCGTGGGTCGGGCAGATCCCTGACATCCAGCCGGATCTCATCTACAAAGACATGTTCGGCGGCGTGCTCATCTATACGGCAGGCAAACCGTTCGCCGTGTTCATTGACGATTACGTCGCGCTCAAGCTGCCTGATGAACAGCGCGCGGAAATTCTCAAAGAGGCGGCGGCTAACGACCCCGGCTATAACCCCGACACCCCCGTCAGCAAGAACTATGTCAAGCTGCCGCCGAGCATCGTCAGCGCGGACGAGAAGGTCACCTACTGGATCGAGGACAGCATCCGCTATGTGCAAACGCTGATGCCGAAGAAGAGGAAGAAAAGAAAGAATTGAACCACAGAGAACACAGAGAGCACAGAGGGAGAAGACCAAAAGATCCCTAACCGCAGAGAGCGCAAAGAGCGCAGAGAGAAAGATTTCATTCTTCGCGTTCTCTGCGTCCTCTGCGGTTAACAATGTTTTTGTCTCTACCCTCTGTGTTCTCTGTGCTCTCTGTGGTTAATAGTTTTACGGGGCGGCGAGGGCGTCACGGGTGATGCCCGGCAATTGCAGCGCGACCGCATAGTAGTTGCTGTTGTCTTCGGTGTAGAGCAGACTGGTCGGCAGGGTGCGCCGCGCCGTCCACAGCGACAGAATTGCCTCCCCGTTAACCCAGCGCGCGGGCGCGCCGTTCGCCGCGGCCAGGCCAAAGCCCATCCGCGCCCCGTCCCACTGGCTGATCGGCGCTTGCGGGTTATATGGTCGTGGTTGCACCGAGACCCAACCGCCCGCTGGTTGATAGAGGATCGGCGCGTCGCCGAGCCGCTTGCACATGGTCAGCACGCGGATGAACAACTGCGAATCCCACCCGCTGAACGAATCCGTCCGGTGTGTGAGGCCGTTCACGGTGAGATCAACGCTCTGGAAGACGGGCGCGGCGGTCGGCGAGCCGAACACGGAGTCGATGCTCCAGTTGAAGGTGTAAATCCCTTCGTCGACCGTCAGATAGCGGATGAACTCGCGCAGTTCGGCGTCCGTCACTGCATCATAGAGGACTTCAAAGTGAAAACCGCCCAACTCATTGAGCCACACCACGCGGTTATCCCCGAAGATCGTGCACTGGGGGATATCGTCGAGCGCGCCGAACGCATCTTCGCCGCCGAGCACATCGGCGCGAAAGACGACCGCGTTCGGGCTGCGATCCCAGGTGATGATGGAGGGATCGACGGTGGGAGGGAGATTGGGCGTGGTCGGCGCACCACACGCCGCCAAAGCCAGTGCCAGCAGCACAACGATCAGCCGCAAACGCATACGGGGTCCTTTAGGCTGAAATCAAGTCACGTCTAGGTTGGGGCTGCGTCTACGGTGCCCAGACCGCCCATCTTCACATAGAGGATACAGCATGTGGGTCGGAGCGGATACATAATAAATCACTACACCCGTAACAATCCTCTATCTCTGACCTCATTGTAGTGGCAACCGCCCCGCGCCGAGCATGGGATTTTTGTAGTGGCGGGCTTATGTTATGCTTAGGGAGTTGTTTAACTAGCAACTGGAAGCGCATGGCAGAAACATCGATCGACCGCCTGAGCGAAGCCGCCGACGCCGTGACCCAAACCGAAACGGAAACGCGCGCGGGGGTGGCCAAGGCGACGGGCATTCTGGCGCTCGGCAACGTGGGCAGCCGCGTTTTAGGGCTGGCGCGCGAGATTGTCCTCACCAACTTATTCGGTGCCTCCCGGGCGATGGACGCGTTCAATTACGCGATTATCGTCCCCAAAACCCTGTACGATCTCTTGATCGCGGGTCACGTCAACAGTGCGATCATCCCCGTCTTGAGCGAAGTCGTCACCCGTGACGGCCAAAAAGCCTTGTGGCAGTTAGTGAGCATCCTCGTCAGCCTCGTCGCGCTGATCATCGCCGCGCTGGTGCTGCTGCTGGAAGTGTTCGCTCCGCAGGTGATCATCGTCGTGAGCGGCGGTTCGGATCCCGCCACGCAGGCGCTCGCCGCCGATGTGCTGCGCTCCGTCTCGCCCGCGCTTATCTTCCTGAGTTTATTCGCCGTGTTGAGCGGCACGCTCTACGCGCTGCGCGAATTCACGCTGCCCGCGCTGGCGGGCATCCTGTTCAACGCCTCGATTGTCTTCGGCACGCTGATTTTCGCGCCGCCGCTGCAAGCTGTGCTGCGTTCCTCGGGCATCGGTTGGCTGATGACGCGCCCCGCGGAAGGCATTCGCGCTGCGGCCTACGGTTGGCTGATCGGCGCGTTGGTGCAGTTCCTGCTCCAACTGCCGGGGATGCGCGGCGTGCAGTTCCGCATCAATTTCAACTGGCGGCATCCCGCCGTCAAGCAGATCGCGCTGCTCTACGCCCCGGTGATGTTTTCGCTGGTGCTGGATACGTTCGTGCGCACCTTCAGCTACAACCTCGCCAGTCAAACGGGGGTGGGCAGCGTCAGTTACATGAACTGGGCGACCACGCTGATCCAGTTTCCGCAGGGCTTGGTCGCGACCGCTATCAGCATCGCGATTCTGCCGACACTCGCCCGCCAATCGGTGCTAACCGAGGATCTGGGCTTCAAGAATACGCTCGGCCTTGGTTTGCGGCTGGCGATCACGCTGATTCTGCCCGCGACGCTCGGCCTGTTTGTGCTGGGCACGCCGATTGTGCGTCTGCTGTTCGAACACGGCGCATTCACCGCCGCCGATACACAGATCACCGTGCATGCGCTGCGCCTGTACCTGATCGGTCTGCCGTTTGCCGCCATTGATCTGCTGCTGGTGTACGCTTTCTACGCGCAGCAGGACACGCTTACGCCCGCGGTGATCGGCTTTGGGAGTCTGGTGTGGTACATGCTGGTCGCCGTGCTGCTGCTGCCCACCTTTGGCCTGTTCAGCCTGATGATCGCTGACAGCGCCAAGCACATCATGCACGCGCTGGTATCCGCGTTCATCCTGTGGCGGCGCTTGAAAGGTTTCGGCGATCAGCGGTTGTTCCGCACGCTGCTCAAAACCGGGGCCGCGGCCCTGCTCATGAGCGCGGTCGCTCTCGTCATCGAACCGTTCGGGGAACGGATGATCGGGACATCCGGCGCCATCCGCGAGGCCGTGCTCGTGATTGCGGCGGGCGGGGTCAGCGGTGCGGTGTTCCTCGGGGCGGCCTTCGTGCTGCGGATCGAAGAACTGTCATGGCTGTGGGCGTCGGTGCGGCGGCGTCTGCGCTCGTAACTACAGCGGGCACCAAATGCTCCGATCTGTCTCCCCTCTCCACCCGGAGAGGCGCCGCTGACAGGGGTAGGTTTTCAATTGTAGGGACGAGGCATGCCTCGTCCTCGTGTGCCAACCCGGCCGTAACCCGATTTGCTAAAGCGAGCTTTTGCGTTCACGGAACACAGGCTTTTTGTCCAATCCGGAGGAAAACAGGACGAGGCATGAGCCTATTTCACAATTGGTGAAAATACCCAACCTCACCCTGCTTGCTCCGCAAGCCGTCCCTCTCCGTGGGGAGAGGGACACCACCAACCCGCCTTGCCCTTGCCCCTCGCCCTTTGGAGAGGGGCGGTTGAGCGCAGCGAAACGGGGTGAGGTTAGACAAAATGCCGATTCTGAAATGAGCTCATGCCTCGTCCCTACAGGGGTTTTGGCGAAAGAACTCCGCGTTCCAGTGGGAAACATTAAAAACCCACCCCTGACAAGAGAGGGGCCGGGGGTGAGGTTAAAAACCGCGGACGCGCCGTTGCGCGTCCCTACGAAAACTGTTTCGGCTGGCGAATACTGTTGGCTCCCCGCCCTGAATTCGGGGAGGGGGCATTTTTACGGCAGGTCTATCGTCCATTCGGTCGCGCCCCACAACACCGCGCCGACCTCGAATACGTCGTCGGTTTCGCCCGTGTTCGGGATTTCGGTGATCGCCTCATTCCGCCAGATCGCCGCGCCGTTGAAGGTCGGGTAGCCGATGAAGGCCAGCGCCTGACCGTCGGGTGACAGCGTCACGCGGGCGGGCGCGCCCGTGAAGGCCATCGTCGTATTCAGCACTTCCCAGAACATGCCCATATCCGGCGTGATGTCGAAGCGCACGCGCAGCGATGACTCGCCTGCCGCGCGGCTGACCAGATGCGGCACATCGGGGAAGGGCACGCCGACGCCCGTCTGCGTATCGAGGATCGTCCAGCGCCCGGAGGCGTAGAACAAGCCCGCGTAAGTCTGGTTTGCGCCCTGTACCGCGTAAAAGTCGAGCACATAGTCGTCGGTGACCGCTCCGATGCGCGGTGCGGCGATCATCGTGCCCGCCTCGCTGACCATCAGGTAGCTCTGCTCGCCCGCCGCATCGGCGGACAGGTTGATGATGAACACGCCTTCACCCCAGCGGATTTCCGGCGAGCGCCCCTGTGTGATCGGCGTGTTGATCGCCGGGAGCAGCACGGTCGTGGTCGCAGCGGCCAAGTCGTAGATCATCAGGCGCGGCACCTCGACGCCGAAGTCGAACTCCGTCCACGCGAGACGCGTGCCATCCGGCGACCACGCAGGCGCCGAGCGGACAATCGCCTTGTCGGCGATGCCGGCTACAAACAGCGAGGCATCGGCAGGTTGGGCCGCGATCGTGCTCATTGCGCCGCTCACTAAGTCGAGGATGACGATATCAGAAGGGAGGTCGATCTCGGCGATTTCGCCCTCCGCCTGCACGCGATCCAGCGCTTCAAGGCCCAGCGGCGATGCCTGACGGTAGGCGATGCGCGCGCCGTCGGGCGCGATGACCGGATTTGAGACAGTACCCGTCGCGGTCAGCGGCTCGGTCGTCAGGGCGTCGGGATCGAGGCGGTACAGGTCGCCGCGCACCCACAAATAGGCGGGAGACGCAGCCTGCTGCGCGCTCAGACCGCTGGCCAACAGGGCGGTGAATATCAAGAGCAAACCGATTTTTTTCAGCATCGCTTAACCGTCCTCAAAAGAGACGCTCGGTGGAGCGTCCAGAAGCTGCTCCATTCTAATGTACGTTGACGCTAGAAATCAAAGACACAACTTTGAACCACTGGACTGGGTCGGGGGTAAATGTGTGTAGAACATCCAAGCATGCCTGAGCGATCTTGCGACGTACCCCGTCTCGTGTTAAGTTCTAGGCAGCAATTTTAATGCCGCGTTAGGAATTGGCGGATGTGCTGATCCGCTCCCACAAAATTTTCTAGGAGGATGTATGCAGAAGTTCACTCGTTTGACTGCTCTGCTGCTGTTGGTCGCGATGCTGTTCGCGGTCGTCGGTGGTGCGGCGGCGCAAGATGGCCCCAAGATTCTCGTGACCGGTCGCCAGATGGGTTCCAGTGATATTCCGACGCTCGATCCCGCGCTGGCCGAAGACGTTCCGTCGGTTCAGGTAATCACTGAACTCTTCCCAAGCCTGCTGCGCTTGCACGAAGAAACCGTTGAAGTTCAGAATGGTCTGGCAAGCTACAGCGTGTCGGAAGATGGTCTGACCTACACCTTCAACATTCTGCCGAACATCTCTTGGGTTCGTTACAACGCCGACTCGGGCGCGGTCGAACAGGTGACCGATGACAGCGGCGCGCCGCTGTACGTCACCGCGCAGGACTTCGCCTATGGCATGCTCCGCACCCTCGATCCCGTGACCGCCGCGCCGTACCAGCTCGTCTGGGCGCCGTGGGTGGCCGGTGGCGTGGAATTCGCCGGTTCCGGTGAAGCCAGCGCCGAAGACCAGCAGGCGCTGCGTGATGCCGTTGGCATCGTCGTCGTTGACGATTGGACGCTCGAAGTGACCGTCCCGCAGGTCGCCGCCCCGACCCCGCTGATCTACGCGCAGTGGTTCGCGATTGCGCAGCCGCAGGCCGTCGTCGAAGAATTCGGCGATTTCTGGATTGACCCCGAAAACATCGTGACTTATGGTCCGTTCGCGCTCAAGGAATGGGTGCGTGGTGACGGCGGCAGCCTGACCATGATCAAGAATCCGTTCTGGGAAGGCACGCCGGAAATTCCCGCCCCCGCGCTCGACGAAGTGCAGTTCCGCTTCCTCGACGAAACCGTTCAGCTCACCGAGTTCGAAGCGGGCAACCTGCAGGTTTCG
Source organism: Candidatus Flexifilum breve (assembly GCF_016713355.1). Classification (NCBI taxonomy): domain Bacteria; kingdom Bacillati; phylum Chloroflexota; class Anaerolineae; order Aggregatilineales; family Candidatus Flexifilaceae; genus Candidatus Flexifilum; species Candidatus Flexifilum breve. Next base: position 224,983 of record NZ_JADJPI010000007.1, read on the forward strand.
GAAGCCCCCGCCGCCTCGATTGATCGCATCAACAGCGACCCGGCCCTGAGCGCCGCGCTGCACGTTGCGCCCGGCACTTGCACCTACTACTACGGCTTCAACACGCTCGTCGCGCCGTTTGACGATGCCCGCGCGCGCCGCGCCTTCTCGATGGCGATTGACCGTCAGGCGATTGTCGACAACGTGACCCGCGAAGGTCAGATCCCCGCCTCGCTGTTCGCGCTGCCGAGCCTCGTGGCTGCGCCGACCAGCGAAGCATTCCCGGATCTCGGCATCAAGACCGATGTCGAAGCTGCCCGCGCCCTGTGGGATGAATATCTGGCCGACGTTGGCGCAACCGCCGACTCGTTCCAGATCAGCATCTATCACAATGACAGCGCTCTCCATGCGTCGGTCGCGCAGGCCGTGCAGCAGATGTGGGCGGAAAACCTCGGTGTGAACGCGCAGATCACGACGGCGGACTTCGCCACGTATCTCGATCAGCGTGGCAACTACCCGGTCTACCGGGCGGCGTGGTGCTTCGACTATCCGGACGCGCACAACTTCTATTATGATGTGCCGTTCCACAGCGATCTGATCGAAGAAAACGACACGCACTGGGCGAATGAAGAATTCGACAGCCTCATCGATCAGGCCTTCCTGCTGACCGACAACACAGAACGTGCTGCCCTGTACGCGCAGGCGGACAACATCCTCGTCAACACGGACGCGGCGATTGCCCCGATCTACTACTATGTGACGAACGATCTGACCGCTTCGAACGTCGTCCGCACGTACTCAAACATCACCCGCGAATACTACGAAAAGTGGGATCTGACGGACTAAGCTCGTCCATCAGCTCGCATCTATGTTGTAGGGGCAAGGCATGCCTTGCCCCTACGCATTAGACGTACCGGGAGCTTTTTCAGGGGGGACATGACGGCTGTGCATGTCCCTCATGCTCAGTAAAGGGTAGCACTATGGCACGCTTTGTAGCGCAGCGGTTTTTGTGGTTGATCTTGGTGCTGTTCGTCGTCTCGGCGATCACGTTTGGGCTGATGCGCTTGGTGCCGGGGGGGCCGTTCGCCACCGAACGCGGCGTCCCGGACACAATCCTCCGTGCCTTGGAAGAAAAATACAATCTGACGGGGACGCTGCCGGAGCAGTATCTCAAATGGATTGGCGACATCGTCCTCCCACGCGTCACCGACGAGACCTTTCGCCCGTCCGCCGTCAACGATTATTTGATCAATATCCGCCTCGACTTTATCCGACCTGATACTGATTTTCGCTGGATGAATTTTGGCCCATCGCTGCGCATCCGCAGCCGCACGGTGAATAATATTTTTGAGGAAAACCTGCCGATTTCGCTCCAGCTCGGCACGGCGGCGCTCATGGTGGCGATGGCGATTGGCATTCCGGCGGGCATCATCGCCGCGCTGAATCGCAACACCATTTACGATTACGCGGGCATGGGCGTGGCGATCATCGGCGTGTCGATCCCGGTGATCATCATGGGGCCGCTGCTGCAATACTTATTTGGCGTCCAGTGGCACGTGCTGCCCGTCTCCGGGTGGGGCAAACCGGAGAACGTGATTTTGCCCGCGTTCGCGCTCGGTTTCGCGCAGTCGGCGCTGTTAGCCCGCCTGACCCGCGCCAGCCTGCTGCAAGTCATGAACGAAGACTATATCCGCACCGCCCGCGCCAAAGGCTTGAGCGAACGGATAGTCGTGCTGTTCCATGCGTTAAAAAACTCGCTGATCCCGGTCGTGACCGTGCTCGGCCCGCTGTTCGCCGCCCTGCTCACCGGGACGTTCGTCACCGAAACGATCTTCGGCATCCCCGGCATGGGGCGCTTCTTCGTCACCAGCGTCACCAACCGCGACTATCCCGTCATCATGGGCACGATTTTGCTCTACGCGGGCTTCTTGGTGCTTGCCAACATGGTTGTAGACATTCTCTATGCGTGGCTTGACCCGCGCATCCGTTATTAAGTCGAGAGGCATCCGATGGCTGTCGTACAACAGAGCAAGAATCAGGGTGTGGCCAAACTGGACAGCCGCCCGCAGGGTGAAAGCTTGTGGGTGGATGCGTGGCGCCGCTTGCGGCGCAATCGCATGGCGGTGCTGGGTCTCTTCATCATCATCGCGGCCCTGCTGGTCGCGGCGCTCGCGCCCGTCCTCGCCCCGAAAGCACCGGACAAGCAGGTGCTGGCGGATAACAATTCCGCGCCCCGCTGGGTGACGCAGTTGTTCCCCAGCATGCGCCCGCGTGATGAAGGCGGCTACGTGCCGATCAACGACGCCTACCCGATTGGCGCGGATGGTCTAGGGCGCGATCTGCTGAGCCGCATCATCTTTGGCACGCGCGTCTCGCTGGCGGTCGCGTTCATTGGCCCGCTCTCGGCCATGCTCGTCGGCATTCCCTTCGGCTTGGTGGCTGGCTACCTCGGCGGGCGCGCGGACAACATCATGATGCGCTTCGTCGACATCATGTACGCCTTCCCCACACTGCTGCTGATCATCTTGCTCATGGCGTTCTTCCGGTCGAGTACTGCGCAGAATGCGCCGGGCACATTTGCCTATGAACTCGGGCGCCTCGATGCGGCGATGGGCGGCATGCTGTTCATCGCGGTCGGCGTCGGTTTTACCTCATGGATGGGCTTGGCGCGCCTCGTGCGCGGGCAAATCCTCTCCGTGCGCGAAAAAGAATACATCGAAGCGGCGCGGTCAATGGGCGTGGGGACCCGCGGCATCATGTTCCGGCACATGCTGCCCAACATCCTCGGCCCGATCATCGTCGCGGAGACGCTGACCATCCCGACCTACATTTCGTATGAGGCGTTCCTGTCGTTCATCGGCTTGGGCGTGCAAGCGCCGACGCCGAGCTGGGGCGGCATGATCGCAGAGGGTGCGCGCAACATCACGTCGTACCCGTCGCAGGCGATCTTCCCGGCGGTCGCGTTGTTCCTGATCATGTTCGCGTTCAACTTCCTCGGCGACGGTCTGCGCGACGCGCTCGACCCCGGATGCGCGGCGTGGATTAAGGGCAAACGACTCAACGCAAAGGCGCGAAGTCGCCAAGACGCCAAGGGATAAAATTGAAAGGACGAGCGATCGCTCGTCCTTTTTATTGCGGCTGGACACAAATCTAAGTGTATGCGATCCGCGGACGCGCAGAAGCGCGTCCCTACCCATTCTGACTTTGCGTCTTCGCGTCATTGCGTCTTTGCGTTGAATCTTGGCTTCTTGCTTTAAACCTTGTTCTCTGTGGTTAACTTCGATTTTCCTCTTTCAAGCGATCGGCGAAGACGTCGAGATGCGCGCTGTGTTCGCGTTTGTGCCCGTAGAACGAGTACACGATGAAGTCGTCGAGCGCGTAGTCGGCCCCGTACCACGGCAGCGTCCCCACCTGTGACCAGATCGCCGGATCCACGCCCTGCGCGACCGCCAGCACCCGCTGATGGGCGGCCAGATACTCCTGCTCCACAGCGTCGAGGCTCCACGTTTGCCGCAGCCCCCCCTGGGAGTCGTTGAACGCATACGGACCGCCCGTGCCCAGTTCGGTTGTCAGCGGCACGGGGATCGGGGTATCGGTGAAGCCGCTCAAAATCTCTTCGAGCAGCACTTCGTACGAGGCCAGATGCGCCACAATCTGCTTGACCGACCACCAACCGCACACCCCCTCACGTTCCCGCTCAGCGGGCGGGATGCGTTCGAGCGCGCCCTGCCACGTCGCCTCACCATAGCGCAGTACATCTAACGGATTCATGTTCACACCTTTATATTTTTGTTCACTATAGCATCGAATACCGGTATTCGGGTTGGTTTGTTTTCTGTTACTTGACGCCATCAATGAAGACTAATATCATTAGCTTTATGAAGTCTAATCACGTTAGTCTTGACGAGGGCAATTATGTTTCAACCAGTGAAATCACCACAATCCGCCGTCCGCGCTCCGCTCAGCGGCCCAAATCTGGCGCTGCGGCTAGAAGGCTTGATCGTCTTCATCGGCGCAATCCTGTTGTTCTGGCAGCAGGGAGGGAACGGGCTGATCTTCGTCGCGCTGCTGTTCACGCCGGATCTGTCGATGGTTGGCTATCTCGCTAACCCACGGCTTGGCGCGCTGATCTACAACGCCGTGCACATGTATCTGCTGCCCGCGCTTCTGCTGCTCGTCGGTGTGGCGGTGAGCAACCCGGTGCTGATCCAGCTCGCGGCGATCTGGTTTGCGCACATTGGCATGGATCGCACCGTGGGCTACGGGCTAAAATACGCGTCGGCCTTCAAAGCGACACATTTGCAGCGAGTCTAAGAACATGCCCTATCCCGCCCAGGTACAAGCCATCGAACTCACCGAGAAAGCCCGTGAGCTGATCGAGTCTGAAGGGCTCGACCGGCTCACGCTGGCGTCCCTGGCGGCGGCCTTCGGGATCGCCGCGCCATCGCTGTATCACCATTTCAAGAACAAGACGGCGCTGCTCGTCGCGGTCAACGAGCGCACGGGCGCGCTGCTCGTCGAGCATGTGCAGGCGTCCATCGCGCAGACGGACGACCCGCGCGAACGCATCAGCGTCATGCTGCACGCCTACCGCGTGTTTGCGCTGGCCAATCCATCGACCTATGGCCTTGCCTTCACCAATACGATCCCCGGTCTGCAGCTCGATCCCACCTTCGCCGAAGCACTGGCGCTGCCCCTGCAAGCAACGGTCGCTGAACTGGTGGGCACAGAGGTGGCGCTTCCGGCGCTGCGCGGCGGATGGGCATTGGTGCATGGCTTTGTGATGCTCGAGCTCAGCGGGCAGTTTCGGCGCGGCGGGGATCTCGATGCGGCCTTCGCGCATGCCGTCGAAACGTATATTCGCGGCTTGGCGTAAGTTGGCGAAAATACCCAACCTCACCCCCGGCCCCTCTCCGAAAAGATGCTTCTAGGCCAGTGTCCGAAATACGACAAACCAGGGCAAGGCGCGCCTTGCCCCTACAACGGTGATTTCTGATTGGACTTAATTCGAGAACCTAGTCTAGGCGCCATCTGAAAGCGACTCATCCCCACACCAAATCCTAACCACAAAAGCTTTCCGTTAGCACTCGTATAAGAAATGTGCTAGAAATGCTTGACGCTTTGAGGGTGTTTTGCTATATTTCTGATCGATGGTTTAGCACTCTCACTGACTTAGTGCTAAAACCCTTTCCAGAAGCGTGTTGCAAGAGGAGATTTCATTTATGGCTCTCAACATTCGTCCATTGGCGGATCGTATCATTGTGGAACCCGTCGAACAGGAAGAAACGATTGCAGGCGGTATGCTCGTCCTGCCCGAAACGGCGAAGGAAAAGCCGCAGCAGGGTCTCGTCCTTGCCGCGGGCGCTGGCCGCCGCGATGAAGACGGCGAACGCATCGACATGGATGTGAAGGTCGGCGACCGGGTGCTGTTCGCGAAATATGCTGGCACCGAAATCAAGATGGACGGCAAGAAGCTGTTGATCATGAAGGAAAGCGACATTCTCGGCATCGTCGAGTAACTGTCGTTTTTGTTTGCCACTAAATAATCAAGCATCTAGTTAACGTCAACAATCAGGAGATATAAACCAATGCCTGCTAAGCAGTTGCTTTTCCGCGAAGAAGCGCGTCGCGGTCTTCAGCGTGGTGTCGATAAAGTTGCCGAAGCCGTCTCGACGACGCTCGGCCCCAAAGGTCGCAATGTGGCGCTCGACAAGAAGTTCGGCGCGCCGACCGTCACGCACGACGGTGTGACCGTGGCCAAGGAAATTGAACTCGAAGATCCGTATGAAAACATGGGCGCGCAGCTTCTGAAGGAAGCCGCGACCAAGACCAACGACATCGCCGGTGACGGCACGACGACCGCGACCGTTCTGGCGCAGGCCATCGTCAACGAAGGTCTGAAGAACGTGGCCGCGGGCGCGAACCCGATGCTGCTCAAGCGCGGCATCATGGCGGCGGCGGAAGCCATCGCGGCGAACCTGAAGACGCAGGCTACCCAGATCAGCACCAAGGAAGAAATTGCCAACGTCGCCAGCGTTTCGGCGCAGGACTTCGAAATCGGTAACCTGATTGCGGAAGTCATGGATAAGGTTGGTAAGGACGGCGTCGTCACCGTTGAAGAATCACGCGGTCTCGAATTCGAAACCGAATACGTCGAAGGTATGCAGTTCGACCGTGGTTACATCAGCGCGTACTTCGTCACCAACACCGACTCGATGGAAGCGATTGTCGAAGAACCGTACATCCTGATCTACGACAAGAAGATCAGCGCGGCGCAGGACATCGTGCCCCTGCTCGAAAAGCTCGTGCAGATCGGCAAGCGGGATGTGGTCATCATCGCGGAAGATGTCGACGGCGAAGCGCTCGCGACCCTCGTGCTGAACAAGCTGCGCGGCATGCTCAACGTGCTCGCGATCAAGGCCCCCGGCTTCGGTGATCGCCGCAAGGCCATGCTGCGTGACATCGCCATCCTGACGGGTGGCACGGTCATCAGCGAAGAAACCGGCCGCAAGCTGGAAACCGTCACGCTGCAGGACCTCGGTCGCGCGGCGAAGGTGCAGGCGACCAAGGACGACACGACCGTCGTCGACGGCGCGGGCGATGAAAAGGCCATCAAGGGCCGTATCGAAGAAATCCGCAAGGAAATCGAACTCAGCACCAGCGACTATGACAAGGAAAAGCTGCAGGAACGTCTGGCCAAGCTGTCAGGCGGCGTCGCAGTCATCCGCGTCGGCGCGGCGACTGAAACCGAACTGAAGGAAAAGAAGCACCGCGTGGAAGACGCCCTGAGCGCCACCCGTGCCGCGGTTGAAGAAGGTATCGTCCCTGGTGGTGGTGTCGCGCTCGTGAACGCGATCCCCGCGCTGGATGCCGTCCGCTTCGACACCGAAGATGAAAACACCGGCGTGCAGATTGTCCGCCGTTCGCTGGAAGTGCCCATGAAGAAGATCGCTGCGAACGCCGGGATCGACGGCGCGGTGGTTATTCAGGAAGTGCGCCGCCAGCAGAAGGAACAGGGCAACCACAACATCGGTTACAACGTCATGACCAATGAATATGGTGACATGATCAAGGCGGGCATCCCCGACCCGGCGAAGGTCACCCGTGGCGCGGTCGAAAACGCAGCGTCCATCGCCTCGATGATCCTCACCACCGAAGTTCTGATCACCGACGTGCCGGTTAAGGAATCCTCTGCGCCTGCTCCGCAGATGCCGGAATACTAAAGAGATAACCTCACCCCCAACCCCTCTCCCAAGGGAGAGGGGAGTTGTGTGGGCGGGTTCAAAAGGGCGATCCCAGACGGGGTCGCCCTTTTTGATTCTTGCACGACTTGAACCGGGCGCAAAGGGCGCAGAGAACAGGCTTGGACAAGTGGGCAGCCGACTCACGGCTGCGCGCTGGACACTTCACCGACCAGCAACCGCCCACACGGAAGGAACCCGGCTTTTTCGAGCGTGCGGCGGGAGGCGAGGTTATCCGGGTTACAGCGGGCGGCGGGCTTCTTCCCGGCTTCGTAGCAGATCCGTTTCAACTCTTGCACCAGATAACTGCCAACCCCCTGCCGCCGCGCCGCCGGGGAGACTTCCATGAAAATGTCGGCATAGGGCGGGTTATAGTGCGTCAGGAAGCAGCCGGTCGCGACAATGCCGCTGTCCGTTTCGATCACCCACTCGCCAACCGGTTCGTGCGTATGCGTGAAAATCGACGGTTGATCTGCCGCTGTCGCCCGCCGAAACCTCCCCTCTGGACACTCCAGCCGAGTCGTCGCGGCATCTGCAAACAAGATTGCCTCGCTGGTGATGTGCTGCGCGCAGTCATAGAGCAGCTGCAGCATGAGCGGTATGTTGGTCTGCGCCTGAATATGCGTCGCCTGACTGACAGCGAGCAGTTCGCGAAAGATCGGCAGGGCGTGGCGGCGTAAATGGGGTACGACATAAAATTCGAGCACATGATCGGTGTTGTACTGCGTGCCGACCGCGCCGTACCCCGCTAAGCGCCCATCAAGCCACAGGTGGTAGGCTTGCGCAAAGCCGCGCACCAACGCCGAGTCGCGCACAATCTGCACGTTGGCCTCCTGACGATAGAGTTCGCGCAAGTCTCGCACATCAGCATAGGCGACAGGATGAACGTCGATAGTGGTCATGGCATCCCCGGGTAAGTCGACACTAGAAATGATTATAGTTCTGGAAAACCGCAGAGCGCCGAGAAAATGCTATGATAGTAGGTGAGAGTGGAAAGGTTGGAGACGATGGTCGTGAATGTGGCCGAAACTGTCACCGTGCCGCTGCGTGTGCAGAACGACATCATCTATATGGCGAACACCCGCATCCCCATTGATACGGTGATTGCGCGCTGGCAGCAGGGATACAACCCAGAACAGATTCATGAAGGTTTTCCTACGCTGCGCACTGCCGACATCTATGCTGCGATTAGCTACTATCTGGAGCATCAAGCCGAGCTTGACGCGTATTTGCGGACGCGCGAAGCTCAAGCTGATAGACAGCGTGAAGAAGACGAACGGCGCAATCCAACCAATGGCTTGCGGGAAAAACTCATGAAACGGCTTGAGGACAAAAAGCGGCTGTCAGAATGATTCGCTTCCTTGCCGATGAAAACTTCGACAACACGATTCTGCGCGGAGTCCAGCGCCGACTCGCGGAATTCTCTGTCCTACGTGTCCAAGATACCGTGATGTACGAAGCAGCTGATCCACTGGTTTTGGAATGGGCGGCAGCACATGGCTATGTTCTGCTAACTCATGACACAGCCACCATGATTGGCTTCGCGTATGACCGTATCAATGCTGGACTGCCGATGGCGGGTGTCATTCGCGTCCCGAAAGACTTGGCGCTTGGCGAAGCAATTGATGATTTGGTTCTCATGGCTGGCGCGAGCGAGCCGGGCGATTGGGAAAACAAGGTCACACATTTACCTTTGCGTTGAAAAGAGACATTGAACATGCAGCAGATTATCACGATGGGCGGCGGCGGCTTTTCGATGGAACCGGACAACCTCGCCTTAGATCGCTATGTCCTCCAGCAGACGACCGTCGAGCGTCCAAAAGTCTGCTTTTTGGGTCAAGCCAGCGGCGAAGCGCGCGACTACATCATCAACTTTTACAAGGCGTTCACCGAACTGAACGCGATTCCGTCACATCTGTCGTTGTTTCAGCCGCACACCGCTGACCTCGAAGGCTTTCTCATGAGCCAGCACGTGATCTACGTGGGCGGCGGCAACACCAAGTCGATGCTGGCGCTGTGGCGCGAGTGGGGGCTGGATCGCATTCTGAAACAGGCGGGCGACGCGGGGATCGTGCTGGCAGGCATCAGCGCGGGGTGCATCTGCTGGTTTGAGCAGGGAAGCACGGACTCGATCCCCGGGGCGCTGACGCTGCTGCCCTGCCTCGGCTACCTCAAGGGCGCATGTTCGCCGCACTATGATGGCGAAGTGAATCGGCGTCCGACCTATCACACGCTGATCGGCTCCGGCACAATGGCCGCGGGCGTCGCCTACGATGACGGCGCGGCGGGGCACTACATTGACGGGGAACTCGTGCGCGTGGTCAGCTCGCGGCCGAATGCGAAGGGTTACAAGGTCGAACGGGCGGAGGACGGCAGCATCCGCGAGACAGTCATGGAGACGCAGTACTTGCTGGCCTAGTCCGCGTTTTCCGACCCCATCCCCGGCCCCACGCCTCCGAATTCAGGGAGGGGAGACAACAGCGCCTCGCCAAACTTACTTCTTTCGCGTAGGGACGCGATTCTTCGCGTCCGCTTGCCCTAAAATCAGCAGATGAGTCAGGCTGAAGCAGAGGCTCGTATGAAGAAATCCAAGTTTTCGCTCGTTCCGCACAAAGCCTACTTTTTGGAGCTGGTCGAACACACCGATCAGAAGATTCTGGCGGCGTGGGCGATTGAATGCGCGGAACGGGTGCTGCCCTACTTTGAACAGCATGATCCGCAGGATCGCCGTCCGCAGATCGCGCTTGAAACGCTGCAAACGTGGATCGATACGGGCGTCTTTAAGATGGCGGTGATCCGCAGCGCGTCACTCGGGTCGCATGCGGCGGCGCGTGAGGTCGGTGAGGATAACCCGGCGCGATCGGCTGCTCGTGCGGCCGGTCAGGCGGTGGCGACCGCCCATGTCCCCGTCCATGCGATCGGCGCGGCGATCTATGCTTTGCAGGCGGTCTACCGAGCCGTCACGGAGGCTGATGCCGATGCTGCGGTCATGCGCGAACGGGACTGGCAGTATCAGCGCCTAGTGGAATTGAGACGGTCATAGGTACATGAAACAACGGGCGATCCAAGGTGGATCGCCTGTTTGATTTTCTCTGCGTTCTTTGCATTCTCTGCGGTTAACCGTCTTTACGCCCAAAAGCCTAACGCCAACTATGGCTGACGATGACGAGCAGCAACACTACAAATTAAACTCACAGGTAAGTTGCTGGCGAAAATCACAAACATAAATACGTTTGGGTCGATTGAACCGAACGGTGTCGAGATGCTTGCGTATCCAGTCACAACCCTAACAATCAAGGCTATCTCGATCATCGCCATCAAGAGTGCCCAACTTCCATAAATCAGGGCAACAGTTCCTTCAAGATAGAAATGTCCTCTAAAACGAATGTTGATCCTGCGCCGAATGACACCGTGATAAGCGAGCAAGAACAGATAGAGGATAGTAAACGCCCACAGGAGAAACTCGATATTCAACATGGTCGCTTTCCTCAATGAACAGGCGATCCACCTTCGGATCGCCCACTTGCGCTTAATTTCTGGAACGGCGGCTCATCGCCTGAAATAACTTCTGAACGAACCGCAACACACTGATTAGCCACAAAACGAGGACAGAACCGATGCTCGCGAGAATGATCCATTCCAACGGGTGTATGCGGCCAAGCGGTGTCTCAATGCGCCGTCCGTTGCTATCGCGTCCGATAAGGATCAACGCAATGCTGAACACAGTGATCAGCAGCGCCCACAGCCCACCAATTACCGCATAGACTCCCTTCGCGTCCTCCGGCTTATAGACTAGGGGAGTCGCCCAACGTCGGTTATAGTGAAAACCCGCATCGATGTGACGCTCAATGATGCCCTGATAAGCAATCCAAAGCATCCAACCGGTGAACAGAAGCACCAGAAAGAGATCGCCAGCGACCATCATTGCTCCCTAGAAAACGGGCGATCCGAAAGCGGATCGCCCGTTACTTTTTTTCTCTGTGCTCTCTGTGTTCTCTGTGGTTAATGCACTTTCTTTACGCCATCGGTTTGCTGTGTTCGAGCAGCAGCAGTTCGCTGCGGCGGCGCAGATAGCTGCGCGGCGTGGGCGGCGGATTCTCCTCGAAGTAGCGGAGAATGCGTTCCAGATACTCGCGCACGGGCGTGTAGGTCATGCCGAGCTCGGTTTTGCTGCGCGTGTTGTCGAGTTCGCTCATCCAGCGTTCGCTGAACGGCGAGCAGTCCGGCAAAAAGCCGTTCGCTTCCAGCAAATCACGCTTGAGGCGCACGACCTGCGGCTGCACGCCCATCAGGTCGCCGACGATGCCGAGGAACTCTTCGAGCGTGAGCGTTTCATCCTGTGAGATATTGTAGACCTGTCCCTTGCCCTTGCCCGTCTCGATCAGCAGCAGCAGGGCGCGGATCACGTCACCGCCGTAGATGTGGCGCAGCGGAAAGTTCGGCGTGGAGGGCGCGAGGATCGGGTCGCCATCGTTGAGGCGCAGCACGTAGTTGTACAGGCGGTTGAAGTGGTCGCGCTCGCTGTTGACCATCGGCAGGCGCAGCGATGTATACGGGAACTTGTTGGTCTCCCACGCCTTGTGCAGCGCATCTTCCACGCGGCGCTTATCGACGCCGTACAGCCATTCTTCGTAGCCGTAGGTGTTCGGCTTGGGCGCGGGCATCAGCCGACCCTCGTACTGGTCTTCGGTGAAGGGACGCGCCGCCCCTTCGCGCACGAGATACACCTGCCCGCTGCTCAAAAAGAGGTAATGCCCCACGCGTCCTTTGAGCAGCGCGGCGATCTCTTCGGCTTCTTCCTGCTTGTACAGCGCGTTGTCGATCACCACGTCGAAGGACTTGCCGTCCAGCGCGCGCGCCAACTGATGCTTCTTCGTTCGGTCACCGCGCAGCCGTTCCACCTGATCGGGCAGCTCATCGCGCGTCAGCCCGCGGTTGAACACCGAGACACGGTGTCCCAGCGCGATCAACTGATGCACGAGTAAATGGCCGAGGTTGCGGGTGCCGCCAATCACGAGAATATTCATAGAGGGTGATGGCGCGTAGGCGCGCCGTTTCCTTTCACCAATCGTCAAAATTTGCCCTAACTATACCATTGGACGGAGGTTATCGGCATGGGACTTGCTGTACACTATGCACGACTAGCTACGATGAGGAGAGGGTATGCGCTATCAACTGCTGGGCAAAAGCGGACTTCGCGTCTCTGAACTGTGCCTCGGCACGATGACGTTTGGCGATACGTGGGGCTGGGGCGCGTCGAAAGAGGTCAGCCGCCAGATGTTCGACCTGTTCGCAGAGGCGGGTGGCAACTACATCGACAGTTCGGTCAACTACACCGATGGCACGGCGGAAACGCTGCTCGGCGAGTTCTTGCAGGGGCGGCGCGATCAGTTTGTGGTCACGACCAAGTACACGCTCACCAAACCCGATTCGACCGATCCCAATTCCGGTGGCAACAGCCGCAAAAACATGATGAAGTCGGTCGAGCGCAGCCTCAAGCACCTGCAAACCGAAAGCATCGATGTGTACTACCTGCACATGTGGGACTACATGACGCCCGTCGAAGAAGTCATGCGCGGGCTGGATGATCTCGTGTCGCAGGGCAAAATTCAGTATGTAGCGATCAGCGACTCGCCCGCGTATATCGTATCGGCGGCCAACATGCTGGCGGAACTGCGCGGGTGGGCGCGCTTCGTCGGCCTGCAGGTGCCGTACTCGCTGCTCAGCCGCTCGATTGAGCGCGAACTGCTGCCCATGTCGCGCTACTGGGATATGGCGGTCATGCCGTGGGGCTTGCTCAACGGCGGCGTGCTGACGGGCAAGTTCCTGACCGAAGTCAGCGAGCCGACGCGCGTCAACCCGGAACACCTCAAGCTGAGCGAACAGGCCATGAGCATCGTCAAAGAGGTGCAGGCCATCGCGCAGGAATGCGAGCGCCCGATGTCGCAGGTGGCGATCAACTGGATTCGCCAGCAGACGCACAAGGCGCAGATCATCCCGATCATCGGGGCGCGCAGTGTGACGCAATTGCAGGACAATCTGGCCGTGCTCGACTGGTCGCTGACGCCAGAGCAGTTGGATCGGCTGGAAAAGGTCAGCGCGATTGACATGGGCTTCCCATATGGCTTCAACTACGGCAATCCGTACGCCTATGGCAAAACCTTCGCAAAGATCGATAATCACCATCGGGGACAAATTTTAAAGTACTAGGTTAAGAAATGTTCTCGGGTAGGGGCAGACCGATGGGCCTGTTGCGCATGCACAGGGGGTGATTAAACCCCCCGGGGGAGAGGGAGACGGGGTCTCCCCTCCCGAATGGGAGGGGCGGGGGGGTCAGAATCTGACCTTTTTCATCTCGCTTATACGTGCGCCCCTGCAAGCGTCCGTAATTTTTCTGCCAGCACCACCAACTCGAAAGTGAGGCCGCTCATGGCCGCTGATTTGACGCAGATCGCCGCGTTTTTCGCCGCGCATCCGCAGGGTTTTGCCAACCGCGTCGATTTGCCCTACCGTCTGGCATCATGGTCGCTCGAAGACCCGGCGAACGTGCGCCTGTGGGAAAGTGACGGCGAACTGCAAGCCGTCGCCATGCTGCAACTGCCCTGGTTCACGCTCGACTATACCACTGTGCCGGGAGCCGATCACCTGCTGCCGGAGATCCTCGCGTGGGCGACGGAGCGCATGACGGCTATCGCCCGCGAACGGAACGACGAACTGCCGCTGGTCGTCTACCTGACGCCGGAACGTGCCGCGCACCTCCCGCTGGTCGAAGCGCACGGTTTCCAGCATGACGCCGATTGGGATCTCGTGCATCTCGAGCGCCCACTCGACGAACCGATCGCGCCCGTTCCGCTGCCGGATGGTTTCGCCGTGCGTCCCATGAATGGACAGGTTGAGGCGTATGTCGATCTGCATCAGACGGCGTTCGGCTCAAAGAATATGCGGGAGAGCTGGCGGGCGCGCACGCTGACCATGTCAGCCTATCGCCCCGAGCTCGATGTGTTCATCGTCGATCCGACCGGGCGCCCGGTGGCGTTTTGCATCGGCTGGCTGCAGGGGGACGAGGGTCAGGTCGAACCACTCGGCGTGCATCCCGATTTTCAGCGCTTGGGGTTGGGGCGCGCGGTGCTGCTCGACATGCTGCGGCGCTTTCAGATGCACGGCGCGACCCGCGCGAGCATCCACAGCTACAAGCAGAATGATCCCGCGCTGGCATTGTATCAGCGACCGGATAACGGCGACTTCCGCCCGCAGTATGACGTGACCGCCTACGTGCGGAACTGTCGTTAAGCCGAACCAAAACGCCGTTGTAGGGATAAGGTGGCGTTCACCCCTCACCCCCAACCCCTCTCCCACGCAAGCGGGGAGAGGGGAGAAATTGCAAGCGATGTTTGCTCCCCTCCCTGAATTCGGGGAGGGGCCGGGGGTGGGGTCGGCAATAGGTGATTATGCCTCTTCGCGGAAATACTCGCGCAGCGGGTCGAGCAGCGGCAGGCCGATCAGCAGGATGGCCGCGCCGTACATCACGAACTGGATCGGCGCGAAGGCCGGGTAGAAGATCACCTGATACGTCAGCCAGATCATGAGCACGAAGCCGAGCAGCAGCGACGTATCCCACGCCCAGAATTCATGCGTCCAGTGGCTGAGGAGTATGTCATAGGGCAGGCGCGCCCGCGTCCACAGCCCGTACACGCTGAGCACACCGCCGAAGCCGTACACGAACATCAGGATATAGCCGGGGAGCGTGTAGTCGCGGAACGGGGTGCGTTCCAACGCGCTGAGCGGCATGTTCATGCTGCTGCCTGTGGGGTCATTGATGAGCTGGATACCGCCGAAAATGCCGCCAAAAGCGGTGAAGAGGAGCACTGCGGAGAGCAGCACGAGTAATAAGAACGGTCGCCGTGAACGTTGGGTGGTCATCGCCATCACTCCCGGAAGAACCTATTTTCTATTGATTTTGGCACGCTTCGGCGTGGGGGATGAGTAGCAGCGGTCACATCGGCGGTGGATGAATGTCATGCCTCGCCGCGCTCCTTACGCAATCGCTTGGAAGGTGTATGCTTGCCACCATCTCACTTGTTCACGTTGATTATGACGTACTGCCGAATCCGCAGCGCGCTTGTGGTGTCCTCCCTGAAGAGACAGTGAATTATGCTATGATGAGATGGAGAGAGTGTGAGGTTTGGGCTATGAACGAGCACCCCTTAATCAGCGAAGATCGGGATATTCTTGGCGGACTGCCGGTGTTTTACGGTACGCGCGTCCCCGTCCAAAATCTGGTTGACTATTTGACCACGGGCGAGACGATTGATGCTTTCCTCGATGATTTCCCTGCGGTCACCCGCGAACAGGTCGATTCGCTTTCTTGAGCGAGCAGGTGAACTCGCCATTGCGGATAACCATGCGCATACTGATCGATGAATGTTTACCGCGCAAACTCAAAAGGGAATTTCCAGATCACGACGTAGCCACCGTTCAGGAAATGGGTTGGTCTGGAGTCAAAAATGGCGCACTTCTACGTGCGATGGTGGGACAATTCGATGTGTTTGTGACAGTTGATGGAAATCTGGAATATCAGCAAAACTTAAGCGAAGCAGAAATTGCTGTCATCGTTTTGAAAGCGTTGAATAACAAACTAGAAACATTCCTACCTCTGACCGATTGTCTAACTGTCAAATTGCAGGCAGGCGAAATCTCGATTTGAAGGCTAGGCTGATAAGAGGCGCACAAATGGTCGCCTCGATCTTCACCATCACCTACACTTAGTGTTCTCGTGGCCATCGAAGATCGCAGGTTACCGATTTGCCTCGCAATCCGGTTCGTGAACGACGTACATTTCTCACCGGCAGCTTTGACTAGACAGACTAGTTCCGTGAAGGCAAACACAGCCTCGACTGTCTCTCACTCCATTGAGATTAATCCAGATCGGCATCCGCCTGACTGTTGCGCGCGGCTGGCTGGTGACAGGTCTGCACCTACCGATTCAAGCTCATCGGCATGATGACGCTCACAAAGTCGTCGCGCCCTTCGGGGCGAATGACGCCGGGATGCGCCGCGCCGTTGCTCTCCAGAATTACACGCTCGCTGTCAACCACATTGAGCACGTCGATCAGGTAGCGGATGTTGAAGGCCACTTCCATCGATTCGCCTTCGACCGCCGCGTCGATCATGCCTTCGTTGTCGCCGCGTTCCGCGCTGCGCCCCACGATCATCACTTCGCCGGGTTCGCTGGGGCTGTTGGCGGGCTTGATGAAAATGCGCGCGCTGAAGTTGCTGTCGCGGGCGAAAATCTCGGCGCGTTTGCACTGCTTGAGCAGTTCGTCCGTGTACACCGTCATGGCGGTGCTGTAGGTCTTGGGGATGATCGCGCCAAAATCTGGGAACTTGCCTTCGAGGAGCTGCGATGTAATTACGGTGCTCTCGTAGTAGAACATCACGCCGTCGCGGCCTTCCGGCAGCGTAATGCCGATCTCTTTGTCCTCGTCGGTGATCACGCGGGCCACTTCCGCCATCGTCTTGGCGGGGATGACCATCACGCGATTTTTCGGCACACGCTCGTCGAGGCGCGCTGTGCGCACCGCAAGGCGATAGCCATCCGCGGACGCCATCGTGATCACATCGCCGGAGAATTCGGTATACAGCCCGGTGAGGATCGGGCGGGCTTCTTCGCGCGCCGCCGCGTACACCGTCTGCATGATCATCGATTTGAAGGTCTTGGCGGGCAGCACCACATCCGGGTCCTGGCTTTCCGGCACGGGTGGGGATTCGGTCGCGGCGATGCCCTTGATGTTGGAATTGGTTGTGCCGCAGCGGACATTGACCGTTTGCGTCGCGGTGTCGAGAATGAGATCGACGCGTTCCGGCGACAGGTTGTTGACCAGTTCGGCGAAGGTCTTGGCGGGCAGCGTGATCGCGCCGGGGCGATCCACTTTGGCGCCAATATAGGTGGTGATGCTCATCTCCAGATTGGTCGCGACGAGCTTCAAGCGGGCGTCCTCCGTCATGAGCAGGACGTTCGCCAGAACGGGCAGTGTCGGGCGCGAATCGACCGCCTTGCTAACAATACTTAACCCTCTGGCAAGCTGATCTTGTAAAATCGAAACGCGCATGTGCGCTCTGCTCCGGTCTGTTGAGTTGAAAATTTGTATGAATTATAGCGAAATTACGGGAAATTTGCACGCGCCGTGCCCGCCCGCCGTCAGACGATCTGGCCAACGCGCTGACGGGCAGTCGGTCTAACGATAGCGGCGCGAGTTGTTCCAAAAGATCTATATCCCAATCGTGCATTATGGATTATAGTTTGCGCGGCACAGGGACGGAGATGAGCATGCAGTTCGTCATCGAGGGCGCAGTACGCGATTTTACGCCGATCAAGCAGTTTCGGCAGACCTATGAACTGCCGGAGACCTTCGGCGTCAATCAGTTCGAGCCAAAAGACTTCACCGGGTTGGGCAGCATCGAAAACGCAGGCGCGGAGCTGAATATTTTGCGCGCCGCCCTGCTGGAAGCGATCCGCGCACCCCGTCCGCTCAGCGCGTGGATGACCGAGGTCACCGACCTCGCCACACTCTTTCGCAGTAAGCTGCTCCAGATCAATCCGGTCGTGCATCTCAAAGAGATCGAGATCGACTTCGCGACGGCGGGCATGCACGATATGCTGCAAGCGCTGATCTACGATCTCATCCGCGCGCGGGCGTCCCGGCAAACGCCGCAGCCGTTCGAGGCGATCTACGCGAATTGGCTGCACAGTTCCATCAAATTATCCCAAACCGTGCATTTATATCCCTATGCTGAACGCGAGGTTTGGGAAATCAACCTCCTCACGCACGTCTACGGACGCTTTGGCTTGCAGGTGCGCCTGCGCGACGGCGTGGTCTACGCCTATGACCCGGCGCTGGCTTGCCCCGCGATGGGTTTCATGGCGACCCTGCTCAGCGACATTGCCGCCGCGATCTATCAGGCGGGCTGATCGCCTAGCGGTTCTCCGCATGCTCCGGATTCAGATATTCCCACACCTTGACGATTTGATCGGCAATGGGGCGAATCACGTCCATGTCGCCCCAGTAGCGCAAGTGTGAGATCGGCGTCCACTGTTCCAGTAGATTGCCGACGTTCACCTCGCGGTCTTCGGTCACAACCTGACCGTACTGCTCGTTCAGCGTCTTGAGCGGATAGCCGACCACATCGTCGGGGTCATACAGATTCACCCACTCGTAGGGGATATCGGGGTAATGGATGCTCAGTTCGGGCGGCGGAAACATGATCGGTTTGCCGAATTCCGGGTAGCGCATGCTCCACAGCGCAATCGGACTGCCCATCGTGTACATCAGCGTGAGGGTTTCGCCGCGTTCCAGCGGTGAAACCGCCATTTGCGCGCGCACTTCGTCCGAAATCAGATGCTGGTGCTGCAGGTCGTAGAGGTAGTTGCTGGTGATGATGGTGCCGAGGCTGTGCGCGATGATGCACAGCGGAACTTCCGGTCCGGCTTCGACCGCTAATTCGCGCAGCGTGCGGGCGAAGACCCCATGGATCGAATCATAGACGGTGCGATCAAAGGGCGTGATCTGGTAAGCGATGGCGTCCGCGATGAAGTCGATCATGAAACCGCGCAGCCGCGGAAAGCGCAGCGTCCCCCCTTCGACGACCCGCGAAATCAGGCGCGTTTCCTCGCCTTGCAGCACCGGCGACCAGTGAATCGGGCGAATGATCACATCCGCGCCCGTTTTGGGGCTGCACAGCCGGGTAATCTCGTCGATCAAGGAGTCAGCGAAGTCGGCGGGTGGTTTGCCGATGCCGTGAATGATCACCACTGCGATCTTCTGAGTCATGATTTTCCCCCTAACGTCTTTCCTTCAGTATATGCGGTTATGGGTCGAAAGCGGTATCATCGCACGACGTTGTACGAATTGACGAAGGACATCAACATGGCCAATTTTGACTTGACCCGTAAACTTGCCTTGGACGAGGGCGGCAAAATCCTCCTCCTCGTGATGGATGGTCTCGGCGGTCTGCCGCGCACGGTAGACGGTTTGACTGAACTGGAAACAGCCCACACCCCGAATATGGATAAGCTGGCGCGCGAAGGCAGCACCGGTTTGAGCATCCCGGTCGCGCGCGGCGTCGCGCCCGGCAGCGGCCCGGCGCATCTCGCGCTGTTCGGCTACGACCCGATTGTGTATGACATCGGGCGCGGCGTGCTGGAAGCCATCGGCATCGGCCTGGAAGTCGGCGCGGGCGATGTCGCCGTGCGCGGCAACTTCTGCACCGTCGACGCGAACGGCATCATCACCGACCGCCGCGCGGGACGTATTTCGACCGAAGAAGGCGAAAAGCGCGTCGAACTGCTGAAGACGATCCAGATTCCCGGCGTCGAATGTCAGGTCAAAGCGGGCGAGGGCTATCGTTTCGCGCTCGTGCTGCGTGGGGCTGGCTTGAGCGATGCGGTCGAAGATACCGACCCGCAGGCGACCGGCCTCGCGCCGCTGCCCGCGCGCGCCAGCGCTCCGGAAGGCGAAAAGACCGCGGCCCTGCTCAATCAGTGGCTGGCGGCGGCCAAAGAAGTGCTGCGCGGTCAGGAACCGGCCAACATGTGCACGCTGCGCGGCGTCGCCACCGACCCGAACCTGCCGAAGTACAGCGAAGTCTACAAGCTGAATGCGGCCTGCGTCGCCGTGTACCCGATGTATAAGGGCGTCAGCCGTCTCGTCGGCATGAACATCATCGAGACCGATGCGCACGACACCATCGAAGACGAATTCAACAAGGTCGCGGAAGTGTGGAATCAGCACGACTTTGTGTTCTGCCACGTCAAGTACACCGACAGCCGCGGCGAAGATGGCAACTTTGATGCCAAGGTGCAGATCATCGAAGAAGTTGACCGCCAACTGCCCAAGCTGCTGGCGCTCAACCCGGACGTGATCATCATCACCGGCGATCACTCCACGCCCGCCGCCTACAAGGCGCACAGCTGGCACCCCGTCCCGACGATCCTGTGGGCGCGCACGGCCATGCCCGGTCGCGTGCAGGGCTTCGGCGAACGCGACTGCGTCAACGGCACGCTGGGGCAGTTCCCCGCGGTCGATTTGATGCAGTTGGCGTTGGGTCACGCCAGCCGCTTCCAGAAGTTTGGCGCTTAAAAAGATAGGATTGAGGTGCGAGGACTGAGGACTGAGTGCCAATGGTGCTTGTATTTCTCAGTCCTCAGTCCTTAGTCCTCAGTCCTTGAGGTCTCGGCATGGCAAATGTGGTAATCATCGGCGGTGGGTTGACCGGATTGGCGGCGGCGTGGGAACTGGAACGCCAGCGCATCCCCTACACGCTGATCGAAGTCAAGAAACGCTTCGGCGGGAGCATCGTCACCGAAAAGCGCGACGGCTTCACGCTGGATGGCAGCGCGTTCCTGCTTGAGAAATACGGCGATTGGGATTTCCTGTCGGAACTCGGGCTTGAGGACGCACTCATCGCGTATGGCCGCTACCGCGACGGCGAACTCGTCTACTTCCGCGCTGGCACGCAAACGCTGGTCGACGCGCTCGCCGCGAAACTCACCGCGCCCGTCATGCGGCGCATGGCCGTGAGCAGCCTTGGTCCGCTGGACGCCGACCGTTTCGGCGTGTGTCTCGAAAATGGGCTGATGCTCGACGCCCGCGGCGTGATCGTCACCGCGCCCGCCCGCTTTACCGAACACATGCTGTACTCGCTCGATCCCGAAATTGCGCTGGCGCTGCTGGATTACCGCTACGATCCGGTGGTGCGCGTCTCCCTGGGCTATCGTCAAGCGGATTTACCGACGCTGCCGCCGTTGAATGGCTTCAAATTCGTGGAGTCGTTCACGATGCCGGAACGCGTCCCCGCCGATCACGTGCTGGTGCGCGTCGGTGTGCGCCTGGACGAAGCGATCAAGACGCCGGAAGCCGCGCTCGACCGAGTGAAGGCGGCGATCCCCGCGCCGCCCGTGGTCGAATGGGCGGCGTACTGGCCGGAGGGCGATCCGCTCACGCGTTATTTGCCGGAGCACGGCGCGGTCATGGACATGATTGAAAGCCGCCTGCCCGCAGGCGTGGCCTTAGCGGGCAGCGATTACCGCGCCAAGCGCCTCGACCAGCAGATCGGCGACGGTCGCGCCGCCGCGCAGCAGATCGCCCGCTATATCACTTCGTAGCGTTCCCAGAATTCGCTGTCGGTGGTGGAATACGGTTCGCCGTTCCCGCCCACCAGCACCCACCCGCCCGCTGGCACCGTAATCGCATCGAGGCTCTCATTCGATTTGACCAGCGTCGGCGCGGTGACTCGCTTCGCCCAAACCCCCGCGACTTTGTAGTAGGGGAGGCAGCCGTTGGCGAGTAAGTCTTCTTCCGCGGCGGTGGGCGTCCACTGTTCGTCCCACGGGCGATGCGTACTGTGAAAGACTTCCGGTTCGACCGGGCGCTGCGGGTAATGATCAATCGTCGGACGGACGTTCTCATCGTCGGGGTCGTAGCAGATGATATACCCGGCGGGCGCGATGAGCGTATCATATTCAACATGGATGATCTTCGGCGCTTCGTGTGGGGGCAGTTCGCGCGCGAGGATCACGTTTTTCTTGCGGTGATAGAAGTTAAACCCTTCAGCGCGCAGTTCATCCTGCGTCCAATGGCGCTGCGTATATAGATCCATGATGTCTCTCCGGTTCGCTTGATCATGATCATACGCAACGATCGGGGCGTTGACAAGCAGTCCGCGGGCGTTTTACAATGAACTTGCTAGCGCGCCTTCGTCGCTGGTTGCACCTTTAAAATGGCTACTATAGGGCATTGTCACACAGGGTCTTCTATGGATCGCGCTGAATATGCAGCAAACCCTAAACACTGTGTATCATGTAATGAGCCGCTACCATTCGAAAAACGAATGAACACGTTTTGCGGTAAGGCGTGTGCCGCCAAGGCGAACGGACGTGTTCCGAAGGGTTTAAATCTCAGCCCAAAACACTGTAAGCATTGCGGTGCTTTAGTGGGCGAGCGGCATAACAAGTATTGTGATGACTGTATTGCGCGCCGTGTTTATGATCCCAAAAGTTCTGCAAACATGGCGCTTGCAGAACTCAAGACGGATAGCACGAGGCGCAAATGGTTGTTAGAACGGCGTGAGCACAAGTGTGAACACTGCGGATTGACTCAGTGGCAGGGGCAGCCTATTCCGCTTGAACTCCATCACGCTGATGGCGACACCGACAACAATACGGAAGAAAACCTGAGGTTGATTTGCCCGAATTGTCATGCCTTAACGCATACGCATCGACGGCGCAATATCTTGAAGAATGGCAAGCGTCAGTTAATGCGGCGCAAGCGGTATGCCGATGGCAAGACTTGGTAGCTAATATTATGCGCCACTATAGCTCAATGGCAGAGCAACCGCCTTGTAAGCGGTAGGTTAAGAGTTCGAGTCTCTTTAGTGGCTATTATTATTCTATAACACCATGATGGAGTGCTCACACTCATATCCTCGGTCTCGACAAACAAGAAAAGTCACGTCCCTCAGCGAATTTGGTGTTGACTTTCTGTTTATGGTCACGGATAATCACCTCAAGTGCTTTGCGAGAAGCACGTGTGATTTAGGGTAAGTTGAACCTACACAACCACATAGATTATGGGTCGGTGTCCCGAGCGGCAAAGGGGGAAGACTGTAAATTTTCTGCGCGACGCGCTTCGCAGGTTCGAGTCCTGCCCGGCCCACTAGAAATACCCGCTCACCAGCGGGCATTTGCTCCGATAGCTCAGTCGGTAGAGCGTACCCTTGGTAAGGGTAAGGTCACGAGTTCAAATCTCGTTCGGAGCTTATATACACCTCCATACGGTCAATAACAGTAAACACAGGTAGGGAACGATGGCGAAGAAGGGTAATCGCGTTCTGGTCAAGCTGAAAAGCACCGAAAGCGGCCACATGTATTACACGCAGAAGAACCGCCGCAATGACCAGGGCCGTCTCGAAATGAAGAAGTACGACCCGATTGTGCGGAAGCACGTCCTCTACAAGGAAACCAAGTAGCGGACTTGACCCGCGTCTCTACGCCGTAGTAAAATAACTATGGCGCAAATTAGGAGCATGGTGTAACGGTAACACAACGCTCTCCAAAAGCGTTATTCAGGGTTCGAATCCTTGTGCTCCTGCTCGAACACCCCAAACACCGCCTTTGCTGAGCGGTGTTTTTATAACAGGACGGCGAACTGCCGAGGAGAAAGTATTTCATGTCTGCCGATAAAACTGTAGGGGATCAAAAAGAAGGACGCCAGCCCCGCCGTCTGAGTCTTGGGCTCCAAAGAAAAGCTGACGCCTCCGCTTCAACGGGTAAGGCGCGTGTCATTTCGAACGCCCCCACGAAAAAACCTGTTAAAACTGAAGTCGAAGAACCTGAACAGAAGCCCCGTGAAGGGAATTTTCTGACGCGGCTGCCCGGTGACCTCCGTGAATACATCGAAGGCGTGCGCTCGGAACTGCGCAAGGTGACCTGGCCGACCCGCGAAGAAGCCATCCGCCTGACGCTCATCGTGATTGTGGCGCTTATCGTGACGGCGCTGGTGTTGGGCGCGGTCGTACTGCTGTATACCGAGCTGTTCCGCATTGGGTTGGACAGCCCCGTGGTTTTGATTGCTTTCATGCTGATCGCGGCGGTGGTCGGCGTGGTGATCAACCGCTCCCAGAACCGTCCGACAGGATATAGACGCTAGAGGACGTAATGGCCAAGAAAGACGAGAAGAAGAAGAACCCCTTCGAGGATCCCGGTACGGATTACGATCCGGAGCCGATTTACCTCGACGATCAAGCGTCGGACGACAGCGACGCGCCCATGCTGCTCGATGAGCTGGCGCCGCCCAAAGCCTCGCAAGAGAAGCTGTGGTATGTCGTTCACTGCTATTCCGGCTACGAAAAGAAGGTCTGCCAAGCCATCGAACAGCGCATCAACACCATGGGCATGCGCGATAAAATCTTCGATGTGATTGTGCCGACGGCGGAAGAAATTGAAATCAAGGACGGAAAGCGGCGTACGGTCGAAAAGCGCGTCTTCCCCGGCTACATTCTCGTCGAAATGAAGATGGACGAAGATTCGTGGTATGTGGTGCGCAACACCCCCGGCGTGACCGGCTTCGTCGGCATGGGCAATGACCCCACGCCGCTGCGGCAGGAAGAAGTCAAGCAGATCATGCAGCGCATGTCGGAAGACAGCCCGGTGATCAAGGTGAACTTCAAGGTCGGGCAGAAGGTGCGCATCATCAGCGGGCCGTTCAACGACTTCCCCGGCACGGTGGCCGCCATCGACATGGACAAGTCCAAAGTCCGCGTGATGGTGAACTTCTTCGGGCGTGAAACCCCCGTCGAACTCGACTTCATCGAAGTCGAGAAGATGTAGGCCGAGCCGCCAGCCAGCACTTTTGTAGGGACGAGGCATGCCTCGTCCTTTTTATTTGTTCGGCGTCTAAACCGTGGCTTTATTCTGCCTATTGACTGTTGTAAAATAAGACCCCGCAAGGTCGAAGTAAGGGAAATCACTCATGGCAAAAAAGGTTAAAGCTATCGTGACCCTGCAGATCACCGCAGGGAAAGCGACCCCCGCGCCGCCGATCGGTCCGGCGCTGGCGCAGCACGGCATCAACCTGATGGCGTTCTGCAAGGAATACAATGCGCGCACGTCCGCGCGTATGGGCGAAGTCATTCCGGCGGAAATCACCATTTTCACCGATGGCTCGTTTAAGTTCGATCTCAAGAGCCCGCCGACCACCTTCCTCATCAAGAAGGCTGCTGGCATCGACAAGGGTTCGGCCACCGCGCACACCGTCAAGGTCGGCAAGCTGACCAAGAAGCAGGTGCGTGACATTGCCGAAATCAAGCTGAACGACATGAACACGCGCGACATCGAGTCCGCAATGAAGCAGATCGAAGGATCGGCGCGGCAGATGGGCGTGGAGATTGTCGACTAGTTAAAAGGGTAAAGGGTAAAGTTAAAAGGTGCCGCGCCAGGCGGTGCTGCGCTTTTGACTTTCAACTTTTAACTTTTGACTTTCAACTTTTAACTTTTAGTAGGTGGGAGGGCGCGTGCCCGTCGCACCACCGGGAGACTGAACAATGGCTGAACATGGAAAGCGGTACGAAGCGTCCCTGAAGAGCTTCGATCGCCAGCACTACTACCCCGTCAAAGAAGCGGTCAGCATGGTCAAAACGATGGCGAATGCCAAGTTTGACGAAACGCTGGAAATGCACTTCCGCCTCGGGATTGACCCGCGTCACAGTGACCAGCAGGTCCGCAGCACCGTGCTGCTGCCCGCGGGTCTCGGTAAGACCGTCCGCGTGCTCGTCTTCGTGGAAACCGAAGATGAAGCCCGGATTGCCCAAGAAGCGGGTGCGGACATCATCGGCAACGAAGAGGTCATGAACCGCATTCTCAAAGAAAACTTCCTCGACTTCGACGCGACGCTCGCGATTCCGAGCATCATGCCGAAAGTCGGTCGTCTCGGTCGTATCCTCGGTACGCGCGGTTTGATGCCGAACCCCAAGGCGGGGACGGTCGTCCAGCCCGCGGACCTGGCCACCGCCGTGCAGGAACTCAAGGCTGGTCGTGTGGAATTCCGCAACGACAAGTTCGGTAACCTGCACATCCCCGTCGGCAAGGCGAGCTTCGATCTGGACAAGATTCTGCTCAACGTGAACGCCGTGCTGGATGCGGTCAACCGCGTCAAGCCCTCCGCGGTGAAGGGTATCTATATCCGCCGCGCCGTTCTCACTTCGACCATGAGCCCCGGCGTGCGCCTCGACCTGACCGTCGGCGCGAACGCGTAAGATTTCCCAACAGAACGGGGGCAGATCGTCACGATCTGCCCCCGTTTTTGATTCTCCTGGAGCGGCACGCCTCTTATTTAACGTGCGTTCCCCTCACCCTCAACCCCTCTCCCACGCAAACGGGGAGAGGGGAGAAGCACAGCGTTTTTGCTGGGTCCCCTCCCTGAATTCGGAGGCGTGGGGCCGGGGGGCAGAGAAGCGTGATCCCGAACTGCGCTTATTTGAGCGGCGCGCGCGGCGGTGTGTCGGTCGCGGGATAGAACAGCAGCACGTACTCCCGATGCGCGGGCATGGCGGCGGTCAGGCTGAACTGCGGCGCGGAGATCCCCGGCAGATAGCGCATCAGCAGACGCATCGTGTCCTGATCATCAGCTTCGACGAAAAAGGCATAATTCAACCCCGGCTGCAGTGACATGAGATAGCGTGGGTTGATCTGGTCGGGGCGGAAGCTGAGCAGCGGCGGATGGGTCTCGACTTTGTCGGCGTCATGGCGGAAATAACCGAGCAAGGCGCGCGGCACGCCCGTATCATGCACGGGACGCCCGACGATGATGCTCTGCGTGTTGGAGGGGAACTCGACCGCGCGCAGCGCCACGTCGACGCCGTCGCGGTAGGGCTTGAAATCGCGAATCTGCACGTTGAATTCGGCCAGATGCGGCCCATAGTAGTAATCGACCTGCGCGACCGCGAAGAACCCGACCAGCACCACCGGAATGGCGTAGCGGAGGCGATTTTCAGGCGGGCGCTCGGCTTCGGGCCGCGCCTCGGCGCGGCGCGGCCAGATGAACGGAATGAGATAGCGAATCCCGGCGACGATCGCGATCGCCATGGCGGGCATGACGAGCACATAACGTACCGAAACCATGTTATCGCGCAGCAGACCATTGCCTAACCCGGTGGCGACCAGCCACAGCGGAATCAGGAAGATGGGCGACGGCATACGCCAGAACAGGTAGAAAGCGCCAAACAGAAAGAATGGGATCAGGTAGTCGACGATCAGCGCCTGCGAGCCGCCATAGTACGCGCTCAGGTCACGGTGCGCCACCCACGAGGCGAACGGGCGCGTAAACTGGATCGACAGCGTATGGAAGTCTTCCCAGTCGAAGCCGTCGTTGAATAGGTTATCCCAGTACTCAGGCGACAACCCGGAGTCATTCATGCGCTCGCTCAACCCCTCGTTGTTGTTGAGGATGATGGCGTAGTACAGCCCGGTAACGAGCGCGCTGGTGATGAACATGACGATGATGCCGCGCACGAACGGGCGCATTTTGCCCCGCTGCAGGATGAACAAACCAAACAGCCACGCGATCATCAGCGGGAAGAAGAGCAAGCGCCCCCCTTCGTAGAAGTACTGCGTTAAGCCCAGCCCGATGCCCGCCAGCGCCCAATCGATGCGGCGGTTATAGCGCAGCGCGCGCGCCGCGAACAGCAGCGCCATCATGCCCGCCGCCGGATCGGCGATGTGCAGCAGCGCGGCGCGGCTGTAATGGATGAACGGCGCGAAGCCCGCCAGCATCAGCGCGCACAACAGCGCCGTCTTACGGTCATCGAGCAGCGCGCGCGCCAAGCCATACGTCAGCACGATCACGAGCAGACCCCAGACCACGCTCGGCGCGCGTACCCCGGCGAGCGTCCACCCGGTGAACGGAATCGCCAGATATTCGGTGTAGGCGTACAGCCACGTGAACGGTGCTTGCCCGCTCATCGAGGTGAGCATCGGCAGATCCGGCACCCAGAAGATGCGCTGCACGCCGTCGGTGAAGTGCAGCTCGTCGATGATGCTGCGGATGGTGTCATTCAGCCCGAAGGCGCGCACGAGAAACGCGAAGATCAGAATGGCCAGCAGCGGCAGCACGGCGCGGCGGCTCCAGCGCGGCAGCCGCGGAACGGGCATGCCGCCCATCCCCCAGCCCCACAAGCCGAGCGCGGCGATGAACAGCGCGATCTGCACATTCACGTCGACCGACTGCAGGAAGGGGATGCCGAAGCGCCGCATGTTGATTTCGGCGGTCGCGCCGAGCAGTACCACGCCGAGCAGCGCGGGAATCCACCAGAAGCGGTTCGCCTTCGAGAGCGGTTCGGTGGTGAGCGCGGGCAGCGCCGGTTGGAGCGTCGACAGCTTGACCGCCGCGCCCAACAGCAGCGCCCCGACGATCATTTTGAGCGTGCCGTGGTCGAGATAAGCTAAGCGGTTCTCAAAGTAAAAATCGAGTGTCGCGGCGATCATCAACGCGAAGGCGGTGAGGCCGAGAACGGAAGCCAAGACGTTGCGGCGGGCGAGCAGCCAGTGTGGAAGAGAAATTGCTTTCAAGAGCTTTCCTAGTTTGATCCGTGGTTGTAAGACGACCGCTGCCGAGGCGAAGAGGACGAGCACGAAACCGTAACCGGAGAGCGGCGGCGGGATGAGGATGAGCAGCGCCGCGATCAGCGCGACGAGGCCAGCAAACAGGCCAAGGCGCGCCCGGCGGGACTGCCACGCCGTCCGTTCGTTCTCAGTTCGGGTATGCGTGAGTTGTTCGGGGTGTTCGCCGTGAATTTCCGCCATGCCACGACAGATCCTGCGTCATCCGAGTCCGTTCCCTAGTGTAAACGATCTTTGGTTGGTTGCGCTGAAGGGTTTTGTCAGCAAATTCACACGATTCATTGGAACTGTGCAAGCGCGAGTGTCGTATTATGATGGAGTCACTACAGCAATCGACGTTTCACACCTTTGTGAAAGAGGATCAAGCTGATGAAGAAATTGTTCTTTTTGACCGTGGTTCTGCTGTTGGTCGGCGCATTTGCCCTCCCCGCCGCCGCCGTTCCGGTCGCTGACCTGACCACATTGGCGGGGTATTTCCCCGAAGGCAGCGTCATTTATGCCAGCGTCCGCACCGACGACGATTTTGTCGGTACGCTGGATGGTCTGCTCCAGCGCGTGCCGGAAATCGGGGGACTCTCACTCACCAGTTCGCTCGATACGGTCGCGAGCGGGATCAAGTCCGGGGCGACCTTTCAGGATTTGTTCCGCCCGTGGCTGGGGGATACCGCCGCGTTCGGTCTGCTCCCGTTGACGACGATGGATGAGTTCCGCAACCCGGTCGCGCTGATCGCAATTAGCCTCACCGACCGCGAAGCCGCCGAAGCCTTCTTCCAGAGTGTCACCCGTCCGCGCGACTACGAACAGACGCAGGGCGACGGCTTCACCACCTACGAGAGCACGCGCGATAACACCCACCTCGCCTTCCGTGACGATATGCTGCTGATCGCCAGCAGCTTCGACGCGATTGCGGCGGGCGGAGCGGTCACCGCAGCCTTGAGCGCCGCCGAACCGTTCACTACCGCCGTCAGCCAACTCCCCGGCGATGACTACAACGCGGTGATCTACATCGACTCGCCGACCATCCTCAAATTCACGCAGTCGCAGCTCGAGAATGTCGGCCCTTCCGAGATCGCGATCCTGCAAGCGCTCGACGACGTCTCGCCGCAGGTGTTCGGCTTCACCATCGTCGACGGCAGCTCGCTGACGATTGACGCCGTGACCGCAGCCACGGGCGAAGCGTTGAATGTCACGGGCGGCATGACCACGCCGCTCGATCTCGGCATCGTCAGCCGCCTCCCGGCGGGGACGCCGCTGGTCATCCTCGGCACGAATTTCGCCGATTCCTACACCGCCGCGTTGGCGCAGATCGAACCACTGATGGCGATGCAAGGTACCGACGCCGACATGGCGCAGTTCGAGACCGGGCTGTGGCTGATTGAACTGTTCGTGCGCGGCCTGACCGGGCTGGATTTGCAGCGGGAGCTGTTGCCCGCGCTCAACGGCACGTACGCCATTT
Source organism: Candidatus Flexifilum breve (assembly GCF_016713355.1). NCBI lineage: Bacteria > Bacillati > Chloroflexota > Anaerolineae > Aggregatilineales > Candidatus Flexifilaceae > Candidatus Flexifilum > Candidatus Flexifilum breve. Next base: position 254,828 of record NZ_JADJPI010000007.1, read on the forward strand.
ACGCGGGTGTCAACCCGGCGGCGGAAGGCGCGGACACGGCTTTTGATCTTGTGTCACCCGAACTGCTGCTCGACTTCGCGCTGACGTTCAACGTGACGGACGCGGCGACCGCGGCGCAGCTCCGCGACAACCTGAACACCATCCTCGGCGATCTGCCCACCGAACGCATCGATAACCTCGACATCGCGTTCGACGAGGTCAACGGCACGCCCGTGATCGTCGTCAGCATAGAGACCGATCCGTTCAGCGGCGATCAGATCGAATTCGTGCTCGCCGTGACTGACGAACTCTTCACGGTCGGCACGCGCCGCTATGTCGAAGCCGCGCTCAACCCCGGCGTCGGGCTGGATCAGGACCCGCAGTGGCAGGCCGCCGCGCAGTATTTCGTAACGGACAGCTACAGCCTGCTCTACCAGTCGAGCGCCAACCTCGTGCCGCTGGTGGGCATCTTCGCGCGCACCGGGTCCAGTGACACGCGTGACATCAGTCAGGTGCTCGGCCTCGTGACCGGGCTGGTCGACAACAGCTCGATCAGCTATGGGCGCTTGGGCGAAACGGGCGTGCAGATGCGCGCCGTGCTCACCCTGAGCGGCGACTAGCCAAACCTCACCTCATGCTTTTCACGGGAAGACACTCTGGCTATTTCGAGACGGTCTTCCCGTCAGCGGCCTGTTCACGAAAGCGCTTCTGCGCATCCGTAGTTAGCGGACGGTCAGAAGACCCTCCCTACAGGGTGTCGCCCGAGGGAAGACGGCCTCGAATTGTTTAATCTGTCCTGCCATGAACCTAATTCAAAGAGGGGAGGCAGCGGCCGGGCGCGAATCAAAAAAAGCCAGCGCGACGGCTGGCTCTCGGCATAGAACGGTTGAAGCGTGCCGTTTACGTGTCGACGAGCGTGCCGTCGTGCCAGATGTGTTCGCCCGCGATGATCGCTTCGAGCTGTGAGCAGATCAGTGCCTCATTGATCGGCTTGCTGATGAAGCCGGAAAAGCCCAGTTCCCGCGCTTTGGGAATGGCGGTCGACGGATCCGACGCGGACACGGCGACGATCGGCACATGATTGTAAGCGGGCAGCGCGCGAATGTCTTTGAACAGGTCAAACCCCGAAATGCCGCCATACAGCATGAGATCGAGGATGATCAGATCCCAGTCGAGGGACATCTGCAATTGCACAATCGCATCGCGTCCCTTCCGGTCGAATACGAGATTCGCGCCCTCAACGCCCAACGTGATTTGATAAACCACCCGGTTGAGCACATTATCTTCGATGATGAGGATGTGTTTACCACGAAGCGACATACCAGACTACCTCTGTCCTAAACGCGTTGCTTGCGCGCGCGTGCTTCCAAGCTTACGATGAATACCACACTTTTTCGCCGTTGAGAATACGCCACAACTGATCCGAGAACGATTCCGAGTTGAGCGGTTTGCCGATGAAGCCATCAAAGCCGAGTTCCATCACGTTGTGGAGCTCGCTGATGTGCACCGAATAGGCGACGATCTTCGCGGAGGCCGTAGCCGCGTGCGCGTGGAGAATTTCGATGGCCTCGTAGCCGTTGACGCCGGGCAGTTCCAGATCAAGGAAGACAATATCGATCCGGGGGAGCATATCGAGCTGGACGAGCAGATTGTTGGCCGTCGGCAGCTTGGCCGAGTCGACGCCTTCAATCGTCAGAAGCTGCTGCAAAACCAGAATGTTATTCGCGTTATCGTCAATGATTAGCGCGTTGAGCTGACTCATCTTGGATTCTTTCTACTTTGGGTTCGTCTACTGTTTAAGTCACCGTGGTGATCTAGGCTTGAAGCGTCAGTTACCAGACGTGCCAGACTCGTTCACCAGTCATAATGCGCTGGATCAGCTCCCCAAAAAGTTCGAGGTGCAGCGGTTTGGAAATGCCGCCCTGAAAACCGGCATCCTGAAGCATGCGCACTTCTTCGTTCATGACGCTCGCCGTCAGCGCGACGACGTACGTGCGGTCGTACTCGGCATGGCTGCGGATCATCTTCAGCATGTCGAAGCCCGTGTAGGGCTTCATGTGAATATCCAGCAGAATCAAGTCTGGCTGTTGCGGGAGCCCGAGCAGCTTTTCCTCAAAATCCCGGCTGTTTTCAAACACGGTCAGGCTGCAGATTTCCGGGCTCATGCGCTGAGCCATCCGCACGACTTCTCGACTGAGAGGATCATCTTCCACGTACAAAACATGCGTCATTATCAGGTACTCCGTTCAGGTTTTAACCCCGACTGCACCGGAAGCTCGACGAAGAAGGTCGTGCCACTTCCGACCACGCTCTCAAACCAGATTCGACCCTGATGGGCTTCGACCAGTTTCTGCGAAATGGGCATCCCTAAGCCGGTGCCGCTGCCGCCCTGGCGTAACCCGCTGGTAGTTTGCTTGAACGCGGTGAAGACGTCTTTGTAGTCTTCCGTCGCAATACCCGGCCCGGTGTCGCTGACGGCGATAACAATCTTCTCGTTCTCGCTGCGCGCGCTGATTTTGACGTGGCCTTGCTCGGTGAACTTATACGCGTTCGACAGAATGTTGAGCAGAATTTGCAGCAGACGCTTGCGGTCGCCGTTCAGTTTGGGCAGGGTTTCCGGTAGTTCCTTTTGCAGTTCCACCGTTTTATCGCCGATCATGGAGCCGGTGTAGCGCAGCGCGGTCTCGATGATGTCGCGCATATCCACCTCCGGTTCAATGTACAGCTTGAGCGAACCGGACTCGATCTTCGACATGTCGAGCACGTCGTTGATCAGGTTGAGCAGGTGCTGGCCGCTGTCGGCGATATTGCCGATGAGCTGATCCTGTTCTTCGGTCAGCGGGCCGGGAATGCCTTTTTTCAGGAACTTGGAGAAGTTGATGATCGCATTGAGCGGCGTCCGCAGCTCGTGCGACATGCTCGCGAGGAAGGCCGATTTCACGTTGTTGGCGCGTTCGACGTCTTTACGCGCCTGTTCGGCTTCGTCGTAGGCGCGCTCGAATTCATCGTTGATCGCTTGCAGTTCGACCATATCGTCGTCGTGCTGCTGTTCAAGCTGCGCAATTTTCTTCTTCAATTCCGCAATCGTCGCTTCATAAGCAGCGGCTTTGTCGGCATCACTCACTGACATAGGTGTTGCAACCGTGGGAAGTGTGGTTGAGTCCATGAGTTGAAATATATACCCTCATGCATACAAATTAACGAGTACGACAATTGTTTAGAACTATATCTCAGGGTGAGAAGGTGTTTGCATAAAGACAATTGGTAAACGAGCTTTTTCTCATGAAATTTACGCTTTGGGGTTAAAATCTATAATGTATATCTCCGCTTCACCTCTATGCTTGTTATAGAGAGTTCGATGACATGAGGCCATAAAAAATGTCTACTCAAACAATCATTGACAATGAATATGTTACGCTGTGGTATCACCCCGAAGCCAAGATCGTCCATCATCAGTTTCATAAGTTCATTCATGGTGAGCGCTTTCGCGCCGTGCTCGACCAGGGGCTGGACGTCTTCAAGCAGTATGGCGCGCACAAGTGGCTCTCCGATGACCGCGCGAATTCTGCCCTACCGAAAGAAGACTCGGAATGGGGGCTGAATGACTGGAACCCGCGCGTCTTCGCCAATGGCTGGAAATACTGGGCCGTCGTGATGCCCGACAAGAAGATCGGCCAGACCAACATCAACTGGTTGATGCGGGAAAACATTGGGCGGGGGTTGGTGGTGCAGGTGTTCGAAGATGCTGATGAAGCCCTGAAGTGGCTGGAATCGGTGGAGTAACGACCAGCCTCCCGTGCTTACCATAATGAGGAACTTTATGACGACGCAGACGCTCATTGAAACGGACTACGCGACGCTCCGCTACTATCCAGACAGCGGGATCGTCCATAGTGAATTCCACAAATACGTTTATGGCCTGCAGTTTCGCAATTTCATCACCGCGGGTCTCACCGTGTTTCAGCAGAATCGACTGAACAAGTGGCTGTCAGATGATCGCAAAACGTCCACGCTGCCACAGGCCGATCTCGACTGGGCGAAGGAACACTGGTTTGTACCTATGATAAATTCCGGGTGGAAGTATTGGGGCATTGTGCTGCCCGAAAAACTAGTCGCTCGCCAGCCGATTCTCCGGGCAATCGAAGACTTTACCAAGTACGGTTTACAGGTTGCGATTTTCGAGGATCCAACCGAAGCGCTGGCCTGGTTGGAGTCCGTGGATCGGTAGGACGGATGCTCGAAGCTGGCGAGGGCGAAATGAATAACTGAGTGCCCTGACCTGAGCGAGATCAAGCGTTAGTTAGAAATTCTTTCTGCTTGAGAACGGCGATTTGTCGGTATTATGCAGATAACGTATGCAACTAACGCTCAAGAGGGGTCTATGGAAACTCAGGTCATCATCGATAACGAATATGCCACACTCTGGTATCGCCCCCAAGGAAAAATCGTCCACCATCAGTTTCACAAGTTCATTCATGGAGATGCTCTTCGTGAAGTGCTCAACTGCGGGCTGGAAGCCTTCACGACGTACGGAGCGCAGAAGTGGTTGTCCGATGATCGGAACAATTCCACGTTGACCAAAGAAGACGGCGAATGGGGCCTCGTCAATTGGAGTCCCCGTGTCTTCGACGCCGGGTGGAAGTATTGGGCGGTAGTGCTGCCGGATCGCAAAATCGGGCAAATCAATCTGAACATGTTTATGCGTGAATACATCGCGCGCGGCCTGGAAGTCCGCGTTTTTGAAGACCCCGACGAGGCGCGGCGCTGGTTAGAATCGGTGGATTAAGCCGAGGGTACCATGTCAGTTGAAATCATTATCGACAACGACTATGCCACACTCTGGTATTACCCGGACGCGGGCATCGTGCATCACCAATTCAAACAGCCCATCTCGGGTGAGCATTTCCGCGAAGTACTGAACCGTGGCGCGGAGATTTTCGAACAGCGCGGTGCGAACAAGTGGCTGTCAGATGATCGACTGAATGCCGCCGTACCGCAGGACGATGGCATCTGGGGGCTCACGGTGTGGAATCCGCGCGTGCGCGCCGCCGGGTGGAAGTACTGGGCGGTCATCTTCTCCGATACCAAAGCGGGACAGGCGAACCTGAACTATTTCCTGCGCGAGGGTAACGGCTATGGGATAACCGTGCAGGTGTTCGAAGAGAGCACAGACGCCCTAAACTGGCTCAAATCCGTCAAGTAGTAGTGGTGAGCACGGACGGGCAGTTCGGGCACTCCCGAGATGACCGTATGACGAGTGGGATAAGCTAATCCTAGGAGAAAACAGATGTCCGTTGAAGTCATCATCGACAACGAATACGCCACGCTCTGGTACTACCCGGACGCGGGGATCGTGCATCACAAGTGGAAAAAGTACATTTATGGTGAGCACTTTCGCGCGGTGTTGAACCGTGGGGCAGAGATTTTCGAACAGCGCGGCGCGACCAAGTGGCTGTCCGATGACCGCCTGAACTCCGCGCTGCCCAAAGACGATGGCATCTGGGCGCTCGGCGTGTGGAATCCGCGGGTACGCGCCGCTGGCTGGAAGTACTGGGCGGTGCTCTTCCCGGATAAGAAAGTCGGGCAGACCAACCTGAATTACTTTATGCGCGAAAGCAACGTTCAAGGCATCACTGCCCAAGCGTTTGATGATCTTGACGAAGCGTTGAACTGGCTCCGCTCGGTGGATGAAGCCGAAAAGCGACCTGAATAGTTGTAGACTTTTCACCTTTGGGGCGCACAAGTGTGCGCCCCGGCACAGGCGCGGCCCCTCCGATTTCCAGGTCACGTCTGAACAGCCTTGGCGGGTAGCTGATGGGCAGCCCCGGCGTCGCTCCCCACGGTCACCCGACAAGCGTACCCAACTAGCAGTTGCCGGGAGAAACACACATGCCACCTGAAGTCATCCTCGATAACGAATATGCCACGGTCTGGTTTTATCCAAAAGATAAGGTCATCCATCACCAGTTTCACAAGTTCATCCACGGCGATAAGTTCCGCGAGGTACTGACACGCGGAGCCGACATTATGGGCGAGCAGGGGGCGGTCAAGTGGCTGTCGGACGACCGCCTGAACTCGGCCGTGCCGAAAGAAGATACGGCCTGGGCGCTCAGTACCTGGATGCCCCGAATTCAGACGATTGGGTGGAAGTATTGGGCGGTGCTCTACCCGGACAAGAAAATTGGTCAAATCAATCTCAGCTACTTCATCCGGGAGCTCAGCCAGCAAGGGGTTACCGCCGAAGTTTTCGACGATGTGGACGAAGCCCTCAACTGGCTGCGCTCCGTGAATTGATCACCCGGTTGGTTGGCCGTCCGCTGACCACCGTCATTCTATCGCCACACACAGTTAGACGGAGCAAAGCCATGACCGCGGAAGTTATCCTCGATAACGAGTACGCCACCTTATGGTATCACCCGGACTCGGGCATCGTGCACCATAAGTTCCATAAGTTCATTTACGGGGAGAAGTTCCGCGAGGTCTTGAACACCGGCTATGAGGTCTTCAAAGCGCGCGGGGCGAGCAAGTGGTTAACCGATGACCGCCTGAACTCTGCCATCCCCAAGGAAGATACCGCCTGGCTGATCACCGACTGGAATCCGCGCGTCATCGCCGCCGGGTGGAAATATTGGGCGGCGGTGCTGCCCGACAAAAAAGTCGGGCAGGTCAACATTAACTGGCTCATGCGCGGTGGTCACCAACAGGGGCTGATCGCGCTGGCTTTTGAAGATCCCGACGAAGCCCTCCACTGGCTGGAAACCGTCGATCAAACTGCACCCGTCGAACCTACAACCTCGAGAGAACAATGACGACACACACACTGCTTGAAAACGATTACGCGACGCTCGTTTATCACCCGGAAAGCGGAATCGTGCACCATGAATTTCGCAAATTCATCTATGGAGACGCGCTGCGCGAAATTCTGGAAGTTGGCTTGACCGCCTTCCAGCAGTACGGCGCCTCGAAATGGCTGTCTGATGATCGCAAGAACTCCGCCGTCCCGCAGGCCGATCTCGAATGGGCAGTTGAATTTTGGGTCATACCTATGATCCAGTCTGGCTGGAAATACTGGGCGGTTGTGTTTTTGGACAAAGCCGTCGGCAAAGCCGCGATGATGCGCATCATCGAAAACTTCACGCAGTATGGCTTGACGATTGAGGTGTTTGACGATCCCGCCGATGCACTCAATTGGCTGAACTCCATGTGACGCCGGTCACCTCAACCATCGGCCACACGAGCCCCTGACCAGAAGCGCACAAACTAGGGCGCACTGTTGTGCGCCTTTTGCATTACGCCATTGCACCCGCGCGCGCTAAACTTGCAATTTTGATTTGGGTTAAGGACGATACCCGTGTCGAGATTACAGGCTTTACCCACCGGGCGCTTGCTGGCGGACTATTCACTCTGGTCAGCCGATCTAGCAAATCTGGCGAACGATGTGCGGCGCACCGAACCGTTCGCCGATGTCTATCATCTGGATGTTGCCGATGGGCAGTTTGTGCCCAGTCTGCTGTTTTTCCCCGATCTCGTGAGCGCGCTGCGACCGCTCACACCCAAGCCGTTTCACGTGCACCTGATGACGCTCAATCCCGCGCGGCTGATCGACGACTTTGCCGAGGCGGGCGCGGATGTCATCACCGTGCACCTTGAAAACCCGGAACTCCCCGCCGCGCTGGAGCAGATCCGCGCGCGTGGTCTGAGCGCGGGGATCGCCATCCAACTGGAAACGCCCGTCGAAGCGGTTCTGCCGTATCTCGACCAGATCGAAGTGATCGTCATGATGGGGACGAAGCTCGGCATCAAGGGCGTGGGGCTGGCTGATGAGGCGTGCCCGCGCATCACCGCCCTGAGCCGTTTGCTCACCGCGCGCGGTCTGCGGGACAAGATCAAAATCTCGGCGGATGGCGGCATTCGCGAGCAGACCGTGCCCAGGCTGCGTGCCGCGGGCGCTGACATGATCACGCCCGGCTCACTGGCATTCAAAAGTCCGAATCTCTTCGAAACGACGCTGTGGCTGCACGCGCTCCCGCGGCAGGAAGGGTAACCGACGCCATGTTGATCGCGATGGCGGGGCTGCCCGCCACTGGCAAAAGCACCATCGCCCGCCCGCTGGCGCAGCGTCTGCCCGCCGTCTTGCTCGACAAAGATGTGATCCGCGCCGCTCTGTTCGCGCCGGAGCATGTCGAGTACGCCTCTGCGCAGAACGACCTGTGCGTCGAGGTCATGTTTCAAGTGGCGGAGTATCACATCCGTAACCACGCGGAGAGGCACGTAATTCTGGATGGGCGGACGTTTTCAAAGCGCTATCAGGTCGACAGTCTGGTGAGTTTCGCGCAGCGCATCGACGTGCCCTTACGCATCATCGAATGCGTGTCGGATGACGCGCAGGTCGCCGCGCGCTTAGCCCGGTCGCAGCACACGCATCTCGCCGCCAACCGCAATCTCGATCTCTATCGTCAGCTTAAGGCGGAGGCCGATCCCATTGATCTGCCCAAATACGTCATCGATACGGGCGCGGTGACTGTGGAGACGGCGGTGGCGCGTGCGCTGGCGTATGTGCTGTCACCCGGCTAGACGCAAGCAGGCTGATTTGACGATCCACCGCACCTGATTAGCTGGGCCAACCGGGTGCGGTGGTTATCTTAACGTCAGTTAGGGATAAGCTGCTTGTCGATCCATCCGCATCTGCGCCCATATTGTGATCACCCGCCAAACCGCTCAGGACGAGGCATGCCTCGTCCCTACGCAGACGCACTTATCTGTCTCCCCTCCCCGAATTCGGGGAGGGGCCGGGGGTGGGGTCGGATACAAAATCATCGCCACTTGGCTGTTTTATCCCTAACTGACGTTATCTTACTTGAGGTTGTATTCCATTTCTTTGCGCACGGTTTCGAGCAGCGTATCTGCGCGCATCTGGGCGAGCGTGTAACACGGCCCGCCGAGACGTTCCGCGAGACGATTCGCCAGCCCTTGATCGAACGCGACATGCTCCATGTTGATCGTCACCGTCTTGATGTCGTCCAGCTTGATCGAGTCGGCGATGCGGTGCGCTTCTTCCTGCGGCGAATCCTTGCCGATGGAGACATTGCCCGCGCCGTCGGTGAGCAGGATGATCAACGGGATGATGTCCGGGTGCAGGTTCTTCTCTTTGCGCACGCACTCGTGCGCCATGAACAACCCGGCGGAGAGCGGCGTCTTGCCGCCGACCGGGATCGTCGTCAGCGCCTGTTTCGCCAGCACGACCGAATTGGTCGGCGGCAGAATCATGTTCGCGCGGTCCTTCTGGAAGACGATCAGGCCGACGCGGTCGCGCCGCTGATAGGCATCCGTCAGCAAGGACATGATCGCGCCTTTGGTGGCGGTCATGCGTTCGCTGACGGCCATACTCCACGAGGCATCGACAACGAATAGGATCAGGTTAGCGGTCTTCTTGACGCGGACTTTGCGCTGGAGGTCGCCTTTGCGCAGCGCGTAGGCCATGCCGGTCGCGGCCTTCTGATCGGCGCGGCCCTTCTGGAACGGGGCGGCGGCGCGCAGCGTGGCGTCGAAGGCGATATCGTCGGTGCGACCGTTGGCCGGGCGAGCTTGCACGTAGCGACCGCGCTTGCGGTCGGTTTTGGTGCGCGACCGACGACCCGACTGGCGGCGGGTCATCTGGTCGAGGTTGGTTTGGAGTTTACGCGTGGTGAATTCCGCGCCGGATTGAACTTTCTTGCCACCCTCCCACCAGTACGCGTCGCGGTTATCGAAGACGTTCTGGGGCTGCGGGTCGGTTTGACCGTAATCCGGCGTATCCTGATCGCTATCCGTTGCTACGGATTGGCTTTTTTTTTGACTGTCTGTTCCGCGCCCTCATCAGTGCTTTCCTGCGATTCATCGCCTTCGCCCCACTCGGACTCGATCTGATCCATCTTCTTTTCGAGTTCCGCCATGTTCATCTGGGCGTCGCTGAACGGGCCGCGCTTCAGGCGGTGCGGAATCGCCAATTCGAGCGCCAGCAGAATATCATGCTGGTTGACTTCGTCGCGCAGGTTGTAGGCGGCGTAAGCGCGCGCCGTCTTGAGGATCACCATATCGGCGCGGTGACCGTCGATGTGGAGACCGCTCGTCAGCGTGGCGATGCTGTACAAATCACGGCGTGTGTAGGTCACGTCATCGACCAGCGCGCGCGCGGCAATGATGCGTTCGGCGAGCTGCTGCTCGCTGGGCTGCCATTCTTCGCGGAAGGCTTCGGCGTCGGATTCGTAGGCGATGTGCCGTTCGACGATTTCCATACGCTTGCCCGCATCGCGGATGCCTTCGACTTCCACCGACAGCGCGAAGCGGTCGAGGAGCTGCGGGCGCAGATCGCCTTCTTCCGGGTTCATCGTGCCGACGAGGATGAAGCGCGCCGGGTGCGCGAAGCTGATGCCTTCGCGTTCGACCACGTTCACGCCCATCGCCGCCGAATCCAACAGCAGGTCGACGACGTGATCGTCGAGCAGGTTGACTTCGTCAATGTACAGGATGCCGCGGTTGGCGTTGGCCAGCACACCGGGGTCAAACTTCTTCACACCCTGCTGAATGGCTTTTTCAATATCGAGCGTCCCCACGACGCGATCTTCGGTCGCGCTCACGGGCAGGTCGATGAAGGGGACATTGCGACGCGAAACGCTCTGATGCCCGTTCTGGTTATCGCGGGCCCAGTCCGACCACGTGTCGGGGCGCGCGGGATCGTCATTAAACGGAGAGTCCGTAAAAACATCAATTTCGGGAAGCAGCGCCGCCAGTGCACGCGCCGCCGTCGATTTACCGGTACCGCGTTCGCCGCGAATCAGCACGCCGCCGATACGCATATCAATCGCGTTCAGGATGAGCGCGATTTTCATCTTCTCCTGACCGACGATGGCGGTAAATGGATAAACAGGGGGTCGCTTGGCCATAAGGGTTCAACTTGCCTTGTGAATGGGAATCAACGTTAAAAATTATAACCCATCCTCACCCTTTGTGACAATTGCCACGAGGTGAGTCCATTGGGGCGGGAGCGGTGCCTCCGCCGACGTTTAGCGCGCGTCGTCGAACAGGATCGCCATGCGATACGAGTCGAGGTAGCCGCCCTCGTTGGCTTTCCAGAAGGCTTCGCGGTCGACGCCTTCATGCTCAAAGCCGAGCTTTTCGTATACGTGAATCGCGCGCGGGTTGTTGGTATACACGCCGAGTTCCAGACGGTGAATGGCAGGACTCTGGCGGCAGTAGTCGATCAATTGGCGGATCATGGCCGTGCCAATGCCGCGATTCCGCCACTCCGGCGCGAGCGCAATCGCGAGGCCGACCGTGCGCTTGCCCGCGCGCGGCCCGCCGCTGATGTTCGCCTGACCGATCAACTGGCCGTCAGGCGTCACGGCGACCAACCAGCAGGCATTGTCAGCGTCATGCCGCTGCCGGATCAAATCGCGTTCTTCATCGACGGTCCGCGTAAATTCGTCAGCCGAAGTGAAGGTCGTGCCGTTGTTCGGCTCGTCGGCGATGCGTTTCATGAAGGCAATCAAGGCTTCGGCATCGTCGGGCGTCGCCTCACGGATGATGTAAGCGTGGGACATCGGTCAACTCCTGGCGGCAAAATGCCCGTGGATTCAGAGATGAGGGCAAGACAGGCGCGCAGCGCCGTAGAGCAGCATGAAACCGTTGCTTTTAGCCTCACCCCCGCCCCTCTCCGAACGGAGAGGGGAGAAACATGCGTTCGTGAAGTCCCCTCTCCCTTGGGAGAGGGGATTTAGGGGTGAGGCTGAAAGGATCCCGTAACACTACCGAGCTACCGGCTTACCGCGCCTGTCAGCAGGAGGGGCGTCCGTACTCACACTGGACAGCCTGACTGTGAGCTGTCCACTGTAAACTGTGAACTCGTCTAGAACTTCTCCGGGAACACTTCGCGGGCGAGGCGTTCTTCTTCTTCGACCATGCCGCGCAGGAAAGCCAGGCCTTCGTTCCAGAAGTTCGGGTCGGTCAAATCCACGCCGACCTTCGCCAGAATGCGATCCGGGTAATCCGAGTCGCCCGCCGCCAGCACGTCGAGGTACTGCGGCACGAAGTCCGCGCCGCGCTTGCGGTACACATTGAACAGCGCCAGCACGAGCAGTTCGCCAAAGGCATAGGCGTACACATAGCCGGGCGTGTGGATGAAGTGACCGATATAGCTCCACCACCAACCGTAGTTGTCCGTGAGCGTGACGCTATCACCGAACATCTTGCGCTGCGTCTCCAGCCAGATCTGGTTGATGCGTTCGGTCGGCAGTTCGCCTTCGCTGCGGCGGGCGGTGTGCATCCCGTCTTCAAAGCGATTCATGGTCACCTGCCGGAAGACAGTCGCGAAGCTGTCTTCGACGCGGTGCGCGAGCGCCTTGAGCCGCACCGCCGGATCGGGCTGGCGGCGCATCAGGTCTTCAAACGTGAGCATTTCGCCGAATACGGACGCCATTTCAGCCGTCGTCAGCGGCGTATACAGGCCAGTCTGACCCTGCGCTTCGCCGGAGAGATACATATGCACGCCGTGCCCGAGTTCGTGCGCCAGCGTCATAATGTCGCGGTCTTTGCCGAGATAGTTGACGAACACAAACGGGTGCGCCGAAGCAACCGTCGGCGCGGCGAACGCGCCGCCGCGCTTGTTGGGCAGCACGGGCGCGTGAATCCAGTTTTCGTCGAAGAAGCGGTTGACGATCTCGCCGAGGCGCGGGCTAAAAGCCGTATACGCGCTGTGGACGACCTGGCGCGCTTCTTCCCATGAGTAGTTGGCTTCCGGCGCGTCGATCTTGAGCGGGGCGTAGCGATCATAGTCACGCAGCTCGTCGAGGCCGAGCAATGCCCGCTTGAGCTGGTAGTGCCGCGCGACGATGTCGTAATTCGACGTCACCGCCTGAATGAGCGCCTCGACCACCGCATCGGGCGCTTTGTTGGACAGGTTGCGCGCCGAAATCCACGTCGGGTAGCCGCGCCGCTGGTCTTCGTTCGCCTTATCGAGCATCAACGTGTTGAAGATGTACGTCAGTTCCATCTGCTTTTCGCGCAGCCCCGCCGTGACCGACTCGGCGGCCTTCTCGCGCACCGCGCGATCTTCGCTGTGCAGCTTGTCGAGAATCTTCGACTGGTTGACCTTTTCGCCTTCCCAGTCAAAGCGCATGGCGCTGGTCAACTGGGTGAAGAAGCGCACCCACGCACCCGCCCCGGTCACATCCTTCTCGACGATCAACTGCTCTTCGATCTCGCTCAGGGTGTACGGCTTGTAGCGGAGATCAGCTTCCAGCGGGTGACGGTACTTGCCGAGCGTGGGATGCGCCAGAAGCTGCGCCGCGACCGCATCGTCGACCGCCTTCCATTCCAGATCGAAGAACAGCAGCGTCTGGGCGAGCTTGGCGCCCTGTTCGCGCACGCGCTGGAGCAGCCGCCCGACCTGCGGGTTCGTCGTGTCCGTGCTGAAGTTCAGCGAGGCATACGAGCCGATGCGCCCGGAAACATCGTAGATGGCTTCCATTTCGACCATCGCGTCGACCATTTCCTCGGGGTCGAGCTGTGCCACGCGCCCGCGATACTTGGCGGCGAAGTCGTTCGCCATGCCCTGCACGCGTTCCATGTCCCGATCAATGGCGGGATCATCCAGCTTCTGATAAAAGATCGACAGATCCCAGATGACGTTTTCCGCGCCAGTCTTCTGTTCCAGTACTACATCCGCCATTCTATCCTCTTTCAGCATTCAACTTTACTCCAATGGTACTGAAAACCGCGGCTGAAAGCAACTGATGCACAGTCGATAGAAGGAGAGTATAGTAAGTAACGTATAACAAATCCGTTATGCTCAGCGCAGTCAACGGAGGACGATCATGCCGTTGCAACCGGGTGTTTTTACTGTGCACCCCGCCGATTATGCGCGGGTCGTCGAAGTCTGGGAAGCGTCCGTCCGCGCGACCCATGATTTTGTCGCCCCCGCCGATATTGAAATCTTCCGACCGCTCGTGCGGCAGGTGCTCCCGCATTTGACGCTCGCCAGCGTCCGTGATGACGCGCAGATCATCGGCGGTTTCGTCGCCATCGACGTGCACAAGGTCGAAATGCTGTTCATCCATCCGGATTATCGCGGGCAGGGTGCCGGACGGCGCTTGATGACGCACGCCGTTGAGGTCTTCGGCGCGACGGAAGTCGACGTGAACGAACAGAACCCGCAGGCGGTCGGCTTCTATCTGCATCTCGGCTTTGAGGTGTTTGCCCGCTCGGAGCGCGACGGGCTCGGCAAACCGTATCCGATTTTGCATTTGCGCCGGCGCGTTCCCTGAAGGCACAGTTCGTTTATGCGCGTTTCAGGTTTCATGGGTAAGCTTGGGGCAGCGATTTTACTGTAACAGGAGATTTGGCTATGGCTGCTGCTTTGACGGAAGCCGACATCACCGCCCGGATCGCCGCGCTGCCCGGGTGGGCGGCAGAGAACGGCGTGATCAGCAAAACGTATGCGCTCGACAGTTACATGGCCGGGCTCGCGCTGGCGAGTGCCATCGGCACGGTGTGCGAAGGGTTGGACCACCACCCGGATCTGTATATCGGGTACAAGAAAGTCCGCGTGAGCTTCACCACGCACAGCGCGGGCAATCAGCTCACGGCGAAAGACTTTGAGGCTGCGGCGGCGATTGAACGCTTAGGATATCCACGAGTCAAATGAACCAGTTAACCCGCATCCTTGGCGTTCCGCATGAACTGCTGCACCTGCTCGCCCTGCGCGTGATTGGTCGCCGCGCCGTGAGTTGGACGCGCACCCATGTCGATATCCCCGATGACCTGACCGATAACCAATATGTGTTCGTCGCCGGACTGCCTGCGCTGGTGTTCGTCATGCTGGCGCTGCTCGGCATGTACGCCATCGCCAACGCGCAGACGTATCCGCAGTCGATTCTCGCCATCGTCGTGATGGTGTTCGGCACGCTGTCGCTCTCGGGCACGGCAGGCGACTTGCAACTCATCGCGGATCGACTGAGCACGAAAAAGTAAAAGAGACTTAACCGCAGAGAACGCCAAGAGCGCAGAGAAGCCGAATTTGTTTTCGTAGGGACTCAATTCATTGCGTCCGCTGACGAAGGGAAAGGCTTTAAGCGCTTTTTAGAAGACATCTGAATATTCGGAAATGTTCTCGTAGGGGCGCACCTACGTGTGCGCCCAATACAGGGCAGACACATCGGTCTGCCCCTACGGAATTCAAGACGATTGATTTTTCAAATGGCCTCTTAAACACCCTTAGGTCTGCCTGTTCCCGTCCACAATACGCTGGCGAAACTCGAAGCCACCGAGCAGCGCCATCACGGACGCGCGATCCTGTTCAAACCGTTCTTCGCTGATGCTGTCGATATCAAACGTATATAACCACACCCCATTCTTCACAAAAATGCTCATCCTATAGCCGCTGTTACCTCCCGCGCTCCCGTTCAAGGTGATGCCTGACAGCACGCGGGCAACGGCTGGTTGACCATCAATCATCAGATCTTCAACGCGAACGAAGCTCACGCTTGGGTTCTGTTCGAGCCACGAGGCGCGGTTAATGGCTTCGATGGTCGCTGCGTCCACTTCTGGGGGAATCTCGGTTTTGAAGCGCGCAATTAACATCTCGGTGTAGGGGCTGGCCAAGGCCGCGTCGCACTCCCAGAATTCGATAACCTCACAGGTGGCCCAGAGTTGCGTGCTGGAAAGGTACCATGGCGCATCGTAGACGATGCGGAAATCTTCAACTTCGAACGTTTTTTGCGCGGGGCGCAGCCAGAAGACGGCGAACCCCACCCCGGCGAGTACGAGGATGACGATGGGCAGCGCCGCGCTACGTTGATGTCGTTTAGGTGCGGTTGCTGTAAGTGCTCGGAGCGGATCGGTCTCCATGCGGGTCTCCTGTCGTCAATAGCGCGTGCTGACTCCACCGGCTGTATTGCCACCATCCACGATGAGCATTTGCCCGGTCATGTAGCTCGATTCGTCGCTGGCGAGGAACAGCACCGCCCGCGCGATCTCCTCCACCTGCCCGACGCGTCCCATGGGCAGCGCCGCGCCCATCTTACGCAAGGCTTCCTCATCCGCCGCGTGCCCGTTAGCGCGCCAGCGTTCGACGAACGTATCGCCGGGGCACACCGCATTCACGCGGATGCCCTGCCGCGCGAAATCGAGCGCCATCGAGCGCGTCATCTGCACAACCGCGCCCTTAGTCGCCGCGTAGCAGGTCGCGTCCTGCCCGCCGACGATGCCCCAATCCGACGCGTTGTTGACAATCACGCCGCCGCCGTGCGCGAGCATGTGGCGCACAGCAGCGCGGCTGATGTAGAACGTGCCGTGAACGTTGGTGGCGAAGGTGTCGAGCCACGTCTCGTCGCTGGTATCGAGGATGCCCGTGTAGGGCACAATCCCCGCGTTGTTGAAGACGATATCCAGCCCGCCAAAGGCGCGGATCGTTTCGGCGACCACGCGTTCGCAGTCGTCGGCCTGGCGCACATCGCACGGCAGCGCCCATGCCGTGCCGCCCTCGTCCGTGATCAGCGCGACAGTGTGCGCGGCCTTCTCCTGATTGCGCGCGGCGATCATGACCTGCGCGCCCTCCTGCGCGAAGAGGCGAGCCGTCGCCTGTCCGATGCCTGAATTACCTCCGGTGATCAACGCGCTTTTGCCCTGTAGTCGTCCCATGATCCGCTGCCTTTCTGCCCACGCGGTGTAGTCCTTATTCTTATTGTCTCTCCGCCCTTAGCCTGATTGCAATGTATCGTATTTGTCGTACAGTTAAGGGAGAGCAGCACTTGGTGGAGTGGAGACATAAACGATGACAATTCGTAAGCTCATAGTAGTTTTCATGTTAATTGTTTTAACCGCGGTGAGCGTCACTGCCCAGGCCGACGTCGTTCCAGTCGGGATTGGCGAGAATGTGACGGGGGAAGTGAGCGCGGCAATCCCAGTCTCGGCGTTTAGCGTGAATGTGCCGACGCCGCAGACGCTGCAAATTCAGGTTTTGACGATTGGCTCCGGGTTAGCACCGGCGTTCCGCGTGTTCGATCCGTCGGGCGTCGTACTGCAAAGCGTTGATAACAGCGCGGGCCGTTCGACGGTAGCGGGCACGGTGCCAATTTCCACGCCCGGCCAGTACCGCATCGAGATCAGCGGCACATTTGGCACGGCGGGCGCGTTCCTGCTGAGCATTCAGGCGGGTGAACCGCTCGAAGCGCCAGAACCGCTCCAACCCGGCGAAGCCATCACCAGCAATGTGAGCGATCAAGCGACGCGCGCGGCCTTCACCGTCGCGGGCAACCCGACTGCGTTCCAACTGCTGACGGCGGAGTCACGTTCGGCGGGCGCGAGCCCGGTCTTCGTCCTGCGCGACTCGGAAACGGGCGAACTGCTCGGTTCGGCGGGCGCGCTGATCGGCGGCGCGCGCTTCCGTTTGCCGCCGGGCAATGTCTCCTTCCTGCTTGAAGTACTCTTCAGCGGCGCAAATTCCGATTTCTTCGTGTGTCTGGAAGTCGAAAACGGCCCGATCCGCTGCCCGGCGACGGGTGGCACAGCGCAAAACGTGCAGCCCACAGCGCTCCCGACCTCGGTGGTGATTGTGGCGACGCCCACGCTGTTCGTGCCCACGCAGATCGCCTTCCCGACGATTAATCCGCTCGGCCCGTGCACGGTCGCGACGGTCGGCGGCACGGCGGTCAATGTCCGCAGCGGCCCCGGCACGAATTTCGGCATTGTGACGCAGCTTTCGCCGTTGGGAACCGCGCTCGTCCTCGGTCGTGTCCCGGATGCCTCGTGGTATCAGGTGACGGTCAATGGCGTGACCGGTTGGGTCTCCGGCACTGTGGTGCGTGTTGGCGGCAACTGCGCGGCAATCTCGATCATCACCCCGCCGACGCTGACGCCGACCAGCACAACGCTGTTCACGCTGACGCCGACCAGCACGAACCCGGCAGTGGCCACCGCCACGCCGACGGCCACGACCGCGGCTCCGGCGGCGACGTTGAACTTCAACCTGCCGCCGAACTACGGGTCGACCCCGTTGACTTCGGGCTTCGTGCCGGATCCGTTCCAAGCAGGCATGACCTCCGGCGGCAGCGTTGACGTCAGCTATCTGGGCGGCGGCTGCACCGGCTTCGCGACCTCCGCGCCCGATTTCAGCGTGAACTACACCGCTGGCGCGTTCCCGACGCTGCGCTTCTACTTCGTGGGCAGCGGCGACTCAACGATGATTATCAACGGCGCCAATGGTCAGTTCGCCTGCAACGACGACAGCTTCGGCACGCTCAACCCGACGATTGATTTCAATTCGCCGGCGAGTGGGCGCTATGACATCTGGATCGGCAGCTTTGCCTCCGGTTCGTTCATCAGCGGCACGCTGTCCGTCACCGAAAACACCGGCAACCACCCGTAAGCAGCCCTTCGCTTCAGAATCACAACGGACGCCTCGCGGGGCGTCCGTTGTGTTTTAACGTCAGTTAGGAATAAACCTCATGCGCGCGTTCCCCTCACCCCACCTGTCAGGGGTAGGTTTTTAATTGTAGGGACGAGGCATGCCTCGTCCTCGGTAGAAAATCGCACCAGAACCGCTCCGCGTAACGCTTTGATTTTCCTCAGTTAGGGAAATAGATGACGGGTGGGTTGCCCTCTCCAGAGAAAGACAGGACGAGGCATGCCTCGTCCCT
Organism: Candidatus Flexifilum breve; assembly: GCF_016713355.1. Lineage (NCBI taxonomy): Bacteria > Bacillati > Chloroflexota > Anaerolineae > Aggregatilineales > Candidatus Flexifilaceae > Candidatus Flexifilum > Candidatus Flexifilum breve. Next base: position 273,478 of record NZ_JADJPI010000007.1, read on the forward strand.
ACAGATTCTTTGGCGAAGGAACCCCAGGTTCCATTGGGAACCATGAAAACCTATCTATGTCACCTCACCCCCAACCCCCGCTCCTACGCAAGCGGGGAGAGGGGCGATGAACAGCGCTTTGGCTGTCTCCCCGCCCTGAATTCGGGGAGGGGCTGGGGGTGAGGTCGGAAGCTGCCCTTATTCAACACCCTCTTGCCTCGACCGCTAACGGGAGGGGCAAGCCATTCTGTCTGTTGCCTCAGATTAAACTATCGCGCTCTCCCCGCTTGCGTGCTAGCAGGGCTGAGGGTCTGTGAATACTTCATTCAATCGGCTTGAGACCGGCTTCGATCTGCGCGCGGTGCGGTTCGAGGAAGGGCGGCAGCGCCAGCCGTTCGCCGAGCGTTTCGAGGCTTTCGTCGGCGGCAAAACCGGGGCCGTCGGTCGCCAATTCGAACAGGATGCCCTCGGACACGCGGAAGTAGAGCGACTTGAAGTAGAAGCGGTCGATTTGGCCGGAGGTGGGCAGGCCGACGCGGGCGAGGCGCTGTTCCCATGCCGCTTGCTCGGCGTCATCCGTCACGCGGAAGGCGACGTGATGCACGCCGCCGCGTCCGAGATTGGCGCGTCCGCCGCTGCGCACTTCGACCACATGCACTTCGCGTCCCGGCCCGCCGCCATCCATGCCGAACACAATCAGCGCTTCGCCCGTGGGCAGCGTCTCCCGACGGAGTTCGGCAAAGTTGAGCACCTGCGTGAGCAGAATCGCCATACGGTCGAGATTAGGGACGTGCAGCACGACGCCGTAGAATCCCCGAATGGCATGGTCGAGCGGCACATCGGCCCCATCCCACACTTCGCCCTCATACGGCGCGCCGCCATCGTCGACCAGCATCAAGCGCTGCCCTTCGGGATCGTCGAAGCGCAGCGCGGCGCGCCCCGCCCAAGTGCTGATTCCCTCGTGCTGCACGTTTTCCGCCATCAAGCGTCCCACCCAGTAATTGAGCGCCGCCGCGCCATTCACGCGGAACTGCGTGGTCGCGATGCTGTCCGTGCCACGCCGATTAGCGCCCAGCATCGACCAGTCGAAGAAGGTCATATCCGTGCCGGGGGAGCCGAGCTTATCCGCGTAAAACAGGTGATACGCCGAGGTATCGTCCTGATTGACCGTCTTTTTGACCAAGCGCAGACCCAGCACGCGCGTATAGAAATCGTGATTCAAGCCAGGATTGCCGGTGACGGCAGTGACATGGTGAAGCCCGTGAAGCTGCATATGCTGTAGCCTTTCGTCTCAGACCTCAGAATGGGAAGTGCTGATGAGTGCGGAGATGATCGGGGCGCAGCACGCCGCGCCCCAATTGAATTATCGGATCGGATGGTGAAAGCAGGATGAGGGTTTAGCGGGGACTGCGTTCAACCTGCACGAGCGCGCCTTCGGTGAGCGACTGCACGTAGATGCACATCGGCCACTCGATGGCGACATCCGCAACGGTGATCTCATCATCGGTGAGTGTGACACCGGTGTTGCGGGCAATGGCGAACGGGGTCGCCTCGTCACGCTCGCCCATGACCAACTGCGCCGCCGCGCAAATCGTGTCGGCGATGCCGCGCCGCGTGACCATCATTGGGTTGCCGAAGAGATCCGGCTTGCCGCGCTCATCCTGCACGGGACGGAAACCCGCCGTAGCCAGCGCGACGCCCGTCGTGCCGATGCGCCCCGGCATCAGCCAACTGTCGGTGAGGATAACGCCGATATCGACGCCGAGGCGCGCCCGCATCGCCGCGCGAATGCGCGCCGCCGTGCGATAGGGATGCTCCGGGAAGACGACCGCGTAGCCATTGGGGATGTTCGAGCGGTCGATGCCCGCATTGGGTGAGAGAATGCCGTCTTTGAAGGTGAGCAAAAAGCCGGGAATACCGCCGAAGATGTGATCCGCCTGCTGCGCGACCAGCGCGGCGATCCCGGGATTCATGCTGTAGCGCTCGGCGAGCATGGCGGCTTGCGGCGTGATCTCGATCTCGTCCAGCTTGACGATCTGGCCCTCGCTGATCGCCGCGTACTTGCTGGACACGGCCAGCACATCACCCGGTTCAAGGGCTGCGCCCGCCGCGGCGATAGCATCGGTCAGCGTGGCGTACAGGTCAAAGGCCGCCTGCTGCACCGGAGCAGGCACCGGGATCACGATTAAGGGGTTACGCACAGTGAAACTCCGGACTCAGTTACGATTTGCGTTCATGCTATCACTGGCATAGGTTGAAAGCTAGTCTGCCTTGGGCATGTGCATCACACACCCGGCGACCGCAACCATATAGCTACGCACGGCTTAAGGCTTCAGTTTGCGATCTGAGAAGGAGAACCCATGCCCCAGGAATATATCGAGATTCGCGGTGCGCGTGAGAACAACCTCAAGAACGTTTCGCTGCGCATTCCCAAACGCCAGATCACCATCTTCACCGGCGTGTCGGGTTCGGGCAAGTCCTCCATCGTCTTCGACACCATCGCCTCTGAAGCGCAACGCCAGCTTTACGAAAACTTCAGCATGTTCATTCGCGCCTTCCTGCCGCGCTACTCCCAGCCGGACGCCGACGCCATTGAGAACCTGAACATGCCAATTGTGGTCGATCAAAAGCGCCTCGGCGGCGGTTCGCATTCGACGATGGGCACCATCACCGACATTTACGCGGTGCTGCGGCGGCTGTTCTCGTATATTGGTCAGCCGCATGTGGGGCACGTCAACCTATTCTCATTCAACGATCCGCAGGGGATGTGCCCGGAATGCAACGGTTTAGGCCGCAAGCTGGGTGTGGATCTCGACCGCTTTCTCGATCCGTCCAAGTCGATCAACGAGGGCGCCATCCTGTTCCCGGAGTATGCCATTGACAGTTGGGGCTGGAATCTCCTCACGCAATCGGGCTTATTCGACACCGACAAGCGGTTGGCCGATTATTCCGACGAGGAAATGAACCGCCTGCTCTACAGCCAGCCCGTCAAGGTCAAAATGATGATCGGCAACAAGTCGATGAACATGACCTTCGACGGCATTGTCGAGAAGTTCACGCAGAAGTACATCACCCGCGACCTGAAAACCCTCTCAGAGCGCACCCAAAAATCCGTTGAGCCATATCTGACGATGCAGCTCTGCCCGCTGTGCCACGGCGCGCGCTTGAGTCCAGCGGCGCTGAGCTGCAAAATCAATGGGCTGAATATCGCCGAGATGTCGGCCATGGAAGTGGGCGATCTGATCAACGTGATCCGCGCAGTCACCGATCCGAAAGGCGCGCCCATCGTCGCGACGCTCGTCCAGCGGCTGCAATATCTGATCGACATTGGGCTGGAATACCTCACGCTGAACCGCGAAACGGACACGCTGTCCGGCGGCGAGTCGCAGCGCGTCAAGATCGTCAAGCATCTCACCAGCAGCCTGAGCGATGTGATGTACGTGTTCGACGAGCCGAGCGTCGGCCTGCACCCGCGCGATGTTCACCGCATGAATGAACTCTTGCAGCAGCTCCGCGACCGGGGCAACACCGTGCTGGTAGTCGAACACGACCCGGATGTGATCAAGGCGGCGGATCACGTGGTGGATGTGGGGCCGCGCGCGGGCAGCAACGGCGGACGGATCGTCTACGAAGGCAGTTTCGACGGGCTCCTGCAGTCGGAGACGCTCACGGGCAAGCACATGCTGCGCCAGATGCCGATCAAGACCAGTTTCCGCGCCGCTAAAGGTCAACTGCGCATCACGAATGCGTGCGTCAACAATTTGCAGAACGTCAGCGTGAACATCCCGCAAGGCGTGCTGACTACTGTGACAGGCGTCGCGGGTTCGGGCAAAAGCTCACTGATTCATCAGGTGTTTCTACACCAGCATACCGACGCGATTGTGATTGATCAGTCGCCCGTCGGCGCGAATACGCGCTCTAACCCGGCCACCTACACCGGCATCATGGACGATGTGCGCAAAGCGTTTGCCAGCGCCAACAACGTCAGCCCGTCCCTGTTCAGCTTCAATTCGGAGGGCGCGTGCGAGAACTGTCAGGGCTTAGGCGTGATCTACACGGAACTGGCGGCGCTGGGCGAGGTTAAATCGCCGTGCGAAATCTGCGAAGGCAAGCGCTTCAAGGACGAGGTGCTCGAATACAAGCTGAACGGCAAGTCGATCAACGATGTGTTGGGGATGACGGTGCAGCAGGCGCTCGAGTTCTTCACCATCAAGAAGATCACCGCTCGGCTGCAGGCGATGAGCGATGTCGGCCTCGACTATCTGACGTTGGGGCAGCCGCTCAGCACGCTCTCCGGCGGCGAGTGCCAGCGCATCAAGCTTGCCAGCGAACTGCACAAGCAGGGCAGCATCTACGTGATGGATGAGCCGACCACCGGGCTGCACATGTCGGATATCACGCACCTGCTGGCGATCATGAATCGGCTGGTGGATGCGGGCAATACGGTGATCGTGATCGAGCACAATCTCGACGTGATCAAAAACGCGGACTGGATCATCGACATGGGGCCAGAAGGCGGTAACAAAGGCGGGCGCGTGCTGTTCGAAGGCACGCCGCGCGACATCGTGCACGCCGAGCAGTCGATCACGGGGCGGTATCTGCGGGGGTAAAATCGGTAACTAGACGGCGTGTGGGATTTCAGTTTAGTCTGCCAATGCGTAGGCCTCACCCCAAGAACCTGACGGTTCTTTGCCCCTCTCCCAAGGGAGAGGGGCGGTTGAGCGCAGCGAAACGGGGTGAGGCCGCTACGGCTTGTAGAACTGGATGAGGCCGTGCTTGCCGTTGAAGCGCCAATCGTTGTGCGCCACATCGAGCTTGTCCGCCAAGCCCGTCGGCAAGCCGACGATGGTATCGCTTTTGCAGGTGCGCAGCGCCAGCAGCGGCGCGGGGAAATAGTTGACCGCTTCGGCGAACGGCGTGTCGGCAGGCCACAAGGCATCGCTGACGATGCGGCGATAGTTGGCATCCCCCTTGAAGATCACCAATTCGGCGTCCTCGAACTGCCACAGCAGGCGCGGCGGCATCTGCGGGCCGAAGTACGGGCTGTTCCACCAGCGATCCGGCGTGATGCGCAGCCGATCATCCATGAGCGCCAACTGCACCCGTTCGCTGATCTCACGCGCCTCTTGACCGAAACCGCGCGTGAGTGAACCACGCAGCGCCATTTCGCTCAGGAAGTCGAGCACATCGCTGCGCGTGGCGTCGCTGACGAAGGTTGGATGATCTTTGACGTGCAGCGTGACGCGATCCACGATATCGAGGAGCGCATCGACGAACAGAATATCCATCGCCAGTTCGGTCCCGGCGTTATCGAGCACGATATGGACGTGCCCCGGTTCGCTCGCCTGCAAGTAATCGATGACCGCCGCGCTGTCATCCGCCAGCAGATCGTCGCTGGTCGCCGCGCCGTGCGTCGTGCCGATGGCATAGCTCAAGTCGACGCGGTTGCCCCACAACGCATGATGCAGCAGGTTTGCGAGTCGTGTGTCGGGTGGCGCCGTCAGCGCATGGCGAATCGCCGCCTGAATCCCACCACCCGTGACCTCTTCTTCCTTCTTGGCGACGAACGGATCCACGCCAGTGGTGTGCCAATCAACTGCGCCGACGATCAGCCGATAGAGATACACCTCTGCGAAGAACCACTCGGTATTCAGCCACGACTCGCCGTCATGCGCGGCGAACGCCTCCAACCACAGGTCGTAGTCGGGCGCGGAATCGGGCAGCGGGTGGATCGGCGCGTCGTTCTCAATCGAGATGCGCAGGCGTTCCAACGCGGTGTGGATGGGCATGGGGAAGTTATTGAGGCGCTGTGTCTCGCGAATGATGTTGGGCACGCGCACACGCATCGTGTTGGCGGCAAACCAGTTGCTGCCATCGGTGCGAATTGGGGGAGGGGTCATGCATTCTTATCCTTTTCCCCGTTCAAAACCTGAAGCTCGGGGATGGGTATTGGGACAACGCCTGTCGTCCGGTTGAGAATAACGAACGGGCTGAGCCAAGTCCCAGGCGGACATTGTGCAGCTCACCCCTTGCTTGACCTAATCGATCGGTTGACTAATTTGAACTTTTGTTCTAGATTAAACCTAATCTTAATTATACCTGAACCAGTGGCTCCATAGCGATCCAGTTCGGGCATATCTGCCAAGTCAGGAGCAATACAGCATGTTCAACCGGGTCAGCGCTATCGTGCTCTTTGTGCAGGATTTCCCCGCTTGCTTGACATTCTATCGGGATACCTTGGGTTTGCCGGTCGCGCAGCTGGAAGCCAAGTTCGTCGCCTTTAAGATGCAGGATCAGGATTTTGCGCTGCAGGAGCTGGGGCAATCGGCGGAGATGGTCGGCGTGGACGTGAGCGCCTTCGAACCGCTGAGCGGGAAACTGGTCCGGTCGATCCTGTGCGCCGATGTCGACGATGTGGATGCGATCTATGCGACGCTCAGCGCGAAGGGCGTGCCGTTCACGCGCCCCCCGCTGACGCAGCCGTGGGGCTACCGGGTAGTGTACTTCAACGACCCGGAAGGTAACCTGTGGGAGCTCCGGCAGAGCGTGTGAGTCAGGCTTTGGGGAAAACGTCGGCGACGGGCACGCTGAAACCGGGCAGCACGTCGCCGCCCGTCAGGAGATCGGTCGCGGTCAGGCGCTGCACACGTTCTGCTACATGCACGGTGATCACTTCGCTGCGCGGTTTGATCACCCAGACCATACTCACGCCAAGCTGTAAATATTCGGCGACCTTGTCGTCAACATCCTCGTAGTTATCGGTCTTCGAAACCACTTCCACACATAAATCAGGAATCAGAGCAAACGGACGTTCGCGCCAGTCCGGTGTGGCGTTTTTGTAGTCCGTCCAACGGGTAACCCGGTAGGCCATGAGATCCGGTACACGCGAACCGCGTACCCGATCCGATTTCTCATCCCGTACGAAGGGTGTATCCGTATAAAAAACGATTCCATTCAGCTTGGCCAACAGCATGACCAAAACGCGAATAATCTCTCCGTGAATCGCTACGGTCGGCACTACGGGAATCCTTTCGCCGTTGACCAGCTCAAAGGGGGCTTTGTCATATTCGCGGATGAACTCGTCCAGCGGCATCCCGATGCGGGTCTGCACATCCATCGGCTTGATCCTTTTGCTTTCGTGATACCCCTATTATACCGGGAACGCCAAGCGTACTGCCGCGCTTGCCTTAAAGCCCCGTGTGTAAGAATCCTTCTGCGCGCAGACTACGTTATAATCACCCTATCAATGAGTGGATAGGGTCTCAACAATGCTGGAGAACGTACTCAAGCGGCGCAAGCTGGAAGAACAGATGCGCAAAGAAGGGCGTTTGCCCCCCGGACAGTCGCTCACGCTCGATTTTCCCGTGCTCCATTATGGCGGCGTCCCGCGCTTCAACGAGGCGACCTGGGATTTGCGCGTCTTCGGTGAAGTCGACAAAGAAATGCGCTGGAACTGGAAAGATTTTCAGGCGCTCCCCACGGTCACGCAGACCTGTGATCTGCACTGCGTGACGCGCTGGAGCAAGTTTGACACGGTGTGGGAAGGCGTGCGCTTTAGCGACTTCGTCAAGCTGTTTGGGGTGCGCCCGACGGCGCGCCACGTCATCGCCCACTGTGACGGCGGCTATACGACCAATGTGCCGCTCGACGTGATGATGGACGACGATGTCATGCTGGCGTACAAGTTCGACGGCCAGCACCTCGATACCGAGCATGGCTATCCGCTGCGCACGCTCGTGCCCAAGCGCTACTTATGGAAGAGCGCCAAATGGCTGCGCGCGCTCGAATTCAGCGCGAATGATCAGCCGGGCTTCTGGGAGGTCAACGGGTATCACAACGAAGGCGAGCCGTTCCAGGAACAGCGGTTCAGCCGCCGCGGCGGGTTCTTCTAAACCGCCACCTCACCCCCATCCCCTCTCCGGAGGGGAGGCAACCTTCCTCGCCGAGCCAATCTTCGTACGGATGCGATTTATCGCGTCCGTTTTTGGCCTCACCCCTCAGTCCCCTCTCCCACGGGAGAGGGGAAGTGGGTTCTGTTTCCCGCTGATCTCAGTCTGCAGTGCTATAATACCTCGCAGGCATTACCCAATCAGATGATGGCGTAGGTTATGGCTCCAATCCGCGTGTTGCATTTTGCCGATGTGCATATCGGCATGGAAAATTATGGACGCACCGACCCCGAAACCGGCTTGAGCAGCCGCGTGCGCGACTTCATCCGCCGCATGAACGAGATGATCGACTTTGCGCGCGAGAATGATGTCGATCTGGCGATCTTCGCCGGGGATGCGTTCAAGACGCGCAACCCCAACCCGACGTATCAGCGCGAGTTCGCGTGGTGTGTGCGCGACCTGACCGCGCTCGCGCCGCTGGTGATGCTGGTGGGCAACCACGACCTGCCGCCGACCACGCTCAAAGCGTCGAGCATCGAAATCTACGATACGCTGGCCGTGCCCAATGTGTGGCTGGCGGACACCTACGAGAACAAAGTCATCGAGACCAAGCGCGGATCGGTGGTCGTCGGCGCGGCTCCCTACCCGATCCGGTCGCGCTTGCTCGAAGAAGTCGAGACGGGCGGCCTGACCATCGCCGAGACCGATCACATGCTGCAACGCGAAATGAGCGCCATCCTCAACAACCTCGCCGCCGACGCCGATCAATATGACTTTCCGCGCGTGCTGACCGGGCATTTCACGGTGAACGGGGCGCGCTTCGGCAGTGAACGCGGCATCATGCTCGGGCGCGACATCGAAGTGCTGCCGTCGGACATCGCCGACCCACGCTGGGATTACGTGGCGATGGGGCACATCCACAAGCACCAGAATATCACCGAGGGGCGCGAAGGTCTGCCGCCCGTGGTCTACAGCGGATCGCTGGAACGCATCGACTTCGGCGAGGAACACGACCCGAAGGGCTTCTGCTGGGTGGAACTAGAACGCGGCAAGGCGGTGTGGGAGTTCAAGCGCGTCAAGGCGCGTCCGTTCGTCACCATCCGCGCCGATCTGCGCCAAGCGGACGACCCGACCGGCGATCTGATTATGGAAATCGAGGAGCGCATCGATCTGGATGATGCCGTCGTGCGCGTGATCGTCGACTTGACACCGATCACTGAGGCGCGGTTCAACGAAGGCTTGGTGCGCGACGCGCTGCGTCAGGCGCACGTCAACAGCATCGCCGCCATTCGCAAAGAGGTCGAACAGCCGACGCGCGCGCGGCTCGGCGGGTCGCCGGAAGGGCTGACCGATCCCGAACTACTGGATCGCTTCCTAATGGCCAAGGGGATCAGCGAGGAGCGGCGCGTCGAATTGATGCAGGCCGCCGACGCGATCTTCGAGGCACGCAATGGCAAAGAGACGGCGAGTTAGCTAACCCCAGACCCCCTCTCCACTGGAGAGGGGGAGCAGACCCCACCCCCGGCCCCTCCCCGAATTCAGGGAGGGGAGATAGAAGTATCCCGCAGGCCGAAACAGTTTTCGTAGGGACGCGATAAATCGCGTCCGCTGACGAATGAAAAGGCTTTAAGGGATGCTTTTTAAACACCCTCATGCCTCGTCCTAATTCTTAGAGAGGGAAAAGAGGACAAGGCATGCCTTGTCCCTACAAAATCATCGCTTATTGAGGTGTTTGTGCGCTTTTTAGGCATCCTCATATCTCGTCCGTTTCAGACAGCCATCCTAGTCACGACGTTCGTTGCCGCGCTTGAAATTCCCCGTGACCTTGGCCAACAGAAGCTGCGCTTCAGCCTACTAGTGTCTCAATCTTATCGATGAATTTGCGCGCCTCGGTTCCCGCCAGCGTCTTGATGTGCTTTTCCTGCCAGAACAGCAGCACGCGGTTGTCTTTGGTGATCTGGTAGTCGAACGGCTGCTCGTCCAGCTTGCCGCGCTGATCGACCGGATCGTCGTGGGGAGTGCTCATCGTCACCTTCAGTCTAGTTGCCCGCATTCGCGCCTGCCTGTATAAAGAATACACCAACGAGAGAGGAAAAAATGATGCGTTTGCTCCTGCTGATCGTGATGGTATTGGGCGCGGTGCTGGTGGCTGCCGCGCAAGCTGAACCCCCGACAGTCGGGGATTGCCCCGTTTTCCCGCCGGATAATCCGTGGAACACCGATATCTCCGATTTCCCCGTCGATCCCAATTCTGACGCCTATATCGCCAGCATCAGCGCGGAGGGCGATGAGTATCTACACGCCGATTTCGGCGAAGACCCGACCTACGGCATCCCCTACATCGTCGTGGATGGCGATCAACCGCCGGTCGAGATCAATTTTGTTGATTATGGCGACGAGAGTGACCCCGGCCCCTACCCGATTCCCGAGGATGCGCCCGTCGAGGCGGGCGGCGACCGCCATGTGATCGCCCTGGATGACGCCAACTGCATGCTCTATGAGCTGTACAACGCCGAATGGAACGGCGACGGGTGGGATGCGTCGAGCGGCGCGGTGTTCAACCTGCTCTCGAACGAACTGCGCCCGGAAGGCTGGACGTCGGCGGATGCGGCGGGGCTGCCAATCTTCCCCGGCCTAGTGCGCTATGACGAGATCGAAGCGGGCGCGATCAACCATGCGCTGCGCTTCACCGTGAGCGAGTCGCAGCGCGCGTATATCCACCCGGCGACGCACTATGCCTCCAGCAGCAGCGATCCCGATTTGCCGCCGATGGGCTTGCGCCTGCGCCTGCGCGCTGACTTCGACATGAGCGAGTACACGGGCATGGCGCGCATTATCCTCGAAGCGCTGCAAACCTACGGCATGATTGTCGCGGACAACGGCACGAGCTGGTTCATCAGCGGCGCGACCGACCCGCGCTGGGATGACGAAGACTTGAACCAATTGAAGACTGTGCCCGGCGACGCCTTTGAAGCGGTCGTCACCGGAGAGATCGTCTACGGCGACTGATTGATGGAACTGACGCCCGTCTACACGCAGCGGATCAACGCCGTCATCGATCACATCCGCCTGCACCTGAGCGAAGATTTGTCGCTGGCGGTGCTGGCGGACGTTGCGTGTTTTTCCCCATTTCACTTTCACCGCATCTTCAAAACGCTGACGGGCGAAACGATTGCCGATCTCACGCTGCGCCTGCGGCTGGAACGCGCCGCCCTGCTGCTGCGCTCGTCCCCAAGGATGCGCGTGGGCGATGCGGCGGTCGAGAGCGGGTTCATCTCGCTGGCGCATTTTTCGCGCGCGTTCAAGAAACGCTACGGGCTGAGTCCCAGTCGGTGGGATCGCGTGACGCCGCTTAAAGAGAGCAAGAATCGGCAAACGCTGCCCGCGTTTCCCGCATACACTGATGAGCAGTTGGCAGCATTCCAATTTGACGTGCGCGTGCGAGAATTTCCGGCGGCGCGGCTGGCCTACCTGCGGATCGCGAATTCGTATGTGCCGGAGCGCGTCCTCGACGGGTATGCGCGGCTGATGGCATGGCACACGGGGCGCGGCAGCCCACCGACCACACTGATCGGTATGTCGCAGGATGACCCGGATATCACGCCGCTGGAGCTGTGCCGCTACGATTTCTGTCTGGTCGCGCCGGAGAGCTTTATGGGCGAAGGCGACATCAGCGCGCGCGATTTCCCGGCCTGTCATGTGGCGGCGATCCATGTGCGCGGCGATATTTTCGACGTGGACAAGGCGTGGCACTACCTGTTCCGGTCCTGGCTGCCGCGCAGCCGCTTTCAGCCGGACAACCTGCCCGCCATGGAGATCTATCACCGCGCGCCGCAGGAGATCGGCTGGGAGACCTACGACTTGGAATGCGCCATTCCGGTGGTGAGCTTGTAGGAGCGAGAAGATGGATCTGGGCACATTTTCAGTCAGTTTGGCGGTGAAGGACATCAAGGCGTCGCGAGCATTCTACGAAAAACTGGGGTTCACCGAGATCGCTGGCGACGAAAGCCAGAACTGGCTCATTTTGCGCAACGGCGACGCTAAGATCGGGCTGTTTCAGGGGATGTTCCCCGACAATATCCTGACCTTCAACCCGCTGGATGTGCGCGGCGTGCAGAAGGCGCTCAAGGCGCAGGGGATCGCGCTGACACTGGAGGCCGATGAGTCGACGAGCGGCCCGGCGCACGCTACGCTGATCGATCCGGATGGGAATGGCATTCTGCTGGATCAACACTAGACAGGCTGAGAGGGGAATTTCTAATCTTTGTCTTATATGAACCCTCTTGACCTGTGCAAAAAACTGCATATACTGTGAATTATCGACGGGTTAGCTAAAGGGAGGTGATCGCGTGGATAGTCGCAGTCATAAGGGGGCTACCCCCTAGACGCTCACCTTCTCTAGTGGGCGTCTCCTGAAAAGGGGTCGGCTCCCAGAGACCGCAAGGGAAGACCGCCGGGCAGCAATGTCCGGCGGTCTGTTTTTATTTCCCCAACGAATATCCCAAATGGTCGGCAAGGATAGCCCCATGATGACACCCCAGCGCACCCCGCAGCAGCGCATCCGCTTCATCGTAATCGTGACCCTCGCCATCGTGATTCCGCTGGGGCTGGCCCTCCCCTTCGTTCTCGGCTTCGGTTTCATCAGCGTGCTGACCGCGCCGGGCTGCGGCGGTGGTCAAGACCCGGCGGGCATGGGCTGGAACTACGAAGATGTGAGCTTCCCATCGAGTGAATTTCCCGGCCAAATGATCCCGGCCTACTGGATTCCAGCCGATGAGTCGTCCGGATTCACGGTGATCGTCGTCCCCACGAGCGGCGGACGGGGCGAACGGCTTGACGAGGTGGCAGCGTATCGCGCAGCCGGCGTCAACGTGCTGTCCTATGCGGGGCGCACTTGTCTCGCGCCGGTCACGAATTCGCTCGGCTATCTGGAAGCTGACACGGGCGGAGATGCGCTGGCCTACCTCAACACGCGTGGCGACGTCGATCCGAATCAGATCGGTCTGCACGGCTTTTCGGCGGGCGGCGCGGCGGCGCTCATGGCGGCGGCGCGCTTCAACAATCAGATCGCGTGGCTGGTGAGCGAAGGTGGCTATCACAATTTCAATGCGGAGATTGACGAGAATTCGCTGACGCATCTGCCGCTGGGGCTAGGCGCGCTGTTTCGCTTCGGGGCGCTGTTCGGCTACCGGGTGACCGTCGGCGTGGATATGAGCGTGCTCAGCCCAATCGACGCGATTGACGCGATCGACGCGCCCGTCCTGCTGATCTACGGGACGCGCGAACCGAGCCTGGCAGGTGCGCGGGAGATGCAGCGCGTCGGCGGGGAGAATATCCGCTTGTGGGAAGTGCCCGGCGCGACACACGGCGGGTATATCGCGGCGGCAGGCGCGGCGGAGTACGAAGAGAGAATAAAAGAATTTTTAACCACAGAGAACACAGAGAACACAGAGTAAGAGAGCCAAAAGAAAGTTAAGCGCAAAGAACGCGGAGAGCGCAGAGGAAAAATACGAGAAGATTTAACGCAAAGGCGCGAAGACGCAAGGACGCAAAGTGCCGTTGAGCATTATCTCTGGGCAGCTTTGCGACCGAGCGTCTTGGCGTTGAGTCTTTAGCCCTTGATGCTGCCTGCCAGCAGACCACGGATGAAATAGCGACCGAGCAGCACGTACACGAGGAGCGTGGGGATGGCGGCGAGGAAAGCCCCCGCCATTTGCACATTCCACTCGACGATCTGGCTGCCCGCGAGATTTTGCAGCGCCACCGTGATCACCGGAGAGTTCTGCGCGATGGTCACGCCGAACAGGAACTCGTTCCAGATTTGCGTGAACTGCCAGATGATCACCACGACGAAACCGGGCGCGGAGATCGGCAGCACGATGTGGCGGTACAGGCCGAAGAAGCCCGCGCCGTCAATCGACCCCGCTTCGAGCATTTCGGTGGGGACTTCCGCGTAGTAGTTGCGGAAGATCAGTGTGGTGATCGGGATGCCGTACACGATGTGCACGAGGATCAAGCCCCACAGGTTGCCGAACAAACCGACCGAGTTCAGGAACTGCACCAGCGGGATCAAAATCGACTGGTACGGGATGAACATGCCGAACAGCATGAGCGGAAACAGAATATTCGCGCCGCGGAACTGCCACTTGGACAGCACGTAGCCGTTGAGCGACCCGATGATCGCCGAGCCGATGGTCGCCGGGACGACGAGGAAGATGCTGTTGAGCAGGTTGGGCGACAGGCGTTCAAAGGCGCGCTGGAAGCTTTCGAGCGTGAAGGCCGACGGGAACTGCCACATGGTCGACAGGCTGACCTGATCGATGCTCTTGAAGCTCGTCACCAGCACCATATAGACCGGGACGAGGAACAGGATCGAGCACAGGATGAGCAGTCCATAGATGATGACGCGCCCGATGGTCAGCTTGCGCGGCGCGGCAGAGCTTTCCGCGCTCAGGGGTGAGGGCTGCGTAATGGCGCTCATAGCGACTTCTCCGAACGCAACTGCGTGATCAGATAGGGGACGATGACGACGGCAACCATCACCAGCATGATCGTGGCAATGCCTGCGCCCTTGGCAACATCAGTCCCACGGAAGGACAGCATGTACATGTACATGCCGGGCATATCGATGTAGAGGTTATCGCCCCCGCCCATCGTGTAGACGAGGTCGAAGATTTTGAGCGAGATGTGACCGAGGATGATCATCGCGCTCAGAGTGATGGGCGCCAGCAGCGGCAGGATCACATGGCGGTACACGCCGAGCTCGGTCGCGCCGTCGACGCGCGCGGCTTCGCGCAGCTCATCCGAGACGCCGCGCAGCCCCGCGAGATACATCGCCATCGTATAGCCGGACATCTGCCAACCCGCGGCCAGCACGAGCGCCAGCAGCGCCGGGCGGAAGCTGTGTTCTTCCGGGCGGGCAATGGCGATCAAACTGCTGGGATTGCCGAATGACAGCCACGCCATCGTGAGCAGCGCCAGCGCCCCGAGGAGCGCCGCCAGCATCGACTTCTGCTTTGCCCAACTGCGCAGCGCGAAGAACACGACGATCCCCAACACGATGATGCCGATGATCGCCGGGACATCCTGCCACAAGAAGGTGAAGGCTTTGGCGTCGCTGATGTGCCAGAAGAACGTCCCCGCGGGCAAGCCGATCAGCGTGGGCAGCGAGTTGATGCCGTTCTCCGGGTTGAATAACCACCTCCACACGACCCCCGTGACGACGAACGAGAGCGCCATCGGGAAGAGGAAGATAGTGCGGAACGTGTTTTCGCCTTTCACCTTCTGGTCGAGCAGGATGGCGAGTCCCATGCCAACGCCGAGGCAGGCGATGATGAACATGATCGTGAAAAAGACGGTGTTGACGAGATCGGCGCGAAAGCGTTTGTCGAGCGCGCGGGAGAAGAGTTCGGCGTAATTTTCGCCGCCGATGTAATTGGCAGACTGACCACTGATCAAGGTGTTCGAGGTGGTATCGGTGAGAGAGGTCCATCCCGTCCACGCGATGAACCCGTACACGAACACGGCGACAAGGATGATCGAGGGTGTCAGCATGAGGACCGCGGTGAGGCGATCACGGTTGATGCGTGGCATAAGAGGATCCCCTATTGAGCGTGAGTTATGGATCAGGTGAACGCAAATCGACGGTCCCTAAAGCAGTTCCCCCTCCCTAGCCCCCCTCTCCCACGCAAGCGGAGAGGGGGAAGGAGTGTCTCCCCTCCCCAATTCCCGGGGGAGGGGTCGGTGGCGCCGTGATTCTGGGAACAGCAGCCCAGCGACCTCGTCTGTTTTATCCATAACTGACGTTATTAAACGTAGGGGCGCAGCATGCTGCGCCCCTACAACCTTCAGATTTGACCCACAACGGGGAACTACATATCGCCCATCATGCCGTTTTCAGCCGCCAGTTCCGCCGACGAGGCCGCTGCCGTCGCCGCATCCCGGTCGCTTTCGAAGGAAGCGATCACGGTCGAGAAACCGTTGCTGAAGTTGGGCGGGGCGACCGCGCCGTGCGCCTGCGAACCGACGATCGCGTTGGTCGTCCAGTCTTCGTAGGCATCCTGGAAGTAAGCGTTGTACAGTTCGCTGTTGCCGATGTCGGCGGTGGTGTTGGCCGGCAGCGAGCCCTTGAGCGGGTTGAAGATGTCCTGGCCTTCAGCGGAACCGAGGAAGCTCAGCCACGCGTTGACAGCACCCGGGTTCGGCGCGCCCACGGGCAGACCGAAGGTGTCGGACAGCATGATGAACGTGCCATCGGTGCCGGGGGACGCGGCCCACGCGAAGCCCGTGCCGGGTTCCAGCGCGAGGTCGACGAGGAAGTAGCCCGCGGCCCAGTCGCCCATGATGTTGAACGCGGCGGCGCCTTCGGCGACGCGCTGCGAGGCATCCTGCCAGCTCAGACCGTTGCGGTCAGCGTTCGTGCAGTCGAGGATCTGGCCGAACTTTTCGAAGACGGCGACCACTTCGTCGCTGTCCCACGCCGTCGCGCCATTCCACAGACCATTGTAGCCATCGACGCCCAGTTCACCGAGCGCGACGCTTTCCCAGAGGTGCGCCTGCGTCCAGTTTTCACCGACGGTCAGCGGGGTGACATCGGCGGCCTGCAGCGCGGGGCACGTCGTGCTGATGAATTCATCCCACGTTGCGGGGACAGTGACGCCCCACGCTTCGAGGTTGGCGGGCACGTACCACATCACGTTCGAGCGGTGAATGTTCACCGGCACGCTGTAGATGTTGCCTTCGGCGTCGCTGATGAGGTCGAGCAGACCCTGCGGGTACTGATCCATCCAGCCATTGGCTTCGTACAGGTCATTCAGCGCCTGCATCTTGCCTTCGGCCACCCACACGGCGTTCAGTTCCTGACCCGCGTGCACCTGGAAGGTGTCCGGCGGATCGCCACCGAGCATGCGGGTCTGGAGGACGGCGCGCGCATTGACGCCCGAACCACCGGCGACCGCCGCGTTGACCACGGTGACATCCGGATACATTTCGCTGAACTGAGCGATCAGCGCATCGAGACCGGCGGCTTCACCACCACCCGTCCACCACGAGAAGATTTCAAGTTCGCCAGTGGGCGCTTCGTCCTGCGCCATGACCGCGACCGCCCCAAAGGCCAGCGCCGCCAGCAGTAAAAGAGCGAAAAGCTTCGTAAACTTCACAGTTGTTTCTCCTCACACAAATCCTATTTCACTCATGAGTCTAGCACTCTGCTGAATCGGGATCAATCGAAGCGGGGGAAATCCCCTAATCGAACTTAGATAGGTTGCACAAATGCACGGGGAGGCAATTGGGGCGTCGTGAACAATTTAAGGTATAGTGTTCACGGTGCAAACGGCTATCGAGGCGTATAATTAGCTCAAGTAATCTCATAGTCCCGAGCGCCCACAATGAGCACTGACCTCACCCCGGATCCAGAAGCATCCCTGCCCGATTCGAATGCGTCTGAGAGCGAAAGTCAGCCGAATGAGTCGGCTGAGGTTCCGGTCGAGTCACCGGCCTCACCGCCCATCTTCCCCGAACTGCTGCCCCAAAATGGGGCATTTTTGGCTCACTTTGACCTGTTTGGTTCTCGAAATCTTGCGCCGTTTCGACTACGAACAGTCCTGCTCGCCTGCCTGATATTTGGTGTGGGCGGAATCTATTTCGGCACGCTGAACTGGTTGCGTTTAGGGAAACCCAAACAGGGCGCGGCGACGTTTATTCTCGGCATGCTGGGGTTGATTGGTTCGACTTTTGCCCTCCTCCTCTTTACCCCGCTGGGCAGCTATGATGGGGAATGGAGCAGTATCGTCGCTGAACTCCTGAGCCGCCTCGCCATTGGCGGCATCATCGTCCTACTTCAGCGACCACACCGCCAGCGCTGGGTGGAAGCGAATGGCACCCAGACTCCCTCGCTATCAAACGTGGGCGGCTGTTGGACATTGATGATCGCCTACCCTATGGGGCTCGGGTACTTTGGCTTTATGCGCTATGTGCTTGTTCCAGCCCTACTGACCTTCCTGAGCGGCACAACCTTCCTCACGCCGCAGTTGACGTACAGCCTTGGTAGTTTCGACGTGACCTATGATAGTTCATGGCGAATTTACGCTCAGGAGGAAGAAGCGCCCGCCGGGTGTATGACACGAGCGGGGATCGAGTGTTTGCTGGTGGCTGAGAATCGCCTCACGAGCGCGGCTTGGATCGTCATGCAGTTTGAGATCCCCGAACTGGACTTAGCCGCGTTTGATGAAGAACTTGCGCGCTACAGTACAACGGCCTGGCCGGGGGATTACACGCTTGGTAATCCCATAACCAGACAGATTGGCGGGCATAACGCGCGGGTGCGGAATAATGTGATTGTGCAAGCGAACAACAATGTCACGCTGCGGATGAAGAGCGTCCTGCTTGAGGATGAGGACCGTTTGATTTGGATGTTATTTTTCGTCGATGAGCGCAATCTCGAACTGGCGCAAGATCGCTTCCAGCGCATTCTGGATAGCATCGATTTTCACGACACGGAGTAGACCTCACCCCCCGACCCCCTCTCCGAAAAGAGGAGAGGGGGAGAAGATTGGCCTCACCCTAAATCCCTCTCCCAAGGGAGAGGGACTTGACGCAGTCCGCTCAACCATTTTTGACGCCGTTTTGACTTGAGGGGCGTTGAAAGCGTGCTAGAGTTGGACTATGGCTTAATGAAGTCGAGATTTCCGGTCGCATGAGCACGTTTGATCGAAGCATCACTATCCCCGCGCCGCCCAAAGTCGTCGTCAAAGTCTTGTGGGCGGAGCTGGGTAGCATTACGGAAAATCGGCGCAAGCATTTGCTGTTCAAGGCGCTGCCCGATGGGTTGTGCGCGGTCTATTACTGGCAACGAGATGGCAGGCGAGCAACGTATCTGCGCCTGATCATCACCCCGTTGGAGGATGTTAACGCGTGGCTGGGCGGTGCGCCGAATCTGATCCGCGCATTGGATGAACTCAAGCTGCCAATCTCTGATGAGGCGAAAGAAGCGGGCTACGAACAGCTCGACGCGATCACGGAAGCGGTGAAGCGGCAGAAGACCGCGGTCGAGGGGTGGCTGTGGTACGTCCGACAGCGCCTCCCGGTGATTGTGGCGATGGGGATCGCGGGGCTGGTCTTCGGCCCGTCCCTGCTGCGGCAGGTGACGAGCCAGCCGTATCAAGCAGCCGAATATACGCTCACACTGCCTGCCAACTGGCAAGTGGATCAAACTCCTGCGCCGATGTCGAGCTGCTGGACGGATCAGTATGTCGAGTGCGCCGTGCAGTTCAGGCGTTCAGGAACCAGCGTACAAGCCGCTTTCAGCCGCCTGAATGTCGAGCATTTGATCATCTATTCGCCAGAAAGCGCCTATGAATACTTCTGGCGCAGTTTACAACGGCACGACCGGGATCTGCGCATCCTCGGAAGCTTGAATACGTTTCGCACACTCCAGCTCGCTGGGGTCAGCCGCGATGGCATGCGGTACGTCCCGGTTGACAACCGCCGCAGTTTTCGGCTGTTCGCGCTGGAAATCGACAGCACCCACTATGTGGTGGTCTATATCGAGGGGTTGGGCTACGAGCTCGAGGCACATGAGGCAGAGATCACGCAGTTCGTCAACAGCATCCAGCTTGCGCCGGAGACGGCAAGCTGATAAGTAACCTCACCCCTAAATCCCCTCTCCACCCGGAGAGGGGATTTGAACGGCGTTAGATGGGTTCGACGGCGGCTTCGGGCTGTTCGCGGCGGAAGGCGAGCTTGCGCGACCCGTAGGCGGTGATCAGCACGACGCCAGACAGGATGATCGCGGCGGCGATGATCTTGATCGCCGTGATCGGCTCGTTGGCCAGCGCCCAACCGAGGAACATGGCGATGATCGGGTTGACGTACGCATAAGTGGTGACTTTGGCCGGGGCGACATGCTTCATCAGGTAGCCGAACGCCGTGAAGGTGACGACTGACGACATGATCGTCAGGTGCGCCATCGCCACGACCGACGTCAGCGAAATCTGCGCGAGGTTGAGCGTCGCCGCGTCACCCGTGAAGATGCTCAGGCCCATGATCATCACGCCGCCGGTGAGGAGCTGCATGCCGGTCGAGATGAAGCCGTTTTCGGGCAGCGTCGCCGTCCGCGCGTAGAGCGCGCCCGCCGCCCACGCGCCCGCCGCCAGCACCGACATGATCGGCGCGAGGGGGTTGAGGTTCGCCACGGCGATATTCCCCGGGTTGACGAGCAGCAGCACGCCGACAAAACCGATCAGCAGGCCGAACACGGTGACCAGCGTGGGGCGCGTGCCACGTACCCAGCTAAACGCGGCCATCCACATGGGCATGGTCGCCAGCAGCACGGCATTGACGCCGCTCGGCAGGCCGTGCGCTTGCGCCCACACGATCATGCTGTTGTTGAACAGGAACATCAGCGCGCTGGCGATCGTCGCCGACCGCCAATAAACGAAACCGCGGAGCGATCCGCCGCGCGCGAGGCCAATCGCCAGTAGGATGCCACCGGCGATGAGAAAGCGGACACCGGTCATGAGGAACGGCGGAATGGTTTCGATGGCGAAGCGGATGCCGATATAGCTGGAACCCCAGATGAGATAAACCAACGCGAAGGACGCGAGAATCAGCCAACGGTTGGGCGCAGAGGTGGTATTCATTAATCCCCAAGATGAGATGTGCGTGCAGAAAACGGTTTCATTCTATGCCCGGGTGCGCGCCACACCAATAGACCAAATGTAGCCAACTTAACCACACGCACCGCACAAACGACCTCACCCCCCAACCCCCTCTCCGAAAAGAGGTTGAGGGAGAGATAGATCAGCCTCACCCCCGGCCCCTCTCCCAAGGGGGCTGAGGAGAGGACATGTTTGGGAAAGGGGTTGAGGGGAGTTATCGTTACTGGTAGCGACAAGCAAACGAGTAGAGCGATGAACTAATTATGCCAGGAGAGCTGCAGCCCATGTTTAATAGTTGGCAGAGGAATGTGCGTTTAAGGGTGATAGGGGGGGGGCTGGGGGGGCGTTTTCGGCGGGAGTGGGGGCGCAGAGATCTGTGGAGAGCCCGGAGCGGGGAGGGGGCAGGACGCTGTTTGCCGTTACTGGCGCCCACCGAGCCAACAGCGAAGCAGCGTCGGCCGAGGACAAGTTGGGATGGCAGGGGGAAAGCAGCGGGGCGTCGGTCCTCGTCCCGGGGATTGTCGCCCGCCTTATGCCGGGTGGTCAGCCTTAGGCGGCGCTTTGCCGTCAGACTAAATGAAGAAGTCGGGCGGGGGGGAGGGGGGGGGGGGGAGCACAGAGCAAGTAAGCGGCGGTTGGCGGGGCGCGCGGGCGACGGTCCACGGTGCTCGCGCGGGTTGGAGGACTGCGACTGCGCAAGTCGTGGCCCGTGTGTCTGGGCTTTACCTTTATCCCACACCTGAAAACGTGTCCTCTCCTCAGCCCAAGGGGGAGGGGAGACTGATCTGCCGGTCACCAGCGATCATTTCGCAGGATTCCGAGCATGATATCCCAATAAGTTGCGATATTGGGATTATTTTGGGATAAAACCGCGATTCCCACACGGTTATCACAAATTCAATCAAAGAGTCCAAAAAACTTTACATTTCGGATTTCTAACTCAAAATTAGCTCACATGTTCGTAATTTCCGGTATACTGTTAAACCTGTCAATGTTGGAATGTTGTTACATGGGGGCCAATGATGGCATTCGATCTCAACGCATTTAAGCGCGCATGGCGCGAACGGTGTGCACAAGCAGGGGTTGATCCGGTCGAGGGGGCGACCGCGTATCAGGTGGTTAATGCGCGGGCTCAGCAGCAGAACGCCGAGCCGCGCTCATGCTGGTGGGCAGAAGACGACGCGCTGTGGCACTTCGCGCCGCCGTATCGCAGCGACGTGGAAGAAGAGGCGCTGTGGCGCGTGTTCTACGACGCGCGGGAGCAGATCTACGTGCGGCGAGTGCGTGGGCAGCGACGCTGTCTGCGTCCACGCGTGCGCCAACGTCCACTGCGCGAGTGATATCGTCCGCATGGACGAAAATGCTTGACAGATCCACGGTGGTGGTATGATGATAATGCGAACGGAAGTTCTAATTCTGACCCCACCCCCAGCCCCTCCACGAATTCAGGGAGGGGAGACGGCAGAATCGACGAGGGGGCAGTCTCGATAGGCAAAATGATGCGAACGGGCGACGCGGTGGGAGTCGCCCGTTGTGTTTAGAGGAGGTCGAGGGTGCGCAAACTCACAGAGCGGCAAATCGAACGGCGGCGGATGAGCCCCGGCGAAGTGATCGCCCGGTTGAGCGATCACGCCCGCGGGAGCATGAGTGACTTCCTGAGCATCGAAGACGACGGCGCGGCGCGGATTGATTTGCAAAAGGCGGAACGGTCGAACCGCCTGCATCTGCTGCGGCGGGTGCGAATCGGGGAAAAGAGTGTCGAGGTGGATTTGTATGACGCGCAATCCGCGCTGATCCAGTTGGGGCGGCATTACCGCCTGTTCGTGGATCGCGTGCAGACGGAAGACTGGCGGGCAAAGGCGGTCGAGGACATCAAGGCGGGGCGCGTGACGTATGAGGCGCTGGTCAGCGCGTTCGACGAGTCGCTGGCGGCGGAGTTGTTCGAGCAGGCGGGGTATCAGGAGATCGGCGCAGCGGCGGGATGATTAGCCTCACCCCTCCCTCTCGGGGGAGGGGAAACAACCCCTCAGCCCCCTCTCCGAAACGAGGAGAGGGGGAGAAAGACCGACCCCACCCCCGCCCCTCCCCGAATTCAGGGAGGGGAGAAAGATTCCCCCTCTTCCGGTGGAGAGAGGCTAGGTGTGAGGTTGAAACAACAGCAAGGGTAAGTCGAGGGGTCGCAGATGGATGACCAAGAAACACGAACTGCCCGAGTATCTGAACGAGCGTGGGTATCTGTACCGCTTGCAGAAGGCGCGCGAACTCGCGGTGCGGTCGGCGGGAAAGGATTGGCGGAGCGTCGCGCGGCGCGATCAACTGCCACCGGACGGGGATTGGCGCATCTGGTTGATCCTCGCGGGGCGCGGCTTCGGGAAAACGCGGGCGATCACCGAGTGGGCGCTGGAACAGGCGCGGCGCTATCCCAAATCGCGCGGGGCGCTGGTCGCGGCGACGGCGGCAGATGCGCGTGACGTGCTGATCGAAGGCGAGAGCGGCATTCTGAACAGCGCGCCGCCCGACTTCCAGCCGAAGTACAGCCCCTCGCGGCGGCGGCTGGAGTTCCCGAACGGCAGCATCGCGACGCACTTCAGCGCCGATGAACCGAATCGCCTGCGCGGGCCGCAGTTCCATTGGGCGATCTGCGATGAGCTGGCGGCGTGGCGCTTCGCGGCGGCGTTCGACAATCTGCTGCTGGGTGTGCGTCTGGGCGTCGATCCGCGCATCGTGATTGCGACGACGCCGCGTCCCGTGCCGCTGATCCAGAAGCTGCTGGCCGATCCGACCTGCGTCATCACGCGTGGTTCGACGTATGAGAATGCGGCGCATCTCGCCCCGGCGTTTTTAGAGGCAATCCTCAGCCGCTACGCGGGGACGCGGCTCGGACGGCAGGAGATCGAGGGTGAGGTGCTCGACGATGTGCCGGGCGCGCTGTGGCAGGCCGCGTGGATCGAGGCGGCGCGGGTGCAGGCTGCGCCCGAACTGCTGCGGGTGGTCGTGGCGGTCGATCCGGCGGTGACGGCGGGCAAAGGGTCGGATGAGACGGGAATCGTGGCGGCGGGCGCGGCGCTGATCGACGGGGAAGTGCATGGCTACGTGCTCGGCGATCATTCGCTCAAGGCGTCGCCGGAACGGTGGGCGCGGGCGGCAGTCGCGGCATCTCAGCAGCACGCGGCAGAACAGATCGTTGTGGAGGTCAACAACGGCGGCGAACTGGTCGAGCACACGATCCGCACGGTGGACGCGAGCGTGCCGATCACGGCGGTGCGGGCGAGTCGCGGCAAAGTGCTGCGCGCCGAACCGATCGCCGCGCTGTACGAGCAGGGTAAAGTGCATCATGTAGGGCGCTTCGATGCGCTCGAAGATCAGATGTGCCGCTGGACGGCGGACGCGGGCAAATCGCCGGATCGCGTCGACGCGCTGGTGTGGGCGCTGCACGATCTGCTGATCGCCAACCCGCCGATCAGCAAGCCGGTACGGTTGAAGCGCGGGTGGTAAAGAAGAAAAACAAGATTTAACGCAAAGACGCTAAGACGGAAAGGCGCAAAGGGATTTATTCAGAGGACGAGGCATGCCTCGTCCCTACTTGGCGTCTTGGCGACCTGGCGCCTTTGCGTTGAGTCCTGATCTTTTAGGAGGTGGGGATGGGGTGGCTGGGCTTGGGGAAAAGCAAGCAGCGTGGGGCACTGCCCGCACGTGATGCGCCGCTGGCATGGCTGTTCGATGGCGAACGCCTGACGGCGCTCAAGTACCGCGATGGCGAAACGCACAGCAGTTTCGGCGGGTGGTATGGCTTGAGCGGGACAAACGCGGAGAGCTACGCCCGGGCGTATATGACGAGCGTGTGGGCGTTCCGCGCGATCAATGTGCGCGTGCAGAAAGTCGCGGAAGTGCTGCGGCGCGGACGCGTGATCCACCGCGTGAGCGGTCGCCAGCACGACGATCACCCGTTGTTCGAGGCGTTGGAACAGGCGTATCGCCACTTCGGGCAGGATGTGTTCGAGGATTGGGCGTTCAGCAAGTCGGTGTATGGCGAGACCTACCTCGAACTGGTGCGCGGCTTCACGCCGAGCGGGCTGATCCCGGCGGCGGTGCGCGTGCTCAATGCGCTGGCGGTCGAACCCGTGATCGAGGGCGGGCGGATCGCCGCCTATCGCTATCGGGATGGGAGCGCGATCAAGCTGTTTGCGCCGGAGGATGTGGCGTTTGATCGCCTGCGCAATCCGCTGGATGACACGCGCGGCTATTCGCTGCTGGCGGCGGCGATGGATGCGGTCAACATCGACCGGAACGTCGTGCTGCTGACGCGGGCACATCTGCAAAACAACGCGCGCCCCGGCTTGATCTTCACGCCGAAAGCGGGGCGCTTGTCGCAGGCCGATGTCGATCTCATCCAGACGACGCTGGCGGAAGATGCGCGGGGCACGCGCAACGCGGGCAATCCGCTGCTCATGCCGACCGCTTTCGATGTCACAGTCGCCACGCCGCCGGATCTGACGGATATCGACGGATTGAGCGAGACGCAGAAACGGCGCATTTGCGCGGCGGTCGGCGTGCCCGCGGCGTTGATCGATTACGCGGACATGCCCTATCAACTCTCGCCGGAGCAGACGCGCACGTTCTACGAGCTGACGCTGATCCCCGAAGCGGAGAAGATCGCGCGGGTGATCAACGCGCAGGTGCTGCCGTTCTTCGACCCGGGGCGCGAGGTCGAGTTCCGGCTGCCGCTGGACGAGATCCGCACGGCGCTGACCGATCCGCGGGCGCGGACGGAGATCGCCAACGGGCAGTTGGCGGCGGGCGCGATCACGCTCAACGAGTACCGCGAGATGCTCGGCTGGAAAGCGATCGCGGATGGGGATGTGCGCTACGTGCCGGATCGGGTGACGGTGGTGGAAAAGCTAACCGCAGAGAAAAAGGGAAAGCGCAGAAAACACGGAGAACACAGAGGAAAAGTTAGAAAGACTCAACGCAAAGGCGCAAGGACGCGAAGACGCCAAGGTAGAAATCAACCTCACCCCCTAGCCCCCTCTCCGTGAGGAGAGGGGGGAAGATGGCGCGGGTTGCGGGAAGGTGGGGGGGGGGGGGGGGGGGGGGGGGGGGGGGGGGGTGAGGGGGTCAACCGGTCCTCGTCCACAGCAGGTGGGGTTAGGGAGGGCATATGGATGAACGATTAATCGCCTATGGCGGCGCGGTCAAGGCGCTGACGGCGGACGGCACGCGCATCGGCGGGTATCTGGTCGAGTGGGGCGAGGCGGGCATGCGCGATTTGCAGCGCGAACGGTTCGTCAGCGCGACGGATTTCGCGCTCGACTGGTACGGCGAACGGCCGCTGCTGTTTCATCACGGGCTGGACGGCGGGATCGGCGCGGCGAAGATCGGCACGATTCGCCGCTTGAGCCGCGATGACAAGGGCTTGTGGATGGAGGCGATCCTCGACGAGCGCAACGAGTACATCGAGTACGTGCGCCGCCTGATCGACATGGGGGCGCTCGGGCTGTCATCGGGGAGCCTGCCGCATCTGGTCAGCGTGGACGCGGATGGGACGATCCGCCGCTTCCCGATTGTCGAGGGCAGCCTGACGCACACGCCCGCTGATCCACGCACGCAGGTGGTGAGCTTGAAGGCACAGATCACCCCACCCCCGGCCCCACGCCTCCGAATTCAGGGAGGGGAGACCGATGGAGGCGCATTCGTAGGGGCGCACGGCCGTGCGCCCCTACACAACGTTTCGAACGAGGATACAGGAGAAAGCAGCATGGAAGCGGTGTTGAAGGTGATTGAATCCACGTTGGGGATCACGCTGACGCCGGAGCAGCGCGCAGCCATCGCCGAGCAGTTGAGCACGCCGCTGCCGCAGGCGGTCGGACAGACGAACGGCGGCGCGGGCGCGAACAAGTCGGTCATCCCGTTCAGCCGTGTGCTGCCGTTCACGGGCGGCATCACCGAGATGAAGGATCTGCGCTATCACCACCTCAAGGCGCAGGACCTGGTGTTTGGCGCGCACATCCTCAACGCGGCGCAGCGCGCGGGCATGAGCCTCGGCGGCGCGTCGGATGGGTTTCTGCGGGCGGCGGCGGACAAAACGCTGCGCGCGGCGGACTACGGCGGGTACGGCGATGGTTACGCCGTCAAGTCGGCGATCAAGGCGGATGAGGTGTTCTCGGCGAACCTCAGCAACAACGGGCAGAACTGGGTGGGCGTGGCCTATGAAACGCAGCTCTGGGAGGCGGTGCGCGAAGCGCCGATCTACCGGGCGCTGATCGACATGGGCGTGATGGAAGTCGAGATTCCGCGCGGCTTCAACAGCATCTACATCCCCACCGAAGGCACCGATCCGACGTTCTACAGCCTGTCGGAGCAGAACGACCTGACGAGCGACGAACAGCTCCCGATCACGGGCAAGTCGTCCAACCTGACGGCGACGCGCCGCCAGCTCACGCCGGGGTTCATCGGGGCGCGCGTGTCGTTCAGCGACATCATGGAGGAAGACAGCCTGATCCCGGTGCTGCCCTTCCTGCGCGCCAAGATGGAAAGCCGCGCCAACGAGATCATCGAATACCTGATGCTCAACGGCGACACGGAAACGGGATCGACCAACATCAACTATGACGGTTCGGCGGTCTCCGGGCTGGTCGATGCCAAGGGACGCGGCCCGGTCTACACGGCGCTGGACGGCTTCCTCAAGCTGGCGCTGGTCACTACGCCGACGCTGGCGCGCGATGGCGGCACGTTCGATGAGACGGACTTCCTCGCGACGATCAAGCTGCTGCCCGCGGCGCAGCAGGTGGCGCTGGAACGCATGGCGTTCATCGCCGACCCGGCGACGCACCTCGCGGCCATGGATATCGATGTGGTCAAGCAGCGGGACACCTTCCATCCGGCGACGGTCGAGAACGGGCGGCTGACGCGCATGTACGGCGTCAAGCTGTTCCGCTCCGGGCAAATGGCGCTGGCGGACGTGGACGGGAAGATCACCTACAACGCGGCGGGTACGAAGGGTCGTCTGCTGCTCGTGCGCCCGGATCAATGGGCGATTGGCAAGAAGCGCGACATGCGCACGGAAGTGGCGCGCGACATCGACGCGCAGGCGACGGTCGTGGTCACGACCATGCGCTTCGGCCTGGCGTCCCGCGCGGCGACCGGCGGGGCAGCGGTCACCTACAACATCACGGTGTAAAGCGGAAGAACAAGAAAAGAAAGAGAAAGAGAAAAGATTCAACGCAAAGGCGCAAGGTCGCCAAGACGCCAAGGAGTATTTTTAAACTTGCTTTGCGCCTCTGCGTCTTCGCGTCTTTGCGTTGAGTCTTTAGCGCTTGGGGGTGAACATGCAGCATGTACCACTCTTGACGACGTTGGAGCGGGTGCGGGCGCAGCGCCGCATGGGCGCGGACGCGACCGGGGATGACGAACTGCTCAAAACGCTGATCGCGGCGGCCTCGGCGGAGTTCGCGCGGGAGACGGGGCGCGTGTGTGTACCCTACTATACCGTGCGGCACTACGACATGCCGCTCCGCAGCCCCTACGCACTGGATCTCGACGAGGATTTGCTCGAACTGGCGGCGCTGACGAATGGCGACGGCACGTCGATCCCCATAGAGGCGGTGGCGCTGCGCCCGTTCAATGCCTATCCCAAGTGGCGGATCACGCTGCGGTCGAGCGCGGGGATCACGTTCACGTATGCTGACGATCCGCAGGGCGCGATCAGTGTGGCGGGCTGGTGGGGCTACACACCGCACTACGATACGGCGTGGCGCGCCAGCGGGTTCAGCGTGCCGGGCGACGGCCTGACGAGCGGCACCATCCAGGTGACGCTGGGGGCGACCGGGGTGTTCGAGATCGGGCACTATCTGCGCATTGACGACGAAGTGCTGCGCGTGACGGGACGCGACGCCACAACGATCACGCTGGCGCGCGGGCAGTTGGGCACGACGGCGGCGAGCCACAGCGCGGGCGCGGCGATTCACATGTTCGACGTGCTGCCGGATATTCAGAACGCGGTCACGGAGATGGTCGCCTACGCCTACAAGTCGCTGGATCGCGTGGGCGGGCGGGTGACGGTGTATCCAGGGACGACGGTGCTGGTGGACGATCTCGATCCGCTGGTGCGGCGCGCGCTCGAGGATCACCGCCGCAAGACGCTGGTGGTGATTCGATGAGCGTGACGGCCATCATGGATCGCCTGCACGCGATCAACGGGACGATCAGCGGGGTGAAGGCGCGGCGGACGTTCCCGCAGCAAATCGACGCGGCGGCGCTGCCGCTGCTGGTGTGTCTGCCGGGGCGCTCCACGCGGAACAGCGGGCGTCTCGGCGCGGGACACGACGAGCAAACGCGCGTGTTTCGGCTGCTGCTGGTGGTCGAGGCATGGATGGCGGGCATCCCAACCGAGAGCGCTCAGCGCAAGGCGGAAAGCCTGATCGATGCGGTGACGGCGGCCTATCTGGCGCGTCCGCGGCTGGAACTGGACGGCGTGCCGCTGGACGGCGTGACCCGAGTCACACTCGGCGAGGACAGCGGGATCATCGCCTTCGGGGAGCGCGCCGCCGTCGAATTCCCGCTGGCAATCACTTATATAACACCGACGTAAAAGCAAGGAAAAGATAAAGACTCAACGCAAAGACGCAAGGTCGCCAAGACGCAAAGGAGGATCTTTCTAACTTTCTTTGCGCCTTCGCGTCTTCGCGCCTTTGCGTTAAGTCTTTGCCTTTCTCAAAGGGGGTTCGATGACGGCGGGACATATCGCGGGGTTTTACCATGCGCTGTTTTGTCTGCGCGATGCAGACGGGTATCCGACCGGGACGGCGCGCGAACTGGCGAACGGCGAAACGACGCACGCGCACAAGCTGATCGCGCCGGTGGAGGCGTCCGCGCTGACCTTTGAGCGCGAGAGCGCCACGTTTCGCGGCGGGCAGCAGATTTTGGGGCGGCGGCAGTTGGGCATCAGCGAGATCGGCGCGTTCGAGATCACGCTGTCGGCATTTGACGAGGCGTTTCACGCGCTGATCAGCGGGTCGGCGGTCGATACGAGCATCGCCAGCGCGAACAGCGTCACCACGCCAAACGCGCTGCACGCCGATCCGCCGCAGGGGATGCTGCTGCTCACGCTCGGCTTCCAGACGACGGCGGGCGTGAACAAGTACATCACGTATGCGTACCCCAACGTGCAGATCAGCGAGGCGGCGGCGGGTGCGGCGAGTCAGGACGGCGGCGAGAATCCGCTGCCCACGCGCTACACGGTCACGGTGAGCGGGGCGGAACGCACGTTTTTCGGTTTGCCGTACAGCGCCACCGATCTCGGCGCGGCGAGCGACCTGTTCGTGCGCTATGTGACCGCCAAGCCGATCAGCGTGACGACGTTCAAGGCGGGCGTGGGCGCGACGAGCTTCACGCTCGGCTGTCGTCCCGTGTCGGGCGAGCATGCCGGAGCGCGCAACGTGTGGACGAAGAATGGCGTGAACGCGCACAGCGAGGTCACGGGCGTGAACACAGCGACGGGCGCGGTCACGATCAACGCGGCGGCGGACGGGGATGTGTTCGTGAGCGTGTTCGAGACGGAATTCCAGAGCATTTAACCTCACCCCACCCGCCTCCGGGCAGGGAGGGGAGCAACCGTTTGAAGCCCCCTCCCGCTTGGGAGAGGGGTTGGAAAGGGGTATCCCGGAGACTTTACATGAATCTCAAAGCGATGGCCCGCAAATACACGGCGGGCGGCGTGACGTGGTGGCTGATGCCGTACGCCACGCTGCGCAACCAGTCAGTGGCGGCGGAGTTCGCGCACATCATCCCGCGCGACCGCTGGGACACGGTGCAGCACACGTTCGTCATGCTGGAAGGCTCGACGGTCGATGTCGAGGTGGCCGAGGCGAATGATCAGGACGGGATCCGCTTGCGCCAGTACTGGCAGGAACGCCCGGTCGATCTGCCGGGGCGCTGGAACGCGTTCACGCTGCTGGTGAGCGATGCGCTGGTCGATGCGTTCTGGGAGGCGTATTTTGCCACGCGGGAGCCGTTGATCGACCCGGAAGCGGAGGCCGTCAGCGTGCCGACCTCGTAGGACGCTGGCGGCAGATCGGATCACGAGGGACGGCGGGCGATCTCGTGCTGGCGCTGCCGGAGGGCGAGTTTCGGACGGACGCGGCGCTGCTCGAACAGTGCTATCTGCTGTTCGCGTTGAGCGGCTTCCGCGTCGTGCCTAATCCGCTGGAGGTGCTGGCGCTGCCCGCCGGGTACGTCGACGAACTGCTGCGGTTCGCGCAGGGCGTGCGCTTCTTCGAGGACATGGAGCGCAGGCCGAAAGAGATGAAAGACTAAAGACAAGATTCAACGCAAAGACGCGAAGACGCAAAGGCGCAAAGCTATGGCAAACCGGACTGACAACCTGTTCGCGGCGATCACGCGGGAGGTCGGGGCGCGCGAAGAGGCCTTCGCCGCCGAGGAACGCCTCGCGCAGCGGCGCGCCAAGATCGCGGCGGAGGTGGTGCGCGTCGAGGCACGGCGTGAGGCTCAGCGTGCGGAGATCATCCGGCGGGCGGGGGAAGATCGGGCGGCGCTGGAGCGCGAACGCGCGGCAGAAGTCGCGGCGATTCAGCGGCGCTTCGGGCGGCTGACAACCGACGCTGTGGCCGAACGTGACGCCTTAGCGGCGCATCAGGCGCGGAACGCGGCGGCGGATCAACTCGCGGCGGCGGAAGCAGCGGCACAGCTCGATCTCGCGCGGCTGCACACGGCGCTGGATCGGCAGAGTCGGGCGCTCGACAGCCACTACGCCGAGCGGATCGCGGTGCTCATGGCGTCGACGCGGCGCGAAGAAGCGGAAGTCACGGCGGCGGCGAGTCGAGCGGAACGGGCGCGGCTCGCCGTGACGCAGATCGGCGGGGCATGGCGTGAACAGCAGGAAGCGGCGCATCAGAGCAACCTCACGAACATCCTCAGCTTTGGCTTGAGCATCGCGGAAAGCCGTTGGCAGCAGTTCATGGCGGCGATTTTGCGGGCGATCCCCGGCGGGACGCTCGGCACAAGCGGGAACGTCAACCTGACGGTCAACGCGACTGCTCCGGCGGCGATCCGCCAGCAGGTGGACAGCCGCCTCAACGAGTATTTCCGCCGCGCGGGGTATACGGAGTATTAGCCTCACCCCGCTGCGCTGCGCTTAGCTCCCCTCTCCCACGGGAGAGGGGTTGGGGGTGAGGCCGAGAGGAGCACACATGCCCTATTTTGCGATTGCGCCGGACGCGAACCCGGCCAATCTGATCAACGTGGAGACATGGACGAAGCTGCCCCCGCACATCCTGCCCGACCGGGCGATTCCGCTGACGGGCAAGGTGCGGCGGCGGGCGCTCTCCGGGGCGGCACGGCACGACGGCCACATCGACGGCGCGCTGACCTTCGACCTGCTGGCACGGGCGGATTTCAACGCGTTTGTGAATGCGGTGTTCGGCGGGTTCACGACGCCAAGCCAGCGGATATCCCTAACGCTGATCGACGAATTGGGATATTACAGCCCGTTCCTGGGATATATCGAAAAGGCGAGCTTTCAGATTGCGCCGGGCGGCCTGCTGCGCGACATCGTATTCCCGCTGGCGAACCTGACGCTGCACAGCGTCACCAAAACGAGCGCGGCCACGCTGACGGCGGCGGATCGACTGGTGTACGGCGACACGAGCGGCGGCTCGTTCACGCTGACGCTGCCCGCCGCCAGCGCGATTCAGGCGCGCACGGTGCTCAGCGTGAGCAAGATCGGCGCGGCGGGCACGCTCACGGTCGAACGGGCGGGCGCGGATACGCTCAACGGCGGGACGAGTCTCGCGCTGACGGCGGACGGGGAGCGCGTCGATCTGGTCAGCGATGGAGTCGGCGCGTGGCGGCGGGTGTAACGCCGACCCCACCCCCGGCCCCTCCCCGAATTCAGGGAGGGGAGACAGAAGGGACATTTGTGTAGGGACGAGGCATGCCTCGTCCGGTTTTGCCGTGTTGCGGACACTGACTTAGAATGAGGATGTTTCCGTAAATCATCCACTGGTGATGCACATGGAAAACCCGCACGAACTGCCCGCGCCAACTGATCCCATTGAACGCGTTCATGCTTTCGCCCGCGATCTCGCGTATGGAGTTGCACAGGGATGGTGGTCGACGGAATTCGATATAGATCGTGTTTCAGGGAGTGAAAACTGGTTTTATCAATATCCGGAAGGGTTTTCCATAAATCTGATCGATTGTTTGGCAAATGGGACTTGAAGTTCCCATCTCGTTCGCTTTTTGGAATCTTACGGTTACTTAGAAATGTCAGACCGGATGCCCGACAAAGGGTTTACATTCGTGCTGACCGAAAAGGCGCTGCGGCTGCTGGAAAAGCCGAGCGCGCCACCGAGCGTCTTCATCTCCTACAAGCGTGACCAGAGCAGTCCGCTCGCGCTTCTGGTCGAAGCGCGGCTGCGGCTGGCAGGTAATCCAAATCCGTTTGTGGACAAGCTGATCGTCGCCGGGGAAGGCTGGCGGGAGCGGCTCAAGGGCACGATTGAGCAGAGCAAGTATTTTGTATGCCTCGTCGGCAAAGACACGCTCCAATCAGAGTGGGTCCAGAAGGAGATCGAGTGGGCGGCAGAAGCGAGCTGCACGCTGATCTCGATCTGGCACGGGTGCGAAATGGACGAGACGTGTCCCGCCGCGCTGCGCGAACGCCATGCGATCACGGTGACGGGCGAAAGCGCGCGCGAATACGAGACAGCGATCAGCGAACTGCTGAACGCGCTTGGTTACGCGACGTATTAGAAGTCTGACCCCACCCCCGGCCCCTCCCCGAATTCGGAGAGGGGCGACAGAAGGGGGTTTGGCGTAGGGACGAGATATGCTTCGTCTTCCAGTTGATTTGTATGCCCCTGAACGCGCCCGCACAGGCGCGTTTTTGATTCCACTGATTTTTGAGGACACACCATGCCCGATCAAACAGCTAACCTCCCCGCGCTGCGCGGGCGGCACAGCGGACGCGTCTATGTCTCGGTGCTGACCGGGTCACCCGTGCTGACCGGGACGCTCAGCGCCACGCCCACGCTCCCCGCGTTCGCCTTGAGCTACGCGCTCACGAGCGGCGCTCACGCCGATGTGCAGCCGGGGATGCGCGTGGTGATAACGTCGCCAGGTGGCGCGGCGAAGGGGATGCTCTCGGTGCGCTACGCGGGGAGCAGCACAGCGACCAGCCTGCCTGTGCGCGAGTTCGCGGATGTGAACGCGGCGGCGGGCGATACCCTCACCGTGTACGACGACTTCGCCCTGACCGACAAGCTGGTGAGCGGCGACGCGGCCTTCGCGCCCGATGGTGCAGCCTATGTCGACCAGACGAGCGATCCTGCCCCGGTGGCAGTGAGCGGCGGCTGGTGGGCGGGCTGGATAGGTACCGATATCCCGTTCACAGGGAGTGGATCGTATGCGGTCGATCCCGATTCGAGCGGGGCGCTGACCCACGTCTGGACTGCGCCGGGCGCAACGTTCGTGAGCGGCACGACCACCAGCGCCGATCCCGTGCTGCGCTACGCGGCGGCGGGACGCTATCGCGTGACGCACACGGTCACTGATGCAAGTAATGGTCGCAGCGAGACCCAGCATCTACGCGTTCGCGTGCATGACTGGGGCGATCCGCCGTACGACTGCACGCTGTCGAGTGTGGAGGGTGACCCGCGTGATGGCTTCCGCGCGACCTTCGGCCTGTTCGAGAATGCGGATCTCGCGGCGATCCCCGATGGCGCGCCGGTGATCGTGTGGACAGATGCCGAGTCCAATGGCAGCGCGGCGGCGGGACGATCACACCTCGTGTGTGCGGGCTACCTGCGCCGGGATCGGTCGCGCGGGGATGCGGACGGCGATCAGATCGAATTCGAGGTGGTGTCGCCGCTGGCCCGGTTGGCGGAGCTGCCCGGCTTCAGCAAGGCGCTGATCAGCGTGGACGCGCCGACGAATTGGAACGAGGTGCGCGGGCTGACGGTCAAGCGGGCGATCATCCAACTGCTGCGCGACTACACTAACGCGCTGCATCTGTTCGATCTGGTGTTCGACAGCTTCGCGGACGCGGCGTATCCCGCCTTCTACCTGCAAAAGTCGACGCCCTACGAGCAGGTCATGGAGCTGGCCGATGCGCGGGATGCGCGGCTGACGTGTGATCGAATGGGGCGGCTGGAAGTGGCGCGGCGGCTGGAGTTCACGCCGCTGAGCGCGCGCGTTGGCGTCACTACGACGCTCACGCTGTCGGCGGACGATGTGCTCGACTACGAAATCAGGCGGGAACACGGGCGGATGCTGGAGACCTTCCGCGCGCGCGGCTTCACGGTCAGCAATCAACAGCCCGCGTTCGCGCGCTATCCCGCGTCGCCGGGGACGGGGAGCGCCAGCCCGATCAGCGAACGGCTGATCGTAGATGACGCGGCGGATTTACTGACGCGCTGTGCCTTGCGCGGCGCATGGGAGAATCGTGTGTGCGTCAACGCGGCGGGCGAACAGCACCACGCGCCCGAAGTCCGCTTGACGCTGTTCGGCGGATACGCGCATCTGTTCCAGTTTTACCGCGAATGGGTGCAAATCATCGGGATAGCCAATCTGCGCGGCGTCGATCTGGCGGCGTTCCGCTGGATCCCGCAGCGTGTGCGCGTCGATTACGCGGACGGCACGGCGACCACCACGCTCGATCTGCGGGCGGAGACAGCAGCGAGCGGCGCGGTCGACGACACGCCCGCCAGCACCGTCAGCGCGGTAAGTGATGTTCCTGTGCTGTATCCGTCGCTGCTGAGTTTCACGCAGCCACAAGGCGCGAACGGCTTCGGGAGCGGCACACTCGCGGTCTTCGACGGCACGCATGGCGCAGTGCACATCACCACCGATTTCGAGCGCCTGCCCTACGGCGTGCCGCCGACCTTCAGCGCACACAGCCTGAGCTTGAGCGGGACGCTCGCCGCGTTTGCCGTGCGGGCTGACAGCCCGCGCTATATCAACGGGAGCGGCGTGGTCAATGGCTACCTCGCGACGACGAGCGGGGCGTGCAGCCTCGACGATGTGTTCGGGGCGCGGACGCTCGGCGCGACGTATGCCTATCCCGATGGGGCGGTGATCGCGGCGCGGCAGGTGCAGCTCCAGACCGAGCGCGGCAATCCGGATTGGGCGCTGGTAGCGGCCTACTACGACACGGGCGGCGTGAACGTCTACCGCACGGTTAACGGTGGCGCGACGTGGAACGCGGAGGCCAGTCTACCGCCCACCTACGACAGCAACCTGCCAAACAATGCGGCGACGTGGGAACCGGGGCTGTGGCTGCACCCCGACGGCGGCGGATCGGCGCTGGTGAGCGCGGCGGACGCGGTGAGCAATCCGCCGGGCGCGCACCTGTGGCAGACGAACGATTATGGCGCAACGTGGACGATGAGCACGGCGGCGGGACAGTGGCCGATCGCGGGGATCGTCAAGCCGCTGGGGCGGGCAGATGTGGTGTTCCACGGTTACATCGAGCTGATCGGCAGCAACGTGATCGCGGGCGTTCGGCGCAGCCTCGGCGCGGCGCACACGGATATCACGCCGACGGTGGGCGGTCTCCGCTACGGCATCGGTTACGGCGGCGGGCACGCCCAGCGCGCTATCGCGGTCGCCGACGACGATCCCAATGCGGTGGTCGTGGTCGGCTATCACGCGCAGAGTCAGCGGTGGGGCGTGTTCCAGTCATTCAACGGCCTGAGCGCCGCGCCGATCTGGACAACGCTGGTTGCACCGGGGACGGGCGTGCTCTACCGCGGGGCGTACTATGTCAACCGGGCGACGATCTACCTGTACGGCGACGGCGGGGCGCTGGCCGTGTGCCAATACGCCAACGGCGCGTGGACAATCAACGCCGTGACGATCAGCGGGTGCGGGACGATTGTCGGCATTTGCGGGGGATAGACCTCACCCTGCTGGCTGACGCCAGCCGTCCCTCTCCGCGGGGAGAGGGACAAGAGAGGCCAGGGTTTTTGCCCCTCGCCCAAGGGCGAGGGGCGGTTGAGCGCAGCGAAACGGGGGGAGGTTAGACAAAGTGCCGATTCTGAAATGACTTCAGGCCTTGTCCCTACATAAAATCCCTTGTCTGTCTCCCCTCTCCTCTAGGAGAGGGGCCGGGGGTGAGGTTTATTTGGCAGCGGACGCAATGAATTGCGTCCCTACGAAACACAATCAACCTTACTCTACTGGTTGACGCCAGTTGCCCCTCGCGGGGTGAGGTGAGCGAAAGGCAAGCAAATGAGTCTCTTTGACCGCAACCTGAGCATCTTCAAGACCCTCAAGCCGACCTATACGCGCAAGCGCATTGGCTACCTGGGGCGCTACAACACAGACGGCAGCATCGATCCCGATCCACGTGCCGACCTGCCCGCCGACACCGTCTGGGTGCGCTTCGACGGTGAACGCGGGGCGACGCGCGTCAAAAATCTGCGCGTACGGGCGGAATGGGGCACGCCTGTATGGGTAGAGTTCAACGAACTGACGCGTGAGGATGAAGTGCGCGAAGTGCACAGCCTGCTCGCCCCGCAGACGTTCGGCGGGGCGGTTGCGGCGGCGCTCAACACGCCCGCGCTGCCCGCCAGCGTGCCCACGCCGACGACAGCGCGGGATCTGCTGCCGGGCGGCGTGTTCGCCGATGCGGGCGGCGGCCTGACCGTGCGCGTCCTGCCGATGTGGCTGCCCGGCGGCGGCTGGTGGGACGGCTCAACGCTGATCACACTCACGCCGACCAGCACGGCCAATCGCAAAGCTCTGGCGGTGATCGGCATCCACCCCTTGACGCGGGCGGTGACGACCGCGCTCACAACGGATCGCGGGCTGGCGGTCGCGCTGATCAGCGACGGGCTGCCGACGGCCGCGGGCGCGGCGGATCTTCACGCCGTGACAGCGGCGCATCCGGCGGTGTATTGGGTCGGCGCGGTCGAGTTGGCGCACGGTGCGACGAGCATCGATCCGGCCAGAATAATCGATCTGCGGCTGTGGTCGATCTCCACCATGACCGGAGCGACGGCGAGTGCTGCCGGGCAGGCGGGACTCGTGCCTGCGCCAGACGCGGGCGACGAAACGCGCTTTCTCCGGGGCGACGCGACGTGGCAACCGGTCAGCGCGAGTGGGGCGGACGCCGTGCTGACCGGTGCCGGAGCCGTGACCATTCCGCGCTATGCGACGCATCCCGACGCGGTGCCGGTCGCGCCGAATGCCGCCGACGACGAATTCGCGGGCAGCACCTTAGACGGAGCATGGGCGTGGGTCAATCAGGGGAGCGCGGCGGCAACCGTGAGCAAGTCGCGCCTGCTGCTCAACGTGCCGTCGACCTCGTCCAGCAATGTGCGCGGCGTATTTCGGACGTATCCCGGCGCGCCGTGTACGTGGGAGGCAGCGATTCGCGGGTGGTCGAGCCTGCCGCTCTGGAGCGGCGCGAACAACTACAGTGTCGGCCTCGCGCGCCGTGACAGCGCGACGGGCAGAATTGAGATGTACAGCATCGCGTGGCAGTCGGCGAGCAACGCGCTGCTGCTGCTGTGCGACCGCTGGACGAGCGCGACCGTTTTCAGCGCGACGGTGGCCTCCGCGCAGA
The DNA here is from genome assembly GCF_016713355.1 of Candidatus Flexifilum breve. Lineage (NCBI taxonomy): Bacteria > Bacillati > Chloroflexota > Anaerolineae > Aggregatilineales > Candidatus Flexifilaceae > Candidatus Flexifilum > Candidatus Flexifilum breve. The sequence continues at coordinate 311,586 of NZ_JADJPI010000007.1, forward strand.
TCGGGCGCGTGACGTTCGCCAGCCTGTATCTCCAGTTGGTCGACGATGGCACCAACTTCACCTACAAATGGAGTCTGGATGGCGTTTACTGGACGCCGCTGACAAGCTTCGCGCGGGCGGCGTTCCTCGCCAACGCCAACCAGATCGGGTTGGCCGTCTTCACGCAGCAAAACGGCGGCACCATCTATTTGCAGTCCGATTGGCTGCGCCGTACCGCCTGAGTCACTGCGCGGACGAGATCCGGGGGAGGGCGTGCTAACCGCTGTCAGGGCCTGGTTTTTAGTCGGAGGGACGAGGCATGAAGTCATTTCAGAATCGGTATTTTGGCTAACCTCACCCCGTTTCGCTTCGCTCAACCGCCCCTCGCCCTCTGGAGAGGGGCAAGGGCACGGCGGGTTGTGTCCCTTTCCCCTCGGAGAGGGACGGCTTGCGCAGCAAGCAGGGTGAGGTTGAGTATTCTGTCCAATTGTGAAATAGGCGCATGCCTCGTCCCTACAGATTCTCAGCGAAAAAACGTATTCGATGGGGAAACATGAAAAATCTACCCTGTTAGGGGGTGGGGTCGAAAGCTGACCTTTTGAACCCCCTCATGCCTCGTCCCGACAATTGACCCTCCCGCTGTTAGGTCACCTCTACGCCCCATGATTTACGTTATTCACATTTAGACAGCATTAACACCTCAATATACTTCTCGCGTGCTGCACGTCCATAGAGTTTAGATTTTCAATCAATCTAAATACTCTTAAACAATGCAACTAGTTCTCAAGTCCCAGTGCAGCAAAACAACTTAAGCCTTGTGTCTTCATTGAGTTTAATTGCGGCTTAAAGTCAAGCATATATCAACTAATTATCAATGTTTTAAGCATTTAGTCGGAGAGCATTATGCTGAAATTACAGTCTCGTGGCACTTACTGACTTTTATAGTTCTTCACTTGATAATAGTGTATTGAGCGTAAATATCCGGAGTTTTGTGAATATTTTAAACTTCACTTAATGTTAGTCCGTTCAAGATTTCACCAACTTCCTGAAACCTCCAAACAATTGATATAGTACTTTAGGCACACAATAAATTAATGCTTTATCAATTGAAAGAGACCACCGTGAACAACCAGATGGGTGCCGCCCTCACCACCGCCCTCAACGAACTCGAAATCTCTGCCATTCATCTGGCTGCCACCCCCGTCAGCACGGCGACTCTCAACGCGCTCTCGATTGAGAAGCCCGAACCGACATCCACGCTTCATCAGTTGAAGCGCCACCTGCAGGGGTGGATCAGCCGCTTCCTGCTGCTGACGCAGCCGCTGCTCTTCGGCTTTGTCTTTCTGGCGCCGACCAACACCCCAATGATCAACATTTGCCCGCAGTTCGGCGTTCCGGTCGCCGGCATGGGCTACGACACGACCACCTGGACCGACTACAATCTCGACGCGCAGGCCATTCAAGCCGTGCTGAACATCAATTCGGATCATTCCTTCTGGGTCGGCTACGAAAACGGCGGCTTTGCGTGGACGAACGATGTGATGCCGGAACTCACGCTCACCTTCACGATGGCAGATGGTAGCGAACGCTGGTTTGATGTGTTCTGGTCGGAACAGACCCCCGATGCGTACTACGCTCTCCCCTTCGCCAACCCGACGCCCTACGCCGATAACAATGGCGAACACTACGGCACGCACCCCTGCGCCGCCATCCTCATGACCGCGCCAGAATATCAGGCGCTGCTCGCCGCTATCAGCGCGTAAACCCCATCCGCTGAGTGCCGGGGAATGGGCGAGGAGTCACAGAAGGCGACTTATCGCTCTAGGCGGACAGTTTCATGGTTAGGTTTTACCCTCTCCCAGCACGCCCCCTTCTCCAAAATTGTGGTTTCGGAGAAGGGGTGGGGGAAGCGGGGCAGCTTCCGCTCATCGCTCATTCCGCGGCACTCAGCCCGACGTCAGACCGCCCCGCAAGGGGCGTTTTGCTTTTACGTCCCATGAGCAAGCGCATGGGGCGTTCCGCGCAGCGACCCGTCCACCCGCCGGGCCTAGGCGAGCTCTTCCCTCAGCAAGCGCATGAGAAATTGCATAGCAATTCCCCGCGGCAGCCCGGTAATATGTTAATCTCATAAGGTACGAGATATAGCTCGGCACATCGAGATAGATGCCGGACAGACGATGTTGAAATGTGTGTTACTTGTGGCTTGCCTGCTCTTGGCAGCTTGCGAAATGATGTCAACCCCGCCCGCCCCAACGGCCTCCGACCTGCAAAACACAGGCGTGGCTTCGCAATTGGTCACCCCCACCCCAGACACCGCCCCTCAGTGGATTGAAGCTGATGTGAACCGGGTCTCCGTCGGTGTGTGGCAGCCGAGCGGGTGGACGATGGATAACAATGACGGCTTACTCCTCGCGGAACATGCCATGTCGATTGGCACGGGTGAACCGCTTGGCGGCGCGATGATCTATATCTTCGTGCCGGAGGTCGATCATCTGGAGATCGCGCCCAGCAACGAGGGCAATTTTGCGATGAGCGTGTTGGAACAGGTCGCCACGAACCCGGAACATACCGGGCGTGATGTGGCCGTCAGCGCGCCGACCGCCTTCCAGTGGGGCGATCACGCCGCCGCCTACTATCTGATCACCAGTGCGCAGGGCTTTAAATCGATGGTCATCGGCATCAGCCTGCCCAATGATCACGAACGCCTCGTCGTCATCAATGTGACCATGCCCGCGACGCAATCGGATCACATGCGGCAAATGCTGCCGCGCGTGCTGCACGAGCTCACCATCAACGGCGTCGAGCTGAACAGCGCCGGGCTCAACGTGCTGCCCGATCCGCTGGCCTTCCCGCAGTACCCGCAAACCTAAACTTCGGGCAGACAGCGCGCTCTGCCCGTCTCTATCCTCTATCCCAACCAATTACGCCTTCAGGCGCCACAGCCCGTCATTAGTAGCGGGCGGGTAGCCGATGCCGAGCGCCGTCCCCATCATCAGCACAGCGCAGTGCGGCACCCCCGCATACACGACCCCTGCCGATGTCCCATCGTGGAACACGCGCACATTGACCGTCCGCCCGAGCCTGGCGCTCACCGCGGCGCTCAAATCGGCGGATAGATTCGTGGTCACAGTGGCGAGCGGACCGTAGAGCCCCAATTGTCCGGGCTGCACATGCCCATCGTCGTCCATGTATGCGGCGATGCACGCGCGAATCACGCCGTCATGCTCAACCTGCGGATCGGCCAGCGTCTCGACCATGAACTCGAAGAGGTCGGCAGGTTGACGCGGTTTCGTCGGCAGCGAGGAAAGCTCTTCAATGCTGGTCAGTTCGCTTTCAGTGTAGAGCGCGCGTCCTCGTTTGGCTGATGTATTGCCAAAATCGAGCACGTACGCGCGGCGACAGGTCGCCGGGGCATGGCGCGCCACGCCATAGAGCGGCAGGCGCGCGCCGAAGGTCGACGTTTGGATGCGGAGATCGTGCACATCCAGACTCGGCAAAATCGTCTCTTCGGTCAACTGCGCGGCCACCCCACCGAGAATCCCGCTGGCGAGACCGCCGCCCAAAATCACCGTTTTGATGTTCGCCCAGTGCGCCCAGTAGGACTCATCCCATTCGGGCCGCGCCGCCCGGTTGACCGCGTCGCCGCGTTTGAGCGTCGCCAGCAGATACGCGAGGCGCGACGCAAACGCCGAAGCAATCGAGGTGACCGTCAGCACTTGATCGCCCCAGCCCCGCAGCAGCACTTGATCGAGCTGGCGCGGCAGATCAGAATCGGGGACATCGGCGGGGATGCCCAGGGACTCCCGGTGCGGCTTGATGAGCGCGGCGAGCGCCTCCGCCGACAGCAGTTGGTAGCCCGTTTTGCCACGCAGTTTTTCCGGCATGCCGGGCAAATCCGCGACGACGACCCGGTTCATGGACACATGGATGTTGATGCAGGCAGGATCAAATGCGGGAATAAGCGTAGACATGGTAGATTTAATTTCCCGAGCATCCGCTCGATAAGCACGCCAGCTCTCAGTCTCATAGAAAGGCGCAGCGCAGTGGCAATTGACTATGCTTCTGGTGATCCACTTCAAACGACCGCACATGTATTATACTTCGGCATGAATGCTCAGGGACGCATTGAAACCGGAAATTTAGAAACCGCCTTGTTCACGCGTTATCCGGCGGCGTTCGCGGCCTTCAGTCGTCAGTGCCGCGCCGACCAGATCCGCGCAGGGCAGATCTGGTACTGGCACGACGCGCAGCCCGCGCTCGGATTCATGGTGATTCGCGAATCGCCCTTCGGGGCAACCCGCCTGCGCTATGTGGAGAGTGTGCTGCTGAGTCTGGCGCGGGATTATCAGCGGGATGGGGTGACCAGCGCGGCGATTGTGCTGCCGCGCAGCGATTCAGAGGAAATCAAGCAGATGATTGAGCGCTGGTTGGGCAAGGTCGCGCTGCCTGTCACGGTGTACGAGTAGGGGCGCGGGCGCGCCACGATCAGACTGCGACTTAGATGCTGGGCAGCGGCGAGACAAGCTGCGTCAGCTGCTCACTCAGCGCCCACACGGCTTTCCGGTTAACGGAATCGGTCATCGACGGCTTCCAATCCAGCCGCTCACTCTTGGTGCCGAAGTACACGCCAGTCACCCCGGCGACCTCTGGCGCCGACGCCAGATAGATCGACGAGCGCGCGGCTTTGGCCGCGGATTTACCACCATCATCGCGGAAAAAGGTGTTCTGCAAAAGGCTGAAGACCCCGCGCAGGAGGGGCGATGAGCTGTTGGGCAGGAAGCCGCGGGTCATCGGAGTCGTGGCGCGACCGGGGTAACACACATTCACGCTGACGGTCGAGCCCGGCAGCCGCTGCGCGAATTCGTAGGCAAGCGCCATCATCGCCGTTTTGCTCTGCGAATACTGGCCAAAGCCCGTGTATTTGCGTTCACCCTGCAGGTTATCCAGTTCCAGTTTGCCGGGGCTGCCCCCGGTCACATTGATCACACGGGCGCTGGGCGCGGCTTGCAGCATCGGCAGCAGCAGATGCGTGAGCAGAAACGGCGCGAGGACATTGACCGCGAACGTCGCTTCGATGCCGTCGCTGGTCAGTTGGCGCTGCATCTTGAACACGCCCGCGTTGTTGATCAGCCCGTCGAGGCGCGGGTAGCGCTGCTGCACCTGCTCGGCCAAAGCGCGCACGTCGCGCTGCTCAGCCAAGTCCGCCAGCAGCAGATCAACCCGCGCTTGCCCGCTCTGCTGCCGAATCGCCTCGACCGCCGCTGCCCCGCGGGCAGCATCCCGCCCCGTGATAATCACGTGCGCGCCGAGCCGCGCTAAGCCTAGGGCGGTCTGTTGGCCAATGCCGCCCGTTCCGCCCGTTACCAGTACGATCTTGTCCTTCATACCGCCCGCCCCTAACCCTAAGCCAAAAATCGAATGTCGGCCAAAGGACGAGGCATGCCTCGTCCGGGGGGGGGGGGGGGGGGGGGGAACTGCATATCTCGTCCTGTTTTTCTATCTTTCAGACAAATGCTTAAGTGCTCTGTCCGGCAATTGATTGCAGAAAAGGAAGCGCTTTTTCGTAGGGGCGCACGGCCGTGCGCCCCTACAAACCCATATTCGACCATTTACCGGATACAGCATTTAAGTAAGTTCGCGGAAATCTCGGTGTCGGGGCAGACCGATGTGTCTGCCCGGTTTTGGGCGCACACGTAGGTGCGCCCCTACCATCGTTCGTGGATTTATTTCGAGAACCTACTTTAGACCAGCTCATTGCCCTGCGCTGATATGACCAGATTACAATGCGAACAAGCTGATCGTAAGGTTAGTTGAAGATGAACGCTTTGGCTCAGGGGCTACGGCTGCCACGACGTGAGCAGCTTGCCCGTCCCGCTGACCGTATACGTGGTCAGCGCCGCCGGGATCACCGCCGACTGCCCGTGCTGCACGGTGATACTTACGCCCGCCGCCTCGACGATCAGCGCGCCTTCGATCACCGTGAGCAGGTGGAACGCGCCGTTCGTTGGGAATTCGACCGCATCGCCCGTGAAGGCGCGCGTCGTCGTCCGGAAATATTCGCATTCGACCAGCACGCGGTTGCCCGCGCCGCGCAGCACGGTCGGCGCGTACTCGGTGATCGAGACCGCTGTCCCCTTATCGATGTGCATGGCGCGCGGCTTACCATCCAGCCCGAGCCGCCCCCAGTCATACAGTCGATAGGTTAGATCGGACGACTGCTGGATCTCGTAGATCACCAGCCCCGGCCCGAGCGCGTGCACCGTTCCCGGCGAGACGAACAGCGCGTCGCCCGGCTGCACTTCGACATAATTGAGCAGCGGTTCGAGCCGGTTTTCGCGGATCGCCGCCGCCATTTCCTCTTTGCTGGTGCCCGCCTGCATCCCGTAGACCAGCTTCGATCCCGGTTCGCCCGCCAGCACGTACCACGCCTCCGTCTTGCCGCGCGGTTCGCCGTCGTACTGCTGCGCCTGCGCGTCATTGGGATGCACCTGTACCGACAGCCAGTCGGTCGCGTCGAGGAATTTGACCAGCAGCGGGAAGCCGACCGCGGGGTCATTCTTTGCGCCCACCAGATCGTGCCCATACTGCTTGAGCACGGCAACGAGCGTTTTGCCCGCCAGCGGGCCATTGGCGACGGTCGCCGTGTCGTGAACTTCCCATGATTCGCCGTAAGGCTCGGCGGTGGGCAGCGGCTTGCCCATCAGCGTGGCGAGCCGCCGCCCGCCCCAGACTTTGACGTGCAGCGCGGGGTTCATCAGCAGCGGGTACAGTGGAGTTTGGGTCATGTGATCAATCCTTTAGCAGCCAGTAGTCATTCGGTATACAGAGCGGGACACAGCCCCAGAGTGATTCTGAGAGACCATCTGAATATTCGCAATTTCTCTCGTAGGGGCAAGGCGCGCCTTGCCCCTACCCCAGCGAAAACAACACATTTTTCGAATGGTTTCTGAGTCGAGCTTTGTACAGCGCTGCGGGCGTCATTCCTCTCTGCACACAGCCAAGGCTAGGTGGTGGAATGATCGGCGGCGATCAGCGCGCGCGCCTTGGCGAGAATCGCTGCCTCGCCGCGGAACGGCACCAGCGCCTCCACCTGCTCCAGCGGGAACCAGCGCGCCTCATCGACCTCGTGATCGTGGTCGGCGGTGTCGCCGGAAACGTAGCGCATCAGGTAGAAGTAGACGAACTTGTGGATGCGTTTCTTGCCGCGTCCCGCGCTCGTGTAATACCAGTACTCGATGCGGTCGATCAAGCCGAGGACTTCAGTTGTCAGCCCCGCTTCTTCGCGGACTTCGCGCCGCGCAGTGGTTTCGGTGTCTTCACCGTCTTCGATGGTGCCTTTCGGGAGCTGCCAGCGGCTGCCCGCCCGCACCATCGCGATTTCGATGCCATTCACGCCCGGTCGATACACCACGCCGCCCGCTGAAACCTGCGTATCGGTCGGCAGCAGGGTCACGTGCTTGCCCTGCGTTTCGATCCACTGGAGCACCTCAGTGTACGGCGGCAGTCCATAGCCGAGCAGATCGGCGATTTCCCGCGCCAGCCACATGAACAAGCGGACCTGTGTGAGCGCCGCCTTCGCGCGGTGCGCCGGGTCGTCGTCTGCATACAGGTCTTTGAGCACCACCACCGCGCGGGGATCGCCCCAGTCTTCGACGAAACGGCCGTCGTACCACGTATCGTAATCAGCGCCGTGCAGCGCGCGCGCGTGCCATTCGAGCAGACGCAGCAGAGGCTTACGCATATGGAACATGGTGATCGTCGTCGCGCGCCAATGATCGCCGCGCCGGATGAATTTGACGGCGCGGGGCGCCGCCATCAGAAAATGGTTGATGGTGTTCAGGAATTCGGCTTCGTCGGGCAGGGGGGCGCTCGGGGTGAGGGGTGGCGTGTGGTCGGTACGCGGATACTTGTCCACGAGCACGCGCAGCCCGCGCGCAAAGGTATCCGTGTGCGGCGCGCGCGCCAGCGCTTCCGCGAGCGACAGGGTTGCCGCATCGGTGGGAATGAAGGTGAAATCGACCTTCAACCCGCCCGCGTACATGACGATCCACTCCGGCTCTGTGCCCTGACTGATAGTTTCGAAGGCAGACAGCCACACCTCGCCAAAAGCGCGGTAGAACTCGGAGTTAGCAAACTGCTGAACATCGGTCGCGAACAGGCAGAGATCGAGGTCGGACCATTCGTCCGCCGGATGCTCGGTGCGCGCGCGCGATCCAACGACGATCACCGCGCGGAGTGCGGGGTGCGACTGCGCCCATGCCTGAATACGTGATTCAATGTCCATTTTGCTCCCGCAGCGAAGAGTCTACGTGCGGCTGTGAGGCGGTGACGTGCTGGCCTAACCCGTTCCAAACAGACCTGACGATCCCCGGCGATCTGTCTCCTTCTATGATACACGGTTTATCTGACAGATCACTGAGTGTCTTTAAGAAACACCTGGACGCCTAGGCCGCACCGTTACCCTCTACCCGTAAATCTTCGCCGCGGAAATTGTAAAAAGTGTGTGAGCGCCTGTAAAAAATCTGTGACCTGTCCATGGCCTACCCTCGTCGTTCCGAGTAAACACGCTATAATTTGCAAGTTTTTTACCGGAAGGGCTGAAAAGACATGATCGAAGTCGAGAATTTAACGAAGTCATACGGAGAAGTTGCCGCCGTAAAAGGCATTTCGTTCACAGCGCGTCCGGGTCAGGTGACGGGCTTTCTGGGGCCGAATGGCGCAGGGAAAACCACCACCATGCGCATCCTCACCGGCTTCATGCCGCCGACCTCGGGCAAAGCAATGGTCGCCGGATTTGACGTGTTCAACCAGAGTCTGGATGTCCGCAAGCGCGTCGGCTATCTGCCGGAAAACGTGCCGCTCTACCGCGACATGACCGCGTTGGGCTACCTGACCTATATCGGCGAAATTCGCGGCGTGCGCAAGGTCAAAGCGCGCGCGCAGGAAGTGCTGGAGCGCGTCGGGCTGGGTTCTCGCGCCAACAGCCACATTCGCGCCCTCTCCAAAGGCATGCGGCAGCGCGTCGGTTTGGCGCAGGCGCTGCTGCACAACCCGCCCGTGCTCATCCTCGACGAGCCGACCATCGGCCTCGACCCGATTCAGGTGCTCGAACTGCGCGATCTGGTCGCGGAACTGGGTAAAGATCACACGGTGCTGTTCAGCACGCACATCCTGAGCGAAGCCGAGCAGGTCTGCGACAGCGTGGTCATCATCAATCAGGGTGAGATCATCGCGCAGGGCTCGCCGACCGAACTGCGTTCGTCGCTGCTGGAACGCGGCAGCCGCGTGCTCGTGCGCGTGGATGGCCCCGCGGCGGCGGCGCTCCCGATCATCCAGCAGGTGGCGAGCGTCGGCCATGCCGAAAGCGGCAGCGAGGGCATTGTCGTCACGCCCGCGCAGCCCGATGTCGACCCGCGTCCGCACATCGCCCGCGCGCTGATTCAGAACAACTTGAATTTGCAGGAACTGCGTCCGCTCGCCGTCAACCTCGAAGAAATCTTCCTCGAACTGACGCGCCGGCGTCAGGCGGCTGAGGTGGTGGAAGCCCCTGTCACGGAAACAACTGAGGATCAATCATGACCGATATGACCCAAACTGAAGTTCAAATCGGCGGCGCGGTGCCGTTCTGGGCGGTATTCAAGCGCGAATTGGCGCTGTATTTCCGGTCGCCCGTCGCCTATGCCATTGCCTTCGCGGTGCTGTTTTTCCTGAGCATTCTGTTCAACGGCTACATCAGCCAGGCGAATCAACAAGCCCCGGCAGATGCGGGCTATATCCCCGGTCTGCTGACGTTCCTCACCTTCCTGATCGCGCCGCTGCTGACGATGCGTCTGCTGGCGGAAGAACAGCGCGAAGGCACGCTCGAACTGCTGATGACGCTCCCCATGAACGAAGGCCATTTCGTCCTCGGCAAGTTCCTCGCCGCGTGGGCCTACTGGACGGTGCTTGTCCTCGTCACCCTGATCTATCACTTTGGGTGGCAGATGGTCGGCATTCCGGATCAGGGTGTGGCGTTCGGCGCGTATTTAGGCGCGTGGCTGTACGGCGGCACGGTGATCGCCGTGTCGATGATCTGGTCGGCGGTCACCGAAGATCAGATCGTGGCGGCCTTCCTCGGCGCGGCGACGATCCTCGTGCTGTACCTCGCGGATATCGCGGCGGTCGCGCTGGCGGGCAGTGATGGGACGGCGTGGTTGGCCGGTTTTGTCCGTGAACTCGGCTTGCAGGCGCACTATGGCGCGACGCTGGCCAGTGGCATTCTGCGCGGTGAAGATATTTTCTATTTCGTCGGGATGATCATTGTGGCGCTGTTCATCACCGTGCGTATTGTCGAAATTCGACGCTGGAGATCGTAAGCATGACTCAGCAAACACCGAATGTGACCCCTGAAAACGAACAGCCGATCATCCCCTCGTGGATCTTCCCGCTGATCATTGTAGCGGGGCTGATTCTGGCGGCGTTCAACGCGTCGCAGCCCGGCGGCATGACGGTCGTCGGTTACGCCGGCGTTGGGTTCGCCATCCTCGCGTTCGTCGCGTGGGTATTAACCGCGCCCCAGCAGGTGACGGGGCTGTTCACCGGGCGCACCGCGCGCTTTGGCGGCGTGAGCATCATCGTGACTCTGCTCGTCATCGTGCTGATGGTCGGCGTTTACGCCTTGGTCCGCGGCCAGGAATGGCGCGTTGACCTGACGGAAAGCGATCAGTTCTCGCTCACGGAAGAGTCGAGCGACGCCATCGCCAACATCGGCAACGACCCGACCATCCCCAATATTCGCATCAATGCGTTCGTGACGGCGGCCCAGGCCGCGCTGCAAGATCGCTACGCGCCGCTGTTCGACGACTACCAGACGACCAGCAATGGCAAGATCACGTATGAATTCGTCGACCCGGAACGCAACCCCACCACCGCCGATGCCTATGGCGTCACGCGGTCGGGACAGGTCGTCGTGACTGTGCTCGATGAAGCGGGCAGCCCGGATATCGACAACGCCGAGGTCGTGGCCAGCGTGAATCAGAGCGACCTGACCAACGCCATCCTCAAGGCGGCGGCGCAGGGCGATTTCCGCGCCTACATCCTCCCGGTTGAAGGCGGCGTCGCCGACCAGATGACCATCATCCAGCAGATCTTCACCGAGCAGTGGGACTGGACGGTGACGACCGATCAGACGCTCGTGCAGCTTTCGACCTCGACGACCACGCCGCTGAATGACCCGAACGCCGACGCCGAAGTCGTCATCATCCCCGGCGGGATGGCCCCCCTCACCGATCAGGAACTGACGATTCTGGGGAACTTCCTCACCAATGGCGGCAGCCTGATCGTGTTCGCCGACCCGGCGATCAATGAAGACGGGATTTCGCTGGCAACCTCGGAAAATCTCAATACGTACCTGCGTGACAACTTCGGTCTGAGCTTCGCCAATGACATCGTGCTCGACCAGACCAATCAGGTGGAATCGCCGCTCACGCCTTACGCTGCTGACTTCGACGCAACCAGCTACCTCACGACCAACGGGATCCCGGCAGGTCGCGGTTTGCTGGCCATGAACGCGCCCGTCAGCATCGTCGTGGCCGACACCGCGCCCGCCAACGTCACCGTGCTGCCGCTCGTGCGCACGGCCACGACCTCGTACGCCAAGACCAATCTCGTCGCGCTGTATACCGCGGCGACGCAGAACAACGGGCTGACGCCGGAAGACATCGCGCAGGCGGAAGGCGATCAGGCGGGGCCGTTCGTGGTCGCGGCCAGCGCGGAAAATGTGCAGACCGGTTCGCGCGTCGTGCTGTTCAGCAGCACGTGGATCGGCTCGGATATCGGCTATCAACTGCGCAATTTTGCGACGAACTTCACCGTTGCGATCAATGGCGCAGTGTGGACTACGCACTTTGATGAATTCTTCAACCAGATCAACATTGTCCAGCAGGCGCGCCCGCAAGATCAGCCCATTTCGGCAGATGTGGGAACGCTTAATAACCTGCGCATTTTGACGGTTTTCGTCGTGCCGTTTGGTATCCTGCTGCTAGGCGTGTGGGTGTGGTGGAACAACCGCGAGAAAGCACGCTAAAGGAGAGATAAGCCTATGCGTCTGAACCGAAGCACTATCATTTTTATCGTCGCACTGCTCGCGTTCATCGTGGTGGTGCTGCTCCTCAATCAGAATCAAGCAACTGCGCCGGGCGATACGACCGTCACGCCGACGAGCGCGCCCGTCGCGCTGCTGCCGGGCGTCGACAACACGACGCTGGCGCGTTTGGAAGTGCGCGACAACACGACGGGTGAACGCATCGTCCTGACCAAGGCCACGGCGGACGGCGCGTGGCTGTATGACAACACGACGCGCGCCGAACCGGGCGTCGAAACCGAGGTCAGCGGCACGCAGCAGGCCGACCCGACGGTGTTGTCGGCGCTGATTCCGCTGCTCACCAACCTGAATTCCGCCGACAGCTTCGAAGATGCGAATCTGGCGAACTTCGGGCTGACAAGTCCGCTGTACACGGTGCTGGCGACGACCTACGATGGCGCCGTCTTCCTCGTGCACATCGGCGGCCAGAGCCGCGTCAACCCGCGTTACTACGTGATCGTCGAACAGGCGGGGAGCGCCAATGTCGGCGGCACCGAAGAGCCGCAGGCCATCGGCACGCAGGAAATTGGGGCGGCTGACGCGACCGCTGAAGAAGCAAGCGGTCGCTGGCGGATTACGCGGAAGGATCTCGCCGGATCCCAACGCGGCCAGGCTGTGTCGCGCGCGAACATCGAAGCGACGAACGCCGCGGTCGGGACGCAGGTGGCACAGGCCAACGCGACCGCCGAAGCGGCCGCCGCTGCCGTGACCGCTGAAGCCTCCGCCGAACCGCAGGCCATCGGCACGCAGGAAATTCAACCCGCCGACGCAACGGCTGAAGCGACCGTTGAAGCCACGGTGGAGGCCACGCCGGAAGCCCTGCCGACCATCGAACCGACGCTCGCGCCGCTGGCTGAACCGCTCGTCGCGCTCGAAGGCACGTTCCGCATCTACGTCGTGCAGAAGTCGACGCTCGACCGCTTCATCAACCTGATCACGACGCCGCCGGTCTTCGTGCCGACGCCGACGCCGACCACGGATCTCGGTCTGCTCAGCATCCCGTCGACCGACGTGCCGCAGGGCAGCCTGTCGACGCCGGAAGTCACGCTCGACGTGACGGCGGAAGCGACGACCGCGCCGTAAGTCACCTCAGGCTTGAGGGCGTTTGCGCCTCTCCCCCGCTGGGGGGGGCGGAGAGGCAGGCTTTTAACCGCCCCTCTCCCAGGGGAGAGGGGCAAAGTAACTGAATCAGCGCTCGCCCAAAACCAGGGGCGAGGCGCCCCTCCCCAAAATCGTATTGAGGAATTGAACGCGCGGACGCGCAAGCTCGTCCTACTTTCCGCCAGATCAAAACGGACGAGGTCACTCGTGCTAAAAGCTAACCGCTCGCCTTAATACGTCTCCGGGCGGCGATCTTCGAACACGGGGATTTTCGCGCGGATGCGGTCGACCTGATCGAGATCGATGTCGGCGGTGGCCAGCGTCGGCGACTCGCCCACTTCGATCACCACCTTGCCCCACGGATCCACAATCATCGAGTGCCCGCCGAACACCGCGTTCCCTGTCTGCCCCACGGCGTTGACCGCCGCCATGTAGCACTGATTCTCGATGGCACGGGCGATGAGCAGCGCGCGCCAGTGTTCGATGCGCTCAATCGGCCACGCGGAGACGAGCAGAATCAGCTTGGCGCCCTGCACCGCGTACTTGCGGAACAGTTCCGGGAAGCGCAGATCGTAGCAGATCGCCATACCCGTCGGCCCCCACGGCAAGTCCATCATCAGCGGGGCGGAACCGGGCTGCAGATAGCGATCTTCTTCCATCAGGCGGAACAGGTGAATCTTGCGATACACGCCAATCATCTTGCCATTGGGCGCGTAGAAGGCCGAACTGTTGGCGACTTCGAGGCCGCGCTTTTCCATCACCGAGCCGACGATGCTGATCTTGTTCTGCGTCGACCACGTCGCCAACTGCGCGAAGATGCCGACATTGAGCGGCGAAGCCAGGTCTTTCGCCTGATTCAGCGCGTAGCCCGTCGACCACAGTTCTGGCAGCATCACCAGATGCGAGCCGCGCTTGGCCGCGTCGGTGATCAGTTCCTCGGCGGTCTGCGTGTTTTTGCGCACATCACCCTGCGCAACGTTCATCTGTCCCAGGCTAATTGTGAGTTTTGCCATTACGTCTCCTCGATGGGGTGGCTCTATGGATTTCGATGGGGTTACGCGCGCCAGTCGATGACCCCGGACAGCGCGCGCCACCTCGCCGCTATCTCGTCAATCATCGCCTCTTCGCTCAGTTCGGACGTATCGACTTCGGTGACGCCCGGCAGTTTGCGGATCGCCCACTCGCGCTTCAACACCCCGACGGCCAGTTCGCGTTCGCGCGGGTTGTGATAGCGCGCGCCCAGCGCCAGATGCAGGCGCTGTAACACGACATCCAGCGCGGCGACCAGCACGATGATGTCGCCCGTTTCGCTCAGCCGCGCCAGATGATTGCCATGCAGCAGGGTCTGCCCGCCGATGTGAATCACCGTCCCGCGATACAGCATGATCTCGTCGACCAGTTCGGTTTCGAGCGCTTTCAGGCGCGCTTCGCCGTACAGCGCCCGCAGATCCTCGCGCGCTTCGCCGGAACGCGTCTCAAACAGTTGATCGAAGTCGACGAAGCGCAGCCGCAGTAGTTCGGCGGTGCGCCGCGCGATGACGAGCTGGGTCGGTCCCATGTACCCGGTCAGGATGAGATTGCGGTCAATCGTCGTTTGCATACGCCGTTTACGCGCTGTTCCGCCAACCGGGATACCAGCCATCCAGAATGGCCGGCAGTTCTTCCAGCGAGTTGATCACTTCATCGGGCACAATGCGTGATAAGCCCAGGCTTGCCCGCCGTCCGCGGCGCAGCACGGCCAGCAAGCCCGCCGCCTGCGCGCCGACCACATCCGCTTCGGGATCATCGCCAACGAACACGGTCTCCGAGGGCTTCGTGCCGAGGCAGTTGAGCGCCGTCTGGAAGATCGCCGGATGCGGCTTGAGATAGCCCACATCTGCCGCCGAAATACGGCAGGTCGGGAAGTGATCGATCAGGTTATGCGTGCGCAGTTCGATGTCACGAAGCCACATGGGCTGGTGCGCGTTGGTGACAATCCCCACCTTGATGCCGTGTTCCGCCAGCAGGCTCAGCGCCGGAATCGCGTCCGGGAAGCCGATCGTGCCCGTCGCTGCCACCCAATCATAGGCTTCGAGGCAGCGGCGCGCGTCGAGCGCATCCGCGGGCGCGCCGAGCGCCACCGCCGATTCGACCAGCAGCGCGCCGAGGTGGGGCGCGCGCAGATTGGTGCGCGCCGCTGTCCACGCCGCGTTGACGCGCGCGCGGAATTCCGCGACATAGGCGTCAAAATCGCCTAAGCCGTAAATATCCGCGCACACGTAGTCGAACACGCCGCGCAGATGATTTTGTTCCATGGCTGCCCAGTCTGAGTTGAAGCCGCTCCAATCGATCAGCGTGTCATCAAGATCAAACAGGACTGCTTTGAGGTCGGCCATTAGACAGCTTCTTCCGCGCGCCAGCTCAACAGCAGATCGTCGATGCCCGCCCGGAAGTTCGGGAAGCGCGGCGACCAACCGAGCGCGGCTTTGGCTTCCGCGTTATTGGCGTGCGCGGGCAGGTGCATGAGCGCGGGCAGACGCTTATCGCTGCCGCCCATGAGCGCCGCGAGGAACGCCGGGCGCGCCGACAGGCCGAAGCCCTGCGCATCCGCGAAATACTGCATGAATTCCGCCGTCGTCGCCGGGTTGTCATCGACCACATTGAGCGTGACGCCGCTCGGACGGTTGGTGATCGCCGCGACGATGGCATCCGCTGCATCCGCCGCATAGGTGAAGTTCACCGGGACGTTTGCGCCCGTTTCCACGGGGCGCCCGAGCTTGAGCGTGTCGCGCACGGCGGCGGCATTCGCGGTGTTGCCGTACAGGAAACCGAAGCGCAGCACCACCGCCGACAAACCGCTGCGGAGCACGTTCTTTTCCGCCGAGGCGGCCGCGCGCGTGAAATCGACCGCGTCTTCGTTGACGCCCGCGCCGACATAGGCGTAGCTGGTGTGGACGAGGTATTCGACGCCCGTCTCTTTGGCCGCTTCGATGATCGCCTTCGTGCCGTCGCTGATGACGCGGTCATCCCAATCGACCTTGAGCGTCGGCAGCGTGTTGAACGTTTGCGGCGCGAGATTGACGACGATAGTGGCGTTCGCCGCTTTGATCATGCTGCGGACTTCGCCCGCCCGCAGGACGCCGGAATACGCTGGAATCGCGCCCGCCGCCCGCGCGACATGCGCGCCCGCGCTGCCATCCGTCATAACGGTGACGCGATAGCCGCGCGCGACGAGTTTCCGCGTGACTTCCAAGACGACGCCGCGGGGAACGCCAGCGGTGTTGGTGATGAGAACGCCCTTGTTCGCCTGATTCGCTAAAACCATGAGTTTTTACTGCCCTGTGCAATTCCGAATTGACTTCGATTATAAGCGGACAACGCCAAACGTATCAAGAAGCATGCTGAAACTGAATACTGTCAGTTAGGGATAAGCCGCATTTGCGGCTCCCCCTCCCTGAATTCGGTTGAGGACAGGACACTTTTAACATGGGGAACCCTTAAGGAGCTCGTTTGAGGGAAAACGTAGTTTGTAGGGACGCGCAACGGCGCGTCCGTTTTGCCCCTATTCCTGCGGACGCCCCGTTGGGCGTCCCTACAATCCCCTCGATTGTTAAAAGTGTCCTGTCCCCTCGCCCTTTGGAGAGGGGCGGTTGAGGCCTCAGGGAAAGGTATTGAATTGTAGGGACAGAGGCTGATTCTGAAATGACTTCATGCCTTGTCCTCCTGTGCTCACACAACCATCACATCCGTTAACCCACCTCTTTTGCTTGCACGGACAACCGATCTGTTACCTAATCCACAAGAAAACCGGACGAGGCATGAGGGTGTTGAAAAAGGTCAGATTCCGACCCCACCCCGTCCTCCCCGAGTTCAGGAGGAGCCACATCCTTGCCAAGCCTCAATTGATCTTCTAGGGACGCACCGATCCGTTACCAATCCACAAGAGGTGCTTTTTAAACACCCTCATGCCTCGTCCCTAGAGGTTCTTGCCGAAAAAACGGTGTTCGATGGGGAAGCATGAAAGACCTACCCCTAAGATGGGCTGGGGGAGGGTCAGAGAAGCATTATCCATAACTCACGTTGAATGCCGTTCTCCGCGACTTTGCCGGGACGACTGCGTATACACAGATATGCAACTTAGTCCCAAGGAGACCTATGTTTATCCGACGCGCATTCTTCCTCTTCTGCATTCCGCTGATCCTCATGGGCTTTGCCAGCGCCCACGCACAGGCAACCGATGAACGGTTGGCGCAGTTTGAACAGATCATTCAGGACGAGATGGCCTATTACAACATTCCCGGTACGGCGGTCGCGATCATCGAAGGCGATGAAGTGATCTACGCGCAGGGCTTCGGCTATCGCAATGTCGAAGACCAGCTCCCGTTCACGACCGAAACCCGCTTCCGCGTCGGCTCGACCACCAAGTCGATGACCTCGCTGCTGATCGCGCAGTTGGTCGACGACGGTTTGCTGGCGTGGGACACACCTGTCACCGACATCCTGCCCGATTTCGCCCTCAGCGACTCCGAGCTAACCGCGCAGATCACGGTCGCGGACTTAATGGGCATGGCGACCGGGTTGGTGTCGAATACCTTTGACGCCTTCGACTGGTGGGAGTGGGAGATCGACAGCCTGCTCGACGCCGTCGCCACGCAGACCATCAACGGGGAGTTCCGCGCGTCGCACAATTACAACAATGAAGTTTATGCGCTGGCGGGGTATGTCGGCGCGGTCGCCAGCGGGCTAGAGCCGACGCTGACCAGCTATCAGTCGCTGATGCAGACCCGCCTGTTCGATCCGATTGGCATGGCGAGCGCCATCATCGCCGACGACCACAGCCAACTCGGAGACAACTACGCCGAACCCTACGAGCCGGATGTGCTAAGTGCGGCGGGCACGGTCAGCCGCATGATCGACGCGCCGATTGCGTTGGTCGCCCCGGCGGGCGGCGTGTGGGTGAACATCGAAGACATGGCCAAGTACGTCATCACGCAGATGAACGGCGGCGTCACGCCGGACGGCGCGCGCATCGTCAGCGCGGGAGAATCTCGCGGTCACGTGGGCGCCCGGCGCATCGCTCGGTTTGGACGATGTGCCCGGTTACGAAGATGCACGCTATGGAATGGGCTGGCTGCTCAACACGTACCGCGACATCCCCATGCGCCAGCATAACGGCGCGTGGTCAGGCTATACGACGCAGATGACCATCTTCCCGGACAACCACACCGCGATCCTCGTGTTCAGCAACTCGAGTCTGGGCGGCCAGCTCAATGACACGCTGGCCTTCACCTTTGCCGAACTGTGGAACGGACTTGATCTGCAAGCCGCCGCGCAGCGCCGCGCCGAGTTCGCGCCGCTCATCGCGCAACTCGATCAGGTGCGGGAGCTCGCCGAGAGCACGATCGATGCCGACACCGCCGCGCCGCTGGTGGGCACGTATCAAGAGGGCTGGAGCGTCGAATATCGTGACGACAGCACACTCTGGCTGACGAACGGCGTGTGGGCGTTCCGCCTCGTCTACTTCCCGGTGCTCGGCCAGTACCTCGTGGTCAATAATGGCGCGTTGGGTGCCACCGTCGACTTCAATACGATCAACGAGCCGACCAGCCTCGTAATCAACGTCGGCGGCACCGAGGCCTATACGCTGGAAAAGGTGGAGTAGACCGCGACTTTCCCCGGTACGTTGGCCCGCAGCTGCCGCTCTCCATATGAGGGGCAGCTGCACCGCGCCAGATCAGACGCCACCTGAGCGCGGAAATCGCCACAACCCCCTAGAAAATGAGACGATTATATGACGATTGGCCTACGCCTCAATTTGTGCGGCTAAATCCTGCTAAAATTTACATAGTTGAGATTGGGGTGTTGTGGAGGGACTAGGATATGTTGCGGAAAGCACTGATCGTCGCTGTGCTCCTATCGATCACATCGGTACTACTGGTACAACCCGCGCTGGCGCAAACACCAACGTGGATTGCGTACTATTTCAATAACGGAACCCTGGAAGGGACGCCGTTCCTGACGCGTCAAGATCCCAATGTCGCGTTCAACTGGGGTGTCAATCCGCCGATTTCGGGCATGAATGCCGATAACTTCTCGGTACGCTGGGCGACCGATGTCGCGCTGAACGCAGGCACGTATCGCTTCTACGCGCTGGCGGATGACAACATCCGCGTCATCTTCAACTTTGGGCTGACCCCGGTCATCGACACCTTCGCGTCCGGCCCGGTTGGGCAGGTCGTCTCGGCGGATGTGAATGTGCCGGCCAACGGTGTCTATCACATTCAGGTCGACTACCGTGAACTGACCGACAACGCCTTCGCGTATGTGTCGTATGCCAACCTCGCCACCAACCCGCAGGGGCCGGGCTTCCCGGTGCCGGGCGCGACGGGTGGCGGCACGGGGTCGCTCCCGCCGACCGTGGCGACTGCGCCGTGGACGGGGCAGTACTATGCCAATGGCAGCCTGCTCGGTGACCCGGCGGCGATTCTGACGGAAACCAGCCCCACGCATAACTGGGGTTCGGGCGCGCCGCTGCCCAACGTCCCCGCCGATAACTTCTCGGCGCGCTGGACGAGTGTGCAAAACCTGACGGGCGGCAACTACACCATCGCCGCGCGCGCTGACGACAGCGTCCGCGTGTATGTGAATGGCGTGCTCGTGATCAATCAGGGCGGCGCGACCGGGCAAACCAACACGGCGACGCTCCAGCTGCCGGCGGGTGGCAACACCTTCCAGGTCGAATACGGCGAACTGACGCTGGATGCCTACCTCGAATTCAGCGTGTACTTCACCAATAACCCGGGCGGCGCGCAGCCGACTCAGGCGCCGGTGCTGACGGGCGCGATTGCGACCGTGTCGGCCTTCCGCCTCAACGTGCGCGACTTCCCGAGCGCGACGGGCAGCAACGTGATCACGCGCATCAACCGCTTCGAGCAGTACCAGATCGTCGGGCGCACGAACGACAGCGTGTGGTATCAGATCCAGTTGGCGAACGGTGCGACAGGCTGGGTGTCGGGCCGCTTCATCACCATCACCAACGGCTTCAACATCCCGGTGACCACCCCCGGCACGACCGTTTCGCCGACCGTGACCCCCGTCCCGGCGCAGACTTCCGGCATCATCGGCACGGCAACGCCGTATACGGTCAATATTCGCTCGGGGGCGGGCACGCAGTTCGGGCGGCTTGGTCGCATTGTGGCGGGCGGTCAGGCGACCGTCATTGGTCGCAATGCCGCCTCGCAGTGGTATCAGGTCAACTTCAACGGGATCGTCGGCTGGGTGAGCGCGCAGTACTTCGTGCTGCCCGCGGGTACCAACGTCAACAGCATCCCCGTGACAGGTTGACAGTTCACAGTCAACAGTAAAACGGACGCCTGCGGGCGTCCGTTTTGTTTGGAGGACTTAGCCCCTACCCGAATAGCGTGATTGCCAGCCAAACCACTCAGAACGAGGCATGAGGATTACGCAGTCTGCCAAGCGGTGGGCTGGCTTCTCTCCCTGAATTCGGCGGGAGTGAAGTTAGAAGTCACGTCCATTTGTTTATCGTCATCTGACGTTTCACTATTACATGCTGCTCTTTTTTACATCAATAAATGGTGCTGTAGACATATCTTATCATACTGCAAACTGAGCTGAATTTTTCTCAACCTCTCCCTTAGACTAGGCAGGATGACTAAAGGACTACTAGCCATAAGTTGGAATTTAGTATGAGATTTTGTCTCACATATTGACACAAACCTGAATCTCCTTTACTTTGTAGTTATGTTAGGTAAGTGTAATACGCTCCTTCTCTCCGGTGGATGCCGTGAAACAACACGCGAACGGTTACGTGAGTAACCGGGTGCTCAAGCTCAATGTCGGTTTTGTCCTCAGTGCTGGGCCAGGTTACGCGCACGAGACTTCATTCGACGTGCCATCAGTCCGGGTCGCTGACGATGTTGATCTCACGTACATTCGCGGCGATCTCCGCCTCAGCCGGACCAAAGAGGGTGTGCTGGTTCAAGGATCGCTCCAGGTGGGTGTGGAAGGCGAATGCTACCGCTGCCTTGATCCGATCAACCAGGATGTCGTGATTGACATCGAAGAGTTGTACACCTACCCGTCGTCTAAGGCCGCGGAATTCAGCATTGGCGACGACGCGATTCTCGACCTCGCGCCGCTGCTCCGGGCTGAAACGCTCATCGCCGATTCGCGGGGAGGACTGTGCAAGTCCGACTGCAAGGGCTTGTGTCCTGAATGCGGTGTGAATCTCAATCGGGAGCTGAACCACGCTCACGAGGACGACATCGACCCGCGCCTGGCTAAACTGAAACAACTGCTCGACCGTTAATTCTAGTCAACCGAAATCATCTGTTCAGCTTCATCTTAGTCTAGAGGGGGGATTTACCTTGAGCGACTACGATAGTAGTTATGATTCCCATTTTGCGGGTGATGGTGGCGAATTTCTTGATGATGAGCTTGAAGTCGACGAATTTGATGACGACCCCAGTGATGAGCTGTGGGCGGACGAAGACTTTAGCGACGAACTAGATTTAGACGACGAAGACCTCTACGGCGATGAGGACATCATTTTTGACGACTCGATCCACAGTGACACGGTCGGGTTGTACCTCAAAGAGATGGCGCGCGTCCCATTATTATCCACCGACGAAGAAATTAACCTCGCCATGCGCCTCGAAGCGGGCGCCGAAGCGGATCGTAAACTCAAAAAAGACCCGAACCACAAGCGCGCGCACGAATGGCACATTGCCATCGCCGATGGTATCGCCGCGCGCGATCATCTGGTGAAGGCCAACACGCGCCTCGTCGTGTCGATTGCCAAGAAGTACATGCAGCGCGGCGTCCCCTTCCTCGATCTGATTCAAGAAGGCAACCTCGGCTTGATGAAGGCCGTCGAAAAATTCGACTACCGCCGCGGTTTCCGCTTCAGCACCTACGCGACGTGGTGGATTCGCCAGACGATCACCCGCGCGATTGCCGATCAAGGCCGCACCATCCGCGTGCCCGTCCACATGAGCGACCGCATCCGCCGCTTGTATCGCACCGCGCGCAAGCTGGAACAGGAGAACGGCCGCAAGCCGTCGCCGGAAGAGATCGCCGCCGAACTCAAGGTCGACCCGCGCAAAGTCCGTTGGATGTTGCGCGTGTCGTGGCAGCCGCTCAGCCTCGAACGCCCGGTCGGCGAGGATGATGACAGCGAGTTCGGGCACTTCATCGAGAACGAGAGTGCGCCATCACCCGCGCAGAGCGCGTATGACAAGATGCTGCGCGAGAAGATCGAGTCGCTGCTCAATACGCTGACTCCGCGGGAAGCGCGCATCCTGCGCCTGCGCTTCGGCCTGCTCAATGGTCGCAGCCACACGCTCGAAGAAGTCGGGCAGAAGTTCGGTCTGACGCGCGAACGCATCCGCCAGATCGAAGGGCGCGCGCTGCGCCGCCTGCGGCATCCGCGCCGCAGCCGCCAACTGCGCGACTACCTGTCCTGAAGCTCACTCAACCCCCGCGCCACTCGACGCGGGGGTTTTTGTTTCCCTCCACCTGTACTTAAGCCGGAGACTGATCTCCGCCTTTGGCGATCCCGAAAAACACGCCTTAAGTTCAATCAGTATTTCTAAGAAGCATCTTAGACTTAATATGTAACACCGATATTCTCACAACCTACTTTCACAGGAGCTCTTATGAACCGACGATTGCTGCTTCTCGTGCTTGTGATCGCGCTGCTCGGCGCACTGCCACTCGCCGCCCAGGACGAGGCTGTGCCCCTGCTCATCCGCAGCGTTGGCGTAGTTGATCTGGATGGCAGCGTGTATTACAGCGTGTTCCTCGCCAGCGGTGCTGCGGCGCTCACCAATATCACCGCCAGTGCGACGGTTCCCGCCGGACTCACGTTCGACGCGTCGGTGCTCGCCCCGGAAACGGCGACGGTCACCACTGAGGGCAATACGATTTCGTGGGCCATCACCGAACTGCCCGCCGATACGCTCCTCGGCCCGCTGACTTTCCATGTGACCGTGGATGCCGCCGACAGTGAAATTCCTGCGGGACTGGCCGTTCAAGCTGAATGGACGGACGGCACAGCGGAGCTCGCGCAGGCGGAAGACACGATCACGCCGTTCACGACCACTGGTGCGATCACCGTCGATGCGGCGGGCACGGTCGATGAAACGGGCGCGCCTGCCGTTGTGACCGTCGGTGATACAGGCTTGCTGGTGTACATCCCGGCGGGTGCGGTCAGTGCGGAGACGACGATCAACTTTGAACGCCTGCCCGTTCCCACGGGTGAGGAGGCTGCCGCCTTCTTTCCGCCGGAAGCGGAAGGCACTTGGTGGTGTTCGGTCGTCCGCATCACGCTGGAACCGGATGCCGCCCTCAACCAATCCATCGTGCTGGCCATTCCCACGCGCCGCGCGGTGACGCCCGGTCTCGCCAGCGGCGGTTTCTTCCGCCTGCCTGAGGGCGAGTGGCAGGTGATGGAAGGGGCGACGATGTTCGTCTCGCCCGATGGTCGGCACACGATTGCCGCTGGCGTTCAGGTGACGAACGGGCTGGAAGTCGCTTATGGCGTGAACGACAGCACGCGCCTCTCGGCAACCATCAGTGGCACGAACGTCATTGACGGGACGAGCAACACGATCCGCGACGGCACAAGCAACATCGTGCAGCAGTTCACCACGCAGCCGACCAGCGGCATCATCGCCATTTTGATCGGTGCGTGGTAGCCTTACGCTCAAACCGAGCCTTACACCACCCCCTCTCCTCCAGGAGAGGGGGTTTGCACCATCTCGTCCAAGGACGAGGTAGTGGGGGTGAGGTTTCGCATGAAACCAAGCCTTGACCCTCACGCGACCGTCCGCTATACTCTCTTCCAATGCGCCGCGGTAGCTCAGTTGGTAGAGCAATGCACTGAAAATGCATGGGTCGCCGGTTCAAGTCCGGCTTGCGGCACACTCAAGAACCCCGATTAACCGTCGGGGTTTTTTGTTGCCTATTTGTCGGCAAGTGTTGGCCTCGGTTGCGACCTCACCCCCTAACCCCGTTTCGGATTCGGCACACAGCGCGTTACAATCAGCGTAAACAACCTGAGACACAGGAGGTGGTGACCATGCACTTTCCGAGCGATTTCGTGTGGGGCGCGGCGACCGCCGCCTATCAGATTGAAGGCGGCACGGCCGTTGACGGGCGCGGTCCGAGCATTTGGGATACCTTCACGCACACCCCCGGCAAAGTCCTCAACGGGGACACGGGCGACACAGCCGCCGATCACTTTCACCGCTGGCGCGAAGACATCGCGCTCATGCAAGCGCTCAACCTCGCCGCCTATCGCTTCTCCATCGCGTGGCCGCGCATCCTGCCGACCGGACGCGGCAAGGTCAATCAGGCGGGGCTCGACTGGTACAGCCGCCTGATCGATGGGCTGCTGGCGGCTAACATCACCCCTTACATCACGCTCTATCACTGGGATTTACCCCAGGCGCTCCAAGATGAGGACGGTTGGCTGCGGCGCGGCATCGCCGACGATTTCGCCGCCTATACCGACATCGTCAGCCGCGCGTACGGCGACCGCGTCAAGCACTGGATCACGCTCAACGAACCCGCCGTGGTCGCGTGGTTGGGCTACATGTTCGGCGAACACGCGCCCGGCCTGAAAAGCGACGTGCCGACCAACGCGCTGCTCGCTTCCCATCACCTGAACCTCGCGCATGCCAACGCCGTGCCGATCATTCGGCAGAATGTGCCCGGCGCAAAAGTTGGCATCACGCTCAACCTGACGCCCGCCGACCCGGCGACTGCGAAATCCGCCGACATGGAAGCGGCAACGCGCTACGATGGCTTCAACCGCTGGTATCTCGACCCGGTGTTCCGTGGGCATTACCCGGCTGACATGGCCGAACTGTACGCGCCGTATATGCCAGAAGTCCGCCCCGGCGATCTTGAACGCACGCGCGCCCCGCTCGACTTTCTGGGGATCAACAATTACACGCGGATGGTCGTCGCGGATGACCCCGGCAACCCCTTGGGCATCAAGTTTGTGCACCCGGATGGTGAATACACGACGATGGATTGGGAAGTCGCGCCCAACAGCCTGTTTCAACTGCTGATGCGCATCCATCGCGAGTACGCGCCGCGGGAAATTCTCATCACGGAGAATGGCTCGTCGTGGGAGGATATCGTCACCGAGACGGGTGAAGTCCACGACGAGCGCCGCGTCGCCTACCTGAACGCCTATCTCGAAGCGTGCAGCCATGCGATTGCGGATGGCGTGCCGCTCACCGGGTATTTCGCGTGGAGTCTGCTGGACAACTTCGAGTGGGCGTTCGGTTACAGCAAGCGCTTCGGCCTCATCCACGTGGACTACGCGACGCAGAAACGCACCATCAAAGACAGTGGCAAGACCTACGCGGCGCTCATCGCGGCGCAGAAGTCTTAACCTCACCCTGCTTGCTGCACAAGCCGTCCCTCTCCGGGGGGAGAGGGGCGGTTGAGCGCAGCGAAACGCGGTGCGGTGAGGCAAACTGCCTATTCTGAAATAGCCTCATGCTTCGTCCCTACAGAAGTTTTGCCGAAGGAAACCCTCGTCTCATTGAGAAGCATGTCCCCTGTTAGGCTAAGCCAATGACCGTTTGTCAGCCAAAGGCCAAGGCGGGCGGGTAAGGGCGTCGAATGCCGTGAAAACGGGTTACCTGTCGGTCTTGGGCTTTTGCGGACGCGATTATGCAGTTTAACTTATGAAGGCGGAGTACCGACCCCACCCCCGGCCCCTCCCCGAATTCGGGGAGGGGAGCCAGCAAAAGCGTCTTTTCTCCCCTCTCCCCGCTTGCGTGGGAGAGGGGTTGGGGGTGAGGGGTAATCCGTATCGTTTTCTTAAACTGCATTATCGCGTCCCTACACAACCATGCTTTTCTCGTAGGGACGCAATTTATTGCGTCCGCTGTCCCTAAAAAGACATTATTCTACGTAGCGATTGGCCTACCTTGGCCTGTTTTGTCGTATTTCGGACACTGGCTTAAGTGGTCTTTCGAAAGTTTTAATGTAGGGGCAGACCTCTGTGTCTGCCCGGTTTCGGGCGCACACGCAGGTGCGCCCCTACATCCGTTCGTGGATTTCTTTCGAGAACCTACTTTAGGAAGTAAAGGGGTTTTGACACGCTCAGAGGTGCCGATTTCAAGGGATTATACGTCGGCGGCTTTGAAGCCATACGCGCCGATCAGCGGAACGAAGCGCACCGCGCCAATCCGCTGCAAATCCCACTTACCGCCGCGCCGAATGACGCGTTCGAGGTACTGGTTTTTCGCATCGCCCACAGGGATGATCAAGCGCCCGCCGTCCGGACTCATCTGCGAGCGCAGCGTGCCGGGGATACTCGGCGCGGCGGCGGTCACGAGGATGGCATCAAATGGAGCCATATCCGGCAAGCCCTGACTGCCGTCGCCCACGTGCAGCTCGACATTTTCGATCTCTAGGCGTTCGAGCACGGCGGCGGCGCTTTCGGCGAGGGGCGCGTGCCGTTCCAGCGAGTACACCTGTGCGGCGAGCTGCGCCAGAATCGCCGTTTGATAGCCCGACCCCGTCCCGATCTCCAACACGCGCTCTTTGCCCGTCAAATGCAGCGCGGCGGTCATTACGGCGACGATATACGGCTGCGAAATGGTCTGGTCTTCCCCAATCGGCAGCGGGCTATCAGCGTAGGCTTGCTCGCGCTGGGCTTCGGGTATGAATTCGTGGCGCGGGAGACGGCGCATGACTTCGAGCACGCGCTCATCGTGGACTCCGCGTTCGCGAATTTGCTGCTCGACCATGGCTAGTCGAGTGGACTCATACGAATCGCTCATGGTGCTATACCTTTCAACTTGATTATAGTCCCAAAGCTTGGCAAACTCTCTGTTATTCATTCACGCTATTTAGAAAGCACTCACCATGCGACTCATCACCTTTACTCACAACGGACGGACGCGGATCGGGGAACTGGTTGGCGAAACAATTCATGTGCTGGCCTGGGTAGATAGCAACGTGCGGCAGATGATTCGGCGCGGCGTGACGCCCAGCCGCTCGTACGAACGGTTTGCGCTGGCCGATGTCAAAGTCGAAGCGCCGCTCGTCCCCGGCAAGATCGTCGCCATCGGCAAGAACTACCTCGAACACGCCAAAGAGACGGGCAGCGCCCCGCCCTCCGCCCCGCTGATCTTCGCGAAGTTCCCGAGCGCCATCATCGCGACCGGCGAAGCGATCACGTGGAACAGCGAGATCTGCAATGAAGTCGACTGGGAAGGCGAGCTCGGCGTGGTGATCGGCAAGGAAGCGCGCAATGTGAGCGAGGACGACGCGCTCAATTACGTCTACGGCTACACTATCGCCAACGACGTGAGCGCTCGTGATTTGCAGTTGAAGAAAGATGCGCAGTGGACGCGCGGCAAGAGCCTCGACACGTTCTGCCCGCTCGGCCCGGTGATCGTCACGCGCGACGAAATCGCCGACCCGCAGGCGCTGACGATCACGACGACCGTCAACGGCGAAGTCATGCAGCAGGATACGACCGCCAACATGATGTTCAACATCCGCGCGCTGATCAGCTATTGCTCGAAGAATTTTACGCTCGAACCGGGCGATTTGATCCTGACGGGCACGCCGTCCGGCGTCGGCTTAGGACGCAATCCGCAGGTGTTCCTGAAGGATGGGGATGTGGTCAAGGTGACCATCGACAGCATCGGCGAAATCAGCAATCCGTGCAAGGTGATCAGCGAGTAGCACGTTAGCCAACACCGCACCTGTCAACTCCTATAGTATAAAAATGTAATGCCCTCTCATTAAGAGGGCATTGTTGATTTTCATCTTTTGGGATTCCAGACCGAATATTCGAAATACCCATGATCTGCCCCCTATGAAAGCTGGCGCGATCTCACCCGCGCACGTTTTATGCTTCGGCGTGCAGTACGGGAACAGATTTAGCAACCCGCTTTCCAGAACTTCTCCCCCGTTCAGGGCAAATGCACCTCGATGAGGGCTAGTTTGAGGCGCTTGCTTATCCCTGAAATCTACCCGTTAGCGTCTACATCATCACGACGCCGCCGTTGACGTCCAGCGTGGCGCCCGTGACCCACGTCATGGTGGGCAGACACAGTGGCAAAATGCTGTGTGCGATTTCGACCGGCTGCGCCAACCGCTTGAGCGGCACAGTCGCCACATAATTGGCGACGCCTTCGGCGGGAATCGACTCAAACATGCGCGTATCGACCGCTCCGGGGGCAACCGCGTTGATCAGAATGTTGAAAGGGGCGTAATGGCGCGCCAGCGACTTCGTCATCGACAAGACCCCGGCCTTGGTCGCGCTGTACACGGTGGCGTTATGCACTCCACCGACCCGCCCCCCGGTGGAACTCACGTTGACGACCCGCCCGAAACCATTCGTCTTCATCGCTTCGGCGGCGGCACGGGTGAGGAAAAACACCGACTTCATGTTGACGTTAGTGATCCGGTCAAACCACTCTTCGGTCATCTCCTCAACCGGGATGCGCGGGCAAATTCCCGCGTTATTGACCAGAATGTCGAGCTTGCCCCACTGGGCGACGACCTGTGCCACCAGCGCTTCAACCTGCGCCGGTTTCGAAACATCACAGGCAAAATTGGCGGCACTGCCGCCCGCCGCGGTGATCTGCTGGACAACCGCCTCGGCCACCTCGGCATCGATATCCGAGACGGCGACGTGCGCGCCGTTTTCGGCCAGTAAAGCTGCGGTCGCCGCGCCGATGCCGCGCGCCGCGCCCGTGACGATGGCTACTCGGTTCAGAAGCTGCATAAGTTCACCTCAGAAGTAGGGCGCAAGCTGTTCGAGCGCGACAGCGCTTTCGTAGAGCGTGTCGTTGCGGTTCACTTCAAACCAGTCCGCGCAGACATATTCAACTGTGAACGCCCCCGATAGTTCACAGCCTTCAGGCGGGCAATGAGATCGGGAAAGTCGATGACGCCGTCAGCATGGGCGACCTGTAACTTGCCCGGTTTCGCCTGCCGCACATGCACATGCCCGGTATGCGGAATCAGCGCGTAGATCCGCTCCATGGGGATGTACTGCAGCATGAAATGGGCGATATCGAGCGTGACCTTCAACCCCGGCACGTGGTTGACCAGATGCAGCGCTAGCTCTGGCGTATCCGCCACGGAGCCCATATGCGGCTCAAAGCGCACTTCGACGCCATACTCGGCGGCGATGGCGACTGCCTGCCGTAAATACTCCACGGACACGGCGAGATTCTCAGCGAGCGTCCGCGACACGTGATCGACGCCGGGGAGAATCGTCATGCCGGGCGCGCCGATCAACTGGCAGAACTGCGCCGCACCGCGCACGAAGCGCAGATTCTCCGCGCGCACGGCCTCGTCGGGGTCGTTGAGCGAATGCAGGGAGGGTGCCGCCCCAAACTGCGGGAAGAAATCGGTCACCGCCAGCTGGTATTTCTCCAGCAGCGGCTTGAGGCTGTCCGCCTGCCTGTGCGGATCAGCGGCCACATCCTGCGGTTCAAAACTGCATTTGCCGCGCTGATAAAAGCCCGCGATATCGACCGCGCTGAAGCCGAGCGAACGGCAGACCATCAGCGTCGCTTCGAGCGGCAGGACTTCGAATGAGTAGTTGGCAACGCTCAGGCGCATATCATCAGCCCCTTAGGCATAGAGATCACGAACGAAGATCGGGTGACCATCCCGTGCCGCCGAGCGCGCCGCTGCTTCCAACAGTTCGACGGTATACAGCCCGTCAATGCGACCGGGGAAGAGCGGATCGGCGCCATCGAGCAGGATTTCGACGAACTTGGCGAGGGGAACGTCACCGGGATAGCCGGGATTATGGCGCGGGATGTGCTCCTGCCGACCATCATGCAGGTGCATGAAGAACTCACCCGTAAATCCGTCGACGAGAATGCGCCCTTTGCTCCCGTGCAGGTGGACTTCGACGGAACCGGGATCGCCGGGGCGCAGGTTGCCGCTGCTGCCAACTGTCGCCAACGCGCCGGTGTTCATGCGCACGGCCATCGCGTCGATCACATCGACTTTGGCTTGCAGGTTGTTCATGAAGGCGGTGACGACTTCGGCGCGCATTCCCGGGGACAAGTGGAACATCATCGCCGCGAGATGGGTGATCTGCAAAACGCCTTGCCCCCCACCCGCCACGGTCGGTTCACTGTAGGTTTGGGGTGTCGGTCCAGTAACGGCAAAGCCGCCCGCTGGTTCGAAGCGTTCCGGATGACCGAGCAGCAGATCGTAGGTGACCGACGACATACTGCACGCGACATACTCGATATCCCCGATGAGACCGTCGTCGATATAGCGCTTGGCCTGCGCGACCGGGGGCAGGTAAGGGAAAGTGTAGCCCATCAGAATCTTGAGGTTGGCCGCCGCCGCTTGCTCGACCAGCGCTTTCGCATCGCGCGCGTAGACGGTCATCGGCTTTTCAAGCAGCAGGTGCAAGTTTTGATCGAGACAATCTTTGGCGGCGGCGTAGTGCGCGTGATGCGTGGTCGCCACAATCGCCCCTTGCAGATCGGGATGCGCCGCTTTCGCCTCGGCCACCGATGTGTAGCAGTTGTCCAGCGGGATACCGTAGGTGCGGGCGGCGGCTTCGGCAGCTTCCCGTTTGCGATCCACGAGAACAATTTTCCCAATGCGCGGATGGGCTTTCATCGCGGGTAGATGCGCAGTTGTGGCCCACCATCCCGTCCCGACGACGGCAATTGAGGCTTTTTCAGGCATGGTTCGCTTCAACCTTTCGGGTATGGACTGCAAAAATATGCATCATCTGGGAACTGGTATTTTCGATTCGATGGGGAACACCCGCCGGGATGAACAGGGCACAGCCTTCGGTGAGCGGGCACACCGTTTCCGCGCCCTCCTCACCTTCGACCAGTAGGCCGAACGCGCTGAGAACGTAGGCGATTTCGCACGTCTCCGGGTGGGTGTGCCGGGGGATGACGCCGCCGGGCTCAAGGCGCGCGATCAGCGTATCGACGGCGGGATGTCCAACTAAGGTGATGGGGCTAAAACGGGTGGCAATCGCGGGGAGCGTCGGGTGCGGCAGCCATTCCATAGCGCTAAAATGCTGTAATAAAATCTGTTCCATTTTGTTGATTTCTGTCGAAAATTGTTTATACTTGTCGAAATCGTAGCGCCATTCCACAATTTTGTCAAAATGGCTGTTTATTTCCTCATCAGGCAAAAGGCAAAGCTCTATGTCATGGCACGCGCCGGGTTCGCTGACCATTCAGGCGATTGAAACTGAAGCGCTTCGGGTTCCGCTCAACCGGGTGTACCGGGGCAGCAAGTATTCCATGCAGAATCGCTGCACCATCATCACACGCATCCTCACGCAGCAAGGGGTGATCGGGGAAGTCTACACCGGGGACACCGACGACGAGCAGCCCGTCATCCTCAAAATCATCCACGACGAACTCGCTCCGGCGTTGATCGGCCTGGACGTTTTCAATACCGAGGGCTGCTGGGAAGCCATGAAGCCCGCAACGTATGACATTCTGCGGGATCGCGGCGTGGTCATGCAGGCGATCTCGGCGGTGGACAGCGCGATCTGGGATACGGTCGGCAAGGCGCTGGATATTCCCCTGTACCGTCTGTGGGGTGGCTACACCAACCGCCTGCCCATGACGGCCATCGGCGGTTACTACGGGCAAACCCACGACGAACTGGCGCGCGAAGTGCAGGCTTACGTCGATTACGGGGTGATCGGCATGAAGTTCAAGGTCGGCGGCGTGACTCCTGAAGAAGATCTGGAACGGCTTAAGGTCGCGGTTGAAGTGGGCGGCCCCAATTTTCGCTTGATGGTGGATGCGAATCAGGGCTATGACTTGCAGCAGACCATCCAGTTTGTGCGCTTGGCGCGTGACGCCGGGATCGATCTGGAATGGTTTGAGGAGCCGGTGCGCTGGTACAACGACAAGCGCTGGCTGCGCGATGTGCGCTCCATGGCGGGCATTCCGGTGACGGCAGGACAGAGCGAGTATCGCATTGACGGCGTGCGCGACCTGATCGAAGGCGGTTCCATCGACTTCTGCAATTTCGATTCGTCGTGGGGCGGCGGCCCGACCATCTGGCGGCGGGTGGCGGCCATGTGCGGCATGTACGGCGTGAAAATGGCGCATCATGAAGAGGCGCAGATTTCCGCGCACCTGCTCGGCAGCGTGGCGCATGGCACCTATGTCGAGTGTTTCCACCGAGATCGTGATCCGATCTTCTGGGACATCCAGACCAGTCCGCGCCCGCTTAAAGACGGGTATTACACCATCTCGGATCAACCCGGCTTCGGCATTGAGATCGACCGCGCCTATGTCCAGCGCTACAAGGTGAGCTAGACGCCATGATCATCAAGAAGCTAGAGGTTTTTCCCATCGAGTTTCTGGAAGCGGTCGATAACTTTTCGACCCGCTATATCGTGATTGTGCGGGTCGAAGCCGCGGATGGTACGGTCGGCTGGGGGGAATGCTTCACCCTGTTCCGCGAAGCGACCGCCGCCACCGAAGCCCTCATCCGCAATGGCCTCGCCGATCTGGTCATCGGCAAAGACGCCTATGATGTCGAAACGCACTGGCAAGCCATGCGCGACCGCGTGTGGTGGTACGGCGATGTCGGCGGGATCGCCGCCTTTGCCATCAGTGCTATTGATATGGCGCTCTGGGATCTGAAGGGCAAACTGGTCAAGCTGAACCTGTCGCAAATGCTCGGCGGCGCGCTCACCGACCGCTTACCCGTCTGCGCCAGTTCGCACCCCAAAGCCTCCAAGATCGAAGACATGGCGGAAGAACTGGCCGGGCACATCAAAGCGGGTTACCAGTTTGTGAAGGTGGGCTTCGGCAAGAAAGGCGAGTCGAATCTCGGCGTCGACCCGGAACGCGACATCTACTTTGTCAAGACCGTGCGGGCGGCGATTGGCCCCACAGCCGGGTTCATCGTCGATGTGGGCGCGCGCTGCCGCTGGGACATTCCGCGGGCTGTGTACACCGCGCAGAAGATGAGCGAATACAACCTGACGTGGCTGGAAGATCCGTTTCACCCGGATAACTTCAACGCCTTCCGGCATTTACGCGCCGCGGTTCCGCAAATGCGAATCGCGCTTGGAGAACGCTTCTTCAACGTGTACGACTACAAACGCCTACTCGAAGCCGACGTGACCGACGTCATCCTGATTGACGCGGGGCGTGCCGAAGGCGTGACGGGCATGTGGAAGGTGATTCAGATGGCGGCGCGGCAGAATATCGCCATTGACGCGCACAGCTTCAGCAGCGCGATCAACACGGCGGCGAGCATTCACCTGTCATTGTGCGCGCCATTCCGCACCATGTTCGAACTGAAACCTGTCGTCAATGCCATGCATCATGAACTCGTCACCAATCCGGTCGCGCATGTCGATGGCTGGATCTACGCGCCGCCGGGTTACGGCCTCGGCGTTGAGGTCATGGAAGACGCCGTGCACAAGTTCGCGATCAAGTTCTGATCAATAGCGCCCGTTGTCGTCGGGATAGTACAGATCGACATTTTTCGCGGAGATGAACGTGTGATCGATATACGCGGCGGGCGGGACTGGCTCGCCGTGCAGAATTTTGAGCGCGATCTCGATCAAGCGTTCGCCGTAGCGTTCCGGGTGAAAGGCGGTTGAGCCGATGATGCGGGAATTACCGCGCCGCAGCTCATCGCGCAGCCGCCGATCCGCCCCTTGCCCGACGATGAGCACGTCGGCGAGACGGAAGGCTTTGCTGGTCGCTTCGAGCGTGCCAATGGCGGCATCGTCGTTGAAGCAGATCACGGCGATGCGGCTGCCGCGGGGAATCTCGTCGAGGATGCGTGCCATCTGATGCTCGCTCACCTCGCTGGTGTTGCCACAATCCAGGTGGAAAACCCGATCCTCTCCTACCGGCCCAATCATGGATTCAAGCCCATCCAGTTGACCCTGAATGCGATTCGCGGTCAGCGCCCCAGCGCGGGGATGCTCCATCACAATCAGGGCATCGATGAGCCCGCCCCATTCCTGCTGGACGGCTTTGCCCAGTTCAACGCCCGCGATGTAACCCGTCTTATAGTTATCCACGCCAAAGAACGTCGCGCCCACGATGGGGATATCGACCGCGATCAGCGGAATGCGCTTCTGCGAAAACTTGTAGTTGAGCTGGCTGCCCACCATCTCGTCAATCTGGAATTCGATCATCAGATCGACATTCTGGGCGATGAAATGGTCGGCCAGTGTCAGGGCCAATTCACCGCTCAGCCGGTTGTCGGCGACGAGCAGTTCCAGCTCCTGATGCCGCCGCGCCGCGAGTTCCAGCCCGCGCCGCACATCCCGACCAAA
Organism: Candidatus Flexifilum breve; assembly: GCF_016713355.1. Classification (NCBI taxonomy): domain Bacteria; kingdom Bacillati; phylum Chloroflexota; class Anaerolineae; order Aggregatilineales; family Candidatus Flexifilaceae; genus Candidatus Flexifilum; species Candidatus Flexifilum breve. The sequence continues at coordinate 346,094 of NZ_JADJPI010000007.1, forward strand.
CGGAATATCTTCGGTGAGGTTCGCAAACCCGATGCGATAGCGGGTTTGCTGGTCGGGCGTGTAGGTGGTGGTGGTTTGGTCGCCGCAGACGGTGACCGGAATGCCCGCTGAGCGCACCTGATCGACCAGGTCCTGCGGGGCCGTACCATCGGTAAACAGGTGATGGATATCGGACAGCTTGGCAAACGAGCTCAGCGCGACCCGCTCGAATTTGCTGCTGTCGACCAGCGCGACGACCCGCTGCGCCGTCTTGACCATGAGGGCTTTCAGTTCGGATTGCGCCACATCACTTTCGGTGAGACCGCTGGTCACCGAAAACCCGGCGCACGACATGAACGCCGTCCGGACATGCAGATTTTCCAGCATCGGCGCGCCGAGCAGACTCGCCAATGTGCTGCCATCCCGCCGCAGAATGCCACCGAGCACAATCACGGTGCAATCCCGCAGACTGCTCAGGCGGCGCGCAGTTTCCAGACCGTTGGTGATGATCGTCAGTTCGCGCCGGTTTTGCAGGGAATCCACCATCGACAGCACGGTCGTGCTGGCATCCAGAATGATGGTGTCGCCATCTTCCACCATGTTGGTCGCCCAGCGCGCAATCAGTTCTTTGGCGTCAGCGTTGATGCGCGCTCGTTCTTCGTACTGCTGCCCGCCCGCGGCCCGCTGTGAACGGGGCACGGCTCCACCGCGCACGCGCATGATCTGGTTTTCTTCTTCCAGCGCGCTGAGATCATTGCGAATGGTTCCTTCAGAGACGTTGAGTTGTTCCGCCAGTTCGGTCACCTTGATTCCGGACTGCTCCTCGAGAATGCGGACAATCATCTGGCGGCGTTCATAGGTAGTCAGGTTTTTCAAGTGTTGGCGTCCTTTCGCGCCGCCCAGCCGACGAGGCGTGCGCAGTCAACTCTATTGTCAAACTTTAGCCGCTGCTTGCAATACTCAATTGGGAAATTTGACTTTTTCTGATGATCATGCTACGTTAATTTATGAAATTGAACAAATATCGACAAGTTTCAACAATTTTGCACAAAGGAGCCTGCGGCACAGACGACCTTGCGTTTCCGTCTACTTGCTACTTGTTACTTTTCTAGGAGAAATTGAGAATGAACCTTTCCCGTAAGTTGTTTTCGATAGTCCTGGTTGTCACCCTGATTGGTGGCATGGCGTTCCCGCTGTCGCTGCAAGCACAGGACGGCGCTTGCCCCACTGCCCAGGACTCCTATACCATTGGTTTCGCCAACCTGACGGAAGATATCGTCTTCACGCAGCTCGTCCGTGATGGCATTCTGTCGGCGGCGGAAGCCGCGGGGAACGTCGAAGTTGTGCTGGCGGATAACCGCCTTGACGGCGCGACCGCGCTCGCCAATGCCGACAACTTCATCGCGCAGGGCGTGGATGGCGTGATCGAATTCCAGACCGACGAAGCGTTCGGCAACGTCATCATGAGCCGCTTCCGCCGTGAAAACATCCCGGTCATCGCCATCGACATCCCCATGCCGGGCGCGACCTTCTTCGGCGCGGACAACTACAACGCCGGTCGTCTGGCGGGTGAAGCCCTCGCCGCGTGGGTGAACGAAAACTGGGCGGGTGAGGTCGACGCCGTGCTCGTGCTCGAACTGCCGCAGTCCGGCCCGATCCCCGCTGCTCGTATGCAGGGTCAGTTGGAAGGTCTGCAAGATAATTTGGCGAACGCCGTCCCCGACGACATGATCTTCCGCCTCGACAGCAAGAATACGCAGGAAGAATCGTTCCAGGTCGTCAGCGACATTCTGCCGACCATCCCCGATGCTGATCACATCGTCGCCGTGACGATTAACGATGGTACGGCGCTCGGCGTGATTGCGGCGGCGGAAGCGGCTGGCCGCGCTGATCAGATTATGGTCGTCGGTCAGGGCGCGGATCCTTCCGGTCAGGAAGCCATGCTGGCGGAAAACAGCCGCTATCTCGGCGCGACCGGGTACTTCGCCGAAGAATATGGTTCCTACCTGATTCCGGCGATGCTCGACCTGCTGGAATGCCGCCCGGTTGCCCCGGCCATTTACGTGAACCATGTGTTCATCACGAAGGACAACCTGTGCGAATTCTACGGCGAGAACTGGCCGGATACGTGCCCGGCGGCCACGCCCTCCTCGTAGTCTGCGCGGCGACTAGCTAGAACTTTGGGGTGCGGGTCTGAACGCTTAGTGCTCCGTCCGACAAGCCTTCGAAAATGACGATGTTTTTCCGTAAGGGCGCACCTGTGTGTGCGCCCTCAGTCGGGCAGACACATCGGTCTGCCCCTACGACTTGCATCATTTACCGGATGAAGCACTTAGCTGACCTGCACCCCCAAATTAGGGCAATTAGAAACATTTGTTTCAGAAAGACGAACTATTCATGGATGGCACAGTGACCGGCGAGCGGTCACGATCCCAGCGACTGCGCTTAGCAGCCTTGCTGAAAGGCGAGCGCCTGACCACGCTCAACCTGTTCGCCACTTTTCTTATCATCTGCATCATTTTTGCCTCACAATCGCAATATTTCCTCACGCTCGACAATTTCCTCAACGTCGGGCGGACGCTCGGCGTGGTGGGGATTGTGTCCATTGGCATGACCATGGTGTTGATCAGCGGCGGCGTTGATCTGTCGGTCGGGTCGGTGGCGGCGCTTTCCGGCGTGGTGACGAGCATTCTCTGGCTGCAGGCGGGCATCCCGCTCGGGATTGCGACCGTGCTCGGGCTGGCGGCGTGTGTGCTGGTCGGTTTCATCAACGGTTATCTGGTCGCGGTGGTGCGCATCAACCCGTTGATCACGACGCTCGCCTCCTTCTCGATTGTGCGCGGTCTGGCCTTTGTCCTCAGCAACGGTCAAACGAATCAGTTAGCGAACCCGGCGTTTCAGTTTCTGGGACGCGGCGAAGTCGCGGGCATTCCGGCGTCACTTCTGCTGATGATGTTCCTGTTCCTCGCCGCCTTCATCGTCATGCACTTCACGCAGTTCGGGCGCAACCTCTACGCGATTGGCGGGAGCGCGGAAGCCAGCCGCCTCGCCGGGATCGCCGTGCGCCGCCACCTGTTGATCGTTTACACGCTGTCCGGCTTACTGTCCGGTCTGGCGGGCATCGTGATTGCGTCGCAGCTCGCTTCCAGCGCGCCACGCGCCGCCGTCGGGCTGGAATTCACCGTGATCGCCGCGGTGGTGCTCGGCGGCACGAGTTTGAGCGGCGGCAAAGGCACGCTGATTGGGACGCTCGTTGGTGTGTTTATCCTGCGCGTCCTCGATAACGGTCTGGTGCAAACGCGGGTTTCCTCGTTTTATCAGGATGTGGTCAGCGGATCGGTGCTGCTGCTCGCAGTGGGCTTCGACCAGATTCGCCAGAAGCTGGTCACAACGGTGAAGGATCGCTCATGACGACGCCTCTGCTGACGATGCAGCACATCACTAAAAGCTTCTACGGCGTCAAGGTGCTCGACGATGTGTCGATTGATCTGCGGAGCGGCGAAACCTTGGCGCTGCTCGGCGAAAACGGCGCGGGCAAATCGACGCTGATCAAGATTCTCAATGGCGATTACCGGCGTGACGACGGAACCATCCTGATCGATGGGCAGCCCGTCGCCATCAACGAGCCGCGCGACGCCGAAAACCTCGGCATTCGCATGATTTATCAGGAACTCCATTACGCGCCCGAATTGTCGGTCGCAGAAAATCTTCTGCTCGGCGATCTCCCGCGGCGCAGCGGTGCATTGAAGTGGCTGGTCGACTGGCAGCAGATGAATGAGCGCGCCCGGCAAGCGCTTCAACTCCTGAATGTCGATATCTCCCCGTCGACGAAGATGCGCGAGTTGAGCGTCGTCGAGCGCGAGATCATCGAAATCGTGAAGGCGCTCAGTCGTCAGGCGCGGATCATCGTCATGGACGAACCGACCGCCGCGCTCACGCCGCCCGAAGTGCAGCGCCTGTTCGGGATCATTCGCGGCTTGCAGGAACGCGGCGTCGGCATCATTTACATCTCCCATCGCCTTGATGAAGTCTTTGAAATTGCCAACCGCATCACCGTGCTGCGCGACGGCAAACATGTCGGCACGCACCCGCGATCCGAGGTGACGCATCAGGCATTGGTGCAGATGATGGTCGGGCGCAGTCTGGAAAACCGCTCAGAAGCGCGGACCAAGACAGCGGCGGTCGTGCAGGACGCGGTCGCGCTGGACGTGCGCGGACTCACCAAAGCGGGCGCATTCGCGAACATCGATTTGCAGGTGCGCGCGGGTGAAATTGTTGGCTTGTTCGGCTTGCTCGGCGCGGGGCACACAATTCTCACCCAAGCGATCTTCGGAGCGGTCAAAGCGGACAGCGGGGCGATCAGCGTGCATGGTCAAGCCGCGCACATCACCTCGCCGCAAGGGGGCAAACACGCGGGGATCGGTTTCGTCCCGCTGGATCGCAAAGTCAACGGTCTCGTGCTGGATATGAGCGTCCGCAAGAACATCACGCTGTCCAACTGGCATGTGCTCGCCAAATTCGGTGTGTTTCAACGCGCTCAGGAAATGAACCACAGCCGCGGCTGGGTAGATCAACTGGGTATTCGCATGGCGGGTGGCATTGAAACGCACACGCGCTACCTGAGCGGCGGCAATCAGCAAAAAGTGGTGCTGGCCCGCTGGCTGGAAGCGAATGTCAAGGTGCTGCTGCTCAATGAGCCGACGTGGGGCGTCGATGTGGGCGCGCGTTCCGACATCTACGATCAACTGGAAGCACTGGCCGCGCAAGGGCTGGCGATTCTCATGGTGTCGTCTGACATCGAGGAAGTGCTCTCGGTCAGTCATCGCATTCTCACGATCTATAAAGGTCGGCTGACGGGCGAATTCTCGCAGGCCGAGGCGACGCAAGAGAAGCTGCTCCACGCTGCCGCAGGAGGCATAGTATGAATTCAGTTCGGATGCGCAGCCTGCAAGAGCTCGCCAGCCTCGTCGTGATGCTCGTGGTGATCGTGGTCGTCATGAGCGCGTCGTCGCCCGTGTTTTTCACGGCGCGCAACCTCGAAAACACGCTGCTGGACATCACGACGGTGGGGATTCTCGCCATTTTCACCACCATGCTCATGATCGGCGGCGGGCTGGATTTGTCCATCGGGTCGACGCTGGCGTTGGGCGGCGTGATCATCGGCGTGTATCAGGAAACGTGGGGCATTCTGCCCGCGGCGGGTGCCGCGGTGCTCGTGTGCGGCTTCGTCGGGCTGATCAACGGTTTTCTGGTGACCTATGTTGGCATCAATCCGCTCATCACGACGCTCGGCATGCTGTCGATTGCGCGCGGTGTCGCGTTTGTCCTCGCGAATGGCCTCACCATCCCCGTTTTCGATCTGCAGGGCACCCAACTGGACGCCTACACCGCCTTCACGCAGCTTGGGGAAGGTCAGGTGTTGGGGATAACCACGCCCGTCTTTGTGATGCTGGTGCTGTTCGTCGGCGCGCTGCTGGTCATGCAGTTCACGCCCTACGGGCGCGCGATGTACGCCATCGGCGGCAACTATCAGGCGAGTAAACTGGCCGGGCTGGCGGTGCGCCGCTACCGGATGATCGCCTATACGCTCTCCGGTTTGAGCGCCGGCGTCGCCTCCGTCCTCCTGACCTCACGCCTCTACGCTGCCGACCCGCGCGCGGCCACGGGCATGGAACTCACCGTGATCACCGCCGCCGTGCTGGGCGGCATTAGTCTGGCGGGTGGCAAAGGGACGCTGATCGGCACGACACTCGGGGTGCTCATCCTCTCCGCGCTGCTGAACGGCATGAAGCTGTTGAGCACGTCGACTGATGCGCAAAACATCGCGTTGGGACTCGTGCTGCTGCTGGCGGTCGGGCTGGATCAACTGCGCCAGCGCAACGTCAACCTGCTGCGCTTTGTGCGCTCCAACCGGCTTGTGCCGGAATCGGTGACGACTTCGCAGCCGAAGGTGGCTAAACCGTGACTGCCCCACTCCCCGATGTGACGCGTTTTCTGATCGATTTCAACGTGCATGCCGTGGCGGCGGCGCTCGGTGTGCCGATCCCGGCAGAAGCCGAGGCATTGCTGTACGGCGTGGCGACCACCGACCTCGCGGCGTATCAAGCGGAAATCGATGCCGAGCTCGCGCAGACCGCGCAGGCGTTTCACGCGCACCGTGGCATCACAGCGCTCAGCAAGCTACTCCCGGCGGGTAAGCGCGTGCTGTGCATCGGCGACTCCATCACCACCTACCGCCGCAGTTATGCGCGTCTGCTCGAACACCTGCTCGCGCCCCACGGCATCGAGGTGGTGAATCGCGGTTTTTCCGGCTACACGTCAACGCATGGGCTCGAACTGACCTACACCCAGTTCCTAAGTCTGCAACCGGATCTGGTGTTCATCAAATACGGCGTCAACGACTGCAAGCAGTTCGGCGGCGAGCAGACGCTGGTCAGCCGCGCCGAGTATGAGCGCAACCTCACGCGCATCATCGCCGCGTTTCGACAACACACGCAGGCGCGGATTGTGGTGCTGACGCCGACGCCCGTGGTCGAAGGGGTGGTCAACGCGAACCCGGATATTCAAGCGATGCGGCTCGTATGGAGCAATGACGTGCTGCGCCAGTTTGCGGATGCAGCGCTCACTGCCGCGCTGCAGGCGGGCGTGCTCGGCATCGATCTCTGGCCTGTGTTTGGACCAGTCCCGGACGCCGCGCTGTACTGCGCCGATGGATTGCACCCCAATGCCGCTGGTCAGACGCGCCTGCTGGCCCACGTGCTTGAACGTATTTCCGACTATTTACAACAAGGATAGCTTATGGCGATCAAAGCGAAAATCGGCGTTTTCGGGATCGGATTGGCGGCCTACTGGCCGCAGTTTGACGGTCTGAAGGAACGGCTCGAAGGGTATCAGCGGGATGTGGAAGCGAACATCGCCGCGCTGGGCGCTGAAGTGATTTCCGCCGGGTTGGTCGACAACGCGCCCGGTGCCCAACAGGCCGGTGATTTGTTTGCCAGCCACAATGTGGATCTGATCGTGTGCTACGTGGGCACCTATGCCACCTCGTCGCAGGTGCTGCCGGCTGTACAGCGGCGCAAAGCCCCGGTCTTGATCCTGAACTTGCAGCCGATTCCCGCCCTCAACTACCTCGATACGGATACAGCAGAATGGCTGGCGAACTGCTGCGCCTGCTGTGTGCCCGAAATCTCCAACGCCTTCGCGCGCAGTCGAATTCAGTTCAATGTGGTGACCGGGCTGCTGCATCCCGTTGAAGGCTACGCCGCGCAGTATCACGAACGGGCGTGGCGCGAGATCGCCGAATGGATCGACGCCGCCAGCGTGATGCGGGAACTCTCCTACAGCCGCATTGGTTTCCTCGGGCACACGTACCCCGGTATGCTCGATATGTACTCCGATTTCACCATGCATCACGGCCAGCTCGGCGCGCATATCGAAGTGCTGGAAATGGACGACCTGCACCAGCGGGTGAGCGCTGCCACTGAAGGCGAAATCAGTGCTAAGATCGATGAGATTCGCGGCGTCTTCAATATCGTTGGGCGCGGACGCGACAAGATTTCGCAGGATGTCACCCCAGAGGCGCTGCACTGGGCGGCACAAGTGGCCGTCGGCCTCGATAAGCTGACCCGTGATTTCAACCTCAACGGGCTGACCTACTACTATCGTGGGCTGGATGGCAACTCGAATGAAGAACTCGGCGCGAGTGTCATCATCGGCAATTCCCTCCTCACCGGGCGGGGCATCCCGGCGTCGGGCGAAGGCGATCTCAAAACCTGCATCGCCATGCTGATCATGGATCGTTTGAAGGCGGGCGGGTCATATACTGAATTCTATGCGCTCGACTTCAACGAGGATTTTATCCTCATGGGGCACGATGGCCCCGGCCATGTGGCGATTGCCGATGGGAAACCCGTTCTGCGCGGCCTGGGCTTGTATCACGGCAAGCGCGGCTATGGGCTGTCGGTCGAAATGAAAGTGAAAATGGGGCCGATCACCATTCTCGGGCTGACCCAGACCGCCGAAGGGAAGTTGAAGATGCTGGCCGCCGAAGGAGTCTCAATCCCCGGTGATACCATGCAGATCGGGAATACTAACTCGCGCCTCAAGTTCGGCCTCGACCCGGCCACCTTCATGAATGTGTGGTGCGAACACGGCCCGACCCATCATGTCGCGCTGGGCGTTGGTCATCAACTGTCGCGCATTCGCAAGCTGGCGCGCCTGCTCAATATCGAATTGGCAGTTATACAGTGACAGGGAGAAATGAGATGCAGCGCGTTGGGTTCTTGTTGCAGGTGAAGAAAGATAAGCTGGACGAGTACAAGCAGCATCATGAAGCCGTGTGGCCGGAAATGCTGGCCGCGCTCCGGCGTACGGGATGGCGCAATTACAGCCTGTTTCTGCGCGATGATGGCTTATTGTTTGGTTACTTCGAAGCCGAAGAGAGCTTTCAGGCCTCCCTCGACGGTATGGCACGCGAGGAAATCAACCTCAAATGGCAGGAGTTTATGGGGCCGTACTTTGAAGCCATCTCCGGACGCCCTGACCAGAACATGATCACGCTGGAAGAAGTCTTTCACACCGATTGACATAATCGCCGGAGTCAGGGCGCCCCTCAGTTCACAGTCAAGCAGTACCGCGCTGACACAGGGGCGGAATTGTCGCCGCTGTGTCAGCGCGGTACTGCTTGGTTGAGGTTGGCTGGTGTAAGGTGTGTGATACGTTATAACCCCATGGACGGTTCGACGTAGGATCTGTGGGAAACTGGACTGCCCCGCGTTTAGTGGACAGTAGCATTGTCACGGGCGAAGCGTTGCTCAAAAACCGCCGGGCAGCGGTCGGGATGGAGGTGAAATCCGCCACCCATTTCTGGTTGGGACGTTGCGCGGTGAGGTCTCGGTTGAGTCCGGAGCACACGCGTCATCGCAGTCCGCTCAATTTCTGTGTCAATCTGCTCTGTGGGTTGATCGCTTATTGCCATCAGCCCAAGAAACCTTCGCTTCACCTTGAAACCTGCCAAATGGACGCCATTGCTTAGCCCTAACTGACGTGTGAAATAGCCTCATACCTATACTTAAAAACCTACCCTGTCAGATTTGGGGTAAGGTAGTCAGCGGCGAATGCCTGACAGGGCGTTCCATCAAACGGACCAACCCGTACCCGAAGCATGAATTTTTGCTTGTCATGTATAGCAGTTTCCGACTTAGTCTAAAGCTTTTGCCAGAAGAGTCCGGTATATGATCAGACGATAGGGGAAAGGACTCAACCATGCCGTACCGTGTATCCTGGATTATCGAGAATCGGCTGCTGCTTATCGCTTATGACGGCGTGATCTCACGCGCCGATCTGGTCGGCTATCTAGATGAGTCAATGACCATGCGTGACAAAGCCAACGAAATCCTGGGCGAAGGCGGCCCGCTGGTACACACCATCACCGACGCGCGGCGCATGTCCAAAAATGAAATGACGTTCAAGGACGCGCAGACCATTGCGCAGCAGCTCCGCCATCAGCGGGTGGGCTGGTCAATCTATATCCCGAAGAACGCCATCGATCAGTTCTTCGCCAACATCGGCCATCAGATCGTCGGGGCGCGCTACCGCTCGTTCCCCACCGTCACCGAAGGCATCGACTTTCTGAAGTCGGTGGACGAAACGCTGCGTAACCTCGACTACGCGGCCACTGAAGAGAGCATCTCCCGCTCGCCGTTCAAGAAATAGACCGCCGTCTGCTCGGCGGGTGCGACCTCGATGGCCACCCGCTCGAATTCATTCAGCGCGCCGCCGATTCGCCTCGATAATTGCACTCCCACGCGGACGCGATCACGACGAAGCCCTGCTTTTCCAGCACGGCGCGGCTCATCGGGCTGGCATCAATCGTCAGGAAGCGATAGCCGCGCCGCTGCGCCTCCTGCGCCCGCACCGCGACCAGCGCCGTGTACAGACCGCGATTGCGATACTCCGACAGCGTCGCGCCGCCCCACAACCCGGCGAAGTCCGTTTCCGGAAAATCAATCCACCCCTCGCAGACCGGCTGACCCTCCACATAAGCGGCGTACATGCTGATCGACTCGGGGTGCTCACGCAGCAGCGTGATTTTGTTCCGCTGCGCCACGCTGTGATCCTCTTCCGGCCAGACCGCTTCGATCACCGCATAGATATCAGCCAGACCGCGTTCGTCGGTGACGCGGCGCACATCGTGCGTCACAGGCTGCGCCAGCTTCGGCGGCAGTTCGCTGAGGTCGAGCGCCATGACGGCGTCGGCGGGCTCATTGACCTCGAAGCCGTGGCGGATCAACCGTTCGCGCAGATCGGCGGGTTGATCGTGCCCGAACAGCTTCCACTCGAACTCGTCAGCCAGGCCGAGCGCTGTAAAATGCGCGATCTCCTGCGCAATCACCGCGTCGGCGTTGGCCGCGTCCAACTGCGAATAGATCACCGCGCCGCGCTCCGGCTCGATCACACGGACGACGTGCTCGGTCGCTTCCCGGCGCGTACCGGGGTAGCGAATATCGATGCGCTGCTGCTGGTCATACAAGGCGCGAATCTGTCCCACATCCATCGTCCCACCGCCTCTCGTTTGGCAATATAATGTGCGCAAGGTTACACTCAAATCGCATCGAATATCACTTAAAGGTTCACCCCATGCGCAAGATCCTTTTGTTCTCGCTTCTATTGATTCTCCTGACAGCCTTCGGCGTAAGCGCGCAAGAGGGGGCAGGCACGACGCTGATCCCCATCGGCGGCTTTTATGTCGAAACGTTCCCCGGTTTCGCGCAGCAGGCGATTGACCATGCGCTGACGCTGGACACCGACCGCGTCTACATCCTGATGATGCCGTATGCCTACACCTACAACCCGGTGGCGCAGACGGAAGAGGAACTGGTCGATAACGAACTGGCCGCGGAGAACCGCCGCCGTCAGCTTGAAGACGCGTGCAGTGAACTCGCGCCGGAAGAACTGAGCTGTCACGTGGTCGTGCCGCCATTCTACACCCGCGAATCCGTGCAGGTGGAAATCGCGCTCGACTACTTTGACGACGATCTCGCGGGCATCTACTTCCTCGGTGGCGATCAGACGTGGGCGATGCAGATCGTCGCAGGCACGCCGATCGAAGAAGCGATGCGCGCGGCGTTCGTGGACGGCGTGCCAATGGGCGGCAACAGCGCCGGTCTCGCGATTCTGTCATGGACGATGATCGGCGGCTACCTCGGCGACTTTGGCCCCGAAACCGGCTTGAACGAAGGCGCGGTCGACATTTGGAACGGCGAAGATGCCGACTTCAATGGCGAAACTGTGCCGCGCCGCGGCCTCGACTTCGGCCCGACGAACGTCGTCCTCGAACAGCACTTCTGGGAACGCGCGCGCCTCGCCCGCCTGCTCAACACGATTGTGCAGCCGGATGTGCCGCATCTCGGCGTCGGCGTGGACAGCTTCACGGGCGGGCTGGTGCTCAATAACGCGACCTTCGGGAGCGTGTTCGGCGTGTATGGCGCGGCCGTCTTTGATGCGGAGACGCTCGGCGCGGCGGAGAGTGCCAGCTACGTGGGCGGCGTGCTCAGCGTGCGTAATGTGCTCGTGCATGTGCTCGCTCCCGGCGAATTCGGCTACAGCCTGGATGAGCTCCAGCCCTCGTGGGTCAACGCGACGGGCACAATCAACCGGGACTGGACGACGGCGTTTGATGTGCCGCAGGGCGCGGGTATGTTGATGCTGCACAGCAATTTGACCGAGATTGTGGCAGAAGAAGCCGGAAGTTTTGCGAACGCGGTTGCTATCATCACCGCCTATGCGGATGACGACGACGCGGCGGACGTGGCCGAACTGTACGAGGGGTCAGCGGTGGAAGTGATTCAGTTGGCGGCCGGTGACGCGCTGCCCGATCTGGCGGGCTACGGCATGATCATCGTGCACGCGGGCGACCAGTCGCTGATCGACGTGGAGCAGCTCGAACCGCTGCGCGCGGCGTGGGAAGGCGGCTCCATGCTGATGATGGATGACGCGGCTTCAGCGGCGGCCGGCATGTTCTATGCCGCGCATGCGCCGACCCCCTACGACAGCGACGACGACGTGCTGATCGAAGCGGCGACGCAGGGCTCGTTCATCCTCGATGCAATACCGAAATTCGCCCCGGTCTCGGTTTGTTCTATGCGAACGTTGAACCGAGCGTGCTGGATGATAATCGTTATGGTCGGCTGTTCTCGCTGGCCTACGCGCATCCCGAACTGCCCGTGCTGGCGCTCAACGACAACGTGATCGTGACGATTGAGCCATCGATGGGTGCGCTGGTCGATGCCCGCAGCACCAATGGGCTGATCGTGCTGGATTTCGGCGGCGCGGCGCTCACCGCAGGCGATAACGGGTACATGGTCGTCGGCAACGGCGTGCTCGACGTGTTCGCCCCCGGCGAGATGGTCATCCCGACGAATTCATAAAACAGGACTGAGGACTGAGCCTTTTAGGACTGAGTAACTGCAATAGTTTTGTTTGTCACTCAGTCCTCAGTCCTTAGCCCTCAGTCCTTAAACACAAAGCGGCTTATCACAGAGAAAGGGTTACACATGGAATTCGCAATTACATTTAAAGGTGATATTGATCCCAAGCGCACCGTGAAGCTCGTGCAGATGGCGGAGCAAGCCGGTTTCACGCATGCCTGGTTTTTTGATTCCCATGTGTTGTGGCGCGAATGCTTCGTCACGATGGCGATGTGCGCCGAACACACCGAAAAGATTAAGTTTGGCACGTGCGTGACCAACCCCGGCGTGCGCGATTGGTCGGTGCAGGCCAGCCTGTGGTCGACGCTCGCCATTCAGAGCGGCGGGCGCGTCGTGATGGGCGCGGGGCGCGGCGACAGTTCGCGGCGCGTGCTCGGGCAGAAGCCGCTGACCATCGAAACGCTGGTCGAATTCGGCGATGCGGTCAAGAAGATGGTGAAGGGCGAGAGCGTGCAGTATGAGCAAGACCTCGCCCCGGTGCAAATTCCGTGGGCGCCCGGCCTTGATCTGCCCGTGTGGTATGCCGCCTATGGCCCGAAAGCCCTCACCGCGACCGGGCAGCACGCCGACGGCCTCATCATCCAGCTCGCCGATCCGTTCCTCGTCAAGTGGTTCACCGATCAGGCCATTGAAGCGGGCAAGGCCGCTGGCCGCGATATGTCCACCTTCAACGTGATGTCCGCCGCGCCCGTGTGGGTCGGCGACATGGCGACGGCGCGCGCCAACACCCGCTGGTTCCCGGCGATGGTCGGCAACCACGTCGCCGATCTGGTCGAACGCTACGGCAAGGAAGGCGGATCCGTCCCCAAGCGCCTCACCGACTACATCGAAGGGCGCAAGGGCTACGACTATCGCCACCACGCCGACAAGAACGCCGATCACCTCGGTTTCATCAGCAATGAGATCATCGACAGCTTCGGCGTGCTCGGCGATGTCGACGCGCAGGTCGCCAAGATGCGCGAACTGGAAAGCGTCGGCGTGACGCAGTTCAACATTTACCTGATGTGCGGCGACGAAGAACGCATCGTCGAAGAATACGCGCAGCACGTGCTGCCGCGCTTCAAGTAAGTGATGAGTAATGAGTGATGAGTCAGATTGAGCGCTTCGAAGATTTGATTGCGTGGCAAAAAGCGCGACAATTGACGAAAGCTATCTACGAGATGACTCGTGAGGAACGGTTCGCAAGGGATTTCGGTTTGGCTGGACAGATACAGCGGGCAGCTGTCTCGATCATGTCTAACATTGCTGAGGGTTACGAACGCGGTAATCCGGGTGATTTCTACCGATTCTTGTGCATTGCGAAAGCATCTTGTGCTGAGGTACGTTCACAGTTGTATGTTGCTTTTGACATCGGTTATCTGACGAAAGCTCAATTCGATCTACTTATGAAGCAGGCAGAGGAAGTAGGCCGCGTTATTGGCGGTTTACGTGCCTCAGTCGAGAGACAAAGGAAATCGGGTAATGGGTAGCATAACAGGTGAGTAGGCAGCGTTTCGCCTCATTACTCATCACTCATTACTCGTTACTTTTCAACAAAGGAGACAAACATGGGAACACTCTTTAAATACGGGACAGTCATCACCGCGGGCGAAATGACCCGCGCCGATGTGCTGGTCGAAGGCGAAATCGTCACGTTGCTCGGGCGGGACATCCCCACCGACGGCCACACGATCGTCGACTGTACGGGCAAGTACCTGCTGCCCGGCGGTATTGACGTGCACACCCACCTCGATCTGTCGTTCGGCGGCACGTACAGCAACGACGACTACGACACCGGGCATAAGGCGGCGGCCTACGGCGGCACGACCATGCACATCGACTTCGTGATTCAGCCGAAGGGCGGTTCGCTGCACGATGGCCTCAAGGAATGGCAGCAGAAGGCCAAGCTGGCGCAAATCGACTATGCCTTCCACATGGCGATCACCGACCTGCGCGAAGACGTGATGGCCGAAATCCCGACGATGGTCGAAGAAGGCATCACCAGCCTCAAGCTGTTCATGGCTTACAAGAACGTGTATCAGGTGGACGATGCGACGCTGTTCCGCGCCATGCAGCAGGCCGAAAAGAACGGCATGATCGTCATGGTGCACGCCGAAAACGGCGATGTCGTGGTCGAACTGACCAAGAAGCTGCTCGAAGAGGGCAAGACCGACCCCGTCTACCATGCGGCGTCCCGCCCGGCGGAAGTCGAAGCGGAAGCGACCAACCGCGCGGTGATGATGTCCGGACAGAGCGGCTGCGCGCTGTACGTCGTGCACATGACCAACGAAGGCGCCGTCGAAGCGCTGCGGCGGGGGCGCGCGCTCGGCTACCCGGTGATGGGCGAAACGTGCGTGCAGTACTTCTTCATGACGGTCGACGAACACATGGCGCAGCCCAACTTCCACGGCTCGAAGTATGTATGCTCGCCGCCCATCCGCACCAAGCACGATCAGAAGGTGCTGTGGCAGGCGGTCAAAGATGGTACGCTGCAGGTCGTGAGCACGGATCACTGCGATTTCTGGTTTGAAGGCGGCGTCGGTCCGTGGCAGGAATGGGCGGCGGCGCACAACGGCGGCGACTGGGCGGCCTATGAAGCGCAGGATCCGACCTACCGCCGTCCCGGCAAGGAACTCGGCAAGGGCAACTTCGCCAAGATCCCGAATGGCCTCCCCGCCATCGAAGACCGCATGGTCATGCTGTGGCACGCGGGCGTGAACGGCGGCAAACTGACGCCGCAGCGCTTCGTCGAACTCAACTGCACCAACCCCGCGCGCATCTTCGGCATGTACCCGAAGAAGGGCACGATCGCGGTCGGTTCGGATGCGGATATCTGCGTGTGGGACCCGCACAAGAAGCACGTCCTCAGCGCCAAGACACATCACATGCGCTGCGACTACAACCTGTTCGAAGGGACGGAAGTCGAAGGCGTGCCGGTGATCGTGTACCAGCGCGGCGTGTGCCTGCTCGACGAGAACGGCTGGCACGGCGTCAACGGCAGCGGCAAATACGTCCCGCGCGCGCCGTATGCGCCTGTGCTGTAAGCTGGAATTCTAGAATTGTAGGGACGTGTAACGGACGCGCCGTTGCGCGTCCCTACGAAAACAAACTCGGTTTGGGGAGGGGCTGGTGGTGGGTTGGGCCTTTACCCTGCGTACACCTCGTCCGCGGTGATTAGCTGCGGCGCAATACTCCCATCGATGTACTGCGCGTGCCACAGGTGGAAGATCAGCACCGTCCACAGCGCATGCATCTCGTACTTTTCCTCATGGATGTGCTCACGGATCAGGCGCTGCACCACGTCATAGCGGAACACGCCTGCCGCCTCGACCCGCTCGCGCGTGAGCGTCTGCTCGACCAGCGGGCGCAGCAGCGTACGCATCCAGCGCGAGGTCGGCGGATTGAAGCCCCACTTCGAACGCTTGAGCACACTTTCCGGCACCAAGCCGCGCAGCGCATCTTTGAACACGGCTTTCGTGCGCCCGTCGCGCAGCTTGTAGTTGAGCGGCAGCGTGAGCGCCAGTTCCGCCAGTTGATAATCCTGCAGCGGCGCGCGCGACTCGATGCTCATGGCCATGCACATCTTGTCGACGCGGCAGTTCCAGTATTCAGGCAGGCGCAGACGCAAATCCGCGTAGGCGATCCGGTCAGTGAAGGTCGCGCGGCGCGGTTCGGCGAGCACCGGACGCAGCTGCGCGGCCACCGCTTCAAAGCCGCCGTCGGGCTGCGCCAGCAGTTCCGCGCCGCGCTCCGGTTCCAGCCAGCGCAGCCATTCGAGGTAGCGCCGTGCCGGGTCGGTGCTGTGCGATTTCTTCGCCAGCTTGCGCGCATTCTCAAAGTGCGGACCGTTCAGGCGTTCCAGCAGCGGCGTGAGCACACTGGCGCGCAGCACCCGCGGGATACTCAGGTAGCGATCCAGCACCTGATCCATTGCATAGTGGTTGTACCCGGCGAACAATTCGTCGCCGCCATCGCCGCTCAGCAGCACCGGGATGCGATTGATGCGCGCCAATGCTGAGACATACGCGTTGAGGATGGCCGTCGCATCGGTGATCGGCTCGTCGAGCATGTAGATCAGCCGGGTGACGAGGCTGGCCAGTACGCCGCCATCGTTGGCCTTCAGCTTGATCAGGTGGTGCTTGGTTTTGAGCGCCCGCGATACTTCCGCCGCGTACTCCACATCCTGATTGAATTTCTTGTCATACTGCGTGCCCGCGTCCGCCTCATAGCCGACGGTGAAGGTTTGCACGGGCTGGCCAGTTGCCTGCGTCATGATCGCCACGACCGCCGACGAATCGACGCCGCCGCTCAGGAATGCGCCGATGGGCACATCGCTCATCATCTGCGCTTCGACCGTTTCGATCAGCTTGGCGCGCACCAGTTTGACCGCTTCGGGATACTCCGGCGCGTGGCTGGTATCGACCGTGGGCTGCCAGTACAACCCTTTGCGCAGCGCCCCATGTTCGCTGATCAGATACTGGCCGGGGCACAGCTTCTCGATCCCGGCAAACAGCGTCAACGGCGGCGGCACATAGCCGAGCGTCAGATAAGCGGGCAGCGCCGCGTGATTCACCCCGCGGACAACACCCGGATGCTCGAACAGCGCTTTCGCTTCGGACGCAAACAACAGTTCGCCGCTGTCGAGACGCGTATAGTAGAGCGGCTTTTCGCCCAGCCGATCGCGTGCCAGCAGCAGCCGCGCCTTCGCTTGATCCCACACGCCGAGGGCAAACATGCCGCGCAGCCGCGTGAGCATATCCACGCCCCACGCCTCGTAGCCGTGGACGATCACTTCGGTATCGGTTTTAGTGGCAAATACATGCCCAAGCTGTTCAAGTTCGGCGCGGAGCGCCTTGTAATTGTAGATCTCTCCGTTGAAGACGACGCTCACACAGCGGTCTTCATTGAAGATGGCCCCGGCGGGCGCGCCGAGGTCGATGATCGCGAGTCGGCCAGCGCCAAACGCCAAAACCCCATCATGATGGATGCCGTAACCATCCGGGCCACGGTGCGCTAAACGACGGGCCATGCGGTGGATGAGAGCGGGGTCGGCGATCGTGGGATGCAATTGTCCAAAAATTCCGCACATACCGAGGGGATCACAATCTGGTGGCGTATATCTTTCAATTATATATACGCTTTTATATGCGAAACAGTTCCGATCGTGTTAAATCTTCGTTTATTCGACCAACCAGTAGACGAAAGCCGCGGCGAACAGCGACGGCCACACCTCTTTCAGCCCCGGCGCACCGACATAGGGAAACTCCCGGGCAATCCGAAATTTCATCTGCCGCGCCCACCAGTGAAAGTCCGTGCGTGTCCAGAAACGCAGGTGTTCGCCGGGCGTGACAATCCACTGAAGCGGGAAACGTCCCAACAGCAGCCGGAGGCGGTGATATACGTAGCCCGTGTTCGGAATCGACACGATGATCCCCTTGCGGGCGACCGGGCGCAGCGCGTTGAGCAGGCTTTCGGGGTCAGGCAAATGTTCAATGATCTCCGAGAGGATGATATAGTCGAACTGCGTCACGCCGGGGAAGTAGGCGGCGACCGCATCGCCAATCGGGCGGTTTACGTCGGCCAATTCGACCTTCAAGCCCTGCGATTGGCAGAACTCGACCGCTTTCGGCGCAACATCCAGCCCGTAGCCGTCGATGCCGCGCTCGTCGATCAGGTACTTGAGCAGCGCCCCATCGCCCACGCCGAGGTCGAGCACCGAGTCACCTTTGGTGACAATCTGCGCGAAGACCTGCGCCCGCTTGAGCCGCCAGACGCCCATGTGTCCCGCCTTGTCCTCAAACTTGGAATCCCAGTAGGCGTCATAGTCGGTCATGCCGACATGAGCGGTATCCGGGTAGAGGAACAGGCGGCGGATTTCGCGGTAGCGGTTGGCAAACCACACGTAGATCAGGCGCAGGGGGGAGCGCAGCAGCGCGTCTTTAAGCGTTCTCATGGGCTTTCTTCTCTAACACAGGCAAAGTGATGATGGCGGTCAGGGTGACAGACAGCGCGTAGATGCCGACGATGGTCAGCGCGCCGCCCGTCGCCGCCGCATCGCTGACCAGATACTGCGCCGGGATGACCTGCGCGGCGATCTCACCGTAGGGGCGCAGCGCGGTCTGTGTGCCCGTGAGCAGCAGCACCGCCCCGAGCGGCAGCATGATCGCCAGCGTGACGACTTTGGCGGCGACAATTTTCCACACGAGATTGAACGAGCGATACAGCGACCCGAACACCCCGCCAAACCCGGTGATCACGCCGTACACGCACAGCACGAGCAGCGGCGCAATTGCCGGAATCCATTCCGCGCCGAGCAGCGGCGGGATGAAGATCGGCGCGGCGACGGCGACCACGCCGTAAAACACGACCGCCAGCACGATCAGCGCGATCAGCACGCGCAGGAAGTTGCGGCGCAGGCCGACATAATCGCCGCGCCCGACCATTTGCGGCACGACCGCCTGCATGTTGTCGAAGACCGCCGACGACAGCACGCTCGCCTGCGCGATGCCCGCGCTCGCCAGCGTCAAATAGCCGACCGCCGACGCCCCGCCGACCACGCCGACGATCTGCATGGGGATTTGCGAGAACAGCGCCGTGACATTCTTGTCCAGCGCATTCGCCACGCCGAACTTCCAGTACGGGCGCGGGGACAGCGTGCGCGTCCGCTTCATCACGGTGACGAGCGGCGGAAACGGGAGATCACCCCGCGTGCGCGTGCGGTGATACACAATCAGCGCCATGAGCAGCGTCGAATACGAGTAGACGAGCCGCCCGATCACCAGCGCTTCGGGCGTCGGGCTGATGAGCACGGCGGCGATCAAGCACGTGGTCAGCACGAACTGGTTAGCATTCTGCATGAGGGCGAGCGTTTTCATAGAGCGGCGCGCTTGCAGGGAAGTCGTCACCAGCATATAGAAATCGTCGGCGATCAAGCCGAGCGAGAGCAGCCCCGCCAGTTCGCCAATGTGCCGGTCGCCATACCACGCGTCGGTGATCATCGGGCTGAGCAGCAGAATCAGCGTGACGAGGCCGAGCGTGAACGTCAGCGTGACCTGCATGTAGAAGGCCATCAAATTGAGGATTTCGCGGTCGTCGCGCGCGCCAATCGCCATGGCGAGGCGCGTCCCGGTGCTCGGGCCGATCCCGGTCAGGTCGAGCGCCAGCCACAACCCGAGGAAGGTCTGCGCCCAGCCGTAGATGCCGAAATCGTGCGCGCCCATCAAGCGCCACACCAGCAGCGACGAGATCAGGCTGAGGATCACGCTGCCAATTTTACCCGCCTGCAGGATCAGCGTATCTTGAATGAACCGACGGGCGAGCAGGGCACGGGCACGAGCGATCAAATGGCTACCTTTCCAGAGCATATGCCCATTGTAACGAGGCGCGCGCGGGATGGGTAGTCCCGGGCACACATGGACAGACCCAGAAATTTTCACAAGAAATTCGGATCCGCGGTGCAATTTTGGCGCTGGAATCTCATAGAATTAGCCATCATAAGCGCCTGTTATGCGGGCGACTTAGTGCTCTTTAACAACAAACCGGGGTGGGCGACGGGTAACGAAAGGGAGCTACAGACCTTGATCATGAGTCTGCATGCCACTGACCGTGCCGCTAGTCGACATTTTTCGGCGGATGAGATTACCTTCATCTGCCGGTATGGCTATCGTTTACATAACGCTGGAGTGATTTTTTGCCAGATGCGGCGGGATCATTTTCCGTCGGACGAGTCGCTCGCGCGCAGCTATTGGCGCTTGAGCGACGTGACGGTCGTACTCTGTCCCTGTGGTGAATGCGTCATTACGGTCTATAAAAACTCCGCTGCTTTCAAGAAAGATCGCAAAAAGGCCAAGTATGACCGGCAAGGGAAACGATTGGAGTACTGCTGTCCTTACTGTGGAGAAAGACAACTCGCTGCTTAAGCTCGTTCACGTTTCAAAGGGTTTCACTGATTCTTTTCGCACCGTTTGCAACGTCACCCACCCCGCTTTGTGGTTAAGGCTCTCTCTTCCACTACTGAAAACCTGTTGATTCGGCAACCAGTTTGTGTTTCAATGAGCATAGAGCAGGAGGCGCAAACCGTGGCGGATATGATTAATTTGGTACTTCGCGTCACTGAAGAAGAAGAGGAACAAATCAAGGCGCGGGCGCAGGCCCGGGGCTTTGACGATGTCAATGCCTACCTGAAGGCCCTCATCGAACTGGATGCCGATGAACCAACCCTTGAGGAAATCCGTGCTGGTATCAAGCAGGGGATGCGTGAAGCCCTACGCGGCGAGTTCGTCTCGCTCGACGAGTTGTGGAGTGATGATGACGAATAACCCCACCTGAACATCTCCTAAATCACAATTGATCCCCTGTGCGTTTTGTGTTCCAATTGATTCATGTCTACTCGCAAATCCCCCCTCACGACCAATCCGGCGTTCAGTTGGACGATGATCCCGCTGTTCGCGGAAATGGACGCGGATTCCCTCGCGCGGATCGACGCGTGCGCGCATCGCCACCTCTACCAGAAAGGTGCGGTCATCCTGGCGGAAGGGGAAACGTGTTCCGGTTTGCACGTCGTGCTCAACGGCTTGGTGCGCATCTACCGCCTGAACGCCGAAGGCCGCCTGCACACGCTGAGCCTGCTGCGCCCCCCATCGATGTTCAACGAGGTGGCGGCGGTCGATGGCGGCGCGAACCCGTTCAATGCGGCGGCGGTCACCGATGTCGAGGTGCGCGTGGTTCCGCACGCGGCGCTCCGCACGTGGATGGCGTCTGACCCGGTTTTGCTGAATAAAGCAGTCGCGGCGCTGGCGCATCTCAACCGCGAATATCTGGAACGCCTCGAAGACATGACCTTCCGCACCATTCCCTCGCGCCTCGCCAAACTCTACCTGCACGAAACCATGTATGGCGACCAGATCGCCGAGACGCCATCCTCGCTCACACAGGAAGACCTCGCCTCGATTCTCGGCACCACGCGCGAAGTCGTCGGGCGGGCGCTGCGGAGTCTGGTGAACGCGGGCTTGCTCAAAAAAGTGGGGCGCACGGTCTACATTGTGGATCGCGCTGGGTTGGCGCATCTCGCCGAAACCAACGAAATCCCCGGCATCGGCATCGTCGAAATTTAACCGACGTTAAACTAATTCTATCGGTGCGTAATTTCACGAATACACTTCGTTAAATCTCATTTTCAAATCCAACAAAAGTTACAGATTCGGCGGTTAAAGCGGAGTATAGTGTCGGCTACATCGTTAAATTCGACATAGTGAGGAACTTTTTCCATGACCCATATTATCACCAGCCTGTGCCTGCGCGATGGCGCTTGTCAGCTCGTTTGCCCGGTGGAATGCATCGTCGCTGGCCAGCCCGAAGCCGAATGGCCCTGGTACTTCATTGACCCCGACACCTGCATCGACTGCGGCGCGTGCATTCCGGAATGCCCGTACGAAGCGATCTTCATTCAGGAAGAAGTGCCGACCGCTTACACGATGGCCGCGGGCCAGAAGCGTATTCCGTTCGACACCAAGGCCGAAGTTGAATACGCGGGCGGCGAAGTCTTCGACCTGACCGCCGATATTCAGCCCAACTACGACTTCTTCGCGAGCGGCCCCGGCTACGACGCGCTGTAATTCATCGCTGACAGTCAACAGTGAACAGTTCACAGTTAAAAATGGCTGTGAACTGTTTTTATTTCCGCTACAATTCGGTGACTGTCAACTGACCACTGTGAACTGATGACTCTTTATATCGTCCCGACGCCGATAGGCAACCTCGAAGACATCACCCTGCGGGCGCTGCGCGTGCTCAAGTCCGTCAAGCTGATCGCCGCCGAAGATACGCGCACCACGCGCTTTCTGCTCAAGCACTTCGAGATCGACACGCCGCTGACCAGCTATCACGAGCACAACAAGCTGACCAAGCTGGATGCCATCTTCGCCGCGCTGGCAGACGGCGATGTCGCGCTCGTCTCCGATGCGGGAACGCCGGGCATCAACGACCCCGGCTACGAGCTGATCCGGGAAGCGGTGGCGCGCGGCGTGAAAATCGAGCCGCTGCCGGGGGCGAGCGCGGCGATCACAGCGCTGGTGGCCTCGGGTCTGCCGACCGATGGCTTCATCTATCTCGGCTTTCTGCCCAAAAAAGACAAAGCGCGGGCGGATTTCCTCGCGCCCTTCGTCGACGAACCGCGCACGCTCATCCTCTACGAAAGCCCGAATCGGCTGGTCGAAGCGTTGGCGGCGTTAGCCGAAGCGCTCGGCGACCGCCCGGCGTGCGTCGCGCGCGAGATCACCAAGCTGCATGAAGAATTTCAGCGCGGACTTCTCAGCGTGATCGCGGCGCATTACCGGGCGCAGCCGCCGCGCGGCGAGATCGTCATCATCGTCGGGGGCGCGCCGCCCAGGGTGATCGAAACGTGGGACGAAGACCGCGTGCGCGCGGCGTTAGAAGTCCGCCGAGCCGCAGGGGAACCGCTTAAAGTGGCCGCGAAGGCGGTCGCAGCGGAGTCTGGCTGGGACAGGCGATCCGTTTACGCGCTCGGACTGGACAACTGACCCTAGTTTTCTTACCCAAAATCGTTACAATACGAAGCAATTCCGTCTGTGGGCGTGTCTGCACGCCTATTTTTTACGAGGACTTTAATGGCGTCTTATCACGGACCAAAAGCACGAGTTCAACGTCGTTTCGGGGAAGTCCTGGTGCCCCGCACGAAGTATCAGAAAATCGTTGAGAAGCGCGGTTTCCCGCCGGGCGATCATGGCAAGGAAAAGCAGTTCCGTTCCGGTCGCCGCAGCGACTTTGGCATGCAGCTCAACGAAAAGCAGAAGCTGGCCTTCATTTTCAATGTGCGCGAAGCGCAGATGCGTCGCTACTTCCTGCGCGCGCGTCGTCAGTCGGGCAACACCGGTGAAAACCTGCTCCGCCTGCTCGAACGCCGCCTGGACAACCTCGTCTATCGCGCGGGTTTCGCGGCGACCATTTGGGCGGCGCGGCAGATCGTCAAGCACGGTCACATCCTCGTCGATGGCAAGCGCGTCGACCTCCCGTCGTTCCAGATGAACCCGGGCATGGTCATCAGCGTCAAGGAAAACATGCGCACCAACGTGCATGTGCTCGAAGCGATGGAAAGCGTCGCCAACAACCTGCCGTATCTGACGGTCAACAAGGCCGCGTTCAGCGCGACCCTGCTCAACCTGCCGGAACGCACCGACATTCCCGTGCCCGTGCGCGAACAGCTCATCGTCGAATACTACACGCGTTTGACGTAAGACCACAGCGAATTCAGACCTTAAAACGGGATCGAATGATCCCGTTTTTTGATTCAAGATGGCGGACGGTTTTGGTCAGTGTGGAGAAAAGCATGAAGGAGAAGCGGACGTCCCGTTAGGCGTCCCTACGAGAAGAATGTATTTTTAGGGATGCAATAGGTATCCAATAAACCCCTCAACCCCCGACCCCTTCTCCCACGCAAGCGGGGAGAAGGGGAGCCGTGCCTTAATGGTTCCCAATGTTAAAACTGTCCCTCCGTCAGCTGAACTCGGGGAGGGGCTGGGGGTGGGGTCGCCTACTTCATGCCCGTGTTGGCGATGCCCTCCACGAAATAGCGCTGCGCTAGGATGAACAGGATCAGCGGTGGCAAAATGACGACCGCCGCGCCCGTCAGCACGAGATTCGGCTCGCTGGCCGCCGCATTCTTGAGCGTATTGAGCGACAGCGTGACCACATGATTTTCAATCGGGCTGTCGCCGATGATGATCAGCGGCCAGATGAAGCTGTTCCACGCATACAGAAACGTGATGATCGCCTGCGTGGCAATCGCCGCGCCGCTGAGCGGCACGAACACGCGCAGCAGAATGCCGAGGCGGCTCAAGCCATCGAGCAGCGCGGCTTCTTCGAGATCCTTGGGGATCGTGATGAAGAACTGGCGCATGAGGAAGGTGCCGTACGCGGTGAAGATCCACGGGATGATGAGCGACGCCAGCCGATCCTGCCACCCGATCATCACCATCAACTGATAGAGCGGGATGATGAGCACGACGAACGGGATCATGATCGTGCCGAGGTAGACGAGGAAGACCGCATCTTTACCGCGGAAGTTCATGCGCGAAAAGGCGTACCCGCCCAGCAGCGACGTGATCACTTGCCCGATGGTCACCAGCAGCGTGACGACCGCCGTGTTGATCAGCGAGCGGTTGAGGTTGTTGAGCGTGAGCACCGCGTTGTAGTTCTCCCAGTTGAACTGCACGACTTCGGCCTGTTCGGCGGTGCGCACATTGGCGAACGCTTCGACACTCGCATCGTTCGGATCGACGAAGCGCCCTAAGCCGCCGCTGTAGGCGCGCAGCAGTTCCTGCGTCGAGCCATCGGCTAGGGTGACGGTGTAGACCTCGTAATCGTCGTCGCCCACCGTGACCGTTGCGCCCGTTGCCGTGGCGGTGTCAGCGGGGAGCTGCACGAGGATTTCGCTCTGGCGCGCCGCTTCGGGGTTGATGCGGTCGGCGGTGGTGAAGAAATCGAAGCGGATGCCTTCTTCCGCCAGCACGAGCGCCTTGCCGTCAATGTTGTAGAGCGGCACAACCTCATTGTTGTACACGGTCGTCACAGGCGAGTACGGGAACAGGCGCGGCGGGCTGTGGAACACATCATTGGCGGTCTTGAGCGAGGTCGTCACCATGTAGATGAACGGGAACAGCATGAAGAACGCCACGACGATCAGCAGCGCGTAGATCAGGATGCGCGTCACCCACACGCGGATGGTATACGCACGGTCACGGGAAAACCCGGAGTCACTTGCAAAAGCAGCCATAAGTTCATCCTTTATCCACCCTCACCCCATAACATTGTGCGCACACGAGTTGAGCGCGGCGAGTCAGTCTGCCCCCTTCCCTGAATTCGGGGAGGGGTCGGGCTTTTAATCTGAATACGCGCGGTTGCTGGACGACAGCCGGAACTGAATCAGCGTGATCACGAAGATCACCGCGAACAACACCCACGCCGTCGCCGAGGCATAGCCCATCTGGAAGCGCTGGAAGCCCTGCTGATACAGGTAGAAGACGGTCGTCAGGCGGGCATTACTGGTGCTGTTGCCGAACAACACGAACATCTCGGTGAACGCCTGCAAGCCGCTGATGAGCGTCGTCACCGTGACGAAAAACGTCGTCGGCGCGATGAGCGGCAGCAGAATCTTGCGGAAGCGCGTCCACCCGTTCGCCCCATCGACGGTCGCCGCCTCCATGACTTCTTTGGGGACGCCTTGCAGACCCGCCAGCAAAATCACCGCGTTGAAGCCGATGATCTGCCACGCCGCCATAATCACCGCCGACAGCAGCATGATGTTCTCGTCGGTCATCCATGCGATAGCCGGATCGGTGATGTTCGTGCCAAACGTGCTGTTCAGCCCCGTGACCAGCCCCGTGATCGCATAGTTGATGTAGCCGATGATCGGGTTGTAGAGCCACTGCCAGATCAGCGCCACGCCGACGACCGCCGCAATCGACGGCAGGAAGTACACGGCGCGAAAGAACTGCATGCCGGGGATTTTCGCGTTGAGCAGCAGCGCCAGCCCGAGCGCCGTCGGGATGCTCAGAATCAGCAGCAGCACGCAGTAGCGGAAGGTCGTCATCAGGCTCTGCCAGAACAGCGGATCGCGCGCCGCCAGCACCAGCGCCTGATCGCCGAGCGCAATCCGGGCGATCTCGAAGTGATTGGGGCGCACGAAGTCCTGCAGGTTCTGCTCCGGCGTGATGATGGCCGCGTCGAGGCTGAGCATGCGCGCGTAATTGTCAAACACGATGAAGTTGGGCGGCGTGTTGCCGACGCCCGCGTAGTCGGTGAAGCTGAGGTAGAACGAGAGCAGCAGCGGCAGCGCAAAGAACAGCATGAAGTTGACGAAGTTCGGCAGGAGGAACAGCCAGCCCTGCCACGCCTCACGCTGCAGGATCGTCTCGCCGAAGCGGTCGCCCTGACGCAGCAGCACCGTGCCCGCCGCGAGGAAGACGAAGAGCGCGGCAAACGCGGCCAGCACATCGACCCGTGTGAACGAGCTGATCAGCGTGCCAATCGAATTCGCCAAACCGGACTGCCACAGGATGACGATCAGCGCGAGCATCATCACGCCCAAGCCGATCTGCTCCAGCCGCACACGCGGCGTCGAATCTTCCGCAAATCGGCGCGCCAGCCACACCAGACCATAGCCGACCGGGAAACCGAGCAGCAGCGGCGCATTCTGGAACAGCCCGCGGGCGAGATCGTCGATGCCGAGGTACAGGCCGATCAAGTGGCCGAACAGGAGCAGCGCCAGCGCAAAGCCGAAGAAGTTGAAGATAATGCCGATCAAGCGCGCGCCGTTGTGCAGGCGATACAACAGCGGAATCGTGCCGAACATGACCGCCGCCAGCGCGATCAACGCCACGCCGAGGAAGCGCGGCACGAATGTGCCGAGGTTGAAGAACGCTTCGACCTGCCACAACTGCGCCGCGCCGAACAGCAGCCCCAGCCCGACGACCCCGTGCCAGATCAGCACGAAGATCAGGCCGGGGGTGACGCGTTCGCCGGACGTCTGCTTATTTAAAGTGATATTGGTTGTTGCTGCCATTAAGGAGTCCTTTTTTAGTTCGCCTCACCCCAAACCCCTCTCCCAAGGGTGAGGGGTTTTCCCGGGGAAATTCTCCATCTCCGAACGGTTCACCGCAGGACAGGTCTAACATGATGCACCATTACGGCGCTGGTTCGAGGGAAAACGCTATTCGTAGGGACGCGCAACGGCGCGTCCGTTGTGCCTCAATCCGGCGGACGCCCTGTTGCGCGTCCCTACGAATCCCTCAATTGTTAAAAGTGTCCCACCATCAACCCAACGAGGAAGGGAGGAGGTGAGGCTGATAAGATCACGCTGTCCAACCCAGCTCCCGCTGTGCCGTGTCCCGACACAGGCGCAAGCGAATGGATTTTTCGGGTATTAAAGGACGAGGCATGCCTCGTCCCTACCAATCCTGCTTGCGTAGGGGCAAGGCATGCCTTGTCCATGCTTGTCTATGACACCGGTGGAGCTAAAACGTCTCGTTAGCTGCCGCTGGTGAAGTACTGTTCGATCTGACCGCAGATGTTCGCGGTGAAATCGGCGGGGGCCAGTTCGCCCGACAGCACCTGCGTGATCGCCGGTTCAACCGTGTTCCAGTTGATCTGGCCGAAGTCGCCCTTCCACAGCGGGGCTTCCGCGACCGCGTAGTTGGCAATGGCGTTGGTGAACGCCGCGTTGTTCAGGTCAGGGAAGTTTTCCATGACGGCGGCGAGGGCTTCTTCACCCTGACGGCTCGGGAAGTTCGCGCCGAGCGCCGACACCTGCTGCTGCGCGTCGAGGCTGGTCAACTGCTGCAGGAGCTGCCACGCTTCTTCCGGGTGCGCGGTGTTCGCATTGACGACATAGGCGCCCCAGAACAGGAAGTTGCTCTGGCCCGCGGGACCCGCCGGGACTTCCGCCACATTCCAGTTAAATTCAGCTTGCGCAATGGTGCCGGGGGTCGCCCAACGGCCATTCAGGAACATACCGACCTGCCCCGCAAGGAACGGCGGTTCGCTGTCGGTGCCGTAGGGGACAGCCACGCCGTCTTCATACAGCGAGCGCATGAAGGTCAGCGCGTTTTCGACTTCCGGGCTGTTCAGGTTGCACGCATCACGGCCTTCGGTGAAGTAGCTGCCGCCTGCCGCATTGATGAACAGTTCCCAGTTGCCCCACCACGCGTTCATGCCGTAGCCGTAAATGCCATCACCCAGTTCGGTGATCGCCGCGGCATCTTCCTTGAACTGTTCCCACGTCCATTCGCCCGCTTCCAGACGTTCCTGCGGGTTGGGGATGCCAGCTTCGTCAAACAGATCCTGATTGTAGTAGAGCGCCATCGCGGACGCATCACGCGGGAGACCCCACAGCGCGCCTTCGTTGCTGTCGGTTTCCGCGTTGTAGGTCAGTTCCGCCACCTGCTGCGGATAGAAGATGCTGGCATCGAACGCGCTGTCCGCCGCCGCCAGATCATTCAGGTTGAGCAGCACGCCGCGGCTGGCGAAGCTCGCCAAATCCGCGCCGGGGATCCAGAAGACATCTGGCGCCGTGCCCGCCGCCAGTTCCGCCAACAGGGTGTCCTGATAACCCGACGTTTCCGTACCGCCGGCCTGATATTCGAGATTCACACCGTCCCAGGCTTCGTCAATCGACTGGCTGAGGGCGGTATAGACATCAATTTCCGCCTGATTATCCGGGCGAGTGCGCCAAGTCAGGTTGACACCGTCCTGCGCGCTCACAACGGAGGCGCCGAAGCCGATCACCAGACTGGCGAGAAGCAGAAGGCTGATAAAACGCTTAGACATGACACTACTCCTCAAAAGTAAACAACAAGTGTGTTGTATGCGTCACGAAGAGTAGCACAGAATTCGACCCGCATAAATATTCAGCGCAGTGATTCAGTTAGAATGCACAGTGCTAATTTTATTCATCTATATCAATTGCGTGATCTGGGTAGCGCCATTTTGGGCAGGGGAAGGTCGGAGAAGTCCGGAGTATCCGGGCGCTCATGCTTGAGCCGCACCCCTATTACTGGGGGGATGACGCCGTTATAGAGCAGGCGTAAGATCGAAAGATGTGTTTGTTAAGTCGTTCACAAGGGGGAAACAACGTGGCGACAAACACCCTTTCGCAAACTGAAGTGCAAACGGCCGTCCACACCTGGACGCGCAAGCAAATCTCCTTTTTGTTCATGCTGGCTTTCTTCCTCTTCGTCCCGGCGGGTACGCTGGGATGGTTGGGCGGTTGGCTGCAGTTGATCGCCTACAGCGTGATCACCATCTTCAATATCAGCGTGCTCACCCGGCGCGTCCCCGAGCTGATCGCGGAACGCTCCAAGCTGCAGGCCGGCTCAAAGAAGTGGGACGTGTGGCTGGTGATGCTGGCCGCGCTGCTCATGCCGATTCTGACGTGGGTGATCGCCGGGCTGGACTACCGCAATGGGTGGTCGACGCCGTTGTCGCTCGGTTGGATGATCGTCGGCACGGGGCTGTTCATCGTCGGCTACCTGATCACGACGTGGGCCATGCTCGCGAACAATTTCTTCTCCGCGACGGTGCGCATTCAGACGGAACGCGGTCATCAGGTCGCGACGGGCGGCCCCTATGCCTATGTGCGCCATCCCGGTTACGTCGGCGCGATCCTCTTTCAGATCGTCACGCCGCTGATGCTCGGATCGCTGTGGGCGTTTGTCCCGTCGATCATTGCGGCGGTGCTGTTCGTGGTGCGCACATCCCTCGAAGATCGCACCCTGCAAGCGGAACTGCCCGGCTACGCCGACTACGCGCAGCACACGCGCTATCGCCTGCTGCCGGGGGTGTGGTAAACAGTTATCAGTTCACAGTGACAACCTGTTTTGGCTGTTCACTGTGAACTGTTGACTGATAACTGCTACGCCAACACGGGGATCGCTTCGCGCTGGTGCGCGACCATCTTCACGCCGTGCTTGGCGCGCAGCGTGAACACGCGCTGGGGGATCACCGGGTGACCGGGCGCGAGCGCCAGGCTGTATTTCTGCGCGATGGTCGCCAGCACGAGCCGCGCTTCCATCATGGCGAAGGCGTTGCCGAGGCACACACGCGGCCCGCCGCCAAACGGCAGATAGGCGTATTTGGGAATCTGCTTCTCGTTGTCCGCGCTGAAGCGGTCGGGATCGAAGCGGTCGGGGTTCGGGAAGTAGCGCTCATCCCGCTGGATGCCGTAAATGTTACCCATGATGATGCTCCCCTTGGGCAGCGTATACCCGCCGAGTTCTACGTCAGTGTTCGCCTCGCGCACCACCGCGAACGCGGGCGGATACAGGCGCATGGCCTCTTTGACGACCATTTCGGTATAGGGCAAATTCGGCAGGTCTTCCATGCGCGGATTGCGCCCGCCGAGCACGCGCGCCAGTTCGTCGTGCAGCCTGGCTTCCGCATCCGGGTTCTGTGACAGCAGATACCAGACCCACGTCAGCGCGTTGGAGGTCGTCTCGTGCCCCGCGCCAAACAGCGTGACCGCTTCATCGCGCACCTGCTTGTCGCTCATCGGATTGCCGTCATCATCCCGCGCTTGCAGCAGCATCGAGAGCAGATCGCCCTTGTCGACGCCCGCCGCGCGCCACTGCGCCACGAAGCGCGCCACAATCTCATCCAGCTTGGCAATCGCCCGCTTGAAGGCGCGGTTCTCCGGCGTCGGCACCCACAGCGGCGTCGGGAACAGGCTGTTGAAGCGGTGATTGAGGACTTCCAGCAGAATCGTGATCTGTTCGCTGATTTCTTCAGTTTCCGCGCCCACCTGCGCATCAAACAATGTTTTGCTGATGACTTCCATCGTCAGCGCGGTCATCTCGTGATCGATGATGAGCGTGTCGCCATCTTCCCACTTGGCGACCAGGCGATTGGCGTAATCGACCATCACCTCGCCATATGCGCCGATGCGCTTCGTGTGGAAGGATGGCGCGACCAGCTTGCGCTGCTTCTTCCAGAAGTCACCGTTGGAGGTGAAAACGCCTTCGCCCAACACCGGGTTGAGGATCACGCGGCTGGTGCGGTCTTTGTCGTAGTGTTCGGCATCCGCGACCAGCATCTGATGCATCAGCGCGGGCGAGTTGACGATATAGGCGGGAAACGGCCCGAACTTCCATTTGACGAGATCGCCGTACTGGCGCACGTCGAGCAGGAAAGCGAGCGTGTCACGGGTGAAGTCACTCAGATTGCCCAGCAAGAAGTGACCTTGTGGGCTGCGTGGCTGCGCGGTCATGGCAGGTATCCTTATGCTCTTGTGAATTGTTGAACAAATAGAGCATATGAGGATTCATAAAATTTGGCAAGTACTAAATTTCACAAACGTTAGCTCTTACAGCCACACACCATAAATTCCGCTTTGAGAGATGCGCCGTTACCCTTCCCTATAAATTGACGGCGTAAAACTGATCCTGTGTCCACGTTATAGGATTAGCTTCGATGTAAGCCCTCAAAACGCTCAATTCCGTTTCACTGCGAATAATGTGATCATGATAGCGTCCTTGCCAGACTACCGTCTCAGCACCGTTCACGGCCCGAACTTGCGCGGTCACTGCTCCTTTGAAAGCATTTATTACTCAGGTTCCAAGCAGTAGCGAATGCAAGCCAAGCGCTCTTGTAACGGTTTTACGTCCAAAGAAACCAGAAATACCGTGTAGCTATGGTTTGGTACAAATTACGACAAACGCATCAATCGACACATCGGCAGTAATGATCAGGCAACTCCCGTAGCCAACTTTCCGAGCTGCGATGTAACAAAGCCTGCGGTTGAAGGGTAGCATCTCACCGTCGGTGATTTCACCAAGTAGATGTGAACGCTGGTAGGTACAGATTGTTATGAAATAGGCTCCGCTCGAACTGTAATCGTAGCCCTGTAACCGAGGTGATTTTCGCTGCGGTAAAGAACTCATAGACTAGAACTCGCACACACAACGTTTTAACAACGGAATTAAACTCTCAACTGCAAAAGGAAAAAGGGATGTTTTACGATCAGGATATTGTAGGGACGACGCACCAGCGCATCCCGCCCGTGACATAACGCAAAACCTCGATGTGCACAACAATGTTTTCTGATTTTGCTACAGCGTCAAGCGCCTTGTGTGGTAAGCGGAACCCGGACGCGCCGTTGCTGCGTCCCTGATAGGAGATGATACACGCGCCTAAGTATCCCGAGGCAACTTCATCTTTGATTTCGCCCGCGCCCAATGCGCTATACTGAGGCCAATTTATACATTCATCCCAAAGGATTATCTGCATGCCCAATACCTTAAAATCCCAGGTCGGCGTGATGTTTCGGCGCGAAAACCCGCCGGAACTGCTGCCGCAGTTCGCCCGCCACGCCGAATTCCTCCGCTTGAACGAGCTCTGGGTGGTCGAGGACTGCTTCTACGCCAGCGGGATCGCGTCGGCGGCAGTGGCGCTGGCGTGCACTGACCGGATTCACGTCGGCTTGGGGATTGTGCCCGCGGTGGCGCGGAACCCCGCTTTCACGGCGATGGAATTCGCCACGCTGGCGCGCATCTATCCGAAGCGCTTCATTCCGGGGATCGGTCACGGCGTCACCGAGTGGATGCAGCAGATCGGCGCGTTTCCGAAGTCGCAGCTCGCCGCCATCAGCGAGACGGCGGAGGTCGTGCGGCGGCTGCTGGCGGGCGAAAACGTGACCTTCCACGGCGAGCATGTCCACCTCGACAACGTCAAACTGGAATTCCCGCCCGCGCATGTGCCCCCCGTGCTGCTCGGCGTGCGCAGTGTCAAATCGCTGATGGCCTCCGGGCGCAGCGCCGATGGCACGCTGCTAGCGGAGCAGGCTTCGCTCGCTTACGTACGCTGGGCCCAGGCGCAGATCGCGCAGGGGCAGGCCGCCGCCGGACGCGCGGGCGCGCCCCATGTGCTCAAAGTCTACATGTACTTCGCCGTGGACACTGACGGCGCGGCGGCGGTTGCGCGGGTCCGTCCTCTGCTCGGCGACTGGTTGTCGTATGGCAACAACGCCTATACGGCCGCGCTCGGCATTGATGCTGAACTCGACGCGCTGCGTGCGCGTGGGGCTGATTTGAAGCAGGAACTGCCGGAAGCATGGGTGCGTGAGATGAGCATCGTCGGCACGCCTGCCGAGTGCGCGGCGAGCATTCAGCGGCTGCTGGACGCGGGCGCGGAGCAGGTGATTCTGGTGCCGGAACTGCTTGGTCGCGCCGGGTTAGATGCGATTGAACAGGTTATCCATCCATAAACCACCCTCAATCCCCCAAGGGCGAGGGCAAGCTCCCCTCCCCTAGGGCAGTGGATCGTCCCTCACCCAGTGGCTGGATCAGTCGCCTCTGGTGTGACTTCTGCGGTCGGCGCGACCGTCGCGGCGGGCGTTTCGGTCACGGCCGTCGGCTCGGCGGTCACTTCTTCGGTCGGCGCTGCCGTCGCGGTGACTTCCTCCGTGGGCGCGACGGTCGGTTCAGCGGTCACTTCTTCGGTCGGCGCGACCGTCGCGGTGATCTCTTCCGTCGGTTCGAGCGTCGCGGTAACTTCCGCGGTCGGTTCGCTGGTCACATCCGGGGTCAGCTCGATACCATCGGGCGGCGGCGGGAGCATCACATCATCAGCCACCGTGAACGCGAGCGGTGCGCTCCACGGGCTGTAGCCGCCGTGTTCCTGCCACGCCTGCACCCACCAGCGATACTCGCCGGGCGGCAGCAGCAGCGTCGACAGCACGCACACCCCGGCAAAACAGTTGGTCGCCGGGAACCACTGGCTGACGACGACGCCATTGGGGCCGGACAGCCAGAGGTAGTACCACGAGGCATTCGGTGACGCATACCACTGAAAATTCGGCTGCGCCGTCTGCACGACACCGCTCGGGTGCATGAGCACAGGTGCAGGCGTCGTGACGATATACTGCGTCTCGCTGCTCCATGCACTGTAACCCGTCAGCGGACTCCACGCTTTGACCCACCAGCGGTACAGACCAGCTTGTAGCGGCAGGCCGGGCGTCACCGTGCAAATCTCCATCTGGCAGATATTCGCCGCCTCATACCATTGATTGATCCCGCCGCCCGTGGGGGTGCTCACCCACAGGTAATACCAGACGGTCTCGGGCTGCGCGCGCCACTCAAAGGTGACCATGCGCAGCGGGGTGATGACGCCGGTTGGGGAGAGGGTGGTGGGGGCGGCACTTTCGGCAGTAACGGCTTGGGGAGCAGAAAAAATCGGATTATTCAAAGGGGCGGCTTGGGGTAAGAGCAGCAGGCCCAAACACAAGCAAAGCACGCGAAACATGGTACACCTCTACGGAACTACTTCTCCGCAGAGGGTACACAGCCACACCTTGAATTTTCCTAAAAACGTAAATTTTACTGGTTCAGCGACTCATGGACGCGGTTCAGCGCGTCGAGCAGGGTTGCCCGCGTACAGCCATAGTTCAGGCGGACGAAGCCCTCGCCGGCCTTCCCGAACGCCTCACCGCCGCTGAACGCGACTTTGGCATGTTCGAGGAAGTATTTGTACGGCGACTCGGGCAGATTGAGATCGCGGCAGTCGAGCCACGCCAGATACGTGCCTTCGGGCACAGTCACCTTGATCTGCGGCAGGCGTTCCTCGACAAACTGCACCAATGTGTCGCGGTTGATCGTCAGGTAGGCGTGCAGCTCGTCCAGCCACGGCTGACCGTAGCGATAGGCCGCTTCTGCGCCGACATAGCCGAAGGTATTCGGGTGCAGGCCGACCGCGCCCGCCGTATCGCGGAAGGTGCGCAGCAGCGCGGGATTCTCGATCACGGCGAAACTGCACGCCAAGCCGGGGATATTGAACGTCTTGCTTGGCGCAGACAGCGTGATCGTGTGGGCGGCCACCTCCGGCGACAGCGACGCGAATGAGATGTGCTGTGCGCCGGGGTGCAGCAGGTCACAGTGGATTTCGTCGGCGATGACGAGCAGGTTGTGGCGCAGACAGATTTCCGCCAGCTTTTCCAGTTCGGCGCGGGTGTACACGCGTCCTACCGGGTTATACGGGTTGCACAGGATGAACATGCGTGTTTCCGGCGTGATCGCGGCCTCGAAGCGGTCGAAGTCGATCTCGTAGCGCAGCCGCTGCCCCTCGACCGTCACTGCCATCTCGGCGGTTTGGAGCTGCTTGCCGCCGTTCTTGGGCGCGGTCAGGAAGGGCGGGTAGATCGGCGTTTGCACGAGCACGCCCTCGCCGGGGTGATGAAACGTGCGCGTGATCAGGTTCAGCGTGGCGACGATGCCGGGCGTGAACACGAACTGATCGCCCGTGACGTTCAGGCCGTGGCGCGTGCGGTAGCGTTCGACCAGCACCTCGCGCAGACCGGGCGCGTCAAAGTGATAGCCGAAAACGCCGTGCGCGGCGCGCTGCTGAAGCGCCGCGATGACTTCCGGCGGCGAGCGGAAATCCATATCGGCTACCCACAGGGGCAGAACATCGTCGGGGTACATCGCCCATTTCACGCTGACCGGGTCGCGGCGTTCAATGTGTTCGTCAAAGTTATAGACCATCTTGCTTCCTTTAGGTGGATACACGGCAAGCACTTCCCGACAGTGTAGGGGCAAGGCGCGCCTTGCCCCTACGGAGCATTCTGGTTTCGTTCGAGAAGCAGCCCAACCGCGTCCACAGTGGTTGACATCGGCTCAATGGCGCTAACTATAACAAAAAGATTGGGAGGCGAAACGTCCACCGCGCGGATGTATAAGGCCAGCCGCTTTGGTATGAGGTTAGAGACAGGCAAAAGATCAGATTGAGGTGCGGAAGGGGGCGGAAAGTTTATGGGGAGAAGCTGCCCAACCAGCGAATGCGGTTGAAGTGTAGTTGAATTGCATTGACGAGCGTTTCATCTGCCGTCCAGAACTCGCAGATATAGCGTTCGGCCAGTGCCAGATATTGGGTGTCATAGGTGCGCGGACGGTTGTAACGGGCAGCGAGATCGTAGGCAGCAATCAATAAGCGATCATCGTCGACGAATTCGATTGGCTGCTGGAACAAGCGCATGAGCAGCATCCGTCCTTCATCATGAGATATTCGCCGTTGATAGACCACTTTTCGTAGGACGGCGGTCATTTCCGAACGCAGCAGGGTTGGAGCGACCATTAATTCGGACTGTTGTTGCCAAGTCGATACGAGCATTCGTGCTTGGTTGTGGAGCGGTTCGTCAGGAAGACCTAAGGCTATCAGAATACCCGAGTCGACAACAACGGTCATCCCTCATCCTCACCATTCCGAATGGCGCGCAAAATATCAATGGCGCTCTCTTTGGGTGAGTGACCGCTTTGATGGCGGCGCATATCAGCCCAAATCTCTTCCAGACCGTGCATCCACGCCTCAAAATCAAACTCGCCAACCTCAGTTTCCTGATCGATCAGTGTGCGGACGCGCTGCTGCGCCTCTTTGTCCAGCAGACGGAACTTCTCAATCACTTCCTGTTCGAGTGCGGACATATTCGCTCACTCCTCTTAGGTCAAACTCCCCTGTCTGGGTGGTTCGTGCGCCGCGCCGCGCTTGTACGTGATCGCTTCGATGAGCAGTTCGCGCGCGCTCTGGAAGCCGCTCTCGTTGACCGTGCCGAGCATGGCGGCCAGTTCTTCCACGCGCTGCGACTCGTCGCTCAGCGGCACGATGACAGTATGTGTGCGCCCCTCCTCCACCTGCTTGAGCACGCGGTAATGGCGGTCAGCGTAGCCCGCCAACTGCGCGAGGTGCGTCACGACGAGCACCTGATGCCCGCCCGTCAGCCCCCACAGCTTTTCGCCGACCACGCTGCCCACGCGCCCGCCAATCCCCTGATCGATTTCGTCAAAGATCAGCGTGGGCGTTTGATCCGCCGCCGTCAGCACGCGCTTGAGCGCCAGCATGATGCGCGCCGCTTCACCGCCCGACGCGACTTTCGCCAGCGGGCGCAGCGGTTCGCCGGGGTTGGCGGACATCATGAATTCGACGCGGTCGACGCCCGTCTCGTCAAAGGCGAGGCGCCGATCCTTGACGTAGCAGCCTTCGGGATCGTCCACCTGTTCGATCAGCACTTCAAACTGCGCCTTCGCCATCCGCAGATCGGCCAGTTCGGTCACGATGCCCGCGCTCAGGCGCTTGGAGGCAGCGGTGCGGGCGCGGCTGTTACGTTCGCCCAGTTCGCCGATGTGCTTGCGCATCGACGTTTCCTGCTTGCGCAGTTCTTCGATGCGTTCCTCGCTGTTTTCGATGCCGTCCAGTTCGGCGGCGGCGCGTTCAGCGTAGGCCAGCACCGCTTCGACCGTGCCGCCATAGCGCCGCGCCAGCTTGTTGATCAGTTCGAGGCGTTCCTCGACTTCATCAAGGCGCGCCGGGTTGTATTCGACGGTATCGGCATAGCGCCGCAGCGATTTCGCCAGCTCATCGACCAGCGCGCTCGCTTCTTCGGCGAGGTCGTAATCCTCTTTGAGCGAGGCGTCGATATGGGCGAGCTTGCTCAGGAGCAGGGCGGCCTGCATCAACTGGTCGAGCGCGCCGATTTGCCCATCAGCGGTATCATCGCCATTGATCAGCGCCAGCGATTCCGCCGTCCACTTGGCCAAACCTTCACTGTTGGACAGGCGGACGCGTTCCGCTTTGAGTTCTTCATCTTCGCCGGGGACGAGCGCCGCCGCTTCGATGTCTTCCAGTTCGCCACGCAGGCGATCCGCGCGGCGCTGCAAAGCGGCCTCATCGTCGAGCAAATGCTTGATCTCGCGGCGCACTTCGCCGAGGCGCTGCACGACGTTGCCCAGCGCCGCCCGCGCGTCCATCAGATCGGTGTAGCGATCCAGCAGATCGATGTGATACTGCGGTTTGAGCAGCGAGAGGTGCGCGCTCTGGCCGTGCACATCGACCAGATACGTGCCGATCTCGCTGAGAATTTCCAGATTGACCGTCACGCCGTTGACGCGCGCCGACGAGCGGCCGTTCGAGCGAATTTCGCGGGTGATGGTGATCGCGTCGCCTTCATCGACCAGTTCTTCGCGCTCCAAAATCGGCTGCACAAAGCCCTGCGTGATCATGTCGAGCCCGAACACGCCCTCGATCAGCGCTTTTTCCGCGCCTGCGCGCACCCATGATGTTTCCGCTTTCCCGCCGAGCAGCATTTCGACCGCGTCGATGATGATCGACTTGCCCGCGCCCGTCTCGCCGGTGATGACGTTCAGCCCTTTGCCGAACGCCAGTTCCAGTTCATCGATGATGGCGAAATTCCTGATGCGGATTTCCTCTAACATGGACTATCCCCGCATTCTCAACCGTGAATAAAGAGCCACTGCAATGATGCCGACTGCCAAGATTAACCCAATGTCGGAGAGCGCCACCTGAAACACTTCGCCCAAGTCCAGCGGCGGCAGTTCGGAGAGCGGCACGCCCGCTTCGGCAGCGGCCGCCGCCCACAGGCTGCTGTACCGCGCATAGACCTGCAGCACCGCGCCCAGCACACCGCCGATCACCGCGCCCGCTACGGCGAACTTCGCCATGTTGCGACTGCGCCGCCGCTGCACCGCCCGCACCACCAGTTCGCCGATGAAGCCGCCCACCGGAAAACCGGCGATGATGGTGATGAATATCGGCAAATTGATCGCGCTGATCAAGTACCCCGCGACGCCCGTCACCACCCCGGCCACGCCGAGCGCGATCAGGTCGTCATAGGGGTTGGCATTGAAGTACTTGGACTGGATGCCGCGCACGCATTCCTTGCAGCGGTAGCCGACCGGGGTTTGCACCGCGCACTGCACGCACATCGGACGCCCGCACTTATTACAGCGGAGCGTCGCTTCACGGTCGGGGTGAACTGTACAGTACAGAGTTTCTTCGGCGATGTCAGGCGTCGTCGTCATACACGTGATCCTCACGTTCCATTATAGTGCAATTCCTAGCCTCACCCCCCAGCCCCCTCTCCCGTGGGAGAGGGGGAGTCACGTTTTCTGTGACGGGGGTGAGGCCACTTGTTTACAAATGCCGCCGCGGTGGTGCGGGCGGTTCCGGCGCGCGCGGTTCTAAGCGATCTAAGAGCGAGCGATAAAAGTAGTTGCGGTCACGCATGCGCACAAATTGGCTGATGTTCTCGCCCGCCTGCACCAGCACGCGGTCATTCGATTGCAGTTCGCACAGCAGCGCGCCATCGACTGAGAGTACCGTATCCGTCTGAATATCCGGTGAGACAATTACTTCGATCTGCGCGCCTTCCGGCAGCACAATCGGGCGGTCGAGGCTCAGATGCGGCGCAACCGGGACGAGCAGAATGCCGCGCAGCTCCGGCGGCAGAATCGGCCCGCCGCTCGCCAGCGCATAGGCCGTCGATCCGGTCGGCGTGGCGATGATCAGCGCGTCGGCGTTGTAGGTCGTCGTCCAATAGCCGTCGATATACGTGTCCAGGCGGATCATGCGCGTCACCGAGCCACGGCTGATCACCGCATCGTTGAGCGCTTCGGCTTCGCATAAGAGCTGCCCATTGCGCCGCGCGTACACCCGGATCATCATGCGCCGTTCGATCCAGTAATTGCCCGCGAACAGCGCATCGAGCTGCGCGTCCCATTCTTCGGCGTTCTTAATCTCGGTGAGGAAGCCGAGGTGACCCAGATTCACGCCGAGCACCGGGACGTTATGCGGCGCGCACACGCGGGCGGCGCGCAGCATCGCGCCATCCCCGCCAATGGCGACGACCATATCCGTCGCGGCGATCTGTTCGCTCACCGTCGTCTCGTCCCACTGGTGATGCGCCCACACGACCACCCCACGCGCGCGCAGCGCCGCCGCGATCTGGTCGGCAATCGGGGCGCTGTGGGGTCGCAGCGGGTGGGCCAGCACGCCCATTCGTTTAATCGTCACGGATTAGCCTTGACTGTTTCCAAACACAGCTTAAGTGTACTTATTCTAGGCACCCCGCGCTATAGCTGATTATAGCACATCTGTTCATAGGCGCGGTTTTCGACGGCGATCTGCTGCAGTGTGCCGGTGCGTGCTGACGGCGTCCACGCCGTGGGGCGCTGCGCACAGGCCTTTTGTTAAATCTTGCCCGTCCACCGGGCGCACGGGAGCCGCTCGCGCAGCGGAAGGGCAGACTGCGCGGTGCGGGGCAGTTTTACTTTAACCCACACCGCCTCGGTTCTTAACATTTATTTGACGCCGTTTGTTAACGGTGTTAAAGCGCCAGTAAATGTGGCTTAAAGTCCAGCAGTTAAGATGCACAGCAGCGATAAATAACTTGACGATTGCGAATCGCTCCCCATGTTCAGGAGAACAGGAACCATATGAACAAGCGTATTCTCGTTTTGATTGCTCTGCTCGTGTTTGCCCTCCCGCTCGCGGTCATGGCGCAAGAAGCCACCCCCGAACCCATGGTTGATCCGATTGAACTTCCCGCGGTCGATGTCCTTGCGGTGGACGGTGACATCATCGCCGCCGGCAGCTCGACCGTTTTCCCGCTCGCCGAACGCATGGCCGAAGTCTTCGCTGAAGAAGGCTTCAGCGGCAACATCACCGTCGACAGCATCGGTTCGGGCGCGGGCTTCGAACGCTTCTGCGTCGCCGGCGAAACCGACATCGCCAATGCCAGCCGCGCCATCCGCGACAGCGAAATCGAATCGTGCGCCGCGATTGGCCGCACTCCGATTGAATTCCGCGTCGGCACGGATGCGCTCGCCGTCGTCGTGAGCACCGCCAACGACTTCCTCGAAAGCCTGACGATTGAACAACTGTCGGCCATCTACAGCGGCGCGGCGACCACCTGGGATCAGATCGACCCGTCGTTCCCGGCGGAAACCATTCAGGTCTTCAGCCCCGGTTCCGACAGCGGCACCTATGACTACTTCCTCGAAGCCACGCTCGAAACCGAAGCGGGTGGCGACCTCGAAGCCGAAGCCGCGGAAGCCGCCATTCAGGCCGTACC
This sequence comes from Candidatus Flexifilum breve, assembly GCF_016713355.1. Taxonomy (NCBI): domain Bacteria; kingdom Bacillati; phylum Chloroflexota; class Anaerolineae; order Aggregatilineales; family Candidatus Flexifilaceae; genus Candidatus Flexifilum; species Candidatus Flexifilum breve. The sequence goes on from NZ_JADJPI010000007.1 coordinate 386,960, forward strand.
CGGCATCCAGTTCAGCGAAGATGACAACGTGCTCGTGCAGGGCGTCGAAGGCAGCCCGTACGCGATTGGTTACTTCGGTTTCGCCTACTACATCGAAAACGCCGACCTGCTGAAGGCCGTGGCGATTGACGCGGGTGACGGCCCGGTCGTCCCGAACGAAGAATCGGCGGAAGCGGGTACCTACCCGCTGGCGCGCCCGCTGTTCATCTACAGCGATGCCACCATCCTCGCGGAAAAGCCGCAGGTGGCCGCGTTCATCAGCTACTTCCTGACCAACGTCAACGACAACATCCTCGATGTCGGCTACTTCCCGGCGAGCGTGGAAGCGCTCAACACCGCGAAGCAGGCCTGGCTGGATGCGGTCGGCGAGTAAGCTCGCGTTAAGCAGCGATTAAGTCTGGTTTAAATTTGGGGGAAGGCACCTGCTTTCCCCCAAATTTCTTAACAATCGACTGCTATGATGGGATTGTACCGAAGCACAGATCAGGAACTCTCATGCTGCAAGAGCTCGAACTAGGGCGCCAACAATCCAGCATCAAGGTTATTACCGCAGCCAAAGAAAAGTCGACGTTGTTCAAACGTCCCAAGCCTGCCGAAGACCTGATTCGGTTATTCCTGCTCTTCTGCGGCCTCCTCTCCATTTTCACCACCATTGGCATTGTCTACGAAATTGGCAAAGAAGCGCTGCTCTTTTTCGCCAGCGAAGGCTTCAGCTTCGTCGATTTCTTCACGCAGACGTCGTGGGCGCCGGAAACAGGCAGCATCGGCATTTTGCCGCTGCTCACTTCCACGCTGCTGACGAGCTTCGTCGCTATGCTGGTGGCACTCCCGCTCGGCCTTGGCTCGGCCATTTACCTGAGCGAATATGCGTCGCCCAACGTGCGGGCCACGCTCAAACCCATTCTGGAAATTCTCGCGGGTATCCCCACCGTGGTGTACGGATACTTCGCGCTCACGTTTATGACCCCGCTGCTGCGCAGCCTGTTCGGCGACAATACCGTCAACATCTACAACATGGCGTCAGCCGGGCTGGTCATGGGCATCATGATTTTGCCGACCATCAGCTCAATGAGCGAAGACGCCTTGAGCGCTGTGCCGCGGTCGCTGCGCGAAGCCTCGTACGGCCTCGGCGCGACCAAGTTTGAGACGGTGATCAAAGTGGTGCTCCCGGCGGCGCTGTCCGGCATTCTGGCCGCCTCGATCATCGGCATTTCGCGCGCGGTCGGCGAGACGATGATCGTCGCGCTGGCGGCGGGCGCTGGCCCCAACTTCACGTTCAACATCTTCCAGAGTGCCGAAACCATGACCGGGCACATCGCCCGTATCAGCGGCGGCGACCTCTCGTATGACAGCATTCAGTACAACAGCCTGTTCGCCATCGGCCTGACGTTGTTCTTCATGACGCTCGCGCTGAACCTGTTCAGCCGCTGGGTCTCGCAGCGCTTCCGTGAGGTCTATCAATAATGGACACCAACCCGCTGCGCGACGATGCGCAGTTCAAACGTGGACTGGCGGCGCGCCAGTTCCGCGGCAGTCTGTGGAAACGCTTTTTCGCGCTCTCCACACTGATCGCCATCGCCGCCTTAATCGCGCTGTTCTTCAACGTAGCGAACCGCGCCTTCGGTTATGTCATCGCGGAATATGACCCGGATATCACGACGACGATTGAAACGGGCGACATTCGCACGCTGAGCACCGAAGAGCTCGCCCAGTTGATCGCCACCTACGCGGAAAACCGCCTGCGCGTGATCATCCGCAACAATCTGAGCGTGGTCGCCAACGATCAGTTCACCACCTCACCGCTGAGTGTGGCGCTGGCGGGACGCTCGTTCCCCGCCGAGTGGAATGACCTGACGATCAACGATCTCACCGCGCCCGATTGGACGCAGATCATCGCCACCAACATCGGCCATGATCAGCTCGTCACGATCATCCTCGACGACATCGTCGAAGAGACAATCCACGAAACCTACACGCTGACCGACTCGCTGTTCGACGCGGCGCGCATCCAGACGGTCGCCGCCGAAGAATACCCGAACGCGACGCTCTATTTCCGCACGTGGGTCGACTGGAGCTTCATCACCAGCCCCGGTTCGAGCGATCCCACGCAGGCGGGCATCCGCACGGCGCTGCTCGGTTCGCTGTGGCTGATGGGGATCACCTTCCTGTTCGCCTTCCCGATTGGCGTGGGCGCGGCCATCTACCTCGAAGAATATGCCGCCGACACCCGGCTCAACCGCCTGATCGAGACGAACATCCGCAATCTGGCGGGCGTCCCGTCGATCATCTACGGGCTGCTCGGGTTGGCGATCTTCGTGCGCACGCTCAGCGGCTTGACGAGCGGCCAATGGTTCGGCATCACCGACAGCAACGGACGCACGATCCTGTCTGCTGGCTTGACGATGGGGCTGCTCATCCTGCCCGTGATCATCATCAACTCGCAGGAAGCGCTGCGCGCTGTGCCCTTCTCCCTGCGTGAGGCGAGCTACGGCCTCGGCGGGACGAAGTGGCAGACAATCTGGCGGACGGTGCTGCCCGCCGCGCTCCCCGGCATCCTGACCGGGACAATTCTCGGCGTCAGCCGCGCCGTCGGCGAAACCGCGCCGCTGATCATCGTCGGCGCATCGACGGCCATCATGTCGAACACGCCGCCCGACCCGAACAGCCCATTCAGTTCATTCACCGCCATCCCGCTGCAAATCTACCAGTGGACGGCGCGTCCCCAGGGCGAATTCAAGACCATTGCCGCGGCGGCCATTCTCGTGCTGCTCGTGGTGCTGCTGACACTCAACGCGTCGGCGATCATCCTGCGCCAGCGCTTTAGAAGGAGACTTTCGGCATGACGCAAGTCCTGACCGCGCACGCCTTTGAACTGAAAAACCTGAACGTCTTTTACGGGGACAAACTCGCCGTGAATGACGTGAACATGAGCATCCAGCGCCAGAAGATCACCGCGTTTATCGGGCCTTCGGGCTGCGGTAAAAGCACGGTGCTGCGCTCGCTCAACCGCATGAACGACCTGATCCCGGGCGCGCGGGTGGCGGGGGGCGTCTTCTTCAACCATCAAGACCTGTACGCGCCGAACATCGACGCTGTCGAAGTGCGCCGCCGCATCGGCATGGTGTTCCAGAAGCCGAATCCCTTCCCCAAGAGCATTTACGATAACGTGGCGTACGGCCCGCGTCTGCTCGGGGTGCGCAACCGCGCCGCGCTCGACGACATCGTCGAAGGCAGCCTCAAACGCGCTTACCTGTGGGATGAGGTCAAAGGCGACCTGAAGAAATCCGGGTTTGCGCTCTCCGGTGGGCAGCAGCAGCGCTTGTGCATCGCCCGCACCATCGCCGTCGAACCGGAAGTCATCCTCATGGATGAGCCATGCTCCGCGCTCGACCCGATTGCCACGCAGGCCATCGAAGAGCTGATGAAAGAGCTGGTCAAGCACTACACCATCGTCATCGTGACGCACAACATGCAGCAGGCGCAGCGCGTCAGCGATTTCACGGCCTTCTACAGCATCCGCAAGGAAGAAGAGACGGGGGGCAAGGAAAAGCGTTGGGGCGTGCTGATCGAGTACAACCCGACCGAGAAGCTGTTCGCGCAGCCCGACCACGAAGAAACCGAACGCTACATCCGCGGCGAATTCGGTTGATCGAAGCGGTTAGCCGTTAGCTAAAAGCAAAAGAGGACAGGCATGCAATGCCTGTCCTCTTTTTGATTTCTGTGCGATTTCAATTCAACCTCACCCCGTTTCGCTGCGCTCAACCGCCCCTCTCCCGGGGGAGAGGGGCAAAGTCCCGTCAGGGTCTTAGGGTGAGGCTTGGCTGTTTGCAGACCAGTTAACGACTCCGTTACGCCGTCTTGCCGAAACCAACCAAGCGTCCAACGACGATCAAGGCGATGGAACCGACCACGCCGACGACGATGCGCCCGATCAAGCCATCATCACCCCAGTTCGCGCCGATCACGTTGAACAGGAAGCTGCCGACCACGCCACCCGCCAGACCGAGCAGGATGTTGCCGAATGCGCCGTAGCCACGACCGCTCATGAGCTTGCCCGCCAGCCAACCGATCAGCGCCCAGATGAGCAGCGGAATCAGCAGGCCGATGATGCCGATGGTCGCGTTGACGAGCAGCGAAATTACGATATAGCCGATGATCAGAATTGCGATCAGTACCAGAATAGGCATGCGTTTCTCTCCCCTTGAGTTTGTTTTGATATGCGTATATACGTCAACATTTGTGAAATGTTGCGGCGACGCGCACACATCCCCGCAAAATGCGGGGTAGAGCATACCCCACCCCCATCCCCTAACAGGGATAGGTTTTCAATTGTAGGGACGAGGCATGCCTCGTCCTCCTGTGCCAAACCAGTCGTCACCCTCTTGGCTAAAACATTCTGTTTGCTGGCACGGATGACAGGCTTTTGGGCTAAACCAGAGGGAAAACAGGACAAGGCATGCCTTGTCACGACAAAAACCTCTCTAATCAAGATGACTGTGTGCTTTTTTAGACACCCTCTAAATCGCGTCCGCAGTTTTTAGGTTGGCTTTGAGTTCGGTTTCTTCAGCACGACATACAAATTCACGTCGCCCGTGAAACCATCGGCGCGGTACTGCGCCACCCGCTCCAAACCCGTCGCCGTGATCAACCGCTCGGCCTCTGCATCATCGACGTAATGGCAGTAGCGCAGCGCCCGTTCGCCCCGCCGCCAGTCGAGCAGATAGTCGTGCGCTTCCACCTGTAGATCGGCCTCCCACGGCACAACTCGATCCCGAAAGCGCGGATATTCGTAGAAGCGCCACGCGGTGAACACCAGCCAACCGCCCGGCGCAACGCGCTCCGCCAGCGTGCGCATAAACGCCAGCCGCCGATCTGCGCCGGGGAGGTGATGCAGCACGCCGAACAGCACCACGAGGTCATATGCGCCCGCATCTGGCGGGTGCTCGACAATATCGCGCTCTTCGAGGATCGCGTCCGGCAGGCTGGCGCGTGCCTTGTCGAGCAGCGCCGCGCTGTTGTCCATACCGTGATAGCGGATCGCGCCGAGCTTGTCGCGCAGGAACACACCAAACCGCCCATTGCCGCAGCCCACGTCGAGGACGGAAATCTCCCCCTCTCCACCCGGAGAGGGGGTTGGGGGGTGAGGTTGCAGATGCTCAATCAACTTCTCCCACCCGACCCACGCCTGCCCCCGCGTCGCATCGAAATCATCGGCGACGGTGACGTAAAACTGGCGGTTGATCGCGTTCAGGCGGCGGACGGTGACCTCATCCATCTAGGCGATCCACTTCCATGTCACGAAGCGGCTGATCGTGAGCAGCGCCAGCCCAAGCGACGCGCCGTAAATCACCAGCGCGCTCCAGATCTGCCGGGCGTACAGTGCGAGCACGATATACAGCGGGAAGATCACCGCGCCGTAGCGGGGCATCGCGCTGAGCGTGCCGCTGGCGATGGGGATCAGCAGGGCGAACACGGTAAACAGCCCCCACGCGCGATCTTTGCGCCACACCAACACCGCCAGCGCGAGGTAGATCAGCGTGAGGATGAGATCCAGCCACGCGGGATGCCAGCCGAACAGCGCCACCTCCGCGCCGCTGAAATAGATCGTGAAGGCCTCGATCGGGTTGCCCGCCGTGCGCCCCCACACCTGCTCGTACGCCCCAAAATAGGCGAAGGGGTCGCCCACATACAGCCCCGCGCCGAGGATATATCCCACGAAGATCAGCAGTGGGATTTGTGCCAGCAGGATCCGCAGGATGCGCTGCTGCGGTGGGGACTGCCACGCGATATACAACAGCGCGGGATAGAGCGCCACGCCGACGGAACGGGTCAGACAGGCCAGCATTGCCACGGCAATGGCCACGAGAAACCAGCGCCGCACGATCAACCAGAAGGTGAGCAGACTCAGCAGCAAAAACAGGGATTCGGTGTACACGCCGGACAGGAAGATGCTGATCGGCGACACGAGCAGCAGCAGCGCCGCCCGCCAGGCCGTCGCCCGGTCAAAGCGGCGGCGCACCAGATCGAACAGGACGACTGTCGCGGCGAACAAGGCCACATTCGAGACAAGTAAGCCGCCGAGTGTCGCGCACGTGCTGAGATACGGCGACAGCGCGCATCCGGTCGGCGTGAGGCCGCTGACGAGGTGAATCAGCCCCGGGTAGAGCGGAAAAAACGCCATATCGCCTGTGGGCTGCTGTTCATTGACCCAGTCGTAACCTTCAATGGCGATAGTCGCATAGAAGCCCGCATCCCAGCGGTACCACATGTCGAGCGCCGGGCCGCCATCCAGTAGATGCGTGTATTCCTCGCCTTGCGTTGAATCGAGGTAGGTCATGGACAGCACGCCGATCACGACGACGAAGAGGCGGGTAACGGCGAAGGCGGTGAGCAGAATAACGAGATCGCGGCGGTGAGTGGTAAGTGGAGGTATCTGAGCAAGTGGCGCTAGCCGGGTGAGAACGCGGGTCATGGGGTTGCCTCATTGGGGGTGGACAAGTGTGGCTATTATGGCGCAGATGGGGATATTTTGCAGGTGACGTCCCCTCTCCGAGCGGAGAGGGGATTAAAGGGTGAGGGAGTTTAGTGATGCGCGGCGTGACTTTCCTGCTTGACCATCGTGCGCCCGTAGATCGCCGTGAGCGCCTGCTGAATGGTCGTGTACTTGAACTGGTAGCCGAGTTCGAGCAACCGCTGCGGGATGACGCGCTGACCGTCGAGCACGACCGTCGTCACATCGCCGAACGCCGCTTTCATGGCGAAACCGGGCACGGGCGCGATCATGGGGCGCTTCATCGACTCGCCGAGTACCTTAGCCAACTGCTTATTGGTCACGGGGTTGGGCGCGGTCAGGTTGAACGGGCCGCGCGCGTCGGCCTGATCGATCAGGAAGCGGATCGCGCCGATCTCGTCGTCGATGTGAATCCACGACATCTGCTGCTTACCATCGCCGAAGTAGCCGCCCGCGAACAGCTTGAACGGGAGCGCCATGCGCGGGAGCGCGCCGCCGTCACGGCTGAGCACTACCCCCGTGCGAATGATGGCGCGGCGCACGCCGTGATCTTCAACGCCCTTGGTCGAATCTTCCCACGCCTTCGTCACTTCCGCGAGGAAATCATCGCCCGCGGGTGAGGCTTCGGTCAGATTTTCGTCGCCGTGCACGCCATAGTAGCCGACTGCCGACGATTGAATCAGCACGCCGGGCTTGGTCTTGGCGCCCGCTACCGCCGCATTGACGGCCATGCCCGCGTTGAGGCGGCTGTCCTTGATGGCGGCGCGCTTTTCCGACGACCAGCGTTCCGGCAGGAAGCCCTCACCTGCGATGCTCGCGCCCGCCAGGTTGACAATCGCGCCCGCGCCGTCGGCCAGCTGTCCCCACCCGTTCGCCGTTTTGCCATCCCACACCGTGATCTTCACGCCCCGGGGGAGTCCGCTCGTTTTGTTGGGGTTGCGCCCCAACACAATCACTTCGTGTCCATCATGGTGCAGGCTGTGAACCAACGCCTGCCCGATTAAGCCCGTGCCGCCGGTAACAATTACGCGCATCGCTCTATCCTTTCAGGATGAGAGTTAAAAGTAGAAAGTTAAAAGTCAAAGACGCGAGCAGTGTTTTTCACTTTTAACTTTACCCTTTTAACCTTTAACTGCCCTCTCGCTCTAGTCTGACTGTAGCGCAGCGGTATGAGGCGGTCATTAACCGAAGTTTATTCGACCGTAATTGTTGTCAGCGTGAGATAATCGCCCGCCCCAACGGATAGGCGAGCATACGGCGGTTCGGTGCTGTACAGCCCGGCGATCAGCGTGTACGCGCCCGGCGGCAGATCGATCAGCAGCGCGTGGTTGTCCGTCACCGGCTGATCCGGCGTCCACGTTGATGTAATCGCCAGCCCGCCGCCGGGTTCGCTGTCGCGCTGCGCGACGAGTACGCCGGTCTGATCCAGAATTTGCACAAAGACTTTATAGCGCGTCGTCAGCGGCGCAGCGGTTTGCCAGGTGAACTGGATCTGCAGGGCGTCGCCGCGCTGGAACGTCTCGGCATTCAGGGCATAGCGCTCTAGGGTGATCTGGTCGCCGAACTGCGCGCCCGACTCGCGTTCGATGGGCAGCGGCGCGGCGGTGACGTAGCGCGCGAGGCGCACATCACCGTACCACGTATCGCCGAGTTCGAAGGCGTTGGCATCGAGGGTCGTCTCGACCACCCGCTGCGGGTCGCGCTCGGTTTCGCCCCAGAAGACCACGTACACCCGTTCGGCGTCCGCCAGCACCGCCTCGACGGCGGCGCGCGTTTCGGCATCGTCACCGCCCAAGCCCGGCGGCAGCGGGTACAGGGGCAAATCGCCCCGGAAATAATAGCGGAACACTTCGGCCTGGTTCGGCGCGTCAAGGATGATCGCGTCGCCCGCGCGCGCCTGTTCGCTGATGAGGCGCGTGATGCCGCGATAATCCGGTCGCTGGTAGGCCGGATCGCTGTACAGCGGCGGCAGCACATTGATCCCCGTGCCGACAATCCACATGAGCGCCGCGCCGGCAGCAATCCGGGTGATCACCCGGCGGCGCGGCACTTCAAACGACCACAGCACCTGCACCCCGCGCCCGATCATCAGCGCCAGCCCGATTTGCGAGGCGATGATCACCTTGACGTTGTCGGGGCGGTACAAGCCTGCCAGCAGAAAGATCGCCAGTGGGATGAGCGCCCACGCTGCCGGGAGCGCCAACCGCCAGATCGATTCGCGCCGCCGCACGGTCAAGCCGAATAGCACAAGGATGAGCGGGATCGCCAGCGGCAGATCGCCCGCCGTCAGCCCGAAGGTCAGCCAGCGCAAGCTGATGCCCAAGGCTTCCAGAATCGGCGTCTGGTCGCCCGTGTTCGGCCATGTCGTGATCTGCTGAATCGCGGTCGGCAGCCACGGCGCGTACAGCGCAATGGTCAGCAGATTGGCGGCGACGTAAAGCAAAAAAGGACTGAGGATGAAGTGATAAGGACTGAGGACTGAGGACTGAGGACTGAGTGAAAAGCGCTGCTGAGTGAGAGTTGTTTTAATATCAGGAATTGCGTTGTCTGAGGACAGCAATGTATTCTCAGTCCTCAGTCCTTTCACCTCAGTCCTCATCAATTGCACAAGCCAGAGGATCGTAACCACGCCCTGCGCCAGCATGAGGAAGGGATAGGCGTACTGCGTCCACAAGCCAGCCGCGTTGACTACGCCGAGGACAAGCGCGCGCCGCCACGTCGGACGCTCGCAGAAGCGGATCAGCGCCCAGAAGCCCGCCGCACCCCACAACGCGAGCAGCGCGTACATGCGCGTCTCCTGCGCGTAGTACAGGCCGAACGTGTTAATCGCCGTGAGCAGTGCCGCCGTCAGCCCGGCGAGTTGGCCCGACAAGCGCCGCCCGACCACGTAGGCGAGCGCCACGCTGATCACGCTGGCGAAGGCCGAAAGCGCCCGCAGCGCGAACTCGGTCTCGCCAACGAGTACGCGCCAGATCGCCAGCAGCCAGTAGTAGCCGGGCGGGTGAATGTCCCGCGCGGCATTGGCGGCAATCTCGGCGAACGAGCGCGTCGCCTGCACGTAGCTGTTGCCCTCATCGTTCCAGAACGACTGCGCGCCGAGGTTGTAGAAGCGCAGCGCCGCCGCAAGCAGCAGAATCAGCAGGGCAATCAGCCAGAGGTGTCGTCGGGTCATGGCTATTTGGCGTACCATTGTTCGTTGGCTTGCTTCTCACACAGTTTAGACAGCTTTGCCACGATTTGATCACGGGTGGTAGGCGCGACTTTATCTGTTTGTGGCAAGTTGCCCAGTTCATCACGCAGTCGTTCCAGTGTCCAAACACGAACAGTTGGATTTTCAGTCGTGAGCGGTGCATCGGGATTGCGCTTTCACGTACTGCCCCAACTTTCGGGTCGGCGCCGAGTGCGATATATCCCGTTATAGTTCTTCACTCCCGTGCAGGCGTCCTCTAATGCTTGCTGAATAACGTTGGACTGGTCGAGACTTGCAAATTCCTACATAAACAAGTGGGTAACAGCAGATTTGTAAGTTTGATTGGGGAGGGTAAGAGTGGAGGAGTTAGAACAGATGAACATATCAAAGACGTAGCCCTTGCAGTTGCGGCTGAGACGGGGGCGGTTGCGGCGGGCCCCTCCGCTTTGCGCTTCCTACAGTCACGGGTGTCGAGAGTCACCGATACGCCCTCTACGGTTACAGATGCTTCTTAAAATGCTCGGTGATCGCGTTGTAGCAGGTCACGCGGTTTTCCAGCTTGAGCACGTCGTGACCCTCGTTCTCGAACATCAGGTAATCGACCTCTTTGCCCTGCGACCGCAAATACTCGACCACGTCGTGCGACTCGCGTTCGACCACGCGCGGATCATTCTTGCCTTGAATCACGAGCATCGGGCACGCCAGTTGATCGACGTAGGTGCGCGGCGACCGTTCGGTGAGCAGATCGCGATCTTTCTCCGGGTGGCCGAGCGCCATGTAAAAGTAGGGCTTCCATGTCTCGGGGATGCGCTCCGAGAACGTGAACAGATCATACGGGCCGAACATGTCGACCGCGGCTTTCCAGAGATCGGGGTGCTGGAACGCCTGAATCAGCGTCATGTAGCCGCCATAGGATCGTCCGACCACGCCCGCCCGCGACGGATCGACGCGCGGATGATCCGCCAGCAGCTTGAGCGCATGCACGTGATCCAGTCGATCCTGCCCGCCCCAATCTTTGTCGATGCGCTTGGTGTAGTCGAGGCCGTAGCCGGTGCTGCCGCGCACATTCGGCACGAACACCGCGAAACCGTTCAGCGTCAGGTACTGGATCAGCGGCATGGAGAACCACGAGAAATCCGGGCGTTCCTGACTCTGGGGTCCACCGTGAATGTAATAGACGAGCGGACGTTTGCCCGCAAAGCCGAGCGACGGCGCAGGCAGGTAGAGCCGCGCGGAGATGCGCAGCCCGTCGTGCGAGATGAACGAAGCGTCTTCGCCGGGAGCGAGCACCTCGGCGGGAATGCCGAGCACCGCTTCGTCGGTGTGCCGTGTGACCGTCTGCCGATCCGCGCCGCTCACTGTGTAGAGCTGAGTCGGCGACGTGGCGGTCGAAAACGAAAAGCTGAAGCTGTCGCTGATCGGCTCGTAATCGACGCCATGCAGCACACCGCCAGCCAGCTCGCCTTGCCCCGCGATCACATGCGTCAGGCGCATGGTGAGCGCCGCCTCGTCGAATTCGCCCTCATAGACCCACGACGCGCCGTCGATGTTGTAGATGAGCGAATAGCGGTTGTCGACTACATCATCCAGATTGACCAGTTCGCCGACGCCGGAATGCACCGCACCCGTGACCGTCACGCGCTTCATGCCGCCGCCCGCCTTCAAATCAAGGTAGCCGAGGCCGAACGTGTCTTCAAACAGCGCGGTGATGAACACCAAGCCGCGCTCGGTGAAGTGCGTCGCATTGATGGCGTTGAGCGGCACATCTTGGTCCGCTGCCCGCGTGCCGATCGGGATGCCGCACAGCAGCAGCAGGTCTTCTTTGCCTTGCTCCCACAGGAACAGGCAGTCATCGCCCATCGTGTAGCTTTCCACCAGTGCGACCTTGTCGTGCGTCGCGTTGACGCCAATGGGCACAATGCCGTAGGTGCTTTCGCCGAGGTACGTCATCGCGCCCGTCGCCATGTCCGCCTGATACGCCTTTTGCAGCGGCTGGTCGTTGAGTTCGACGTTGAAATAGGCGAGGTTGCGCTCGATGTCGCATTCGGTGCAGTGGGCACGCGCATTGCCGAGCTCGGGCAGCGCGGGTTCGGGGAAACCGCCGCCGATGGGGATCAGCATCGGTTGGTAATTCTCGTCGCCGTCCCGGTCGATCATCACCATGATCTGCCCGATCTTCGGGAACACGTAGAACGGATACCCGCCGATCAGCTCCGGGTTTTGCAGCGCGATGGTCGGCGGGAGCAGCGGCTGCGGCACGCTGCCGCCGAAACGCATGACGTACAGGCTCAAGCGCCCGCTCAGGTTGCTGACGAAGTAGATGTGATCGCCGACGCGCTGCGGAGCGAGAAATAAACGTGCGGACAAAAACGATTCAATCTTATACATGCGCGCTGTCCTTGGTAGGGACGCGCAACGGCGCGTCCGTTTCCGATAGATGACTGCGGACGCTCCCTTGGGCGTCCCTACGACTTCCCCCTCTCCGGGAGGAGAGGGGGCTAGGGGGTGAGGTTAGCTTTTCCGCCACAGATACCCAACCATAGCGCCGATCCCGGTGATGAGCAAGGCGACCGCTGTACCGACGATGGGCGTTAACTGCGGGATCGTGCGATCCGAGACGGTGATACTATCCAGAAGGAATGGCGCATCCGATGAGATACCATAGCGGACCGTCGTCGCCCACAACGAGGCGTGGATCTCGGTCTCCGTCCACTCATCAGGATTTGGACTCACATAGTCGGCAATGGGAATGGCATCCACGATTTCAAAGACCTGGAGGCGCTCACCTTTCCAGCGGATCGTGACGTGCGTCCCATACGCGTTGACGGGGGCGCTCTCCACCAGACTGGCTTCCCCGAACTGCGCCCCGGCGTCGGTTTGAATGGGCACCGCTTCCTCTCCCGTAATCGCCCAGTGATCGGCTTGATGTACGCCGTGATACAACACGCGCGGCAGGTCGAAATTGCGCATCGCCTCGTACACGGGCAGCGGCGTGAAATCCGGCTCAACCATGCGGAAATAGTAGAAGGGCAGGTTGCGCTCGGTGTCGGTCGCCCGTTTGAAGAACCAGTAGTTGACCACGCCCAACCACGGCCAGTCACTCTCCGCGCGCTCATAGGCTTGCGGCATGTAGGCGGCGGCCTGCTCCTGCGTGACCGCGCCGAAGTTCTCGCGCCCGACCACATCCGGCGATACATCCGGTGAGTTGACCGGATTCCACGCCGCCTCGCTGATCCAGATCGCTTTGTCGGCGTCGCCGTTGGCGACCATGATGTCGCGCACATAGGTATGCCGCCCAAAGTTGAGCGTCGTCGTCCGCAGCCGCTGATCGGTCGGGCCGCTGTAGAAGCCGTAACCCTGCACCGACATCACGTCGAAGCAATCCGCCGCGCCCGCGTCGTACATGCGCTGCAAGTAGACGAACTCGCTCAGATTCATCGGCGAGAGCGCCAGCGTGGGCGAGAGCGCCCCGGCGATCACGACAATCTCCGGAGCGACGGCCTTGAGCGCAGTATACGTGCGGCACAGCATCTCGGTGTAGGCTTCCGGGTTGACCGGCTGCGTTCCCCATTCCGGGTAGATATTCGGCTCATTCCAGATCTGATAGTAGAGGATGCGTCCCTGATACCGCGTGGCGACCGCCACCGCGTAATTGACATAGTCTTGAAAGTCGTCCGGCGGCGGGAACGTGCCTTCCTGCGGATCGGCGTGTGACCAGTTGGGCGCGGCGTCGAGGCGGGCGATGATCTGCACGCCGTACTGCTCCGCCAAATCAACGATGTTGTCGTATTTGATCCACGCGTCGACCGGGTCGGGCGTGCCATCCCCATTGAGGTCGTTGCGCCGATCGGTGAAGTCGCCGCGCCCGTGGATCTCGATGTCTTCCCACGGGAACTGCTGGCGAATCCACACGAAGCCCGCGTCGGCGATCATCTGCAACTGCTGTTCGCGGCGCGCGGGTTCGACTTCCTGCTGCAAAAACGTATTGATGCCGAGCGGATTCACGCCTGCGTGGCTGATCGGGATATTGGCGTCGGTATTGGGCTGTGGTCGGGTCAAGTTGCCCGCCCATTCGACCATGCCGCGCACCTGCGCAAGCGGGGCTTCTTCGCCCGTCAGATCGTAGAAGATGCGCCACGCGAGGCCGCGCTGGGAGAGATCGAGGGCAAGCAGGGCGGCGAACACGATCACGAGGATCGCCGCCGTGATGAGGTAACTCAATCGTCGTCGTGTCATGGCGGCGTAGTATAGCGCGGGAGTCACAGTCTCCTCAACGGCGTAGGTGAATCACCCGCTGAGCGCGTACAGGGGACTACGCTGAACAAGCAGTGTACAATAAGGCATATCCGTTTTTGTGTCACAGCCGCAATATGTGAAAGGATGCCGAATGCGCCAAGTCATCTTGATCCCGGATAGTGAGTCGGGGGGATTCACCGTGACCGTGCCGAGTCTGCCCGGCTGCCTCTCGGAAGGCGATACCTACGAAGAAGCTATGACAAACATCCGCGATGCGATTGCGCTGTACATCGAAGACTTGATTGCTGATGGCGACCCCGTGCCGGAAGATATGGCACCGATCCAAGTGGCGCTCATATGAGTCGTTTGGCGTCCGTTTCAGCGCGTGAGTGTGTGAACGCACTCCAGCGCCTTGGTTTTATGGTGAAGCGTCAGAACGGCAGTCATATTATCTTAGCGAAAGAAGGGCGACGCGTTGTCGTTCCCAATCACAACCCGATTAAGATCGGCACAATCCGCAGCATTATCACCCAAGCGGGGTTGACGGTGGACGAATTCATCACTTCGCTGTAATCGATGGCATTTATGGGCTCTTTCACCCTTCTGTAACGTGATCGCCGAATAACATCGATGTGCAGTGTCGGCAACCCGAGTCGGAGCGGGCAGATTAGGGCGGTGGAATCAGCGAGAGAATCGCGCTCACAACCGCATCGATCGACAGCGCCGTTGTGTCGATTATTTGCCAACCCTCGTATTCGAGCTGCGAAATCACAGGCTTTAGCTGCTGATACACAATGCGGATCCCCTCATCGATATAACCGCGCGCGGGCGTGTCACCGGAGCGCTTCAGATTGCGTTGATGCGCTTCAACCTGACTGGGATACAGTACGACTTTTCCGAGCGGGGACAGCGTTGGATCGAGCAGCCCCGCATAATCGACGGCGTGATTGGCATCCCAGAAATCATCAATGACCACCGCGAACCCGGCGCGGCTGTACGTCAGTGCCGTGTGAACGGCGGTCTGCCGTGCCAGCGTGATTTGCTGCGCGAGCTCATCCGTCCACACCGCAGCGGGGAGCACCAGCCCCGAGACCACCATGGTACGCAGATCATCGACCGGGATGTATAGGCTTTTGGGGAAGTGCGCGGCGAGGGCGCGGCTCGTCGTACTTTTGCCCACCGCCGGGGGACCAACAATCAGATAGATTGGCGTCATGAAAATTCTCTTTTCCGGTTATCTGCCCAGTATAGCCTAGGCAGCCCGGCGGCGGAAAGCCGATGAACGTTGAGCCGCTCTCACCCACCTGTAATTTGATCCCACATTTATTTCAAGTATAATAAAGGTAATCTGTGAATACAGGCAGGAGTGTTCGACATGTTTGGAAGCAAGCGGAACGACACGATTCAGGACAAGGCGGAAGACATTCTGGATGATGCAGGCAAGAGCATCAGCGAATTCGGGCGCGAAGCCCGCCACAAGGCCGAAGGCGCGAAGAAAGACATGGTCAAAACCCTGCACGGTGCCGCGCACACCATCCGCAAGGAAGCCCGTGACGCGAATGTGAGCAGCGACGTGCGCGACCACGCCGATAACGTCGCCAAGGGTTTCGAGCGGGCGGCACGCTATCTCAACAAGCATTCGTATGAGGATATCGGCGAGGATGTGACGGAAGGCGTCAAGGCGAACCCGTGGCGCACTCTGGCGATCATTTTCGTCATCGGCTTGATCGTCGGCCTGATTCTGCGCGGCGACGATAAGCCGAGCTACTCCACGCACGCCACCGACAACTACCGCCGACCGTAAAAGCAGTTAAAAGGGCAAAGTTGAAAGTCAAAAGTGATCGGTAATTCGCTTTCAACTTTTAATTTTGTGTTTCCTCGCTGCTGAGAAGCCATTTGGACAAAGCATGGTTTTCGCTTGTGTAGGGGCGTAAGTGCGTAGAATAGCGTGAAAATGGGTTACAGGTCGGTTTTGGAATGTTGCGGACGCGATAAATCGCGTCCCTACGAGAAGACGGTGCTTGTGTAGGGACGCAATTCATTGCGTCCGCTGCATCTAAAACGACTTCACGTTATTCTGCGCAGCTACCGGCGCGCCTTGCCCCTACGAGAGAAACTGCGAATATTCAGATGACTTCCTAAACAGCCTCATGACTTGTCCTGTCCTTACTTTCGACTTTTAACTTTTAACTCCACTTAAGTTACAATGGGCAACCGGGCGACACAGCCCGGTTTTTCGATTCTACAGGCGGCTCGATGGTCAAATTCATGCTCATGTTCCACAAGCCGAGCGATCTCGCCCGGTTTGAGGACTCGTACAACGCTTTCCTCGCGCAGATTGAACGGATTCCGAACATCACCCGGCGGCAGGTTATCAGCATCCTCGGCAGTCCGCAGGGAACGCCCACCACCTACCGGATTCTCGAAGTTTACTTCAGCGACTACGATACGCTGACAGCGGCGCTGCGCTCTCCGGAAGGACAGGCGGCGGGCGGCATCCTCAATCAGTTCCCGAAAGGGACAGTCGATATGCTTTTTGCCGAAGTCTACGAAGAAGTCGGCGGCTCTACACCCACGGAGTGAACACCTATGGCCACGAACATGAAAGCGCTCAGAGATCGCATTGCCGCCGAAGGGCGGAATCTTGGCAGCGGCATCCTCAAAATTGACAGCTTGCTTAACCATCAGATCTACCCGCAGTTGATGTACGAGATGGGCGAAGAAATGGCGCGGCGCTTCGCCGATGTCAAAGTCGACCGTATCCTCACGGCGGAAATCTCGGGCATTGCCCCGGCGCTCATGACGGGGTACGTGCTCAAAGTCCCGGTCGTCTACGCCCGCAAGACCAAACCGATCACCATGTTCGGCCCGGTCTTTCTGGAGACCGCGCCCAGCCATACCAAGGGCGGCGAGGTCAACCTGCTCGTCTCGGCGGAATTCCTGCTGCCGGATCAGGACGTGCTGATCATCGACGACTTCCTCGCCTCCGGGCAGACGCTGCGCGCGCTCGTCCGCATGGTCGATGGCGCACGGTCGCGTGTGGCGGGCGTGGGCGTGGTCGTCGAAAAGACGTTTGAAGGCGGGCGTAATTTCATGCGCTCCAAGGGTTACACCATGCCCATCGAAGCGCTGTGCACCATCGTCAGCATGGACAACGGCTCGATCCAGTTCTCCGAGGAAGATGTATGACCGATTTACGGCAGGGCGGCATCGCGATCCTCGATTTCGGGTCGCAGTACACCCAGTTGATCGCGCGGCGCGTGCGTGAGCAGGGCGTGTACGCCGAAGTCTTCCCGTGCGACGCGGACGCCGCCAAGATCAACGCGCATCAGCCGGGCGGCTACATTCTGTCCGGTGGCCCGGCGAGCATCTACGAACCAGACGCGCCGCAGCTTCCGGCCTTCCTGCTGGATACGGGCAAGCCGATTCTCGGCGTGTGCTACGGCATGCAGGCACTGACGCACGCGCTCGGCGGCGTGGTCGCCCCGGCGCAGTCGCGCGAATACGGCGCGGTGCTGATCATGCACACGGGCGGCGATAACCCGCTGTTCAACGGCATCTCGCCGGAAACGAATGTGTGGATGTCCCACGGTGATCGCATCGAACGCCCGCCGCAGGGCTTCATCCCACTGGCGACCTCCGAGAATTCGCCGTATGCGGCGATGGGCGACCCGACACGCGGCTATTTCGGCGTGCAGTTTCACCCGGAAGTCCGGCACACGGCGCAGGGCACGCAGATTTTGCGCAACTTCATCTTCGATGTCTGCGCATGTGAGGCGAAATGGTCGCCCGCCGCGTTCATCGACGATGCGGTGAGCGCCATCCGCGCCAAAGTCGGCGACGCGCATGTGCTGCTCGCTTTGAGCGGCGGCGTCGATTCGGCGGTGGCCGGGGCGCTGCTCAACAAGGCCATCGGCGCACGGCTGATCGCGGTGTTCGTCAACACGGGCATGCTGCGCCTCAACGAGGCCGAACAGGTCGTGCAGGTCTTCCACGACGAACAGCACATCAACCTGATCGCCGTCGACGCGACCGAGGAATTCCTCGACGCGCTGCGCGGCGTCACCGAACCCGAAGCCAAGCGCAAGATCATCGGCAAGCAGTTCATCGATACCTTCAGCGATCAGGCCAAGCGCCTGCAAGCGCAGTACGGCGACCTGAAGTATCTCGCGCAGGGGACGATTTACCCGGACGTGATCGAATCGGCGGCCAGCAGCAAGAAGTCGCGCGTGATCAAGAGTCACCACAACGTCGGCGGCCTGCCCGAAGATTTGCAGTTCGAACTGGTCGAACCGCTGCGTGATCTGTTCAAGGATGAGGTGCGCGCGGTCGGGACGACGCTCGGCCTGCCGGACAGCGTCGTGTGGCGGCAGCCGTTCCCCGGCCCCGGCCTCGCGGTGCGCTGCCTCGGCGAACTGACGTGGGATCGCCTCGAAACGCTGCGCCACGCCGACTCGATTTTCCGCGAAGAACTGGAGCGGCTCGGCCTGCTGCGCACAGGCACAGCGCAGTCGTTCGCCGTGCTGCTGCCCGTCAAGAGCGTCGGCGTGATGGGCGACAACCGCACCTACGAAGAAGTGATCGCGCTGCGCTCGGTCACCACCGATGATTTCATGACGGCGGATTGGGCGCGCCTGCCCTATGATCTGCTCGCCCGCGTGAGCAACCGCATCGTCAACGAGGTGCGCGGCGTCAACCGCGTGGTCTACGACGTGACGAGCAAGCCGCCCGGCACGATCGAGTGGGAATAATCGCATCCAGCGAATGTCTTGTAGGGGCGCACGGCTGTGCGCCCTTTTTGATTCGGGTTTGAGACCCCCGGCCTCCCGGGGGTTTGCCCCGCTTTTAAGTCCCCTCCCTTGAGGGATTTAGGTGAGGTTAGAGTTGCTCACCGACGCTTTTTTGAGTATAATTTAGCACATAAGTTCGCATTCAAATCCGTTCGGCAGAGGTGAGGAAACGCGATGGAGCATAACTACTACAACACGTTTATCGAAGTGGCGGAGGATTGTCCCGTCCCGGCGGCGGAAGTGCCCGCCCGCAAAGGCGATAAGCCGACCATCGCCGTCATTCACTTTGAGCTGATCTCCGAGCATCCCTACGAATACACGCAGGAAGACATCCTGTTTGAGACGTATGCGCGCACCCATGACATCCCCGACGATCAGCGCGCGGCGGAACGCGAAAAATTCTTCGCGAAGGACCAGCCGTGCCTGCGCACATCGCCGTTATGCAAACGCTATGGGTGGGGTTTTCATCATGATGAGGAGGGGCGGGTCGCGCTCTACCCGCGCGGATCAGCGGCCTACGAGCAGTTCGCCAGCACCGATACGCTCAAGCATTTGAAAGGCATGCGCTCGAAGCGAGCGTAGCGTCATTGCTGTGGTGGAGTAGGGACAAGGCCTGCCTTGTCCTTTTTGTTTCCAGAAATCAGGACGAGGTGTGTCGCGTCCCTACACAAACGATTCTATCAGTCTCCCCTCCCTGAATTCGGGGAGGGGTCGGGGGGGGTGGGATTCCTAAGCCAACCCCGCGGCCTGCGCCCTTGCCATGACCGTCTGTGCGGCGCGGATGATCGGCATATCGACCATCTTGCCGTCGAGCTGAAACGCGCCTTTGCCCGCCTTCTGATGCGCGTCATGCGCCTCGATCAAGCGGCGCGCGGCGGCGATGTCGTTGGCGGTCGGCGTGAACACGGCTTGAATCGGCGCGACCTGCTTGGGGTGGATCGCCAGCTTGCCCGTGTATCCCATTTCGAGAATTCGGCGCGTCTCCGTTTGCAGCCCCGACTCATCATCCAGCATGAGATAAACGGTATCAATCGCCTGCAAGCCGTAGGCTTTCGCATAGGTCACGACCGCGCTGCGCGCATACAGCACTTCCGCGCCTTCGGGCGTGCGCACTGCGCCGATGTCTCCGGCGAAATCTTCCGCGCCGAAGATCAATCCCTGCAAACGCTGATCCGAGCGGGCAATGTCGCGCAGGTTGATGACCCCGCGCGCCGTTTCAATGATCGCGAGCAGCGGAATACTGCCTTGCGGGAAGCCGTTCTCGCTTTCCGCCTGATACAGCCATTCGGAGACGATCTGCACCTGCGTCGAGGATTCGACTTTGGGAAGCACGTAACCATCGGGGCGGTCGCTGATGGTGAGCATAAGGTCGTCGGTGTAGAAGTCGCTGCCCACTGGGTTGATGCGGATAAGCCGTTCAGTGCGGCCAAAGTCGATTTCGCGCAGCGCGGCGGCGCTGGTCTCGCGGGCGGCAGCTTTCTGGGAATACGCGACGCCATCTTCCAGATCCATGATGACCGAATCGACGCCTAAACCTGCGCCTTTGGCAATTTTGGCGCGGCTGTCGCCGGGCATGAACAACAAAGCACGTCGCACGCGCATCCCATTTTCTCCACTCTTACTGGCTCAACGACTGCAGCCGCTCCAATCGGGCGGGTTCGTTGGCGACCAACCACTCGTCCGCGCTGAGCAGCGCATGGGCTTTAGCGAAATACGGTTTGGCTTCTTCGGCTTGCTGCTGCAGCAGCAGACATTCGCCGACTTCCTCATAGGTGTAACCATCGGCAAAGGGCAGCAGCGGATACAGCAGCGGCAGCGCCTCGTCGATCCGTCCGAGCGAACGCAGCGCCCGCGCGACACACCACTGCGCGATGCGGATCGACTCCGCCTGTCCCTGCGCCTCGCGGAAGCGGAGCGCGCGCTGGAACACGTCGAGCGCCTCAACAAACCGTTGATCGTCATGATACGTCCAACCGAGGTTGTTGTACAGTGAACCTGCCCACTGCTGCGTGCGCGGGTGCGTGGAGGCTTCGGCTAAAGCCAACGCCCGTAAATTCCACTTCAGCCGTTCGTCACCCTTCGTCGCGGCGATCCCCAGCATATGCGCGGCATCGACCGCGTAAAAGTCGTCCTGTGCCGCCTGCTCAAACGCTTGTTCAAACAGCGGACAGGCAGTCGCTGGACTGCCCGACGAATTGAACACGCGTCCCCGTTCCAGCAGATACCGAATTCGTGCGACCCGGGTGTCCGGAGTCAGTTCGCGCTCGACCTGATCGAGCGTGGCGTGCGCCGCGTCGAATTGGCGCTGCAAGCCCTGCGCGCGGGCGATCTGCGTGTGGAGTTGTAAGCGTAAATCAGCGTCAGCCAGCGTGGGGAGCAGGTCGCGCAGGCGCGCCTCCGTCCCCGCCGGATCGCCATAGTTCCAGAGATGATCAAATTCAGGGGTAGGCATGGGCAGTTCCCGGGGGGGGGGGGGGGGGGGGGGGGGGGGGGGGGGGGGGGGCGGGGGGGTGCGGGTTGCCCCCCGCCCCAGGGAGGGGGGGGGGGGGTCTAATTCTAGCGGGCTTGGGAGTGGACTGCGTAGAGCAGCGAGTATAGCTTAGTTAGGGGCGAAAATGGCGCGCAGTGTCTGGATTTCCGGCAGCAGATCCGGCTCAATGGTGACGGCATGCGGGCGCAGCGCGACCAGTGACCGCGCTTCGTCAACAGATTTGAGCGGGGTGGAGATGACCACGCGCGAGCAGAAGGGCATAAACGAGCGCACATAGTGCATCCAGCGGAGATCGAGTTCGCCGTCGTCGGTGCGCTTGCCGAGCGCGACCGCGGGCGGGCAGAATTCGAGCAGGGTTTTGACGTCTTCGGCCTGATTCACGCTGATAATCGACGTCATGCGATTGCGCACGGTCGCGGAGGCTAGCGACCACAGCGTGCTGCGGTCGAGCAGGCGGGTGTAGAGCGTCAGCGCAGAAGCGCCTGCTGCGCGCGTTTCGACGATCTGGTATTCGTCGAACACATAGTTCAGGTTGATGGTGGGGACGGGGACAGCCCGCGCGATCAGCGTTAAGTCGTTGACGCTGCCTTCGTAGATCGTGTCGTCGGTGAACATACACACCGCATCGACGCCCGCTTTCCAGTAGGAGAGCGCTTGCTGCACCGGATCATAAGCGCGCGGCGAATAGGTGATTTGTCCGAAAATCAGAACATTGTCACTGATCGTACTCAGGATCGATTCCGGTCGGCGCTGCATCCCGGCCAGCGCCCGGAGCGCATTCAAAGGCGTCTGTGCCTTGCGCGATTCGAGCCGTTCACGCTTCAGTGAGAGAATGTCTTGGACTTGCGGCAAGGCTGTGTTCATAATCCGTTCGCCAGATCCTGTATGCGCAACACCTACTATTTCATGCGAAAAATGGATTGTTGGCAAGCCCCCAAAAAGTCGTAACGCATGTCATGAACGCATAAGATCGAGTTGGCAGCGGAGCGCGGCGCACCGCGATCTCCTTTGCGTTCCCGGCGAAAGACGGTGTTATAATCGTGGCGATCCCACATGGAGGAACAAAGCAGTGGAACTCTCCTACGACGAAGTGCGCAAGATCGCCGAACTGGCCAAGCTGGATCTGACCGAAGATGAAGTCAAGCTGTATGCCGGGCAGCTCTCGGCGGTCCTCGGCTACTTCAAGCGCCTGCAAGAACTCGACACCTCGCACATCCCGCCGACCGCCTCGGTGCTGCCGCTCAAAAATGTGCTGCGTCCCGATCACGCGCAGCCCGCGCTGACGCCGGAGCAGGTGGTCGCCAATGCGCCGGACGCCGATGACAACCAGTTCCGCGTGAATGCCGTGTTTGGTGACGAATAGACCATGCCCGCACGCAAACGACTGCTGCTCATCGAGGATGACCATGACGTTGCCGATATGCTCATCATGTATTTCGGCGTGCACCAGTACGAAGTTCTCCATGCTGATTCCGGGGAGCAAGGCGTCGAACTGGCGCGCTCCCGCTTCCCTAACCTGATTCTGCTCGACGTGATGCTGCCCGACTTCGACGGCTACGATGTCTGCCAGCGCCTGCGCGCGACCTCGTTCACGCGCTACATGCCGATCATCTTTTTGACGCAGCGTGACGAACGCGCCAACAAGGTCAAAGGGCTCTCGCTCGGCGCGGATGACTACATTACCAAGCCCTTCGACATTGACGAACTGCGCCTGCGCGTGCAAACGTCGATTGCGCGCGCGACCCCGCGAAAGCCTGCACGAGGCGCGCACCGGCCTGCCCACCGGCATCTTGATCCACGAAGAATTGCAGCGGCGCGACTACGCGGAGATCCCCTATCAGCGGCTGTATATCGAAGTGGAAGGATTCAAATCCTACGGCGAAGTCTATGGCTTTATGGCGGCAGATAATGTGCTGGCGTTCACCGCGCAGGCGATCTGCGAAGTGGTGAGTCAGCAGGGCACGCCGGACGATTTCGTCGGCATTGAGGGCGACCGCTTCGTCATTCTCACGCACTCCGGCACGGGCGAGCTGATCGCGGACACCATCGATCACAGCTTTCAGGACGTCGTGCGCAGCTTCTATTCGTATCGGGATGCCGACTCGGGGCAGATCAGTGTCGGTGGTCAGCGCGTGCCGCTCATGTCGCTCGCTATCACCGGGGAATGAGGCCCATCGATTCCGTCGATCTAAGTGACATTTTTCGCAATTCTACGTTAAGATTTAGTAACATGTATTCGTGTTGCGGCCCTGGTCCTGCGCTATAATGCCAGTTCATTGATACCCGTCCTCCGCCTCGCATGTGGTTCTCTGTCAGACTTGTTTCGATGAGGTTCATAGCTTGTGCGTACCTTGATTGTGGAAGATGATCTCCACACGATAGAACTGCTCCGTTTTCTGCTGGAAAAATTGGGCTTTGAGACGGTGGTGACGGACAACGTGGTCGACGCAATTGCGACGCTGGAGCGGCTCCCCGACCTGCAGTTGGTCATCCTCGACATTTTGCTGCCGAGCCTGTCGGGGGTCGAACTGCTCAAATACCTGCAAGCGCAGGCGTCAGACGTCAAAGTGTTGATCGTCAGCGCGCATGTTGGCGTGCTCGACAAGCAGGATCCCCTCGTGCAAGCCACCCCGAAGCTGGCCAAACCCTTCCGACAGGAGCAGTTACGCGCGGCGATTGCCGAGCTCGGCTTTGACGTTTAGGCGTGGCGCAGGGTAAACACAATGCGCGTTCCCTGCGGCTGATTGCTCTCAATCCAGATTTTCCCACCATGCGCTTCCACTAACGCTCGGCAAATCGTCAAGCCCAACCCCAGCCCTTTACGCGCGGTGTGCCGCTTCTGCGGCAGTTGTTTGAACGGCAGAAACACCTCGTCCCACATCGCTTCGGGGATGCCCGTGCCCTCGTCGCACACTTCAACCTGCACCCCATCTTCCCGCGCGGCGGCACGCACATCAATGCTGATTGGCGTGCTGTCCGGCGCGTGGATCGCGGCGTTGCTCACCAGATTGAACAGCACCTGTTCGACCTGCAGCCGATCCGCGCGCACCGCGGGCAAATCCTGCGACACGCTGAGCCGCAAATCGTGCGTCAGCGCGATCATGCGGAGCTGTGCTTCGATGCCGGCCACCAGTTCGGCGAGCTGCACCGCTTCCAACGTCAGTTCCAGCACGCCGCCCTGCAGCCGCGACAGGTCGATCAACTGATCGACGAGCACTTTCATGCGCTGCGCCTCCTCGTCGATGATGCCCATGAAGCGCTGCTGTAGTTCGACCTCCAGCGTCTCATGCGCCAGCAGCGTACTGGAAAAGCCGAGAATCGACGTGAGCGGCGTGCGCAGTTCGTGCGAGACCATCGCCAGAAACTGAGTTTTCAGCCGATCAGACTCTTCCGCTTTTAGGCGGGCGGCGCGTTCCGCCTCATAGGCGCGCGCGCGATCCAGCGCCTGCGCGCACTGCCCGGCAATCGTCAGCAGCAGACGGCGTTCCTCCGGCGCAAACGGATGCGGATGGTCAAAGCCGAGCCCCATCATGCCCATCGTGCCGCTCTCCGTCTTCAAGGGCAGGTAAGCGCCCGCCTGCATGCCCGAGGCGGCGCGCTGCGCGTCGATGAATCCGGGATACTGTTCGGCAAATTCCTGCAAATTCTGCACCCAGATGGGCTGCTGGCGGCGCACGGCGTCCGTGCCCGGATTGACCATCGTCAGGTATAAGCGCGGAAAGCGGGTGAGCGTATCGGGCGGCAGCTTGGGCTGGCCAACCCATTCCAGATAGGTTTTGTCCGCGTTGAGCAGCGAGATCGAGCCTTGAAACGCGCCGATCACCGGCAGCGCCTGATTCAGGAAGATCGCGGCGATCTCGGTGGCACTCTGCGCTTTGACCAGCTCGCCCGCGATGCCGTGCAGCAGTTCGAGGCGCGTGTTGGTGAGTTCAGCGGCTTGCCGTGCCTGTCGTTCCGCCTCATACACGCGTGCCCGATCCAGCGCCTGCGCGCATTGTCCGACAACGGTCAGCAGGAACTTACGATCGGCGAGGGTGAACACGCGGGGCTGTTCAAACGCGAGCGCGATCCCGCCGATGACGCCCTTTTCGGTGAGCAGCGGCAGGTAAGCCGCCGCCTGAAAATTCATGTTCGCCTGCAGCCACGCGATCCGGTGCGGGTACAGTTCCGCGTACTGCTGCTGACTCTCAATCCAGATGGGCGTCTGCGTGCGTACCGCATCCGTGCCGGGCGCGACCACGTTCATCGGCACAAATGCATTCGCCTTGAGCATAGGGCCCGAGAGGCGCGGGTTGCCGACGAACTCCAGATAGGTGCGGTCGGGCGACAGCAGCGAAATTGAGCCGTGCTGCGCGCCGACGATGGGCAGCACCTCGGCGAGAAAGACTTCGGCGATCTCCGCGATGCTCTGCGCCTTGACCAATTCGCTCACGATGCCTTGCAGCAGTTCGACGCGCGCACGCGCCGCTTCCGCCGCCTCCCGCGCCTTATGCTCCTCTTCATACACCCGCGCTCGATCCAGCGCCTGCGCGCACTGCTGCGCCAGCGCGATGAAAAAGCCTCGCTCCACCCGGGTGAAGGTCCGTGATTCGGGAAAGCTCACGCCCAACCCACCGAGTAAGCGGTTGTTGGCGACCAGCGGCAGCGCGGCCATCGCGTGCGATTTGGTCACATCGCGCAGAATCGTTTCCATCGTGGGATACTGGCGGATGTATTCCGCCTGTGTCTCGATCCAGATCGGTTCGCCGGTGCGCGCCATTTCCGCCAGCGGCGTGGGGCTGTCGAACGGCAGCCGACCGTAGACCTGCATCAAAGCGCCGGGAACGCCGCCCGCGTCCAACGCTTGCAGCGACTGGCCGTCCTCGGCCACCAGCACGCACACGATCAGATGGGCGCCGACTGCGGGCTTCGCATGGTCGACAATCACCTGCGCGACTTCGCGCGGAGTGAGCGCGCGCGAAAAATGCGCCGTGAGCGTTTGCAGCAAGCTCAACCACTGCTGCGCCTTCGCTACTCGTACCATACACGGGCTTCCAAACTCAGATTAAGAAAAGTATATCAGGTTTGTCTGCTACTCAGCAGAGCAGAAACCGGACGCGATCCCCAATTCAGTTGAGGGCAGGACACATTTAACGTGGGCCGGGGGCGGGGGGGGGGGGGGAGAGGGAACCCGCGCGCCCACGACGGCATTTTCAGAGGGTCGCAGTTGAAAACAGTGTCCAATAAGTTCCTCAATCCCCGGCTTCTCCCCGAGCGAAGAGGAGATTGAGGGGTGAGGCTGAAAGTCGGCATTGGGATGGTGCGGACGCGATCAATCGCGTCCCTGCGAGAAACACCGTCTGTCTGCAGGGACACAATGATGCCATTTAACTAATGATCGCGGATATTGACTGTAGGGGCGACCCTCTGTGGTCGCCCATGAACGGGAGGGGACACGGCCCCTCCTGTCAGGGGTAGGTTTT
Source organism: Candidatus Flexifilum breve (assembly GCF_016713355.1). Classification (NCBI taxonomy): domain Bacteria; kingdom Bacillati; phylum Chloroflexota; class Anaerolineae; order Aggregatilineales; family Candidatus Flexifilaceae; genus Candidatus Flexifilum; species Candidatus Flexifilum breve. The sequence continues at coordinate 413,640 of NZ_JADJPI010000007.1, forward strand.
TAATTGTAGGGACGAGGCATGAGGCTATTTCACAATTGGTGAAAATGCTCAACCTCACCCTGCTTGCTCCGCAAGCCGTCCCTCTCCGTGGGGAGAGGGACACCACCAACCCGCCTCGCCCTTGCCCCTCGCCCTTTGGTTCACGGCAGGACAGTTTTAATGTTTCGAGACCGTCTTCCCTTAAACGAAACTTTGTAGGGACGGCCTTCTGGCCGTCCGCTGTCACGGACGCGCAGAAGCGCGTCCCTACAATGGCTCAATTGTTAAAAGTGTCCTGTCCCCAAGCCCTTTGGAGAGGGGCGGTTGAGCGCAGCGAAACGGGGTGAGGTTAGACAAAGTGCCGATTCTGAAATGAGGCGTCCACCGCGCTGCTGTTATGGATTTTCCGTGAATAATTTCCGTTTTAGCACATTCAAGACCTAGCTCAGTTATTACAACCTGTGACTCGCGCTATAATAAAGTTAATGCCGTTAGACGAGGCGGTCTGCGCCCAACCGTCTGTGAGCCTGAAAAGTCCGTGATGGCCGACACCGAACTCGCCCAAAATCTTTGGCCTTACCAGCAAATCATTGAGCATGCGCCGTTCGGCGTGATGCTCGTCGACGCGCGCGACCCGCAGCTCCCCATCGTCTACATCAACCCGGCCTTTGAAACGATCACCGGCTACACCGCCGCCGAAGTGCTGGGGCGCAATCCGGATTTCCTGCTCGGCAGCGATCAGCAGGCCTTGGCGGGTGAGCTCGCGCAGTGGTCATTAGCGCAGCCAAACGAGTTCCCGATCATTTTGCGCAACTACCGCAAAGACGGGACGATGTTCTGGAACGAGCTGCATGTTTCCCCGCTGCGCAATCCCGCGGGCGAAATCATTCACTTCGTCGGCACGCAGAAGGATGTCACCGTCCGCGAAGAGGCGAAGCTGGCGCTCGAACGCAGCGAACACCGCTACTATCAGATGTTCGACAGTCACACCGCCATCAAGCTGTTGATTGACGTGGCCAGCGGGCAGATCAAAGATGCGAATACGGCGGCGGCGGACTTCTATGGCTACTCCTGCGCGCAGTTGAAGTCGATGCGCATCGGCGAGCTGAATACGCTGCCGGAAGCCGAAATCCGGGAGAACCTGGAGCGTGCCAGCACGCGCAAAACCAGTTTCTTTGAATTCGAGCACCGGCTGGCCTCGGGTGAAATCCGTGATGTTGACGTATATACCAGTCCAGTCGACATGCCGGACGGACGCGCGCTGTATTCGATTATCGTGGATGTGACGGGCAAGCGGCAGGCGGCCAGCCAGTATGCCGCGCTGTTTGAACAGTCCAATGATGCCGTGTTCATCCTCGATCTCGACGGGCAGCACCAGCGCGTCAATCAACGCGCGGCGGAACTATTCGGCTACTCCGTCGCCGAACTCGAACAACTTTCCTACCGGACGCTGATCATGCCGGACGAGCAAACCGCTGAGCAGACCGCCTTTGCGCGCCTGCTCCACGGCGACCACCTCGCGCCCTATGAGCGCACCTTCCGCCACAAAGACGGCACGCCGATCTTCACCGAAGTCAACATCGAACTGGTACAGGATAACCGCGGCCTACCGCGCCATTTTCAGAGTGTGGTGCGCGATATCACGCAGCGTAAGCTGTTTGAGCAGGCGCTGCGCGAGGGCGAACAGAAATTCCGCACCGTCGTTGAACAATCCATCGATGGCATTGTCCTCACCGATGAATGGGGCAGCATCATCGAATGGAATGCGGGCATGGCGGCCATCTCCGGCGTCGACGCGGCCCACGCGCTCGGACGTCCGCTCTGGGATGTGCAGTTTGAACTGGGCCAGGATCACCTCAAGTCCCCCGAGTTGTATGCCAGCCTGAAACTGAATATGCTCGACACCTTGCAGACCGGAAACGCCAGTTGGTTTGCGGAACCCCGCGATTCGGTGGTGCAGCGCCCGGATGGCAGCACCCGCTCGGTGCAAGGGGTGCTGTTCCCGATTCGCACCGCCAACGGCTACCGGATCGGCAGCATTCTGCGCGATATGACGGAGCGCAACAACACGGAAGAGGCGCTGCGCGCCAGCGAGGCTATGTTCCGCATGATCGCTGAAAACGTCTCGGATGGCATCGTGATCTTTAACGCGGACAGCCGGGTAGCCTATGCCTCGCCCAACTTTGACCGCCAGTCTGGACGCATCCCCGGCGCCACCCTCGGCCTATCGCTGGATGAATTCGTCGAAGCGCTGCATCCGGATGACCGGGCTCCTATGCTCATGCGCATCGGCGCGGCGATTGCGCAGCAGGCGGCGAACCTCACGCTGACCTACCGCGTCCGGCACAGCAACGGGAGCTACTTCTGGCAGGAAGATCACGCGCGTTTCAACTATTCGCCCGACGGTGACTACCTGAGCACCTACGTCGTCGCGCGCGACATCACCGAACGCAAACGCGGCGAAGAAGCCGAATTCAGCCTGCGGTTAGAAAAAGAGCGGACGCGGCTGCTCACGAACTTTTTTCAGGATGCCGCGCATGAGTTCAGCACGCCGCTCTCCAGCCTCAACACCGGCCTCTACCTGCTGACGCACATGGAAGACCGCGAACGCCGCGCCCGCAAAGCGCAGCAGATGGAGATGGAGATTGACCGCATCAACCGCCTGATTCGGTCACTCGTGCTCCTCATGAAAGCGGAGAGCGCCGACACGTTTGCGCGCGTCCCGCTGGATTTCAGCGATGTGGTGCGCACCGAATGTCTGGCGTTGGAAATGACGTTTCGCGGTCAACCCGCACTCCATACTGAATTCCCCACAGCCCCGGTCTTCGTCTCCGGCGATGCGGAATACCTGCGCAGCGCCGTCCACGAAGTGCTGCACAATGCCTACCGCTTCACGCCACCGGAGGGCCGCATTTCGGTGACGCTGACCCTCACCGCGACCGAAGCGCACCTGGAAATCGCCGACACGGGCATCGGTCTGGCCGCCGCCGACCTGCCGCACATCTTTGACACCTTCTGGCGGCTGGACGAAGCGCACACCACGCCGGGCTTCGGACTGGGTCTGCCCATCGCCAAACGCATCATCGAACAGCACGACGGGATCATTCACGCGACCAGCGAGTTCGGCGTTGGCTCGCGCTTCGTCATCGTGCTGCCGGCCACGCGCTGATCCGCGGTTTGACGACCGCCGAGAATTTTCCATAATAGGGGCTTGGCGCGGACATTCCACGGAGCACTTACCTATGAAACTCACTCCCCACGTTTATGTGGTCGGCGGCGGTCGCTTTGGTTTTGGCATCTCGGGGGCGCTCGATTGCCATGTCTACCTGCTCGACGGCGGGAGCGAGCTGGCGCTCGTCGATCCCGGCCTCGGCTTAGGGCGCGACTTTGACACGATTCTGGACAACATCCGCGCCGACGGTCTTGATCCGCGGCGCATCCGCAAGCTGATCCTCACGCATTACCACTGCGATCATGTCGGCGCGGCTGCTTCGAAGCAGCCGCGCGGCTGGATGTCGAGGTGATCACCTCGGCCTTCTCCGCCCCGGTGATCCGCACGGGCGACGAACACGCGGTCTCGCTCGATGTCGCCAAGCAAGCCGGGTTCTACCCCGCCGATTTCACCCTGCCACCCTGCCGCGTCGACCGCGAACTCGTCGAAGGGGAAGTCGTGACGGTAGGCGATCTCGCGCTGACCGCCTACGAAACGCCCGGTCACAGCGACGGTCACCTGAGCTTTCACTTCGCGGGGTCAGATCGCACCTATTTGCTTGGCGCGGATCTCGTGTTCTGGGGCGGGAAAATTCTGCTGCAAACGATCCACGACTGCCGCATCGATGCGTATGCGACCAGCGTGTTCAAGGTGGAGAAGCTGGCGTTTGACGCGCTGCTGCCCGGTCACCTGCAAATCTCGCTGAGCGGCGGGCACGATCACGTCAAGCAGGCGGCGAACAGCTTCCGGCAGTTGGGCGTCCCGCCGAATCTGCTGTGATGTGAAGTCCCCAGCATTCGACCCCACCCCCAACCCCTCCCCGAATTCAGGGAGGGGAGCCAACATTGTTCGCGCAACCAAATTTGTCGTCGTAGGGACGCGATTTATCGGGCGGGCCCAAGCTCCCCCGCCCCCCCCCCCCCCCTTTCCTCGGGGTTGGCCCCCCCCCCCCGGCGGGGGCCCCCCCCCCCCGGGTTTTCCCTGGGGGGGGGGGGGTGGGGGCGGGGGGCGCCCCCCCCCGCCCCCCCCCCCGGGGGGGGGGTTCCCCCCCCCCCCCCCCCCCCCCCCCCCCCCCCCGCGAGGAACGGGGGAAGTCTTCGGATTTGGGAAAATACTCTCCTCACCCCTTGTTTACCCGTGGGGAGAGGGACACTACCCGCCGTGCCCTTGCCCCTCGCCCTCTGGAGAGGGGCGGTTGAGCGCAGCGAAACGGGGTGAGGTTACCTACAGACGCATTTCGGATGCGGGGAGGTTTAGTTCTTGTTTTCCTGATTGTAGAGCGCAATCGAGGCGACGATCACCACGCCTTCGATCAAGCCCTGATACTGCTGCTGCACGTTGAGCAGCACCATCAGGTTGGCGAGGATCGCCAGCACGAGCACGCCGCCGACCGTGCCGAGTACGCTCCCGCGTCCGCCAAACAGACTCGTGCCGCCGATGATCACCGCCGTGATGGTGGTGAGTTCCAGCCCATCGGCGATCACCGGGTCGCCCACGCCCATGCGGCTGAGCCACATCAGGCCGCACACCGACGCCAGCAGACTGCACAGCATGTACACCCCGTAGCGCACGCGCTGCACCGGAATGCCGGACAAACGCGCGACTTCCTGATTGCCGCCAACCGCATACACGTAACGCCCGAAAATCGTGCGGCGCAGCACAAAAATCAGCGCGATGACGAGGATCACGAACAGCACGAACAGCACGGAAAACGGGCCGATCTTCTGGTCGTAGAAGGTGAGCGCTTCACGGCTGGCCTTGCCGATGGGCGACGTCGAGATGGTGAGCGCGACGCCGCGCAAAATGACGTAGGAGGCCAGCGTCACAATGAAGGGGCTGATATTCAGGCGGTTGATGAGCAGGGCATGTACCAGTCCAATGCCCGCGCCGATCAGCAGCGTGATGAGGATGGCCGGGGGGGTGTTCGCCGTTTCGCCGTTCATCAGGATAGCCGACACCAACACGGACACGCGCACCAGCGACCCGACCGAGAGATCGATGCCGCCCGTCAGCACCACCAGCATTTGCCCGAGCGCCACCACGCCGAGAAACGCCATCTGCCGCAGCAGATTGAACTGGTTGCGTTCGGAGACGAAGCGCTCGGTGAAGAACACGCCCACCAGCACCATGACGATCACCAGCCCGTAGACCGCAAAAATGCGCCCGTTCTGGCGCAAGAATCGTCGTGTGATCATGCTACGCTTGCTCCGGTGGTGGCTCGTTCGATGATTGCCTGTTCGGTCGCGTCGGCGCGGGCGAGTTCGCCGACGATCTGCCCGTCGCGCATGACGAGAATGCGGTCGCTCATGCCTAGGATTTCCGGCAGTTCCGACGAGATCATGAGGATGGCGACACCCTGCTCATTCAAGCGCCGCATGAGTTGGTAAATCTCGAATTTCGCGCCGATGTCAATGCCGCGCGTCGGCTCATCCATGATGATGACGCTCGGGCGCGTTTCCAACCATTTCGCCAGCACGACTTTCTGCTGGTTGCCGCCGCTCAAAAACTGCGCCTCTTGATCGCCGCTGGCCATGCTGATGCTCAACGTCTGCTGCGCCGCGTTGACGACCTGCGCTTCCTGCTTCATCTGCACGATTCCACCGCGCGACAGGCGTTTGAGGATCGGCAGCGTGATGTTCTGGCGGATGGGCAGCGCGGTGAATAAGCCCTGCGCTTTGCGGTCTTCCGGCACGAGCGCCACGCCATTCTTGATCGCCTGCGCGGGGTTGAAGTGCGCGGCAGTCTGCCCGTTGATCAGGATGCGCCCGCGCGTCACCGGGTCAGCGCCGAAGATCGCGCGCGCCAGTTCGGTGCGCCCCGAGCCGACCATCCCGGCGATGCCGAGCGTTTCCCCGGCGTGCAGCGTCAGGCTCACGTCTTTGAGGCGCGCGTTCGACACGTTTTCGACGGTGAGCACGGGTGCGCCGCGCTGACCGATGGCGGGCGGGTAGACTTCTTCGAGCGGTCGCCCGACCATCATCTGCACGAGTTCGCGGTGTGACAGCGCCGCGCGCGGTTGGCTGCCGACGACCGCGCCATCCTTGAGCACGGTGATCGTGTCCGCGACCTGAAACACCTCGTCCAGACGGTGCGAAATGTAGACGATGGTCACGCCCTGAGCTTGCAGGGATTTGATCGTGCGGAAAAGCTGTTCCAGTTCTTCGCCGACGAGAATCGCCGAGGGTTCATCCATCACGATCAGGTCGGCATTGCGCGAGAGCGCCTTGGCGATCTCGACCATTTGCTGCTTGGCGACGGTCAACTCGCTGACCGGAGTCTCCAGATCGATGTGCACATGCAGCCGTTCCAGCAGTTCTGCCGCCTGTGCCCGCAGTTGGCGCACTTGAATCACGCCGCCGCGGTTGGGTTCGCGTCCGAGAAAGATATTCTCGGCCACCGTCAGATACGGGCTGAGCGCCAATTCCTGATAGATGATGCTGATGCCCATATCCAGCGAGAGGCGCGGCGTCAGATGGGCGAACGTCCGCCCTTTGAAGACGATCTCGCCGCTGTCCGCCTGCACCGCCCCGCCCAGAATCTTGATCAGCGTGGATTTGCCCGCGCCATTTTCCCCGACGAGCGCATGGACTTGCCCGCGCACGCAGGTGAACGACACATCACGTAAAGCGGGCACACCCGCATACGCTTTGGAAATGTGCTTCATATCCAGAATGCTGTCAGTCATGGGCGGTAGTTTCGTTTGGGTTCGGATAAGTGGATTGGCTCTCGTCGGGACAAGGCCTGTGGCGATTTCACAGCCTCACCCCCCAACCCCCTCTCCGAACGGAGAGGGGGAGCCGTATTCTTCAAGTCCCCTCTCCCAAGGGAGAGGGGATTTAGGGGTGAGGCTAAACAGATGGCCGATTCTGAAATGACTTCATCCCTTGCCCCTACACCGTGATGCTTTTAGCTGCCTGCGACCACGAAACCGAGGGCTTCGAGGCGTTCTTCCGGGAACAGGATCGGGCCAAACACGTCATCGCTCCAATTCGGGTTGAAGTAGGTTTCGCCTTCAGCGTCGGTGAAGTTCTGCGTGTTGGGGATCGAGTCCTGGAAGTCGATGAAGCGCGGGACGGGTTCGCCACGCAGGATGGCCAGCGCGGTGTCCATGCACAGCGTCACCATGGCGTTCGGGTACTGCCACGCCGCATAGCTGATGTCATTTTCGAGCGCCAGACGCAGGAAGCCGTTGCCGAATTCACCGCCGCCAATCGGGGGGATGGCCGCGCCCGCGTCGAGGTACGCGCTGACGATGCCCTGCGACATCTGCGCGCCGCCCGACCACACGCCGTCGATCTCATCGCCGTACTGCGCGATCCACGTTTCCATGATGGTCTTGGCTTCAGCCGTCGACCAGTTGCCGGGCTGCACATCGAGCACGGTAATGCCGGGGTTGGCCGCAAACACCGCTTCCGCGCCCTGCTGCATCACGTCCGAGGTGGTGACGCCGGGGATGCCCGCCATCAGCACGACGCTGCCTTCGCCGCCCAGTTGATCGACGAGATACTGCGCCAGATACGCGCCGCTGGCATACAGGTTCGTGCCGACTTCGGTCACGAAGTTATCGGTATCGACGGTGCTGGCGCACAGAATGACCGGCACGCCCTGCGCCATCGCGCGTTCGACCGGGGCGGAGAGCGCCGCCGCGCCCATCGGCACGAGGATCAGCGCGTCGGGTTCCTGCGCGAGCAAATCTTCGACCTGGGGCACCTGAATGTCAGCGCTCGCCTGCGCGTCCGCGTACAGCAGTTCGCCGATCACGTCCGGGCCGAGTTCTTCGGCATACCAGCGGGCATGTTCATCGAACAGCGCCGACCACGAGTTGCTCGTCCCCTGCGCCGCGAGGGCGATGCGGTACGGGCCTTCCTTCGCGTAGGCGCTGGTATCGTACATGGTTTCCTGACGGGTGAGTACGCTTTGCAGATACGGTGACGCCGCGATCTGCTCCTCCGTGAACGGTTCGGGCGTGGCCTCCTGCGCGAACACGCTCGCGCCCAGCAGCATCACGCCGACCAAGGCTAACAACACCAACTTCTTCATCGTAAATCTCCTCCAGTGAACACTAATTCTGCTTTAGGCTTAATCTGCGCGGGCGAGGCTGTACAGCGCCACCGCCGCCAGAATGACCACACCTTTGATGATGAACTGTGTCTGGATCGACAGGCCGAGCAGGAGCGCCATCGTGCTCAACACCTGAATGAGCAGCACCCCCGCCAGCGTCCCGAGCACGCTGCCGCGGCCACCCGTGAACAGCGTCCCGCCGACCACCGCCGCCGCAATCGCATCGAGATCGAGTCCGCTGGCGATGAAGCGATCCACATAGCCGACGTAGCCCGTCAGCACGACGCCCGCCACACACGCCAGCAAGCTGCACAGCACATACGCGGCCACTTTGAAGCGATCCACCGCGAGGCCGGAGAGATTGGCCGTCACCGGGTTGCTGCCGACCGCGTACAAACGCCGACCGAAGGCCGTGCGCCGCAGCACAAACGCGAACACAGCGGTCAGCGCAAGCCACAGCACGACCGGGATCGAGATGAAGCCCGCCGACTGATTGACGACGCTCAGACCTTCCGGCACGAAGCCGCCCGGTACACCGCGCGTATAGGCTTGCACCGCGCCCTGCACGAGGATGAAGATCGCCAACGTGGCGACAAACGGCGGAATTTTGCGTTTGGTGATGAGCAGACCATTGGCCACGCCGATGACCGCGCTCAGGAGAAACGAGAGGCCAATGGCGACCGGGAGCTGCGCATCATCACCATTGCTGACGCGCGCGATCACCACCGACGTCAGGAAGATGACGCCGCCGACCGAGAGATCCAGCCCGGCGACCAGCAGCACCAGCGTCTGCCCGATGGCGATCAGTCCGAGCTGCGCCGACTGTTTGAGCAGCACGGTGAGTGTTTGTTCGCTGTAGAGATTCGGTGTGAGCAGAAGCGCAGCGATCAGCAGCACGACCAGCGACACATAAACGCCGTAGCGGATGACAAATCGGCGCAGAGAGAAGGCTGAGCTTAAAGTCGAGGTTGCGACCATCGGGCGCGCTCACTTAGCATTTGACATTGGTTTAGCGTGGATTCTGGACATGAGTGTAACATAGGCGGCATACTACTGCAACAATTATTGCACGGCAGTCCAATGGAAGGAGTATTTATTCCAATGCCCCCCCGTCTGCTGATTCCCGGCCCGGTCGAGCTTGAACCGGAAGTGTTGGCCATCCTCGCGCAACCTGTGCAAGCGCACTACGGTGACGCCTGGGTGGAAGTCCATAATGAAACGATCAGTTTGCTGCAAGCGGTCTACGAAACGACCGGGCGGGTGTATATGCTGCCCGGTTCGGGGAGCCTGGCCGTCGACGCCGCCGCGCATTCAACCTTCCTCCCCGGCGAGACGGTCATCGTCGGCAACAACGGGTGGTTCGGCGAACGCTGCCGCGACATCCTGAAGTCCAACGGCGTCAAGGTGATCGAAGTGGTCGGCGACCCGCGCCAGCCGCTCGACCCGGAAGCGATTCTCGGGGCGCTCAAGCAGCATCCGGAAGCCGTCGGCGTGGCGGTCATCCATCTGGAAACCTCGACGGGCGTGCTCAACCCGATTGAGACCATCGTCAAAGCCGTGCACGCGCACTCCGACGCGCTCGTGCTGGTCGACGCGGTGACGGGTTTGGCCGCCGCCGATCTCCCGGTCGATGCATGGGGTATCGACCTGTGCGTGACCGCGTCGCAGAAGGCGCTCGGCGCGCCGCCCGGACTCGGCATGGTGGCGGTCAGCGACCGCGCGTGGGCGAAGATCAGCGCGCGCCCGGACGACACCGCGCGCAGCTGGTATCTCGATCTCAAGCGCTGGCAGTGGTTCGTCGAAAACTGGGCGGACTGGCATCCCTTCCCTGTGACCATGCCGACCTCGCTGGTGTTGGCGCTGCGCGTGGCGCTCCGGTCGCTGCTGCGCGAAGGCGTGGTCGCGCGGCGGACGCGCTTGCAGGGGCTGGCGGATCACCTGCGCGGTGCGTTGACGGAGATGGGCTTGCCGCTGTTCGTCCCCGCCGAGCAAATGGCGGCGACCATCACCGCGGCCTACTGTCCACCGGGCGTGCGCTCCACCACCATCCGCGACTACGTGCTGCGCGAGCAAAACTTGCAGATCACGACTGGGTTTGGCCCGTTCAAAGAGCAGGTGATCCGCATCGGGCACATGGGCGGCGCGGTCAACGAGACCCACATCGACGATCTGATCGCGGCCTTGCGCGCGTTCATGGCGGAACAAGCGATCAAGGGGTAATTCGTGCCGCGCCGCCGCGGGGCCCGCCCCCGCCCCCGGGCGGGGGGGGGGGGGGGGGGGGGGGGGGGTGGGTTCTCTCCCCGGGGGGGGAGGGGGGGTTGAGCGAGCAATCCGACCTGAATTGGGCGTAGGGGGGCGCCACGGCCGTGCGACCCCCTCCACGCCAGCAGCGGAGGGGGGTTGCGAGTGGTGGAGCGTTTACCAGAACGAGTTAATTCACCGCGCTATTTCGCTTCGTTGAGGTACTTTTCCGCCCATTCGACGCCGTCCCACGTGATCAGCTTGTGCTCGGCGGTGGGCGCGACGCGGATCAGGTAGCGCGGTCGATCCTGACTGCCCGTCAGGTATTCTGGCCCGTTGGGACCCAGATAGCGAATCGACATGCGCTGCGCGATTTCGAGCATCAGCCCGTCCATGATGACGGGGCCAGCGAGAATTTCTGCCGTGCCGCGCATCAACATGCGGGTGTACGTGCCCGAATCGAGGGCGCAGGAAACGGCAACTTTCGGATTATTTTTGAGATGTTTGACAAAAGTAGTTTTCTCACGGGGAATTATATACATGGCCCCTTCGCGCCATTCCTGCCAGACCGGGGTGATATAGGGGAACCCAAACTCATCGACGGTGGCAATGCGCGCGACGACGGGTCCGGCGAGAAATTCGGCAAGTTCTTCCGGGGTGAGGCCGCGATGCTTACCCATCCATTCAGGCAGATTCCGTTCAGCCATTATTCAGTTCTCCTGTTCGCTCAAGCACGTGCACAAATTGTTGCATGTTTACAGGCATGCTGCAATACAAGGACAAGATCATGATCGCAACCCACCGCATCGTCGAATGGCTGACGCGCCTAGTGCAGATTCCCAGCGTCGGGCCAGCGAACGCCGGGCCGCGTTCCGGCCCGTGCAGTGAAGCCCGTTACGCCGAACAGGTCGCCGGGTGGTTTGCGCAGCTCGGCGCAGCGGTCGAGGCGGAAGATGTGTATCCCGGTCGCCCCAACATTTACGGCGTGTGGAGCGGCACATCTGATCGCTGGCTGGCAGTCGATGTGCATCTCGACACCGTCGGCGTGGAGACGATGATCGGCGATCCCTTTGATGGCCGCGTCGCGGATGGGCGCGTGTATGGCCGCGGCTCCGTCGATACCAAAGCTTCGCTCGCCATCGTGCTGACGCTGCTGGAGAGCGTGCGCGAGCAGGGGATCCCGCTGCCCTTCAATCTATTGGTGTGCGCCACCTCTGATGAAGAGACCGGAGCCCATGGCGCGGCGGTCTGCCGGGACTGGGTGCGGCGGCAGGGGCTGAAGCTGGATCAACTGATCGTTGCCGAGCCGACGCTGTGCGGCGCGGTGCACGGGCACAAAGGCTCGGTTGGGCTGGTGCTGGAAATCAGCGGCACGGCGGCGCATTCCGCGCGCCCGGAACTCGGACAAAACGCGATCACGGCGGCGGTTCCGGTGATCAGCGCCTTGATGAACGAGCATCAGCGGCTGATCGCCACGCCGCCCACGTCGAAGCTCGGCCCCGGCACGCTCAGCGTCACCATGATCCGCGGCGGGCAGGCGCACAACATCATCCCGGATCGCTGCACCATCAATGTGGATCGCCGTCTGACGGCGGGTGAAGATCCCGCGGTGGAAGGCGAACGGATCATCGAGATTGCGCAAAGCCACTGCCCGTTGCCTGTGACCGCACAGTGGCTGCATCAGCTCCACCCCTTCTATCAACCGCCGGATTCACCGTTGGTCGAGCAGATCACCGCGTGGTCGGGGCGCGCGCCGACGGTCGCGCCGTATGCGTCGAATGCGTGGGCCTATGGCGGCTTGGCCAACGAAGTCGTGCTGTTCGGCCCCGGTTCCATCGATCAGGCTCATCGCGACGTGGAATGGGTCGCTATCAGCGAGTTGGAGCAGGCCGCGCGGTTCTATCAACGCTGGTGGGGCATCTAGCTGCCGCTAACACGATGCGCAAATGGCTCAAGCAGCTTATCGGACACCGCAACCCCGCCCCACGTGCGGAAAGATCGAGCAGAACACATCGGTCTGCCCCTACACCGAGATTTCCGCGAACTTACTTTAGTTCAGTGCAGCGAAATTTTCGATTGTAATATGAAATGAAGTTGATATTTCGGAATATCTGTTGTAGATTTGTCAGTGTACCATGACGAATATCACTAATAGAACCTGATCTCTGTCGCTCCACAGCCGCTGACCGGGCTGCAATGATTAACGAACAGGTTCGCCCTATGGCTCATTCCGATTAACACGTTATGCCCGGACAAAAAGCGCGCCCCAATCCATGAAGCTGGCGGAGCGCGCCGCGGTCAATCAGGGAGCTGACCGATGGATGATGACGACCTAGCCACGCTTGATCTTCTGCTGAATAAATACATTAAATGGATACGCGAGCCGCGTGTTGTCGAACTGCGTCGACGCCAGCAGGTTAGCATTCGCCACTTCGAAATCGTGATGCAAGCGCTCGATTTCGCGGCTTTGTTCGGGCGACGGTTCATTGTGGAACAGCGTGACGACCGTCGTGTAGCGCCCCGCCGCGAACAGCAGCCACTGTTTTTCCCCAACCTTCAGCACCCGCCGATCAATCAGACGGTTAGCGTCCATCAGCTGCGAAAAATCGTTGAGGATCGGCGCGATGCGCGGCGGCGGCACGTCAAACGAGCCCAGCGTGTCGACGAAGCGCCCGGTCTTGTTGTGATAGATCATCAGCCCAATCGCCTTGCCCATATGCGACTGCCGGATGCCAATGGTTTCCCCGGTCGAGCCATCGATCAAGGTGGTGCTGCCGCTGCGCAGGGCTTCCAGCGCAAACTGCAGCTTCAGCGTCTGATGAGCGTACAGGGCGTGGAACTGCTCGCGACTCACCTTGCCATCAGCGAATTCGCCGAGCAAGTTATCGATTTTTTCTTGGACTTCCTGGCGAAATTTCTGAATTTTTTCGTAATTCTCTGCGGCCATGTGTCGACTCCAGGTGCATTCTTCCCTCATCATAATCGAGTCATGGCTGTTGTTCCCATAAGCCTTATGGATCTTTCGTGAAATTCTGTTTTAGTCTTGTTAGAGACTTAGAGACGAAATGGATTTATGCTGATGAGCAAGTCCGTGCTTTCCCCAGACTCCGAAGATATCTTGGTCTGCTTGCTGAAGACTGAGCGTCAGATCGAACGCACGAAGCATGCGCTCCGTGAAGCTTGCCAGTTGACCGAAGGTTCGCTCGACACTGCCCTGCGCGAACTCCACGTCAATGGCTTGATCACCAACAACGATGGCGAGTTTTTGCTCACACATACGGGGAAGCGCGCGGCCCGGACGCTCTCAACTGAATTCAGCACCCAAATCATCAACAATGTGGGACACATGGAAGGGGGAACAGTCCAGATGGCCGGTCGGCATGATGCGTTTGCCACACCAATCGATCGTAAGTCGATGTTCACCGCGGGCACGGGCCCGCTCCCCGCTGATGATGATTACGACACGCCGCACCGGACGCTGTCGGGGCCGTCGGCCTCCATCCCGTCGATCTACCATCATCCGCTGCGCCTCTCCGGCGCGCTGATGGAGAACCCGCCCGCCCACCGCGCCAGCACGGTGCTGCGCTTCATGCTGGCGTTTGAAATGCCGAAAGATTCGCTGCCGATCCCGCTGCTGCACGGCGATGTGCTCGGTCGGTCGCGCGGCGCGGATATCTGCCTGCGGCACGACGACTACGTCAGCACGCGCCACTGCCGCTTCGATGTCCGGCAGGAAGGCGGCCAGGCCAAGCTGTACGTGGAAGATCTCGGCAGCCGTAACGGCACGTTCATCGACAATGTGCTGCTGCAAGAGAACAAGCCGAAGCTGCTCAAGCACGGCACCCGCCTGCAAATCGGCAACACGGTATTCGTCGTGGTGCAAATCCCCTAAGTTTGATCAGCCTAAATCAAAAGCCGCACTCGGTCGAGTGCGGCTTTTTTATTGGCTACTTGCGCAGCCCAAGCAGTTTCAGTAGGCGGGCGAAGAGCCCCGGCGCGGGCGGATCCACGTCATACAACTTCGGATCGGGAACATTCCCGTGATGCGCTTCCTGCTGCTCAAGGTTATAGGTTTCGAGCGTCTGGTGCTTTTGATTCTGTGCCCGCTCGCGTCCCTGTTCGATACGCCGTTCCCGCTCGTAAAAGTCGTTATTCATCTCCGCCCCCAATCTATTTGTGTACGATTCATTATACCGAGAACATGTGTGGAACCAAACTTATCCGGTTGACGTCTAATCTTCAGAATACACGGAGGTTTGATCATGAAGCGCATATTGCTCCTCAGTTTGGCTCTACTCACCCTGTTTGGTCTCGTCGGAAGCGCCGCCGCTCAGGTGGATTGCCCGCCACCCCCTCCTTGCCCGCCAGACGCGATTTGCGAGATCATGCCGTGCGTCATCACCCCGGTTCCGTGGGTGGGCGGCGTATCGACCAATCCCGAATGGCTGAAAATTGACTTTCATCGCGTCGCCGTGACGATTGCCGATCAGATCGCGCGCACGTCGATTGAGCTCGAATTCGTCAACGAGGGCAACGGTCTCGCCGAAGGGACGTTCCTGTTCCCGCTGCCCGCCGACGCCGCCGTCGATCAACTCATCATGTACATCAACGAGACGCCGATTGAAGCGCGCATCCTCGACGCGACCGAAGCGCGCGGCATTTACGACGCCATCGTGCGCCAATACCGGGACCCCGCGCTGCTCGAATATGTCGGCACACAGGCGGTGCAGGCCAACGTCTTCCCGATTCCACCGGGCGAAAAGCGCCGCATTCAGCTCTCCTATACCCAACCGCTGGCAATTGACAACGGCTTGCTGCACTACGTCTATCCGTTGGATGTCACGCACATCATGAGCCGCCGCGCCATCGACAGCGTGAGCATCAGCCTGCAGGTCGAGAGCGACGATCCCATCGGCTCGATCTATTCGCCGAGCCACAACATCGCGCTCAGCCGCGACGGGAACGGCTTCCGCGCCGGGTTCGAAGCGTCGAGCTATGTGCCGGAAGGCGACTTCAGCCTGTACTGGGGCGTGGCCTCCGAGACGATCAGCGTCAACCTGCTGACCTATCGCGAGAGCGCCAACGAAGACGGCTTCTTCATGCTCATGGTGCAGCCGCCGCTGGAACTGCCGCAGGATCGCATCGTGCCGCGGGACATCATCGTCGTGCTCGATCAGTCAGGCAGCATGGACGGCGACAAGTGGAATCAGGCGCGCGAAGCGGCCGCTTACGTGCTGGATAACCTCAACGAGCAGGACCGCTTCAACGTGATCCTGTTCAGCACGGGCTGGCGCATCTTCGCCAACGATTTGCAATCGCCCGATGTGGCGCAGCAAGCCATCGACTGGATCAACACCCAGTGGGCGGAAGGCGGCACGGACATCAACGGCGCGCTGACCACCGCGCTCGACATGGTCGGCGAACGTCCGGCAACCATCCTGTTCATGACCGACGGTCTGCCAACCGAAGGCGAAACCAACATCCAGAGCATCCTCGACAACGTCGAGAACGCCGCCCCGAGCAATGCGCGCATCTTCGCCTTTGGCGTCGGCGATGACGTCGACACGCAGCTCCTCGACACCATCGTGCAGGAGAACCGCGGCACGTCGTCTTATGTGCGTCCGAGCGAACGCATTGACGAAGAAGTCGCCAGCCTGTTCAACAAGATCAGCGCGCCCGTGCTGACCGACATCACGCTCAACATTGACGGGCTGACGGTGGACACGGTCTACCCGCAACTGCCGCTGCCGGATCTGTTCGCGGGCACGCAGATGACCATCGTTGGGCGCTACCGCGGCTCGGCGGACGACCTCGCGGTGACACTCTCCGGCATGGTCGGCGCTGAAGTGCAGACCTTCGTCTATGACGGTATGGACTTCCCCGATCTCGCGGGTGGTGAACCGTTCATCGCGCGGCTGTGGGCGACCCGCCGCATCGGCGAACTGCTGAACAACATCCGCTTGAACGGCGAAAATCAGGAATTGGTCGACAGCATTATCCGCTTGAGCGTGCGCTACGGCATCATCACGCCCTACACCAGCTTCCTGATCACCGAAGACGATATCCTCTCGCGGCAGGCGCAGGAAGAAGCAGCGGGCGAATTCGAAGCGGGCGCACTGCGGCAGGCGTCCGGTGGTGAAGCGGTCGACGCGGCGGATCTCGCGGGCGGTCTGGCGGCGGCAGAAGCCCCGGCTCCGGTGCTGCAAATGCTGGGGACGCCCACCCCGTTGGGCACGCAGGTCGCGCCGGAATTGTATGCGGCGGATCCCGGCAGCAATGCCGCGCCTGTCAACCCGATCCAGACCGTCGGCGGCAAGACGTTCATCCTGCAAGGCACGGTCTGGACGGATACCACTTTCGAGCCGGACACGATGACGACCGAAAAGGTCGCCTTCCTGAGCGATGCCTACTTTGATCTGCTCACGGCGCATCCGGAACTCACCGAGTACTTCGCGCTCGGCGACGCGGTCGTCGTCGTGCTCGACGGGGTCGCCTACGAGGTCACGCCGGAGTAAAGCAACCTCACCCCCAGCCCCTCCCCGAATTCAGGGAGGGGCGCCAACACCCCCGTTCCCCGTGTGCGTGGGCTGAGGGATCGGGGTTGAGGGGCACAGCTTGATGCTCAATCCCTCAACTCGATCCAAACGAACGGGCGACCCAGCGGTCGCCCGTTTGTTTCCACCATGACCAGCTTCAAGTCTAGCCTTCAACCTCTCAGGAGAGGAGCCCGGGAGAGAAGAAGCAAGTTGTCACACTACATGCTTACCATCGGGATAGCCGTGCAGTTGCCAGTGAGCGTTACAACATCACCGCGCACAAAGCCCTGCGAAATTTGATACCATGTGAAACCGTTGGCATCGGTCGTTTGACCCGTGACTTCGGCCGTATCGCCTGTTGCCAGTGATCCAACCTGCTCAAAGTCGGTGCCAGCGCCCGAACGGATGCGCGTATTGCGCCCCATTACCATGCACGCGCCGTCCGTTGCCGACATTTCGGGGGTCGCTTCAGCCATTGCCGCCGTACCCATCGTCAAGTTGAGGAATACAGGCACGTTGATCACGCCAGCATCGCCAACTTCTTCACTGATTGCATCTTCGCCGGGGAAGGGGGCGGACAAAGCCATCGCCGCCTTCAAGGAAGGGGGTGAAGTACGGCACGACTTCCGACGGATTGAAGAACAGCGGTTCTTTCGCCGTCTGGAACGAGGGCTGCAGTCCGCCCATCAAACGGATCAATGCCTGATGTTCGGCTTCGACAGCCGCCACTTGAGCGGTGGTCGCTGCAAACAGCGAGTTGCCGAGTTCAGCCAGGCGACGGGTTGCCCTAAGTACGCCGCGACAAACCAATTTTCCGCGGTATTGCTGGTGGCGGTGAACAGGGCGCGATCTGTGAACAGACCATCGGACCAAGTAAACAGTCGCCAGCGATGTTGCGCCGTTGGCTTCCAAAAACTGCTTGTGTTTCAGTTCCGAATCGAGGAAGGAACGCAGCCAGTTCTGTTCTTGCGCTGTCAATGCCAATGCCTCTGCATTTTGCAGCGCATTGTAATAGTGTGTGCAGGCAAACGTTTCGGCGGTACAGGCGATATTGAGCATCAACTGCGGATCGTCACCACCATCTTGGGCGAAGACTGTACCAAAACCGAATAAGCCGTTGAGCGTCAGAACCGATGCCCCGGCTGTAACAGCGCTCCCCTTGAGGAACGCGCGGCGTGATAGATGAGCCATAAGAAGCCTCCAATTAGTTGACCATCACCCCATGTGATGTTGTCAAACTTTCGTCGGCTGGCCTGCGACCAGATGACTCTTGATTGCGCCGCTCATCAATTTATTATCTTTGTGATTAAGGTACATTACACCGACTTGACCGTCG
Source organism: Candidatus Flexifilum breve (assembly GCF_016713355.1). Lineage (NCBI taxonomy): Bacteria > Bacillati > Chloroflexota > Anaerolineae > Aggregatilineales > Candidatus Flexifilaceae > Candidatus Flexifilum > Candidatus Flexifilum breve. The sequence goes on from NZ_JADJPI010000007.1 coordinate 432,004, forward strand.
GCAGCGCGTCGTGATCGGGCAGCAGCGTCTCGGCGTCACGAATAGCGCGGAACAGATAGCCCGACGCGCCGACCAGCACCCCGAGCGTCCCGAAGATCACGAACATGAGTCCCATACCGGCGCCCGGCCCCGTGCCCACCAGCCCACCGAAGATCGGCGCGAGCGCGGCGCCCTCCCGCATCGCCGGTTCAAACACGCGATCCGCCAGCGGCCCGGCGAGAATCATGGCGATGGGCGCGGAAATCTGCGCGATCATGCGGCGCGCGGCGAACACGCGCCCCTGCACATCCGGCGCAACTTTCGCCTGCCAGATCGCCTGATTGGAGCCGTTCAACATGGGATGGAGCGCGTTGATCATGAACGCCCCGGCGCTCCACACCAGCACCGTGCGCCCCAAGCCCATGACCACTTCGCCCAACAAACTGATGCCGACCATGCTCAACAGCACGCCATGAACGCGCCGCTTGGGGCCACCCCAAGTGCTGAGGAGCAGCCCGCCGACGATGCCACCAATCGAACCGAGCGACTGCACCGAAGCCAGCACGGTTTCGTCACTGCCGGAACGCGCCAGCAGCATCGGCGCGGTGATCACCGCCGAAAACGTCGACGTCAGGTTGATGAAGAAGAAGGTCAGCTGCAAGCCGAGCAGACTGCGCCGTGACGCGATATAGCGGAAGCCGTAAGCCGCCTCTTGCAGCAGACTGCCTTTGCCCTCGGCACCTGCCGCGCTCGGTGGCGGCTTGGGGATGCTGATGGCCAGCACCGCGCTGATCGCTACGATGAAGGTCACAATGTCGATGAGCATCACCCCGCGCAAACCGATGCCCACCAGCAGCACCGCCGCCAGCGCGGGCGCGACCACGCCGGAGAGCGACTCCGCGAGGCTGATCATGCCGTTGGCGCGGCCATACTGCTCCTTGGGGATCATCAGGCTGATGGCGGCGGAGTAGGCGGGCCACTGGAACGACGCGAATGTCCCGGCAATCGCCACGGCCAGATACACATGCCAGATCTGCAGGTTGCCCGCGCTGTACAGCAAAAACAGCATGACCGTCGCCAGCCCGCCGCCGAGATCACTCAGCATCAGCACCAAACGGCGATCCCACCGATCCACCAACGCACCCGCGAACGGGCTGAAGATGATGCCCGGCGCAAAGCCGAAGAACGCCGCCAGTGCCAGCGCCGTCGCCGACCCGGTCAGCTCGTACGCCCAGATGGTCAGCGCAAACTGCGTCATCGCCGAACCGAGCAGCGACACGACCTGCCCGAGCCACACAATCGTAAACTTCCGCATGCATCCCCCTTCAAACCACCCCTTGTCCGAACCCATTCCCATCCCCTCGCCGAATTCAGGGGGTAGAGACTGTAGCGTTCGGCTTTTGCCCCTCACCCTCTGGAGAGGGGCGGTTGAGCGCAGCGAAACGGGGTGAGGTAAGCGCCCAGTCTGCTAAGAAAACTGTTCACAGATTCTACGCGACCTGCCGCCTTTTGTTCAAATTGCGGTACACTTGCCCTGTAACGATTTGAGGTCACTATGCCAGCCCAATTCAAAACCACCCTGCGCGTCCGTCACTACGAGTGCGACGCCTACGGGCACGTCAACCACGCGAACTACTTACGCTATATGGAACAAGCCGCCTTCGACGCGTCCGCCGCCGTGGGCTACGACGAAGCGCGCTACCGTCAGATGGGCACGCTCTGGCTGATCCGCGAGACGGATATTGAGTATTTGCGCTCGCTGGTCTACGGCGACTCGGTCGAAATCACGACGTGGGTGGGTGATTTCCGCCGCGTGCGCTCCCGCCGCTTCTACGAGTTCCGCCACGTCGACTCCGGCGAACTGATCGCCAAAGCGGCGACGGACTGGGTGTATCTGGATCGGACGAACGGCCGCCCGGTCAGCGTGCCCGACGAGATGATCGCCGCCTTCGCGCCGGATGGCATCGAAGCCGAACCGCGCGACAAGTTCCCCGCCGCGCCGCCCCCGCCGCCGGGCCTGTACACCATGAACCGCATGGTCGAATGGCGTGATATCGACGGCGCGGGGCACGTCAACAATGCGACGTATCTCAACTACATGGAAGAATGCGGCATTCGCGCGGCGCGGCACTTCGGTTGGGATGTCGAGAAGATGCGCGCGCAGGGTTTCGGCGTGGTCGCGCGGCGGCATCGCATTGAGTACCGCCAGCAGGCCGTGCTGGGCGAAGACCTGTCGATCAGCACGTTCCTCTCCGATGTGCGCCGCATGAGCGCCACGCGTCATTACATCATCACCCGCGCCACGGATGGCGCCGTGATCGCGCAGGCGCAGACGTTGTGGGTGTTCGTCAATGTGCAGACGGGCAGCCTGATGCGCGTCAACCCGGAATTCATCACCGCCTTTCAGACCCACATCGCCGAAAGCTAGTCCCTCACCACAGCAGTATTTAGCTGTTCTTCCCTCTCCCCGCTGGCGTGGGAGAGGGGTAGCTATATCTATGCGTGTGGTCGGGTATCAAGCCAGTGTCCGAAATACGACAAAACAGGCCAAGGCAGGCCAATCGCGACGTAGAATAATTTCTTTTGGGGGACAGCGGACGCAATCAATTGCGTCCCTACGAGAAAAGCGTGGTTGTGTAGGGACGCGATTGATCGCGTCCGCAAACTCCCAAGACCGACAGGCATTCCGTTTTCACGGCCTTCTCCGTACTCACCGGCCTGCCTTGTCCTTTGGCTGGCAAACGGTCATTGGCTTAGCTCAGCGGAGCGCAGACAGGCGATCCCCACAATCAGCTGCCAGCCCCAATATCCGGTTCACCTGCATACAATATCTCAATGTGTATGAAAAATAATACATTTCAAAAATTTGAAATAAAATTTCCATTTTTAGTTATATATTAAACATACTAAATTCTATTTTGCAGCGTACGGAGTTGTATCGATGAAAATGCGCTTCTTCTTCGGCATCGCTTTGCTGTTGATTATCCTCAGCCTGACCGCGGGCGCGGTGTTTGCAGGGTCGGTATCGTTCAGCGGCACGTTCGCTGGCGATCCGACGATGGCGGTCGTCACGATCTCGACACCCAACTGTGGTTCGCAGGGGGTGACCCAAGTGCGCTATGACGCCTTCCCCTTCACTGTGACCGTCACGGGCGCGTACAGCTTCAGCACCGCGAGCACGGGCGGGGCGGGTACGCGTTCCAGCATTTACATTATGAACAGCGGTTTCAACCCGGCGGCGGCGTTGGGCAACTGCATCGCGGCCGCGAATATTGGCAGCATCCCGACGACGCTCAACAACGTCAATTTGACAGCGGGCACACAATACTACGTTGTCATCTTCGACGACAGTTTGTCACAGACCACCCCCGGCTACAACTTCAGCGCGAACGGTGTGGGCGACATCATTTTGGGCGGTGCTCCCGGCTCGTGCATCGATCCGCTCCCCGCCGGAACGCCCATTCGCAATGTGCCGCTCGGCGCGCCCGCCTACTATGAACCGGATTTAGGCACGCTCCTGTCGTTCAGCCTCCCGGCGGGCAACTGGTACGTGACCGACACCAGCGGCGACTTCGCGCAGGTCTGGATCGACTGCAACGCCAACCGGATCTGGATTCCGCTCACGGCGCTCGGCGGCTAGAGCGCTTCCGCTCAAGTTCTTTCCGTGTCGGGACGCGCCATTGCGTCCCGACCGCTGATCCTCGACTTATACGCTAGCCAGCCTGTACAAGAACGGGCTGTCCCGGCACAACCCCGCTAGACTTTCTACCGCTGTACGCGCATGTCCCTTATGGCATACTATCAGAGTATCGCTATCGGCCACCCAAAAGGAGCTGCCTGTGCGCGTAACCAAATCCGCGTTGCTGTTCGTACTTTTCCTGCTGTTCTGTCTGCCCTTCTCATCCACGCTCGCTCAAAATATCCCCGACGCGTTGTTCCAGACCGCTCTGCGCACCGCGCAAGCCAACCTCAACACGACCGAAGATCCGCTCACGTGGCGCTACACGCTGGAGCGCAGCCGCAATTCATCGCTCGGCTGCCCGGTCATCAGTGGTTCGGACTTGGGGACGGAAGTGGTGTTCTACAACGTGATCATCACCTTTACGAGCGGCGACTTCAACGTGCGCGTCTCCGTGGACGGCGCGCTGATCGTCGCGTGCGACACACGCGCCATGCCGACCGCGACCCCGCTCGCTACCGCCACCCCGCTCGGAGCCGCCGCCCCGATCACCGGGGCGACGCCGACGCCGCCGAGCTGCATCCTCACGCCCAACGGCGGGGTGAGCAACGTGCGCAGTGAACCCTCAACCGACGGCGGTGATGCGACCGTCGTCGCGCAGATCACACTGCCGACCCCGGCGGTCGCGCGCACCAGCGACGGCAGTTGGTTCCGCATTGCCAATGGCTGGGTCGCCGCGTCGGTGGTCGAGACGACGGGCGATTGCGCCTCGCTGCCGCTCAACGAAGCGGGCGGCGGTGATCAGAACCCGCTCAGCTTCCCCTACTGCACGCTGACCACGACCGCACAGGGCAACCTGATCACCGCGTTCGTGCCGGACTTCACCTACGGCGCGCAGTATCTGCCGGGGCAGACGTACCTCGTGCTCTCCCAGACGGCCAGCGAACTCGGCACGCTCGCCCGCGTGCTGATCAATGCGACGACGCTCGGCTGGATCCCCACCAGCAGCGGCACGCTGACTGAGGGCTGCGCGGCTTTCCTCGCGCCCGCGCCGACGGCTACCGACACCACCTGCTCTGCCAGCATCGGCGTGAACGGGCAGGCCGTCATCGAACCGGAAGGCCAAACGGGCGTGTTCGGCGTGGAAGTCGGCGACCGCTACGCGATCCGCAATCGCATCGAGATCGACGGGGAGGGCTGGCTGCAGATCACCACTTTCGGCGTGACGCCCGACGGCTGGATCGCTGAGCGCCAGAATCCCTATTCGCCGGGCTGTGAGGCGGTCCTGAGCTTCTCGAACACGCCGCGCCTCAACGCGGGCTTCCGCACGCCGTACTGCGTCGCCAGCGTCACCGCGCCCACCGTGATTGCCCGCAATCCGTCCACGCCGGATCAAGTGCTGGCGCAGACGATCACCGGTGATCGTTTGCTGGTCGTCTCCCGCACGACAGGCAGCAGCGGCGACTGGTACCGCATCCTGCTGCATGGCGGCGAACTGGGTTGGGTCAATGCGACCAGCACAACCCTCTCGGCGGGCTGCCCGATCTTCCTCGCGCAAGCGCCGGGGATGGTCGGCGAACGCCTGCAGTGCATCGCCACCGTGATCACCGATGGGATCGCCGCGTATCCCGCCGCCGAAAGCACCGCCGATCCATTATTCCTCGCGGGTGGTGGTGATCGCTTCGCCGCGCTGGAAGCCGTGCAGACCAATTCCGGACGCTGGCTGCGCCTCGGCACGTTCGGCCTGACGCCGAATGCGTGGATCAGCGCCGATCAGGTCAGCCTGTCGCCGGGGTGCGCCTATGCCATCCCCGAAGGCGCGCCGCCCGCTGCCAGCGGCGCATGTCAGGTCACCCCCGTCAACCTATTCGTCAATGTGCGCAGCCAACCGGAATCGGATGGCACGTATACGGGCGTGATCGGGCAATTGTTCAGCGCGACGCCCGCCATCGGGCGCAGCGGCGAAAACAACTGGTATCAGGTCGAAGGCGGGTGGGTGGCTGCGTTCCTCGTCACCGCGACCGGGAACTGCGCCGCGCTCCCCGTGACGGGGTGAGGTTAAAAACGGCGGACGCGATTAAGCGGGTGTCGTCTCCGAGAAGACGGCGTCGAAACATTAAAACTGTCCTGCCGTGAACTGAAGTCAGAGGGGAGGGGCTGGGGGCTATCAGGGGTAGGTTTTTCATGCTTCCTCATCGAACACCGTTTTCTTCGCCAAAGAACCTGTAGGGACGAGGCATGCCTCGTCCGGTTTTTCTTCTGGATTAGGTAACAGATCGGTTGTCCGTGCAAGCAAAAGAGGTGGGTTAACGGATGTGATGGTGGTGTGAGCACAGGAGGACGAGGCATGCCTCGCCTACAATTAAAAACCTACCCCTGACAGGGGGCCGGGGGGGGGGTCGATTGAAACGGCATCCAGCTCACATTTCCGCGCTATACTGTTGACATGAACGGGCACGTACGCACGCCATTTGAACACATCGCCCGCCGCGTTGATCCGCAGGCGCAGCTCCGGCACGCCGCGCCCCTGCTCGGTGGATCGGCGGCGGAGGTGCATCTCCTCGAACTCGCGCTGCCGGATGGGCGTGCCGAAAAAGTAGTCGTGCGGCAGCATGGCGCGGCGGATCGGGCGCAGAACCCGCATATCGCCGCGGACGAGTTCCGGCTGCTGTCACGGTTGCAGGCGCACGGAGTCGCCGCCCCGCGCCCCTACTTTGCGGACGAAACGAACCGCATCCTCTCCACGCCCTACATCGTCGTGCAGTTTGTGGAAGGTGCGCCGGAAGCGTACCCGGCGGCCGTGCCCGACTTTGCGCAGCAGGTCGCCGCCGCGCTGCGCCGCGTCCACGCCGCTGACCCCGCCGCTTTCGCCTTTCTGCCGCACGCCGCCGAGCATCTGCGGCACAAACTCGCCCATCCACCACCAGAGCTCGACGAAACCCTGCAGGAAGGGCACGTACGCGCTTTGCTCAGCGCGCATCTGGCGCTGCTGGAGGAGCGGCCGCTCGCCCTGCTGCACGGGGATTTCTGGTCGGGGAATCTCATCTGGCAGCACGGACGCTTAGCCGCGATCATCGACTGGGAAGACGCCTGCCTTGGCGACCCGTTGGCCGATGTCGGCAACGCGCGCCTGGAGCTGCTGTGGAAGTTCGGCGTGGAGCACATGACGGCCTTCACCGAAGCCTACCGGCAGCACGACCCCTTTGCTCCCGTCGTGCTCGCCTTCTGGGATCTGGCGGCGGCGCTGCGCGCGGCGCATAAATTGAGCGCGTGGGGGCTGGATGCCATCACCGAACAGCGCATGATCGCGCAGCACCGCGAATTTGTCGTGCAGGCGCAGCGCGTGTTCGCAGCACCGTAGCTGTAAAGTATCATGGGTTTGATATGAGTAAGGACACGTTTATCCCGCTGCGTTTTTCATATAAAGTTATGACTTCGAAATATCTCGACAACGCTCCTGAGTTCGAAAGCAAAGTTGATAATGTCGGCGGATGACAGTCCCAACATCGGCACCCCCCGCAGCAGCCGGTATGCGCATTCCAGTTTGGAGCTTTCGCGGGTAGGCGGCGCCATTCAGCAGCGCACCCACGATCTCGAAGCCCGCTACCGCGAACTGCAAACGATCATGCACATCACCGCGCGTGTCAACGAGGGGCTGTTCCTCGACGACATTCTCGATGGCGTTTACCAGGATTTCAAAATGCTCATCCCCTACGAGCGCATCGGTTTCTCGCTCATCGAGGAGAAGGGGACGGTCGTGCGCGCGCGTTGGGCGCAGGCGGAGTACACGCCGCTGCTGCTGGATCGCGGCTATGCCGCCAAGCTCGAGGGCAGCACGCTCGAACAAATCCTGCTCACCGGGCAGCCGCGCATTATCAACGATCTGGAAGCGTATTTCGCTCATAAGCCGAACTCCGCCTCAACCCGGCTGATCCTCGACGAAGGCATCCGGTCGTCGCTCACCTGCCCGCTGATCGCCAATGGCGAGGCGGTCGGCTTCATGTTCTTCTCCAGCCGCACGCCCCACACCTACGCCGACGCGCACGTCGAGGTCTTCCAGCAGATCGCCGGACAGTTGTCCGTGATGGTGGAAAAAGGTCAGTTGGTCGCGGAACTATCAGCGCAAAAGCTGGAACTGGAACACAAAAATGACGAACTTAGTGACTTGAATAAGCTCAAGAACTCGTTTCTCGGCATCGCCGCCCATGATCTGCGTAACCCGCTGAGCAACATCCTCATGGCGACTTCGCTGATGACCAGCCCGGACTTCGACCTGACCGAAGAGGATCGGCGCACCATGCTGCGCGAGATCGATAATCAGGCGCAGTACATGATGAACCTGCTCAATGATTTGCTGGATGTGTCGCACATCGAATCGGGCAGCTTCACGCTCCTGCCCGTCGAGATCGACCTGCCGAGCTTTCTGCGCGAAGTGGCCATCCGCCATCACCGCTTGGCGGAGGCGAAAAACAGCGCTGTCCAACTGGATAACCTTGCTCCGGGGCGCGTGTTCGCCGACCCGATCCGGCTGGCGCAGGTGCTCGATAACCTGATCTCTAACGCGGTCAAATACTCACCGCCCGGCAGCACCATCACCGTGCGGACGCGGGCGGAAAAGCGCATGTGGCGCGTCGAGGTGCAGGATCAAGGGCCGGGGCTGACCATCGAAGATCAGGGGCTGCTGTTCAAAGACTTTGTGCGCCTCTCCGCCACGCCCACCAACGGTGAGAAGAGCACCGGGCTGGGGCTGGCGATTGCGCGGCGCGTGGTCGAGGCGCAGGGCGGCACAATCGGCGTCGAGAGCGAGTTCGGTCACGGCGCGACGTTCTGGTTCACGGTCAAGAATGCGCGACGCGACCGCTCCCGGTAGGTTGGGAGCGGCCGGGACAGGATCAACCTCACCCCCAGCCCCTCTCCTAACGGAGAGGGGCGACAATACCGTTCGCCAAGCACATTCATTTTCGTCAGAACGCGATGAATCGTTTCCGGCGCCTCTGGCCTCACCCCCGACCTCTGTTAGTTCAACAGTACGTCCCCGCCTCCGTCTCAACTCGCTCTTTATGATTAATTTAGAATTGCTTCATGGAACAATTCTACATCCACGCTTATACTAAATTTATTGTAGCGAATCGGTAATCGCTGCGCCGCCGTTTCCAAGGGATAGTTCCATGATCGCCAACGACAAGCTCAATGTGCTGACCGCGCAAACACCGGAGATGATCGGGTTTGCGGGAGACGAAATCCGGCGCATTAGCACCGCCATCCAGCAGATGGCGGACCGCCTTGAAAGCCACCAGCGCGAACTGCAGAACCTGATGCACCTCACCGCCCGGGTCAACGAGGGCATGTTCCTGGACGACGTGCTGCAAGGCACCTACCGCGACTTCAAAAACCTCATTCCCTACAACCGCATCGGCCTATCCCTCATCGAAGATAACGGCACGATGGTGCGAGCGCGCTGGGCACAGGCGGATTATTCGCCCGTCTTCCTCAGCCGCAATTTCGCGGGACGGTTGGAGGGCAGCACACTGGAGATGATCATCCGCTCCGGTCGACCGCGCATCATCAACGATCTCGAGTTGTACTACAGCCAGAAACCGAGCTCCGTCTCGACCCGGTTGATCCTCGACGAAGGCATTCGCTCCTCGCTCACCTGCCCGCTGATCGCCAATGGCATCCCGATCGGCTTCATGTTCTTCTCCAGCTGCCATCCGAACACCTACGCGGACGTGCACACCGACATCTTCCAGCAAATCGCCGGGCAGCTCGCCGTGATGATCGAAAAAGGTCGACTGCTGGCCGCGCTCGGTGCCCAGAAGAAAGAGCTCGAACAGAAGAATCAGGAACTGCGGCAGCTCAACGAGGTCAAAAACGCTGTGATGGGCATGGCGATTCATGATCTGCGCAATCCGCTCAGCAGTGTGCTGATGAGCACGTCGCTGCTGAAAAACCGCGCTGTCACGCTGACGCAGGCCGAACGCGACGAAATCATCGCTGATATTGACCAGCAGGCCAGCCACATGTTCACACTGGTCAACGATATGCTCGACGTCTCGCAGATCGAAACGGGACAGTTCACCATCTTCCCCGAATCGATCAAGATGAGCCCGTTCCTGGCGGATATCGTGCAGCGGCATAATCACGCCGCCGAAAGCAAGCGCTGCACGGTCATCCTCGAAACCACGTCGCAGGGGAAGGCCGTCGCCGACCCGAAACGCCTGCGCCAGGTCATGGACAACCTGCTGCTGAATGCCGTCAAGTTTGCGCCCGCCTATTCCAAGATTTACGTCCGCGCGAAGATCGTGCAGGGGATGTGGCATATCGACGTGCAGGATGAAGGCCCCGGCCTGTGCACCGCCGATCAAGCCATGTTGTTTGACGATTTCGCGCGGCTCACGCGCCACAAGCATGACAAAACCACCGGGTTGGGCTTAGCCATCACCCAGCGCATCATTCGGGCGCACGGCGGCGAAATTGGCGTGGAAAGTAAAGTTGGGGACGGCGCGACGTTCTGGTTCTCGCTCTATCGCTGCGCGAAGTATATTCGCTTCACGCCCGTCCCCCGCGAACTCATCGAGGCACAAAACGCATCGCGGCGATATTTTGTGTGCAGTCGGCCCGCGTCTCGACCGTATACACCGGGGATGCTGGAAACCCCGTCGCATCGAGAAGTTGAGCGATAAACACCGCATCCTGCGCCGTCGTCCCCAGCGGTAACTCAAAGCCCCCCGGCCCAAAACCGGGGGAACTCCCCGTCGCAATCGTCTGATCGACCCCCTCACCGACGATGCGAATTCCATAGCCTTCCACCGCCACACCATTCGCATCAACCACCGACCCGGCAATGCTCGACCAGCGGCACGCGCCGCGCCCGTCAGGATTCGTCAGGTAGATCAGGCGATCATTTTGCAGCACATACGGGTAATCGACGGGTTCAGCGGGCGGCGTACCGAACGGTGTGCTGAAGCCTTCAATGAACACGGCTGTAAACGTGGCTGTCGGGGCAGGCGTAAAGGTTTCGCTCGGCGTGGGTGTGCGTGACGGCGTGCGCGTCTCCGTTGGCGTGAGCGTGGGCGTCACGGTCAGCGTCGCCGTGACGATGCGCGGGAGCAGCGTCGGCGGCGCGAGCGGGTTGAGCGTCGAATAGGGATTCTGCCAGATCAAGCCGATGTACACGACCAGACTACACGTGAGCAGCAGCATCACCAGCGTGACCAGATTATAGGGCAGGGGATTGCGGCGCGGCTTCACCGTGCGTACGCGGCGCGGCGGCGGATCTTTCAACGGCGCGTCGGACATCTCCCCCTCGTCGGGCGGCAGGGTCAGCGCGTCGTCATCTTCATCGGGCAGCGGGTAGTGGTCGGACATCGGCAAACAGTTCTCAAATCGTAACAGGCGGGCACGCTTTAAAGCGGGTCGGATACCCCCTCACCTCAACCCCTCTCCCCGCAAGCGGGGGAGAGGGGAGACCTTGCGAGCGTTGTTTGCTCCCCTCCCTGAATTCGGGGAGGGGCCGGGGGTGGGGTCTGCATTCGGACTAGAACTCGCGCGTCTGCTGGAAATTGACCAGCGCGAGATTCTGCTGACAGTTGCCGGGGAACTGCACGCGCACCGTCTCCGAGATGATCGTGCCGCCCTGCGACTGCAGTTCGACAAAATACACATTCGTGCTGACGATGTTCGCCAGCGGGACTTCCCACCCGGACGAGCCGTACAGCGAGTTTGAACCCGTCGTGCTGAATGTGTCGACTCCCGAGCCATATACATGCACGCGGATGCCGTTAATCGCCAGCCCAGCCATATCGCTCACCTGCCCGCCGATGCCCTGCCACGAGCAGCCCGCCGAATTGGCGAAGTTAAGCGTGTACACCGGCTGCGGGTCGCGCAGGCGGAAGGGGAACGGCGACGGCGGCGGTTCGGTCGGCTGCGGCGTGAAGCTGTTGATCGTCGCGGTCGGCGCGGAGGTATTCGACGGGATCGGCGTTTGGCTCGGCACGAGCGTGAAGGTGATCGTCAGCGAGGGCGTGATCGTCGCGCTCGGGAACCACGTGGCCGACGGCAGCGGCGTCAGGGTCGGCGGCACGGGGGTCGTGGTCAGCGTCGGGATCAGCGTCCAGGTGAAGGTGGGACTCGGCGTGAACGTCTCAGTGTTAGTCGGCGAGGGCGTCACGGTGAACGTGGCCGTCGGCGGAATGGGCGTATCGGTCGGCGTCGGCGTCAGCGACGGGAGCAGCACCGCCGTCGGCAGCACCGCAACCGGAGTCGCGACGGCGACGGGCGGCTGTGCCATGCGCACGCCGACAAACACGAGGACGAGCAGTGCCAGCACCAAAAAGACTAGCGAAATGATGTTGTAGATGCGATTGCTTCCGCGTCCCATCCTCTATGCTCCTAGATGTATTGCTCGATTGCGGCTTCGGCGATCAAGCGATTAAGCCAGTTTTCAAATCGTGCCTGCGCGATAAACGCCCGTTTATCTTCGGTGAGCGGACGGTCGCCGCGTTCCAGCGATTGCAGAATATGGAAGCCCAACCCCGTTTGCACCGGCCCGACGATCTCGCCAGGCTGCAGCGCGAACGCCTGATCCGCCAGCACGGGTTCGAGCAGTTCGTCATAGGCGAACCAACCGAGATCGCCGCCATTGGTGCGCGTGGTCACATCCCGGGAATAGACCGCCGCCAGTGCCGCGAAATCATCGCCGTTTTGCAACCGCGCCAGCACATCGAGCGCTTCCTGCTCGGTCGCCAGCAGAATATGCCGAGCGTGCACCTGCGGCACATCACCGTTGAGGTCAGCGGTGAGTGCGTCGCGCATGCGCTCGGTGATCAGGTTGTCCCGCAGCAGGTCGCGGAACGCGGTTTCGGTGTAGCCGTTGCTCGTCAGCCACACGCCCCACGCATCAGCGCCGCCCGCCCGCTGGATGTAGGCCTGCAGTTCGGTATCCAGTTCCGCATCGGTGATCGCCACGTTCTGCGCGGCGGCCGCCTGCCGGATGAGCGTCTGCTCGATCAACGTTTGCAGCGCCAGCGCGCGGTTGGAGTCGCTTGACTGGCCAAACTGCGCGACCATGCTGTTCAACTGCTCAAGCGTGATCTCTTGATTATTGACGCGAGCCACCAGCGCAGCGCCCACGGCATTGGTCGGCAGCGTGCTCGAAGCGCTCGGCGCGGTCGTCGGTGCTGCTTGCTGGGCATTAGGACTAGTAGCGCCGCCACAGGCCGCGCTCAGCAGCACGGTCAGTGCGACGAAGGTTTTCAGTACGTGCCGCAAATTACATCTCCTCACATTACCATAAAGGATTATAACGGATTGCGCTTTTCCGCGCATACCGATGTCTGCTACTCTTGTAAAACCGGGTAACAGGAGGGCGACGAATGAGCGAGCATTGTCCGGAATGCGGCGCGCTCTGGCGCGACGGCGTCACGTGTGCCGACCACTTTCACCAGATGCTGTTCTGGGAAAACGAGGATTCCGCCAACTGGGCAGTCCATCATTTGACCGTGCTGTGCTATCACCTGCAGCATCCGAGCCTGTACGCGCCGGATGGGTTGGAGCACGCCACCGGCCTGCTGATCAAATTCGTCGATGAAGGCGTTGATCCGCGCGTGCTGCGTGTACAAATGCGCGACGAGGTCGATTCGGGGAAGCGTCAGTTCAAGATCACGGCGACCGCCGACGCGCACGGCGCGTATGCACACCCGGTCACATGGACGATGACCACCGCCGATGTCGTCGCCGGAGGGATTGAACGCTACATTGAGCAGGTCAACGCATGGGCGCGCTCCATGCTGGCGGATCTGCGGGCGTCGGGGAATCTGTGACATCAACAACCATTGTAGGGACGCGCTTCCGCCGCTGCCGACCGCACCCCGAAGTCAGGGAGGAAAAACCGATAAGAGCATTTGTGTTGGGACGAGGCATGAAGCCATTTCAGAATTGGTACTTTGCCTTACCTCACCCCGTTTCGCTTCGCTCAACCGCCCCTCTCCATAGGGCGAGGGGCAAAGGCACGGCGGGTCGTGTCCCTCTCCTCATGGAGAGGGACGGCTGGCGCAGCCAGCACGGTGAGGTAGGTTTCGCTGGCGTCCAGCCCGATTCGCGCTATAATTAACCCAAACAAACGTTCTAATTCACAGGTGTGTCGATGGCCTCCACCCGGACGAAAAGCAAATTTGTCTGCCAGAACTGCGGGCGACAGTCGCCGCGCTACATGGGACGCTGCCCCGCGTGCGGCGAATTCAACACGATGGTCGAGGAATTCGTCGAGGTGACGAAGGTCGGCGGCAAAACCACGACGCGCGAACGGGTCGTGCTGCCGCACAGCCAATCCCAGAAGCTGAACGACATCAGCACACACGACCGACCGCGCCTGCAAATCCCCATCGGCGAGATGAACCGCGTCATGGGCGGCGGCATCGTGCCGGGGAGCATCATCCTGATCGGCGGTGAGCCGGGCATCGGGAAATCGACCTTGATCATCCAATCGTCGGCGGCGTTAGCGCAAAGTGTGGGGCGGGTGCTGTACGTGAGCGGCGAAGAGAGCGTGCAACAGATCAAGATGCGCGCCGACCGCATGGGCTTGCAGGCCGACGACCTGTATCTGCTGACTGAGACCAACCTCGCGGACATCTTTGAGCAGGTCAATCAGGTCGACCCGACCATCCTGATCATCGACTCGATCCAGACGGTGTACACCGAGGAGAGCGAATCCTCACCGGGCAGCGTGAGTCAGGTGCGCGAATGCGCGTCCCGGCTGCAAATGCTGGCGAAAACCACCGGGACGAGCGTGTTTATGATCGGCCATGTGACCAAAGAGGGCGCAATTGCCGGGCCGCGCGTGCTCGAACACATCGTCGATACCGTGCTCTACCTCGAAGGCGATCCGTTTCAGGCGTATCGGTTGTTGCGCAGCGTAAAGAACCGCTTCGGCGCGACCAGCGAGATCGGCGTGTTCGAAATGTCCGGCTTGGGCATGATCGAAGTACCGAATCCGTCCGAGGTCTTCCTCGCCGAGCGCGTGCTCAACGCGCCGGGGACGGCCATCGCCGTGACGATGGAAGGCACGCGCCCGCTGCTGGTCGAAATTCAGGCGCTGACCAGCCCGACCGCCTTCGGCAACCCGCGCCGCACGCCCAACGGCGTCGATATGAACCGTCTGCTGCTCATCAGCGCGGTGCTGAGCAAACGCCTCGGCTTGAAGCTGCACGAGCAGGACATCTTCATGAACGTGATCGGCGGCATGAAGGTCGATGAGCCCGCCTCCGACCTCGCCATGGCGATGGCCATGGCCTCCAGCTACTACGAGAAGGCGATTGCGCCCGATTTCGCGTTCGTTGGCGAGATCGGCCTGAGCGGCGAAATCCGCGCGGTGAGTCAGCTCCCGGCGCGCCTGCACGAAGCGGCCAAGCTCGGCTTTAAGCGCGTGATGCTGCCCAAGCTGCGCCGCAAAATGGCCGATTTGCCCGACGGCATCAAGCTGATCGAAGTACGCAACATCGGTGAGGCGCTGGCCATCGCCGTGCCGAAGGATTAAAAAACTCAACGCAAAGACGCAAGGTCGCGAAGACGCCAAGTAAGTAGGGACGAGGCATGCCTCGTCCTCTTCGTTTTACAGATAAATGAGGCGTACACCCATGATTCGACTGATAATAGGATTGCTTCTGCTCATCAGTGTGGCGGGCTGCACAGGATCGCTCTTCGGTTCCAGCACTGACCCGGTGACCAATACGCTCGCTTACGCGCGCACCGCCGAGGTTACGCAGGGGGAAGCGCCAGACATCCCCTATGTCGGGACGGACTGTGCCGACCCGAACAACACGACGGGCGTCGTTACCAATTGGGTCTTCGAATACGCAGGTGAACCGATTGAAAACGTGGTGCAGTTGCTCAGCGGTCCCGGCGATAGTCAGTGGTTCTTCGCCTTTGACAACCGCTGCGACAACGAGAATCACTGGCCGCTCGGCGTGGAGCGCATCGACACCTTCAACCCCGGCGCGCGCTATCGCTTCTACGTCGCGCCGTACCCGCAAGCCGAATTGGTTAGCGGGCAGACCTTCCGCGTCATCGTGGACGGCGTGGATACCGGCGCGGTCTACACCGTGCCGTAACCTCACCCCGTTTCGCTGCGCTCAACGGCCCCTCTCCCGAGGGCGAGGGGCAAACGCAAGCCGGATGAGGTTGAACGAGCGGACGCGGTAAATCGCGTCGCTACGTAAACGAAATCGGCGTGACGAGAACTGCTGTCTCCCCTCCCTGAATTCGGGGAGGGGCCGGGGGTGGGGTCGTCTTTCTCGCCTAGAAACTCCCCACCTGCACATCCGGCGGGACGATCACCCGGTCGATGACGATCTCACCGCTCGCGCCGTCCGCGCTGACCGTGACGGGCACTTCGATCTCGATCTGATCGATCAGGCACAGCGACTCGTTGACGGCCTCGCAGTAGTACAGGCGCATCATGCCGTAGAGCACATCCTCGCCCTCATGCAGCGTGACCGGGAGCCGTATTTCCAGCCCATCGATCACCTGTGCCCGGTCGGCCTCGGCGATCTCAATCGCTTCGTCGGCATTGTTCCAATCGACGCGCGACATCGCGCGTTCATTGCGCTTGTACCCTTCCGGCAAGGTGATACGCAGCACAATTTCGCCGTCACCTGCCGCGACCGTCTGCGGGTCGAGCGTCAGCACCACATCGTCCATGTGATTGCCGCCAATCACCGTCGGCTGATCCGCGATTTGCAGGGCTTCCGGGTTCGGGAAGGCCAGTGTGACCACCGTCCCCGCCTCCAAATCGATCACGCGGATGGCGTGATTGTTGGTATCCGCCACAAACAGCCGGTTGCCCGCCAGCGACAGGCCGCCGGGTTCGTCAAATTCGGCTTCGTCCAGCGGACCGTCCGCATACCCGCCGGGGCTGCCCGATCCGCTCAGCGTGGTGATCGTCGATGTGGCCGGGTCAAGCCGCTTGATCGTGCTGTTGTAGGTATCCGCGACGAACAGATCGCCGGCTGCGCCGCCCGTCACGCCGAGCGGATGCTGCAAGCGCGATACGCCCGCCGCGCCGTCCATATCGCCAAAATCGAACAGGTTGTTGTCGAGGGTGCCCGCCAGCGTCGCCAGTTGATCGGCATTGGTATCCGCCGCGCGCACCGTGCTCGATTCGCTGTCGGCGAAGTACAGCACACCGTCGCGGAAGAACAGGCCGCTCGGCTGCGCGAGATCCGACTCGAGCAGCGTGCTGTTGACGAGCGCCTCGCGCCCGCTGCCAATCGTCGGGGTGATCAGGTTGTTCGCCACGTCCAGCGTCCAAATCTGATGCACGCCCGCCATCGCCACATACAGCGTATTGTCCGCGCCGAAGGTCACATCCCACGGCGAACTGATCGCCGTGCTGCTGGCGGGCTGCGGCTCGCCGACCGTATAGCGGGTGTAACCCTGTGCGCCCGTCCCGGCGACCGTCGTCACCGTTTCATCGGCGAGATTGATGCGGCGCACCGCGTGATTCTCGGTGTCCGCCACATAGAGATCGGTGCCATTCAGCGCCAGGCCCTGCGGCTTGTTGAACTGCGCCGCGTCAAACGCGCCGTCGGTGAAACCGCGCGCACCAGTGCCGATCACCGCCTGCACCTCGTAGGTCGTCAAATCGGCGACGATGATGCGGTGGTGGTTGGTATCGGCGATGAACAGGCGGTTCGACGCTTCATCGGCCAGCACTTTACCGGGATACGACAGCAGC
The DNA here is from genome assembly GCF_016713355.1 of Candidatus Flexifilum breve. Taxonomy (NCBI): domain Bacteria; kingdom Bacillati; phylum Chloroflexota; class Anaerolineae; order Aggregatilineales; family Candidatus Flexifilaceae; genus Candidatus Flexifilum; species Candidatus Flexifilum breve. The sequence goes on from NZ_JADJPI010000007.1 coordinate 449,394, forward strand.
CCGCCGATGGCATTTGCGCCTTCCAACGCCAGTTCCAGTGGATCGCGGTTGAGTTCGCCGACCGAGTCGAAGTACTCGGCCATGCCGCCGATCACGCGGTCGAACGCCTCGAAGGGGATTTCGCCCGCCTGCATCGCCAGCACATTGCCGCGCGGGTCGATCAGCACGAAGGACGGCCACGCGCGCACACCGTAGGTCTGCCACACGCGGAAGCCGCTGTCGTTGATCACCGGGTGATGCAGCTCGTAGCGCTGCACGATCTGGCGCAGATTTTCGGTCTCGCCCTCGTTCTCGAACTTGGCCGAATGCACGCCGATCACGACCAGCGCGTTGCCATACTGCGCTTCCAGCCGTTCCAGCGTGGGGATCATGTGGATGCAGTTGATGCAGCCATACGTCCAGAAGTCGAGCAGCACGATTTTCCCGCGCAAACTCTCAATACTGAGCGGCGCGGTCACGTTGATCCAGTCGAGGTCGGGGGGGAACTCCGGCGCGGGCAAATCGACCCGGCCAACGTAGGGATTGTTCACTGGGTCACCTTCTTGAGCTAACACGGACAGGGGCAGAAGCAGCAGCACGAGTAAGAGCAGCTTAAGTAAACGCATCATCAACCTAGCCATTGAATGTTACAATTGCAGTGAACGAGAGTATAGCGCACAACCGCGCGAATGTCGGCAGCAACGCCTACAAGCCGGACGACCGCGCCCGCCAAAACCTTACCTCCGGCGTTCTACTGGTGTTCAATCTGTCTACCCTCACTGAATTCGGAGGTGGGGTCATGCGCAGTCACCCAAGACGGTGTTCAAAAAGCGGTCTGTGGGTTGTTGTCAGGGTTAGCGATCAGCGGACGCGATAAAGAGGGTGTCCAAAAAGCGTACTGTTATCTTTATGAGAGAGGTTTTTGTAGGGACAAGGCATGCCTTGTCCTCTGTATCCTTCTCTAGAAATTAGGACGAGGCATGCCTCGTCCCTACGAAAACAGGTTATGCCTGGCCAATCCCTCGGGGAGGTGGGGGGGGCTCTTAGGGGCCGGGGTGGGATCGGAATTCGACCGTTTCAATAAGCTCAAAGGAAACACCATGCAGTTAATCAGTGTGAACATCGGGGAGGAGCGCCCCTTGCGGAACGGCAAGCGCACCGGAACCTCCGCCATCTTCAAAGAGCCGACCACTGAGCCCGTGGCGATTGGCCAACTGGGTCTGGACGGCGATGTGATCATCGACACCGAGAATCACGGCGGGGTAGATCAAGCCGTGTACGTGTTCGGTCGACCGGATTACGACTGGTGGGAAAAGCACATCAGGCGGACGCTGCCTAACGGCATCTTCGGCGAAAACCTGACGATCTCCGGGCTGGAAAGCGCGACCTTCACCATTGGTGATCGCTTGCAGGTGGGCAACGTGCTGCTCGAAGTGACCGCGCCGCGTATCCCGTGCGCGTCACTGGCGGCGCGCCTCGAAGACCCGGAATTCGTCAAGAAGTTTCGCTTTGCCGAGCGTCCCGGCCTCTACTGCCGGGTGCTCGAGACGGGGATGGTCACGGTGGGCGACCCAGTCACCTATCTACCGCTTCAGGGGGAGGGCATCTCGATTCTCGAGAGCTTCCGCTTCTTCTACGAGCATGACGACATGGACGAGGCTGTGATTCGCCGCTACCTCGCCGCGCCGATTGACATCCGGTCGCGCCACTGGTTCGAGGACGAGCTCGCGAAACGCATGGCGTAGCGAATTCACGCCGTACCCGTCCTGAACATTTAGCAAGAGGATCAGCGCATGTCTGGAAAGGCATTAGTCCATGACTGCGCTGATCGGATGGTGAAGAGAGAGGCGTAATCAGTATGATTCCGACGAAGAGTCTCGACCTGTTTGCGGGAATTCCGGTCGTTGACTTTGCGACAGCGCGGCCCTGGTATGAACAACTCCTAGGCTCGCCGCCCAACTTCTTTCCGCACGACGCCGAGGCGGTGTGGGAGCTGGCGGAGCATCGGTATCTGTACATCGTGCAGCAGGAGCACGCCGGGCACGCCCGGCATACGCTGTTCGTCGAGAACCTCGACGCGCTCATCGCGCAAATCGCTGAGCGGGGACTCGCCCCGGCGCAACAGGAAACCTATGCGCAGGGTGTGCGCAAGATCACCTACCGCGATGCCGACGGCAACGAGATCGGATTCGGAGGCGGGTCGACCTAACCCGCACGCGGTTACGCCGACCGGTGCAGCGCCTCGGAAAACAGCACCGTGATGTCCTCAGTCGGGATGTCCAGCGCGCCATCGCCGATGGTCAGTTCCTGCATGCAGTACGCCGGGATCGCGCTGGGCATGAGGTAGTAGGCGAGCAGGGTGCCTGTCTCTTCGGCGAGATCCAGCACAGCCTCAAACAGCCGTTCCTTGTCGCGCTTGAAGTGGATCTGCATCATATTGCAATGCGGCGGGTTCGGCTTGATCTCGATGCCCTCAATTTGGGATATCGCCCCCGCGATGGCACACGCCTTGCGATAATAAGCGTCCATTTGGGATAAACGCTGATCCATGCCCATTTTCGCCGCCAGCACAAACGGATACATGCGCGGCAGGTTGCCGCCATGCCGCCGCTGCCACACCTTCGCCTCGCTGATCAGCCGTTCGTCGCCGACCAGTGCCGCGCCGCTGATCCCGCCGAGGATTTTGTAGAACGACACGTAAACCGAGTCGAACAGGGCGCAGATCTCGGCGTAGCTGCGCCCGTAAAACGGCTGCGACTCCCACAGGCGCGCGCCGTCGAGGTGCAGCGTGATCCCCTGCTCGCGTGCCCACGCGGCGATCGCGGTCAGTTCGTCCCACGTCGGCAGCATCCCGCCGATGAAGCGCTGTGGCAGTTCCAGCAGCAGCGTGCCAATCGGGGAGCGCACCTTCTTCAGGTCGTCGAGCGTCAGCAGATAGTTCGGATTGCCAACGCGAATCCCGCTCAGGTGATGCAGTTCGCGAAAGGCTTGATGTTCGTGGTCTTCGAGGTGGTTGGTCGGATGAAAGGCGACGTTCCGGTTGCCGCTGCGATCCGCCCAGATGCGCAGCGCGATCTGCTGGGCCATCGTGCCGGAGGGTAGGAACAGGGCGGCAGGCTTGCCCAGCAGCCCGGCGATCTCCGTCTCAAAGTCGGCGATCAGCTTGCCTTCGCCGTACATATCGAACGCCGCATCACGCGGGGTGTACGCCGCCAGCGCCGCCAACACCTGCTGTGGGGTGGTCCGATAATGGCCGGGGACAAACCGCGTACAACGATTGAAAATGGCGTCGGCATCACGTTGAGTCATGGGTCACCTCAAAACGCACCACTCGAACGGGTGCACAAACGCACCATTCTACTGCATTTTGACCCGTAAAGAAACTCATATCATGATTATGACCCGCTGCCAACGCGGGCGAACTTCATTTTGTCCATGCGCAGGACTAAATCTTCGAGGTGGCGCATGAAATCGGCGTTGATGTGCTGGCGTAGGTCGGGCGGCAGGTCATCAAGCTCGTCGTTTTCCAACACGTATTTGAGCCCCTCGTAGCACTCAATGACATGACGGATGGGGAACAACAGCAAATCGAAGTATTTGTTCCAGTGCGCGGATACCCACAGCACATCACCGGGATGTTGCAGCACTGGGCTGCGCGACAGCTTGATCACCTCGTAGATCAGTTCGCAGCCAAGCGCCTCAATCGGGAAATCGATAAAAGCTTCATCTTGATAGAGAGTGACGCGCTCCACGCGCAGCCAACCGTAGGTATCTGTGTGCGGCTCATAACGCCCATGCAGCGTGTAGCGACTAGGTTTGATCATGCCGCCGAGATGCAGCACGCACTCGACCGATCCATCCTCGCGGATGGTGAGCTTGGCGTCTAGCCCTCCGGCATTTGCCCGGACAAAGTGCTCGTAGTGTTCGTCGCTCATGCCGATTGATCCTCCTGCTTAGTCGCACACTTTTGTGGGGGCCGTTCACTGCCGGCCGCTCCGGATCCAGCACTCACGTCACATGGTGGATCTGAATCACGCTGAGGCTCGGCGTGTAGTCGAGCACGACATAGGCGGGCTTGCCGTAGTCCGCGGGGATGACGCGCAAATCAATGGGATGCTCCACGCCAGTGACCGTCGCCGTGACGCCTTCGTGCGTGTGCGCGCTGATCACGGCGCTGACTTTGGGGCTGGCGCTCACCGTTGGGCCGAGCGTGAGGTTGTAGAAGTAGGCGTTGCCGACGTTCCACGCGTAGTTCCCCGGCTTGCGCACCACCGCCTCCATGAAGATCGGCGCGTGCGTCACCACGAGAATCTCGCGCACCGCCGGATCCGCCTCCAGCGCCGCCAACCGCGCCGTGAACGCCGCGCCAATCCGGGTCGCAAATTCTTGATCTGTCCACGGCCAGTTGATCAGCGAGCCATCCATGACGATCTGCGCTTTGTTGCTGGCGTAATCGGCGTCGGTCATGTTGATCGCGGGGTCTTTGCCGGTGTAGTCATACCACGCCAGCGTGCCGCACACGCCGAGCCCGTCGCTCACCCAGTTTGCGCCTTCCAGCCAGATCGCACCGTGATTGTGGGTGAGACGCGGCAGTTCGTGCTCCCACAACTCCTGACTGCTCAGGCCATCGCGCGCCCACAGGTCGTGATTGCCCGCGAGGATCAACCGTGGGCACGGCAGGCGGCTGAGCAGTGCCAGCATGGCGTCGAAGCCCATCAGCCGTTCACCCACGTCCCCCGCGGCGATCACGCAGTCCGGGTTCAGCGCGGCAATTTCGGTGACGGTCTTCTCTAAGAGCGTGCGGTACTGCGGCAAATAGTGAGTGTCGGATAGAACGACCACGCGCATCGGTTGACCTTTACGAGCTAGGTGAGGTATTCACCACCATCGACATTGAGCACAACGCCGTTGAGGTACGGTTCGCGTGCCAGATACGCCACCGCCCGCGCGACATCCTCGGCGGAACCGGGCTGCTGCAGGGGGGTGTCGGCGGCCAATGCCTGCCAGCGCGCGTCCGGCATGGCGTCCGGTTTGAGCACGAGGCCGGGGATGATCGCATGGGTGCGAATCGGCGGCGCGAGGCTGACCGCGCTCAACTGCGTGAGCGCCAGCAAGCCCGCCTTGCTGATGCCGTGCGCGGCAAAGTCCGGCCACGGTTCGAGCGAACCTTTATCGCAGATATTGATGATCACGCCGCCGGGAGGGTCATTTTGCAGCATGAGCCGGGCGGCGTGCTGCGTGAGCAGGAACGGCGCGGTCAGGTTGACCGCCAGCGTCGCGTTCCAGTCGTCGAGCGTCACGTCGAGCAGGCGGCGGCGCAGGAAGTTCGACGCGCTGTTGACCAGCACATTCAGGCGCCCATAGTGCGCACGCACCGCATCGATCAGGTGGGAGGAGTTATCCGCGTGGCTGAGGTCGGCTTGAATAGGAAAGGCTTGGACGCCGAGCGCTTCAATCTCGCGGCGGGTTTGGTCAACCACCTTCGCGGGGGAACTGCCGTAGTGCAGGGCGATGTCCGTGCCGTGCCGCGCCAACTCCAACGCAATGGCTTTGCCCACGCGCTGCGCCGACCCCGTCACCAACGCCACCTTGCCCGCTAAATTATTCATGGTCAGAGAAAGAGAAAAATAAAGACTCAACGCAAAGGCGCAAAGACACAAAGGCGCAAAGCAGATTGATCTACTTCCTTTGCGTCTTCGCGCCTTCGCGCCTTTGCGTTAGGCATTTTCTTTGTTAGTAGCCCGTGATCGGGACGGAGAGCAGGAAGAGCGCCGACACCAGCGCGATCAGCAGCGGCAAAATGAGCGTGAACGCGAAAATGCGGCTGTCCTCTTTGAGGTGCATGTAGAACATCACGACCATCACGGCCTTCGCCAGCGAGAGCACGACCAGCGGGATCGTCTTGAACAGCCCTTCCGGGAAGACTTCAGCGATCACCACTTCGATAATCGTGATCACGCCGAGCGTGAAGAAGACCACGGTGTAGAGCGGGTACGGGATGACGCGCCCGAAGATGTGCGTTTCGCTGCGATTGTGCGCCGGCGCCAGCGACTCGGCGGGCGTCTGCGGCTTGGTCGCGCGATCCAGTTGATTCGCCGCGTCTTCAATCGCCTCGACGGGCTTATTCAGCACGGCTTCGACCTGCGCCTGAGCGGGATCGTCGACCGGGGTTTCGCGCAGTTCGCGCACCGACTTATCCGCCTGTTCCGCAATCGGCGCGGGCGGATTATTGGGATCAATGGGCGTGGGCTGTTCCTGCTTGATTTCGTCTGCCATTGGTTACGTTCTCCCCTTAGATCAGATAAATCAGCGTGAACAGGAAAATCCAGACCACGTCCACGAAGTGCCAGTACAAGCCGAAAATTTCCACGCCGAGGAACTTGCCGCTGTTATACGTGCCCTTCGACCCGCGCCACAGCACCCACAGCGCCCAGAGCACGCCGATGATGACGTGCGCGCCGTGCAGCGCGGTCGGCGCGTAGAAGCGCATGCCGAAGTTATCACTGTAGATGGTGATGCCTTCATGCGAGAGCGCAGTGTATTCGACGCCCTGCAGGATGACGAAGATCGTGCCGAGCAGCGCCGTCAGGCCGATCCAGCGGATCAAGCCGCGCTGATCATTACCCTGAATGGCGCGCAAGCCCATCACCATCGTCCAACTGCTGGAGAGCAGCAGGAAGGTGTTGAGCGTGACGAGCAGAATGCCCGCGGCCTCGTGAACTTCTTTCACGCGTTCCGGGAAATTCACGCGGAACAGGACGTAGCCGGCGATCATGACCGCGAACAGCACGACTTCCGAGGCGAGGAACAGCCACATCGCAAACTTCATGTTGTCGATGTGTGTGGCCTCGGCCTGCGTGTGTGTATGCACTTGAGGGGTATCGATTCTCGCTTCGCTCATGGGTTACCTCTGGAACAGAACCGGGACACGGCGCAGCAGACGAGCTAACCAGCCCGCGATGCGACCGACAGTTTGCAGGAGAAGGGTGGGCCGCACCAGCAGGAAGGCGAACAGCGCCGCATTCACCGCCGACAGCACAAAGTTGATCACGTTCAGCGCGGGCATACCGAGGATCTCGGCATTGGGCGCCACAAACGCGGGCAGCGCCAACCCGATCAGCACCACGTAGAACAGGCCGAAGAGGATCACGAAGAGCACGAGAAACGTCGCGAGATGCACCGGACGAATGCGGCGTTCGTCGGGGATGATGACCGATCCACCGTCGCCCGTCGCCAGCGCGGCATTGAGCGGCGCATTCGGCGCAACCTTGACTTCGGCAATCGAGCGCGCGAGGTAGACGAACACCCAACCGATGGCGCCTGCTACCAAGCCCAGCGACAGGATCATCACGAGGATGAAGATCGCGAAGACGACCAGTTCGCTGACGAGGATATCCCGCCCGAACAGTTCGACCGGGAAGTAACCGACCGCGACCGTCGACGCCAGCGGATCCGCCGTGGTGATCAGGTTCAGACCGCCAAACACCGCTACGAACATGATCGGCACAAGCGCGACCAAGAGGTAGGTGAAGACCGTCCACACCGAACTGCTCAAGAGCGCCGCGGGCTTAGGTGCTTCTTCTTCGTGATGCTCTTCCGCGTGTTCGCCGTGGATGCTCATCTTCGGGTCGAACGCGCCCATGCCCCAGACGAAGAAGCCCGCGCTGGTGAACGCCGAAAGGACGAAACCCGGTCCCGGCGCCCACAATGGATCAAGTTGTTGCAAGCCGCGAATGATGATCACCACCAGCGACGCCAGCAAAAAGCCGATGACCGCCATCGGGATCGCCCGGTGCAGACCAGGTTGCATAGAAAGACTTCCCTTCGTTAAAAACGAGGACTGAGGACTGAGGACTGAGAATCCGTATTTCCCTCAGTCCTCAGTCCTTTTCCCTCAGTCCTTTAAATCACATAGAGCACAACGTAAAACAAGATCCACGCCACGACGACAAAATACCACAATTTTGCTGCGCCTTCCACATCCCAGTTATCCAGCGACGTGTAAGCGCCCGCCCGGCCTTTTTTCAGCGCATTGAACATCATATAGCCGATGACCAGCGCATGCAGCGCATGATACGCGGTCATGACCCGGAAGACATCGCTGTACTGCCCGCTGATCTTGACCGTGAACCATTCGAACGCCATCACGAGGATGAACGCCCCGCCCAACACCAGCGCCATCTGCCAGCTCGCGAGGAACGTCCCGCGGTCGTCTTTGCGCAGCGCGCTCAGACCGTGCCCCGCGAAGTACGCGCTCGCCAGCAGGCCAATCGTCGCCACCGTCGGCAGAATGCGATCCATGGGTTCGACGCCCGGCGGCGGCCACGTCGGGTAGCTGCTGCGGATTTGCAGGTTCACCACGATCAGGCACACGAACACCATGATCCACGAGACTTGAAACACGGTGACGGCCGTGCGCTTGTTCGCCAGCGCCTGCCGTTCCGCCCGTGTGAGCGACTGTTCCGCAACCCGTTGATTCGCCATAACAATAAACCTCAAACCCTTAAGGACTGAGGACTGAGGTCAAAGGACTGATGAAAAGGCCAGGCCAAGTGCGGGTTTCTGTCTGTCCTCAGTCCTCACGGCTCGGCCTTCGGCGCGAGCGTCGTCACATCGGTGTCGGGCACGCCCGACGGGCCAAAGCGTTGTTCGACCGCTTGGAGATACGCGTGCGCCGCCTGCGTCCCATAGCCATACGGATTCTTGAACGGCACCGGGTCGCCGACGAAGTTGTGCGCGGGCGGCGGCGAAGTCGTCGCCCATTCCAGCGTGAGCGCGCGCCACGGGTTCGCGCCAGCGACGCGACCGTTGCGGATGCTGATGAACATGTTGATGAGCAGCACGAAGGTCGAGATGCCGAGCACGAAGGCCGCGAGGCTGACGATCACATTCAGCGTCTGGAATTCCGGCGCGTAGACCGCCACACGGCGCGGCATCCCAAGAATGCCGAGCATGTTCTGCGGGAAGAAGGTGAAGAAGAACCCGACATACGTCAGCCAGAAGTGAATCTTGCCGAGGCGTTCATTCAGCATGCGCCCGCTCATCTTCGGGAACCAGTGATACAGCCCCGCGTAGATGCCGAACACCGAACCGCCATAGAGCACGAAGTGCAGGTGGCTGACCACAAAATAAGTGTCGTGCACGTGAATGTTGAACGGCACCGCCGCCAGCATCACACCGCCGATGCCGCCGATCACGAACATCGACAGGAAGCCGAGCGCGAACAGCATGGCGCTGGTGAAGCGGATTTTGCCGCCCCAGATCGTGCCGAGCCAGCTGAACACCTTGATGCCCGTGGGCACGGCGATGATCATCGAGGTGATCATGAACGGGATGCGCAGCGCGGGCGTCAGGCTGGTGAACATGTGATGCGCCCACACCGTGAACCCGACGAGCGCAATCGCCATGCTCGACAGCGCAATGGCGCGGTAGCCGAAGATCGGCTTGCGCGAATGCACCGACAGAATTTCCGAGAGCATGCCGAACGCGGGCAGCACCATGATGTACACGGCCGGGTGACTGTAGAACCAGAAGACGTTCTGCCAGAGCAGCACATCACCGCCCTGCGCCGGGTTGAAGAACGCCGTTCCCGCCACGCGATCCAGAATGAGCAGTGTCAAACCGCCCGCGAGGAAGGGGGTCGCCATGACGACGATGATCGAGGTGGCGAGGATCGCCCACACGAACAGCGGCATCTGGAAATAGCCCATCCCTTCGGGGCGCATGTTCTTGGCGGTCACGATGAAGTTGATCGCGCCGAGGATCGACGAAATGCCGAGCAGGTGAATCGCCAGCGCCCAGAGCGTTTGCCCATCACCGCTGAACAACGTACTGAGAGGTGGATAGCTCGTCCAGCCCGCTTCCGCCTGACCAGCGAAGTAACCGAGGAAGAACAGCACGCCTGCCGGAGGAATCAGCCAGAAGGCGAAGGCATTCAGCCACGGGAACGCCATGTCTTTCGCGCCGAGCATGAGCGGCACGAGGTAGTTGCCGAAGCCCGCCATCATCGGGATGATCCACAGGAAGATCATGAAGGTGGCGTGCATCGTGAACAGTCGATTGTATTCCGTGCCATCGGGCATGAGGTCGAGCGCCGGGGTGAGCAGTTCCCAGCGGACGAGCATCGCCAGCGCGCCGCCGATGATGAAGAAGAACAGTGCAGACGTCATGTACTGAACGCCGATGATCTTATGATCGACGCTCCAGCGGAGGTATTCACTAAACTGCGGACGCGGCACGTTCAGAGGAACGGCACCGGGTAACGGACGGGTGATAGTCGCCATATAATTCTCCTACTTGGTTCCTTTACTGCTAGCCCGCTTGCTGGGTCAATAAGTACGCGACAATTGCGTTGAGATGGTCGTCGGGCATGTAGTTCGTCAGTGCCGGGTCCGGGTTGAACTGCGGCATCAGATTGCCATAACCGGGCACGACATATTCACCGGGATGACGGATGGAGTTGGCCAGATATTCTTCCGCCGTGAAGCCGCCGCGCCGGGTGGCCGCGCGGTTGCCGATATCGTCAAGGTTCGGACCGACGTTCCCCTGCCAACCGAGATCGCTCAGCACGTGGCACGAAGCGCATGGATAGCTGCCCGCGGCGAGAATCTGCCGACCGAGCGCCACCGGATCTTCGGGCGGGAAGAGCACATTCTGCGCTTCGGGGCGGTAGAATTCGCGCATGTAGGTTTCTTCATCTTCATACACGATCAACCACGCGCCGCGCAGATTGCCGTTCGCGTCGACCGTCCCGGCCATGTCACCATGACCACTGCCGCACAGTTCCGCGCACACAATGCGGTACACACCGGCTTCGATGGGCGTGAAGCGGATGTCGGTCACGCGCCCCGCCAGCAAGTCCTGCTTGATGCGCATGCCGGGGATCCAGAAGGCATGGTTCACGTCCTGCGTATGCAGTTGGACGTGCACCGGCTTGCCGACCCACGTCGCCAACTGCGGATAGTTGAAGGTCAAGGCGCCGCCGTCGACGAAGGACGCGTTCACGTCTTCGCTCAACTGCTCCCGCGCCACCCCGAGATCGCCGAGGTCGGCTTCGGTGACATCATAGGTGAACGTCCACGCGAAGCGCTGCCCGGTGACATCCACCACCTGTTCGTTCGGCTTGACCGAGGTGATATTGTTCCAGACCGAGTAGGCGTAGAGCGTCAGCACGGTCACGATGATCGCAGGGATCAGCGTCCACACGAATTCCAGCGTGGTGTTGCCCTGAATGGGCGGGCCATCGCTGTAGTCGTTCGCGCGCGCGCGGAAGCGGATGATCGAGACAGCCAGCACACCGTTCACGAGCAGGAAGATCGCCGCGCCGATGACCAGCATGAACCGGAACAATCCGTCAACCTGCTGGGCCTCGGCAGACCCTTCGACCGGCACAATGTTAGGCGTGAGGGTGCCGATGAAGAAACCGCCAGCGATGATGAGAATCCCACCAATGACGATTTGGACGAGACTGACTGAAGTTCCACTACGATTCGTATTACTTGGATTCATAGAGCATACATCCGTATCTGAAGAATGCGGGCGTATTTGACCGCAAGGCCAACGCCAAACCGTGATCCACTTGTTCCAATTTACACAAACTGCGCCCTTATTGTAACTGGTTCTCTTTAGAATCGCAAGCAAGTTCGTGGTAGAATAGCCCCGATTCCGTCGCATGGGAGGAGAAGATAGAGATGAAGGCTTATTGGTGGATTCTGATCGCCCTACTCGCGTTCACAGGGCTGATGATGGCGCTGTTCGGTGTCGTCGGCGGGCTGGTGATCGGGGTGGCGATCTTCAGCGTCGTCGGCGTGATGTACATCGTTCTGCAGGAAAAGCACGACCATGAGGAACACTACATCGTGCCGCCGCCTTCGGAGCAGAACAACCCGCAGTAATCGATCGTGACACCAACAACCAACCGCGGAGCACGCCGAGAGCGCAGAGAGTCCAACCAGAATTCCTCTGCGGTCTTTGCGTCCTCGGCGGTTTTTCTTTTTCTCCTCTTGGCGCTCACGCTCATCTTTTTCTACCCGCTGGCATTCACTGATCACATTCTGGCGCGCGGGGACACCTACGCTTATCACTATCCCTACTGGGCGGCGCGCAATGCCGCGATCCTGAACGGACATCTGCCGCTCTGGTCGCCGGATCTGTTTATGGGCGTGCCGCTGCTCGCCAACAGCCAGATCGGCACGTTCTACCCGCCGAACTGGCTGGTCGCGCCGCTCTCGCCGCCGGAAGGTCTGCGCGTGAGTGTGCTGCTGCATGTCGCGTGGACGGCTATCGGCTCCTATGCGCTGGCCCGCCGCACGCTGACCGTCGCGCGCCCGGCGGCGCTGGCCGCCGCGGCGATCTTCGCCTTTGGCGGCTACTTCGGCGCGCACATCGAGCAGATCAACCAACTGCAGGGGCTCGCGTGGCTGCCATGGCTGCTGCTCATCTTCGACTGGACGATTCGTAATCCAGCAGTTGTAGGGACGAGACATGTCTCGTCCTCAACATCTGAAAATCAAGGACGAGGCATGCCTCGTCCCTACGAAAAACCAGTTCGCGCCTCCGGCGTGCTCCTCTTGGGCGTGGCGATTGCGCTCCAGTTCTTCACCGGGCACACGCAGACCGTGTTCATGTCGCTGGTGGCGCTGGGCATCTATGCGCTGCTGACCCGCCCCATCCGCGGCTTGATCGTGCTGGCGGTGAGCGGCGTCCTCGCGCTGATCCTCAGCCTGCCGCAGCTCCTGCCCACGCTCCAGCTCATGGAACTCTCGAATCGGCGCGGCGGCTTCAACCTGAATCAGGCGACCGCCTTCTCGTTCAGCCCGTTCATCTTCGGGCGCGGACTGCTCCCCTCCTACGACGGCCTCATTTTCAGCGAATACATCGCCTACATCGGCGTGATCGGCTTCGCCCTCGCGCTCTTTGGGATAAAGAAACTGCCTAACGCAAAGACGCAAAGACACGAAGACGCAAAGAAGATTAGTCAATCACTTCGCGCCTTTGCGCCTTGGCGTCTTTGCGTTGATCTTTGGTCCTTGCTTTCTTTTCATCCTTTTCTTCTTCTCGCTGTCGTCGGGTTATTTCTGGCATTGGGCGCGTTCAACCCGCTTTACTGGCTGCTGGCGGGTTTGCCCGGCTTCAACCTGTTCCGCGTGCCCGCGCGCTGGCTGGCGCTGTTCGCGCTCGGATCGGCGCTGCTAGCTGCCCGCGGACTCCAGCGCCTGTTGGACGGTGAACGCCCGTCGCGCCGACTGTGGCTCGCCACGCTGCTTCTGATCGGCGGGCTGGCGCTCAGCACCGCGCTGACGGGTCGCCTTGACGATGGCACGCCCGCGCCACCGCCCACACTCATCAGCGTCGTCGGGTGGATCATCGCCGGGGTGGTGTTTGTTGTCCTGAGCCTCACCCCAAATCAACCTCACCCCCCGTCCCCCTCTCCCAAGGGCGAGGGGGTGACAACCACATCCCGAATTCCCCCTCTCCGCTCGGAGAGGGGGCTAGGGGGTGAGGCTAGCCCCTCAGTCCTCAGTCCTCAGTCCTATCTTCTACTCTTTGCCCTCCTGCTCGAACTCTTCCTCGCCGGGCGCGTACTGCCCGCGCAGAACCTCGTCCCGCCGGAGACCTTCGAGCAGCAGCGCTTCACCGTGAGCCAACTGCTCGCGCTCAACGAAGGGCAGAATCCGCCGGGGCGTGTATTGAGCATCAGCGACGGGCTGTTCGACCCCGGCGACCGCGCTGCGCTCGAAACCCGCTGGTTCGACCTGTCGCCGGAAGCCCTGCAAACGGCCTTCGTGACCGTCAAGCAGCGCGAACTGCTCGCGCCAAATCTGCCGCTGCTGTACGGCATCCCGAGCGTCGACGGCTTCGACGGCGGTCTGCTGCCGACCAGCTACTACACCGCGTTCACCTCGCTGATGCTGCCGGATGGCGAACTCCGCACCATCGACGGGCGCTTGCGCGAAGTGCTGGCATCAGAGGCGTGTCGCGGGGCGTGCATCCCCGATCAACGCTGGCTGACCCTGACGAATACGCGCTGGCTTGTCCTCGACAAAGTCTACGATCTGGTGCACGACGGGATTTTCTACGATAGGGCCATCCCGCAGCAGCTTGCCGCAGGAGAACAGAGTTACTACAGGGCAAATACCCTCTTCGAGGCAACAGAAGTCCGCATTGTTTATCGCTGCACAACCGCGACCTGTCTACCTCCGTATTTGGACAGCCGCACGTCCTTCCAAGCAATAGCCACTTTGGAAAACGACTATCATCTAGCGAACATTACCTTACCCGAAGTGCAAAACTTATTCGACGTGCATGTGCGCGCAAATTCGCCTATTCTCCTCGACGCAGTAACGCTGGTTGATACACGTACCGGCGACTTTCAGCAGTTAACGCCTCTTCCCTGGCGCTCAATTCTGTCCAGCGATGTGAGAATCTATGAGAACTCAGCTTGGTGGTCACGCGCATTCATGACGGATAACGTCATCTGGACGCCGGACTCCGCTGAAGGGACGGAACTGGCGCTCGATATAATGCGCGATCCCGTCTTCGATCCGCACACGACGATCGTATTGGCGGGTGAAGAGCATTCGACGCAAAGCTGAAGCTGGTCAAACCCGTGTCAGAATTGCCGACTACACCGCCGAGCGCGTGGTGATCGACGTGGAGACAGATTTTGACGGCTACCTCTTCCTGTCTGACGCCTACTACCCCGGCTGGCACGCGACCATCGACGGTGCACCGACCACCATCTACCGCGCCGATGTCATGTTCCGCGCGGTGTTCGTCCCTGCGGGCGTGCACGAAATTGTGTACACCTACGATCCCTTTGCACAATGAGTTCCACGAATTTACGAACTTCACGAAAAATACATAAATTCTCAAAGCATGCCCAACTAAGTATGGTTTAAGATTTATTCCAATCGTCATCTGATAATTTATCTTGGCCACCCGGCGATTGTGCAGGGGCGCAGGCTGCCCGCTGTGGTTTTATCGTTCCTAACGTTCAGAGAGTGCTTTAGCGTACTTATCAACGCCGGGAGGCTTTTATGACCAATCATGTGCTCGTCCTCGAAGACGACCCGCAGCTCTCCCACCTCTACACGCGGATTTTGAGCCGGGCGGGTTACCGTGTTGATATCGCGCAGTCGCTGGAAGGCGCGCAGCGGCTGATCAGCGAGAACGATTACGCCATCTTCGTGTGTGATTTGCATGTCGAAGCGGGGAGTTCCAGCAGTTTGCTGCGTTGCGCGTGGGATCGCCTCAAGCAGCACGGGACGAAGGTCTTTCTCGTCTCCGGGCAGGAGCAGTACCGGTTGGATGCCGCGGAACTGGACATTGAGTATTTCTTCTCTAAGCCCGTCACCATGCCGGATATCATCCAATACGTGAATCGGCTGGCGCGCTGCTGAGCGTGTTCAGTCTTTTATCTCACTCATCCCCATAAAGACGTCGGGGCGCACAACTGTGCGCCCCGACGAATGTTCTCTAGCTTGTCACGCCCGTCATTGTATGACCGGCACGGTTCCGAAGTCGCCGTCGATGATCTCCACGAACCCGGACGATACCCATCCAACTGTGCCGCGGAACACGACCTGATACCAATCGCCGCCGGCCGTGCGCCCGATCACCGGGAGGATTTCGCCCCACGGGATGCGTCCGGTCTGCGTGGAGTCGGTCGTTGGCGCGGCGCGCAGACGCAGCGTCGCATTCGACTGCCCGACGACATTGGTCCGGTTCGCCGGATCGCCCGCGGTCGCAAAGCCGCCCACAATCGGCGCATTGAATTCATTGCCATTGACGAACAGGTAGTAGCCCCACACCCAGCCCTGCATGCCGTACAACTGAATGAGGAACCAGCGCGCGGTTTCGTCACGCCCCACAACGGCGTAAGTCTGGCCGCGCAGCACGCGGTTGACCACCGGCGCGCCGAGGAACGGCTGACCACGCACCAGCAGCACGTTCGCGCGGATGACGGTGCCCGTCAGCGCGCCCGGCGGAATTGCCGGCAGCGCGGTCGGCGGAATGCGCGACGCGGTCACGGTGGGGCCAGCGGTCGGCTGGACGACTCCCGGAGTCACGCCGACGCCCGGCGTTGTACCCACGGCGTTCACCTGAAAATACTGGAACTGTACGGCGGCTTGATCCACCAGTTCGAGGTATTCCACGATCAGCGAGTGCGACCCCGCCGTCAGGTTGAGCTGGAAGCGGTCGGTCGTCAGCACGCGCCCGATGAAGCGATCCCATACCAGCGCGCCGTCGATGTAGACACGCACGCCGTCATCAGACGACACGACGAATTCGTAGGTGCCCTGATTGAACAACTGCGTCGAGGTGAAGCGCGCCGTGAAATTGTCAACGGGGACGGCTGCATTCGGGCTGCCCGCGCCCCAGTTCACGTTGATGCCGGTCGGAAGCGATTCGGTGTACACGGGCGAGCCTTGCAGCGTAGCATTGGCGTAATACTGCGCTGTCCAGTTCGTCCCGAATTCTTGATTCCCGCTAGCGCTGATGACGGCGACGGACAAGATGCCGAGAGCGAGCGTCAGCAGAATCAGCCAGAGTGTGCGTTTACTCATCGCGTTCCTTCCCTGTGAAAACCAATTTCTCAAAAGTATACATCTCGACCGAGCTAGGACAACCCGCCCATAGGACTATTTCACCCGTAAGGCCGCCGCATCCCCACGGGAACAACGCTTCGCTGCTCGGCCGTCCGCGTTTCTGAACGCCCGGCTCCGGGCTGCAGCGAATACGACTGGCCCGGATCGAGCACGATGGGCTGGGCGTCGGTTTCGCTGCTCACGCGGTTCGCCCAGATGCCCGCCTGCTGCTGAATCGGCGGGAACGTGTTGTAATGCATGGGCAGCACCAACCGCGGACGAATGAGCGTCACCGCGCGCACCGCATCGTCGACGCCCATCGTGAAGTAGTCGCCAATCGGCAGGAATGCGAGGTCGATGCCCTCGTCGCCGATCAGCGCCATATCGCCGAACAGCGCCGTATCGCCCGCGAAATACAGACGATAACCGCCGCCCGTGATGATGAAACCATTCGGCATGCCGCCATACGAGCCATCCGGCAGCGACGAGCTGTGGAAAGCCTGCGTGAACTTCACCGTCATGAAGCCGTAATCCGCACAGCCGCCCGTGTTCTGACCGTGCGCGTTCTTCACGCCGTGATGCCGCAGCCACCCGCTGATTTCGACGTTGCTGATCGTGGCCGCGCCCGTGCGCGCCACAATATCCACCGTATCGCCCACATGGTCGCCGTGACCGTGCGAGACCAGAATGTATTCCGGGTACAAATCATCGACGGGATACGGCGCGAGCGGATTCCCGGTGACAAAGGGGTCGATCAGAATTGAATGACCATCAATTTCAAGTGCGAACGCTGAATGAGCCAGCCAAGTGATCTTTATCGCCATCAGATTTCACCCTTTCGTAGCTTACTGTGCGAGAGGTAGTGCTAAGGTAAACGTCGTGCCCAGGTTCAAGCCGGGACTGGTGGCCCAAATCCGCCCGCCGTGGGCTTCGACCAGGGCTTTGGCGATGCTCAGCCCGATCCCCATCCCGCCCTGGCGGCGCGTCATGTGATCTTCAACCTGATAGAAACGCTCGAAGATTTTCTCCAACTGCGCGGGCTCCAGCCCGACGCCGTTGTCGTTGACGCTGATCCAGACCTCCGGACCGCGAATCTCCACGCTCAAAATGATGCGTCCGGCATCCGGCGTAAAGCGCACCGCGTTGTTGAGGATATTCGTGATCGCCATGCCCATGCGAATGCGATCGATCCGCACATGCACATTATCATCTGGAGCGTTGTATAAAAAGCGATGACGTTTTGCCTCAGCCAGCGCGAAAGCCTCCTGCGCGATCTCTTTGAGGAAGCTGGCGAGTGGAACCTCCTCAAAATTCATCTCCGCCGAGCTCTGGTCGATGAAGCGCAGATTGGTCAGGTCTTCGATGATACGCCGGAGCTGCATGGCGCTGGAAACCACTTTCGAGGCATGCGCCCGTACTTCCGGGTCTTCCGCATCCTGGATAAAACTGGCATATCCCAAAATGACGCCCAATGGGGTGCGCAGTTCGTGCGACGCGATGGAAATGAAATCGCTTTTGAGCTTGTCTAAATGGCTGAGTTCTTCGTTGGCCTGACGCAGCGCCGCGACGAGCTGCGCGCTTTCGATCGCTACGGCCGCCTGCGAGGCCAGCGTGCTCAAATAGGTCACGTCGTCCTGCGACCATGGCAAATTGCGCTTGTTGATGGCTTCCAGCACGCCGATGATGCGGCTCTTGGAATGCATCGGTACACCCAGAATGGAGCGCGTCCGGAACTCAAAGTCTTTGTCGACCTTGGCGTAGTGGCGCGGGTCATGTTCCGCGTCTTCGACGATCACCACGCGATTTTCGCGCAGCACCGTGCCCGCGATGCTGCCTTCCAGCGGCACCGACGAACCGATAATCGACTGATTGTTATTGGTGGTGGTGGTGGATGCGAAGCGCAGTTCATTGGTCTTCGTATCCCAAAGGAGGACGGACGCCGCTTCCGCGTCGGCCATTTCCGCCGCCGCTTCCATGATCAGCCCCAACAGCGGTTTGAGTTTGAGGTTGGAGTTGAGCGACGTGCTGATTTCGGTCAGCCGGCCCAGGATGGCGATTTTTTTCTCGTAAGCCTGTTTTTCTTGTTCAGTCATAGTGGGGCAAACCATTGTGATCATTGAGTCTTGTTGCATTATAGCGCAGCATAGCATTCCGCGGGGGCTTCTACTCATTGAGAATTTCCCTACGGAGTCACTAAATATATTTTTAGTCGTAGTAGTAGAGCCTGTTCAAACTGTTCATAACTTTTAGGCCGATTCCCCACCCGCGCGCTTTATCGCAAGATATATCCCATAACACCCAAATTAATCACCAGCGTTACCCAAAACTTGCGATATAGTCGCACTTGTGTTCTAAAAACTTTGAACAGGCTGCCTGTTCATAACTCGGCGACTTATGAACAGTTTCGACAGGCATCTGTCGAAAACTACCCGCTGAAACCCCGATCGCCTGCATATTGCGATCTCTATATCCCAAGCTGTCGAAAGTTTTGAACAGGTTTTGAACAGGTTGACGCGGAGATCTGTTCATAACTCCGCCGAGTTATGAACAGTTTTAGAACAGGAGTCCAAGAATGTTCAAAGTTGTGAACAGGTTAACTTAGTTCACCGGCGCTTAAAACTTCGATCTTGGGATAGACTTGGGAAACGAAGGATCAAGGCGGACGCTGACGGATCAGCCTCGCTTAAGCCTTTTACGCGCTCCCCATCTCCATCAAGCCGCAGACCGCGCCGCCTGGATCCTGAATCACGCAGAAGCGAAAGCCGCCGCCGCCGCGCACGGGCGTGATCACCTTGCCGCCGTTCTGCTCCACCGCTTTGATGCTGTCATCGAGATTGGCCACGCTGAAGTAATTGATCCACTGCGGGGGCTGCGTGGCGTTCTCGCCCAGCGCATGGCACACACCGACGATGCCATCACCGGTGGCGGGGTCGGTCATGGTGAAATCGTGGTGGTCGTCCACCTCGACATTTTCCACGCCCCAGCCGAAGACCTGCGCGTAGAAATCGCGAACTTGCGGCGCGTTGGGGATCGTGAGATCCGTCCACACAATGCGACCCATCCCTGATTGTGGCATGTGCACCCCCTGTCTGTTTAGCTCGGATGTTCTATACTATAGGGATATTCGTCTGCTTGTCAAACTGACTACAACTTCAGCCCGCGTTTCCCCGTAGAATCACATGCATATGAAATCGTCGAAAGCGCCGCTCATGCTCAGCTTCGCCCGCTTCAAACAATGGATGTATCGTGGTAACCGTCCGCACCGTCTCGCCCGGATCGCGAATCGCCTCTATGCGTGGGTCGGCTCGCTGGGCATCACGCCGAACTATATGGAAACGCTCGAAGTGATCGGGCGCAAATCCGGCAAGATCGTCTCCTTCCCGGTGGTGATCACCGTGATCGACGGCGAGCGCTACCTCGTATCGATGCTCGGCACTCAGGCGCAGTGGGTGCTCAATGTGCAGGCGGCGCACGGCAAGGCGTATCTGCGCAGCGGACGCCGCCATGAGGTGCATCTCGAAGATGTGCCCGTGGCGCAGCGCGCCTCGATTTTGCTGGCCTACATCAAACGCGCGCCGGGAGCGCGACCGCACATGCTGCCGCTCACGCCGCAGTCGCCGCTGGCCGATTTCGAACGTTCCGCCGCCGAGTACCCGGTCTTCCGCATTGTCAACGGAGGCTGACAATCCGCGCGTCCGATGTGCAGTACAGTGATGGAAGTTTAGCTGTCACTGTTGGGGAGAAAACCACATGGCGCGCATGGGCGAAGTTGATCTCGAAGAATACGGTGCATTGCGGATGCGGGTGAAGGAACTGGAAGATCAGGTCGCGTTCCTGATGCGGCATCTGAATGTGCAGTATGTGCCGCTGGGCGGTGAGTTTGAAGCGCAGGTGAAGCAGTTGGCGCTGCAGGGCAAGGTCCTGGAGGCGATCAAGCTGTACCGCGAAAAGACCGGCGCCTCGCTCGAAGAAGCGAAGAATTACCTGGGCATGTTCAGCAAGCGGTAGGTCGTGAGTGACAGAATCAAAACCGCCCCCATCATCTGACGGGGGCGGTTTACGTTGAGTGTCTTCTGGCTTAGAAGCTGGTGACGCGGTGGCAGGCCACCCAGTGACCGGGCGTGACTTCTTCCAGAACCGGATCGGGTTCTTCGTAGCAGATGCCCGCAATCGAGACGGGGCAGCGCGTATTGAAGTTGCAGCCGATCGGCGGGCGCGCCGGGCTGGGGACGTCGCCGGGCAGCAGAATGCGCTGGCGATTGCGTTCCTTCAGCGGGTCCGGCACGGGCACGGCGGAGAGCAGCGCCTGCGTGTACGGGTGCAGCGGATTGTCGTAGACATCATCCGTCGAGCCAATTTCCACAATCTTGCCGAGGTACATCACCGCGACGCGGTCGCAGATGTGGCGCACCATGCTCAGGTCGTGGGCGATGAACAGATACGTCAGCTTGAGCTCGTCCTGCAGTTCTTCGAGCAGGTTGACGACCTGCGCCTGAATCGACACGTCGAGCGCGGAGATCGGTTCGTCGGCGACGATGAACGACGGGCGCAGCGCGAGCGCGCGGGCGATGCCGATACGCTGACGCTGACCGCCAGAGAATTCGTGCGGGTAGCGGTTGATGAAGTAGGGGTTGAGACCCACGCGCACCAGCAGTTGTTCGACGTATTCCTGTAGTTCGGCCTTGTTCTGAATCACGTTGTGGATGCGCAGCGGTTCGCCGACGATGTTCCCGACCGACATACGCGGGTTCAGCGAGGCAAACGGATCCTGGAAGATCATCTGCATACGGCGGCGCATCTGGCGCAGTTCGCTGGAAGGCAGCGTCGTCAGTTCCTTGCCTTCGAAGACGACCGAGCCTTCGGTCGGCTTGTAGAGCTGGAGGACGGTACGACCGGTGGTCGACTTGCCGCAGCCGGATTCGCCGACGAGACCGAGCGTTTCGCCCTTGAACACGTCAAAGCTGACATCGTCGACGGCTTTCACTGCGCCGACCTGTCGCTGGAAGATCAAACCAGCGCTGATCGGGAAATGCTTCTTCAGGTTGCGCACCTGCAAGAGAACTTCTTTGCCGCCCTTCGCGGATGAAGGCGCGGGAGCAACTGCCTGATTATACATGTTGAGCAACTCCTTGATCGGGCAGCGGCTGACCGTTACGGACATCCACCCAGCAGGCTTTCAAGTGATCGGCTTTGGCTTCGGGTCCCGGAATCAGCGGCGGCATGACTTCGTCGCACTTCCCGGGGATGCGGTAGGTGCAGCGCGCGAAGAACGGGCAGCCCTTCGGCGGAATACGCATATCCGGCGGCGCGCCTTCGATCTGCGTGAGCTTTTCGCCGCCCGCGCGCGCATCGTGGCGCGGCAGCGACTTGAGCAGACCGAGCGTGTACGGGTGGCGCGTGTCCATGAACACTTCGGTGACCGGGCCGCGTTCGACGATTTGACCGCCGTACATGACCTGCACCGTGTCCGACAGACCCGCCACCACGCCGAGGTCGTGGCTGATCCAGATCATCGCCATGCCCAACTTTTCTTTCAGACCCTTCACCAGTTCGATGATTTGAGCCTGAATGGTCACGTCGAGCGCGGTCGTCGGTTCGTCGGCAATCAACAGCTTGGGATTGCACGACAGCGCCATCGCGATCATCACGCGCTGACGCATACCACCCGAAAACTGATGCGGGTAGGCGCCCAAGCGGCGCGACGCATCCGGAATGCCGACCATCGTCAGCAGTTCGGCGGCGCGTTCATTCGCCTGCTTGTCGTTCATACCCATATGCAGCTTCAACGCTTCGGTGATTTGCGTGCCAATGGTCAGAACGGGGTTGAGCGAGGTCATGGGGTCTTGGAAGATCATGGCGATCTCGGCACCACGCACCAGTCGCATCTGGTCGTTCGGGATTTTCAGCAAATCGCGGCCTTGAAAGATGACTTCGCCGTTTTCGATTTTGCCGGGAGGGGATGGGATCAGACGCATAATCGACAATGCATGCACGCTCTTGCCGGAACCGCTTTCCCCGACGACGCCCAACGTTTCGCCTTCATTCAGCTTATACGAAACGTTATTGACGGCGTATACCACCCCTTCTTGCGTGTAGAATCGGGTTACGAGGTTTTTGACCTCCATTAAGACACCCAACGGTAATTCCTCCTCTAAAAGCTTTTGAGTCTGGAGAATAACAGACTTTTCTGAAAGTTGTTATGCAAAGTTTGTCTGATCCCTATGGGGATGTCAAGGTATCCGACGAATACCACGTAATTACGCCGATCTTCGTTGAATGGTTCAATGAAGTGACAGCTTTCACAAGGTGCCTGATTATACCGCTCCTACAGGGGGACGCACTAGAGGAATGTCACAATCTACGGGGGCGGACGTTGGTAAGTTTCGCTCCGAGGGTGGGTTAAATAGAAATTGTAGGGACGCCCAACGGGGCGTCCGCTAGATTGGCAGTCGATGTTGGCTCCCCTCTCCTTTAGGAGAGGGGGGTGAGGTTGGATTAATCTACGCCTTCTCGACGGGGTACTGTACTTCGGTCGCGGACTCGCTGTAATCGTCCGGGTTGTGCTTGATGTAGACCTCGCGGTACGGCCCGACAATCTGATAGCCGTTGCTCTCGATCCACTGGAGAATCGCTGTGTGGAGCTGCGTGAACCCCTCAAAGTCGCCGTAATGCACGGCCGCCGCGACCTGTGTGGGCGGTAGCTCGTAGACCTGCACGCGATCCGTGCCCGGCACGGCTTGTTCAATGGGGAGCGCGGCCTCGGCGACTTCGTTGGCGAGCACCTCGGCGGGCTGGTGCCAGATCGCGAGGTTCGGGCCGGTCGGCTTAAGGTTGTGCGCGCCGACAAACTCCCACACCTCGCCGAACGCCGGGTTGAGGTACTGCGGCACTTCATCGTTGGTGGGGATGGTGACGCGCCGCGAGACGATGGTGGTGGCCGGGACGGTCTTGAGTACGACATCATACGTGGACATGCTATCCTCCAATTCTATTTGCCGCAGACGTGCCGCTATCCGCGCCAACCGCGCTTGCTCATCCGTGATCTCGCGTTCCAGCTCGGCGTGCTTGAGAGTCAGCATGCCGCGCAGTTGATCGAGTGTGAGACCGCCGTTGAGCACCTTCTCAATCTGTTCCAGCGAAAACCCGAGGTCTTTGAGCGCCAGAATCCGATTGAGCCGGGGCAGTTGACCGACCGAGTAGTAGCGGTACCCTGTGAAGTTGTCCACCTTGACGGGCTTGAGCAAGCCGATTTCGTCGTAGTGGCGCAGCGTCACAATCGATACCTGTCCGAGACGGGCGAAGTCGCCAATTCTGATCATCGTTAGTCCTCTCTGCGCAGAGATATGCTGACTCTACAGTCTCAGGTTAGCTGAGAGTCAAGCGGTGAGTTTTCGCAGCCTCGCCCCCGGCTGCTCTCCGAGCGGAGAGTGGAGAAATGCACGCGAATCAGCCCCTCGCCCTTGGGATTGACAGAGGGACAGTTTTAACAATCGAGGGGATTGTAGGGACGCCCAACGGGGCGTCCGCCGATCACGGACGCGCAGAAGCGCGTCCCTACAAAATGGCTCCATTGTTAAAAGTGTCCTGTCCGCAATCCTTGGAAGAGGGGTTTGGGGTGAGGCGCATTGATCTCGTCTCGTTGTGTAGGGGCGCACGGCCGTGCGCCCCTACGAGGGAACTAGCGAAGATTGTGGCTCTAAAACCGTCCCGTCATCGAATCGGCGTACCCGGTCAATTCAGCGTACCCGTACCCCGTGATCTCCCCTTCGAGACGCACGGTGCCTTCCCAGTACGCGATCCCGCCGCCGTGCAGTTCCTGATCCGCGATCTGCGGTGTCGCTGTGAACGTGAACGGCTCACCCTCCGGCGGCGTCACGGTGATGCGCCAGCCCGCCGGATACGTCGCGCCCGTATGCGGACTCGTCCAGGTGGCCGTCGCTTCGATGGTGAAGGCGTCCGCCGGGAGATAGATCGTCGAGCCATCCGCGTTGACCAGCAGCCCGCCGAAATACGGATCGCGTCCGCCATCGGTCTGGCGGATCTGCCCGATCATCAGTTCGCGGTCGTCGGCAAACTGCAAGCCGAACCAGTCCCAACCGCGCGCATTCCCGCCGAGCGCGCTCGTGCTGAATTCATGATCTTTCCATGTCGTGCCGCTCACGGTGAAGGTTTCGCCGTCAATCGTCAGCGTGCCCGTGCTGATTAAGTCGGTCAGCGAGTAGTAGTGGCTGGCGTTGCC
The DNA here is from genome assembly GCF_016713355.1 of Candidatus Flexifilum breve. Classification (NCBI taxonomy): domain Bacteria; kingdom Bacillati; phylum Chloroflexota; class Anaerolineae; order Aggregatilineales; family Candidatus Flexifilaceae; genus Candidatus Flexifilum; species Candidatus Flexifilum breve. The sequence goes on from NZ_JADJPI010000007.1 coordinate 474,201, forward strand.
CGGTTCGGCGCTTTTGGCGCTCAGACCGCGGTCGCCTTGCAGCGCGGGTGGGTTGACTTGTTCCAGCGCCAGATCGAGCGCGACGTGCTCGGTCGCCGCCGTGATGCGCGTCTGCGTGGCGTCGGCGTTCGTGCCGATCACCTGCCAGCCTTCCAGCCACACACGATAAGTCGGGTCGCTTTCCGCGCCCGCTAAGCCCGCGCTGCCCCGGCTGAAGCGTTCATCATGATAAAAGCGTTCGCCTGCGACATCGGTCACGGCGAAGTGTGCCATATACAGTTGGTTTGAGCGCCACTCGGAACCGCCCTCAGCGCTGGTCGGCGTGATCGCCCGCCGGAAGATGGTGAACTGGTAGCCGAAGCGCCGCCCGCTCGCGTCGCTCAGGTTGCCCGTGTAGTACCACCATTCCGTTTGATAGTCGGGGTGCGCGCCGAAATCCCGCGGGAACTGCCAGTCGAGCGGCTCGAAGGCGCGCGCGTAGCCGCTGGTGTCGCCGCCCGTATCGACGATGAGCGCGCTCGCGCCGATTTCCGCCCCCGCGCTGGAATCGATCAGACTGAAGCCGAAGATCACCACGCCCAAAATGATCACGCCCGCAATAAACAGCCGCCACATGCTCAACTACTTTCTGATCCGCCAGTTTGCGTATTCTTTCACAGATGCCGCTTCATCATACTGTGCCTTCATAAATATTTGGTGAAACCCGCATTGGTGAACGGCGGATTTCATGGTTTGCTTGAAATGTTAGTTCGACAATCAGCCGTGGAGTACCTATGACGCAGCCCAACATTGAACCCACTCCCGAATTCAACGCCCGCTGCATGCACATCCTCGACCGTTGGGAGAGTGGCGAATTACCTTTTTAAGGATGCGGTCGATCAGATGAACGCATTAGGGCGAACCGCGGTCGAACGCGGGCATCTGGTCGATCACGGGCGGGTAGAACTGCTGCTCGGCACGCTGCAGGGCTACCGCGCCAATCTTGATGCCAGCATTGCCCATTTCGAGCACGCGCGCACCCTGTTTGAACAGGCGGGCAACCGCCCGCGTGCCATCGGTGCGCTCCTCAGTCTGGGCGAGACCTACCGCTGGAAAGGCGATTTCAAACGGGCGCGGCAGTTGTTTCGCGCGACTTATGATGGCGCCTGTGAACTCGGCTTGCTGGATGTGCGGGTGATCAGCGCGTACAACGAGGCATTGATGCTGCTCAGCTTGGGGCACGTCGAAAGCGCCAAAGCGCAGTTCGACAAGGCGCTGCTGCTGGCCAATGAGTTACCGCCGGATCAGTTCGACAAGCGCATTGAACTCACGACCGAGATTCAAGCCGCGCTGGTGGAAGTCTATCTCAGCCTGAATGATCCGTTCGCCGCGTGGGAGCAGGGCGTCATGGCGTATCACCTTGCATGGGAGCTCAAGCAACCACTGCAAACCGCGACCGTGCACCGCGCGCTCGGGCAGGTGATTTCCACGCTGTCTGCGCTCCCGGACGACGCGCCGCAGCACCTCTCCGCCGACCCGGACGAGCATTTCCGCTTGGCGACCGAAGCCTTTCAGGAGATCAAAGCGGATGGTGAAGTCGCGCGCACGATGTACGCGCACGGCGTCAGTTTGGCGCAGCGCGGGCGCACGATGGCCGCCTCGCGCAAGCTGCAGCAGTCCATGATCATCTTCACACGCCTCGGCATGGCGGATTACGCCGCCAAAGCCGCCCAGGCGCAAACCGAGGTCTTGTCTTATGCGAATATGCCGAACCCGCAGTAATCTGAGCAAATGCGGACTATAGTAAAAGGACATTGCGCTCGTTTTGCTCTCCTCCAAAGGAAGTTCGTCATGCGCTTCAAATGGATACTGCTGCTCGTTCTCCTGTGGACGGTTCCGGTAGCGGCCGCTCCTCCGGCCCAAACGGCCTGTCTGCCCACGCAGTTTCGTGGTGATGGCATGGAAAACGCCATCGTCACGCCCGGTGATCCAAACAATGTGCGGGAGTTCCCTTCGCGGAGCGCCGCGCTCGTCGGTCAACTTGCGCCGGGCACGGTGTTCAATATCGTCTATGATGACGCGGTCTGCGCGGAGTCGTTCCTGTGGCGGCATGTCGCCGCGCTCGGGATCAATGGCTGGACAGCGGAAGCCAACGCCACCACCTACTTCATCCTTCCCTACGAGTCACCCGCGCCTGCCGTCGTCGCCACCGCCCCGGCGCAAGGGAGTCTCATCGTCGACAGCGGCGGCGTGACGTTTACCGTGCCCGCCGCTTTAGGAATTACGGCGGTCATGCAGGAAGAACAGGTCGGCATCTTCGATCTGGACATGATGGGCGGCATGCCGAGTTCGGTGCGGTATACGCTCGTATCCGGCGTTGACGCGGCGCTGAATGGCACCATCGACCTCTACCACTACCACGACTCGGAAGCGGCCTATGCTTTCTTCGACTATGATGCCGCTGATCTCGAAGCGCTGCTCGACAACAAAGTCGATCTGCTGCAGGCGGCGCAGTCGCCCGGCGGCTTAACCAACATGCCCGTGCGGGCGGCGGGGGCGATCTTCTATGGGCTCCCACAGTACCAGCCGTTCGGGAATGGCAACGGTCTGCGCTACCTGACAGTGTTCGCGCAGAACTTCGTCGTCTTCAGCGCCGCTACGCCCTACGAATACTTCTATCGCGGCCTCAGCAGCGATGATCAGTTCCTGGTCGCGGCGCATTTCCCCGTGCAGGTGCCAGCGACGATCCTCCCGCCGGAAATCGATCCGTTTGCGAATGAAGTCGACTATACGGCGTATCTCGCGCAGTTTACGCAGGTCGTGGACGCTCAAGCTGCCAGCGCCTTCACGCCGAATCTCGGGTGGTATGACGCGCTGCTCGCCTCGCTGAGCATCACGGATACCGCCGCGCTCAGCGCGTCCATTCGGTAAACGTTACCGCGTCGCGCCTCTAGGTTGAGAGGAAAGTAGGGGAGGGGCTTGCCTAAAAGGGGTAGGTTTTTCATGTTTTCCAATGGGACAAGGATTCCTTCGCCAAAGAACCTGTAGGGACGAGGCCTTCTGTCCCTCAAATCCCTCCCCGCGGTGGGCGCGCAGGGAAGGGGCAGTTCCCTCCCTGGCTCAAATCCTGTCGAAAAGAGGAGAGGTCCTGAAAGCGTCCTCAAGCCCCTCTTAGGAGAGGGGGGATGAGGTTAATCTTCCGTGATCGGCAAGTCGGCGCAGGCCTGCGCAGGCGCAGATTGTTGGTGACGGTCGCCTGACAGATCACCACTTCCGTCGGCGTGAGCGTCGGTGCGAGTGTGCGCGTGCTGAACTGGAAGCGCGTCCGCGAGGGCGTCGGCGTGCGCGACGGAGGTGACGTTTCGGTCAGCGTGGGTGTGAGCGTCGCCGTAGCGGGCTGTGTCGCCGCGGGCGCGGTGAGCGTGACCGCGCGCGGCGTCCCGGTCGTCGGGTGCGGCGACACCATGCCGAAGATGCTCTCCGCGGTTTCACCGGGGGCGGGCGTTTCGCGCCCAAAGCGGTCGGCGAAGCGGTTGATGTCGCTGTTGACCGCCAGTCGCACGATGTTCTCCATCTGGCTGAGCAGCAGCGCGCCTTGCAGCGTGCCGATCTCGCCGATGGCGATGCCTTCGCGCACCCATGACTCCATCGCCACCGCAATTTCGTCGATCACGACCTCGATATCGCCGTCATACTGCTCGACGATCTGGCGCAGCGGCGTGCCCGCTTCCAGCGCGTCGGTGATCACCTGATCTTCGACCTGAATTTCGTGGCGGATGGCGTCGCGGATGGCGTAGAACAACTGCGCCCCGCGGCTGATTTCCGCTGTCGCTTCGGCGGTCGCCTCGTCCGTCGACACGCCTTGCGCGACCTGCGTCGGCGTGGGTTGGGTAGTTTGCAGCGCGAAATACGCGGCGACGAACGGCACGAGCAAGCCCGATGCCGCGATCAGCAGGCCGCTGAACAGGCCGAGCACCCCGCGCGAACCTTTCAGCCGCTGCGGGCGGAAGACTTCGATCAGCGCCACGATCAGACTGAGCGCAGCGAGCGCCCCGCCGAGCGTCAGCGCCCAGATGTCGAGCTGTGGATCAGGGGCATCCCCCCAGTAGTTGAGCAGCACGCCCGCCGCGCTCACCAGCGTGGCGAGGAAGGCGAGCAATAGATCCCCAAAGCCGATCGGGCTGCGGCGCAGCGTCTGGAACACGTTGTTGAGAAGGAAGAGCACGGCGAACAGCGCGCCCACCACCAGCAGTAATAAGCTCACACAAGGCCTCGACTCTCTTGCATACGGTAAGTGATAACCCTAGGCAAATGCCCGGGTGACGGTTATAGTCATAGGGTCTGCATACGAATGCAGCCTCCGCTCCCACTGTCCACTGGGGGTGTTAGCATCTCAATCTAATACGTAAAAGTGTAACGGTAGGTTGTCAAATCCGGCGCAACGGTGTGTTACAATCCTGCCGCAATGTGTATTTTTTGACGGGAGAAGAAACCGTGCCCTCCGATTTACAAACGCTTGCAATCAACACCATCCGCACGCTGGCCATTGACGCCATTCAGAAAGCCAACAGCGGTCATCCCGGTTTGCCCATGGGCGCTGCGCCGATGGCGTATGCTCTGTGGCAGAATCACCTGCGCCACAATCCGCGTAATCCGCACTGGGCGAACCGCGACCGCTTCATCCTCAGCGCCGGGCACGGTTCCATGGTCCTATACGCGCTGCTGCACCTGACGGGCTATGACCTGCCGCTGGACGAGGTCAAGAACTTCCGCCAGTGGGGCAGCATCACCCCCGGCCATCCCGAATATCATGTGACGCCCGGTGTCGAAACCACGACTGGCCCGCTCGGTCAGGGCGCGGCGAACGCGGTCGGCTTCGCGCTGGCGGAAGCGTTCCTCGCCTCGACCTTCAACCGCCCCGGCCATGAGATTGTCGATCACTACACCTACGCGCTGGTCGGCGATGGTGACCTGATGGAAGGTCTGTCCGGCGAAGCGGCCTCGATTGCGGGGACGTGGGGTCTCGGCAAGCTGATCATGCTGTACGACAGCAACGATATCACGCTGGACGGCCAGGCGAGCATGACCTTCACCGAAGATGTCGCCGCCCGCTACCGTGCCTACGGTTGGCACACGCTGACCGTGGCCGACGGCAACGATGTTGCCGCCCTCGATGAAGCGCTCAGCGCGGCCAAGGCCGTCACCGACCAGCCCACGCTCATCGTCGTCAAGACGACGATTGGCTACGGCAGCCCGAACAAGGGCGGCACGAGCGAAGCGCATGGGTCGCCGTTGGGCGCGGACGAGATCAAGCTGGTCAAGGAATTCTACGGTTGGCCGCAGGAAGACTTCTACATCCCCGGCGCGGCGCTGGAACATCTGCGCGAAGCGGTTGACCGCGGCGCGCAGCAGGAACAGGCGTGGACGCAGCAGTTGGTCGCTTACCGGGCGGCCTTCCCCGAACTCGCCGAGACGTTCGAACGCGCGCTGGCCGGTCAGCTCCCCGCGGGCTGGGACGCCGATATTCCGCGCTATACCGCCGACAAGAAGGTCGCCACGCGCAACGCCAGCGGCGCGGCGCTCAACGCGATTGCCAAGCACATCCCCACGATGATCGGCGGCGATGCCGACCTCGCGGGCAGCACCAAGACGCTCATCAAGGGCGCGGCGAACACCGGCCCGAACAGCACGGCGGGGCGCAACGTGCGCTTTGGCGTGCGTGAACACGCGATGGGCGCGATCGTCAACGGGCTGGCGCTGCACGGCGGCATCATCAAGCCCTACAGCGCGACCTTCCTCACCTTCAGCGATTACATGCGCCCGACGCTCCGCCTCGGCGCGCTCATGAAGATCCCGACGCTCTACGTCTTCACGCATGACAGCATTGGCGTGGGCGAAGACGGCCCGACGCATGAACCCGTCGAGCACGTCATGTCGCTGCGCCTGATCCCCGGCCTGTATACCTACCGCCCAGCGGACGCGCACGAAACGTCGGCGGCGTGGCAGCATGCCGTGGCGTCGGATAAGCCCGCGGTGCTGATTTTCACGCGGCAGGATCTGCCCGTGCTCATGGGCGACGGCATCGGCGGTGTGGATGCGGTCTTCGCGGGTGTCGGTCGCGGCGGCTATGTGCTGGCCGACTCCGACGGCACGCCGGAAGTGATTCTGCTGTCGAGCGGCAGCGAAGTGCACATTGCGCACGACGCCTACAAGACGTTGACCGCCAGCGGCATCAAGGCGCGCCTCGTCTCGCTGCCGTGCTGGGAACTGTTCAACGAGCAGCCCGAAGACTATAAGGAAAGCGTGCTGCCGAAGTCGGTGACCGCGCGCGTCAGCATCGAAGCGGGCGTGACGACGGGCTGGCAGAAGTATGTCGGCATCGGCGGCATCGCCATCGGCGTGGATCGCTTTGGCGCGTCCGCTCCCTACCAGAAGATTTACGAGGAATACGGCCTCGTCCCGCAGACGGTCGTCGACGCGGCCAAGTCGCTGCTCGGCAAGTAACCAAAGCGTAGTGCGAAACGTAGGGGCGCAGCATGAAGGTGTTTAAAAAGCATCCCTTAAAGCCTTTCCTTCGTCAGCGGACGCAATGAATTGCGTCCCTACGAAGACATATTCGGCTTGGCAGGCGCTGTTGGCTCCCCTCCCTGAATTCGGGGAGGGGCCGGGGGTGGGGTCGGAATCTGACCTTTTTCAACACGCTCATGCTGCGCCCCTACTGTATGCTACACTCAGGCATAGACCGGAAATTAGCGAGTCAGGGAATACATCAGCATGAAAATTGCGCTGGCAAGCGATCACGCGGGCTACCCGCTCAAGCAGCATCTCGTCGACTATCTGGCCAAGCAGGGTTATGAAGTGCTGGATCTCGGCGTGGATAACCCGAATGTTTCTGCCGACTATCCCGATGCCGCCCAAGCGGTCGGCGCGGCGGTGCTGGATGGCCGGGCAGAGCGGGGAATCGTCGCCTGTGGCAGCGGTGTCGGGGCATGCATTGCCGCGAACAAGATTCAAGGCATCTACGCCGCGCTGGTGCATGATGTGTACAGCGCGCATCAGGGCGTGGAACACGATCAGATGAACGTGATTTGCGTGGGGGCGCGCATCATTGGCACGGCGCTCGCTGAGGAGATCGCGACGACCTTCCTCAAGGCGCAGTTCAGCGGGGAAGAGCGCCATGCCCGCCGCTTTAACAAAATGCTGGCGCTGGAGTCGGCGGCGCACCGCCCAACCGGCAGCTAACCGCAGTTTAGGCCTCACCCCACGAACCTGATGGTTCGTTGCCCCTCTCCCACGGGAGAGGGGGCGGTTAAGCGCAGCGCAACGGGGTGAGGCGGTTTTAGCGTTTCTTAAACCGCCGCCTTACTTGGCGCTTTCAATCCATTCGCGGGCTTTGTCGAGATCGCTGAAGATGCTCACCCGCACGCCGAGATCGAAGAACGTTTCGACGATATCCTGCATGCTGGCGCGTCCGGCAATATCCGCCGGGACGACGAGCGCCCAGAACTTCCAGCCGCCTTTCGCGGCGCGCGGACCCCAATCGGTCACCGCGAACACCACGTCTTCTTGTTGGAAAGCGGCGTTCAAGCGATCATCCGACAGCCATTTGCTGCCCTTGTGCTCGATCAGGTAATCGAGCGCGGCATTCATGATGTTCCGGAACGGCGCGCCCGTCTGGGCTTTGTGGAAGGTGTGGTAGACGTACCCGAGCTTTGGCTCATAGCGGACGGTGGCAGATTCATTTTCAAGCACAATGTCGTAGGCCATTTTGATCCCTCAGATGCCTGCACCCCAAAAGGTTGCTGCTATCAACATATAATCTATGTTATCTAAAGATAGCGTTGAAATACTTGAGATTTCACTCCATATATTAATTATTGTTTGCGATAAACGGTGACTCGACAGGCTGTAGGTCGACAATTGTCACGAACTTACAGCATAAATGCCTGTCCTCTCGTACAATTGAAAGCAATCTGGTCTGATTAGGAGTGCGATCGATGGCTAATCCGCCTGTGGAAGTTCAGCAGTACGGACAAAGTATTTGGTACGACAACATCCGCCGCAGCTTGATCCAGCGCGGTGAATTGAAACGGATGATCGACGAGGATGGCGTGCTGGGCGTCACCTCTAACCCCACGATCTTCCAGAAGGCAATCGGTGATTCGGCGGATTACGACAGCGCGCTCGAAAGCCTGCTCGACCTTGACCCCTACACCATTTTCGAATCCCTCGCCGTCGAAGACATTCAGGCGGCGCTCGACCTGTTCCGCCCGGTCTACGACTCGACCAAGGGGCGCGACGGCTACGTAAGTTTAGAAGTCTCGCCGCTCGTCGCCAACGACACGCAGTCGACGATTGATGAAGCCAAGCGCCTGCACGCGCGGGTCAACCGTCCCAACCTGATGATCAAAATTCCGGCGACCGACGCGGGTATCCCGGCCATCGAAGAAGCGATTGCGTCCGGCATCAATGTCAACGTCACGCTGATCTTCAGCGTCGAGAACTACCTCGCGGTGATCGAAGCTTATGTGCGCGGGCTGGAACGGCGCGCAGCGGCGGGCGAGGACGTGTCGCAGATCGCGTCGGTGGCCAGCTTCTTCCTCAGCCGTATCGACACCATGGTCGACCGCATCCTCGACAACAACATCCGCGCCGCCCAACTGCGCGGCGACATCGGGCGCGTCAGCCTGAATAACCGCCTCAAGGGCAAAGCCGCGATTGCCAACGCCAAGCTCGCCTATAAGCGCTTCCTCGAATTGTTCTACAACGAACGCTTCGAAGCGCTGCGCGCTAAAGGGGCGCAGGTGCAGCGCCTGCTGTGGGCGTCCACCGGGACGAAGAACGCCGCCTATCCCGATACCATGTACCTCGACCTGCTGATCGGACCGGACACGGTCAACACCGTGCCGCCGGAGACGCTCAAGGCGTTCAAGGATCATGGCACGGCGGCGCGCACACTCGATCAGAACCTCGACGAAGCCGAGCAAACGCTCGACTGGCTGGCAGAAGTCGGCATCGATCTCGACCAGATCACGCGCCAACTGCAAGTCGATGGCGTCGACTCGTTCGTCGAATCCTTCCGCAATCTGCTCGATCAGGTGGATGCCAAGCGCAACGTGCTGCGCACGGGCGTGATGAAGCGGCAGGAAGTCGCCATTGGCGTGCACACCGACCGCGTGCAGCAGGCGATTGCCACGCTGGGCAAAGAGAAGATCAACGAGCGCATCTGGGCGCGGGACGGTTCCGTTTGGAAGAGCCACCCGGAAGTCGTCGGCAAGATCGCCCAGCGCCTCGGTTGGTTGGAGACGCGCCGCACGATTGACCTCAACCGCCTCAAGGCGCTGCAAGCCGCCACGCAGGATGGCGCATTCGAGTATGTCGTGCTGCTCGGCATGGGCGGCAGCAGCCTCGCGCCGGAAGTGCTGAGCAAGAGCTTTGGGTCACGCGTCGGTTTCCCGAAACTGCTCATGCTCGACAGCACGGACCCCGCGTACATCAAGCACATCGAAGACTCGATCAACGTGAGCAAGACGCTGTTCATCGTCGCCAGCAAGTCGGGCAGCACGATTGAAACGCATTGCTTCTATAAGTACTTCTTCGCCAAAGCGGGCGGCAATGCCCAGCAGTTCATCGCCATCACCGATCCCGGCAGCGAACTCGCCGCGACTGCCGAACAGCTTGGCTTCCGTGACATCTTCCTGAATCCGGCGGATATTGGTGGGCGTTACAGCGCATTGAGCTACTTCGGCCTCGTCCCGGCCGCGCTGATCGGCCTCGACCTCGACAAGCTGTGGGCGAACGCCGACCGCATGATGACCGCGTGCGGCGAAAACATCACCCCGAAGGATCACCCCGGCCTGTGGCTCGGCGCGATTCTCGGCACGCTGGCGGAAAGCGGCCAGACGAAAGTCACCATCCGCTGCTCCCCGTCGATCACCACGCTCGGCAATTGGATCGAACAACTCGTCGCCGAATCGACAGGCAAAGAGGGCAAGGGCCTCGTCCCGGTCGTCAATTCGACGGTCGGCATGCCGCACGACTACTCGACCGATCGCCTGTTCGTCTACATCCGCGTGGCGGGTGACGACAACGACTCGACCGACAACGGCTTCAAGACACTCCAGCAGGCCGGGCATCCGTGCGTGACCTTCCACCTCGACGACGCCTACGGCATCGCGGGCGAGTTCTTCCGCTGGGAATTTGCGACCGCGGTCGCCGGGAAGATCATGAACATCAACCCGTTCGATGAGCCGAACGTCACCGAGAGCAAGAACAACACCGCGCGCTTGCTCGAACACTACCAGCAGCACGGATCGCTGCCCAAAACCGAACCGATGCTCGTCGAGGGCGGCGTGAGCCTGTACGCGGACGCGCACATGTCCCACCTCATCGGCGAACTGTGCTATCAGCACCAGTACGCGCACAACACGCTCGGCGGCATGCTGGCCTCGCTGATCAACTCCTCGCAGGCGGGCGATTACTTCGCGCTGCTGGCCTATCTCCCGGCCTTCGAGAATGTCGACGAGGCGCTGGAAAATGTGCGGCGGCGGCTGCGTCACACCACCCGCCGCGCGGTGACCATCGGCTACGGGCCGCGCTTCCTGCACAGCACCGGGCAGCTCCACAAAGGCGGCGGTGACAACGGCGTGTTCTTCCAGATCACCTACGATGACCCGGCGGATCTCGCCATTCCGGATGCGCCGTACAGCTTCGGTGTGCTCAAGTCAGCGCAGGCCGCGGGTGACCTCGAAGCGCTGCAAAGTAAAAAGCGCCGCGCGCTCCGGTTGCACCTCAACGGCGACCTGATCGGCGGGCTGCACAAGCTCCTCGACGCGGTCGAAATGGCCGCCGAACGTCGGCGCTAGCGCATGAAGCATAACGGCGGGGAGAGCCTCTCCCCGCCGTCTTATTACAGTGAATCGCCCTGCGTACCTTCCTCGCTACTGCATGAGGACTCCCGCTGAAACACCGACACTATCGGAGACAAGATTCGTCGAGAAGGTCTCGATGCCGCCGGGCAGGAAGGTGATATCCCACCGAACAGCCTGCCCATCGCCGATATAATCCATCCAGATGCTAAATTCGGTGTCCGTATGCCACCTACCCTGGCTGCCCAGCGGTCCAACCGGGCTATCTTCCATGACGAGATCGCGCCCGTTCAAGCCGATGGGCAGCGTCCAAGTCTCGCCAGTACTAGAAATGAACGTCAGGTTCGCCTGCGTTTCGTCTAAAAAGTCAAAACGCAGCGCTGCCGGAGTCGCGGCGGCTTGATGGGCATTCATTACCCCGGCTGCGGGCAAGGTGAGCGGCGTCAGCAGACCAAAGGTCTGTCCGTTGATCTGCGCGGCGATGGCGGGCAACGGAACAGCGGCGACGGTTGCCGGAGTTGTAATCTGCGCAATCTGATTCTCAAGTTGGCTTAAGGCTGCCGCATTTTCGGGGAGCGCGCCCTCGGCTGCGGTCAGCCCTGAGGCCGCGTAATTGAGCGGATAGCCGTGAATATACGCGCGCAGCGATTCAGGAATCGTCCCCGTAGCTACGATCACTAGGTCTTTCGCCGGCACAAGCACAATATATTGGCCGCCCCGCCCCAGCGCCGCGTAGGTTCCGGGAGAGATCATATTCCACCACTGATAGCTGTAAGCGGTATCCGGCCAACCGGGGTCAACCTGAGCAGTGAGCGAAGCGGCAACGTAATCCGCCGGGATGATCTGTACGCCATCCCACAGGCCGCCATTCAAATACAGATACCCGATTTTCGCCATGTCGCGCGTCGTCAGATGCAGACCAGCGGCGCCAACCGCGATTCCCTGTGGGCTGGTTTCCCAGAACGAATCCGTGATACCCAGCGGCGCAAACAACTGCTCTGCCGCGAAATCCCCGGCGGATCTACCTGTTAACTCCGTCACGATGGCGGACAGGATGTAAGTATTGGCATTGCAGTAATGGAACTCCGTGCCCGGAGTAGAACCCATCGGCAGGTCAAGCGCGAACTGTAACCAATTCTCGCTGGTGAACATGGCGTCACCAGGGTCGCCGCCGGGGAAATACATATCACAGCTCAAGCCCGATGTCATGGTCAGCAAGTGCCGGACGGTCATCGCTTCTTTATTGGCGTCCACGTTCTGGAAAGTCATATTAGGGAACAGACTCAACACGGGTGTATCCACACTTTCCAGCAGCCCGTCACGCAGTAAAATGCCGATCAGCGCGCTCATGACGCTCTTGCTAGCCGACCACATTTCGTGCTTCATAGTTTGTTCAAACGGAGGCGCGTAAGCTTCGGCGACGATCACGCCGTTCCGCAGCACCAGCAAACTGTCGAGATTAAATTCATCTTGCGAAAAAGTGACGAAAAAGTTCGCGAGTTCAGCGGAGTCCATGCCTTGGGCTTCCGGGCTGGAGACGCGCCATTCCGTAGTTGGGAAGAAAACATCTTCTTGGGCGGTCACCGACGTAAAGGGCACTGCCAGCAGTAGACAGCAAGCGGCCAGCAGCAGAGATCGGGTGAGATGCATCGAACACTCTACCTTTCTTGAACAACCAGTCCGCGAAAATAAAACAGCGCTGCCCGGCGTTGCGGGAGCGCTGTTACAAGCTGCGAGTCTGTCGGTTGTGCTTAGTATGGCTGCGATGATTTGCAGCTTTGCCCGTAAGTCAACCAGTGAATCTATTCTACGCCCCAAAATTATATCTATCTAGTGACGGATGTCACTAGCGCGTGCCAGCCTTACCTGCCTTTTCGGATAGGTGTTCGATTAAAACGGGTCAGGCTGCTTGTATCGCGCTTGCGCTTTGGCTTACAATGAGATCAGTAACGCGGCATGTTATCTCCGATTATTCAGCTATGTGGGACAAAACAAGATGGCTAACGAAATTGGCGGGGTCAAGGATGCTCTGCGGACTCAGCAGTACATCGCCACGGATGAGATCGCTACGGTGATGTTCCTCGCTGAACGTTTGGGGAAACCAGTGTTGGCCGAAGGTCCAGCCGGCGTCGGCAAAACCGAGCTGGCGAAGGCGTGGGCCAAAATCAGCGGCCGCCCGCTGATTCGTCTGCAATGCTATGAAGGGTTGGACGAAAGCAAAGCGCTCTACGAGTGGGAATACGCCAAGCAGATGCTCTACACCCAGCTCCTGCGCGACAAGCTGAGCCAACTGCTCTCCGATGCGGAAACGCTCTCGGCGGCGGCAGATCGCCTCGCCAACGAAGAGGATGTGTTCTTCTCCGAACGTTTCTTGCTGGCGCGCCCGCTGCTCAAGGCGCTCACGTCTGATGAGCCGGTCGTGCTGCTGATCGACGAAATCGACCGCGCCGATGCTGAATTCGAAGCGTTTTTACTGGAAATCCTGAGCGATTTTCAGGTCTCCGTGCCGGAACTCGGCACGATCAGCGCCAAGCACCAGCCCGTCGTGCTGCTGACCAGCAACAATACGCGTGAACTGTCCGAGGCGCTCAAACGCCGCTGCCTGTACCTGTTCATCGACTACCCGAATCAGGAAACCGAAATGAACATCGTGCAGATGCGCGTGCCGCAGTTGAAAGCGAAACTGGCGGCGCAGGTCGTCGAAGTCGTGCAGAGCCTGCGCTCGATGGATTTGAAGAAGAATCCGAGCGTATCGGAGACGATTGACTGGGCGCGCGCGCTTGTCATGCTCAACGCCGACAGCCTCGACAAGCAGACGCTCGAAAACACGCTGACCGTGCTGCTCAAGCACGAGAGTGATGTGCAGAAGGCCAAGCGCTTGCTCACGGGCGGCAAGCCGCATCCGCTGGATCGCGGCGGCAATGATCCGCGTCAGCGTGGGAACCAGCGGCGTTGGGGCGAATGGAATAACTGAGCGCGAATCAATGCGCGTCCGCTGATTCTGACCCCACCCCCATCCCCTCCCCGAATTCAGGGAGGGGAGACAACATCGTTCGCCAAACCCAAATTGTTTACGTAGGGACGCGCTTCGGCGCGTCCGCCGTTTTTAACCTCACCTCTAAGTCCCCTCTCCAACCGGAGAGGGGACTTCAACACACCTGTCCGTCTCCCCTGTCCTTTAGGAGAGGGGCCGGGGGTGAGGTTGTTTTTACCCCACGCCCCACAAGCGCACGCGGACATCGCCCGCCGAGATCAGCAGCGTTCCCGCCTCGTTGAAGGCCAGATCGCGGATCAGCGTGTCATGCGCTGACCAGCGTGCCACTTCCGCGCCTGTCGCCGCGTCCAGCAGCACCAGCGTGAACTGTTCGCTGCCCGTCAATCCGCCGCTGAAGGGCACGCCGCCCGCCACCGCGATCAGCGATCCGTCCGGGCTGTAGGCCACCGCCGACACGATCTCACCACCGCTGAACACGGGGATGCGCGTCAATTCGGTCGGCGCACCCGTAATCTCCCACACATGCACGCTGCCATCGGGATAGCCCGCCGCCAACCGCGATCCATCCGCGTTGAGCGCCAGCGGCGTGCCGATGAAGTGTTCCGCCGCGCCCGTGTTGATCGTCCCAAGCGGCGTCATCGACCCCGCATCGAACAACATGATCGCCATCGACCCCGCCTCAACCGTATCCAGCGCGAAGCGCGTCCCATTGCGGCTGAAGGTGACCTGCACCGCGCTCCCCGGCAAGGTCAACTGCGCGCGGGGTTGATTCGCCGCGACATCGTAGGCGGGTGCGCTCACGCCTGCGCCGGGACTACCTGCCAGCGGCGCGATCACCAGCAGCGCGGGATCCGTGGGGCTGAAGGCAAAGCTGGACACGCCCGCTGCCGCGCCGCTGTTGTCTGCGGGCACAGTGAGCGCGCTGCCGTCTGCGCCCGTTGCCGCGTCGGTGATCTGCACGAAGGGCGGCGCGCTGAAATCTGCCGGGAAGGTGAGCAGCGCCAGAGAAGCCCCAGACGCGCTCAGGCTGATCGGGTAATCGGCCTGTCCCGTCCCGCTGATCGTCGTTGGCGTGAGCGTTGTCCCGCTCAGGTCATAGAGGTACACCTGATCGTTTCCGCGCACCGCCAGCCGATTGCCACTCATGGCCATGCGTCCCGATCCGGTGAGCAGCGTGCCCACATCGCGGATCGCCGCCGCATTGCCCGCATTGATCGGCGTGAGCGCGGGTAGAGTCGCCTGTAAGCTGAGCACGCAGCCCGCCAGCAGCGGATCACCCGCCTGCGCCGGGCAGACGTCAAACGTATCGACGGTGCCATCAGCATCACTATCCGGGCAGCCCCCGGTCAGCGCCGCGCCTGCTTCGGCGGGGCACTGATCAAACAGATCGGGCACGGTGTCGGCGTCGCCATCGGGCGGCGCGCTCCCCGCCGGACAGCCGAGATTCTCCTCAACGCCGGGCTGCGTTGGGCAGGCGTCCGCGAAATCGGCCACGGCATCGGCGTCCGCGTCAGGCGGGCAGCCATTGACCTCCGGGCTGTATTCGCGCGGGCATTGATCCTGCGCATCGGGCAGTCCGTCCGCGTCGTAGTCGGGGATCACGCCGTCGGGGCAGCCGTTATTGGCCGCTGATCCCGCGTCACTCGGGCACGAATCGAGCGGATCGGCGATGGTATCTTGATCGAAGTCGGGGAAGGTCTCCGGCGTGCAGCCGACCAGATCGGCGCTGCCGGGGAGCTGCGGGCAAAAATCCTGACTGTCGGCGATGCCGTCGCCGTCGGTATCACTCTCCTGCGCGGCGATCACCGTCGCCATGAGCAGCATTAGCATCAGCACGAGCATGCGGGTGTAGCGCATCGGTTTTTCTCCAGTCTGCGTAAACAACCGCCGCCACTATACGCGAAATGCGCGATCGCTACAACCTTCGTCCCCTCCTCGCATGCGAAGAGGGGACGCGGTCAGCTTTACAGAATGCGGTGCAGCTTGTCGTTGACATACAGCACTTTGATGGGCGTGCCGGACACCGGGACGGGGGCTTTCTTCAGGTCATTGCGCTTGACCGTGCGCGATCCTGTGATCGTGGTGCCGAGCGGCGACCGGAACTCGTAGCGGAAGGTCACGTTGAGCGTGCGGCGGTAGTACTGCCCGGCGGCGCTCAGCAGCGTGCCATTGAGAATCTGCCCTTGGCTCGACAGGCGGCGGTTGCGCACATCCCGAAACAGGAAGCCCGCCGCCGCCAGCAGCGCGACGAGCGTCAGCGAGCCGAGGATGAGCAGGGCGTTGCGGTATTCGGTATCGTCCGCAAATTCGCCGCCCAGTTCCGAAACGCCCGGGTTCGAGGGCAGGAACACAATCGTCACAGGCGATTGCAGGAACAGCTCTTCATACAGCGCCCCGTCGATATCCTGCCCGCCGGTGTAGGTTTGCCCGGCGATGGTGTAGCGATATTCGATGCGGTAGCGCTTGGACTCAATTACATAGAAATTGCGCGAGGTTTCCTCAAAACCGTCGGTGACGATGCCGCGTGTCTGCTTGCCTTCGGTGAGCAGGGCTTGATGTTGGGAATAGCGGGTGTAGAGGAAGTACCCCGCCACCACCGCGGCGAGGATGAAGATCAAGGCGATCAGAAACATGACGAAGCTGTTGCCGATACGCTTCTTTTCGCCGGTGAGCAGTTTGGCGTTGCTGGGTTCTGCTAAAAAGACCGATGTTGCTTGCATGATGTCCCCCGATGAGAGCGATTCGTGACCATTACAGCAAGTTCGCGGGGCAAATACCTCCGTCTTACGGCGGATTCCGCCGTCGGCCTTTGGCATGATGCTGCTCACGGAGGTTCTCGAAAGAAATCCAAGAACGATTGGAGGGCGCACCTATGAGGGTATTTGAAAAAAACTCACCCCCAACCCCTCTCCCACGCAAGTGAGGAGAGGGAGACGTGCGAGCGATGTTTGCTCCCCTCCCTGAATTCGGGGAGGGGCTGGGGGTGGGGTCGGTTGTTTGCTTTGCGGACAAGCCTTTCTGGCCATCCCTACAAGGTGTTGTTTGAGGGAAGATAGTCTCGAAATGTTAATACTGTCCTGCCGTGAACCAGAGGGCGAGGGTCAAGGGCACGGCGAGTCGTGTCCCTCTCCCCACGGAGAGGGACGGCTTGCGCAGCAAGCAGGGTGAGGTTGAAGATCTTTACCAATTATGAAAACATGCTGCTCATTCACTGGCGGAGGCCGACTGGCCGTGTAGTCACTCGTCGGTGTCGTCGTCGCGTTCGTGCTGCGTGCCGCTCAGGTAGCCGGACATCCACTTCAGCGCATCGACCGCGCCGTGCGGTTCCTGTTCGCCCGTCATCAACTGGCGATCCACATCCTCGCCGCGCCGGATCAACCCGGCTTTGCTGCGATATTCCGCCATCTCGCTGATGACCGCCGCCAGTTCCTTGAAGTGATTGGCGAGGAGCTGGCGTTCGTCCAGCGGCAGATCGGCGGCGCGGTCGTCAATCTCGGCGCGGATGGTTTGCGCGTCAAAGCTGATCTGTCGCCGGGGCGACGGATCGAACGATTCGGACAGGGCTTGCAGGACGCTGTAGGCCGTGCGCACATCGTCGGCAAATTCGCTCAGTGAGCGTTTGCCGAGCATGCGCCGGAACGAGATCACCGCGCCGAGAATTTCGCGCAGATCATCCAGCGGGCGTTTCGCGCCTTCGCCTAAGTGCTCCACCAGCGCTTTATCGAGCCGACCCAGGCGGGCGGGCGGCTGTTCGCGCGTGAAATCGCGCCACCAGGCGACCACCTGCTGCCGCGCCGGGGCGCTCCACGTCAGCAGATTGAACACATCGTTGATCGCATCGATCAGTTCGTTTTCGTCTTCAATCGCTTCCAGTTCGAGCATCAGGCGGCGCAGCGTGGCGCGGGTGATGGCTTCGTCGCGGGTTTCGGCAGCACTGGCGAGCAAGCGCCACAGCGTATCCGTGCTGACTTTGATCGACTGGCGGATGAGCTTGAAGAACACATCATCGCGTTGATCGCGCAGCGCCAGCGTGAGCAGCGTCTCCAGCGCCGTCTGGTTCAGCCACGCGGGCTGCTGATCGGTCAGCGCGGTGATCACGCGGTCGGGTTGGTAGGCGGCGGGGACATTGCAGGCCACACTGCCGACGAAATATTTCCAGATCTGCTCGATCACCGAGGGCGTGAACATCTCACCGTGCTTGTGGAGCGCCGCGCGCGCCAGCACCACGACGAAGGTCTCCGGGCCGTACTGCTGCAAGACCGCCAGTGGGTCGCCTTCCGCCTCACGGAGCGTGCGTCCCAACGTGTCGGGCAGCGCCTTGAGCAGGGCTTCGTCTTTGAGCAGCATTTCGAGCGCGGCGGCATCGCGGCAGATCGAGAGCGTGATCAGCGCCTTCGCCAGATCAGGATCGCGATGCGCGCGCTCCTGCGCGGCGAGGATGCCGTTGTGCAATACTTCCATGAGGCCATAAGTGGCGGGTTCGCGGGCGATCAGCTTGAGCCAGTTGGCGACCGTTTCGGCGTCCCCATCGAGGATGGCGACGCGCAGCGAGGCCAGCGCCGCCGCTTTGAGGCGAAACCGCCAGCGATCTTCCGGTTCGGCGGCGACGCGGGCGCGGACAAACGCATACACGCCGTCCGGTTGTAAGGCGAGTTCGCGGTTGAGCCGCGTCGCGAGCTGTTCGTCCAGCACCGGGTCGATATCCATCAGCCGCGTGACCAGCAGCGCCGCTTCAACGTCCCGTTGTTCAATGGCATAGCGCAGCAATTGGTCGGCGTAGGCGCGGCGCAGATCGCCGTCCGGCGGCACATCGCGTAGTACGGTCTTGAGCGCTTCGACGGGCAGCTTATCACCCGCCGTGATGCGCGCGTCGAGTTCGTGGCGCTGCGCGGCGGCGGCCAGCGTCGCCTGTAAGCTGCGGTCGGTGACCTGCAGTTCGAAGGCGTCCATCTGGTCGATGGCGGTGATCAACGCGCCGATGTCGCCTGTCCACAGCGAGAGGAGGCGTTTGACATACGGATGATTGAAGACTTCATCGCTGGGGATCGTGCGATCCGCCCAGTCAGAGATCCAGCGCATGGTGACGATGCCGCGCTTGGCGAACACGACGCGGGCGGGCGTCGCGATTTTGTCGTGGCGGTGCGTCGAAAACGTGAGATCGGGGCGGACGCTCGTCGGTAGCAGCGCCAGCATCCCCTTGATGAAGGCGAGGCGCGCCGCGGTATCGCCAGGGTAATCGGCGATCATCAGGCCGCGGTCGTGCAGCGCTGCGCCGAGCCAGCCCATCAAACGGCGGAAATCTTCGCGCGCCGCGTCGTGAAACAGCTTGTCAAGGTACACCCGCCGATCCCGCACCGACCATTGGCTCAACTGCGGCATGCGCACGGGGGGCAGCACGTCGCGGTCGCGCGGAATGGGCACTTCAAACAGGCTGATGAGCGGCGCGAGGTTGCCCGCCAGCGCCAGCAGCATGTCGCGCGGCACATCGACGTATTCGTAGACGATGCTGCCATCCGCGCCGTAGGCACACGTCATCAGAAACTGCTCGTGCGGGAGGGCGAACAGCCCATAGGCGCGCGCGCCATTCTCGGTGGGCTGAATCGACACCGACGTGCGCCATAGTTCGGCGTCGCCGGGGGTGATGTTCGCGCTCGTGATCAGACCATCATTCGCGTAGACGAATCGCTCTAAGGCCAGCGGTAACTGCACTAGCGCACCCTTCGAATAAAATCGACACTCTTCAACCGGCGTTCCAGGAGATAGGTGATATAGCCCTGCTGCACGCGCTCGACTTCCTCGTGGAGTTCGGGCGGCACGATCAGCGCCTGCGGGTATCCGCCGCGCTGGAGGTGCCGCAGCACCTTGAGCGCGCGCATCGAGATTTGTGTGGTAGCGGTGCCGCGCACCGCGTCTTTGGGACATACGACGCCGCCCTCGGCGTTGCTGAAGTACTGATCTTCCGCCTGAATCGTCTCCCCGCCGATCACGCAGCGCGCGAGTTCCGGGCGGTAGCCGACGATATCCAGCAGATGCAGTTCGTAGTAGCGCACCACCAAACGCGGATCGGTTTCGGCGCACAGGCGGGCAAGCGTCTCATCAAACAGCTTGAACAGCCGCGCCGCGCCATCGTCTTCACCCGACGACGTGAAGCGATCCAGCATCTCGGCGCAGTAATTGGCATACGCGCCGCGCATCAGGTCTTCGCGCAGGGGCAGGTAGGCGGCGGTCATCTCGCACTGATTCACCACGTCGAGTTCGCGCCCCCGGTTGAGCAGCATGTCCGCGCGCGTGAACAGCTCGACATGCCCGGTCTTGTGGCTGGTGAGCTTGCGCGCGCCTTTGGCGACGGCTTCCAGCTTGCCGTACTGCGGCGTGAGAATCGTCAGCAGACGATCCGCTTCGCCCAAGTCAAAGCGCTTGAGGATGATCGCCGGGGTGCGATACGAGCGTTCAGGACGCGGCATGATCCAGGTGGTTCGGAGTAAAACCGAGCGGCAGAAGTTGCGCGAGCGCATCATCGAACACGACATTGCCGTCCATGTCCGCGATGATGACGCGCATTTGTGGGGCAAATTCAAACAGCATCTGGCGGCACATGCCGCACGGCGACCCGGCGTTGCGCGTGACCACGGCAATCGCGCTGAAGTCGCGCACGCCTTCGCTCACCGCTTTGACCAGCGCGACCCGTTCCGCGCAGATCGTCACCGGGAAGGAGGCGTTTTCGACGTTGCAGCCCGTATATACCGTGCCATCGGCGGCGAGCAGGGCCGCGCCGACCGGATAGTTCGAATACGGGATATAGGCGTTTTTGGTGGCCGCGCACGCTTGTTGAATAAGCTCTTGAACGTCCAAGTCTCGTTCATTTCTGGCTGATGACAAGGACTGTATTATACCAAACTTTAGCCGCGCAAGGGATGAGTCAGCGCGCAGTGTCAGACGGCTTAAAGGGTGTCTAAAAAAGCGTACAGTTATCTGGATGAGAGAGGTTTTTATAGGGACAAGGCTTGAGGCTATTTCACAATTGGTGAAAATGCTCAACCTCACCCTGCTTGCTCCGCAAGCCGTCCCTCTCCGTGGGGAGAGGGACACCACCAACCCGCCTTGCCCTTGCCCCTCGCCCTTTGGAGAGGGGCGGTTGAGCGCAGCGAAACGGGGTGAGGTTAGACAAAGTGCCGATTCTGAAATGACTTCATGCCTTGTCCGCTCTATCCTTCTCTAAAAATTGGGACGAGGCATGCCTCGTCCCTACAGGTGATACCAGCGGGCTCCAGCATGACTTGCTCCAAACAAAAACGGGAGCTCCTTGCGGAACCCCCGTTTTCAATCAGCAGGTTAGCTGGTTACGCCTGAATTACATCGCTGGGGCAACGAGGTGCCACACGCCGCCGACGCCGTCACCGGTCGTGTCGCCGCGCGCCGCGTCGTCTTTCCAGTAGTACAGCGGCATGCCGTTGTAGGTCACCTGCAGCGTGCCGTCGGTGCGTTCGGTCGTGCCGAGTTCGCCCGTCGCGCCGGGGCCAGCGATGAGCTGATCCGCGCTGTCGACGAGGAGCGGCGGCCAGTTGGTCGCGCACTGATCGTAGCAAGCGCTGACGCCGTCGGTGTCATTGTCGAAGCTGTAGACGGTCAGACCATTCGCGCCGACGAGGAACGAACCGTGTTCTTCGCTGGTGCTGCCCGCCACGCTGTACGGCGGGATCACGTACCAGACTTCGCCGACGCCCTGACCGGTGGTCATGCCCGGAGCCCAGTCACGCCACCAGTAGTACAGGGGCATGCCGTTGTAGGTCACCTGGAAGGTGCCGGTCGTGCGTTCGGTGACGCCCAGCGTTCCGGGAACGCCTTCGCCCATCGTCAGTTCGGCATCCGCCGCGCCAACGAGTAGGGGCGGCCAGGCTTCCGCGCAGCGTTCGTAGCAGTTGGAGACATCCGCGCCATCACGGGTGAACAGGTACAGGGTGAAGCCGTTCTGGCCGATCAGCACGGGGCCGAGGTCAGACTCGCCAATGCTGACGAGCGGCGGCGGGGCGTCATCTTGCGCCATGACGGGCAGGGCGAAAATAGCAACACAAAGCAGAAGGACGAGCAAACGTACTTTAGACATGATCTCTCCTGGGTCAAGCAGTTATTCAAATGTTGAAGTTGAGACATCTTTCATAACGCTGGGGATTTGCGATCAGATTTCTGGCTCATCAATCTCTCATGAAATTGGCTATTTCGACCACTGTCGGACCAACAAGGCGGGTAGGTAAGTGTGCATAATAGCGTGAACATGCTTTTTGCGACTCAGGACGAGGCATGCCTCGTCCTGCTATCGGTCTCCCCTCCCTGAATTCGGTTGAGGACAGGACACTTTTAACAATCGAGAGGATTGTAGGGACGCCCAACGGGGCGTCCGCCAGATCGTGGGCAAAACGGACGCGCCGTTGCGCGTCCCTACGAAATCTGTTTCCCCTCAAACCGTGCCTTAATGGTTCCCAATGTTAAAACTGTCCCTCCGTCAGCTGAATTCGGGGAGGGGCTGGGGGTGGGGTCGGATGCGCAGAAGCGCGTCCCTACATGTTCGCGGTGCTTTGCCCCTCTCCCTTGGGAGAGGGGTTGGGGTGAGGCGGCTTACTGCCCAATCGGCGTGGCGGTCGCTGTGACCGAGAGCACATCTTCGGCGGTGCGCGTCGCGTCGATGATAATCTGCGTGGCGGTTGCCATCAACGGGAGCAGACCTTCCGCCGTGCTCGTCATCTCACTGATGATCTGCGTGGCCGTCGCCGCCAGCGGATCGAGCGGCGGGACCGTCGGCAGCGGCGTGGAGGTGATCGGTTCGGCGCGCATCTGCGGCGGGCGGTTCGACGGCACTTCGATGATCAAGGTCGCGCCCGGCGCGGGGAGCGCACGGCCATCGCCCAGATTGTTGAGTTCAATCAGGCGCGGCAGGTCGGCAACATCCAGATCGAACTGCACGGCAATCGAGAGCAGCGTGTCGCCCGGCTGAATGATGTACGTCACCTGCGCGACGCCCGCGTCTTCGCTGTAACTGTAGATGCACTCGCCATCAGTTACCAACGCGTTCGCCTGCAGCCAACCCTGCACCCGCCATAAACCAACGCCCACTTCACCGACGACGTAGTACCAGCCTTCCGTTTCTGCCTGATACGTGTCGACAACATTGAAGGGAGTATTGAAGGGCAGTAGCCGACGACTAGTCCTTGCTGTAAGGTAGGAAGTGATCTTAGTTCCATTCCGCTCATCGAACTTGTTTCACCGGTGCACATCACGGGCATTGCAACCCCACCAATAGCCGGATAAACATCATTCGGGCGAACCTGAGGGACAGAGTCCATAAGCGTGGGCGTGGGCGGCAGTGCCGTCGCCGGGAGCGGCGTCGAGGTTGGCACGAGCGTCGGCGCGGCGGTCGGCGTCTCCGTGCTTTGGGCGGCGGGTAGAATTGCGTTGACATCGTCATCCCCGGTGGGGCGGTTTGCGAACAGGAACGTCCCCAGCAAAGTTACTACTAGCACGGCGGCGGCCGACACGAATGCCAGGTTGAAACGCTGCGCCCGTGGTTTGGGGGCGGAATTTACGTACACACTCACGGTAGTTTCCCTTCTATGACCATTCAGACTGAAGGTAGGGACAGATTCCAGCGCGTATTCGGCGTCGAGTTCGGCGAGCTGACGGGCGAGCGCCGGATCGCGTTCGGCTTCCGCGAGAATAGCTGAGACCGTGGCGAAGTCGCCGCGCGCCAGTGCGCTGCTGTAGCGGAACAAGAGTTTTTCGCGCTGGTGTTTACGCATCTGCTTTCGCCTTTCCGTAGACCGACCGCAGGCGGATGAGCGCCCGATGCAGCCGCACCCGCGCCGCGCCCGGCGTGATGCCGAGTTCGCGCGCCAGCGAATCGCCGTCCATGTCCGCGAGAATCGCCAACCGGATCACGCGCTGATCGTCCGGCGTGAGCGTGCGCACCAACTCCGCGATCTCGTCGTCATGCTCATACGGGTCTTCGGCGAGCGCGCACAGGTGATCGAAGAGTTCATCGTCGCTGGCATCATCTGCGACTAAATCGCGGATCAGCGGTTCGCGCTGTTCGCGTTTGGCGCGGTCGCTCTGGCGGCGGCGGACGAGGTTGGCAGCAATGCCGAGCAGCCACGCGCGCGGCTCCCCAGTCGTCACAAACCGATCCTCATGGGCTAACGCCTCCACAACCACGTCGTTGAGCAAATCCTGCGCCGCCGCGTCCAGCGGCAGATCGCTCAAGCCGGCGCGCGCCACATACAGGCGCAGTGTCGCCGTCAACGCGCTCGATTCTGTTTCGATGAACGCCCGCAAGCGGGTAGTGCGCTTCATCGGCTCTCCGTGTGCTTGTCCCTACACAGTCTATTCAATTTTGCGCATGTTTTTGTTACAGGGGATCAAAGATTCGGCGGAGATATTTTTACGTAGGGATGCCATGAATTACATCCCCTGTTCCAACCCCACCCCCGACATTCAGGAGGGGAGCCAACAGCGCCCGCCAAGTCGAATCCGTCTTCGTAGGGACGCAATTATGCAGTTTAAGAACGGGACCCCCCCACCCCAGCAGGGGGAGGGAGAAAGCGCTTTCCCCCGGGGGCCGGGGGTGGGGGCGGTACTCCGCCTTCATAAGTTAAATTGCATCATTGCGTCCGCTGTTCCTATTTCAGATATCCAACCCCTCGCTTAGATGAGTTCACGGCAGGACAGTTTTAACATTGGGAATCATTAAGCCGCCGGTTTGAGGGAAAACAGATTTCGTAGGGACGAGGCATGCCTCGTCCGCAGTGCTACGCGAGACTAGAGGCGCGGGGAGACAAACGGAGTTTTTAGATCCCCTCTCCTCGTTTCGGAGAGGGGATAGAGGGGTGATGTCACACCTCAATAATTCGCCGGGCAGGCGGGATCGCGCCCGATATCGTAGATCGTGCGCTCGTTGGCCGTCAGGTCGCGGAAGATGTGCGCGCAGGCGTAGGTGATCAGGTTGTGAAAATCCGTGTCCCACAGGCGCAGCGTGGCGTCGGCGGAACCAGAGAGCACGCTTTGACTATCCGGACTGAACGTCAGCCCGTAGATCGGCGCGGTATGCCCCGCCAGCGACCGAACCGTCTCGTGCGTCGCCACGTTCCACACGCGGATCGTCGACGAGGTCGTGCCGGAAGCCACCAACTGCCCATCGGGACTGAAGGCGACGCGGTTGATGCCGGATGTGTGTCCCTTGAAGGTGTAGAGCGCGCGACCCGTGTTCACGTCCCACAGGATGAGCGTGGTGTCGTACGAGCCCGAGATCGCCGTTTGCCCATCGGGACTGAAGGCGACGCTCGTCACCATGCCGGAATGCCCCTTGAAGTCGCGGATCATCTCGCCCGTTTCCAAATCCCATAGGCGCAGCGAGCCATCCCACGACGCGGAGAGCGCCGTGCGCCCATCCGGGCTGAAGGCGACTTGCAGCACAGGTTCGGTGTGCCCGGTGAACGTGCGGATTGCTTCCCCGGTCGCCATGTCCCACAGGATCATGGTTTTGTCGGTTGAACCGGAGAGCGCTTGCGTGCCATCCGGGCTGACCGCCACGCTGACCACCCGTGAGGTATGCCCGCGGAACGTGCGGATCGTCGCGCCAGTCGCGATGTCCCACAACCGCAGCGTCGTGTCATACGAGCCGGAGAGCAGCGACTGTCCATCCGGCGTAAAGGCGACGCTGGTTACCCCGCCTGTGTGCCCGTAGAACGTGCGCAGTGACTGCCCGGTGGCAACATTCCACATCCGCAGCGTGTCATCCGTCGAAGCGGAGGCGGCAGTTTGCCCATCCGCGCTGAAGGCGACGCCCATCACCCACCCAGTATGTCCGGCAAACACGCGCGCCGACCCGCCGAGCGCGCCTTCCCACAGGCGGATGGTCGAATCGCGCGACCCCGACGCGATGATGCGGCCATCGGGACTGAAGGCCACGCCCGTCACCCACGCCGTATGCCCGGCAAACACGCGGATCGCCGCGCCCGTTTCCAGATTCCACAACTGGATCGTGCCGTCATAGGAGCCGGTCAGCGCTGTCCCCGCGTCAAAGCCAAAGCTCACGCTCGACACGCCCGCCGTATGCCCTGCCAGCGTCTTGAGTAGTTCGCCCGTCGCCACATCCCACAGGCGCACGGTGTAATCGTCCGAGCCCGACAGCGCCTGCGTGCCATCCGCGTTGAAGGCGACGCTGCGCACGGTGTTGTTGTGTCCGCTCAGGGTGCGAACCACCGCGCTCGTCTCCACGTCCCACACGATGACGAGATCATCCTGCCCACCGGAGATCACCTGCGTGCCATCCGCGCTGTAGGCGACGCTCATGATTGCGCCCGTATGCCCGGCATCGAAGGTGCGCGTGAGTTCGCCCGTGCTGGTGTTCCACTGACGCACCGTGCCATCCTGCCCGCCGGAGATCACCCAGCGCCCATTCGGGCTGAAGGCGACGCTGGTAACCCCGTCGCTGTGTCCGGTCAGCACATGGATGGTGCGCCCGGTCTCGACTTCCCACAGGCGCAGCGTGGCGTCATCCGATGCCGACACGATTACGGGCGCGGACGGACTGAAGGCGACCGCTTGCACCGGCCCGGTGTGACCGGGGAAGGTGCGCAGGCGCTGACCGGTCGCCACATCCCACAGCGAGACAAAGCCATCATACGAACCAGAGATCAGCGTTTGGCTGTCCGGACTGAACGCGACCGAGGTCACGGCACGTTGATGCCCACGCATGATGCGCAGTGTGTACAGGTCATCCACGGCTTTGATGAGCGCGGCATCGGCTGAGTCGGTGTAGGCCGAATTCAGCGCATAGATGGCCAGCAGCGCGGCGGTTTCGCTGTTGCCCGCCGGGTCGTTGAGCATTTCGCCCGCCGCATTTGCCAGCCGCAGCGAGTTGATGCGCCGCTGCCCGGCCTGAATCTGCCCGCTCACGGCGGTCAGTGTCGGCGGAATGGCTGTCAAGGCCGTGCGTGCCCCGGCGACTTCCCGCTCGGCTTCGTTGACCTGAGTGCTCGTGAAGGCGACCACGCCCACGATGATCAGCGTGCCGAGGATCGCCAGCGCATAGATGATGCGCCGCGCGAAGGTTGCCCGGCGGTGCGCGAGTTCGGCGCTGGCCTTAGCCGCTTGCGCCGCTTCTTCCGACCGCTGGCGGCTGGTCTCCAGTTCCAGCAGGCGGGCGGCGCGTTCGTCTTCGGCTTCCCGGCTGGCTTGGATGTAGGCGCGCTGATCGTCCGTCGGCGCGGGTTGTTTGACGCGGGTGTCGCCCATATCGATGCGGCACTGCAGATCGCCGTCCCAGTCCGACAGCCACTTTTCCGCGCCGATCAGGTCATCGCCGACGAGCAGATAGCTCGGGTTTTCCGCGTTGGCCTTCCAGTCGAGCGCGCGCACGAGGTAGCGGGTGTGGCCGCGGGTGTGCGTCAAATCGGTCTCGATAGCCTGCACCAGGCCCTGATATTCGCGCTCGAAGACCTCGGCGGCCAGCGAACCATCGGCCTCTTTGACGAAGAAAATCCAGTTGAGATGGCCGATCGCCTGCCAGTTGCCTTCGGCGATTTCTTTCCACGTCACGTTCGCCCACTGCGCCCGTACGTAGACTTCCGTCTCGCCGCTGATGTTCTCGTGGATGAGCGGCACGATACGCTTGCCCAGCTTGCGCGCATACGCGATCTCGTGGTTGCAGATCTCGCTGCACAGCGAATGGCGGCTGACGATCTGCACGACCGTATCGGCGCGTTCGATCCCCGCGTAAATCTCGTTGAGCCAGTCAGCAGCACGGGGGATGTCTTCCCAGTCGATCCACACATCCCGCCCGTCTTTCTCGAAGGCGTTGGTCAACTGCTTGGCAAAGAGGGAATCGCGCCGGGAATAGGAAATGAAGATATCAGCCATAAGCTCTTTTATCCGCGAAGTAATGGTTAGAAATTAGTATAAACCGAATTTCGTGCTGCCGACGGCGGATCCATAGAGATTGCGGCGGGGAACCTCACCCTGCTGGCTGCGCCAGCCGTCCCTCTCCACACGGAGAGGGGCGGTTGAGCGGAGCGAAACGGGGTGAGGTTGATTGTCACCGCGGGCAGGTGGGCGCGGGGTCGATGCTGTAGCGCGCGCGTTCGTCCGGCGTGAAGTCGCGCACGAGCTGGCGGCACACTTCCGCGACGAAATCGTGATAGTCGAAATCCCAGAGGCGCACCGTACCGTCAAACGACGCGGAGATCACGCGCCGACCGTCCGGGCTGAAGTCGACGCCGCGGACGACGCCAGTATGCCCGCTCAACACGCGGATCGTCTCGCCCGTCGCGACATCCCATAGGCGCAGCGTGTTATCCGCCGACGCGGTGACCAGCGTTCGTCCATCGGGGCTGTAAGCCAGCGCATAGATCACGTTGGTATGCCCGCGCAGCACGCGTTGGGCCGCGCCCGTTTCCAGACTGTCGATCTGCACGCTGTAATCCGGCGCGCCGACCGCGAACACGGGTTCGGTCGGGCTGAGCGCGATGTCAAAGACCTGCGTGTGATTCTGGAAGCTGACAAAGCTGCTGAAAATATCGTCGGCGCTCAGGTCGGTGATGAGAATTTCGCCGTCGTTGGCCGCTGAAATCAGCCGCTGACCGTCGCTGCTGAACGTGAGCGCCCACACGGAGTCGCTGTGCGGGAGCAGTTCGCGGACGAGCGCGCCCGTCTCCAGGTTGTATTGGCGCACCGTCCCCACCTGTGACCCGGTGATGACCGTTTGACCATCTGGCGCAAAGGCCGCGGTGAACAGCGGTTCGCCCGTGTTGAACACGCGCAGCGACTCCCCGGTGTTCACATTCCATAGACGTGCTGTGCCATCAAACGAGGCGGAGAGCGCCATTTGCCCGTCCGCGCTGAAAGCCACCTTGAAGATCGGCCCGCTGTGCCCTTCAAATGGGCGGATCAGGTCGCCCGTTGCCACATTCCACAAGCGCATGGTATCACTGCCGCCCGAGAGTGCCATTTGCCCGTCAGGACTGAAGGCGGCGGCGATCGCCGGGCCAAGATGACCAAGGAACACGCGGTTGCTGTGATTCGCGAGATCGAGATCCCACACCCGCATGGTGCCATCAATGGACACCGACACGGCTGTTTCCGCATTCGGGGTAAAGGCCACATCCAGCAGCGCGCCGGAATGCCCTTCGAGGATGCGCTCCATTTGCCCGCTGTCCACATCCCACAGGCGAATGCCGCTGCCCCCCGTGCCGATCAGCACGCGGCGGCCATCCGCGCTGAAAATGATCGGCGCGGCGACGCTGGTATCGTTGGTGAATTCCTGGACTACGCTGCCCGATTTCGCATTCCACAGGCGAATGTGCCCATCAATCGTCGAACCGGAGAGCACGTTGCGGCCATCGGGACTGAGCGCGACAATGTTGACGTTCGTCGTTTCGATTTCCCGCACCAACGCCCCCGTCGCAACGTTCCACAGGCGCGCGGTCGGCTCATTCGCGCTGGACACCACAAACTCGCCATCGGCGCTGAACGACAGGCTGAAGATTTCGCTGGTGTGCCCGGTGAAGCGCCGAATCAGGCTGCCGTCGTTGATGTTCCAGAGGTAGAGCACGCCGTTGCGCGCGCCGGAGATCACGCTTTGACCGTCCGGGCTGATCGCCAGTTCGCTGATGACATTGAAGGTCGGCGGCATAGTGGCGAGGACGTCGCCCGTGGCGGCATCCAGCACGAGCAGTGACTGATCGTTGAGCGCCACGACGAGCTTATTCCCATCGGCGGTGAGCGCCAGCGCATTGACGCTGTCGGGCTGCGGCGCGAGGTCGCGCACGCGCGCGCCCGTCTGGGTATCCCACACGGTGAGCGCGCCGCTGAAGCTGCCCGTAATCGCCTGCTGACCGTCCGCGCCGATCACCGCCGCGCTCAGGTCGTCGGACTCTGCCACGTCGAACACGCGCAGGGTGTGCAGGCGTTCGGACGCGGGCACGAGCACCGCGTCGGCAGTTTCGGTGTACAGGCTGTTGAGCGACCGAATGGCGAACAGCGCCGCGAGTTCGGCGTTGGGTTCTGAGCCTTCGAGGAACTGCTGCGCGTAGCTGGCCATACGCAGCGCGCGGATGCGTTCTTCCCCCGCGCGAATTTCAGCGGAGACGTAGGTCAGCGTTGGCGGAATGGCCGTGAGCACGGTGTTCGCGTTGGCGACGTTGGTCAGCGCCTCGTCCAGCACGACGCCGGAGCGCGTGAGCGTGACCGGGATCGGCGCGAGAGTCGCATTGGCGTTGGCCACCTGAATGACCGCTTCCTGCTGGCGCATTTGCGCGGTGGCGACGCGTTCGCCTGCACTCTGCACTTCCACCCCGGCTTCATAGACGCTGGTCGCGGCGCTGGCTTCGCGCGCGTTCGCCTCGCCGATTTGCAGATTGGTGAAGATGAACACTGCCATAATGATCAGCGTGCCGACCACGCCGAGCGTGATCAACGTGATGCGGGCGTTGCGCGCGTCCCGCTGCGCGCGTTTGGCGCTCTCTTCCGAGCGCTGCGCCGCTTCCTCCGACATTTTGCGGCTGGTTTCCAACTGCATGAGCCGGGCGGCGCGCTCGTTTTCAGCCTGACGACTGGCGGCGACGAACTGCCGCTGCAAGACGGTCGGCTCTGGCTGTTTGAGCTGCTGCTCCCCGCTGTCGATGCGGCGCTGCTTGTCGAGATCCCACCCCACGAGCCACTGCTCCGCGGCGGTCAGTTCGTCGCCATACAGCAGGTAGCTGGGGTTCTGCGCGTTGTTATCCCAGTCCAGCGACTGGACGAGATAGCGGGTATGCAGGCGGACATGCGTGAGGTCGGTTTCAATCGCCTGGATCAGGGCGGCGTATTCGCGGTCGAACACATCCTGGGCAACGTCGCCGTTTTCGCTCTTGGGGAAAAAGATCCAGTTGAGGTGGCGCACCGCCTCCCAGTTGGCGATTCCTGTGCTGCCCCACAGTTGGTTGCCCCAATGGGCGTTAATTTCGGCTTCGATGTCCGGCGTGATGTTTTCGTGAATCAGCGGGATGATGCGCTTGCCGTGCTTGCGGGCATACGCGATCTCCTGATTACACACTTCGCTGATCAACGAATTGCGGCTGACAACATTGACCACCGTCTCCGCGCGTTCGATGCCGTCAAAAATTTCGTTGAGCCAGTCGGCGGCGCGGGGGATATCCTGCCAGTCGATCCACACGTCGCGACCGGATTGTTCCAGCGCATTGGTCAACTGTTTGGCAAAGGCGGCATCGCGCCGGGAGTAGGAAATAAAAATATCGGCCATGATCTAAGTCCGCGACTGAACAGTAGAAAAACAGTATAGCGCGAATTGTTTGAAGTCGTGGACAATGGAAGCTGAAAATATGAGTAATCTAACTGCTTTGGCGCGGGATCAGACGGTGCCCTTCCGCGCATGTAGATCCGGATAGATCGAGTGAGGCTACGCCTGCATGGTGATTGAACCGTACCGCAGCGAACATCTCCCCGAACTGCAAATGCTCATCAACCAGCATGTGAGTGCCGTGCTGCCCGGTTGGGCGCTGCCCGCCGCCTATATCGAACAGCATTTAGCGCGCCATCCCCAACAGATCATCATCGATCCGTGGGTAGCCGAACGCAAAACACTGGTTGTCACGCAGCGCGGGCAAGCGCGGGCGGTCGCGCACCTGCTGCGGTACGCCGACGATGACGAGGTCGGGGTCGATTATCGCGGCGCGGGTGACATCGCGTGGCTGTTCGCTACCCCGCAGAATCAGGACGCGGCCTCGGCGCTGCTCGCTGCGGCGCAAGCCCAAATGCAGGTGTGGAAGGCGCCGCGCGTTTCCGCGTGGGACAGCGGGTTACCCAGCGGACCTATCAGGGGGATTCCCGATGTCTGGGCGCATCTGGCGGACGTCTTCACGCGCGGCGGTTTCTCTCCGAACCCGGAGCGGAACGAAGCGCTATTCGGCGGGTGGCTGGACGCGATTCCGCTGCCCGGCGACGCTCCCGTGGACGGTCTGACCATCCGCCGCAGCGTCGGCAATATCTGGGGGACACGCTTCACGGCGTGGCGCGGGGATGAGGTGCTCGGTTGGTGCGAATGCGTCGGCGATCTGAGCGAAGGTGGCGCGCTGCCGTCTTTGCGCGGGTGGGGCGAGCTGGCGGAACTGTACGTCGAGGAACCATGGCGGAATCGCGGCCTTGGCGCATGGTTGGTGCGGCATGCCGTCGAATGGCTGCGGCTGGCGGGGAGTACGCGCGTGGTGCTCACCGTGGCCGCCGACGATGAAGCAGCAGGCGCGGGGCGGTTCTATCGCCGCTTCGGTTGGGATGTGTTCACGCGGTTACAGGACGGGTGGGGGTTGTCAGGCAAGTAGTGATGCTGCTCGGAGTAAGTCGCATTAATTGCCGAATGAATAACTTGTCTGTATAATGATTTCTTGTACAAATGTTCGAACTGTGATCATAGGTTAAGCCGATGAATAAACAGAAAAACGGCAAGGGTGGCCGCGGGATTGAATGGTGTGATTACACCTGGAATCCGGTACGCGGTTGTCAACATGGCTGCCGTTGGGTGATGCCTGATGGTACAGTAGCGGAATGTTACGCGGAGACCGTCGCGGAACGAGTCGCTCAAAAAGCGTATCCCAATGGCTTCGAACATCACTACTGGAATCCCGAATTGCTCACCGAACCATTGAAACTCAAAACGCCGTCTAAGATTTTCCTCGACAGCATGAGCGACCTCATGGGGCATTGGGTTCCTGCTGAACAGGTTGAGGAAGTCCTACAGGTTTGTCGGGAAGCCGATCAGCACATTTTCCAACTGCTAACCAAGAATGCGCCGCGCTTGCAGGAATTTGAGTTCCCGCCGAATGTATGGGTAGGGGTGAGCGCGCCGCCGAGCATCATGTTTGGTAAGCCGTTGTCAATGACACAGCAAAGACGCATGGTCGAACGAACACTGAAAGCACTCAGAACCGTCGATGTGCCGGTGCGCTGGATGAGCCTTGAACCGCTGAGTTTTGACATCGCGCCGCTGCTGGTGGGCAGCGGGTTACAGTGGGCCGTGATCGGCGCAGCGACCAACGGTCGCCTCACCTATCAGCCTGAACCGGAGTGGGTGGCGAATGTGCTCGACGTACTCGACGTGCAGGGCACAAAGGTGTTTTTCAAGGGCAACCTCGAATGGTCGACTTGGCGTGAGGAATTTCCAAATGATGCGAGTACTACTAGGTCGAGCCTGATTACGGCCTTGCCAGAATATCTTCCACAATTTTAACTGCTGTCTTTGCCCCCTGCTTATTGGCAGCAGCAAAACAAAACAAAAACATAGGATTGTTCCGAGAGTTGTAAAGTAACCGAGGATTTTGAGCGACTCCAGGAAATATCGTTTCGAGTCTACGAACGAAATACCTACCTATGCTTTCAAAGTCACTGATCTTCAGTGTTTGTTTCTCCTCGCCAAATAAACCTTTCTCAACAGTTATTTGGTAGAAAGCATCAAACCAGCCCCTTTCTCCAAACGTCAAATCTAGCCTGTCTACCCACTTTTCGTGTATTTGCCCATCTTTCTTTAGAAGGCGATTCACACCTATTCCGATTGGAAACAAATACCACATATCAATCGCTTGAGTTCGCGCAATTGCTTCAACTGTTGTCCAAGGCACTTGCATCCCAAATGGATCAAGGAACAGTACGGCGCGATGTTGTGTCCAGTTCCGGTTAAGCAAATTGCCAAGATAAGCGTTGGCATCTGCATTCTCAATCTGAATTCGATCTTTTAGGTTTTCAAACTCAAGTTTTAGTTTCAAGAGTTCTTTATAGCGGGTTTCGTCCTTTTCGATAAATATGTACCTATCGAACGGAGGATCAACTTTGAGTGCAATACGAGCGGAACCATCTAGTGAAGCTTGTGGCGACTCGCCAAATTCAGGAAAAACTAGCTGTTCTGGATTTTCATCCTGTTTTAGTAGACGGTATCCCGTTCCCGCAAAGGCATCAATATAGGCGTAACGAAATTTCGCAGCATGTTTTTTCATAATCGTCGCGTAGGCGGGAAGGTACTGACGAAGGATTGCTAGTTTCTGTTCTGTCCAATCTCCACCAAATGAGAACTGTGTCATTGTTGCCCCATGATGTGCTAGCAGAATTAAGCTACTTTCTATAATTCTATGCCAATCTAATTTCGTGAGCAAATAAGGTTCTCGAATCAAAACGGGATGCTCCGCTTGAGCATCCCGTGTCGCATCCCGCTCCTATACCGCAGAAAGGACGACCGCCGTCCCCCCTGCGCCTAGCCTCTGGGGCTGTAGAAGGGGTTCTCCCGCACAATTAAAGCGGCCGCGTTGTCCGAACGCGAGTCGCTGATGTGGTCATACATAATACCGCGCACCCGGAAACCGTTTCGAATCTGCACGGAGAGCGTCGGGTCAAAGAGCTTGGCCTGATGCACCTGCAGAACATACTGCGCGATAGTCATTTGTTCCTTGTACTGCTCATAACCGGGGAACAGCGCTCCGGCCACTTCGCCGCGCAAATTCAGGCGGCGCACCAACTCACGACGCGCGTCATACAGCTTGCGTCCCAGCTTCAACCCGCGGTATTTCGGGTGGACGCTCATATCGGCGCCGTACAACCACTGTCCATGGGGCTCATGATTCGTCAGCCAGCCGTCGGCAATGGCTTCCATGAAGGTGTGATGATTGTTGATGAAGTCGAAATTCGTGCGGAACGTGCTCGTCGAACCGACCGCGATTTCGCGACCGTTTTCGCGGACGAGCGCCACGATTTGACCTTCGGGGAACAGATCGAGATGCTTGAGGTACTTCGGGACCGAAATCAGTTCGTCATCCACGAGCGTGGGGAAGGCCAACCGCTGGGCGTCCGCTAAGGCTTGGACGTGTTCCGGTCGGGTCTGCGTGATGATGACGTGGTGCGTGTGATGCTGCGGATGCGCAAGGTGGTTCGTGTGGGCGTGCGCGTGCGTATGCCCGTGATGGTGACCCGGCGGATGATCGGTGTGTTGATCGTGGTGCGCGGGTACGAGATTGGTACTCATAGTATCAAATGCCTCCCATATACACTGCCTTCACTTCCTGATACTCCAGCAAACCTTCCTCACCGCATTCCCGTCCCATGCCGCTCATCTTGACGCCGCCAAAGGGCATTTCCGGTGTGCTCGGAAGCCAGTCGTTAATCGCAACCATCCCAAACTCCAATCTCTCGTATAGGTGAGTAGCTGTCTTCAAATCGTTCGTTTGCACATACGCGGCGAGTCCGTATTCCAGACTATTCGCCTGCGCAATTGCCTCATCCACATCCCCAAACGGGATGATCGGCATGACCGGGCCAAACAGTTCGTCCCGGTACACCGGCATAGCGGTGGTCAGCCCCGTGATCACGGTCGGCTGGTAGAAGTAGCCGTGCGCCAGATGATCGGGGCGCTTGCCACCTGTGAGCACTTCCGCGCCGTTTTGCGCGGAGGTGGTAACCATCGTATTCAGACGTTCACGCTGCGTTGCGTTGATCATCGGCCCCATGTCGGTCGACATCTCCAGCCCGTTGCCGAGCGTGACCTCTTTGGCGAAGCGCGCCGTGTGTTCGATGAATTCTTCGGCGATGCGGCTGTGCACAAAGAAACGCTGCGGCGCGATGCAGACTTGCCCCGCATTGCGCAGTTTGGCGGTGACGGCCTGCTGCGCCACGACTTCGACGTTGACATCGGGGAAGATCAGCACCGGGGCGTTGCCGCCAAGTTCCAGCGACAACCGCGTGACGGTCTGCGATGCGCCGTCCATGAGCAGCTTGCCGACGCGCGTGCTGCCTGTGAAATGCAGCTTGCGCACGCGGGCATCTTTCAGGAAGACCTGTCCCATCGCCGCCGGGTCGCCGTTGATCACATTGACCACGCCCGCGGGAATACCCGCTTCGACGAAGGCTTGCGCGTACATCATCGCCGAGCGCGGCGTGTATTCGGAAGGCCGACCGACGACGGTGCAACCCGCTGCCAGTGCTGCTGCCCACGCGCGGGCGAGGTTGTAAACCGGGAAATTCCACGCGGTGATCGTCGCGACCACGCCAATCGGCTGGTGCACGACCAGCAAACGCCGATCCGCGCGCCGCGCCGGGACGACGCGCCCCGACGAATGCTTGGCTTCTTCGGCGAACCAATCGAGCAGGTTCGCGCCCGTCTGCCATTCAGCGGAGGATTCGCGTAAGGGCTTGCCGCATTCTTGCGTGGTGATGACTGCGAGTTCGTCAATGCGCCCGCGGACCCATTGGGCGGCACGGTGGAGGATATCAGCGCGTTCGTAAACGGTTTTGCTCGCCCAGGCCGGGAAAGCCGCCGCAGCCGCATCCACCCCCGCTTCCGCATCACGAGCGTTGCCGAAGGGGAGTAAGCCGAGCGTTTCTTCTGTCGCCGGGTTGATTAGCTGCCAGGTGCCTTGATCGATAGCATCGACCCAACCGCCGCCAATCAACTGCTTGAAGGTGAAGACCGTCATGTTATTCCATTGATTATATAGAATTGTGTCTTAAAGCCTATCTTAGCAGATGAACCCCTATTTTAGGGGGGATTTGCGAAGAAAATTCGGCGAGATGTACAAAAATTCTAACGTTATTTTGAGTAAAACGGTCGTATACTTCACAAGGTTGTTTTTTATTCAGCTTGTGAATAGTTTCGCGAAGGAGAAACCAGACGCCGATGAACACTGTCCGTATGGACGCCGTTTTAAACGACACCAATACCGTGACCCCTGCTCTTGTCGTAGATTTCGACATCATCCGCAATACGTACCACCGTTTCGAGAACGCCTTCCCCGGCGCACACATCGACTATGCAGTGAAAGCCAACGCCCACCCGCTGATCATGCGTGAAGTGGTGGAGCTCGGCGGCGGTTTGGAAATCGCGTCACTGGCTGAATTGAATCGAGCTCTCGAAGTCGGCGCGACGGGTCAACGGATTATTTGCAGCAACCCGATTAAAAACCCGACTTTTCTCGCTCGGATGCAGAATGCGGGAGTGTACGCCTGCGTGGTCGATTCGACGCACGAGGTAGAAAAAGTCGCCAAGTTTGCCCCCGGCAGCCGCGTTTACGTCCGGTTGGCCGTGGATAACACCGGGAGCGTCCTCCCGCTGGCGGGCAAATTCGGCGTGGACGGCCAAACGGCGCTCGCCCTGTTTGATCAGGCGCGGGAGCTCGGTTTGCAGCCGATCGGTGTGTCGTTCCATGTCGGTTCGCAGTGTCTCAAGGTCGCCAACTGGGTGAATGCGCTCAAGGCGTCCGGCGACGTCATGCGGCAGGCGGCGGAACGCGGTCATGACCTGTATTTCGTCGACATCGGCGGCGGTTTCCCGGCGGGCCACTGGCACAACGCGGAAATTCCCTCGGTCGAAGAGATCGGCGTGGCGGTCATGCAGGCGGTCGCGGATTACATCCCGGCGCACCCGAACCTCATGCTGATCCTCGAACCCGGTCGCGGTCTGGTCGGCGACAGCGGCAAGATGATGGCGGAAGTCGTCGGCATCGCCCAGCGCGGCACGGATACCTGGCTGTACCTCGACGCGGGCGTGTTCAATGGCCTGATGGAAACCTACGAAGGCTTCCCCCCGG
The DNA here is from genome assembly GCF_016713355.1 of Candidatus Flexifilum breve. Lineage (NCBI taxonomy): Bacteria > Bacillati > Chloroflexota > Anaerolineae > Aggregatilineales > Candidatus Flexifilaceae > Candidatus Flexifilum > Candidatus Flexifilum breve. The sequence continues at coordinate 511,646 of NZ_JADJPI010000007.1, forward strand.
TTGTCGGCGTGCTGAACGGCGAAGGCCGTCCGATGCGTAAGTACACGCTCGCTGGCCCGTCCTGCGACAGCTGCGACGTCGTTGCGCGGCACATCGAGCTGCCGGAAGTCGAAATTGGCGACCGTCTGGTCTTCGTGGATGCAGGCGCGTACACCAACGAATACGCGGCGGCGTTCAATGGTTTCCCCATTCCGGAATTCATTCCGCTGAATGTGGAGCAGATCATGTTCGAAGTGTACGTCGCGTAAATATATCAGCCTCACCCCCAACCCCTCTCCCTAGGGAGAGGGGTTGCGGGGCGGGGTGAGGCCAAAACGCCAAAATTGTAGAAGGCGATCCCACATGGGATCGCCTTTTTGTTTGCGCTCAATGACTGAGACGAGCAAACCCTTACGTTATTTCTAATACATGTATACTTACACTTTAACAACTCCAACTTAACAACTTCAATGAGGCCTTCGATGAGACGTTCGTTGTGCATTTTCACACTGCTGTCCGCGATGCTGTTGGTCAGTGTGATTGCGCCTGTATTTGGGCAGATCAGCACCACCGCGTTCACGGTAGATGCCACTACCAATCCCGTGACAGCGACGCAGCCGGATGGATCGAGTGCTGACATCGCCACCGACGAAACCGTCACGCTGCGCATCCAGTTTGTACTCCCGGAGTCCACGACCATTTCGATCAGGACCGATACGGTGCTGGGGGCCAGTTTCACCTATGTCAACAACTCGGCGCGGGTGTCGTATCTGGCTGGCACGCTGCCCAGCTTCAATGGGGACTTTGCCGGCATCCAAAACGAAACGGAACCGAGCTTCACATTTCCGGCGTCTCGCGTGACCGTGATTGGCAGCACCCTCTCCTTCGACTTCGGCAGCGCGATCAACAACGATGGTGATGGTGACGCCGAGAACCTCATCATCGAATACGACCTCATACCGGCGGTCGGCGCGGTGAGCGGGACGGCGGTCAACCTCACGTATGATCTCGTCCTCGACGAGGGCTTGCCGACGGAGGAGGTCACGACCTCCAGTCAGGTCACGCTGAACCTTGTCGATCCGCCGGGCGTTACCGTGACGCAGTCGGGTGGGGGCACGGCGGTGACCGAAGGCGGCGCGACGGATACGTTCACCTTCGTGCTGACCAGCCAACCCAGCGCGGATGTGACAGTTACGGTCACGCCGGATGCACAGGTGACGGTAGACAAGCCGACGCTCACGTTTACCTCCACGGACTGGAACACCGCGCAAACCGTCACCGTGACGGCGTTCAACGACAATGCGGCGGAGGGTAGCCCCCACAGCGGCGCGATCACCTTCGCCGCGGCGGGGGGCGGTTACACGGGGTTGAGCATCACGCCGGTGAGCGTCAGCATCACTGATAATGACAACACTGGGGTCACGATCACTGAAAGCAGCGGGGGCACGGCGGTGACCGAAGGCGGCGCAACCGATACGTTCACCGTCGTGCTGACCAGCCAGCCCAGCGCGGATGTGACGATCACGGTCACGCCGGATGCGCAGGTGAGCGTGGACCAGCCGACGCTCACGTTTACCTCCACGGACTGGAACACGGCGCAAACCGTCACCGTGACGGCGGTCGACGACAATGTGGCCGAAGGCAGCCCGCACAGCGGCGCGGTCACGTTTGCGGCGGCGGGGGGCGGCTACACGGGGGTGAGTATCGCGCCGGTGAGCGTGAGCATCACCGACAACGATAACGGCGGCCTCAGCCTCGCGCCGCTCGCGTTCCAACTCACCGAGGGCGTAACGAACAGCTACACGATCCGCCTGCTGTCCACGCCGACCGTCGCGCCTATCACCTTGCTGGTCGAATTCCCGACCGATCAGGTGAACGTCAACGGGAACACAGCGCCGTTTACGCTCACCTTCAGTGATACGACGCCGCAGACGATCCCCTTCACGGTGCTGGCGAATTCGGACAACAACTCGCCCCGCACGATCACGATTCAGCATACGATCACCAGCTCCGGCGCGGCGGAGTACCCGCCCGGCACGCAGGCGGTCGTCACGCTGACGATTGATGACGTGCCCCCGCCGCCACCCTCCCCGACCTGCGACAGCGAGAACTTCAGCGCGGACGGGGTCGTGCGCACGGGCGTGCCGGATGGGCTGGCGAACGCGATCAACTGCCGCGTGCTGTATCACAACGGCGGTGCGACCACGTGGTTGGGGAGTCCGCTGTATAGTGCGGCGCATCTGGGCGTGCCGGGGCTGCTCGATCTGGGCGTGCTGCAAGCGGTCGATATCTTCAGCCCGCCGCCCAGCAACTTGACCTATTTCCAGAATGGGATCGTCATGTGTCTGCGCGGCGAAGGGACGCTGATCTGGCTGGCGGCGAGCCATGCGCCGCGCACCGCGGAGATCATCGGCAGCTACACCGTGCCGGAGTTCCCGGGCTTCACCTGCGCGTCACTGTTCGAACCGGGGACGCTCATTCTCGTCAGCGTGGATCCACTCACGCGGTAAGCGATGCCACTTGCAGGTCGCGTAAAGCGCGCTGTGTAAAAATGAAGGCGATCCCAACCGGTATCGCCTTTTCATACTTATACTCAGAATTGCAGCTGCGGTAAGGGGGGGGCAATGCGCCGCAAACGTTGGTTCTTGCTCATCTCACTCGTTACAGTGATCTGCCTCGCTATAGTGACTGTCATCGTTTTGTATCTGCTATCTAATATGTCATTTCGTATGGTGTATCAAGATTGCGCGGGTGTCGCGTTTAACTTGCCAGGTCACGTCGTTGATGCAAGTGGGCAACCGATTGAGGCAGCAGCAATCCGGTTAACGGTTCTGATGAAGAGTCTTGGTGATGAGAACCTCATTGTAGAAACGCACTCGGACGCTCAAGGTGATTTTCAGGTCTCGGGTTACGCTTTCGCGTGCGCGTTGTTCACCATTGAGGTGAATGCCAGTGGCTATCAGACCGGAACTATTGGCGGCGATGTCTGGCAGACACTGCCACCAGAATCCCGCGAGTTTGTCATCACCTTGGAATCTGAATAGTTCTGCTAAATGCCGCTAAACAGCGATTTGACGGGCACGGCGAAACCGGGGAGCAGATCGACGGTCAGCGTGTCGTTCTCGTTGAGGAGTTCGCGATCATCGGGCGTAAGGACTTCGATGATGCGCTTGGGCGTGTAGATCAGCACCACGACGCGCACACCGTTGGCAAGGTAGAAATCGGCTTTATCGAGCATCTCTTTGCGACTGTCGTCGGGCGATTGAATCTCAACCGCGATGTCCGGCATATACGGGGCAGATCCCTGACGTGTAACTGGTCTTTCCATATCCAGTACCACGGAAATATCCGGTAAGCGGACATTGCGTTTGTCGGCTGTTGGTCGAAATGCGCCTTCAACGCCGGCGCGTCCAATTGGATTCTGTTCAAGATAGTTATACAGCTTGGCACCCAAGGCAAGCGCGACGATGGAATGTTCCTGCGTCACCATTTTCTCGACGATCTCCCCATGGATGAGCTCGAACAGGCGATCACGGTTGTCGCGCTGGAACGCCTCGAATTCTTCGACTGTGTAGAGTTTATTTTGGACAGCCATCGCTATCGTCCCCTATCCCCTGACCATATTCATTATACGAGACAATCAGGCAGTTTGAAGGCGGGCGCGCAGAAAGTGGACGAGCACGGTGATGTTGTCGATCTCCGCCAGCGGGATGGACGCCCAGACTGCGCCGTCGCGCTGCTTGAGGTGGAGCGCGCGCGCTTTGACCTCCCACCCGCCGAACTGATCCCACGGTAGATCGCGGCTGTCGGCGCGTAAACCGGTCGCGCTCAAGCGGATCTGCTCGCCGAAGGGGATGGTTTCGCCCGCGGTGAGTTTGCGCTCGAAGCGGGGGATGAGCACGCGATCCACGCGCTGGTTGAGCTGTTCGCCCAACTGCGCGACGCGGACATACAAGTTGGAGATGGTGAAGGTCTCGCCCGCCAGTGTGTGGACGGTGAAGCGGTAGATCGTGCGGCGCAGAAGCCCACCGAAGTAAGCGCGGCGTTCCGCGCGCATGCGCAGCGCATCGATCTCCTCATAGTGGAAGAAGATGGTCTGCGAGCCCTCACGATAGCTGAAACCGCGCTCAAACACGACGATTTCGCGATTCCAGATGTGCAGAATTGACCAGCCGACCGTGAGCACGATGATCGCGATGAGGATGATCGTCAGCGGCGGCGCCCACCACGTATCGAGCGTGGCGAGCGTCGCATTGAGCGTGAGATAGGCGATACCATCGATGAACCCACCGATGATCAGCGGGCGCAAGCGATTGCTCGGATGGTTCGAGATCACCGCGCCCAACACCGGATCGGGTGGGATAGGCGCTGCTTCGGGCGCGGCGTTGAGCGGTTGGGTCATCCGGCCACCGGCTGCGAGACGGTCAGATTATCAAACTGAATGATCGTGCCGAGACGATCCGCGGCGCTGGCGGCCAAGCCGACCTGCCCGTCGCGGTAGGTGTCATCGGTCGCTTCGCCGACGAACGTCCCGTTGACGTAGAACGCCAGATAATTGCCCACGCACACGGCGCGCAGCGTGTTGGTCTGCATGCCCTGCTTGATGGCGTCGCTCGCCGTCCAGTTGACCAGCGGCGTGAGGTTGCGCCCCCGCGCCCGCATGATCGAGAACTGGCCGCCGCCCTGAATCAGGAACAGGTAGCCGTCGCCTTCATTGCGCGGATCGGCGGGGAGGACTTCAGGTTCGGTGGTGGCTTCCGCAGTCGCGACGGCAGTCGCTTCGGCGGTGACTTCAGTAGTCGCTTCCACGGTGGCTTCCGCGGTTGGATCAGCGAGGATGGCCGCCAGTTCCGGATCAGCAGCGGCAGGCTGGCCGACCGTCCCGCGCACGCGGCACATCAGGCCGAAGGCGTTCTGATTCGGCTCGGTCATCTGCTGCACATCGGCCTCGACAATGACATCGGCGTAAGTCGCGCCCCATTGCCCCCACCACAGCGTGTTGTCGCCTTGCAGCACTTCGATGCGATACGCGCCGTCTTCGATCAGCAAATTCGCCGCGCCGGAGTAGATGCCTTCTTCAAACGTACCGGATTCGGCGAAGGGGTAGGCGGCGTATTCTTCGCCTTTGGTGAAGCTGCGGACAGCCTGCGCGCCACTGCACGCGGCCAGAGCGAACATCAGCATGAGCAAGAGAGCGAGAGCATTCTTCATTGTCGTTTTATCCCTGAATCCAGCATAACTGTAACACATTACCCGAATTGCCGCCGAAGCGTTCAGAAGAGCAGCGATTGGCGGTTAGCGGTCAGCCAAACGCTCGGTCACGCTGCGGCCTTTCAACTATATCGCCAATTGAAATGGGATCGGTTTTTCTATCTTGAAGTCCTAACCTCGGCGCGTGACCTTTTCCTCACCCCCGGCCCCTCTCCGAAAAGAGGAGAGGGGAGACCAGAGAGTGTTTAAATAGGTCAGATTCCGACCCCACCCCGAATTCCTAACAGGGGTAGGTTTTTAATTGTAGGGACGAGGCATGCCTCGTCCTCAGTAGAAAATCGCACCAGAACCACTCCGCGTAACGCCTCAATTCCCCTCACTTATGGAAATAGATGACGAGTGGGGCGCCCTCTCCAGAGAAGAACAGGACGAGGCATGCCTCGTCCCTACAGGTTCTTTGGCGCAGGAACCCCAGGTTCCATTGGGAATCATGAAAAACCTACCCCTGTCAGACCCCGAATTCGGAGAGGGAGCCAGCAAAACTGCTTTTCTCCCCTCACCCCGCTTGCGTGGGAGAGGGGTGTTTAGAAGCCATTTGAAAATTACGCCATTTTTGCTGGGTAGGGGCGCACGGCCGTGCGCCCCTACAAACGCGTTGGCAATGGCACCAGCAGACCGCTGAGGAGGCGTAGAGCAGGCGCAGTGTGGATATGTTAGAATCCGGTTCAATCAATAGTCGCGGAAGGATGGGAAATGTCCACCGAACAAGCATTTCAAGCACAAGCCCTCCATCAGGATACCCTGCTCGATAAGCAGAACGTCGTCGGCGTGGCCGTCGGCTACAAGAATGCGACCGGCGAAAACACGGGGGATGTGGCCGTGGTGGTGCTGGTCGAGCAGAAGAAACCCCTCGCCGCTCTGACCGCGCAGGATGTGATTCCCAAAGAGCTGGAAGGGATGAAGACGGATGTGGTTGAGGTGGGCTATCTGCGCGCGCAGCAGACCGCGCGTGACCGCTATCGCCCGGTGATCCCGGCGGGCGTGACCATCGGGCACTACAAGGTCACGGCGGGGACGCTCGGCGCAGTCGTCAAGGACCGCACGACGGGCGCCACCCTCCTTCTGAGCAACAATCATGTGCTGGCCAACAGCAACGACGCGCTGATCGGCGATGATATCTTGCAGCCCGCGGCGATGGATGGCGGGCATCTCCCCGCCGACGTGGTCGCCAAGCTGGAACGCTTCGTCAAACTGCGCTACACCGACGAGACGACCACGCCGCCCCCGGTCGTGACACCCCCGCCGACTCCGCCGCCCACCAATCCGCCCACGACCAACACGGGCTGCGATATCGTGTCGCTGGTCGTCACGGTCGCGAACGCGCTGGCGGCGCTGCTCGGCTCGTCGCAGCGCGTCACCACGACGACGCTCTCGGCCGGATCACAGACGGCAGGTGGGATCGCCGTGCCCGCGCCTGTCACCGGGACAGCGCTGGCCGTGCCAGAGAATCGCCTGGATGCGGCGCTCGCGCGGCCGCTGGATGCGAGCATGTTCTCATCGAATATCCAGACGATTGGCGTGGTTAGCGGCACGAAAGAACCCGTGCTCGGGATGCGTGTGCGCAAGTTCGGGCGCACTACGGAGTACACCGAAGGCAACATCACGCTGATCAACGCGACGGTGAATATCGCCTATAACACCGCGGCGGGCGCAAAGACCGCGCGCTTCGTCGGGCAAACGATCACCGAGGCGATGAGTCAGGGCGGCGATTCCGGCTCGCTGATCGTCGATGCGACCGAGAACAAGGCGGTCGGCCTGCTGTTCGCTGGCTCGACGCTGGCGACGATCTTCACGCCGATCACGGTGGTGCTGAGCGAGTTGAATATCGTGATCTAGCGCCGGACACGATTTTAGATCCTTTTGACCCCTCACCCCCAACCCCTCTCCCACGCAAGCGGGGAGAGGGGCAACGCGGCGTAACTGCTGGCTCCCCTCCCTGAATTCGGGGAGGGGCCGGGGGTGGGGTGGGGCTAGGTCACGGAGCAAAGAGCTAAAGGCTAATTGCTAACAGCTATCAGCTAACAGCTATCAGCGAAGGAGCGTAAACATGTCCCAGAACGATGTCAATCAGCAGCTGCAGCGCGCCGCCGACGCACAGCAGAAGTACAGCGACTATTTGATGGGGCTGCCGCACGTGATTGGCGTGGCGGTCGGGTACACCTCGCGTCATGGTCAGCGGGAAGCGGAGATCGGCCTGATCGTCATGGTGGACGAAAAGCTGCCCGTCGCCCAGCTTGCAGAGAGCGAGATCGTGCCGCGGCAGTTAGACGGCGTGCGCGTCGATGTGCAGGAGACAGGCGCGTTCAGCACGTTTTGATGAACCACACCCGAGGTCGGCTTTGGGCGAAAAGGTGGAAAGGCAAACCTCACCCCAACCCCTCTCCTCTAGGAGAGGGGAGACGTTGCGAGCGCTGTTGGCTCCCCTCCCTGAATTCGGGGTGGGGTCGGAATTTGACCTTTTTCAACACGCTCAAGCCTCGCTTCTACGGACTCATACCGAAATTGATGTCTCGCCTTCTTTGCTCTGGGCAAGGGGGGACAGGTAATCGAGACTGTGAACTGTGAACTGTCCACTGTAAACTTGCAGCGTTTCGAATCAAGGAGTTTTAGCCTATGAAGCGACAGATGCGGTTGGCTGCGTGTCTGCTTTTGCTGGTGGTTGGGCTGGCAGCCTGCAACCTGAATCAGTCGCAGGTGACCTCAACCACCGTCAGCGGCAATCCCGAAGTGCGGATCGTCTCGCCGCTGCCCAACGCGACGTATCTGGAAGGCGTTCCCGTCAACATTGTGGCGAATGTGAGCAACGCGGGCGCAGATATTGACCGCGTGGAAGTGCTGGTCGATGGGTCGATTGTGGCGACGCTTGCCCAGCCGAATGACAGCGGCGCTGTGTCATTCAGCGTGACGCATGGTTGGTCAGCGACGGGGGTGGGCGCGCACAGCATCGATGTGACCGCCTTCCGCGCCGATGGATCGAGCAGCGCGCCCGCCGCGGTAAACATCACGGTGGTGAACCGCAACGCACAGCCGACAGCGACGAACACGAATGATCCCGCGGCGCTGCCCACCGTGACGCCGCGCACCACGCTCCAAGCCGCGACCGTTTCCGGCAACCAGTCGACGCCCGCCACCCAAACGAGCGGCGGTGGCAGCGCGACCTCGTCGGTGCCGACCGTGAACATCACTCAGGGCGTGAATGTGCGCCGCGGTCCTGGCCTCGCGTTTGACCCGCCGATTGGCGCGTTTGCTCCCGGTCAGACTGCGGAAATCCTTGCGGTGAATACGGCGGGCGACTGGTACAAAGTCCGCTATGGCGGCGGCGAAGGCTGGGTCTATGCGCAGTTAGTACAGGCGACCGGCGACCTGAACAGTCTGCCGCGCGAAGCCGGACCTGCTGTGCCGACGGCCGCGCCGACCGCGATCCCGCTGCCGACCGCGACCACCGCGCCGCAGAGCACGGCGAATCTTGTGGCGGGCATCGTCGAACTGAGCCCGGCGCAGCCCACCTGCGCGCAGACCATCAACATCGGCTTTGACGTGGCGAACCTCGGCACGACGGCCAGCAGCGCGAGCAGCACGGTCTCGGTGCAGGATGTGCGCGTGGCCGATGGCTCGGTGCAGGGCACGACGGTCGGCGGCTTCCCGGTGATCCAGCCGGGGCAGACGTTCCGCGTCACAATGGCGCTCACCGTGAGCACGTGGTACAACGAGGATCATCGCCTGATTCTGATCATCGACCCGAACAACGAAATCCCGGAAAACAACGAAACGGACAACCGGCGCGAACACGTCTATCGACTTGAGCGCGGCAGCTGCCCATGAGTCAACCAGTCATTTTCTTCAACGTTCCCACGTCCGGGCATGTGAATCCCACGCTGCCCCTGACGCGGGAACTCGTTCGGCGCGGCGTGCCCGTCATCTACTATCTGACGGAAGCCTACCGCCAGAAGATCGAGGGGACGGGGGCGGAATTTCGCCCCTATCCCGCGACGGTGGACGATCACCTGTTTGATGGGTTGGACGGCAGCAATCCGCCGGAGACCGCGCGCCGTCTGGTCACCACGACCTACGCGCTGCTGCCGTGGTTAAAGACACTACTCGAACAGGAACAGCCCGCGCTTGTGCTCTACGACTCGATGTGCCCGTGGGGCTGGATCTCCGCGGAGGCGGCGCATTTACCGCACGTCTCATCAATGTCGCTGCTGCTGTTCACGCCCGCCATGCTCATCCGCAGCGGCATGCTGCCTGATCTGCTGCTGGTTGCGGCGCGGGGCTGGCGCTTGGCGCGGGAGTATCAGCGGACGGCCAACCAGATCACGCGGGAATACGGCGTGAAAGTACCTGACTTCGCCACGTTCCTGAACATGCGCGGCACGATTACGCTCAGTTACACCTCAGCGCTGTTTCAGCCCGCGGCGGCCAGCTTTGGGACGGGCATCAAATACGTCGGCCCGCAGCTCGAGGCGCGCCCGGATGCGCCCGCCTTCCCATTTGACCAACTGAGCGGCCAACCGCTGATCTATCTCTCGTTCGGCACGGTGATCAATCGCAACGTGGCGTTTTACCGCGCGGCCATGAACGCCTTCAGCGACGCGCCGTATCAGGTGGTCATGTCGATCGGGCAGCACACGCCGATCGGTGAACTGGGCGGGCTCCCGGCGAACTTCATCGTGCGCCCGTCCGTGCCGCAGCTCGATGTGCTCCAACGCGCCTCGGCCTTTATCACGCATGCCGGGATGAACAGCGTGCACGAAGGGCTGTACTACAACGTGCCGCTGATCCTCGCGCCGCAGCAGCAGGAGCAGACGTTCGTCGCCAACCGCGCCGCCGATCTCGGCGTGGGCGTGCGCATTGATCAGCATGATGCGGTCACGCTGCGTCGGGCGGTCGACAAGGTGTTGAATACGCCGAGCTACCGCGAACGGGCACAAGTGCTCGGTGAATCGCTGCGGGCGGCGGGGGGCGTGACGAGAGCAGCCGATGAAGTCGAAGCTTTGATGAAACGCTAAGACCCGCGAGGAAAGCGCATGGCCACAACCGTCCGTCTGAAACAACTTGCCCAGCAGATCATCAAGGCGCTGCCGGCCAAACATCCATTGTTGGCGCTGGCGGCGGGACTGCCGCCCGTGCTGCGCTCTGCCGCCCTAACACGGGTCTGGGCGTATCTGGCGGCGACGCTGCCGCAGACTATGCCGCTGCGCACGAACCTCGGTTTTAGTCGGCGCCACTACCGCTTTACCAGTGACCAAGCGCGCGCTGTGTTCGGCAAACCCGAACTTTACGCGGGGAACGCGGCGCGCTCGAACTGGCCAAAGCGCTGGCCCGGCATAGTCAGGGTTTTGTCGATATTGGCGCGCACCTCGGTTTTTCGCTTTTTACGTGCGCGAATATCTGGATGACCGCTGCCCCGTGAACGTGATCGCCGTGCGGCAGGCGGTCGGTCATGTGGATGGCACGCTCACGTTCTACAAGAACCCCGAGCATCCGGATATGGGGTCCATCACGACCGTGTTTGCCGAGCAGTACCAGACCACGCCGATCACGGTCGAAGCGGTGCGCTTCGACACGTTTGTCCACGCCCACCAGTTGCGGCAGATGTGCGTCAAAGTGGATGTCGAAAACGCCGAATTCGAGTTCGTCGAAGGAGCCAGCGGCGCGCTGGACGCCATCGACAGCCTGATCATGGAAGTGCTCGGTCCCGCACAGCAGAAACGCTTCGTGCAGCGCATGATCCGCAGTACGGCTTCCACGCCTACTACATCAACGACTACCAAGTGGAATATGCGCCCGACGGACAGTTTACCTATGTGCATCCGCAGTATAACTGGCTGTTCTGCAGGCTGCACCCGCCGCGCTGCGGGCGAAGCTGACCGGGTCAAAGCTTAAGGTGATTGAACCATTACCCTAAATTGATCTCTACCCGTTTATGTGGCGAAGGCAGGGGCAAACGCGATTACAGTAGAGGTATATAAAGATCAACCTCACCCCTGCCCCCTCTTCTAGGAGAGGGGAACGGTGGGGTATTTATTGAGGAGAGTCCCCTGATGACCACCCCCGCGGACATTTTAGGTTACGAATTCGAGCCGATTACCTATACCTATACCGAACGCGATGTGTCGCTGTACGCGCTGGGTATTGGCGCACCCGCCGACCCGCTTGACCAGAAAGAATTGCAGTTCGTCTATGAATTGAGCGGCGAAGGTTTTAAGGTGCTGCCGACGTTCGCCGTGTTGTTCCCCTCACGCATGATCGATGTGATGCTGACCGGATCGCTGGCAGGCGTGAGCTACAACCCGATGATGCTCCTGCACGGCGAACAATACCTGTCCGTGAGCGGGCCGCTGCCCATCCACGGGACGATCACCTGCAAGCCGAAGATCGCCGGGGTGTACGACAAAGGCAGCGGCGCGCTGATCGTCACCGATGTGCCGTGCTATGACGCGGCGGGCGCGGAAGTCGCCTTCGGGCAGTATTCGATGTTCATTCGCGGACTCGGCGGGTGGGGTGGTGAGCGCGGCGCAAGCGGCGCGGCCAATGAACCGCCCACGCGTGAGCCGGACGCCGTGATCAGCGAGCAAACGAGCGTCAAGCAGGCGCTGATCTACCGCTTGAGCGGGGATGTCAACCCGCTGCACGCCGATCCCATGATGGCGGCGTTCGGCAATTTTGAGAAGCCGATTCTGCACGGGCTGTGCTCGTTTGGGTACGCGGCGCGGGCGGTGCTGAAAGCGTTTGGCGATAATGACCCGGCGCGTTTCAAGAGCATCAAGGTGCGCTTCGCCAAGCACGTGTTCCCCGGCGAAACGCTGGTCACATCGATGTGGCGCGAGGGCGACCGCGTGATCTTCCAGACCAAGGTCGCGGAGCGGGACACGGTCGCGCTCAGTAATGCAGTGATTGAGCTGCGGTAGGACACCTCACCCCCGGCAAAACGGTCTTTTCTGCCTCCCCTCCCTGAATTCGGGGAGGGGATGGGGGGGTCAGAAAAAACGGACGCGCAGAAGCGCGTCCCTACGAAAATGCATTCGGTTTGGCAAGCGGTGTTGGCTCCCCTCCCTAAATTCGGGGAGGGGCCGGGGTGGGGTCGGACGCAGCGGACGCGCAGAAGCGCGTCCCTACGAAATGCATTCGGTTTGGCGAGCGGTGTTGGCTCCCCTCCCTGAATTCGGGTGGGGTCGGACGCGACTACAACAGATTGTGGATTACGCCTTCCAGTTCTGCTTCATCAACAGGTGCCCGGTGAATTCGGCGTAGCGGCTCATCGCGTAGATCAGCCGTTCACGCCATGAGGGCACGATCAGGAACTGGCGGGCAGCGATGCCGTGGACAATGGCTTTGGCCATCGCTTCCGGCTCATGCTGCGTGACGAAGATCGACTTCTGGTTGATGAAACTGGCGTCCTTGTTGTCCCCACCGATCATCGGCGTTTTGACGAAGTGCGGGCAGAATACGCCCACATGCACGCCCGCGTCTTCCAGTTCGATGCGCAGCGCCTGCGCGAAGCTCAACACGCCCGCCTTGCTTGCTGCGTAGGCAGCAAATTCCGGCGTGCCGTAGAAGGCTGCGACCGAGCCAAACAGCACCAGCGAACCGCGGGTTGGCTTCAGCGCGGGGATGACCGCATGAGCGACCACCGCCGACCCGCCGAGGTTGATCGTGATCATGCGCGCCTGACTCGCGGCGTCCAGCGTTTCGACCAGCCCCGTTTTCATGATCCCGGCAGCATGCAGCACCCCATCAACTTTGCCGAAGGCGGCTAAGGTGGCGCTCAACGCGCTGGCGACCGCGTCGGGCTGCGTCACATCGACGACGCTGCTGGTGCCCTCTAGTTCGGCGGCGCGGTCAGCGACGGACGGGTTCATATCCCACAGGGCGACGGTCGCGCCCAAGCTGTGCAGCAGCCGCGCGGAGGCCAAGCCCATCCCGCTGCCGCCGCCCGTGATGATCCAGTGTTTGCCCGAAAATGATCCCATCGCAGCCTCCTGCCCTCTCTGAAACGAACTTATGCGAGAGTATAACGCCGGGTACAAATGACACCGGAAAAGCATGAAAATCCGCGCGGCTGCAACGAATCCATAGGGGTTTGCGTATACAGTAAATGTGGTGACAAAACCTGCAACTTGTACCTGAATTCAAGGAGAAAATCACATGCGTAAAGGGTTGTTACTCATCCTGTTGGTGCTGTTGACCGTGAGCGGCGCGGCGCTGGCACAGGATACCCCGCCCGTGTTTTGTGGTGCTTTGAGCGAAGCGGATTGCGCGCTGTTGGAACAGTCGCAGACGGCCATGATGGGGCTGACGACCGCAGCGGCGGATTTCAATGTGGACGTGCTCATTGAAGGGGACGGCCAGTCGATCCCGATCACCTTGGCCGGCAGCGGGGCCTTCTCCGGTTTTGATCGCATGGATCATGAACTCGATCTCGGCGACATGACGGAACTGCCCGACATCACCCCGATGCTGGAAGCGCTGCGCGGTTTCAGCGGTGACCTCGCGCTCACGCTGACCGTGCCGGAAGATCTGGCCGAGGACATGCCCACGAACAGCGTCACGCTGGAACTGCTGCTGGTGGATGGCATCGGCTACATCAACTTTGAGCCGCTGAAGCCGTTCACGCAGGATGGCGACATGGAACTGGATGGTTGGGGCGGTCTCGACATTGCCAGCCTCATCGAAGAAGTCTACAAGCAGATCACCCCGGAAATGCTGGCGGATTTCGGCCAGTCCGGCGAGATGTTTGCCGTCCCCGTTGAAAGCATGGCGCAGTTTGAAGACCCGGCGTTCATCGAGCAGTACATCAGCATCACCCGCACGGATGATGGTTCGGGCGCGACCGCGACCTTCGAAACGACCGTTGATCTCGCGGGCCTGATGAAAGACCCGGCCATGCAGGACCTGATCCGCGAACAGATGGCCGCGCAGGCCGAAGCGCAGGGCGACGATGTCAGCGACTCCGAGGCGCAGATGGCGCTCGGGATGATGGGGATGGTGTTCGAAGATTCGAGCATTGTCTTCACCGAGGAAATTGACACGTCGAGCGCCTTGCTGGCGGGGGCGAACATGAGCATGACCTTAGACCTGAGCAATCTGGCGGAGATGGACGACAGCAACAGCGGCCCCGCCGTGATCAGCGTGAATGCGTCGGTCAGCTATACGTATGATGATCTGCCGGCCATCGTCGCGCCGGAAGATGCGAGCATTCTGCCCTACGAAATGCTCATCGGTATGCTGATCGGCATGAACATGGATCAGCAGTCGTCGTAACGGATTTCGATCCGTGGCGTCAAGCGGGGAGGGGCTTGCCCCTCCTCGACTCCTTATAGAACCGGTTCCCTGGCTCAATCTAGACTGTTGAGGTCGGTTTTTTGTTGCCTCATACATGAGAAACTCCGTAGATTCAGCCTTTAATTACGCCAGTAATAACTGATTCGGCGTACAATGAGCCCGCTTGTAAGCTCATGGAGTATAAGGCTATGCGTAAAGGGTTGCTTCTGGTTTTGCTGCTGCTCACGGTGGTGAGCGGTGCGGCGCTGGCGCAGACCACGACCGGTGAGGTGTACTGTGGTGATCTGAGCGCGGACGACTGCGCGATTCTCGAACAGTCGCAGACAGCCATGCAAAATCTGACGGCGGCATCGTTTGATTTGTTCGTGGACGTGCAGATTGAAGCTGAAGGCGAGCAGATGCCGATCAGTCTGGTGGGCAGCGGCGCGTATTCGGGTCTCGACCGGAACGCCGATCTGTCGCTGGACGGCATGGCGGCGCTCACGGCGCTGCGCGGCTTCAACGCCGAGCTGATGCTCACGGCCACGCTCCCGCAGTCGCTGGTGGAAGAGTCGGAGTCGCCCAACACGCTCACGCTGGAGCTGCGTCTGGTCGACGGTGTCGGCTACCCTCAATTTCGATCCGCTGCAGCCGCTCATCAAGGACCCGCAGTTCACGGGCTGGGGCGGTCTGGATCTCGCCGGGCTGATCGGCGCGCTCCTCGGCGACAATCCCGAGATTTTCAACGAACTCGGCTCGATGGCCGCTGGTTCGGGCGTCAACCCGAGATGTTCACGAACATGGACACGCAGGCGGTCGAGCAGTACCTGACGATCACCCGCACGGATGAAGGTTCTGGCGCGAATGCGACTTTCGAAACCACGGTCGACTTCGCCGGGCTGTTGGCGGATCCCGCTTTCCAGGACACGCTGCGCCAGCAGATGGACGCGAGCGGTCAGGGGACGACGGAAGCCGACCAGCAAGAGGCCTTCGATCAGGTGAGCAGCGCGTTCCAAGATGCGACCCTGCTCATCCGGCAGGAAGTCGATACGGCGAGCGGACGCACGGCCAGCCTGTCGGTGGAATTCGACGTGGCGGTGACGGATGCTGAAGATCCGAGTGAGAATGGCAGCGCTGCGGTGACCGCCATGATCGATTACGACTATGAGAACGTCCCGACGCTCACCGCACCGGAAAATGCCAGCGTGCTGCCCTACCAGCAGTTGCTCGGCATGGTCGGCGGCATGCTGGGCGATATGGGCGGCGCGCTCGGCGAGTCGAGCGGCAGCGATGCTGGCGGCACGTCGACCGATGGCAGCCTGAGCGGTCAGCCCGCCGTGACGCCGGAACCTACGGCAGCGGGGTAAGTCGCACCAGATTCTGTCGGGGCACGGCACGCCGTGCCCCGACGGTTTTCCCCAGAGTTGATTTCTCCTGATATTCTTAAAACTGTACTGTGGGATGCGCACACCCGCTATACTAGGGCGAAGACCCTGACCACGAGGTGCGCGCCGTATGCTCCGCAAACTGCTGATCTTGGTTTTGTTGTTCACCGCCGCTTGCGGAACGCCTACGCCGCAAGGTCTGCTGCCGACCGTGGCCGTGCTTCCCTCGCTCACGGCGACCTTGACCGATGTACCGACCGCGACTCCCTCGGCGACGCCGCTGCCGAGCGCTACGCCCAGCCCCTCCACTACGCCGAGTCCGTCGGTCACTCCTTCGCCCAGTCAATCGCCAACGCCCAGCCTCACGCCGACCGATACGCTCACACCGACACCCGTCTACGCGCAGTTAGGCGCGTATATTGGCGCGCTCGCTGGAGAAGTGAGCGGCGAATTCATCGCCAGCTTTGAGCGCCATGTGTATACGGTGGCGGGCAGCGCGGGCGAATGGCTCACTGTGGCCATGAACGGCGAAAATTCACCCGTTGATCCGGTGATCACCGTCTACGATCCGCTCGGCAATCCGCTGGCGCTGGATGACGACAGCGGCGGCAATGGCGCGGCGCTGCTCAATGGGGTGCGCCTCCCCACCACGGGCGAATACATTGTGCAGGTGGCGGGCGGCGTGAGCGGACGCTACACGCTGCGCCTGACCCGTTCAGCCAGCGCGCCTGTCGTCACGGCGATCCCGCTCTCCCCGACCGCGCTGCCGCCAGTCGGCACGGTCACGCCCGCGCCCGCCAGCGGTCACACGCTCCGCGATCACGTCCCGGTGACCGCCGTGCTCGAACCGCGGGGTATGGCGCGCTACTTCATTGAAGCGGAAGTGGGCGATTTTCTCACCATCGCCGCCCGCTCGATCTCACCCTCGGCGAATTTGCGGCTTGAAGTCTTCAACCCGGCGGGCGAGATCATGATCAGCCTGAACGCCAACGAATCCGCCGCTTTCGGGGATGTGCTCATTCCCGCGCTCGGCGTGCTCGAAGCGGGCACGTACACCGTCATCCTGCGCGATGACGCGCGCATCGGCGGAATGTACACGCTCAGCTATGGTCGCGGCAGTTCGCACAGCGATACGCTGCGCGGCGGCATTCCCGTCGATACGCCCGTGCGCGGCAATATTGAGCGGCGCGGCCTGCGCGATGTGTGGTCGGCGTACTGGGCACAGGGCGATCACGTTGCCGTCGAAGTGCTGGTCGATAACGCGAATTTTGCGGCGTCGTATCAGCTCATTGCGCCGGATGGCACGCTTGTCGCCGCCAGCGTCACCACGCCCGACGGCGCGCCGCTCATCGACATTCCCATTCCCGCCAGCGGCCTGTATCAGATCCGCGTCGAAGGCACCTTCGCGCGGACGTATGGCAGCTACACGCTCAGTTGGCGTTATGTGCAGCAGGGCGCAACGTCGACCCCCGTTGCGGGGCTCGTCCCGGTGATGCGTGTCGAGGATACGGTGCTGGCGCGCACGAGTCCGCTGTACCCGTTTCAGGGGCGCGCGGGCGATCACGTGCGCATTCGCGTACTCGGCGTCGATGGGTTCGATCCGCTGGTGCTGCTGCTCGCGCCCGATGGTGCGAGTCTCATCGGCTCGGATGATGTCGATGGTCTGAACCCGATCATCGATTATGTGCTCCCCGCCGATGGCACGTATTTCGTCGAGATCGGCGGGTACGGTGGCACAGGCGGCACCATGCAGTTGATCATCGAGCGGTGGGAGTAGGGAACCGCAAAAGCAACCTCACACCCCTCACCCCCAACCTCTCTCCTACGCAAGCGGGGAGAGGGGAGGAACAGTTTTCGTAGGGACGCGCAACGACGCGTCCGCCAGATTGCAGGCGAAACGGACGCCCCGTTGGGCGTCCCTACAATCCCTTGATTCCTCCGAGGGGATTTAGGGGTGAGGCCAGCAAACGTGAAATAGCCTCAGGCCTTGTCTTTCCCCACGCCTCTCCCCGCCGATTTTATCGGCGCAAATAGGTTGTGTTGCTCCCTCAAATCCGCTATAGTGAATCTATGGAATATTTTTCATAAGGTTAGGAGTTTAACGAGATGGTGCAGAGAGCCTTGCGTTTCTTCCTTGTGCTGGCGGTGATCGCCGCGTTTGTGCTGCCCGTGGCGGCACAGGATGCCACCCCAGAACCCGTTCAACCCGTCGAAATGGGCGCGGAACCGCTGTGCGACGCTCCGACTGGGCTGTCCGGCTCGATCAATATTGGCGTGGAATTCGCGCTGTCGGGCGCGGTGTCGGTCTACGGCTTGCCGCAGCGCGACGCCGTTCAGTTGGCGATTGACCAGATCAACGCGGCGGGCTATGTGGGTGAAGGCGTGACGCTCACTCCGATCTTCGAAGACTCGGCGGGCGACCGCGAACAGGCGATCTCCGCCATGACGCGCCTGCTCGATCAGGGCGTCGTCGCCGTGATCGGCCCCACGCTCTCGTCGGAAATGACGGCGGCGGGTCCCGTGGCGCAAGAGGCGGGCGTGCTCGTGCTCGGCGTCAGCAACACGGCGACTGGCCTCAAGGATGTCATCGGCGATTTCTACTTCCGCGCCAGCCTCCCCGAAGCCGCGGTGATCCCCGGCACGATTGCGCAGGCCACCGAAGCGCTCGGCCTGCAGAACGTCGGCCTGCTGTATGGCAACGACAATGAATTCACCGTCAGCGGCTACGAAGTCTTCGCGCAGGCGCTGGTCGATAACGGCGTAAGCGTGGTCGGCGAAGAAACCTTCGCGACCGGTGATGTCGACTTCAACGCGCAGTTGACCAACCTCATCAATCAGAGCCCGGACGCGATTGTCGTGTCGGCGCTGGCCGCGGAAGCCACGCAGATCATCCTGCAGGCGCGCGCGCTCGGCTACACGGGCACGATCATCGGCGGCAACGGCTTCAACTCGCCCGCCGTGCTCAACCAGACGGGCGCGGACTCCAACGGCCTGATCGTCGGCGGCGCGTGGAACTACTTCAACCCGAATCCGACGCCGGAAAGCGTCGCCTTCGTGAACGCCTTCACCGCAGCGTACGGCTATCAGCCGGATCAATTCGCGGCGCAGGCCTATACGGGCGCGTGGCTGGTGGCGACGGCGATCCGCTGCTCCGGTTCGACCGACTCGGCGGCGATCCGCGATGCGCTGGGCACGGTTGCCGACTTCCCGACGCCGCTCGGCGTGTTCAGCTTTGACGAGGCGGGCGAACCCGTCCACGCCCCGATCGCGCAGATCGTGCAGGACGGCGCGTTTGTGCCTCTCTCCACGGTCATCGCCGCGAACGGGTAGGTAACTCTCCACCTCGAGCCTCATTTCAACCCCTCTCCGAACGGAGAGGGGCGAAAGACAGCGTTTTCCAGTCCCCTCTCCCATGGGAGAGGGGATTTGAGGGGTGAGGCGGCATGGAAGATATGGACTCTTCATGAACGACATCAACTGGTTGCAGCAAATCGTCAATGCCGTGTGGCTCGGGGGCGTGTACAGCCTGTTCTCGCTCGGTTACTCGCTGGTCTTCAGCGTGCTGGGCGTGCTGAATCTGGCGCACAGCGCGATCTTCATGTGGGGCGCGTTCATCGGGCTGTGGTTCGTCCTGCAGTTGGGCTTGTCCGTGTGGCTGTCCATCCCGCTGGCGATGATCGGCTCGGCGCTCATCAGCGTGGCGCTGGAACGGATCGCGTTCGCCCCGCTGCGGCAGCGCAACGCCCCGCGCATCTCCCAGTTGATCAGCAGCATCGGCGCGTCGATTCTGCTGGTGAGCGTCGCGCAGTTGGTCTTCGGCACGCAGCCGCAGCGCTTCCCGCTCGGCAGCATTCCGACTGATGTCATCCCCGGTTTGCCGTTTCGCGTCACGCCCATTCAGGTGATCATCCTGCTCGTGGCGCTGGGCTTGGTGGCCGCGCTCAACCTGCTGATCACGCGCACCAAAACGGGACAGGCCATGCGCGCGGTCGCCTTCAATGAAAAAACCGCCAGCTTGTTGGGGATTCACGTCGGGCGCGTCTTCATGCTGACGTTCGCGCTGGCCGGCGCTTTGGCGGGCGCGGCAGGTGTGCTCTACGGCCTCGCCTACAATTCGATGACGCCGTTCATCGGCGAACAGGTCGCGCTCAAAGGCCTGACCGTGATTGTGTTGGGCGGTATGGGCAGCATTCAGGGCGCGGTGATCGGCGGGTTCGTCGTCGCCGGGCTGGAAGTGTTCAGCATCGCGCAGGGGGGCAGCAATTACCGCGATGCCATCGTGTTCGCGCTGCTGTTTGTGATTCTGCTGGTGCGACCGCAGGGCTTGGTCGGTCAGAAAGCCGCGACGAGGGCATAACCATGGACATTTTTCGCAGCATAGGCATCACCCCGATTGTCTTTCAGTTCATGCTCGTCAATGCCATCCTCGGCTTGAGCATTTATCTCACGCTGTCGACCGGGATGTTTTCGCTGGCGAACGCCGGGTTCATGGGCATCGGCGCGTATACCGGCGTGATCATGACGCAGAACTACGATCAGCCGCTGTGGCTCGCCTTGATCGCCGGGATGCTGCTCGCGGGTTTGATCGCGATTCCGATTGGTTTGCCCGTACTGCGCCTGCGCGATATTTACCTCGCCATTGCGACGATTGGTTTTGGCGAGGTGGTGCGAATATTTATCCTCAACTTCGACAAGATCGCCGAAGCGTTCGTCGGGGAGCGCGTGCAGTTGACGCGCGGCGCGCTCGGCATCAGCGGTATTCCCGTGCTCACCCAAACGTGGCATCTGCTGCTGTTTCTGGTGGTCGTCAGCTACGTGATCGTGCGCCTGTCACGCTCGCGCTTCGGGCGGTCGATGGCGGCTATCCGGCAGGATGAACAGGCCGCGGCCAACCTCGGCATCAACGTCGTGCTGACCAAGAACATCGTCTTCATCCTGAGTGCGATGTTGGCGGCCTCGGCGGGCGTGTTCAACGCGCATCTCGTGCGCACCATTCAACCGGGCGGCTACGGCTTCAATCAGGCGGTCGATATCCTCGCCTACGCGGTGTTGGGCGGCACGACCACGTTTGTCGGCCCCATCGTCGGCGGGCTGGCGCTGACCGCGCTCCCTGAATTGATGCGCGTCGCCGAGCAATTCCGCGGCGTGGTCAACGGCTTGATCCTCATGCTGGTGATCGTTTACCTGCCCGGCGGCCTTGCCGACCCGGCGCTCTGGCGGCGTCTCCTCCGCCGCAATCGCCGCCCCACGGAATCCGCCGCCGAACCCGGATGAAAACTTCATGCTCACGCTAACGAACGTTTCGCGCCAATTCGGGGGGCTGGCCGCCCTCACCAACGTCAACATGACTGTGCCGCAGGGCAAAATCACCGGGTTGATCGGCCCCAACGGTGCGGGCAAAACCACGCTGATCAACAACATCAGCGGCCTCGACCACCCGACGAGCGGCACGATTCAGTTTGCGGCTGCGGATATCAGCAAAGCGCCGCCGCATCGCATTGCGCAGATCGGCATCGCGCGCACCTACCAGAACATTCGCCTGTTCGGGGAGATGACCGCGCTCGAAAATCTGCTCATCAGCCAGCACAAGCGCGGCACGGCGACCGCTTTTGAAGCCATGATCTTCGCGCCGCGCTACCGCCGCGAAGAACGCCGCCTGCGCGAAACCGCCATGCACCTGCTCGACCGCTTCAACCTGACGCAGGTTGCGCACACGCGGGCGGGCGCGCTCCCCTACGGCGATCAGCGGCGCTTGGAGATGGCGCGCGCGCTCGGCACTGACCCCAAGCTGATTCTGCTCGACGAGCCGACGGCGGGCATGAATCCGGTCGAGACGCACGAACTTGGCGAGCAGATTCTGCGCCTGAACGCGGACGGCATCACCGTGCTGGTGATCGAGCACGACATGTCGCTCATCAGTCAGGTGTGCGAAGGCATCTATGTGCTGAATTTCGGGCAGATCATCGCGCACGGGCTGTACGCGCAGCTCCGCGAAGACCAGCGGGTGATCGAGGCGTATCTGGGAGAAGACGACGATGGCGCTGCTTGAAGTCCACGACATTCACACCAGCTACGGGGCGATCAAGGCGCTGCGCGGCGTGTCGCTCATGGTGGAGCATGGGCAGGTCGTCAGCCTGATCGGGGCGAATGGCGCGGGCAAATCGACCACGCTCAACACCATCAGCGGCATGCTCAAGCCGACGCAGGGGCGCATCGTGTTTGACGGCAAGGACATTACCGGGTGGCGGGCGGACCGCGTGACCGCGCTCGGCCTCGTGCAGGTGCCGGAAGGGCGGCAGATCATCGCGCCGATGACCGTGTACGAAAATCTGCAAATCGGCGCGCACCTGCGCAAGGATCGCGCCGCGGTGAGCGCCGACCTCGATAACATCTTCGCGCAGTTCCCGCGCCTGCACGAGCGCCGCGATCAACGCGCGGGGTCGCTGAGCGGCGGCGAACAGCAGATGCTGGCCGTGGGGCGCGCGTTGATGATGCGTCCGCGCCTGCTCATGCTGGACGAGCCGAGCATGGGACTTGCGCCGCTGCTGGTGAATCAGGTGTTTGAGATCATCAAGCGTATTCGTGAGCAGGACATCCCGATTTTGCTGGTGGAGCAGAACGCGCGCAAAGCCCTGCAAATCGCCGATCAAGCGTACGTGCTGGAACGTGGACAGATCGCGTATCAGGGTGAAGCGCACGCGCTGCGGCAGGACAGCGCGCTCATTTCGGCGTATCTGGGCTAATAGGCCTAATTTCTGAGGTGGCATTCGCTCCGGGCTGCGCTATGATGAACGTGGACATCTTGTCCCCGGCACCCCGCAGATAACCCATGAGCGATCAAGCGCAGACCCAGACTATTCTCCGTCCCAGTGGCGCGGAGACGTATCAGGAAATCCCTCTGCCCGCGGGCGGTACGGCCGTGCTGACCTATAACGATTTGTGGCTGATGATCGTGTGTCGCAATTCGATGGACGGCGATTGGACACGCACGCGCGCCGCCGCGCTGATGGTCACGGACCCGGCGAAAAAGCGTGCTCTGGCGGATCGGCTGTGGCGGCTGGATCAGCAGTTGGGCGGCTTGCCCGTTATCCCGGACAACGTGCTGCGGCTGAATCTGGCACGCGCTCACCTGTGGTTCAACGAGCGCATGGTGACCGACGCTAAAGCGGGCTAAGCGGTTGTCATGAGCGGCAGCGTTACCGTGAAGGTTGTGCCCACGCCCACCTGACTCTGCACGTCGATTTTCCCCTGATGCAGATCGACGATCTGTTTGACGATAGCCAAGCCCAAACCGCTTCCCGGCGTATCGTTGACGTTGGTGGCCCGGTAAAACGGCTCGAAGATGCGCGCGCAGTCCACATCGGGTATGCCGATTCCGAGATCTTTGACCCGCAAGACTGCCGTGCGATCCGCCTCCAGCGTCACGGTGATCGGGCTGCCTTCCGGCGAATACTTGATCGCGTTATAGATCAGGTTATTCACCACATGGCGCAGCAGTTTGCTATCGCCATTGATCCGCGCGGAATCACAGTTTAGCAAGAGGTTCAGCGTGTGCGTATCGCAAGCGCGCCGAATCTCCGTAATCTGATCTTCGCAGTACGGCACCAGGTCAAATTCAGTCGGCGCGAAATTCGGCATGGTCGGATCAGTGCTCAGCAGCAGCGACACCTCGCCCATCAGATCACGCAGATGCGTTACCTGTTCAGCGATATTGTCGAGCTTCTGCATGCGCTGTTCGGGCGACATGCGCTCGTTATACGATTTGAGCAGGTCATACGAGCTGTTGATAATCGTCAGCGGCGTGCGGAATTCATGCGAGATCATGCGCATGAAGCGGGTGCGAATCTCCTGCACGCGGCGTTCAGTCTCCAGCGCGACGGTGAGTTTTTCCTTCTCGAGTATTTCTTTTTCCAACCGCTTCTGATCGCTCACATCGCGGTTGACCGTCACCATGCCGATCGGTTTGCCGGTGTCATCGCGGAGATAACTCACATTGGCGACGATGTGCAGGGGGCGCCCGTCTTTGTGGTGCTGAATCAATTCGCCGATCCAGGTCTGTTTCTCTTGAAAGACCGCGCTGATCTCCTCGATCGTCATATCCGGGTACACAGGCCGAAGCATTTCGCGAATGGGCTTACCAATCACCTCGTCGGCACGCCAACCGTAGATCCGCTCCGCGCCGGGATTCCACGTCAGAATGTGGCGCTCCAGATCCACAGCGAAGATTGCATCGGAGACGTACTGCAAAATGTTCGCCTGATAGGCACTTTGCGCTTCGGTCTTGTGGCGTAGGCGGAGCTGGTAGCGGAGCACCAAGTAGAGCGCGACCGAGGTCACCAGCACGAACAGCGAGCCTTTCAACACCTCGGTGTTCACGAAGAAGTGATGTTCGACCTCGGCCTCGCGCCAGACAAGCCAATCCGAAAGGAGGATCCAGAGTTCAGCGCCGATCAGGTAAATGAGCGCGGTGCGGAGCGCAATGCGATTATGAGTGGGCATAGACATGCGTGGTGAACCTCCGACGTGCTATTCCTGCGAGGTTCTGCGGCGGTGCTTGACGCAGGCTAACTGTGATCATACGTCCTCATAGGACATACCGCAAGTTATGAATCACGTTATACGTAAATTTTGTGCCGCTTCGGGAAATCTGGGGAGAACGGGTCAGGCGGCATGGGTAATCTGGCTGCGCATGCCGCCGTGGTTACAGTGCTTACGGCAGTTTATTGCCCGCCGCGCGGTAGATCTCGTACCATTCCTGCCGGCTGAGGGTGATGTCGGAGGCGCGGCAAATATCCTGTACGCGCTGGACGTTGGTCGTGCCGATGATGGGCTGCATGTGCGCGGGATGCCGCAAAATCCACGCGATGGCAATGGCGGTGTTCGTCACGCCATAGGCCGCCGCCAGCTCGTCGATCTTCTGGTTGAGCTCGGGGAATTTCGGGTTATCGAGGAACACGCCTTCGAAGAACCCATACTGGAACGGCGACCACGGCTGAATCGTGATGTCGTGCAGGCGGCAGTAGTCCAGAATGCTGCCGTCGCGGTCAATCGAGGGATCGATCTCCATGTTGACGTTGATGCCCGCGTCGATTATGCCCGTGTTGGTGATGCTGAACTGGAGCTGATTGATGATCAGCGGCTGCCGGACGAATTTCTTCAGCAGTTCGATCTGCATCGGGTTCTGGTTGCTCACGCCGAAATACTTCACCTTGCCGCTGTCCTGCAAGATGGTGAAGGCGTCGGCGACTTCCTCCGGCTCGACCAGCGCGTCCGGGCGGTGCAGCAGCAGCACGTCGAGATAGTCGGTTTGCAGGCGCTTCAGGCTGCCATCAACCGCGGCGAGGATGTGCTCTTTGGAGAAGTCGAACATGCCTTTCCGGATGCCGCACTTGCTTTGCAGAATCATCCGGTCGCGGAGCTGCGGCGTCATGCCGAGCGCTTCTGCGAATTTCGCTTCCGATTGACCGCCGCCGTAGATATCGGCATGGTCGAAGAAATTGATCCCCGCGTCGAGCGCGGTGTGGATCAAGGTGACGATGTCGGGATTGGTCATTTGCGAAATGCGCATGCAGCCGAGCGAAATCTCGGACGCATCGAGGTCACAGTTGGCAATTTTCACTGATTTCATGGCACAACATTCCTGTTTAAGTTTATCCGTCACCGAGTATACCCGACAGCGCGGCAAAGCGTGGCGATCCAAGCGTGGCGTGCGTGAAGCGGTGGTTCGTAGGGATGCGGGCGGCGCGTAACCTCACCCCCAACCCCTCAGGGGTAGGTTTTTAATTGTAGGGACGAGGCATGCCTCGTCCTCCCTTACTCACACGGCCACCACATCCGTTTAAACACCTCTTTTGCTTGCACAGACAACCGATCTGTTGCCCAATCCAGAAGAAAAGCCAGGACGACGGCATGCCTCGTCCCTACTGGTTCTCGGCGAAGAAAACGGTGTTCGATGGGGAAGCATGAAATACCTACCCCTGTTAGCACCCCCATCCCCTCTCCTTTAGGAGAGGGGAGACGGAGACTCGGGGTCAATCTCAGTGATATTCGGGCAGCCAACTGCCGTGCGCGGCGATCAGATCGTCAACCAGATCGTGAATCTGATCGAGCGAGAGTTCGGCGGCGGTGTGCGGGTCGAGCATGGCCGCGTGATAGATGTGTTCACGCTTGCCCGTGAGCGCCGCTTCGACCACCAGCGACTGCACGTTGACGTTGGTCATATCGAGCGCGGCGAGCTGCGGCGGCAGCGAACCGATCTTGGTCGGCTGCAGGCCGTTCTTGTCGACCAGCACCGGGACTTCCACGCAGCAGCCCTGCGGCAGGTTGTCGATCAGTCCGTTGTTCGGCACGTTGCCATACACGACGCGCGGCGTGCCGGTTTCGAGGCTGTGAACGATGCCCGAACCGTATTCCACGCTGCGGCGGATTTCGATGCCTTCGCCGCGTTCGAGCGCGTCACGCTGCGCTTCCCACCCGGCGATCTGCACTTCGCAGCGGCGGATGTATTCATCCAGCGGAATGTTGAACTCTTCGATCAGTTCCGGACGGTCACGCTTGATGAACCACGGCACGTATTCGCTGAAGTGTTCGCTGCTTTCGGTCACAAAGTAGCCGAGGTGCTTGAAAGCTTCGTAGCGGACGCGGTTGGTCTCCGGCTGGCGGCCTTCTTCCAGCACCTGACGGATGAGCGGGTACAGGTCTTGGCCGTTGCGTTCAAACTTGAGGTAGAACGCCATGTGATTGATGCCCGCGACCACGTAGTTGATCTCTTCCAGCGGGATGCCGATGTCCTTCGAGAGTTCCCACGCGGTGTGCTGCACGCTGTGGCACAGGCCGACCGTCTTGATCTTCGAGGCGCGGCCAATCGCCCAGCAGTTCATCGCCATCGGGTTGACATACTGCAGGAAGGTCACATCCGGGCACAGTTCTTCCATGTCGCGGCACATATCCAGCAGCACGGGGATCGTGCGCAGGCCGCGCATGATGCCGCCGATGCCGAGCGTGTCGGCAATCGTCTGGCGCAGACCGTACTTCTTCGGGATTTCGAAGTCGACCACCGTGCCCGGCTTGTACCCCGCCACCTGAATCATGCAGATGGAGTAGTCCGCGCCTTCGAGCGCCTGCCGCCGGTCGGTCGTCGCACTGATCTTCGGGGTTGCGCCGAGGGCTTCCGCCACGCGATGTGCGACCACTTCCGACGTGCTCAAACGTTCGGCATCAATATCAAACAGGGCAATTTCTGAGTTGGCGAGTTCCGGGAAGCTCAGGATGTCGCCGAGCAGGTTTTTGGCAAAGACCGTGCTGCCTGCTCCGATAAACGTGATTTTAGCCATTGTTCTGTCCTCTTAAGAACTTGCGCCACACGACTGGCGCACAATCAACTGAGTAGCGAGGGAGACATGCCGCGTTTCCGGCACGCCGCCGTTAATCAACGTGAGCAGCAGATCGGCTGCTCGCCGCCCTTGCTCAATATCCGGTTCGTTGACGGTGGTGAGCGGCGGGTCGCTAAAGGCCGCCAGGCGCACATCGTCGAACCCGGCCACGGCTACATCGGCGGGCACGCGCCAGCCGCGCGCGCGAATTGCCCGCAGTGCGCCAAAGGCCATCATATCGTTCATGGCGAAGATCGCCGTGGGGCGCGGTGCCTGATCGAGCAGCGCGAGCGCCGCCCGGTAGCCCGTTTCGGGATCATACTCACCGGGCACGATCAGCCGTTCGTCGACGGGCAATCCCGCCGCCGCCAGCGTCTCGCGGTAGATCTGCACCCGCTTCGCCAGATACGGATTGCTGTGGATAGCCGCGTAGGGGATGCACGCGATGCGGCGATGTCCGAGCGCGATCAAATGCTGGACAATGCCGCGCACACCCGCAAACCGATCGACTTCCACGGAGTACACGTCGGGATGCAGGTAGTTGAGCGCCACCAGCGGCAGTCCCGCCGCCGTACAGTCGAGGATCGGCTGGAGTTCCGCCGCGCTCGTTTCGCCCATCGTGGTGATGATGCCCGCCGCCTCTTTGCTGCGCAGCAAACTGCTGTACACGCTGTGCATCTGATCAGCGCGCACCAGCTCCACCATGACGCGGAAGCCCTGCTGCTGCGTCACTTCGCTGACGCCGGTCAGGATTTTGGGGAGAAACTCGTCGATGAAGATCTGCCGATGGGGGCGCGCCAGAACCAACGCAATCGTGCTGCTGCGTCCGCGCACCAGCGCCTGCGCCGCGGTATCCGGCACATAGTTGAGCGTTCGCGCCGCGGCTATGACGCGCTGCCGCGTCTCTTCGCTGATGCCCGCGCTCTCGACGTTGTTCAATACAAACGAGACGGTCGTCTGGGAGACTCCGGCGAGGGATGCGACTTGGCGGCTGGTAACTTTGCGTGGGCGGCTCATCATCTAATACGCTTTACTAATGCGTATTAGATGTATAACATGAACTCAAAACCGTGTCAAGCAATTGAGCTGTCTGGGTATTCCACTCAGAAACGGGGCAGACTGCAACCCCCCGGCCCCTCCCCGAATTCAGCAAGAGAGGGGCAGTTTTTACTATCGAGGGAGGGACGCCCAACGGGGCGTCCGTCGACTTGGGAGCGAACCGGACGCGCCGTTGCGCGTCCCTACACAACCCGGTTGCTCGCGAACGAGCGTCTTGATGGTTCCCTAGGTTAGAACTGTCCTATCCTCAACCGAATTTAGGGAGGGGAGACAACCGCGCTCACCCCCAATCCCTCTCCCCGCTTGCGTGGGAGAGGGATGTGAAACTCGCCTTACTCCGTGACGAGCATGGGGCGCATCATCTCGTTGTCCTCATGTTCCAGGATGTGACAGTGCCACACATACAATCCCGCCATGTCGAAGTTAGCGATGATCCGCGTGACCATGCCGGGGTAAGCGATCACCGTGTCTTTCCAACCCATCTCCCAGCTCAGCGGATCATGGGCGCTACCGATGGCAAAATCCAGCGGATCCGGAGCTTCGAGCGGGGCATTGTTATCACCCCCATGCGGACCACGTCCACCGACGACCGCATCATGGAAGCGATCAACATCAAACGGGATGCGTTCGATCACCTGAAAATTCACGAGGTGGAGATGGATCGGATGAGCATCCCCGGTCAGATTGACGATATTCCAGATTTCCGTATCCCCGACCTGAATGCGTTCAGTGATTTCGTCACTCCAATCCAGCCCCAGATCTGTGTTTGTGCCAAGGAGCGCTTCGACGGGCACATCGGCGGGCATGAACATCTCTTCGTTGAGCGTCACGGTGCGCGCGGGTAATTCGGTTGTCAGGCGTTCAATCGGCGGTAAGCTGGCCGGAATTTCGCCGGGGTTGCCGTTGTCAGTCAATTCGACGACGCGGAACTGCATGACCTGTCCGGTCGTCTCGGGATTCGCCAGCGCTTCAGGTTCAATCGGCAGTTCGCCAAACGGTTCATCTGGCCCCAGATTAAGCAGCACAATCTCATCACCGGGTTGGAACTGGGAAAAGTCGACGATCACATCGGCGCGTTCTGCCGGTGCCAGCAAAATCTGATCGAGTTCCGGCGGCGCGCCGGGCAGCAGCCCGCCTTCCGTCCCGATTTGGTGGAACGCGAGTTCGGTATTGAACTTGAGCAGCAGGAAGCGAGAATTCGTGCCGTTGAGCAGGCGGAAGCGGTACAGGCGCGGCTCGACTTCGAGGTACGGCCACGTGCGCCCGTTGACCAGCATGGTATTGCCAAAGAATTTCGGATTCCAGATCGGCGGCACGGTGGTTTCGGGAATGAAGGGGCCGCTATAGCCGTCAAAGTACGACCGTTCGTCCGGATACCACAGTGATCCGTCTTCCGCGAAGGTGCGATCTTGAATGGCCAGCGGGATTTCGTAATAGCGGGTCCCCGGTTCATCACCCAACTGCGGAGCCGGTCCCGGGAGATTCAAGCCATCTTCCACATCATCGCGCAGTAACCAGAAACCTGCCATACCCGCATACACGTTCAAGCGCGTGATGCCGAGCGCATGATCGTGATACCACAGGGTTGTCGCGCGCTGGCTGTTGCTGTACTCAAACACCGCGCTCCCCGCTTCGGCGGGTTGGGCGCTGGCGTACAGGTTGCCCTGCGTGCGTAAATCTTCGGGGAGGTTGCTCGCGGCGGGCATAAACCACGCTTCGGGATACCCATCGCTTTCCGCAGCCACATGCGCCCCATGAACATGGGTCACGATCGGGACTGGCCCCATGTAGGGTTCGGGCGACATGCTCTCCATATCCATCCGCGCGGCCGGGTTGGCCCAGTGCAGCGTTTGATCAATGGCGAACAGATGCGGCAGATACTGTGCGTCCGGGTTGCCCGGATTATCGACGAGTTGATTCATCCACGTGACACGGATCGGCGCATTGCTGCGCGTTTCGATGGTAAAGGCCGGGTAGTTGAACGAAGACACAACGCCCGGCGCGGGACTGGGATCGTTGGCATTCCCGTAGCCCCAGACTGTTGTCTGAGGCAGACCGGTCGGCAGTACCTGTTGTTGGAACTGACGCACGGCAATCGCATATTCGGTGAAGCCGTCCGCAGCTTGGTTCATGGGCGGCATGGCCGGAGGAATCACGAGCGGATCAACAAACTTAGGGATCGTGAGGGGATCAAGAATCGGGGAATCCTGGGCAGCAATGGGGTAAGCCCCGAACAACCCAACCAGCAAAATAAGCCAATGAGTCTGAGAATGGTGGTTTCTGTTTGGTTATTCTGATTTAATTCTGGATATATGATTCGACAAATCAGTCGACGGTGTTATTTATTTATGGGGTTGTCCGCTACCAGACCGTTTGTGCCAAAGGAGGGGAGAAAGGGTAGGCGCTTGGACGGATTACCGGCCCTCCATGGGGCCCTTCCCCGGGGGAGAGGGGGGGTGAGGGGTAACGCGTTCAAACTGCCCTTCTAGGACGCATTCACCTGTCCCCACATGCACGGAGGCCTGCTGGTTTGTGGGTTGGGGCAGTCGGCGGGTGCGCCCCGTTCGTGGATTTGTTTCGGGAACCTACTTTAGCGGTTGACAGAATGCAGCCAGGGGCAGGCGACGATGGCCCGCCCGTCGTTGCTCATGGAAGAAGATATTTCAAGCAATACCGGAAAATCAGTTCTATGGAATCTGCGCCTCCGGGTGGACGAGGCTTTCGGCGTATTCACGGGCCTCTGCCAGTGAGGTGAACACCTTGGTGTGCCCCGGCTTGCCGAGCATGCCGATGGTGCGCGCGACAATGTTGACGCGCGGGCTGGTCGCCACTACGACTGCCAGCAGATTCGGCGTGAACGACGCCTGACTGAAAATGTCGCTGACCGCAATCGTGATCAGCCCGGCTTTGAGGGCGTCTACCAATGCGACGATGGGGAGGTCGCTGCTCTGCGCGTGGGCCTTAAGCTGATTCGTCCATTCGTCGGCATCCGCTTCGGTGATCACGCCCACTTCGCGCGCGAAGAAAATGCGATTTTGGAAACTGTAATCTTCAATCGGCATCGTTCGTGCTCCTGAGGTGAAATCCCAATTGCGTGGTTAGTGGTGGTGGCTGCGAGACTCGGCGTCTGCCAGCGCCTGCCAGCCTAACTATATTTTAATTGTAATATAACATCGATAAAGCGCAACGCATACAAATAAAAACGCCTCCGTGAAAACGGAGGCGTTAGGTGTCACGCGTTAGACGTGGACTTAGCTGTTGATGACGATGACGGCGCTGGCCTGCTTGCCCTTCTTACCGTCGGTGATGGTGAATTCCACCTTGTCACCTTCGTTGAGGGTGCGGAAGCCCTTGCTCTGAATTTCCGAATAGTGCACAAAAACATCAGCGCCGTTTTCGGGGGTGATGAAGCCGTAGCCCTTATCACCGTTAAACCACTTAACGACACCACGAGTACGATTATTCGACATTTTTTCTCTCTCCTAAAGAGTTACACTTTGCCCCGCTTTACCACATACATCACAGCTTCAGTTTTCTACACGTTGCTCTAGGAGTAGATGAGAAACTTCGTACCGCACACGAGAATGTCGACATGCGAATAGTGGATTTCTCGGTGAATATCAGTGGATGCTGTTTCAGCAGTATGGACTAGACACACTCTGTCTATAAATTCCATATGGCATGACAATTACTATATCAGTTTTTTTGCATTTTGTCTACGACTTTAGACTGATTTTGATGGTAAATTAACGCGACTATCCCGCTGGGAAAGGATACCCCACCAGTGAAGACCCTCAACTACTATGATCTGCTGGATGCATTCAAGCTGTCCGGTTGTCCGATCTGTCGTTTGCTCAAGAGCGATGCGCACCGTTTTCTCGATACGCTGCTCTACGAATTCGTCGTCGACCGCACCATTCAGGCGGAGTTCCGCAAGAGCCGCGGCTTATGCAACGTCCATGCCTGGCACCTGACCGAAATGCGCGGCGGCAACGTCGGCACGGCGATTCTGTGTCAGGTGGTGCTGGACGAAGTGAGTACGCTGCTCAGTTCCGCCAGCAAGAAGACGGCTTCCCCGCTCAACCGCTTGTTCGGGCAGCAGACCGAAGGTGCGCTGCTGGCCGAACGGCTCGAACCCGCGGAACACTGCATGTGCTGCGTGGCGGTCAACGCCAGCGAAAAGCGCTACCTGGAAACGCTGTCCGAATCGCTGGATGAGCCAAATGTGCGCACGGCGTTTACCGCGTCTGCGGGGTTCTGCCTGCCGCATTTTCGCATGCTGCTCAAAGAGTCGCAGCGCGATGAAGTCCGCGCGGTGTTGATCGAGGGGCAAGCGGCGATCTGGAAGGCGTTGATCGCCGAACTGGAACTGTTTCGCTATAAAGTCGATCCGCGCTGGGATGGCGATCCGATGGGGCCGGAGGGGAACAGTTGGGTGCGCGCGACCGAAATGATCGCCGGAGGGGAACGCGTCTTCCCGTCACAGCGGGAATGACCGGGTAGCGCCTAGACTTCCCAGACCGCGATTCCGCTGAGGATGCGGCGGAGCTGATCGGGAAACTGCTCGATACTCAAGGGTTTGCCGAGGAAGCCCTGAAAGCCCGCCGCCCGCACTTTGTCAACCTGACTGATGTGCACCGAATACGCGATGATCGGGATCGCGGCATAGCGCGGGTCGGAGCGCAGCAGTTTGAAGACGCTGAAGCCGTCGCCATAGGGAAATTCGAGATCCAGAAAGATCACGTCGACGTGCTCCAGTTGTTCGATGGTGCTGGCGACCTGCCGCGTCGAACGGACGTTGGTGCTGGCGACTCCCTGCAGTTCCAGCAGGATAGCCAGGACTTCGCTGTTGTTGCTGTTGTCTTCGATGATGAGTGCGTGCGGCGATCCCATGGTGGCACTCCTGTGCTTAACCAGCGTACCGGACAGTTCCCCCTCTGAGAACTGCCTCGAGCTGCTTGGGAAACAGGTTGATATCCAGCGGTTTCGCGATGAACCCATTGAATCCGCAAGCTCTGGCCTTCGGTATTTCCAGCGCGGCGTCCGCGGCGGAAACGGCGACGACCGGGATGTGCTTGAAGAGCGCCTGCTGCCGAATCACTTGCAGCAGACCGTAGCCGGTCTGTTGATGGGCAAAATTCAGATCCAGCAAGATGATCTGCGGGTGAAAACGGTGGAGTTTGTGCAGGATGATTTCTGGGAAGCCCCATTGTTCATAGTCGAAGACGCCGCCGTTCCGCTCCGTCAGCATGCGCACGACGGTGCGATTCCGCAGGTCATCTTCGACATAGAACACCCGTATTCCCTCTAAAGCCGGCATGATGGTTGTGTCTCCGCTGCGTGCTGCTTAGTCCGTCCGTGCTTCGAGCTGCTGCAAGGCCATGCGCGCATGTTTCGCGACGTGGCCGTTTTCATGATTGACGTAATTCCGAATGGTGTTGATCGCCTGCGGGCCGCCCAGCACGCCCAGCGTCCGGATGGTGGTGTAGAGCAGCACCTGCTGGTCAACCGAGGGCAGGAAGCGGAGCAGCGGCGGCACCGCGCGGCGGTCGCCGATGCGTTCCAGCGCGCCGATGATGGCGATCTGCGTGAGGTAGGTGCAGTTTGGCAGCGCGCCGATCAGCGTGTCGAGGTACTGCGGGCCGTAGGCTGTGAGCGCTTCCGCAGCCACCTGTCCCAACACCGGATGCCGCGAGGTGAGCATCTGGATCATCGCGCCAGTCGCGCGGTCGTCGCGCCGTTCCGTCAAAATGATCGCGGCTTCCCAGGAGCGCCTCCCCTGTTGTTCAAACATGATGCTGATCATCAGTTCGGTGATGTCACCGTCATAGCTAATTAGACTACGACGCGCAATCTGGCGAACGTTAATGTCTGCTTTATCGAGATCTTCCACCCAGCGCAAAATCTGCTCTTCCATCGTAAGTCCACCTAGGCTGTAGGCCATCTATCGTTCACCTTTGACCGCTGCAAGCGGTCAGACAACGGTCGGAAAATGTAACGGCGCGGTGACCACCCCGGGTTGCCCCGTCGGTATAAGCGCGATCACTCGGGTATAAGCTGCGTTGGGTCGATGCGGTCGCCGACATGCCGGCGATGGTCAGGTTTGGCTGAGCTTGTACACGTTTTTGGGCAATGCTGGCGGCGGTCATGATGTGGCCACCTCAGCCCGGTTAAGCATTTGGAGCAATTCGGGCGCGCGGACCGGCAGCCGCACATGGAAGGTCGCGCCCTGATTAGGCACACTTTCCACCCACAGTTGACCGTGATGCGCTTCGACCAACCGCAGCGAAATCGGCAGACCGAGCCCCGTCCCACCCGCATGTTGAATGCCGGTCACCGTCTGTTTGAACGGTTCGAAGATCAGGGTCTGGTCTTCCGGCGCGATGCCGGGGCCGGTATCGCTGACGCTGAACAGGATCGCGCTGCCTTCGTGCTTGACGCGCAGGCGGACGCTGCCGTCTTCGGTGAACTTGCAGGCATTCGCCAGCAAATTGAGCAGCACCTGCCGAATGCGGCGTTTGTCCGCGGTGATGCGCGGCAGGTTGGCCTCGACTTCGCTGATGAACTGCACCGACGATTTGTCTTTGAGCAGACTCTGCGCCGTCGCGACCCCACTGGCGACGATGTCCATGAAATCGATGTCTTCCTCGATGAACAGCGTCATCATCTTGGCCTCGATCTTGGTGATATCGAGCACATCGTTGATCAGCGTGAGCAGGTGGCGTCCGCTGTCGAGCGCTTTGGTCAGCGCGTCGTGCTGGCGCTCGTTGATCGGGCCGAGCATGCCCATGTTGACGAATTCGGTGAAATTCAGCACCGAATTGAGCGGGGTGCGCAGTTCGTGGCTCATACTGGCCAGAAACTGCGACTTCACGAGATCGGCCTGCTTCGCCGCTTCCCACGCCTGCGATAGTTCCACATTCTTCGCGGCGAGGTCCCGTGTGCGTTCTTCAACGCGCTGTTCGAGCGCGGCGTTGACCTGTTGGAGGCGGTCTTCGGATTGGCGCAGCTTGCGATTCGCTTCTTCCAGCTGCTGATGCCGCATCGTTTCGAGCGTCTGCTGGTGGTGCATAAAGGTGATGAGCAGACCGATGGCCAGCACAATCGCAAAGCTGGACGACGTGAAGATTACGCCGATGGTGGTGACATTGAGCAGCGTCGTGCTCAGCAGCACGAGCAGCCCGACGAGCACGACACTGCGCCCGGGGAAGAAGATCGCCGTGAGCAGCACCGGAACGAATGCTAAGCCCATGATTTGGGTCGCGGCGGTGGGCATGAAGGGCGCGAACGTGAACACTCCAAAGATCAGGCTGATGAGCCCCGCCACCGCCACATCGACGTGGCCCTGGCGGTTGATCGCGTACAGGATCAACCCGGTCAGGACGCCCACGAGCAGCACCAGCAGCTCCGGGTTATCGTCAACGCTGGGGTCGATCACCAGAAGGAAAGGGGTGACGATCAGCGCCGCGATGACGGAGAACAGGAGCATGCGCGCTAACAGGCGCGACCGCTGGCGGTCGGTT
The DNA here is from genome assembly GCF_016713355.1 of Candidatus Flexifilum breve. Taxonomy (NCBI): domain Bacteria; kingdom Bacillati; phylum Chloroflexota; class Anaerolineae; order Aggregatilineales; family Candidatus Flexifilaceae; genus Candidatus Flexifilum; species Candidatus Flexifilum breve. Next base: position 547,499 of record NZ_JADJPI010000007.1, read on the forward strand.
TCATCCGCCACGCTCAGGTGAGGTTGGGTCAGCCGGTCTAAGACCGGACCGATGGAGTCGACGAACGCGATCATGATTTACGCAGGGCTCACAGCGTCTAAAACGGACGATTGGATCGGCAGGGTGACAAAGAAGGCCGCGCCTTCACCGACCGCGCTTTCCACGGTCAGCGTGCCGCCGTGGGCCGTCACGATCCAGTGGGCGATGGCGAGGCTCAGGCCAGTTCCGGCGTTGTACACGCGGCTTTGATCCAGTTTCTGGAAGGGCTTGAAGATGCGCGCCTGTTCTTCGGGCGCAATGCCAACGCCCGTATCGCTGACGCACACCAGCAGTTGATCGCGGCGGTGCTTGACGCTCAGCGTGATCGTGCCTTTGAGCGTGAACTTGCAGGCATTCGCCAGCAGGATGTTGAGCGTTTGACTCAGGCGGCGGGCATCCCCGGCGACCAACGGCAGATTCTCGTCGAGATCGGTGACAAATTCGATATTCGGGCGGTCATGCAGCAGCGCCTGGGTGGTCGCGACGACTTCCGGCAGCAGCGCGTTGAGGTCGACCTGCGGTTCGGCGAACAAACGCATCGTCCCCGCTTCGATCTTGATGATGTCGAGCACGTTGTTGATCAGCCCGAGCAGTACGCGACTGCTGTCCAGCGACTTGCCGAGCGCGTCTTTCTGCTGCTCGCTGATCGGGCCGAGCATTTCCAGATGCACGAATTCGGTGAAATTCAGCATGGAATTGAGCGGCGTGCGCAGTTGATGGCTCAGGCTGCTGAGCGCCTGCATCTTCTTCTGTTCGTGCTGCCGGACGCGGGTGAGTTCAAACTCGGCCTGTTCTTTCGCCGAGCGCAGGTCGCGGGTGCGTTCCTCGACGCGGCGGTCGATTTCCGTTTCGGCGGCACACAGTTTCTGCTGCAGGTCTTCGATTTCGGCGCGCAGGTCGCGATCCAGGTTGTCACGGAAGTGAGCGGCGATGACCATGATCGCCCCCGTCAACAGCAGCACAACGACCGACGTGAAGGTGGTGAGCTCCGGCGCGGGCAAGTTGATGATCCCCGTGCTGCCCAGGATGGTCTGCACGGCGATGCTGAGCAGATACACCACCAGCGTGGCCTGCAGCGGCAGTAGGATGAGGGTGAAGATCATCATCATCGGCGTAAACAGCAGCCACCCCACATTGCCGGTGAACACCGGAATGCTGTGGAGCATCACGAAATTCAAGGCGATGAAACCGTAGGCACTCACCTGATAGTAACCAAAACGGTTGCTGATGTAGAGCAGCAGAACAACACTCACGCCGACCAGCACAGCGGGGGCGGAAGCTTGAGCGATTTCGATATTGCGGATGGACAGCACAGCCATCAGGAACAGGGCACTTCCGGCCAGCGTCAGCATGAGCACAGCCAGGACGCGGGCTTTGCGCCGTTGGTCGGCATTGGTAATGGTCGCGTGGGGTTCGACAAAAAGATCGGCGATGCGCGTTGTCGGCTGAAGATTCATGACGCTACCTCTGCAATGAGTACTACCATCACTATAGAAGAAAAGTGGAACCGGTATCACTGGCAAACGGGATAGGCTTGGGGCGCGGATCACCTGTCTAGTTAGACAGGGTGTGACGACAGGCTGACCGGAGGCGGGCTATTGTAGGGACGAGGCATGAGGGTGTTTAAAAAGGTTAGATTCCGACCCCACCCCCGGCCCCTCCCCGAATTCAGGGAGGGGAGCCAACACTGCTCGCCGAACCGAATTGGTTTTCGTAGGGACGCGATTTATCGCGTCCGCTGATGTTGACGTTACGCCAGCGGCGTTCGGGTTTGCGGTGGATAGTCGGCGGTCGGGATGCCTTGCTGACCGAGCACCAGATTCAACTGGGCGGTGTGCTCCTGCACATGGCGCAGGCTGTAGATTTGCAGTTCGTAGAAGCTGCATTCGCCCCAACTGAAGCTGCACTGCCGCGCCGCCGACTCGTCGGTGAGCGCCTGAATCGTCGCCCGGCAGCGTTGGCGGCAGCCGCGCAGATAGTCCAGCAGTTCGGCTTGGGTGTACGCGCGTTCGGGGATCGGACCGTGTTCATCCTGCTCGATCAGCAGGAACGGCGCGGGTGGCAAAAAGCCGTCTTCCGTCCCCGTCAAGTACAGGTCAAGCCAGAACAGCGCATGATAAGCGACATACCACACCTGCGACCGTTCTGGCGGCGCGTCGCCCGTCGGCCACATCGAGTACGTCCACAAATGCTCGGGGTAGGCCGTGAGCGCCCGTTCGAGATAGTCGATCACCGCGCCGAATTCCTGCCACAGACCAATTTTCAGATAGCTGTCCACATCCACATCTCCTTATAGTGTTACGTTCTGGATTGTACAAACGTTCTATTCTAAGCCCTCGTATCACTTTAGGGAAATCGCTGGAATTTGCTGCAATTTAGGGGGAGGAAACACCGCAAAAAACAAAACTTGCCCCCCCCCAGATTTGCCCTATAATAGCCCCTGTTTTCCTAGTTCGTACCCTAAGAATCGATTGGGGGCGTGATGGCGTTCAGTTTAGATTTCAGCCGTTCTTCCAGCCATTCGCCCAGAGAGAGGACCCAAGGCGCATCGCTTGCGCTGCCCGCTGTCCTTTGGCTGGGATTTTTCTTCGTTCTCCCCATTCTGATCGTGCTAGCCTACAGCGTGATGACGCGTGGCGAAGGCGCTTCAGTGGAACTCCCGCTGACGCTGGAGCACTATCAGCGTACGTTTGGCGGCGTGTACTTCCCGGTCATCCTCGACTCGATTTTCATCGCTTTCCTGACGACCGTCGTGTGTCTCATCATCGGCTATCCGCTGGCCTTCTTCATCGCCACGCGCACCAATAAGCGCGCCCAGCAGATCGCCCTGTTTCTCGTCATTCTGCCGTTCTGGACGAACTTCCTCGTCCGCACCTACGCGTGGCAGATCATCCTCGGCGAAGAAGGTACCATCAACACGCTGCTGATGAACCTCCGCCTCATTCAGGAACCGCTGCAGCTCCTCTATACCGATGGTGCGGTCATCCTCGGGCTGGTGTACGGGTATCTGCCGTTCATGGTGCTGCCGATCTACAGCTCGGTCGAGCAGTTCCAGTTCCGCCTGGTCGAAGCCGGGCACGACCTCGGCGCGAACGACCTCAAAGTCTTCCTGCGCGTGGTGCTGCCGCTGACGCTTCCCGGTGTGCTGGCAGGTTGTATTCTCGTCTTCATCCCGACGATCGGCGCGTTCGTCACCCCCGACTTGTTAGGCGGCACGCAGGGGCTGATGATCGGTAACCTGATCCAGCGGCAGTTCCGCGGGACGAGCGGCAACTTCCCGCTTGGCTCCGCCATCTCCGCGGTGATGATGGGCTTAGTGCTGTTCAGCCTGTACGTGCAGTCGGGCGGGCTGTCCAAGCTGCTCGCGCGCATCAATGCCTTCATCAAGGCGCGGCGTCCGGTGCCCGCTGCGGTCACGGCGAACCCAGCAGTTGCGGCGCGCACCTACCGCCAGATCACGACCACGCGCACGATCACCCTTGATCAAGGGCAAATCCAGCGGGACATGCTGGTGCGGCGCATCGGCAAGATCGGCCTGTGGGCGAACCCGGTGTTCAACTACTTCTTCCTGTGGGCACCGATTTTGCTGCTCGTACTGTTCTCGTTCAACGATTCGCGCTCGGTCTCGGTGTTTCAGGGCTTCACCCTGCGCTGGTATCAGAACATCTTCGCGGGCGCGGTCGGCGGTGACGCGACGTTCTCGACCGATCTGATGCTCACTTCACTGCGTAACAGCATCTTCATCGGCCTCGCCGCCACGACCATTGCGACCGTGCTCGGCACGATGGTCGCGCTCAGTCTCGTGCGTGGCAATTTTCGCGGCAAAGGCTTGATCGACAGCATTCTCTATCTGCCCGTCGTCATTCCGGAAATCACGCAGGCGATTTCGCTGCTGACGTTCTTCAGCCTGGTGTTCAACTTCATCAGCCGGGTGAGCGGCGGCGCGCTGCAGCCGTCGTTCGGCTTCGGCACGATCATCATCGGGCATGTGGTCTTCAACATCTCGTATGTGACCATCGTCGTGCGCGCCCGTCTCGCCGATATGAACCCCCGCCTCGAAGAAGCCGCCCGCGACCTCGGCGCGAACGAATGGCGCACCTTCTGGCGTGTCACCTTCCCGCTGATCCTACCGGGGATCATCTCGGGCGCGCTGCTGGCCTTCACGCTCTCGCTGGATGACTTTGTGGTGACGTTCTTCGTCAGCGGCCCCGGCACGACGGCGCTCCCGGTGTTCGTGTACGGCTTGCTGCGCTTGACGGTCACGCCGGAAATTAACGCCATTTCGACACTCATGCTCGTCGTCTCGACGCTGCTGATTTCGATTTCGATGCTCCTGCAGGGCCGTGACGCCGCGAAAGCATAGCCGCCTATTTGGAGGGGTACGGCACGCCGCGCCCCTCCCCGAATCGGTCACGACACAGTGAATGCTCACAAAACAAGACCCGAAAATTCGGGGGAACTTGTCGGTTGAGTGAGGGTCTAAACGGGTGTATAACTCCCGCTACGTATTGGTCTAAGGAGAGTGAATGATGCACAAGCACGTTTTATTGGTATTGGTTGCGTTGTTCGTCCTCGTCGCTCCGGTGTGGGCCCAAGATGCCACGCCTGAAGCGACCGCGGAACCCTGGGTTTGCCCGGAAGGCTTCGCGGGGCAAACGTTGAACATTTACAACTGGTCAACGTATGTTGCGGAAGATACGATCCCCAACTTTGAAGCTGCCTGCGGCGTCACGGTTGAATACTCAGTCTATGGCAGCAACGAAGAAATGCTGGCGCGTCTAAGCCAGGGGAACCCCGGCTTCGACATCGTCGTGCCGACCGGCTACATGATCGCGACGATGGTCGGACGCGATCTGCTTGAACCGCTGGATCTGTCGAAGATCCCGAACTCGGCGAACCTCCGCGAAGTGCTGCGCAACAGCGCCTACGACCCGGAACAGATGTACAGCCTCCCGTATCAGTGGGGCACGCTGGGTGTCGGCTACAACATCAACACCGTGGGCGAAGAGATCACCTCGTGGGATCAGGTCTTCGGCTATGCTGGCCCGGTCGCGTGGATCGACGACCCGCGCTTCATGTTCGGCGTGGCGCTGACCATCCTCGGCTTTGACGCGAACAGCGAAAACCCGGACGAAATCGCCGCGGCGCGTGACTTCCTCGTGGAAAACGGCGGCAACGTGGTCGCCATCGCGGCGGACGACGGTCAGGCGCTCCTGCAGCGCGGTGATGTCGATATCGCCATCGAATACAGCGGCGACATCTTCCAGATCGGCGTGGACTGCGAATGCGAAGACTTCCACTATGTGCTGCCGGAACCCGGTGGTCAGGTGTGGGTCGACAACCTCGCTATTCCGGTCGGCGCACCGAATCCCGAACTCGCGCACGTCTTCATGGACTACATCTATGATGCGCAGGTCGGCGCGGACATCAGCAACTACACCGCCTACGCCAGCCCGAATCAGGCCGCGATTGATGCCGAGCTGATTCTGCCGGAATACCTCGACAACCCGATTGTCTACCCGACCGAAGAAACGATCGCCAGTTCGTTTACGACGCTGGCCGTCTCCTCCGATGCGGAACAGGCTTACGGCGATGCGTGGGACGAAGTGAAGATCCTGCTCGGTCGCTAATTTCATCGATATCTTGTAAGGGCGCAGCACATGCGCCCTTACACTTTCGGGGGTGATCACGACTGATCGCCCCTGACATCTGTTTAGGGGGCGGTGGAGAGAAATGAGCCAGAAACAACAAGTCGCCATTGAACTAAAAAACATCATCAAAGAGTTTCCCGGTCGCGGTGGGGAAGCGGGCATGCGCGCCGTCGATAACGTCTCGATGGAGATCTACGAAGGCGAGTTCTTCGCCATGCTGGGGCCGAGCGGCTGCGGCAAGACCACGACTCTGCGCATGATTGCCGGTTTCGAAGAACCCTCCAGCGGCGAGATCCTCTTGCGCGGCAAGCCAGTGCAGGGCGTCCCCCCGTTCCACCGTCCTGTTAACACCGTATTTCAAGATTACGCGCTGTTCCCGCACATGACCGTGCTGCAAAACGTCATGTTCGGCCTCGAAATGGAAGGCGTGCCCCGCGCGGAAGCGGAAAAGCGCGCCAAAGAAGCGCTCGACCTTGTGCGCCTCACCCAGTTCGACCGCAAACCGCGCCAGCTTTCCGGCGGTCAGCAGCAGCGTGTGGCGCTCGCCCGCGCGCTCGTCAAGCGCCCCGCCGTGCTCCTGCTCGACGAACCGCTCGGCGCGCTCGACCTCAAGCTGCGTAAAGCCATGCAGTACGAGCTGATGAGCATGCAGCACCAGTTGGGCATCACCTTTGTGTACGTTACGCATGATCAGGAAGAAGCGCTGACGATGTGCGACCGCATCGCCGTCATGGATCACGGCGTGGTGCTGCAAGTCGGCTCGCCGGAAGAGATCTACGAGACGCCGCGCACGCGCTTCGTCGCGGACTTCATCGGCGAGACCAACTTTGTCGAAGGCCGCTACAGCACCTTCCGCGATCTGTGCGCGCTCGTGAACCTCGGCGCGGACACCGTGATCGAAGCCGTGCTCCCCGAAGGCGATCACCTGCAAGAAGGGCAGCAGGTGACGGTCGCCGTGCGCCCGGAGAAGATCAGCTTGCTCCCGGGCAACGGCAGCATGGAAGCGACCAGCGTCGAAGCCGCCGAAGTCCTGCAGGCGGTCAAGTCGGAAAAAGACAAGACGTTTGTCCCCGGCGTGATCACCTTCTCGAATTACATCGGCACGGACACGCGCTACACCGTCCGCATCGGCGAAAAGACCGACCTCGTCGTGCGTATCCAGAATTTCGGGTCGCGCTACGACACCCGTTTCGAAAACGGTGATAAAGTCATGGTCTTCTGGGCGACGGAAAACGCCCGCGTGCTGACCGAGTAAGCCCGCCGCCCCCCGAATTTGCTTGTGAACAGGACGAGGCCGCCCCTCGTCCTGTTTTTGCTGTCTCCGCTCCTTGAACTCGGGGAGGGACCGGGGGTGCTCTCAGGGGTAGGTTTTTAATTGTAGGGACGAGGCATGCCTCGTCCTCCTGTGCTCACACAACCACCCTATCCGTTAAACCACCTCTTTTGCTTTCACAGACAACCGATCTATTGCCTAATCCAGAGGAAAAACCGGACGAGGCATGCCTCGTCCCTACAGGTTCTCAGCGAAGAAAACCGTATTCGATGGGGAAGCATAAAAAACCTACCCCTGTTAGGGCCGGGGGTGGGGTCAGAAGCTGACCTGACCTTTTTCAACACCCTCGTGTGTGCGCCCAAAACCGGGCAGACACAGCAGTCTGCCCGAATTTCGAGAACCTACTTTAGTGCTCCGTCCGACAAGTCTTCGAAAATGACGATGTTTTTCCGTAGGGGCGCACCTGTGTGTGCGCCCTCAGTCGGGCAGACACATCGGTCTGCCCCTACGACTTGAATCATTTACGGGATGCAGCATTTAGAGCAATACATTTCCCTGCCTTACACCTTAGGTTCGGGGAAATGGATCTGCTGCGCGGGGTCAATCTGCTGCCGAATCTGTTCATAGGCGCGACGCTGGGCCGCAGGGATATCGATTTGTGATAAATCGGGCAGCGTACTATCAACCTCCTGTAAAAAGGCCAGCGCCGCCTCCATGTTATCCATGAAGCGGATACGAACCCCAAAGATTTGGAGCGTGGTCGAAACAAAAAACTTGAGCAAGCGATCATCTAAACCGATGACGACGACCCAACCGATTTTAGGATGACGCCCCGACTTCAGTTTCGACAAATCCTGAATGCGCGGCATCGTTTCGACTTCAGAGTAGTCGTGAATGCCGTGCAGGAGCGAACCGGACACCTGATCGATTGTGGCCAACACGCGTTCATCAAAATCGGGTAGTTCGTCTGCCCGCAGAGCGTGCCACCCCTTCGCCAGAATCAACTTCCCTTCAACCAACCAGGCTAATCCAACCGGCATTGTACTTTCTCCATGCAAGAGCTCGACGTTGGTTCTATCCTATGAGAAAAACATACTTTTAGAATCTTAAGATGAGGATTTTAGTGGTTACGAACTGCTCGGCTGAGGCGCTGCTGTAACCACATGATGCCCAGATAGATCACAGCCGCAGCAAACAGGAACAGCAGCGGATCGGTCGGGACGCGGTAGCGCGTGGACGGGTGGAAGATGAGGTAAATGAGCGTCATGCAGATCTGCACGAACCACAGCAGCGACACCTCGCGCCACTCCTTAAACGTGAGCACGATACCGATCAATGAAAGGAGCAGCAGCCCGCCGAAGTAGACCCGGTGCAGCACGCGTCCGATCTGGTCGAACAACGGCTGCTGATACTGGGTCACGGGGTCATCGCCCGTGATTTGGGCATTCGCATCGGGGATCACATTGCCCTGAGCGTCGAGGCTGGGCACGACCCCGGCCACCGGGTTCAGCCGGGGGAAGATGTCGATGCTCCAGTGCGTGAGGAACTTCACCCACAGGAGTTCGGGAACCACCGCGGGGTTTGCCTTGAGGTAGTCCCACGTGAGCGCATACCAACGGCGATCCCCCGCGGGCGTTTCGGGAATCTCCTCGGCGGGCGGTGTCACCCACTGCGTATCGTAGCCCGCGCGGTAAAACGGGATTGACTGCGGATTGTTGCCTTGATAGAAATTCGACCCGCCATTCACCGAAAACGTTCCGAACGAGCCGTACACGTGAGCATTGCGGATGAACCACGGGAGCACAACGAGCAGGCTGACGAGCGCCACCGGAATTAAACGGAGGATGCTGCTCAGCAAGGAGCGGCGGAATAAAAACCAGATCGCGATCAAGGCGGTGAGCGGCAAAACGTTCGGACGCGCCAGCGCCAGCACGCCGAGCAGGCCACCGCCACCGAGCGCGAGCAGCCACGCCGCGCGGTCCAAGTGGTCGCGGTCGCGCAGCGCGATTAGAGTGAGCAGAAAGGCGTAGAGCAGCGCCATGAAGAATGGCGTATCGATCAGCGTGAGGTTCTGGAAGATCAGATAGGGATAGACCGCGTACAGCCCGCCAGCAATCCAGCCGATCCACATCTGCCGGAACAAGCGCCGCCCAATTTCGACCAGCACGGCGATCGACAGTACATCCAGCGCGATATGGACCGCGCCCACGCTCAACGCGGAGCGCCCCAACAGGGCATACACGCCCGCGAGGAAATAGCTGTAGCCGGGCGGGAGAATCGCATCCGGCACGCCGGGGGTCAGACCGTAGACGCCCGTTTGCAGCAAATTGACCGCATACGTATCAAACGCGCCCGAACCGTGAATCGCGCCCGTCTGCTCGAAGGCGAACACGCCGGGGAACGCCAGCAGCACGATCAGGCGGATGATCGCCGCGCCGATCAACAGCAGCGGCACGCGATAACGTTGGAAACTAGCGCGCATACGTATCCAGAAAGGCTTTGAGCGGCGGATTAGTCGCCTCCGGATTCATCAGATTTGCCGCATGGGCGCCGCCGGGGATGCGTACCAGCCCCTTGACGTGGGGCAGCACCCGCACCAGCGTGCGTTCCGCCAGCGCCATCGGGATGCCCTGATCGCCTTCGCCGTGCATGACGAGCGTAGGCGCGGTTATCTGTCCGGCTTTCGCGCTCGGGATCTCGTCCCGGTCGATCAGCGTGTTCATCCCATGAAACACATTGGCCGCCGGCAGCGCCTGCCAGCGCGGAATCCAGTAAGCGCGCAGCGCCTGATGCGTGCCGAGGAATAATTGGGCGAACACGTTGATCACTTCCGCCTTCCCGTCCCCGGCGAAGCCATCACGCATCGAGCGATAGATCGCTTTGACCTCATCCGTGTCGATGCCGTTGTAGGTGCTGAGGAACACGGCGGCGGACACGCGTTCCGGGTAGCGCAGCGCAAGGCGGACTAACGTATAGCCACCCTGCGACATGCCGACGAAAGCGGCCTGTTGAATGCCCAGCTGATCGAGCAAACCGATGGCATCGGCAGCGGTGTCGTAAAGCGAGAATGGGCGGCCATCCCAGCGCGTTTGCCCGAGCGTGCGCGCGTCAAAGCGGATGCAGCGGTAATCGGCGCGCAAATACTCCACCTGCGGATCGAACATGGTCTGATCAAACAGGAAGCCATGCATAAACACGACCGCGGGGAGGTCGCCGCCGCTGTCCTCGTAGTACAGGCCTTGCCCGTTGATTTCGGCTGTTGCCATCGCCGTCCACTTTCGTTTGCGTTCCGATCACCGCTGATTGTAGCGCGGCAGGCCGTGATCGCTATGTACGCCTAAGACTTGAAGAAGCTCTTCGCGAAGAACCACAGATTCGCCGGACGCTCCGCGAGGCGGCGCATAAAGTATGGATACCACGCTTCGCCAAACGGGACGTACACCCGCACCGGGAAACCCGCCTGTGCCAGTTCGAGCTGGCGGGCGCTGCGGATGCCATACAACATCTGGAATTCGCTGCGGTTCTGCAGATTGCCCGCGCGGATCAGTCCTTCCGCCGTCTGGATGATGTTCTCGTCGTGCGTCGCCAACTGCAAATAGGCGGGCGGCGGCGCGGCGAGGTAGGCGCGCATCACCTCGACGTAGTTCTTATCCACGTCGGCTTTTTCGGGGAAGGCGACCGTGGGCGGTTCAAGGTAAGCGCCCTTGCACAGGCGAATGGTCGCGCCTTCAGTCGCCAGCGCGCGCATATCGTCCGCCGTGCGGAAGAGATAGGCTTGGATCACCGTACCGAGGTTGTCGAAGTCGTAATCCTGATGCATGGTGCGGAAGATTTGCAGCGTCTTCTCGGTGTAGGCGCTGCTCTCCATGTCGATGGTGACGGAGATAGCATGCGCCTTGGCGTCGGTGAGAATTGCCCGCAGGTTGAGCAGGCAGAGTTCTTCGCCGATATCCAGGCCGAGGTGCGTCAGCTTGAGCGAGACGCCCGCTTGTAGGCCACGTTCGTGAATCGACGCGAGCAGGCGGCGGTAGGTGCTGACGACGTCTTCGGTATCGGCGGCGCTCGCGACGCTTTCGCCGAGGTAGTCAAGCGAGACGAGCAAGCCCTGATCGTTCAACTGGCGGCTGACGGTCAGCGCCTCGTCGATGGTCTCACCCGCGATGAAACGCCGCGCCACGGTGCGCGCCACGCCCCAGCGCATGACGATTCCGCGCGCCCATTTCGCCGCCGATAAGTAAAGGAGTAACCGTCGCAGCATATGTCTCCGCCTTTCCACGCATTGTATTTGTTATCAGCTTGGTTGAATACGACCTGATTCAAAACGAAAAACCTGTAGGGACGAGGCATGCCTCGTCCTCAATCCTTATCAACCCAACGAAAGGACGAGATAATGCAGTTTAAGAAAACGATACGGATTACCCCTCTCCCACGTGGGAGAGAGGAGAAAAGTGGGACGCTGGCTCCCCTCCCCGAATTCGGGGAGGGGCCGGGGGTGGGGTCGGTACTCCGCCTTCATAAGTTAAACCGCATTATCTCGTCCCTACAAATGAAGAACCTATCCTTGATAGCAGCCTTTCGCCTTAGTCGAAGGGCGGAAGCTTATACGTCCATCGTCCCGCTGGTGTAGAAGAGAGGCCGGGCGTGAGGTCAGCCGATTTGCAGCAGGAAGCGCAGCCCCACGAACAGCAGGAAGATGCCGTACAGCCGCTTGACCGTTGTCGAGGGCAAGCCGAGCGCCAACCGCGCCCCGCCCAATGCGCCGACCACTAAACCAGCCGCGATTAACGCCGAATCCCGCACATTGAACATGTTCGCCTGATAGTAGGAGATCACGCCGCCCAAGCCGACCGGGAGCAGCAGCGCGCCCAATGACGTGCCGACCGCCAGCTTTTGGTCAAACTTGAGGAAGGCGACCAGCGCGGGCACAATCACGATGCCGCCGCCGACGCCGAACATGCCGGAGACCACGCCCGCGCCCAACCCGAGGATCAACAGGCTGATGAACGAGGCGCTCGTCTCGTGCCCGACGACTTCGACGGGCTTGGTGCCTGCGCGAATATCCGCCAGCCATTTGCGCGGCTCCATAAAGCGCCACGCCGCATAGAGCAAAAACGCGCCGTACAGCCGCTGCAGCGTGTCAACCGGGAGGTTGAGCGCCAACTGCGACCCGAACCACCCGCCGACGATCAAGCCGAGCGCGATGATCGCCGACACGCTGATTTTCATTTTCCCGGCGCGGTAGTATTCGATTACAGCGAAGATGCCGACCGGGAGCAAGAGCGCTCCGAGCGACGTCGCCACCGCGGGTTTGAGTTCATAGCTAAACAGGGTGACCAGAACGGGGACAATGACCACGCCCCCACCGATACCGAACATTCCCGAAAGTACCCCGGCTGCCAAGCCCAGAATGAGCAGGGGGATCGCCTGTTCCATGAGCGGACTCCATTGATGAGCAAAGTCTGACTAGTGTATCCTGACACCATGAGTCCATCTATGATAGGATGTAGGTATTGGACTGTGAGGGATGTCCTGATGAGCGACCGAACCGAACAACTGATCCTGATGCTGACGCCGGAAGAAAAAGCGCGGATTGAGCGACTAGCGCGGGCTACGCGGCAAACACCTGAAGACTATCTGCTCGATCTCTTCCATCGTCAAGCGAGCGATGATGATGCAGTGATCGATATCGAGACCAACCTCCGTCAGGCTGTCCGAGAAGTCAACGGGGGGAAGACAACCCCAATTACCAGCGTGTGGGATATTCTGGATCAACCTGACGAACAATGACTGATCCCAGCATCGAAGTTCGCGTAACGCCCAATTTTGAACGCTCACTCAAGCGTCTCAGCAAGAAATATCGCCGCATCGGTTACGATGTTGACCCGCTCATCCAGAAACTGCGCTCCGGCGAAACGCCCGGCGATCAGATTCCGGGCGCGGGTTTCACGGTCTACAAGGAACGCCTGCCGAACCGTGATGCGCAGGCGGGGAAAAGCGGCGGCTACCGCGTCATCTATTACATTCTCACCGAAAGCACGATCTATCTTCTCGAAATCTACGCCAAAACCGAACAAACCGACATCCCGCTGGAGCACATCCGACGCATCATCAGCGAAGAAATTACAGCGCCCCCAACGGCAGAGGACTAACATTTGCAAATCGGACCGGATATTTACCCCGATCACCATTTCTTGCTGATCGCCCCCAATCTCGGCTCGGAGTGGCTCTTCGACGCCGCGCGCCAATACTGGGAACGCTATCGCCCGACCGTGGTCAGCAGCACGCGCTTCATGGGTCTCGTGCCGCCCGACAAAACGGTCACGGTGACCGTCGTCGCGCGCCGCGACATTGAGCCGGATATCGCGCGGCAGATGATCGTCACCGCGCCCAACGCCTACTACGATCCCGTCGTTTTCGAGGCGTTCGACGACGCCAAAGCGGAACTCAACCGCCGCGCCGAACAGGGGCAGCCGTTCGGCATGCCGCTCTCGATCCCGACGCCGACCTACGACCCGAATATGCCGGTGGTCATCCCCACGGCGACGCATCCGCCGGGCTTCATCACGCAGACGCCTGATCCCGCGCTGCTCACACCCGAGTCCACCCGCCAGCAGATCAACCCGACGCCGGGTCCCATCACCGGAGGCTGAACCGATGCGCTTAAGCGATTATGTATGGTCGCGCAACCCGCGCGGCTTGCACGTCAGTAGCATTTACCAGACCCCGCTGGAAGTTTCGCGCTACGGGCAGATTCACGCCGGGTGGGCGAAGCTGATGGCGGCGGGCTACGAATACGTCGACGACGCGCAGGTGCTCATGAGCATGGGCATTACGCCCGTGGTACGTCTGTATCTGGGGCGCTACGGCGCAGGGCCGTTCGACCAGAATCTGCGCTCGATCATGGATGCGTTCATCGCCGTGGGCGTGAAGTGGTTCGAGTTCTACAATGAGCCGAATCTCGGCGTCGAATGGCCGGAGGGCTTTGACCCGAACTGGCAGGACGTCGACAACGTGATCCGCCCGCTGATGGATAACTGGCTGTTGTGGGCAGAATACACGGTCAGCCGTGGGTGCTACCCCGGTTTCATCCCGCTGGCGGAAAGCGACACGCCGCGTTACGCCGCCATCATGTGGATGGACGCTTTTCTCAACTACCTCGCGCAAAACCACTTTGACCGCTTCCGCAACGTGCTGGCGAACGGTTTATACGTGGCGACGCATCCGTACACGCTCAACCACTTCTATCAGGAAGCGCCGGGCGGTGGGGCACGGCCGCCATCGGCGCAGAACGCGCGCGAAGGCGGCTGGCACTTCGAATATCCGTATGATCCGATCTCGCAGGCCGCTGACCCCGGTCGTACGATCTACGGTGGCACGCCGCAAACGCCCTACGGCGATCCGGTCGGCTTGCTGGCGATGGGCATGATGTTCAACGAACGCGCCGCGCAGATGTTCGGCGCGCAGGTGGTCCCCGTGCTCGGCACGGAAGGCGGCATCTGGCCGTTTCGTGGCGGCTCCTTCCAGCAGGATCGGCGCTACCCGCCCTACGACGAGAACAGTCAGGCCGAGGCGACTGTCGCCATGTTCGAATGGATCGCGCGGCAAGCGCCGCCGTGGTTCTTCGGGGTGACGCTGTGGAAAGAAGATGAATACTACGTGCCAACCACCGCCCCGGCGATTGGTCGGCTGGCGGAGACGCCGCCGATCTTCAAAGAGGTGCCTGATACCGAGGTGATGAATCCGAATTTCGGCGGGCCAGTCCAGCCGGAGGATTTCGGGCCGGGACCGATTCACGGCGCGCCGGATTATCACATGATCATTCTTGGGCCGGGGTTGGAACCGCGCTGGTTCTTCGAGACGGCGCAGTCGTATTGGAACCTCTTCCGCCCGATCGTCACCGCGCACACGGAGCTGATCGACTATATTCCCAACACGCAGAGCCTGGCCGTCACGGTGATCACGCCGCCGGACACTGCCGAAGCGCTGCGCGTCGCCATCGCCGAGCGTTACCCGAATGTGCTGTTCGACCTCGTGCTGACGGACGACATCGAAAGCGTGCGCTTCCTCTTCAACGACCGCGTGCTGCTGAATAGAAGATTTGGGTGAGAGTCAACGTCACCCCCTAACCCCCTCTCCATGCGGAGAGGGGGCTGGGGGGTGAGGTAAGGTCACGGCGTGACCCACGCGAGGGGCTGCGCGCGGTTTGCCGGGTTGCCCGTGTACAGCGGTGACAGCACGCCATCGCCAAGCGTCACACCGACCAGATCGCTGTAGTAGGGTGCATCGCCCGCATACAACTGCGCGACGACACCGCTCCCGTCCGGCGTGACCAGCAGGCCATCCTGAAAATTGCCACGCAGCACACGCCGCGTCGTCCCGGCAGTGAGATCGAGCGCGTTGAGCGAGCCGTCGCCGTTCGCGTTGATCTCGGCGTAGACCACGTTGTTCGGTGCAAACGCAATCCCGCCGATGGTATCCAGAGCCAGGTCGAGGCGCACCGGCATCGACGGATCGTTCAATTCGATGACGGTCAAGCCGTTGCGGTTATTCCCCGGCGAAGTGATCGGCAGCGCCAGCCACGCGCCATCCGGCGACTGAACGCGCACGCGGCGTGGGTCTTCGTGATGCGGCAGCAGCACCTGGCGGTCGATCAGCGTCAGCACCGAGTAATCGGTCATGTTGACGAGCACCAGCGACGCCGTGCGCGAGGTCACGCCGTCCGGCACGGTGATATAGGCATACGTCCCATTCGGCGACAACCAAATGTTATTGGTACGCGCATAGGGTAAATACACGCCGCCTGTGTCCGCAGATGCCGCCAGCGTCCCCATGCGCTCGTTCAGGTCGACGGTATAGAGCTGCCAGTCCGTGCCCTGATTCGTGCAGCGCTGCCCCAGCACCACCGCGGCTTGATCGCCGTGCAGCGCCAGCGCCGCGCTGGTGAAGCGACACGTTTCCCCGGTTGGGGTGAGCGTGAGAATTTCGCGGTTATCGGTGCCATCCCACAGCAGAATCGCCGCTTCGACGGCTTCGCCGCGCGCGTTCTGGTAGAAGCGGACGAACACGGCGCGGTTGTCTTCGAGCACATAGGTGGTCACATCGTCAAACGAGGCGACCGCGCCGAGCGACGCGGTGTCCAGCACGTGCAGCACGCCATCGGCGTACTCTTTGGTGAAGGCGGACGGGTTGTAATCGAGATAGGCGAGGCGTGATCCATCCGGCGCGAACTGGAACGTGCCATCGTCAAAGCAGGCGAGGTTGTAGGTGGTGGCCAGCGGGGCGGAGATCTGCGTCCCGTTGAGCAGGTACAGGCTGCCCGACGCGCCGCCCGCGTAGACGGCGACAGTATCACCGGACTGGCCGCACGGCACAACGAGTGAATCGGTGGCGGCCAGCGGCAGCACCGGGCTGATCGTACCATCAGCCTCGATCAGCGCGATTTGCCCGCCGGTGTGAGCATCGCGCC
This sequence comes from Candidatus Flexifilum breve, assembly GCF_016713355.1. Classification (NCBI taxonomy): domain Bacteria; kingdom Bacillati; phylum Chloroflexota; class Anaerolineae; order Aggregatilineales; family Candidatus Flexifilaceae; genus Candidatus Flexifilum; species Candidatus Flexifilum breve. The sequence goes on from NZ_JADJPI010000007.1 coordinate 563,928, forward strand.
CGCCCTGAATATCGACCCACGCGAGGAGCTGCGGCGGCGGCAGGGCTTCCGCGGTGACAGCTTGCGCCTGACTATCCTCGACAGTCGGCGTCACGGTGACCGATGCGCCCGCGCCCGCACAGGCCGAGAGCGCGATCAGCACGATCAACAGAAGGAAACGACGAATTGAGAACATGGTGCTTCCCACATAATTGTAAAGCTGCATGAATGCACCTGTAGTATAGCGCCAGACCGGTAATCGATAACTTGAGGCTCTATTAATCGAAGCTCGATCCGCCCCCACCGGAGTCACCCCCACCGCCCGAGTCGCCCCCGCCACCAGAGTCGCCCCCGCCGCTCCAGCTATCGCCGCCGGAACTCCAACTGCTGTCGCTGCCGCTGCTCCACGTGCTGGTGCTGCTCCCGGTGGAGATGGGCGCGGGATGGCTGGTCATGGCGGACGCCGCCGAGTTGAGCATCTCCGTCAAGCCGGTGCTGATCGAGGCGAGCGAGGCGCTCAACCCCTGCGACAGTGAATCGAGGCTCGCGCCGACATTCGGCAGCGGGATACCGTCGGCGCTTGGGGCAGAAGCGTTCTGGTCGAAATCGAAGGTATCACTCGGGTCGAAGCTGTACGGCAACGGGTGGAACGGGATATACCACGGCGGCGCGATCACATCCGGTTCGCGGCTCAAGCGCCGGATCCACGCCTGATCCAGCCCGAAGGCGATGGTATAGGGTAGATAGCGGCTGAAATTCGCCACACTCATGCCGAGCTGATCCTGCAACACGTCGGCTTTTTCAAGGTAGCGCCGGAAAGCCGACCACTTGGCGAAGGCTTCTTCGCCTTGGCGCGTGCGATTGGTGAAACGTCGGAGCAGCAGCCACGCGCTGAGGCCATCGACGATCATGACCACACCGATCAGGATGACCAGCCCGGTGAAATCGCTGCCCGGCAGCCCGCCGAAAACCGCGCCGATTTGCGCTGCGATGCGGTCGCGCCAATACACGATCACGCCGAGGCCGATCATGATCAGCCCGAGGCTGATGAACGAGACTGTCCCACGGCGGCTCGCGCCCCGCGGTCGAACGAGGCCTGCACCTTCGAGGTCGGCGCGAATCGACTGGGAGATTGTGCCGAGCACGGTATAGAAGCTGTTCTCCAGCGAACTGACCGTGCGCGCATCCAGACTGCTGAAGACTCTGCGCAAAATCTGGTGTTCGAACGGGCGCAGCATCTCGCCCACGGCGGGTTTCAACTGGCGGAAGAGATGATCATCCGCGAGCTGTTCCATTTGCAGATAGCCGCGATGCGCCAGATCGAAGAGGGTCGCCAGCACATGACGCGCCCCCACCGAGCGACTGTCCAGCAGCGCGGCGGCCAGCGCAGGCGGCAGATTATCCGGTGGTTCGGTCAGATATTCGGGCACGATGACACGCACCTGCTGTTGGCGCAGCAGCAGCGTGACGATGGTCAGCGGCACGCCCAAACCGAGGACAGCCGCCAGCGCCAGCGCCAGCACATTGATGAGCGGGAGCTGCTCCGCGCGGAAGGTTTCCTGTTCCAGCGCCGTGATCTGCCAGGCCGGGGTGCGCGCCTCCGGGTGGTGCGGGAACTGCACACGCACGCTGACAAACGTATTGGCCGCAATGCCGTCGAGGATGGTCACGCTGACCACGCCGTCTTCCACCTCGACCGTGCCTGTGCTGGCCGTGACCGGGTCAACTCCCGCGCGCGGCGCGTAGCCTTCGGGGAGCTGAAGCGTGATCAACGAGCGGCGGATCGGGTAGTCGTGGTCTTCGGGGATCGCCCGCCACTGAATCTGATCGCCGCCATCGTAGATGCGAATCGCGCCAATCAGGTCATATTCGAGCTTGATGCGCACGGTTTCATCGGTGACGGGCGCTGGAAACACATAGCGCACGCGCACCTCGTCGCCCCCGTTCGTGATGCACACATGCCCCGGTTGCTCGTCGCAGCCCTCGGTGAGCCGCAGGCCGTCCACGCTCACACGCAGGTTGGAGTAGCGTTCCAAATTGGCCAAGCTGAGCGTGCGCGTCCCCGCGCGGAACGTCCCGGTGAACGTCAAATCCTGCTGTTCAGTGACATGGAAGCTGTTCGCGACGGCATCGACCTCCGTGATCGCCACGTTCCAGCGTTCGCCGTAGACCGAGCGGTTGTCCTGCGCGTACACGCTGCCGCCGCTCACCAGCAGGATCAGTAGGATCAATAGCCATCGGCGCATCATCGTCTCTCCCTTGTAGTTCCAGCTTGATTTTACGGAAGAATGGCGAAGTTTGCGCTCTCAAATACATGAGCCAGTACTTATTTCGTAACAACCTTGCACGGAAAAGCCTGGCTAGTGTTACAATGGTACTTAGGTGAAGTAAGGCTGTTGGTGCAAGGAAGCTGCAATGCCGATACGCGTCATGCTCGTCGACGACCACGCGCACATTCACAAAATTGTCTCTACCATTCTGGAGGCAGCGACCGACATCACGCTGGTGGCGCAGTGCAGCAATGGCCAGGAAGCGCTGCTGCTGTGTGCCGAACACCAACCCGATATCATCCTCATGGACGTGATTATGCCCGTCATGGATGGCATCGAAGCCACCCAGCGCGTGCACCAGACCTTCCCGCACATCAAAATTCTTGTGCTCTCGGCCTTTCAGGACGACGACAGCGTGCATGCGATGCTGGCGGGCGGCGCCATCGGCTACATCCTCAAAACCTCACTGGTCACCGACCTCGTGCATACCATCCGCACGATCTCCGCGGGCAATACCGTGCTCTCGGCAGAAGTCGCGCGCGTACTGCTCGGCGGCGTGGGTCTGCAAGCGGACGCGGGGCAGGACTTCAAGCTGACGCAGCGCGAGCTGGAGATTTTGCGCGCGATGGCGGAAGGCCTGAACAACGGCGAGATCGCGGCGCGCTTCGTCATCAGCCAGTCAACGGTCAAGTTTCACATCGCCAACCTGCTCGACAAAATGGGCGTGCAAACCCGTTCCGAAGCCATTGTGCTGGCCGCCAAGAACAACCTCGTCTAGTTTCTAAAACGCTAACTTAACGTCAGTTAGGGATAACGCTTCGCTGACCCCACCCCCGGCCCCTGTCAGGGGTAGGTTTTTAATGCTTCCTAATGGAATGCGCGTTTCTTTCGCCAAAACCCCTGTAGGGACGAGGCATGCCTCGTCCTGTTTTTCTCTGGATTGGACGAAAAGCCTGCCATCCGTGAAAGCAAAAGAAGGTTTTAGCGAATAGGGTGACGGTTGTTTTGGCAAGAGGACGAGGCATGCCTCGTCCCTACAATTAAAAACCTACCCCTGAGAGCCCTCGGCCCCTCCCCGAATTCAGTTGACGGAGGGACACTTTTAACAATCGAGAGGATTGTAGGGACGCCCAACGGGGCGTCCGCCAGATCGTGCGCAAAACGGACGCGCCGTTGCGCGTCCCTACGAAATCTGTTTCCCCTCAAACTGGTGCCTTAATGGTTCCCAATGTTAAAACTGTCCCTCCGTCAGCCGAATTCAGGGAGGGGAGACAGCAAAAACCGGGTTCGTCTCCTCGCTCCCCGCTTGCGTGGGAGCGGGGTTGGGGGTGAGGGGGACGCACGCATGAGGCTTATCCCTAACGGACGCTAACTTAGTGCGCCTTCTGGCAAGTCCTCTCAATTGAGCAGGGTATTCCCGTAAGGGCGCACTTGTGTGTGCGCCCTCAGTTGGGCAGACACAGCGGTCTGCCCCTACAATCACACATCACGTCAACCAGATAACGGGCGCGCCAGCCACTCCCGCCACACGGCGAGCGCGGGACGTTCGCCGCCGTCCTCGTCGTACAGTCCCGTGTCGCGCCACGCGATTTCCAAGGTTTCGTTTGACCCTAACCAACGCCACACCGCGTCATAATCGCGCAGCACAAAGTTGACCACGAATTCAAAGTCGTGCTCCTGCGCGGAATTGAGCAGATAATCAATCCATGCCTGCTGCTTGGTCGAATCGGAGTTGAATTCAACGCGCAGATCGCCGATGTAAATAGCGAAATCCTGCGCGGGATACCCTGTTTCGGTCACGGCCTGCGGCTTATCGGTCAGCGCCGCCAGTTCATCAAAAAGTTCGGTCGGGATCGCGATGGTCATGTAATCGGTGAAATAGGGATAAACCGACCAACCGATGATGTCCGTGTAGTCGAGCAGGTCATTGAGCGCGCGCATCTGATTCGCGTGGTTCGCATCCGTATACCCCTCAGCCACATCGATCCCGGTCAGTGAGACGAACGCGGGCAAGTCGGGGTAACGTTCCTTGAGGTGCGCATAGACGGCGCGATGCAGCACCATGTAGGCCTCCCACTTCTCCGGCGCGAGCTTCATCAGCAGATTGACCTCAATGCCGAACATGAAGTAGTCCGGTTGGAAATACTCGATCATTGTGTCGCAGTACTGAATGTACGCGGCGATCACGTCCGGGTGATCGAAGGGGTAACTGGCAAACGGCGCGGGCAGCGGCATTTGATCGCCCGTACCGCGATACTCCGCCAAGCCGTCCCGTGTGAAGGCAATCGGTGTGGTTGTCAGCAGCAGTTGATGATCGCGCGGATTGAGCGCCCGCCGCCATGACATATCATCGAGCACGTGCTGGTTGTACGGCTCGTTGGCGAGCGCCTCCGTCCACGGCACGCCGTTATCGAAGTGCTGCACGATGAGATCCGCATCGTCAGCAATGCGATCATAGGTGTAGGTGACAGCCTCGACGCTAATATCATAGGGAAACGGCGTGAAACCCATGAGAAACGAGCGTGGGTCGGTATTTTGCGCGTGGACGGACGTAAATCCGGTCAGTACCACCAACATGAGCAGCAATTTTTTCATCATCACCTCGTGCGACGACTAGGTCTCACCTGGCGGGCGAGGTTTGCGTTATGCGCTATACGCAGCGGCGTACGGTTGGGATGCGGCTTATTCAGGTTTTCTGACAATTCGGACGCCGCGCACGGCCCACGCCCGCGCGATCAGATTGATGGAGCCATCCACCGCGGTTGGGAGCCGCTCGCGCAGATAGTCGCGCAGAGTCGCGCAGTTGATCGCGAGCCTTTGCGTCCAGCGCCTGCACATAGGTCGGCGCGGTGCCCTGCCCGCCGAGGAAGGGCGTCCAATAATCGTCGAAATCGCGGAACTGGGTTGGTATGTCGATGCTGCGCGTGCTGACCTGCTCGAGTCCCGCGCTGCGCCACAGCGCCGCCAGCGGTTCCGGCTGACAGATGGGAAAGCGGCGGCTTTCGTCCAGTTCCAGCGCCCCGGCATTGAGCGCCACGACCGCGTCCCAGAAGTAGCGCATCAACTGCATCTGGTCGGCGTAATCCCACACATACACTGCAACCGTGCCACCGGGACGCACCGCCTGCGTCATTTCCTGCACCATCCGCAGGTGGTCCGGCACAAAATTCAGGCACAAACCGGAGACTGCCGCGTCATAGTGATCGCGCTCGACGGGCAGGCTCACGGCGTCACCAACCTGAAAGGTAACCCGGTCATCGCTCACCTGCTGCCGCGCATATGCGACGAACGCCGCCGATTTGTCGACACCCGAGACGGCAGCAGGCTCAGCCACGCGCAAAATTGACTGGCTGAGCGCGCCCGTTCCGCAGCCGACATCCAGCCAACGCCCACGCGGCGACACGCCGAGCCACGGCACAAATTCGGCGGCGACGAGGCGGCTCCAGCGCCCAACATACGACTCGTAAATCCCGCCCGCATCCCAGTTTTCCAGACGCTTGGGGGTGGTCATCCTGCCCTCTTTTCACACAGCACGGACTGTTGATTGTCAGTATAGTCCGTTTTAGCGGCGCTGAACGGTCAAATAGTAATGTCGGGCGAAATACTTTCGGCAGATGCAAAGTGAAGCTACCATATCTGAAGCTGACAATCACGACTCGGCTGCACGAGGAGAAGCCCGATGAGTTTCAACGACCGCGATGGCGTCTACACGATCCACTTTCAAGACGGCCGCATCAAACTGCTCGACTGCACGGGCGCGCAAGTCCAGCCGGGGACAGCCCGCACCATCGCGCGCATTCTCTTCGACCAGAACCAGATCGAAACGTGTGTCTATGTCGGCAAGACGAGCGACAAGCTCAAGATCGTGCGCGGCGAGGATGCCCTGCGCATGAAACCGGAACGCGACAACCTGACCGGGCAGGAGATCGAACTCCTCGTCAAAATCAAATGCCGGGGGCGCAGCGAAGCGACGCAGTTGGAAACGAGCATCCACAACTTTCTCACGCATCTGGGGCGACAGACCTTCCGGCGTGAATGGTACGTCTTCGTGCCCAGCGACGCCGACGTGCTGATCAACGTGCTGCAAACGCACGATCCCGTACACGCTCACGAATTCTTCGAGTTCGCGCTCAAGGAATACACCGAGCTGTATCAGATGAAGATGACCAGCACCGAACCCAGGCTGGAACTGCTGGAACGCATCACCAACATCAAGAACACGGCGCTGCGGCGGCACGCTTACGCCTACTTCAAGTTCACATAAGCGTCGTCCTAATTTCAAGAGATCAGGCTCTTTAAATAGGTTGCTGTTGGTGATAGCGATCAGCGGACGCGATTTATCGCGTCCCTACGAAAACCGTTTCGGCCTGGCGGATACTTGCTGACTCCCCCCCGAATTCGGGGAGGGGCCGGAGGTGGGTGGTTGACAAAAACGCGAGACAGGTCGTCTCGCGTTTTCGATTCAATCGCCGGAGGTGCCCGACTTTGCGGGTGGAGCGGCGCGGCCTTTCAAGCGCACGTAGATCGCGCTCGCGCCGCCCTTCGCCGGGCGGGACTTGCGCACCTCGAACATGTTCGGGTACGCCTGAATCAGCGACAGGAGCTGCCGGTGACCATACGTGCGCGGGTCGAACGCCGGGTCAAGCTGACGCAGCTTGTTGCCCATCGCGCCCAAGAACGCCCAGCCATCCTCCTGTACGGCGAGATCATACGCCATGCGGAACAGCACGCGCACATCGGCGGGCGGTTCGGCGGCCTCTTCGTCCGGTTTAGCGGGTGTGGCTTTGGTCGGCGTGGGCGGCTTGGTGACGATTTCGGGTGGCGCTTCGCTCTTGGCGAGGTTTTCGGTGTACACAAACAGATCGCAGGCGTTGACGAACGAGCGCGGCGTGAGCAGACGGCCAATCCCCATGACGAACAGATTCTTCTCGCGAATGCGAATGGCCAAGCGCGTGTAATCGCTGTCGCTGGAGACAAGGCAGAAGCCATCAACGCCGGACGTGTACAGGATATCCATCGCGTCAATGATCATGGCGCTGTCGGTCGCGTTCTTGCCGACCGTGTTGCGAAACTGCTGAATCGGCTGGAGGGCGTGGCTTTGCAGCGTCTCCTTCCAGCTCTTCATGTTCGACTCCGTCCAATCGCCGTAAATGCGGCGGATGGTGACGAGGCCGTACTTGCTCGTTTCCGCCAGCATCTCCCCGATGATCGCGGCGCTGGCGTTGTCACCATCGATCAGCATGGCGAGGCGGCGATTGGTATCGTTCGCGGACGCCACAGGACTAAGCCAGTTCTCGGTGCTGCTTCGCTGCGCGCTCGAGAGCCCGCTGCGCTTCACGGACATTGATTTTGGGCGCGACATCGGTGTAAAACTGCGCTGCGATTTCCTCAAGTGCGGTTTGCCCCGTTTCAGAATTATCGGTCAGGTTGAGGGCGTAATCCGCTTCGTGTAAGCCTTCAATCGGCTCTAGCTTGATTTCGGTGATGTTTTCGCGGCGGACGCGCTCGAAGTTCTGGCGACGCTTGTCCGCTTCGGCGGCGCGTCCCGCGTTGCCCGCCGCTTGATAGTAATCGCGCAGCCGGGCTTCCAAATCAATGGCAAAGGCGAGAATCGCCCCAAACGTGTTCAATGACATGCTGTCTTGTCCTGATTGGCAACCATAATTGCGGTCTATGATACTCGAAGAGCGGCGCATTCCCAACAGGCTGGCTGTGGGGGGCCCCGGAACGGATGTTAATAATCAAACAATACCGACCTTTAATATGTGACATTGATCATGGCTCATTACTGTCAAAAGACACTCCATTGACGATTCGTAAATATCTATATGACTCGCCAATTCTCTATTGCAGACTTCCGCCTATCATAGAAATGATGACCAGCGCCAAATATACGTACTCACTGAGGATTTGAGCAATGACCGACCACGAATTCACGCTGTTTGCTCCAGCGGAACGCATTGCGCCTGAACAGATCGCCATCGAAGCGCCCGCCGTGCAGGCCGCGCTCGAACTCCAGCCGCTGCTGGACGCGGTGCCCAATGTGCTGCTCGTCCTCAATCGCTATCGGCAGGTGATCTACTCGAATCAGGCGCTGCTGGATTTGCTGCAAATCGACGACCCAGCGCAGATCTACGGGCTGCGTCCCGGCGAAGTGCTGCAATGCGGTCACGCCTTTGAAAACCCGGGCGGCTGCGGCACGGCGGAAGCGTGCAGCACGTGCGGCGCAGTGCAGGCGATCCTGATCGGCCTGAGCGGCAAGGCGGCGGTCAAGGAATGCCGCATCACCACGCGTTCCGGCTCGGCGCTCGATCTGCGCGTGTGGGCGAAGCCGCTGCAGGTCAACGGCGAAATCTGCACCGTGTTCGCTATCGCCGACATCAGCGACGAGAAACGCCGCGACATTCTGGAACGCATTTTCCTGCACGATATGCACAATACTGCCGCGTTGGTCATGTCCTACACCGACTTGATGCAGGATCTGGAGACTTTCTCGCAGGTCGAACAAGCTCAGTTGAAGCAGCAGCTCCACCAGATTGCCTTCCACATGATCCGCGACATCGACACGCACCGTATCCTCATGGCAGCGGAGGCGAACCGCCTGCAGCTTGCCCCCGTCCTGACCGACGCCGCGGAAGTGCTGCGCGACGCGCAGGCCGAATATCACCAGTATGGACACGATCAGCACATCGAGATCGTGGTCGAGCCGACGCCGACGCCTGTGCGTTTCACGACGGATCGGTCGCTGGTCGATCGCGTGATCGGCAACATGGTCAAGAATGCGCTCGAAGCTTCGACCAGCGGCGATGCGATCACGCTGCGCGTCCTGCCGGATGCAGCGGGCGCCACCTTTGCCGTGCACAATCCGCTGCCCATGCCGCGCAAGGTGCAGTTACAGGTCTTCCAACGCTCGTATTCGACCAAAGGCGCGGGGCGCGGTCTGGGGACGTACAGCATCAAGCTGCTGAGCGAGAACTATCTGCAAGGCAAAGTGTGGTTTGAAAGTTCGGAGGACGCGGGCACGACCTTCTATACGTGGTATCCGCGCCAGATGACGACATAAAGCGAGCTAGGCATGCCTAAGTTGACAATTCTCTATGCGGATGACAACCCGCGCAATCATGATTTCGTGCGGCTGGCGCTGCGCAGCGAAGATGTCCGGTTGCTGGAAGCAGCCGATGGTCAGGCGGCCATCGACATGGCGCTGCGCGAACGCCCCGATCTCATCCTCATGGACATCAACATGCCGGAGGTCAATGGGCTGGAGGCGACGCGGCGGCTCAAAGCCATGCCAGATATGGCGCACATCCCGATCATCGCGCTGACGGCGAATTCCATGCCGGGTGATCGCGAAGAGTGCCTCGCCGCGGGCTGTGACGCCTACCTCATCAAGCCGATCATCCGGCACGAGCTGCTGCACACGATCCACCAGTTCACCACCCCGCCTCATACCTCACCGGATTGACGGTCGTAATTGCGATAGATCATGCCGGAGTAGGGGCGCAGCCCGAGCCGCTCGTAAAACGGCTGGACATCCGGGTCGCAGATCAGGTCAATCATGTACAGGTGGCGCAGTTGATCGAGCAGGTGCTTGACTAACGCGCTGCCGATCCCCTGCCCGCGGTACGCGGGCAGCACTTCCAGATGCGGAATATAGGCCGCGAGCACGCCATCGCTGATCGCCGTGATGTAGCCAACGACCGGGCCAGTTTCACCGTCGCGCGCCAGCACCACATGGCTGCTCCCATGCAGCACCTTGAGATGAGTCTCTGGCGTGGGCGGGTTCGGCCAGCCCGCGTAGAAACCACCGCGGAGATGGTCGGCGGTGATGCCCAAGAGTGAATCGCAGTAAACAATCATCCGTTTCAATCCCACCTTCCGAATAAGAGCGTGTCCAATCGCCTGTAGGGACGAGGCATGCGGGTGTTTATAAACCCCTCACCCCCAACCCCTCTCCCACGCAAGCGGGGAGAGGAGAGGTATTGCGAGCAATGTTGTCTCCCCTCCCTGAATTCGGGGAGGGGCGGGGGTGGGGTCGGAAGCTGACCTTTTTCAACGCCCTCATGCCTCGGCCTAATTTTTTAGACACCGTCTGAAGCCGCGCACGCCCTAATTCTGGAGTGCCGACCAGCGAACTTCCACTTCAATGGTGCTCCGGGTGAACTCCAGCGGGATCTGCACGAACACATAGGCGGCGGTATCCCCGCTGAACAGCACCTCGAGGCTTTGCTCGGACGGCCAGATCACGTCCCGGCCCCCGTTACCCAGCAGCACGCTCTCACCAATGGGATCACTCGCGCGCTGCACGGTCGCGACCGCTCCGCTGCCCGTCACCAGCCGAAAATCGACCTGCGCGGCTTGGGCCGAGTTCAGCGCCAGCGGAATGAGGACGATCGGCTGCTGGTAGGACGGCGCGGCGACCCGAGTTTCGCCCGCCGCCAGCGGCGCACCCGACAGGTAGATCGTGTGCAGTTGGTACGGGCTGGTCGTGTGGACGAGAATCCGGTACGTCTCCGCCCCCAGATAATAGAGCAGCATACGCTGTAGGCCGACGCGGTTGGCGTCCGCCAGCCCAAAGCTCGCCCAATCGATCAGCTCGGGCAGGTGCGCCACCGCGGAGCGCTCAAAGTCGAGCAGGCGGGAGGGCAGATGCGCCGTCCACAGGAAATCGCCGTCGGTCGTCAGGTCTTCGACCTGAACCGAGAACGGCACGAAATCGGCGACGCGCACACTGTAGGTTTGATAGGGCGCAACCAGCTCCTCCGGCGCATACACGCTGTCCAGATCGAGCTCTTGGGGCATTGTCTGATAGGCGGTCAGGCGATAGTCGACGCTCGTTTCGATGGGGCGCGCAAATGTGATGTCCGCCCATTCCTCGCGGTTCGGCGTGCTGGTCGACGAGACGAGATGCAGCAGCGTCACCGGGCCATCACCCGATGCGCCGTGCGGCTGGCACTCGCTCTCCGCCGCGCCATTCGCCGTCTGCCAGCCGCGGCAGATGGTCGCGGTCAACACGCCGGGCGCATTCAATTCAAAAACGACATCTGCGCCCGGCGGCAGCGCCACGCGATAGGTCACGGGCGCATCGTCCGCGCTCAAGCTCCCCGTGATCGGATCACCAGCCCGGAGCAGCGGCGGCTGCGGTGTCACGGATTGGAACGCCGCCACTGGCAGCAGCGCCCCGGTCAGCGCCCAAGCGACCACGAGCAGGAATGTGCTGAACTTCATCAAACGCCTTTCAAGCAAGTGGATAGAAATAACAGGGACGAGGTTAACCTCGTCCCGATGTGCCTTCATTTCAACTGACAACTGTCAACTTTGGGTTACAGCCAGCGTTCGATGACGATCTTGCGATCCATGAAGAAATCGACCGCGTCCGGGCCTTGACCGTGCAGGTCGCCGAAGAACGAGTCCTTCTTGCCGCCGAACGGGAACGAGGCGGTCGCCGCGGCGACGCCCACGTTGATGCCGATATTCCCGGCGTTGACGCGATACTTGAATTCACGGGCGTGCTTGCCGCTGGCGGTGAACAGGCTGGCGGCGTTGCCGTAGCGGCTGCTGTTGACCAGCTTGACCGCGTCGTCGAAGCTGTCGGCGCGCATGATCGCCAGCACCGGCCCAAAGATTTCATCCTTGGCGACGCTCATGTCGGCGGTGACGCCGTCGAGGATGGTCGGGCCGACGAACGAACCTTCAAAGCCTTCGACTTTCTTGTTGCGGCCATCCAGCGCGACCTGCGCGCCATCCGCCACACCCTGCGTGATCATCTTTTCGATGCGTTCGCGCGCCGATGCCGAGATGACCGTGCCCATCTGCGTGGTTTCGTCCAGGCCGTAGCCGACGCGCAGACCAGAGGCGCGGCGCACCAGTTCGTTGCGCAGCGGTTCGTAAGCGTCGCCGACCGCGACCACCACCGACCCGGCGAGGCAGCGCTGACCCGCGCAGCCATAGGCCGAGCCCATGATGTTGGCGACGCTGGCGCCCATATCGGCATCGGGCATGACGACGATGTAGTTCTTCGCGCCGCCCTGCGCCTGCACGCGCTTGCCGTGCTTGGCGCACGTCTCATAGACCAGCTTGGCGACCGGGCTGGAGCCGACGAACGACACGCCGACGATATCCGGATGTTCCATCACCGCCATCGACGCTTCTTTGCCGCCGTGCACGAGGTTGACCACGCCTTCCGGCAGGCCGAGTTCGTCCAGCAGTTCGTAGAGCAACTGCATGCTGATCGGCGTCTGGGGCGACGGCTTGACGATATAAGTGTTGCCGCAAGTGATCGCGGTGGGCAGGAACCACAGCGGCACCATCATCGGGAAGTTGAACGGCGTGATGGCCGCGAACACGCCGAGCGGCTGACGTTCCGCCGTCTCGTCGATGCCCGAGCTGACATCTTCGAGCGTGTAGCCGCGAATCAGCGAGGGGAGCTGGAGCGCGAAGTCCACGCTTTCGATACCACGGCGGACTTCACCGCGCGCTTCGTCGCGGGTCTTGCCGTTTTCTTCGACGACGATCCGGGTCAGGTCTTCGAAACGGTCTTCAAGCAGCGCCTTAAAGCGATACATGTACTGCGCGCGGCTGAGGACGGGCGTGCTGCGCCATTCGTCAAAGGCGGCCTGCGCGGCCTTGACGGCCTTGTCGACGTCTTCACGGGTGCCTTCGGGGACGGTAGCGAGCGTTTCACAGGTGGCCGGATTGATGACGGATGTGGTCGCGGGCGAAGTGGACTCAACCCACTCGCCGCCAATGTAGTGTTTAAGCTGCTGAACCATGTTGATCCCTGCTAAAGATTTTTACAAGCGATAGGTACGCGCAAGTGTACCACACCTAAAGCAGGTTACCGAAAGGGTGGGCGGTGCTGACCGACGTTAGCACATGTGCGAGGGGATCGACTCCAGCCACGCGCGGTATTGATCAAGGTCTACGCCGAGCAAATAGGCGTACCACGCCTGCACGTTGCGCGGCGCGAGTTCATCGTAGGCGGCGATCATCGTGTCGACTTCGATGCCGTCTTCGGTGACGATGGCGAGACGCCGGCTCGGGGGATATCGTCATGCAGCAGCAGCCGCGACAGTTCGTCGATGACGGTTTCCGTCGCCCACTCATGCAAATGCGCGTGGATCTCTTCGCCGTCTGCATCGGGTTCATACATAAAATCGGTGACGTTCTCAATCGCCGCGCGCAGGGCGGGCAGCACCGTCTCGATGATTTCCCGATGCGCTTTCATCAGCAAATCGAGTCGAACACCGGTTTCCGAGGTTTGAGAACTGAGATCGTGCATTGTAGAACCTCACATAGACACAGGGCGTGCGCATCTGCCAGCGGATTTTAGGAACACTGCCCTTAACCTGAGTATACAAAAAAGTTGAGATCTCAAGGCTTGTTTTTTGCGAAGGTATGATTTTTCAATCTATTCTCGAACGGCACCTTCGGGACGAGGCGGCTGCCCATCTTGTTTAACCTCACCCCTAAATCCCCTCTCCTCCTCTCAGGGGTAGGTTTTTCATACTGCCCCATGGAAAACGGATCTCCTGCGCCAAAAAACCTGTAGGGACGAGGCATGCCTCGTCCTATTTTCCCCTCTGGTTTAGCCCAAAAGCCTGTCATCCGTGCAAGCAAACAGAATGTTTTAGCCAAGAGGGTGACGGCTGGTTTGGCACAGGAGGACGAGGCATGCCTCGTCCCTACAATTTAAACCCTCCCTGACTCCCCTCAGGTACACCACAGTCGGAACGGCCGGGAGCTCGTGGGAATAGCTTGCACTTCGCCTGGGGAGAGCGGACGCAATTTATTGCGTCCCTACACAACACCGTCCCTCAAACGAATTCAGTGAGGGGAGACGGGTTGCCAACCATGCACTAGATTCAGGAATTAAGCACACAACTGCGGCGCGTTGACCCGATTCAGGTGTTTCTCCGATGCGATTCCTACGCTTTGCTCATAAACTATCTTTGAAACATTTTACTGTTATGGGGGATTCCGCATGGACTTTAACCAGTACACCAACAAAGCGCGCGAGGCACTGCTGCGCGCGCAGACCAATGCCAACGACCTTGGCCACAGCAGCGTCGAGCCGATTCACATCCTCGGCGCGTTAATCGGGCAGAAGGACGGCGTCGTGCCGCAGGTTGTCGCCAAGATCGGCGCGCGCCCGACGGCGCTCCTGAGCGAGATCGAAACGCTGCTCAAAGATCGCCCACGCGCGTATGGCAGCAACGTCAAGGCGACGCTCAACAAGCCCGCGCTCGACGTGCTCACGCAGGCCGAACGCGAAGCCGAAAAGATGAAAGACGAGTACGTCAGCACGGAGCATTTGCTGATCGCGCTGGCGGACGAACGCAGCGTGAGCGGGATGCTCAAGACGGCAGGCGTCACCCGCGATGCGATCTTCGACGCGCTGACGACCATTCGCGGCGGGCAGCGCATCACCTCGCAAGATCCCGAAAACACGTTCCAGAGTCTCGAAAAGTATGGGCGCGACCTGACCGCCTTAGCGCGGCGCGGCAAGCTCGATCCGGTGATCGGGCGCGAAGACGAAATCCGCCGCGTGATTCAGGTCATCAGCCGCCGCACGAAGAACAACCCGGTGCTGATCGGCGAGGCGGGCGTCGGCAAGACGGCCATCGTCGAAGGGCTGGCGCAGCGCATCGTCAACGGCGATGTGCCGGAAGGCCTACGCGATAAGCAGCTCGTCGCGCTGGATATGGGCGCGCTGGTCGCCGGGGCGAAGTTCCGCGGCGAATTTGAGGAACGCCTCAAGGCCGTGCTCAAAGAGGTGCAGGACAGCGAAGGCCGCGTGATTCTGTTCCTTGACGAACTGCATACGATTGTCGGAGCGGGCGCGGCGGAAGGCGCGATGGACGCCAGCAATATGCTCAAACCGCTGCTGGCGCGCGGCGAACTGCGCTGCGTCGGCGCGACGACGATTGACGAATACCGCGACTACATCGAGAAGGACGCGGCGCTCGAACGGCGCTTCCAGCCCGTCATGGTGGATGAGCCGAGCGTCGAAGACACGATCAGCATTTTGCGCGGGCTGAAGGAACGCTACGAGGTGCATCACGGCGTGCGCATTCAGGACAGCGCGGTGATCGCCGCGGCGACCCTCTCCGCGCGCTACCTGCCGGATCGCCAACTGCCCGACAAGGCCATCGACCTGATCGACGAGGCGGCGGCGCGGCTCAAGATGGAGATCGACTCCAAGCCGAGCGTGCTGGACGCAGTGGATCGCGGCATCATGCAGTTGGAGATCGAGCGCGAGGCGCTCAAGAAGGAGCGCGACAAGGCGTCGCAGGAACGTTTGGCCGCCATCGAGAGCGAGATCGCCAACCTGCGTGAACAGTCGAACGCGCTCAGCGCCCGCTGGCAGATGGAAAAGGGCGCGATTGAGAGCATTCGCGAGACGAAAGCCAAAATCGACGAGGCGAAGGTGCAGCTTGAGCAGGCCGAACGCCGCGCCGATCTCGAAGGGGCGGCGCGCCTGCGCTACGGCACGCTCCCCGAACTGGAGAAACAGTTAGCGGCGCGGGAAGCGCAGTCGACACAGCTCCGGCAGGACGGCGGCACGATGCTGCACGAAGAAGTTGACGCCGACACCATCGCTGATGTGGTTTCCAAGTGGACGGGCATCCCGGTCACGCGGCTGCTGGAAGGCGAAGTCGAAAAGCTGCTGCGCATGGAAGATCGGCTGCACGAACGCGTGATCGGGCAGGAAGATGCGGTGCACGCGGTCGCGGCGGCAGTGCGGCGGTCGCGCGCGGGTCTGCAAGACCCCAACCGTCCGATCGGCACGTTCCTGTTCCTCGGTCCGACGGGCGTCGGTAAAACCGAATTGGCGCGCTCGGTCGCGGATTTCCTGTTTGACGATGAAGACGCCATGATCCGCATCGACATGAGCGAGTACGGCGAACGGCACGCGGTCGCCCGCTTGATCGGCGCGCCGCCCGGCTATGTCGGCTACGAGGAAGGCGGTCAGCTCACCGAATCGGTGCGCCGCCGTCCGTACAGCGTCGTGCTGCTGGATGAAGTCGAAAAGGCGCATCCGGACGTGTTCAACGTGTTCCTGCAGGTGTTCGACGATGGCCGCCTGACCGATGGACAGGGGCGCACGGTCGATTTCACCAACGCGATCATCATCATGACGAGCAACGTGGGCAGCGACATGATCAAGCGGATGGGCGCAGACCCCGACAAGAAGGTGCTGCGCGAGGCGATCACGACGGAACTGGATAACTACTTCCGTCCGGAATTCCTCAACCGTCTGGACGATATCATCATCTTCACCAGCCTGACACAGGCCGACCTGACGCGCATCGTCAGCATTCAGCTCAAGCGGCTGGAACGCCTGCTGCGCGAACGCCGCCTGTCGCTGGAAGTGACCAACGACGCCAAGCTGTACCTCGCCGAGCGCGGCTTTGACCCGGTGTACGGGGCGCGTCCGCTCAAGCGGGCGATTCAGCGCGAACTGCAAGACCCGCTGGCGAACTTCATCCTCGAGGGGCACGTCCACGAAGGCGATCACGTGATTGCGGATATCAACGAATCGGCGGACGGCATGGAATTCACCACCGTGCCGCAAAGCGAAGCGGTGTAGGGCAAACCTCAAACCCCGGGGGGGGGGGGGGACGGGGTTTTGGCCAGCTCCGGGCATGCCTCGTCCCTACAGGTCTTTGAGGAGGGGAGCCTCACATCCTAGCCGCGTTTTTGCCCCTCGCCCTCTGGAGAGGGGCAGTTGAGCGCAGCGGGGGGGTGAGGTTAAACCTGTAACATCCCCGACCCCATGTAGACCGCCGTGCCGCCGACATCCACATCCACAATCTGATCGCCCGCCGTCTCGATACGAATCTGGATGATCGACGGGCGCTTCATCTCGACGCCCTGCTCGCTGACAATCGAGGCGACGCCATCGCGCGGTGTGACCAAGCCGTACTTGACCAGATACGAACCGAGTGCGCCCGACGCGATCCCGGTGGCCGGGTCTTCGACAATGCCGAGTTCCGGCGCGAACATGCGCGAATGCACCGTCGAACGGGGGAGTTCGGTCTCCAGCGTGAAGGCGAACATGCCAAACGGCGCGCCGGGGGCTTGTAAGTCGTCCCAGCGGTCAGCGCGTACGCGGATGCGGCCCATCGCGCTCAGCGTTTTGACCGGGATGAACAGGAACGGCACACCCGTCGCCACGACCTGCACGGGCTTATCCTCCATGAGATCGTCGGCGCTGAGGCCGAGCAGCCCCGCCGCCGCCGCGCGATCCTCGATGACCGCGCCAAACGTCGGGTTAGCCTGCTGCATGCTGATCAGCGTGAAGTCGCCCGTCTGCGAAATGGTCACGGGCACGACGCCGATATTCTCCTCAAGGCGCACGACGCCGGGCTGCACCAGGCCTTCGCGCAGCAGGGCGTAGGCCGTGCCGATGGTCGGATGCCCGGCGGTGGGCATCTCGGTCGTCGGCGTGAAGATGCGCACGCGGTAGTGGTTCTCCGGCTTCTCCGCCGGGGTCACAAACGTGATTTCGGCGAGGTTGAATTCGCGGGCAATGGCCTGCATCGTCTCGGTCGTCAGTTCGCCGGGATTGATGAAGACCGCCAGTTGATTGCCACCGAACGGCTGGTCGGTGAAAACGTCGTAGCGCTGGTAAGCGAGCATACTTTCTCCTTATACTTGGATATATGTGACGCTATCCTATACACACCAAGACAAGTTGTTCTTGCATTACCCCTCACCCCAACCCCTCTCCCACGCAAGCGGGGAGAGGAGAGGAACGACGAGGCTGTTGTCTCCCCTCCCTGAATTCGGGGAGGGGTTGGGGGTGGGGTCGTCGTTCACTTGGTCCGTGTGCTTCGCCTGTGGCGCCTGCGGCTAGTGCCAGTGCGGCGGGAGAGTTTGCAGGCACGATGGCGCGCAATATAATTTGTAGCATTATCCACATTTTCGTCCAGAGGTCGATCTATGCCCAAAATCCCTGTGCTGTACTATTTGGTCATCTTCGCGCCCATCGCGTTTATCGCCGATAACGCTGGCGTGGACCCGATCATCGTGTTCATCTTGTCGGCGCTCGGCCTCATCCCCCTCGCCAAGTTGATCGGCGATGCGACCGAAGAACTGGCGATCTACACGGGGCCGAAGCTCGGCGGTCTGCTCAATGCAACGCTCGGCAACGCCGCCGAACTCATCATCACCATCTTCGCGATTCAAGCGG
Source organism: Candidatus Flexifilum breve (assembly GCF_016713355.1). NCBI lineage: Bacteria > Bacillati > Chloroflexota > Anaerolineae > Aggregatilineales > Candidatus Flexifilaceae > Candidatus Flexifilum > Candidatus Flexifilum breve. The sequence goes on from NZ_JADJPI010000007.1 coordinate 582,375, forward strand.
GCCTGCTGGAACTGGTGCGCGCCTCACTCACCGGGTCAATCCTCGGCAATCTGCTGCTCGTGCTCGGCTTAAGCCTTGTACTGGGTGGCCGAAAGCACGGCACGCAGGTCTTCGATAAGCGCACGGCGGGCTTGAACGCGACGCTCCTGCTGCTGGCGGTTGTCGCGCTGGCGATTCCGTCGCTGTTTGACCGTGCGCTCGTCGAGACGCCCAATTCCGAACTGCTGTTCAGCGAAGGCGTGGCCGTCGTGCTGATCGTGCTGTATGCGCTGAGCGTGATCTACTCGTTCACCGCCAAGCCGGCGCATGATGCCGCGCAGGTCGGCGCGAAGAACGTGCCGCAGGAAGTGCCCGCCCCGGTCGCAGGACCCGCGCTCAGCGCCGTCACCGGTGAACACGCCGCCGCGCACACCGAACCCCACGGGCACCACGCCAAGTGGTCGCTGCGCACATCGATCATCATCCTCGTGCTGGCGACGATTGGGACGGCCGTCGTCAGCGAAACGCTGGTCGGCGCAGTCGAACCGGTCGTGCAGCAGTTGGGGCTGACCGAGTTCTTCCTCGGCATCATCATCATTCCGTTGGTCGGCAACATCGCCGAGCATCTGGTCGCCGTGCAGGTCGCGATGAAGAACAAGATGGAACTCAGCCTCGCCGTGTCGCTCGGCTCCAGCTTGCAGATTTCACTGTTCGTCGCGCCCGTGCTGGTGTTCATCAGCCTGTTGTTCGGTCAGCGCCTATTGCTCGTGTTCAACGACTTCGAGCTGATCGCCCTGTTCGGCGCAACGCTGATCGCCGCGTTCATCGCGCTCGACGGCGAGTCGAACTGGCTGGAAGGCGCAATTCTGCTCGGTATCTACCTGATCGTCGCGCTGGCGTTCTTCTTCCTCCCCGCAACGGTCGCGATTCACTAAATCGAGACTCAGCCTCACCCCAAGAACCTGACGATTCTTTGCCCCTCTCCTCTAGGAGAGGGGCGGTTGAGCGCAGCGAAACGGGGTGAGGCTAAACGGCCGCACTTCAATTCGGTTTTGAAGAATCTTCGTAGGGGCGCACGGCCGTATCCGTCCACAAACCTTTCTGCTTTACCGCGAAAAGTCCGCATACGTGTCGGAATACGGCAGGCTGTAGTTCGGGTCAAATTCCGGCAGTAGACCATCTGCTGCGCTGAGCAGCGCCCACGCCATGTCGCGCCCCGCGTGCGCTTCGCTCACCGAGAAATCACCGCGCTGACCATCGAGCACCATGTATTCGCGCCGCAGCCATTGACCGATCCCGTAGCGAATGGGCGCATCTTCCGGGAGTTCGAGGTAGAACGGCAGCAGCGCGGGGATCGCATCCTCCGACACATTGCGCAGGTAGCCGATGTCGAGCTCATGCCCGGCACGGTAGCGGTCGATGTTCTGGCGCATGATGGTGTAGTCGACGTTGATCAGGTTGAGCGACCCCAGGTAGCCGATCACGCAGATCACCACGCCGAGCGAAAACACGTTCGGGCGCACGCGGAACAGCATCAGCAGGAAGAAACCGTAGAGCACCGCCAGCCAGCCCATAAAGACGTGCGGATACAAGCGCAGATGCGTATAGCCGTAGACTTCTTCGTAGAGCGACAGGCGTAGGTGCGCTGACCACAGCATCACCCCGGTGAGCGCGACGATCCCAAGCGCCAGCCCACGGAATACCCGCTGCTGCATCCCCTGCTGGCGGATGGTCACGTAGTCGAGCCACAGCATCAGCGCCAGCGTGAGCATGGATACCGCGACCAGTTCAAAGAAGCCGCGCCGCGCGTACTCGGCGTAAGTGAAACCGTCCAGACTGATGTTGCTCTGTCCGCCGAAGAAGTAGGCGAACTGGATGAGCACGAAGACGCCGAACAAGCCCATGACCGAGCCGAGCACGATCCCCGCTTCGACCAGATTAAGCGTGAAGGCGCGCTTTTTGCCTTTGGGCGCAGCGGGCGCTTCTTCCTCGGCGGGCAGTTCCTGCGCGGCTTGGTCGCCGACCTGCACATAGCGCGCGGTCGGGCGTTTGAGCACGGCATAGGCCAGCCCACCGCACGCGAACCACGCGAAGAAACCCACGATCACCGACTGTTCGAACAGCGCCTCGACGCCCCGAAACTGAAACAGCGCTGTCACCTGGTTGATGTACTGCGCGAACACCTCATCGGCGGAGGCCAGCAGCAGACCGAAGACCACGACAATCGGCACGGCGAGCATGAGTCCGCGCACGACTGAACTCACGCCGCGTCCGTGCAGTGGGCGATTTTGCCGAATCCAGCGCCCGGATTGGATGATCTGATCGACGGGCATGAAGACAGTGGTGACGCCCGTCTCGATCAGCGCGATGAGGTGCGCTGCCAGCGGGTCGCGGTCGAAGGCGTTGGCCAGCGGGAAATAATGCGCGATAAGCATAGTCAGAGCCAGCACCGCGGCGAGATTCAAAAAGGTGATCGTCTCGTCGGCGCGCACGGCGACCATGACGGCGAAAAAGATCAGCGGGACGAACAGCCACAGGTTGCGGCGCAGCGTCGCCTGCCCGGTGATCTGCTTGAAGGCGAACAGCGCCGCGGTCAGCAGCAGCACGTAGAGCGGCAGGGACAGCCCGAGCATGCGATTGTAAAAGAGAACGTTCCCGATAATGCCGAGCGCCAGCCCGAAGACCACCGCCACGAGCGCATAAACGCGTCGATCCATGTGAGACTCCCTTGCGTTATCCATCTAGTTGTACAGGCCGACGGCGCGGTTTGCTCAACGCCCGCCCACTGCTTCGACGACTCTGAGAGTCCCCTGAGAGGTCAACCATCCGCTAATTTCCCCTCACCACGTCTCAGTTGGGATGCCATGGATGGCGTCCAATCAGGGTGTCCTCTGTAGGGACGAGGCATGTTGGTCAGTAACCTCACCTGCCTAACGTCCCTCTCCTGGAGAGGGGACGGCCTTGCCTGGAGGGGGGGGTTGAGCGGGTGAGGTTAGACAAAATACCAAATGACTTCATCCACGTCCCTGAAGCAGCAAGGGGGACAAGGATGGGGTGTTGAAAAGCATCCCCAAAATTTGTTTACGGACGCAATGTTGCAGTTCAGGAGAACGTAGGATTACGCCTCCTCCCAACCCCTCCGGGGGGGGAGAAACCCCCCTTGAATTCGGGGAGGGCAGGGTCGGTGCCTTCATAAGTTAAACTGCCTGGGGAGCCTACGAAAACCAGGCTTGGCGGGTGTTGTTGGCTCCCCTCCCCGAATTCGGAGGCGTGGGGTCGGGGTAGAATTCCAAACCGCGCCTTTATAAGAGACGTCAAGCACGCTATCATTGTTCCATCTTTCACAGAGATCAAACCTATGACGATTGATTGGCAGCGTGTGCTGCCCGTACTCTTCTCTATCTGCATCATCATCCTCATCGCCGTCCTGCGGAACTATTCCAAAACGCTGGCGGCCATCACCGCGACCATGCCGATCAATATGCCTTTGGCGATCTGGATTCTCTCCAGCGGGACGAACGTCTCGCAGGCGACCATGGTGCAGTTCATCGAAACGCTGATCGTCGGCTTGATTCCGACCTTCATCTTCCTGATTTTTGTGTATATCGCGGCGCGGGCGGGCTATGCCGTTGTGCCGATGCTCGGCCTCGGCTATGTGGGCTGGGCGCTTTCGTTGGGGATCTTACTGTTCATCCAAGCGCAGTTGGGGCGCTAAGTCACTATGAATCTGCTGGCAATGAACCTCGCCCAGAGGCGTTTCGTCTTCTTTGTGATCATGGCGGGCGGGCTGCTCGGCTTGATCGCCATCACCTGGTTTTTGATCAGCCTGACGCTCGGCACAGGCGAGCGCGTCAAAGCGGTGTCGCTCGTCGAAGGCTACACCGTGCGCGAATTCGCCGCGCTGCTCGATAACGACGCCTACCCGCCGACGGTCGCCGTCGCCGCCGATGGCACCGTCTACACGGGCAGCTTCGCCAGCGGCGCGATCTGGTCGATCAGCGCGGACGGCGCGACCATGACCGAACTGCCGAACACGCGCGAGGTCATCCGCTCCGTGAGTGCCATTGCGGTCGCGGGGGATGGCGCGCTGATCGTGGTCGATCAGCTCGATACCGACCCGCGCAGCGTCGGTGGTTCGCTGTGGCGCATCGCCGCCGATGGGGCAATCGCCCCGTTCGGCGAGATTGCCGATGGTTTCAGCGCGCCGAACGACCTCGCCATTGATGCGGCGGGGCGCGTGTATGTGAGCGACCCCGGTCGCAACGAGGTGTGGCGCTTAGAGGCGGATGGCAGCGGCGCGCAAATCTTCTGGGTTCCCCCGGCGTTGGAGACGGAAAATCGCCGCGCAGTTACGGGGTTGGCGTACGATGCGACGACCGACTCGCTCATCATCACCGATCCCGAAGTCAATGAGATTTACCGCGCCCCCATCGCCGGAGGTGTGGGCGAACTGCTCTATCAACACGGTCAACGCGCCGATGCGCCCGGTTTTGACGGCGTGACGGTCACGCCGGACGGCACGATCTATGTGGCGGCGCTCGGTCAGAACGGGGTGGCGCGCGTCGCCGATGGCGAACTCAACTATGTGGTCGGGCTGTTCCGCGGCGCGGCTGATGTTGAATATGGCGCGCCGAATCGCCTGTACGTCGCCAACTTCGATCAGGCGTCGCTCGTCATCCCGATTGTCGAGCCGCAGCTCCCCTTCGCGCTGGATGTGATCGACCTGCCGCAGTAACCTGTTTTCCGCCGCGGTGCGTTAATATGGTTGGGATCAGGCATGCGCGTGTTCAAAAAGCATCCTTAGAGTCTTTCCACTCACGAGCGGACGCGATTTATCGCGTCCCTACGAAAACAAATCAGGCTTAGCAAACGATGCTGTCTCCCCTCCCTGAATTCGGGGAGGGGCCGGGGGGTGGGGTCGGCATCTGGCATTTTTCAACACTGTCATGACTTGTCCCTCTTTGTTTGATGCGGAACCTGAGGAAGAGGCTTGCCTCATCCCTACAGAAGTGCCATTTCCAGTTCAATAACAGCCTTATTTAGGAGAACAACACTGTGCTTGAATCGATCCTCACCTACATCATCGGCTTGATCGGCGGGATTGGCGTGGGTATTCAAACGCCGTTAGGCGGGGTGATGAGCGGGCGCGTTGGCCCGGCGGCCAGCAGCCTGATCGTCCACTTGAGCGGCGCGGTGCTCTCACTGGCGCTGCTCGTAGCCCGGCGCGGCGAAAACATTGGCGATTGGCGCGCGCTGCCGCCGTACATGTTTCTGCTTGGGCTGTTCGGCGTGCTGATTATGGTCACGGTGAGTCACACGCTGCCGCGGGTCGGCGCTGGCGTCGCCGTCACGCTGATCATTCTCGGCCAGTTGATCGCCGGGATGATCATCGATCATTTCGGCTTCTTCAGCGCTGCCCGCCCGATTGACCTGACGCGCGTGATCGCTGCCGTGCTGCTCGTCATTGGCGGGTATCTGATGGTGAAGTAACGACCAACTACTCCGCGGGGCTCCACACGGTGATCGACCCATCGCGCGCGCCGGACGCCATGTATGAGCCATTCGGCGAAAAATCGAGCGCGAGCACGGGCTTCTGATGCCCGTAGATCGTCGAGAGCTCTTTGAGCGTGGACATACACCACAGCTTGATCGCGCCATTGATGCCACCCGTCGCCAGAATGTCGCCATCCGGCGCGAACTGGCAGCACCACACCGGCGCGCCCTGATTGAAGGCGATGGTTTGCTCCAAGGCATGCGTGTTCCATAGGCGCACCGACTGATCGGCGGAGACCGACGCGAGGTGTTTGCCATTGGGCGCAAACGCCACGTTATTGACCTGATCCGTATGTCCGGTCAGCGTGCCGATCAGCGCGTAGCTCTCCGCATCCCATAGTTTGATCGTTCCGTCCCACGAGCCCGTCGCCATGCGCGAACCATCGGCGGAGAACACGACTGACGACACGGACCCGGTATGCCCGGTCAGCGTGCCGACTTTCTGCTGGGTCGCCACATCCCAGACCGTCACCGTGTGATCCCAACAGGCACAGGCGATGCGCGTTCCATCGGGCGAATACACGATCTCAAACAAGCGCGTCCCGTGCGTACCGAACTGGGCAACCGACTGATTCGTCCCTACATCCCACAGCATCAAGGTGCTGGTGTTGCCAAATTTCGCACCGAGCGCCGCCGCGAGGACTTTGCCATCGGGCGAATATTCGAGGTCGTAGAGCGCGTCGCGGTTGGCGAGCGTGAGCACTTCATGCCGGGAGGCCATATCCCACACCTTGATCAAGCCATCCGACGACGCCGACGCCAACGACAGACTGTTGGGCGCGAACGTCAGGCTGCTGATCGGCTTGTCGTGCCCGCGCAGGCTGGCCTCCTGCCGCATGGTTGTCGCATTGTCCGAGGTGATCAGCTTGCGAATCAGCGTGTTGGGAATCGACGGCGGCGTGATGACCGCGGTCGGGCTGTCGTTCACGTTAATCGCCGGACGACCGAGCAGTTGAATCAGCGCGTCCATGTCATAGCCGATCCACTGGAGCGGGCGCAGTTCCGGCAGCAGTTTGGCTTCGCGGCAGATCACCGGGATAATCGGTTTGTTCTCGTCGAGAAAGTAGCGGTATTCGAGGCGCACATACTTTGATTCCAGCGCGTCCGGCGAGACGCACAGGATCATGCGGCCGCATTGATCGAGCGCGGCATTGATCTCGTCGCGCCAGTCCTGCCCGCCTTGCAGCAGATGTTGATCCACCCACACCGAAAAGCCCGCTTGGCGCAAACGGTCGACCAGGGGGCGCACATGCGACTCCCAGTCCCGGCGGCTGTAGGAGATGAAGATGCTTTCCGTTCCGGCGTTACTGCTGGTGGTGGTCATATCTGGCGACTCTCGTATAATCCACAGCGTTAATTATGAAACCCGTTAAATGAATAAGCAAGCACGGTACACGGCAGCGTAGGGAGGTAGTCCATGAGACGCATACTAATCACCGGGACGTCACGCGGCATTGGCTTGGAACTGGCGCGGCAGTACGCCGCCCGCGACGAGCGCGTCTTCGCGACCTACCGCACGCCCTCGGCAGCACTCAAAGCGCTGGAATCGGTGCGCGTGACGCTCATCCCGCTGGATGTGGCCGATCCGGCCAGCATCGAAGCCGCCTATCACGCGGTCAACGCGCAGACCGATTCACTCGACGTGCTGATCAACAACGCGGCGATCAGCAATGAAGGGGACGAACGCCTCGGCACGTTCGAACAGGCGTCAATGCTGAGCATGTTCCAGACGAACACCATCGCGCCCGTGCTGATCATGCAGCGCTTTTTGGAACTGCTCAAACGCGGGGCAACTGGCAAGATCGTCAACCTCGTGTCGGAACTCGCCTCGCTGGAACTGCGGGACGCGAGCTACGCCGCGACCTACTGCGCGACCAAAGCGGCGCTCAATATGTACACACGCTCGCTGGCGCATGACCTCAAGCCGCTTGGGCTGACGGCGTTTACGATTGATCCGGGTTGGGTACAAACGGATATGGGCGGCAGACATGCGCCGCTCACGCCGGAGCAATCGGTGAGCGGCATCCTGCGCGTCATCGACCAGGCAAACCGCGATGCGAACGGTCGCTTTTTCCGGCACGACGGCGCGGAAATGCCGTGGTGAAAGCCAACCTCACCCCCTAACCCCCTCTCCCTTGGGAGAGGGGGAAACGAGCGCAGCGAGTGGGGGTGAGGCTAGACTACTTCAGTCTCTTCTTCGCTTCGTACTGCACGAGCGAGACGATGCCGCTCAAGCCCGCGCCTTTGCCCATGCTGATCTCGCGCCCGAAGATTTGCGGCACGATGTCGGTGCTCACCTGCGCCACCTGCTCGACGGGCTGACCGTCGAGCGTCTCTTTGAGCAGCACGCTCATCGCCATCGCCGACAAACCCTGCGGGTTCAGCACGTCAAAATAGAAGTCCAGCGTGCCATCGGGACGATCCACCGCCCACACATAGGCGTCGGATTCGCAGGCGGGCGCTTTGTGTTCCGCCCCATACGGCTTGATCGCCACCGCTGCTGGCACTTTGGCCTCGTCAAAGCGATCCGCCATTTCGATCAGCAGATCGACACGTTCTTGCCGGTCGGTGATCGACTGCATGTCCGCGACGATCTCCGCCAGCCCTTCGGGATACTTCGCCATTGGTTTTACCGTTCTACCGGGCCCCCCCGGGGGGGGGGAGGGTCCGGGCCCCCCCCCCCCCCCCCCCCGCGGGGCGCCCGGCCCCCGTCCCCTTCCCCTTTGGCGTTCAATCGGCACGCCGACGAGATTGCCCCATTCCGTCCACGAGCCATCATAGTTGCGCACGTTCGGGTAGCCGAGCAGGTACTTGAGCACGAACCACGTATGCGACGAACGCTCGCCGATGCGGCAGTAGGTGACCACGTCCTTATCCGGCGAGAGTCCCTGTTCCTGCTCGTAGAGGGAGCGTAGTTCGTTCGCGGGGCGGAACGAACCGTCTTCCGGGTTCACCGCTTTGCTCCACGGCACATTCTTCGCGCCGGGGATGTGCCCGCCGCGCAGCGCGCCTTCGTTCGGGTAGTCGGGCATGTGCAGCCGTTCGCCTGTGTATTCGGCGACGCTGCGCACGTCGACCAGCGGTTTGCCCGCGTTCGAATGCTGCAAGACCTGATCGCGGAAAGCGCGGATCTGCGAGTCGTCGCGTTCCGGCGCGGTGTACTGGGTCGCGGCGTGGCTCGGCACTTCACGCGTCAGCGGACGGCCTTCGCGTTCCCACTTGGCGCGCCCACCATCCATCACCTTGGCATTGCTGTGACCGAACAACTGGAACACCCAGAAAGCATAGGTCGCCCACCAGTTATTCTTGTCGCCGTAGAAGATGACCAGCGTTTGCGGCGTCACGCCGATGCGCGACATGAGCGCCTCGAAGCCCGCTTTGTTCAGGTAGTCACGGCGCAGGGGGTCGTTGAGGTCCATCGTCCAGTCGACCTGCACCGCGCCGGGGATGTGACCGCTGGCATAGAGGAGCGGATCTTCGTTCGATTCGATAATCCGCAGATTCGCGTCTTTATGATGCTGGGCAACCCACTCCGTCGAGACGAGGACGTCGGGGCGGGCATAGCCACGCTGGGAAATGTCTTGCGCCATGTGTGTGCTGCTCCTCATGAATAAACAAGATGACTGTGATAGTAACTTGTCTGAGGAGAAAACAAAACCCTCAGGTCGGAGGGTTTTGGTTAAACGGTTGATGAGACGATCTACGTCACCTTGATCGTCCCGTCGCCGGGGAGTTCGACTGTGCCGGTGAGCGCGTCGAGGCTGAGGCGGCAGTCTCTGAGCTTGAGCACGATGTACGTGTCCGGCGGCACGTTCACCTGAAAGGCCGCCGACGCGACCGATCCCACCACCGGACGCCGCCGCGCGACCACATACACGCCCGCCTCATCCTGATCGGTCGCGATGCGCCACGCGAACGGCACTTGCAGATTGGCGATCACTTCGACCGCCGGGTCGGGGCGGCGCAGCACGCGGACTTCCGCGCTTTCAAGGTCCATATACAGCGTGATCGCGCCGCTCACGTTGAAGCGGTAGGTCTGCGACTGGCGCGCCATCTCCGCGACCGTCGACACGGCGCTGGCCAGTTCGTTGAGCGTGTTCAAATGCTGCTGCATGCGCTGCCTTTCTCAAAACTTGCCTATGCGGTCGTGCCATTTTCTCCCCTCTCCGAAAAGAAGAGCGAGGAGAGACGTTGCGAGTGCTGTTGTCTCCCCTCCCTGAATTCGGGGAGGGGCTGGGGGTGGGGTCGGAATCTGACCTTTTTCAACACCCTCATGCCTTGTCCCTATGTAAGCGATCTGATTTCCCCTCTCCTCTTTTCGGAGAGGGGGCGGGGGTGAGGTTGGTCGGTAACTGCGTAAAATCCCGTGATCGCCCGCCAAACCGCTCAGGACGAGGCATGCCTCGTCCCTACACAATGCCTCCGATCGGTCTCCCCTCCCTGAATTCGGGGAGGGGCCGGGGGTGGGGTTGGTCTACCCCACATACTTCTGTTTGAGCGCCTTGCCCGCCAGCGCCGCGACATCCCGGAACAGCTCTTCCGCGAACGTCTCTTTTTCTTCCTGTCCCAGCGTGAGGAACAGATCGACGCGGCTTTGCAGCGGTTCGCATTCGTCCTCATCATACGGCGCGAGGTGATCGAACAGCAGCTTGTGCGCGCCTTTGCGCTCCATCACTTCGATCCCGTCGAGAATCTGGCGGTGCGGCGGCCCTTCCCAGATGTTGAGGATCATCGCCTCGCGCAGCAGGCGTTCGACGCCGAACTCGGCCAGCGTGCCCATGCCGCCGTTGACCTCCATCGCCCACTTGGCGGTCTGCACGGCCTGTTCCGCCGTCCAGTACTTCGCCAGATGCGTGATCAGCCGGAACAAGTGGAAGCGATTGCTGTACTGCGGGGCGGGTTCGCGCCACACTTCCGCCGCCATGCACGCCGATTCCCATGCAAGACAGAATGCGATCCGCAGCGCTTCGACACGGTCTTCGATCTGCTTGCGCATGAGCGGCTGGTCAGCCAGCTTCTTGCCGAAAATCTCGCGCCCCTGGGCGAAGATCAGCGCTTCGGCCAGTGCGCGCTGCATCAGCGCGACGCTGCCCATATTGTTACACACCCGCGAGAGATTCAGCACTTCCATGATGTGATAAATGCCCTGTCCCGGTTCGCCGAGCAGGTAGGCTTCGCTGTCGCGCAGTTCGATTTCCCCGGTGGGGACGGAACGCGTGGCGATTTTATCTTTCAGGCGGCGCACATGGTAGTTGAGCGAACCATCAGCGCGCAGCCGGGGCACGACGAACAGCCCAAGCCCGCGCACACCCGCCGGAGCGCCTTCGGAACGCGCCGCGACGACGGCCACCTCCGCGCCCGCGTTCGAGCAGAAGTACTTGTCGCCCGTGAGCGTCCACGCCTCGCCATTTGGCCGCGCGACTGTTTCGACGGTTGCACCGAGATCTGATCCGCCGCGCGCCTCGGTCATCCACGTTGCACCCTGCCACACCGTGTCGTCGTGACGCAGCATAGGCGGCAAAAAGCGCTCGCGGATGTCGGGCGCGGCGTACTTGTCGATCACGGCGGCGGTGCTGAACGAGACTGTATATGGGCAGTAGAGGCCGGGATCGTAGTAGGAGGTCAGGTAGCCGATGAGGAACGATTCGGCGAATTTGTTCTCGTAGCCCCGCCAGATCGCGCCCGCTGTGTAGCCCCGCCGCAGCAGCCGCCAGTAATCCGGCGGGTAGTCGATCTGGTCGATGCGCTGGCCGAAGCGGTCAAACTGCTTGAGCCACGGCGTCCCCGCCTGATCGACAGCCGTTGAAATCGTGCGGCCTTCCGCCTCCCAGAAGGTTTCCAGCTCACGCAGATAGGGCAATTCCGTTTTGAGTCCGTGTTCGAGGAAATTGGTTGGGGAGAGGAGTACGTCTGCGCGCATGATCAGGACCTTTCTACGCCTCTGTGTTACCTCTATTGTAACGGGAATCACCCCCAAACCCTATGACTACGGCGAGGCGCGGCGGTAATGGACACAGGCTGTGCGCTGGAGCGTACCTGCTCGCTAAAACCGTTCGCTAGGCAAATTGCGGAATCACTCCCCTCACCCCCTAGCCCCCTCTCCCACGCAAGCGGGGAGAGGGGGAAATCGGTCTCCCCTCCCCGAATTCGGTTGAGGACAGGACACTTTTAACATGGGGAACCCTTAAGGAGCTCGTTTGAGGGAAAACGTGGTTTGTAGGGACGCGCAACGGCGCGTCCGTTGCGCCCCTATTCCGGCGGACGCCCCGTTGGGCGTCCCTACAATCCCCTCGATTGTTAAAACTGTCCCTCCGTCAACTGAATTCGGGGAGGGGATGGGGGTGGGGTCGGCACCGGTACCAATGACCCTCGCCAAGATCTTCGCTATCAATTACAATCGACATAAATCAGATGAGGGACTTGCCGATGAAAATTCTACTTGCGGGCGCGACCGGGGCGGTCGGGCGGCGGCTGCTGCCGCTGCTGGTGGCTGCCGGGCACGAAGTCACGGGGACGACACGGCACGCCGATAAGCTCGACTATATCGCCGTGACGGGCGCACGCCCCATCCTCATGAACGCGCTCGAACGCAGCAGCGTCTACAGCGCGCTGCAAACTGCCCAGCCCGACGTAGTCGCCCATCAACTGACGGACTTGGTGGCACGCGACTTTGCCGCCAATTCGCGCTTACGCGTTGAAGGCACGCGCAATCTGGTCGATGCGGCGCGCGCCTGCGGCGTGGAGCGGATGATCGCCCAGAGCATCGCGTGGGTGTGCGGCGCGGGCGAGCGTCCGTCCACCGAAGACGACCCGCTCGACCTCGACGCGCCGGAGCCCCGCTGCCGCACCGTGCTGGCGGTCAAGGCGCTGGAAGATGCCGTCACGGAGGTGCCGAACGGCGTGGTGCTGCGCTATGGTCTGCTGTATGGGCCGGGGACGTGGTACGCGCGGGATGGCTTGACGACCGAACAGGTGCGGAGTGGCGCGCTCACCGCCACCGATGCCATCGCGTCGTTTGTCCATGTCGAGGATGCGGTGCAGGCCGCGCTGGCGGCGCTGACATGGTCGCCGGGGGTGTACAACATCGTCGACGATGAGCCCGCCGCGGGCACCGATTGGCTGCCGTATTACGCCAGCCTGATCGGCGCGCCGCCGCCGCCGATTGAGCATCGGCGTGACGCGTGGGAACGCGGTGTCTCCAATGCGAAGGCGCACGCGGCCGGCTGGAACCCCACTTACCCATCATGGCGCGTGGGGTTCCAGCAGGAACTGGGCGCTACCGGGTGACGCGCTGCATGGTCGAGCCGTAGCCGCCGCCATCCGGGTAGATCCAGGCGCCGCTTGCGGTGTTCCCGTCCGCGCTGAACGTGCCGCGGTAGTAGGCGGGTGAACCACGCTCTCCGCCCCAGATCGTCAGCGTGTCGCCGAGCAGTTCATAGGTGTATTCGAAGGTGTTGCCCAGCGTGTCATAGATGCGTGACTTGATGTCTGCGCTGGGCTCGCCGCCGAAGGGCTGCTCGTGCCCGATGATCTCGATGCCCTGCACATGGTGACCACCGTGATCGAAGTCGAAGCGCTGCATGAGGAAGAAGCCGCCTTCCAGCCATTCAAAGCTCACCGTGCCCTGCACGCTGCCGGAAACTTCCCATGTGCCGACCAAGCGATCCAGCGATTGCAAATCGGGATTGGGTGTCGGCGTGGACTGCGCAGCGTATTGCTCGCTCATTCTGGTTTTCCCCTTGGGCTTAGGCGGCGGTCTTCATGGTGGCGAGATGTTCGTCGAGGCGGTCATACGTCTCGTTCATACCATATTCCATACCCGAGGCGATGACGGCATCCCGGTCGGCCTGCGACTCGTAGCGCACCTGCATGTGCATGGTCGTCTTGCCGTTGGCCTCGGTGAAAGTCGCCGTAACCAGACTGCCGTGCCCCGGCATCATTTCGAATTCTTCGGTATATGCCAGACGATCATAGGGGGACAGCTCGCGAACTTCGCCGGAGAAGCCGATGTCGACCCCATCCTCGCCCACCGTCACGAACCGCCACTGCCCCCCGACCCGCGCGTCGAACTCGCACACGGTCATGGTGTCGGCGCGCAGGCCGTACCAGTGGCGAATGTGCTCGGGCTGCGTCATCGCTTCAAAGACGAGGCGGCGCGGCGCGTTGAACACGCGGGTGATCTCGATATCGCGGTCGGTCGGGATCGTCAGCGTGGCTTTGTATGTCTGGCTCATGGTGCTCTCCTCAGGCAGATGTTCGAACAAAACTGGTCAGTTGTGACAGCGCAGCGTCAATCTAATATACCATATTGGTTATATAACTGTCAAGGTATATAGAAGACTTGTTCGAAAATTCGTTCGAAACAACGGACGAGCCTACGCTCGTCCGTTAGTGATTATTAGGGGTAGAAGCCATTTGACGAAGCTGCTTGTTTGTGTGTAGGGGCAAGGCACGCCGGTAAGTGCGTAGAACACCGTGAAAATCGGTTACGGGTCGGTTTTGGGATTTCGCGGACGCGATAAATCGCGTCCCTACGAGAAAATTGTCCTTGTGTAGGGACGCAATTATGCAGTTTAAGAAAACGATACGGATTACCCCTCACCCCCAACCCCTCTCCCACGCAAGCGGGGAGAGGGGAGAAAAGACGCTTTTGCTGGCTCCCCTCCCCGAATTCGGGGAGGGGCCGGGGGTGGGGTCGGATACACAGGGCAGTCACGCAAAATCATCGCCACTCGGCTGTTTTATCCCTAACTCACGTTACAAATAGAGGGGCTCTTCGTAGGGGCGCACGGCCGTGCGCCCCTACGAACAAGCCTCGCTTATCTGTGAATAGATGCCGGACGCAGCATTTAGCCTTCCACGGCGACCGGCTCGGCGTTGGCGACGTGCGCGCGCCGCGCCATACCGAACACATACAGCACGAGGAAGAGGGTGGCGCAGATGACGATGTACGGCGCGATGACGCCGATGCCGAAGTTATCCGCCAGCGCCCCGGCGATGCCCGGCAGCAGCGCGACGCCAACGCCCGCGCCTGCCACCTGAAAGCCGATGGCATTTGGCGCGTGCTGCGCGCCAACCATCTTCGGCGTGGTCGAAATCAGCAGCGGGAAGATTGGCGCTTGCGAGAAGCCGAGCAGAATCAGACCAGCATAACCGATTTCGGGAATGGGACTCCACCACAGCATGATCGCCCCGGTCAGCGCGCTCACAATGCAGCCAATGAACACGCGCGAAGAGAAGCCCTTGAGCAGCGTGCCGAAGATCATGCGGCCAATGGTGAAGCTGCCCCAGTACACGCTGACGAGATAGCCCGCCAGCGCCGCATCGACGCCGCGCGCTTCAGTGAACAGGTTGAACGACCACTGTCCCGGCGTCGTCTCCAGCCCGGCATAGAGCAGCAGCAGCAGCACGCCCAACCACACAATCGGGCGGCGCAGCGTCGCCAACATGCTCACCTGACGGCCATCCGCGCGGTGCGCGGCGGAGGTTTTCCACCAACCAGCGGAGAGCGTAAACCCGACCACGAGCAGGACTTCAAACACGGCGACCAGCCCGTAACCGACGCGCCATGACAGGTCATCCGCGAGGATCGCCGTCATGATGGCTGGGCTGATGGTGACGCCCACACCGAAGAAGGCGTGCAGCCAGTTCATGGCGCGCGCGCTGTGATGTTCGGCGATATACGAGTTCAAGCCGCCATCGATCAGGCCGTTGCCCAAGCCCGTGATCAAGCCGCTGAGCACGACGAGTTCCCACGCGGGGGCGAGCACGTAACCAGACAGGCCGAGCGCCATCACGCCCGCGCCGATGATGAGCATTTTGCCCGCGCCGATGCGCCCCATGACCTGCCCGCTGAAGAAGCTGGCGGTCAGATAGCCGATGGTGCTGGCGGTGAGGAGCTGCAGCAGCGTACCATCCAACGTAATGTTGAACTCCGCTTGCATGGGCGTCCACGCGACGTTGATCAAGCCCGTCACCAGCCCTAAGCCAATGAACGAAGCATAGGCCAACCCGATAGTGATGTACGTGCGATTCACAATAATTTCCCTTAGGTGCTGACGCTGCCTGCCGATTCATGACAAGGTCAGGACGAGGTATGCCCTCGTCCTGACGTTGATCTAGCCGATTTGTGTTTCCCGCGCCGAATTCAGGTTACTTGACCGCAACCACGCCAAACGCCTCATTGCGGCGCGTGACGCTGCGGAAGCCCGCTTTACCGAGGCGGTCGATGACGCCTTTGGCTACGCGCGCGCCGAACGGGCTTTCGAGGTCGCCGATGTAGTGGAACAAACGGCCATTCGGCTTCAGGATGCGATGCAGTTCGCGGTAAAACTCCCCGGAGTATAAATCACCTGCGAGCTGCATGGTAGGCGGATCATGAATGATGCGCGCGAAGGTTTCCGGCCGGAACGTGCTGACCTCGTCGAAGCTGTCGGCAATGCGCCGTTCGATCTTTGGGCTCGCGAACAGTTCGCGCGACCACGGGTTTTGTCGCGCGACTTCCATCACGGCGGGATCAAGCTCGATGGTGATGACTTTCTCGGCGGTGTGCGCCGCTTGAATCGCTGTGTAGCCCAACCCCATCGACGTGTCGAGCACGGCCCCGGTCGGGTTCGCCGCCTTGATCTTGGTCAGCGTGTCCTGAAACGGATTCGTCCCTTTGATGCGGTGCATCGGGAAGCCCGCGATCAGAATGGTCGGGGCGCTCTCGGTCGGCATGAGCGAACAATGGCGGTTCGTCACGTCGGAGAAGGCCTGAATTTTGCGGATCGTGTCGCCTTCCAGCGCGAAGCACGCGACTTCCTGCTCAGTGATCTCTTCAGCATCTTCCCACGAGAGGCTGGCGCCGTCCGCAAACGTGATGCGCTCACCTTGCACGGGGACTTGAATGCTCGTCAGGCCGAGATCCGGCGACGTGACCGCCGTCAGTTCGCCACGTTTGCGCGCGACCAGCAGCGGTTTGATCTGAAAATGGGACAACACAATCATGGCCGAACCAACTCCACCCAATATTCGCCGTTCATACCCTCAGCAGTATACCCCTGGACGCCCTCATAGTTCACGTACCACCAGGCGGTATTTTCGCTGCATTCCGGCCCGAAGATCACCTGGAAGGTCGCGCCACCGGGGATTTGCCCGACCACATCGCCGGAAGTCGAGGCGATGCTGCGCAGACGGTTGGCCGCGCCGGGCGTCACCCGCGCCTGCTGGCCGGGGAAAATCCGCGACGGCATGAAGCCGGGGCAGACGGGCTGCTTCGCGAGCATGATCGCTTCCAACTGCGCGAAGTTCGCCGCCACGGGCGTGAAGTTCGCCAGCACAGGCGCCGCGGTCGCGCCGAGATCCGGCGTGGCGAGGATGGACAGCCGCCCGCCAATCGCCAGCGAGCCCAGCACCTGATCCTGCATACCTGGCACGGTGAAGTGATGCACGATGATTTGATCCGCGTTGTCTTGCAGGGCGAGGAAGCCATCGGTCGTGCCGATCACTTCCGGCGGCTGGAACCCTAGATTAATCGGATTCATGCCGCCCGCACGATTAATGAGCATGCCCGACCCATTGTTGACGGCCAGCACATACTGCCCATCCGCCACCCATTCTGACTGGCCGACGCTGAGATCCACCACATTCGGGTCATTGAAGATCACCGGGGACATGGAGGTGATTTCGTGCTCCCCCGTCTGCCCCTCAAAGGTCGGCAGGAAGGCCGCCGACGGCTTGTAGACCAGAATGTTCTGGATGGGGAAGTAGGCGGTCGGCTCGGTGCTGAACGGGTAATCGGTCGAGTAAGCGCGGGAGACGATTTCACGCGTGACCGCGAGCTGTTCCGCGAAGATCGAGAAGATCACCCCGGTCACGGGCATGTAGGCGAACGTATCGGGACTCCACTGCGCGTATTCGCCCTCAAACGGCGGTTCGCAGGCGTAACAGCTCGGGTACATATAGATGCCGTTTGCATCCCAGTCGCCCAACTGATACCAACCGTTAATGCTGCTGGTGAGGCCGGTCATCACGATCTGCTCAGTGTAATCGGTGAATGTGCCCGTCGTTACATCGACCACACCAAAAATCCCGCGCCACGGATAGTCGGGGCCAACTGCGCCGACGACCGTCGACAGGGCAAAGCGCGTCCCGCTCGGATCAAACCCGCTCATGGTATAGGCGCCGGGTTGGTTGAAAGGCAGCGTCAGTTCGTAGAAGGTTCCAAGCTTCAAATCCGCGACGCGCGGCGGGTAGGACGTGCTGTAATCCGCCGAACTCTGCGTGACGACGGCATACCGCAAATCAGACGAGACCAGCATCTGCGTGAGATTGGAGGAAATGATCATCCCGGCGGGCAGCGGAATCGGCGCTTGCACCCCATCCGGAGTGATGCGGTAGATATTCCAGTTCGCGCCCAATTGAGCCGCAACCGTCACCTCCCACGCGCCCGCTTGCGCGCTGACGAGCGTGGGTGCAATCAACAAGACGAACAGGATGGGGAGAAACAGTCGGCGAATCATCAAAGCTTGCTCCTTAAGTTGGGGACGGGCGAAGACGTTTTTGGAGTTGAAGCAGGTGAAAACCACTGCTCTTAGTGTAGCGCCACTCTGACCATCGTAAACCATAACGCCTGTTTGCATCGGTTGATCGCAGGGCGCGAGTGGGGATAAGGCCTAAAGTGGTCTTTCGAAAGTCTTCGTGTAGGGGCAGACCTGTGTGTCTGCCCGGTTTCGGGCGCACACGCAGGTGCGCCCCTACATGCGTTCGTGGATTTGTTTCGAGAACCTACTTTAGTCTTACCCCTAAATCCCACCTAGCCTCGGAGAGAGGAGGTGCATGCGCTGACGGACCTTATTCCAAAACTGTCGGCGTCTAAACTGAATTTGGGGAGGGGTCGGAAGCAATGGATACGATCTAGAGAGTGTGGTAAAAACCCGTTTGGGACGCTCTCTTCATCGCGTGTGCAGACCGCGAACACCGACCGTTCTACCTGCTTCACCGTCGTCTGCACTTATCACAATGCCCGTGCGCACCCGTTTCACCCCTCACCATCTTCTCAGATGTTCATTATTGCCTTAATTAAGGAATACGCGTATCCTTAGAAAGGAGATTTGTTATATTTGCAATTGAGGCAGCATGACAACTCAGCAGGTGTTCCGCAACACGCTGGTGGTGATTTTGACCATTGCAGCGGCTTATGCCTTATTTCTCAGTATCCGCATTCTGATCGTGATGCTCGTCGCCATCATCATCGCCTCGGCCGTTCGCCCCGTGGTGCTCTGGTTATCTCACCGCCGCATCCCGCACGGCCTCGCGATTTTGTTGGTGTACGCCGCGCTCATGCTGACCCTCCTTGGGCTGCTGCTGGCGGTGCTGCCGCCCGCGGCGAATCGGCTCGCCGGGTACATCGAAAACGAGGATCGGCTCGCCAGCCGCATCATCGTCGCGCAGGATTGGCTCGAAAGGAACATCGAACAGCGCTTCAATAGCGACATCACGCTTCTGGACGAAGACGGCATTCGCGAGACGGTGACGAACATCGTCACCCAACTGCGCGAATCCATTCCGGCGCTGGCGGGCGAGTTCGGCGGTCTGGTCGGCGACTTTGTGCTCACCGTCGTGATGGGGGTGTACTGGCTGACCTCCCGCGACTCCGCGATCAATTTTCTCTCGTCGCTCTTCTCCATGGGGCGCCGCATGCGCATTCGCGAGATGTTCACCGAGATTGAAAGCACGCTCGGGTCGTATGTGCGCGGCGTCGGTCTCGTCGTGCTGTTCGTCGGCGTAGCGAATTTCATCCTGCTGACCCTCTTCGGCGTGCCGAACGCGGTCACACTTGGGTTCATCATCGGCGTGACGACGGCGCTGCCGATCATCGGCGGTTATATCGGCGCGGCCGCCGCGACTCTGCTCGCGCTGCTCAGTTCGCCACTCCATGCCGTGTTCGCGCTGGTCAGCTTCGTGCTCGTGCAGCAGGTCGAAAATCATTATCTGACGCCGCGTGTGATGGCGAACAGCGTCAACCTGAACCCGATTCTGGTGATCCTTGTGCTGTTCATTGGCTTCAGCGTCGGCGGCGTGATCGGCGGTCTGCTCTCGGTGCCGCTGGCGGGCACAGCCATGATTCTGCTGCGCCACCTGATCATCGAGCCGAAGCGGGAAGAGGTCGCGGCCTCGGTCCCGGTGAAGGGCGGCATTCTGCTCACCGCCCCCGACACCAAATTGGATGTGTCCCCGAGCGCGTAGGCTGAATCTGCACCATCAGCCGAATTCAGGGAGGGGAAACTGCGGGTTTTTCAAGTCCCCTCTCCGAGAAGCAGGACAGTTTTAACAATCGCGGGAATTGTAGGGACGCCCAACGGGGCGTCCGCCGGATGGGGGCGAAACGGACGCGCCGTTGCGCGTCCCTACGAAATACGGTTGCCCTCAGGCGCGAATCTTAATGGGGCCCAATATTAAAAGTGTCCTGTCCTCAACCGAAAAGAGGAGAGGAGAGGGACTTAGGGCTTGTCCGGTACTGATTTAAGGTTTTCTATACTTCTACAAGAGCTGCGTGCTCTTTTCTGTCTCCCCTCCCTGAATTCGGGGAGGGGCTGGGGGTGGGGTCAGACTTTTAGCGTCCGCTGTTTTCACACCGAACTTTCCCTCTTAATGTCCCAACGTGAAAACTATCCTGCCATGCGCCTAACGGTATACATCGCTTTCCCTTGACTCCGCCTAAAGACTGATTTCAATCGGACATAGGGCGGGTTTTCCGTGCAATCAGTTCACGGGGATGTTATTCTTGTGGCGCTTGCAGGGTCTATGAAGGTCAAGCGACGATGATTGGAAAGACGCTCCGCAACCGTTACGAAATCAAAGAACTTCTCGGCGAAGGCTCGACCGCGACCGTATACAAGGCGCTGGATCGCCGCTTGGGGCGCGAAGTCGCCCTAAAAGTGCTGCTGCCCCACGTGCGCGACACGGTGCGTAAGCGCTTCTTTCAGGAGGCGCATGCTGTCGCCTTGCTCAATCATCCCAATATCATGGCGATCTACGACATGGAAGAGGAGCACGAACAGCCGTTCCTCGTCGTGGAATATGTCGAAGGCGACTCGCTGGCGAAATATATCCCGTGTTCCGCGGAGATGGTCGTCGACCTCGGTCGGCAGATCGCCGGGGCGCTGCACTACGCCCACGAACGCCAGATCATTCACCGCGACATTAAGCCCGCCAACATCAAGGTGACATCGAGCGGCCACGTCAAGATCATGGACTTGGGGTTGGCGCTGCCCAAAGACGCCAAGCGTGTCACCACCGACGGTATGATCATCGGCACGCCCGCCTATCTCTCGCCGGAACAGGCGCAGGGCTTCTCGCTCGACTACCGCACGGACATCTATTCGCTCGGCGTGGTGCTCTACGAAATGGCGACGGGGCAGCTCCCGTTTTCGTCAGATGATATTCCCGTGCTGCTCATGCAGCATGTCAAGCAGCCCGTGCCACCGCCGCGTTTGGTCGTGCCAGATTTGCCCGTGGGGCTCGAAGGCGTGATCCTCAAGTCGCTGGAAAAGAACCCGGTGCGCCGTTTCCAATCCGCTGACGCGATGGCGCAGTCACTGGTCGCCGCGCTGCGCCCGGATGGCAATGACCTGCCGACACAGCCCTCGCGCGTGGTGCGCCCGGAAACGACCGCCACCGCGCCGGATACACAGCGCCCGATCCGCGTGTTCGTGGCGGATGATCACACCATGCTGCGCAAAACGCTGATCAACTTCCTGTCGCAGCACGACGAGATCCTCATCATCGGCGAAGCGGGCGATGGCGAAACTGCCTACCAGCAAGCGCTCGCCTTGCAGCCAGATGTGCTGCTGCTCGACCTCAACATGCCGATCAAAGGCGGGCTGGAAGTGCTGCCGGATGTGCGCAAGCAAGCGCCTAACGTCAAAGTGCTCATCCTGACCGGGCGTGACGAGGACTGGTACATCACGCAGGCGCTGCGCTCCGGCGCACATGGCTATCTGCTCAAGTCCTCCAGCGAAGACGACCTGCTCGACGGCATCCGCAAGGTGGTCGGCGGGACGCTCGTGCTCGGTCGCGGCGTCGCGGAACGGGTTGTCACCGGGATGCTCGGGCAAACGGATGGCTCGAAGCTCACCGAAGAGGAACGCCGCGTGCTGCTGTTCGTGGCGGGCGGCTATGATAACGAGGCGATTGCCGAACGCATGCGCCTCACGATGCCCGGCGTGATCGAGATTTTGGCGCGCGCTATCGACAAGATGAAGGCGAAAGATCGCCACGCAGCGGCGCTCAACGCGCTGCGGCAGGGCTTCATCCTGCTGGATGAGCTGCAGGCGCTGTAGCGAAATGCCTACCACATCCACGTAAACCAAATTGAGTCTTTCGTCGGGGCGCACCGCAGTGCGCCCTTTTTATTGGATGGGGCGTCCGCTGCCCCGATTACCTATTTGGGATAACTTGGGATAAGACTCGAGTCGCTCACTCATGGGGCGGACTCGCTTGGGATATATTTGGGATATGTCTACGTGGGCGCGCCGAGCGTTTCGACGTAATTGTTGAAGTCAAGCAGTTGATACAGGGCGAGGCGGGTCTTGTCCCATAGGTCGCCATTGGCAGGGACGGTGGTCAGGCCGGGGTGCGGGCGGGGGATGGTTTCGAGCGCCTGATACAGATCAATCAGGTAGCGCTCATGCTGCGACCGCATCCGGACGAACGTGCCCAGCGCCTCCTGAATAGCGGCATCGGTCTGCACCATGCGTTTCGAGTCGGGGTGTTCGTAAAAGTAGGCGTAGCGCCAATCCCGGTGCTCGCCTTTAAGCGCGTCAAGATGCGCCAGCGTATAGTGCAAGGCCGCGCCGAGCTGCTCATCCTGCCCGTCGCGTTCGTCCACGAGCTGTTCGAGCAGCGCGAAATACGTATGCGCTTTCGCAAGCCGATTGGAATATTCGTGGTTCAGCCGCCACAGAGTATCGGCGGAGACGATCATGCTGGGCTCCGGCGCTTGCTGACTGCTATCTACACTGCGCAGCATTCTATCATAAACTTGGCTTGGGTCGCATCAGCCTGCTTAAGCCTTCCTCCGCTTTTCCCCGTGACCGCCGCTCTCTAACAGAACTTTTGTGCTAAACTAATGCGAAAAAAATAAAAACTGTGCTATCCTATCGGTGATGCAACTTTTCATAGGGTCGCGCGTATTCCCTGTGAGGGTTTTCCGTCCTCTTAAGTGATGTGGATATGGCCTATGAGTAAGTACGATAACGACTACGACGATCCCGAGGACGACGATTACGAAGACGAACAAGACGATGACGGCGAGATTCGCCGCTCAACGAATAACCCATTCTCTAGCGGCGGCGCGAGCGTGCGCGGCGCTGGTCTACCCCAACGCCCCAATCCCGGCGCGCCGACTCCCGGTGGTTCCCCGGGCAGTGGTGGCGGCATCAACACACCAAGTCCCGTCCGATCGCCGGGGGCGATGGGCGGCAATCAGGGTGGCGGCAGCGGTTTCCCGCGCCCGAATACGCCCGGCAGCGGTGGATCCGGTGGGGGCGCTGGTGGCAGTTCTGGCGGATCATCCGGTGGTGGCAGCGGCGTGCAGCCGTTTCGACCCAGCGGCGGCAACTATCTCGGCGGCAGCGGTGGTGGTGGCTCGTCGGGTGGCGGTGGGACGCCTCCGCCCGGTGGTGTAGCGCGCCCCGGCGCGAACCCGCCCGCGAAAGACGACCCCCTGAGCCGGGTGGGCAACGCGCTCGGCGGACTGTCCAACAAACCTGACGACAAGAAAGACGATAAAAAGGACGAGAAGCCCGCGGGGGCATTCGGCAATCTCGGCAACCTCGGCAATCGCTTCGGCGGCGCTCCCGAGAAAAAAGACGATACCAAGAAGGATGACAAAGGCGGCGGTTTCGGCGGGCTCGGCAACCGTTTTGGCGGCGGGGGCGACAAGAAAGACGATAAGCCCGAAGCCAAAAAGGACGACAAAGCGGGCGGTGGTCTGGGCGGCGCGCTCGGCGGGCTCGGCAATCGCTTTGGCGGCGGCGGTGACAAGCCGGATGCCAAAAAAGACGATAAACCCGCGGGCGGTGGCCTCGGTGGCACACTCGGGGGGTTAGGCAACCGCTTTGGCGGTGGTGGCGACAAGAAAGACGATAAACCCGCCGCGAAGAAGGACGATAAACCCGCGGGCGGCGGCCTCGGTGGCGCGCTCGGCGGGTTAGGCAGCAAACTTCCTTTCGGCGGCGGTGACAAAAAAGATGATAAGCCCGCCGCGAAGAAGGATGACAAGCCCGCGGGCGGTGGGTTCGGCGGCTTAGGTAATCGCTTTGGCGGCGGTGACAAGAATGACAAGCCCGCCGACGCGAAGACCTCGCCGTTTACGACGGGCGGCGCGAAACCCGGAGCGCCGACCAGCAGCAGCGCGCCTGCCAGTTCCGGCGGCGGCGGCATCCTCGGCGGCAAACTTCCGTTCGGCGGCGGTGGGGCGAAACCCAACGCGCCCGCGACGCCAGCCGGGGGCAAAGCGCCCGCCGGGAAAGCCGGGGCGAAGGGCGCTCCGGTCAGTTTTTCCGACCGTCTGCGCGCGTTGAATCCCTTTAAAGCGGATAACGACGCCAAGAAAGCCCGCGCCAGCAAAGCGCCCAAAGTCGATGCAACCGGGCTGACGCTCGACAATAAACTCGATATCCTCGGCGTGTCGATGGTGCTCGGCTCGCTGATTTTGCTGTTAAGCAGCCTCTCCCCGGTGAAGGGCGCGCTCACCTCCGAGATCAACCGCGTGCTCTCCGAAGGCTTCGGCTGGGGCGCGATTGGCGTGGTGCTGGTGATCTTCGCCATCGGCGTGGTGCTGATTCTGCGCCACTTCGGTGACGACGCGCCTGTCATCCCGCGCATGCGCTTGATCGGCGCGACGCTGCTGTTCGTCGGCATGCTGGTGGCGATGCAGTTCGTCCACTCCATGCGCTATGAAGTCGGCGCGGGGCAGGATTACCTGTGGACGGTCAAGAATGTTTTCCTCACGATTTCGTGGCAGTTGGGGCAAGGCGGCGGTCGCATCGGCGGGGAGATCTACTTCCTGCTGATCAGCAACCTGTCGGAGATCGGCGGCTTCCTCGCGCTCGTGCTCTGGGTGACTATCGGCCTGATGCTGTCCCTGAATATGAGCGCGTCGGATCTGGCGATCATCGTGATCAGCCTCTTCCGCAGCCTCGGCGACTCGGTGCGCCGCCGCCAGCAGCGCGCCGCCGCCATCCGCGCGGAGAAAGCCGCGGTCGCTGCCGCTGCCGCGGCGGCTCTGCCACAGATCAGCGTGAGCAAACCCGAAAGCGGTCAGGAAGCCCTGCCTGCAGGGGCGACCGCAGCTCTGCCCGCGCCGATTCCCGCGCCGGTGGTGCAAGCACCGCTGCCCGCGCCGGACTCCGAGCGCAGCATCCCGATCACGATGGGCGGACGCACGTTCACCGCGCCGATGCGCGGCGGCGAACCTGTGCCGCTTGAACCCGCGAAATCAGCCAACCGCCCCAGCCCAACCGAGTTGATCGCGGCCTCGCTGGCGGGCGCGGCGGCGACGGTGGTGTCATCATCGTCCACACCTGATCCCGAAACCACGCCGCGCACGGCGGAAGCGCCCAAACCGGACGCGGACAAAGGTGGCGGTCGCTTTGGTGGGTTGGGCAGTCGGCTGCCGTTTGGCGCGAAGCCCGATGACACGAAGAAAGATGACAAATCGACGACGGTCGAGAAGCCCGCTGCGGCGCTCACTGGCGCGCAGCCTGCGGCGTCCACCGCGGTCGCTGACCCGGTCAAGCCGGAGGCGGACAAGAGCGGCGGGATCGGCGGACGCTTGGGTGGCCTGAGCGGTCGCCTGCCGTTCGGCGCGAAGCCGGATGACACCAGGAAAGATGACAAGACGAGCACGGTCGAAAAGCCAGCGGCGTCAATGGCTGCGCCGCCCACTGCCAACACGACCAAGCCTGAACCCGAAAAGACGGGCGGGATTGGCGGTCGCTTGGGTGGCCTGAGTGGTCGGCTGCCGTTCGGCGCGAAGCCGGAGGATGCCCGGAAAGACGAGAAACCCGTCGATAAGCCTGCTGCTGCCTCGGTGACAGCCCCGGACAAGCCTACCGTCGAGAAACCCGCGGCGGAGCGCATGCCCGGCCCGGCGACCACCTCGTCCGCGGCTCCGACGCCCGGCGAACGCCCGGCGGGCGGCATGTCGCGCCGCGACCAGTTGATCGCGCAGTACAGCAAGCAGGAGACCGCGGCCAAGCCCGCCGATCCGACGCCTGCGCCGACGGCTGATCCAGCAGTGCCCGCCGCCAAACCCGTTGAGCCGACGAGCCCGTTCGCGAAACCTGCGGCGGCCTCGACCGAGTCGCCGTTCAAGCCCGCGTCACCCGTAAGCCCGGCGGCGAAACCCGCCGATCCGACCACTCCCTTCGCCAAACCCGCGGCGCCGAGCAGTTCGTTTGCGCAGCCCGCGGCGGCCTCGACTGAGTCGCCGTTCAAGCCCGCGCAGCCGACCAGCCCCTTCGCCAAACCCGCGGACGCTGTTAGCCCGGCGGCGAAACCCGCCGAGCCGATCAAACCTGCGGCCAGCCAGTTCAGCAGCGACGACGAGGACGATGATGCGCCTCCCGCGCGCCTCGGCGATCTGCTCAAGCCGCGTCCGTTCGAACGTAAACCGATCGGGCAGACCGAACCCGCCAAGGCGGAAACACCGACCGAAGAGGTCAAAGCCGCCGCGGAGAGCGTTAAACCTGCCGACCCGCCCGCGCGTGACGACAAGCCGCTGGAAGTGCGCAAGGCAGCGACCGGCTTGATCATCGACGACGAAGAGGAAGACGAGACCGGCAAGTGGGCGAGTCTGCCCCCGGCCAAGCCAAAATCGGCGACGACCGAAACGCCGAAAACCGAGCTCCCGAGCTGGCAGTCGCGTATGAACACGCTGTCCGGTCGCCCGGAAGGCGAGAAGCCCGAAGCGACGGCCAAGCCCCCGCAGCCGCTCGAAAAACGCGACCCGTTCAAGGCGGACGACCCGCCGTTCAAGGTGGACAAACCCGCGGCCTCGGTCACGCCTGATCGGCACGATGATCCGCCGTTCAAAGTGGATAAGCCTGCCGCCGTGCCGCCGCCGCTCGAAAAGCGCGACCCGCTGACGCCCGCGGCTTCGCTCACGCCGGAGAAGCGCGATCCGTTCAAGGCTGATGACCCGCCGTTCAAGGTGGATAAACCCGCTGTGCCGCTGACGCCCGCGGCCTCGGTCGCGCCGCCGGAGAAGGCGCACATCTACGCCCGACCGGAAGACAATCCGCCCGTCAAGGCGGATAAACCCGTCGAAAAGGCCTCGACCGCGTTCGGCAAACCAGCTGACGACCTGCCGTACATCGCGACCAGCCGCCCGACGGCGCCGCCGCCCTCCGCGCGGGGCATTCTCGGCGGCGTGGACGAAGTCGGCGAACTGGAAGGCGGCGGCAAGATCGTCCGCTCCAAGCCGCCGAAAGACTGGAAGATGCCCAGCTACGACGATCTGATCATCTCCGGGCAGGATCAGGAGATCGACCATAATCTGCTGCTGGAACGCGCGCGCACCATTCAGGAGACGCTCGAAAGTTTCGGCGCGCCCGGGCGCGTGGTCGAAGTCCGCACCGGCCCCGTGATCACGCAGTTTGGCGTCGAGCCGGATTATGTGCCCGTGCGCGGCGGCAAGAAGATGCGCGTGAAGGTCAGCTCGATTGCCGCGCTCGACAAGGACATTCAGCTTGCGCTCGGCGCGCGCTCCATCCGTGTGGAAGCGCCCGTGCCCGGTAAGGGCTACGTCGGCATTGAAGTGCCGAACGATAAATCGGCGATTGTGCGCCTGCGCGATGTGCTGGAGTCGAAAGAGTTCAAGAAGATCAATTCGCCGCTGGCCATCGCGCTCGGTCAAGGCGTGGACGGCACGCCCGTCGCCGCCGACCTCGCGTCGATGCCGCACCTGCTGATCGCCGGGACGACGGGTTCCGGTAAGTCGGTGTGCGTCAATGCGATCATTGCCAGTCTGCTGCTCAAAAACCAGCCGTCGACCGTCAAGTTCATCATGGTCGACCCCAAGCGCGTCGAATTGACGGGCTACAACGGCATTCCGCATCTGGTCGCGCCCGTCGTGACCGAGCTAGAACGCATCGTCAGCGTGTTGAAGTGGGTCACGCGTGAGATGGACGAACGCTACCGCCGCTTCAGCACCGCGGGCGCGCGTAACATCGAAGACTTCAACAAGCACCTGCCGCAGGGCACCGACCCGCTGCCGTACATCGTCGTGATCATCGACGAATTAGCCGACTTGATGATGCTCGCGCCGGACGAAACCGAACGCGTGATCACCCGTATCGCCGCGCTCGCCCGCGCGACTGGCATCCACCTCGTGATCGCCACGCAGCGCCCCTCGGTCGATGTCGTCACCGGCTTGATCAAGGCGAACTTCCCGGCGCGTATCGCGTTCGCTGTGGCCTCCGGTACGGACAGCCGCGTCATCCTCGACCAGCCCGGCGCGGATCGCCTGCTCGGTCGCGGTGACATGCTCTACATGAGCGGCGACTCGCCCGCCCCGGTGCGTATGCAGGGCGTGTATGTGTCGGACAGCGAACTCGGCAACATCACGCATTTCTGGCGCGGCCAGATGACGCAGGAAGAGATGATCGCCGCGTCCAAGCCGCTCATCAGCGCGATTGTCGACGAAGAGGGCAAGAGCCCCATCCCGCTCAAGTCAGATGGGAAGCGCGGCCAGCAGTCCAGCTTCCTGTCACGGCAGGAAGCAGACGACGATTACGGGGATGACGACGAGGACGACGAGGATGTGGACGACGCGCTGTACAATCAGGCCGTCGACCTCGTGCGGCGGCAGAACCGCGCGTCCGTGTCGCTGCTCCA
Organism: Candidatus Flexifilum breve; assembly: GCF_016713355.1. Taxonomy (NCBI): domain Bacteria; kingdom Bacillati; phylum Chloroflexota; class Anaerolineae; order Aggregatilineales; family Candidatus Flexifilaceae; genus Candidatus Flexifilum; species Candidatus Flexifilum breve. Next base: position 610,794 of record NZ_JADJPI010000007.1, read on the forward strand.
GCGCAAGCTGCGCATCGGCTACACCCGCGCCGCCCGCCTCATCGATTTGATGGAGGAGCGCGGCATCGTCGGGCCAGCGGTCGAAGGCGCAAAACCGCGCGAAGTGCTGCTCCCGCCGCCGCCGAAGTAAGACGGTTGGCGTAACCGAGATGTTAAACGGACGAGGCACGCCTCGTCCGTTTTCGATTCTGGGGCAAAACCGGTTGGTGTTCTACGTCGTGGGCGTAGAGCTGCTCTCCGTCGCGATGCGGTAGCGCACCGATTCGAGCGCCGTCTCCATGTCTTCAAAGGCCGGCATCAACACGCCGCGCTTGGCAAACGTATCGCGCAAGAACTTGATCCACGTGGTGGTGCCGACATACGTCACCTGAATATGACTGTCGATGGAGGACCCGGCCGTGGCCTGACTGGCGGCCTGCACGAGTTTGAGCATCGCGGCAAAATCTGAGGTCGCGCCGCGGGTGTCACTGATGCGGTGAAACACGCGGGGATCGTCGCCGATCAGTTCGGCGCTGGTGTGGTACATGTCGAGAACTTCTTCGAGCGTGATGTGACCCGTGTAAACGGCGATCAGAATGGGTTCGTCGGCTAGACGTTCAACGAAGATGGGCATGCGGAGGTGACCTTTGAGCTGCGCAACTAAATTCACTTATTAAGTGTAGGGGAACCGTTCACGGAATGATACTTAAGATCTACGGGCTTATAATACGCTAATTCTAAAATTAATCTACTCCACCAGCACTTTCGGCTCTTCCGGCTTGATGACGCGCCCCTTCCACAACACACCCCCGTAACGCACCTGCCAGTAGAGCGCTTGCGCGGCGATCACGGTCATGAGCAGCGCGGAGAGCGGCATAAACAGCGCATCCTGCACCCGTTGGCGGGTCGCCAGCGCTGTGCTGGCGCGGATAGCGAGGCCGAGCAGCGTCAGCACCAGCGGCACGACCGGATAGAGCGTGTCCAGCGGCCACAGCCAGCCTGTGAGCAGCCACAGCGGCGGCACGAGGAAGATCAGCCAGTGAAAGACGGTCGCCAGCAGCAGGAAGATCACATGGCCGCCGTAGCCCGCGATGATGTTCTTGGCGAACCCGTCCCGCACGCCGCGCCAGTTGCGATACATGCGGCATACGACCAGTCCCGCGCCGTCGGCCATGCGCAAGCGCAGCCCCTTCGCCTTGATCACGCGGGCGAAGGTGATGTCCTCGACGATGCGGTCGCGCACGCTGATGTGCCCGCCGATCGCCGTGTAAGCTTTACGCCGAAACGCGAGGCACTGCCCATTCGCGGCGGCAAACGCTGGAAATGGCGTCATATGGACGAGGAAGGCGGGCAGATAGCCGAGGATGACCAGCGCGATCAGCGGCACGATCAGCCGTTCGCTCCATGTGACCGTCGTCTGCGTCGACCACACCGTGAGCAGATCCGCTTTCGTGCGCGTCATGTGGCGGATGAGCGCTTCGAGCGCGCCGGGCTGCCACTGCACATCGGCGTCGGTGAACAGCAGAATGTCGCCGCGCGCCGCGTTCGCCAACTGCTGACACGCCCAGTTCTTTCCCAACCAGCCCGGCAGCAGCGGCTGCCCCTTGATGATCGTGAGCCGCTGATCGCCATTGGACGCCGCCAGCGCGATCTCGCCTGTGCCATCCGTCGATTGGTCGTCGAGCAGAATCACTTCGAAAGCGGGGTATGGCTGCGAGAGCAGCGCCTTGACCGTGTAGGCGATGGTGTCAGCCTCATTGCGCGCCGGGATCAGCACGGAAACATACGGCAGTGGGAGCGGGCGCGTCAGGTCGAGGTTCACCTGTTGGCCGGGGCGCGGCGGCTTGGGTTTGGGCGCGCGGCGCAGCCGCGGAAACGTCACCGCGTTGAGCAGGGCGGTGAACAGGATGACGAGCAGCGGGGGCGCGATGAGCGCGGTCAGGATGATGGTGAGCATGGCTTTTGCGTATCGTAACGTCAGCTAGGGATCCGACTCATTGGCGTTTCCCCTCTCCCCCCAAGCGAGGAGAGGGGCGGCAAACAATGCTTTTGCTGTCTCCCCTCCCTGAATTCGGGGAGGGGCCGGGGGTGGGGTCAGAGACGTATGATCAACTATAGCGCGTCTCTAGCGATTCGGTAAGCGTTGCAGAATCCACGGGCGGAACCCGGGCGCGTGGCGGAAGTCGGCGCGGTACTTCCACACCAGCAGCAGCGCGTTGATCGCCAGCACCACCAGCATGACCGGATCGCGCCACGTGATGAGATAGTACCCGATCAGGCACAGCAGCGTGAGCAGCACCGCCCACCCTGACCGCGCCACCACTGAAAACCACACGCCGAGCAGGATACCGCCGAAGGTCGGCGCTTCCCAGATGGTGAGCGCCGTCCACACGCCAAAACTCACGGCGACCGCTTTGCCGCCGCGCCCGCGCAGGAAGGGCGAATACGCGTGCCCGAAGATCGGCGCGAGCGCCACAATGATCAGCGGGACGCCCGTCAGTCCGATCACGTATTTGGCGATGCTCACGGGGATCGCGCCTTTGAATGCGTCGAGCAGCATGGCGATCAGGCCGACTTTCGTTCCGCCCGCCTTCATGACGTTCGCCGCGCCGGGGTTGCCATCGCCGATGCTGCGCGCGTCGGTTTTGGTCACGGCCCGCCCGAACCAGTAGGCCAGCATCAGCGACCCGCTGATGAAGCTGATGATCGTCCACACCAGCGTTTGGGTTAGCGTGTTAACGTCCACGCGATCGCCTCCAGGCCCACAACAGCATGCCGCCCATCGCCACGAACCCCACCAGCGCCGGACCGGGCAGCCCCCAGAAGAGCGCCAATCCGCCCGTCTCCAGCAGCCACGTGATGATGTAGATGATCACGAGTGGGCGCGTGGGTAAGGTGTGGATCGGCGCGATCCGGGAGGCGGCGAACGTTATCAGCGCGGAGGCGAGCAGCCACCCGGCGAAATTCACCAGCGGAATGCCGAAATACGCGCCGGGGACTTCCCAGCGCCACAAGTCCCACGCCACCATCTGCGGGTCGAGGAACAAATCCCACGCGGTGAACGCCAGCGCCGTCACGACGATGAAGCGCAGCCTCACCCCCCATGTTTGTCTCCCCCTCTCCCCTCGGAGAGGGGGCTGGGGGGTGAGGTTAATCACACTCGCCATCGCCCACGCGGGCGGGAGCATCATCAGCCAGGCCAGCGGGATGAGCAGCGGCACGCCGCCGACCTGCGGCTGCAAGCGCGGCGTATAGTCGTAACTGCCGAAGGGAAAGCCCGTGGTGTGACCGATGAACTCGGTCAGCCAGGCCAGCGCGACGATCACGCCGATGGTGGTGAGCGCGCGCCGCACGCCCCACGCGCTGATCAACACGACGCACACGGCGATCACCTGCATGAGCACGCCGAGGCTGACCGCGGTGGGCAGCGCTGCATCGCCGAGCGTCCAGCGCACAATCGGCACGCTGATCATCGTCAGAATCCACACGACGACCATGCCGTAAACGAGGCGTTCCTGGGAGGAAAGGCGCGGCAGTGTGCGGATCATAGCGCCTTCAGCAGCTTGTCGAGATCGCCCGCGACTTCGAGGCCCGCGCAGGTGCCTGTGCCTTCGAAGATGAGGCCGCCGTCTGCCCGCGTCAGCGCAATGCTGATCACGGCCTTGAGCGTTTCCGGCACGCGCACGCCCATATCATGGCGGCTCGGCCCCGGCAGAATCGACGCTTCGGCGCGGCGGGCGTTGATTTCGAGGCGCTTCTGTTTGTCCGAGACCACCCAATCGACCGTGTGTTCGGTCACTTCCAGCTTGTCGATTTTGGCGTAGCTGTAGCTGGCGAAGCGGTGCAGTTCACCCTGATGCCACACGCCCGCCAGAAAGCCGGGGAACCACCCGCGCAGCAGCGGCGTGATGGCGCACGCCCCGGTGAACGACGTGCCCTCGGACTCGGCGAAGTGGTTGGTCTGCATCCACACCCAGCCGCCGGGGAACGATTTGCCCCAGTCTTTTTCGATGTAGCCGTGCCCGCCTGTGAAATCGACCGTGCGCCCGTCCACGGTCAGCGCGCCTTCCAGCTTGTGATCGAACGAGAGCACGCCGTGATAGCATTCGAGGAAGGGCAGATAGCCGAGCCAGCCCATCACGCCCGGTTCGAGCGTATTGACGCGCCACGGCGTCGCCGCGCCGAAGCGAAGCGTACCGCTCACCGAGCGCAAGTCATCATGGATGTCGAGCGTGAGTTGATCCATGCGGAACTGGTTCGCGCCGAGGCTGACCGCGAACGGATCATCAACCGCGCGGAACTGCTCGGCGGGGAAGCGGTGATAGCTGACCGCGCCGCTCACGCCGTCAAAGACCTGGACGAAGGCGTGCTGCACGGTGGGATCGTCGCTCAGAAAAATGCCGGGGATGATGGCGAACCGCTCACGGCGGTCGGCGCTGACCAGCTTGAAGTACCAGCCTTCGAAGAAGGGCGGGCGTTTGCCCGTCCCGTGATAACGTTCCGGGTGCAGGGTCTTGCGTATGTGATCCAGCACGAGTAACCTCGAGTTCACAGTCGATAGTTGACAGTTTACAGTTAAAACATCAGTGCCAGGCTGAAACAGGCTTTTACTGTTCACTGTCAACTGTGAACTGAAAACTGCTTTACTGTTTCAGCTTTTCGCGCACCAGTTGATACCAGTAAGCCTGCGCCGGGATCAAGCCGGGGTCTTGCGTCAGCGGCACCCAGAACAGCGAAAACTGGTGCTCGTCGGCCTGCTGCAGCCAGTGATGTTCGGTCGGCGCGGTGACCGTCAGATGAAAGAAGTGCCGCTGCACGTCCGCGGTGAGATGCTTGGCGGGCACCCAACCCTTGCGCCCTGACACCTGAATCAGTTCGCGCTCATGCACCTGATATTCCGGCACAATCACCTGATCATAGTTGTCTTCGCTGCCGATCACGCGCACGCCGGTGCCGCGGCGCAGCAGCACCGCTTTGACGAGCGTGCCCTCGTCGCCGGGGGAGGCCTGCAAAATCGTGTCAACCACGATGATGCGTTCGCCCGGTTCGAGCGGCTGCGCGATGCTGCCTAGCTCGTTGACCAGCGCCACCGCGGTCAAGCCCGTCTCTTCGCGTGTTTCCCGCAGCACGGCGTCTTCCACACTTTCACCCGCTTCGACGGTCCCTGCGGGCAGTTGAATCCCGGCTGTCGGGTGCTGGAACACGAGCAGTTCGCGGCCATCGGGGCCATCACGGGTGATGAAAGCGGTCACTTTATCGAGTGTCATACGATCCTCTACCCGGCGGCGGTCTAGTCAATGGGTGTTGCGCTCAAACGGGAGCACCATCCGCAAGGGTTTATGCCTTCATCATACAACCTGAAATGCCTATCGAAACTTTACGCCTGATCCCGACGTTAGTCCTGTTCAACGGGCGTATCGGTCGCGTGCAGCAGGTCGAAGACGAACAGCGCCAGCCCTTGCAGGAAGATGCCAACGCCCATCCCGCGCCGGAATGCGCCGCCTTTGCCCGTGAGCCACTGCCCGCCGCGCATATAAAACAGGTCGAGCAGCGCGTTGATCCACAGCAGGCGCTGGAGGTTGACGCCCTCCTTGCGCAGCACGTCTTTGGCGTAGGGATCGGGCAGCGTCTGGATGCGCTGATCCGCCATACGCCCGCCGAAGTAGGCGATGGCGATGTTGACCACGCCCCACCCGACGAACTGCGAGCCGACGCCGCGCCAGAATTTCGTCCCCAGCGACAGAAGCGCGCCGATGCCGATGCTCGCCAGCGCCCACTGAATCAAGCGGACGGACAGCAGTCGTTGAAACCGCCAGATATCCATCGAACCTCCTTACCCCACCACCGCTCACCAAACCGAATTGGTTTTCGTAGGGACGCGATTTGGCGGGTGTCTGATAAGCCCCTCAACCCCCGACCCCTTCTCCCACGCAAGCGGGGAGAAGGGGAGAAAACCGCTGTTGTCCCTCTCCCCGTTTACGTGGGAGAGGGACGGCTTGCGCAGCAAGCAGGGTGAGGGGTGTGATTAAACGCCTTTTTAGACACCTTCTTTATCGCGTCCGCTTTTCCCACCCTGATCGTATCACTTGTAGGGGCAGACCTATGTGTCTGCCCGTTTTGGGCGCCCACCTAGGTGCTCCCTCGCCCCGCTGGCGTGGGTGATGGACACCCTCTACTCCCGAATGCGCAGCCACTGCCGCAGTTTGGGCGGAATGCGCTTCGGGCTTTCCTTCGAGAGCATGAGCGTCATGCCCACGCTGATCAGCACGTTGGTCAGCAGGAAGAACACGCCTTCTTCCAGCGGCAGCTTGCCGCCGATGTGCAGATCGACCGTCTTTTCCGGGTTGATCGACCATGTGCCGGAGTCAATGGCCAGCGAGTCGGATACGCCGAGGTAGAGCGTCGGCAGCACAATGCCGAGCGCGACCAGCTTGCGATGCTGCACGAGAATATCCCCGCCGAACGCCGTCTGGAACATGAATGGGAGCAGTCCCCACGCCAGCGTCAGGCTCAAATAGGTCAGCTTCTTGCGCCCGGTGATCAGGTTGTAGACCGACCACGCCCAGACCGCGCCCAAAGCCAGCGTCAGGCCGACTCGGTAGCGCCAGCCATTCTTAGGCGGCGCATCGTCGGACGGGGTGTAGCGCGCCATCGTCAGCAGGAACATGCCCGTCAGCGCTGTCTGCAGCACGAAGAACGTGTATTCCTCAATCGGCACATAGCCGAGCACCAGCCCCGTGACCAGCTTCTTGTCGTACCACCACACGCGCGTTTTGACGAGGTAGTTGTCCCACGGCGTCGTGTAGGCGACCGCCAAGCCGACATGTGCGCCGAGAATCGCCGCCGGGGGCAGCGCGCTGAGCTTGTTCGGCAGCTTCTTGCCGCGCTTCGCATCAAACCAGGTGAAAATGCTCAATGCCGCCAGCGGCAGGATCACGAACCGCGCCAGAAATCCAAAATACTTCATCAACGAGTCCTATGAAGAGACGATAAAAGCCAGAAAAGGTTAACCGCAGAGAACGCAAAGAACGCAGAGTAAAAGATGAGAATTCGAAAAGAATGTTATTGATTGCGAAAACGATCAGAGATTGAGTGCGATGCGTTTGACTCCATACTTGATCCTGAGCGCGTTGAAGTTGATGAGTAAGCCGAGTTTGCAGCCCGTCAATTTCAAATAGGTCATGAGCTGTGCATGATGGACTGGCGTCAACTCTTCGACGGCTTTGAGTTCGACGACCACTAGGTCGCTAACAATAAAATCGAGTCGGAAACCGCATTCCACCTGAACACCTTTGTAGATCACGGGAAGCGGCTTCTGGCGCTCGAAACTCATTCCGCGCAGATTCATTTCATGAGCGAGACATTCCTCATAGGCAGATTCAAGCAGTCCCGGCCCCAGTTCCCGATGTACCTCGATGGCTGCACCAATCACTTTCTCGGAAACCTCGTTCTCTGTCATCTCTGTCGTCCTCTGCGGTTGTTGATTTCTCTCTGCGTTCTTTGCGTTCTCTGCGGTTAACTTCTTTTCTTTTCTCGCCCTTAATCTCTTCTCTTTTTGCCGAGATCATGCAAGATCGTCGCTGCGGCGTTGCGACCCGCCGCGCCCATGATCCCACCGCCGGGGTGCGTGCTCGCGCCCGTCAGGTACAGCCCTTTGACCGGGGCGCGATACGTGCTCATGCTCAACGCCGGGCGCAGCAGGAACATCTGATCGATGGACATCTCCAGATGCATCACGTTGCCGCGATACAGGCCGAGTTCGCGTTCCAGATAGAGCGGCGTCTCCACCAGCCAGCCGATCACCTTGTCTTTGGTCATGTTGGGCGCATAGCGGCGCAGAATGCCGAGGACTTTATCCGCTTCCCGCTCGCCGATGTCGTCCCACGACTCGCCGTTGGCCAGTTCATAGGGGAAGTACTGCGACCACAGGAACAGCACGTGCTTGCCTTCCGGCGCGAGCGTCGGATCGGAGGCGCTCCACGTCATGGCGATGATCGCGGGTTCGCTCGACGGTCGCCCCCCCAGATAATCGCCGTAGGCGCGTTCGAGGTAGCCCATGTCCGGGCACATGAACTGCATGCCGATGTGATGATCGGCGAACGGCTTGCCCGCCGGGGTGGGCGACGCCGTGTAGTTCGGCAGTTCATCGACCGCGGCGCGGATCACCATGCCGAAGCCGTTGCCAATGCGCGACCGCTCGATCAGCGTGCGCTTATTGCTCGGCAGATCATCGCCCAGCAGCTTCATCGTCGTGTGGATGTGCGCGCCGCTGACGACCGCGCGAGACGCCGTGAAGCGTTCGCCGCTGGCGGTTTCCGCGCCGACTACCCGCCCGTTCTCGCTGAGCAGCCGCGTCACCGGCTGGTTGAGCAGCACCTGACCACCGTGCGCCTCGATCATCTTTTGCAGCGCCTGTGTCAACTGCCCCGATCCGCCGCGTGGACGGCGCACGCCGCTCTCGTGATACATGGGATGCCAGAGCGCGAAGGGCGCGGAGAACGGTTCGGTCGGCGGCGGGCCGGACTGCGCCGCCATCCACGCGATCAACGCGGGGACGCGCGGGTCGCTGAACGACTGCTTGAGCACCTGCCCGTAGCCGCGAATGATGTCGTTGAGCTGATCCAGCCCGTTGCGGTTGAAGCCCTGCCCGAAGATCATGTAGCGCCCGAGGTTGAGCGGCGTCGGCGCGTGCATGAACGCGCCGACCATGCCTTCCGCCATCGGCTTCCACTTGTTGATGAACTTGCGGTAATTCTCGGCATCGACGGGCGACATCTGCGCGATGCTCTCGATGGTCTTGTCCACGTCGCGCCACATGGTGAAGTGCGATCCATCGGGGAAGGGCGCGAAGAACAGCGGGTCGAGGTCGATGTAGTCCAGCCCGTATTTTTCGAGTTCGAGGTCGCGCACAATCGGCGTGTGGTTGATGAGGATGTGCGCCGATCCGCCGAGATCGAACTTGAACCCCGGCACGATCTCCTCGGTGACGACCGCACCGCCTGCTTTATGCCGCCGTTCGATGACGAGAACTTTGTACCCGGCTTGCGCCAGATACCCCGCACAGACCAGCGCGTTGTGTCCCGCGCCGACGACTAGAATGTCACAGTCTGCCATGAAATGCTCAATCTGGTTTGAGTGCCGCGAAGAGACTTTGCCAGTACTCCGACCGATCCAGCGGATGCGGATCGCCGGGCGTATTGACGATTTCGAAGGTGGTGTGGTACGTGGTGATGTTGTCCAGCGCGTGCCTGACGGCCGCCGCCACATCGTTGCGGCTGATGATCCCGCTGATTTTGTCGCCCTGATCGATGCGCATGCCCGCCATTCCGCCCGGTTGATCGGTCAGCCCGCCGGGGCGGATGATCGTATACGCGAGGCCGCTGGCGCGTAGGGCGTTTTCACCTTTGAGCTTCCAGTCGAGCACGCGCCCGAAGTTGTTGAGCGGGTGTTCGCTGTGCGTCACCATCGCCGACGAGATCAGGATGAAGCGGTTCACGCCCGCTGATCGCGCCGCCGCCGCGAGATTGCTCACGCCTTCATAGTCGACGCGCTCCGGGCGATCATCGCCGACCGGATTGCGGGTCCCGGTTGCGCACACGACCGCCTGTACGCCAGTCACCGCTGGCGTCAGCGTCGCCGGGTCGAGCGTGCTGCCAACCGCATACTCCACCGAATCGCCAAATAGATCGCGCGCTTTCGCCGCATCCCGCACGAGCACACGCACCGCATATCCCGCAGATTTCAGCTTGCCGACAATCTGCTGCCCGGTGCCGCCCGTCGCCCCGGCAACCAGTATCATGTTCGCCATATCATCCTCCTGTATTTAGGACTGAGGACTGAGGTGAAAGGACTGAGTCAAGGTAGTTCCAACGGTGATTTGTCTTTCTTACCTCAGTCCTCAGTCCTGCTTTGACTCAGTCCTTTTTTACCTCATTCCTCAGTCCTTGATCCGGTCGCTCATCTCATCCAGCGCGGCGACTTCGTCAGCCGTCAGCCGCCAGCCGACCGCGCCCGCGTTCGCTTCCGCCTGCCGCCGATTCTTCGCGCCGGGGATCGGCAGCGTGCCCTTGCAGATCGTCCAGTTGAGCGCCACCTGTGCGGGGGTTTTACCGCCGTGCGCCGCGCCGATCTGGTTGAGCAGGTCGATCAACGGCGGGAGTTTGGGCAGCAGCGAGCGATACTGCATGTTGCGCGTCCCCGGCGGCGGGTTGGCGACCGTGTATTTCCCGGTCAGCAAGCCCATGCCGAGCGGGCTGTAGGCGATGATCTTGATCCCGCGTTCATCACACGCCTGTTTGACGCCGTTCCGCTCGATCTTGCGTTCGAGCAGGCTGTATTCCATCTGATTTGAAGCCAGTGGATAGCCGCGCTGTTCCAGCGTGTGGTGTGCGCGGATCGTCTGTTCCCGGTTGTAGTTCGACACGCCCGCCGCCCGGATCAAGCCCTGATCGAGCGCATCCGCCAGCGCCCCCGCCCAGTGTTCGACGGGCATCGGCGGCACCGGGAAGTGAATCTGATACAGATCGACCGCGTCCATGCCGAGTCGCCGCAGACTGCCCTTGAGCGCGGACATGAACTGCCCTTTGGTCAGGCGGATCGGGATCGGGAAGAATTTCGTCGCCACATACACGCGCTTGTTCGTCGCCTTGATGAATTCGCCCACATACCGTTCCGACTTGCCGAAGCCGTACATCTCCGCCGTATCGACGAAGGTGATGCCCGCGTCCAACGTCGCGTTGAAGGCGTCGTGCACATCGGTTTCGCTGTAACCCTTGCCGAAACCCCACACCAACGAATCGCCCCACGCCCACGCCCCGACGCCGAGTTCATGCTCCGCGGGAATGTGATATTTCGTGTCGGCTTTCTCGATTACACTTGCCATTGTTCAACCCTTCAAATACGGTTCACCGAACAGAGTAGAGTACGAACTTCACCAGACAGAAACGGTCAGACTTGAATTGGCTGGCACGGACGCGATTTAGAGGGTGTCTAACCAGCTTCCTTGAAGCCTTTCCACTTGCCAGCGGATGCAATTCATTGCGTCCCTACGAAACGTCTGGGCTTGGGGGCTGGGCGCCTTTGCCTCTTTTGCGCCTTGTGCGTGGTGCCCGTGGTTCAATCCCTGTTTTACCCCCAAGCTGCTGATCGCCTCTTTGACGATCCCGGCGCTGTCCGCCAGTTTGCGCCGCTCCGGCGCGCTGATCGGCAGCGGCAGCCGTTCGACCACGCCCTCGCCGCTCACCAGATACGGCAGCGCGACCGTCACATCCGTGACGCCCGCGACCTCATCCGCTGGGGCGCACACCGTCAGAATGGCGCTTTGATCGCGCAGAATCACGTCGGTGATGCGGGCGAGGGCGCTGCCGATCCCGTAATAGGTCGCCTTTTTGCCTTCGATGATGTGGTAGGCGGCGCGGCGCACATTCTGATCAATTTCGGCACGGTGCGCGGCGCTCAGTTCGATGTGCCGCTGCTGAATAAAGTCGTCGAGGGGGATGCCGCCGATGCTCACCAGCGACCAAGTCAGCACTTCCGAATCGCCGTGTTCGCCGACGACATAGGCGTGCACATGCTGCGAATCGATGCCGATGTGCCGCCCCAACAGCGAACGGAACCGCGCGGTGTCGAGCGTGGTGCCGCTGCCGAGCACGCGGCTTTTGTGCCACCCATGCCCCGCGGCGATCCGCGCGGTGAGATGCGTCATCACATCGACCGGATTGGTCGCCACGACGATCACCGCGTCGGGCGCGTTGGCGATGATCTGCGGGATCACCTCGTTGAAGACGGCCGCGTTGCGTTCCAGCAGCTGTAAGCGCGTTTCGCCGGGCTTCTGGTTGACGCCCGCCGCCATGATCACGACGCGGCTGCCGTGCAGTGCCTCATACCCGCCCGCGTACACCTGCATCGGGTGGGCAAACGGAATCGCGTGCAGAATGTCGTCGGCTTCCGCCCGCGCTCGCTTTTCGTCCCGGTCGACGAGCACGATCTCGCGCCCGACGCCGCGCATCACCATCGCATAGGCGGCCGTAGCTCCGACGAATCCGCTGCCGACCACGCCAATTTTCATAACGACATTCTCCGATTCAGCCTGTTATATACTTATTTAACGCCGGTGGGGGGGAAAAAAAACCCCCCCTTTTCTCCCCCCGGGGGGGCGCTGTTTCCCCCGCCCCCCCCCCGGCCCCCCCCCCCCCGGGGGGGGGGGGAGGTTCCCCCCCCCCCCCGGCGGGGGGGGGTGGGGAGGGGGGGGGGGGGTCGAAACGCAGCACGAACACCCTAACTCACGTTACTTAAATTTGGGGGTACGCATGATAACGAGTGAACAGGGCTTTCTCTCCATGTTTTTCTTCCTAAACGGCATTTGGGAAGAATCGAAAGACAGCTTTAAGGATGATTTTCTCGATCTATTGAGTGGTATCGCTTTTGTGCATGATCATTGGCAATCGGGCGATTATGCTTACTGGCACGAATGGCAAAAGTACACATCCTTCAGAGCGCATATCACAGAGGATGATGCATACCAAGCGATGATGCACACGCTCGAAGCGTACCTCAAAATTGGGGAGAGCGAAACTCATGAAATTTCCAATGTAATCGAGCGTCTGCAAAACTTTCCCACAGAGACTCAAATACATTGGAAGCAAGCGATACGACAAGCCTTATCAAGTTAGTTAATCCAGCGTCACCGTGCGGCTGCGCCACCAGATTTTCGGCAGGCGCGCGACCTTGCCTTTGGTCGAAATATGCGCGCGGCGCGAGAACACGTCGTAATCGTTGGCTTCAATGTCCGTCAGAATGGCGCGGTACAGTTCGGCGGCGGCGGCGATGGCGAACCGACCTTCGCTCTGCAGCGCGGCGATCCCCGGCAGCGCTTCGGCGTACAGACGGCGGTTGCGCTCGATCTGGAAGCGCATGAACGCGCGCCAGCGCTGATCGACGCGCCCATGCTGCAGATCCGCGTCGGTCAGGTCAAAGTGTTCGAGTTCTTCGGCGGGCAGATACACGCGCCCGGCGCGGTAGTCTTCGGCGACATCGCGCAGGATGTTGGTCACCTGCAGCGCCACGCCCAGCTTGACGGCGTAGGGCAGCGCCTGTTCGCCCCCATAGCCGATGATGTGCATCGCCATCAGGCCGACCGTCGAGGCGACGCCGTAGGAATACGCCGCCAGTTCGTCGAAGGTGCGATACCGCTTGATCGTCAGATCCCGCGCCACGCCGTCGATCAACTGCTCGGCGTAGCCGACCGGGATGCCGTACCGCGCGCGCGCATCGGCCCACGCCAGCGCCACCGGTTGATCGGCGGGCGGGTGCGGGTCGAGCGCCCGTTCACGCCACGCGTCCAGTTCCGCGAGCGTCTCGGCCTGCGACCCCGCCGCGCGATCCACCAGATCGTCGGTCACGCGGCAGAACGCGTACAGCGCCCGCGCCGCCCGCCGTTTTTCGGGCGGGAGCAGCGCGGAGGCGAGAAAGAACGTGCGGCTGTGAATGTTGGTGATGGCTTCGCAGTGATGGTAAGCAGCCTCAAGCATGTCGCTGTCCGCGCGGACGCGTTCGGAAGGCACGTGCGATGCACGGGCGTGATGCGCCCAATCGAGCAAGGTAGTTTCCCAGGCGTACTGCTGAAGCTGAACCGTCATTTATACGACCTCTGCCATAGGAAGCACCGGGACTTCGCGGTGCACGTCTCCACAAATGAGTTCTTCCGCGATGATGGACGACGATAACACGCCCGGCAGCCCTGCGCCCGGATGCGTCCCCGCGCCGACAAAATACAGGTTGCTGAATTCTTCCGACTGGTTGTGCGGGCGGAACCACGCCGACTGCGTCAGCACCGGCTGCACGGAGAACGCCGAGCCCATGTGGCTGTTCAGCGTGTTCTGGAAGTGCAGTGGGTCGATGTAGTGTTCGGCGACGATGTTCTCTTGCAGATCGGGCAGGTAGTTCTGCTCCAGGAAGTTCATGATCTTGTCGCGGTACGGCTTGGCGGCTTTCGTCCAATCCGTGCCCGAACCGAGGTGCGGCACCGGCGACAGCACATAGAACAGCTCGTGACCTTCCGGCGCGATGCTGGGATCGGTCAGCGTGGGCATATGCAGATACAGCGAGAAGTCGTCGGCGACGATCTGCTTGTTGAAGATGTCGTTCAGCAGTTCCTTGTAGCGTTCGCCAAGGATGATGTTGTGATGCGCCAGCCCTTGATCGCGATACTGCCGCTTGGTGCCGAAGTAGATGACGAACAGCGACATGCTCTGCTTGAGCGCGTCGACCTTGCGGTTCGTCCAGTGGCGGCGGTAGCGTTCGGGGATCATGTTGCGGTAAGTGAACGAGACATCGGCGTTCGAGACGACGTGATCGGCGGTGTAGATCGTGCCGTTCTTCAGGCGGATGCCCGTGGCGCGGCGCGCGGCGTCATCGATCAGAATTTCGTCGACATCGGCGTTGAGGTGAATCTTGCCGCCGAGTTCTTCAAACACCTTACCCAGCGCCGCGACGAGCGCGCCCGTGCCGCCCTTCACCCAGTGAATGCCCCATTCGCGTTCCAGATAGTGGATCATCGCGTAGATCGACGGCGCGTCGAACGGGTTGCCGCCGATGAGCAGCGGGTGGAACGAGAAGCAGCGGCGCAGGAATTCGTCTTTGACGAACTGCGCGGCGTAGCTGTACACGCTCATATACGACTGCATCTTGATGAGATCCGGCGCGACTTTCATCATGTCGGTGAAATGCAGGAAAGGCTTATCCGCCAGTTCCACAAAGCCCTTCTGGAAGATGGCTTTGGTGGTTTTCATGAAGCGCTGGTAGCCTTCGGCATCGTCCGGGTTCCACTTGCGAATCTGGTCGAGGATGAACGACTCGTCGTTGTTGTAGTCGAAGGCGCGGCCTTCGTGATTCCAGATGCGGTAGAACGGATCGCACGGAACCAGATCGATGTAATCTTCACGGCGGCGGCCAGCAGCGGCGAACAAATCGTCGAGCATGAACGGGGCGGTGATGACGGTGGGGCCGGCGTCAAACTTGAAGCCGTTGATTTCGTAGACGTATGCGCGTCCGCCCAATTTATCGCGTTTTTCAAACAGCTCGACTTCGTGTCCGCGGGCTGCGAGTCGAATGGCGGCGCCCAGTCCTCCGAAGCCGCTGCCAATGACGATGATCCTTGCCATGATGTTTCCTTTTTTGGTGAAAATTGCTGTAGCCACTTAGGGCCGTTCAGACATACGATAGGTATATCCATGTCAAATGAGCGTTAGGTGAGGTGGGCATCAAGCTTTAATTAAGCGTAGAAAGTAAGGTCTAAAATGAGAAATTTAGCACTCGAAATCGTTAGGACTTAAAAGTATTTTCTAGATCACGATCAGAGAAAATGGTGCTACAATCGCGCCAGTGCAGTGAATCCGGCTGGAAACGAAGGGGGTATTTAGCGAAATTGTATCAGGAAACTTAAGTGCTTGTGCGGTTCTGCCAAAAACTGGCGGCGCGCGCGCGGTCGGTTCGAAGATTATTAGCGGTTTTTGATTGTGATTTGATGCACTTTTAACAATTTTGGCCTATACTGAAAGTATCATGTTTGGACAGGAGCAGAGTTTTATGGAAATCGAAAGCGCCAATTTCCACGCCGACTACCCCGACATCAAGCGGTATTGGAGCAGCATTTCTCAGCGGTTCGCTGGAGGCGATAACCTGCTCACTGCACTCCAACGCAATTGGCAGATTATCGGCGATATTTATGAAGAACAGTTCTGGCACGGCGGTTCGCGGTTGGTGACGGTCTACCACATCGAACTGAGCAAGAACGGCATCACCGTGTTCATGCCCGTGATCACCACACCGTTTGTCCGCAAGGTCGTCCGCAGCATGGGCAAGAAGCCGCTGCCCATCGAAGACCGGCCGTCGCAGCCGCAGTCGCGTTACGCGGGCAAACACTAAGACAATTTCTGTGCAGACTTCAGGACGGACGCCCGACGGCGTCCGTTTTTGATTCCGACCCCACCCCGAATTCGGGGCGGGGAAACAACAGCACTTGCCAAACCGAACCGGTCTTCGTAGGGACGCAATGATGCAGTTTAACTAATGATCGCGGATATTGGCTGTAGGGGCGACCCTATGTGGTCGCCCATGAACGGGTGGGGACACTGCCCCTCCCCTACATTCGGGATCTCCGTACTCATAAGTTAAATTGCATAATTGCGTCCGCCGTATTTCAAGATCATCTTCCCTCAGGCCTCACCCCCAGCCCCTCTCCTAGAGGAGAGGGGAGACGGGCGGGGTGATTAAGTCCCCTCGCCCTTGGGAGAAGGGATTTAGGGGTGAGGCTAGACAAAATGCCAATTCTGAAACGGCCTCATGCCTTGTCCCTACAAGAACCTCTGTCATCACGTAACTACGCGCTTTCTGGACACGCGCTTTATCGCGTCCACCGGGGTGAGGTTACGAAAACCGCCGCCGCAGCCGCGCGGGGATGAGCGGCAGGAGCCGCGTTATCTCGTCGGCGTTGAGCGGACGCAGCACGATCAGCACCACCAGATACGCCAGCCCGCCCACCACCAGCGCCACCAGCGGCATAGTCGACCACAGCAGCCCCGTCACCAGCGCCATCACCAGCGCGGCGACGATGGGTCGCCAGAGCATGTCCAGCCAGTTCAGCCGCCCGACCGCGCCTTGCAGCAGCAGCGCGAACGGCACGAGCAGCACGGCTTCGCTGGCAATCGTGGTCAGCGCGGCGGCGCGGTAGCCGAATGGCGGAATCAGGATCAGGTTGGCGATGATGTTGAAGCCCACGCCGAGGACAAACGCGGTCGTGATGCGCTTCTGCAAATCCAGCGCTATCAGCACGTACTGCGTCAGGCTGTTCATCCAGCCGATGGGGATGCTCCAGATCATCAACTGCGTGGCGATGGCGCCATCGGGCAGATACTGCGCGCCGCCGAGCACGCCCGCGAGGAACTCCGCCGCGAACGTGAAGATCACGGCTGTGGGCAGCGCGACGCTCACCAGCAGCTTGATCGCCAGCGTGTACATACGTTTGAGCGACGCGCGATCCTCGTGCGCCTGCCGCGACATGACCGGGAGCAGCGCCTGCGTGAAGAACGACGGGATCACGTTGAGCGCCGACACCCACTTATACGCGACGCTGTACTGCCCGACCATCGTCGGGTTGTGGATCGCCTCGATCAGCACCACGTCGATCTGAAAGAAGATCGTCGCGAGAAAGTGGTTGAACATGAGCGGGTAGCTTGCGCCCAGCATCCGGCGCATGAGCGGCGGCTCGACGCGGCGCGTCATGCCCGCGTACATGGCGCGCCCATTCCACGCGAGGATCGCCAGCGTGATCACGTTGGTGGCGATGCTCACGCCCGCTAAACCGATGATCCCCCAGCCGAGCAGCAGCGCCACCAGCCCGAACACCGATTTGCAGATCGTCGCGACCGTCGCCACCGCCGCCGGGACTTCCGCGCGTTCGAACGCGTAGTAGAGCGAGGTCAAGCCCGTGCTCAGGCTGTTGGGCAGCAGGCCGATGTACAGCAGGCCGATGGCGACGACCGCGCTCATATCCAACGGCGGGCTGACCGTGCTCTGGCGCACGCCGAGGAAGCCGAGCAGCAGCGGCACGCCGAGCAGCGCCAGGCCGATGCGCAGCGCGCTCGTGTTGAAGAACAGGTAGCCCGCCTTCGACCGATCCCGCGCGACTTCGCGCGTCAGGTACAGGTTCAAGCCGAAGTTGGTGAAGATGTCGAACCAGATGAAGATCACGCCCGCGTAGAAGTACAACCCGGCGTCATTCGGGCCGAGAATGCGCAGCATGACCAGCGCGAAGGCCATGTCGATGCCGCGGTTGAACAGGTTGAGCAGAATCGGCGCGAGGCTGTTGCGGGCGATCCGCTGCACGCCTGATCCTTCGGACTCGCCGACGAAGCGCCGCCACAAGCCGATGCCCCCGATCAGCAGCAGGATGATCGCGCTGATGAAGGTGGCGAACAGCCCGATCTGGAAGCTGGCCGGGCTGTAGACGAGGCGGATCGTCCACGCGCCTTCGGACAGACGAACGAAGGGCAGCGCGTTCAGAAGAATCTCAACGGGGACGGCGTTTTCGGCGTTTTCGTCTGCACCCTGTGGACGAATGTAGGCGCGCCAACCGGGATCATAACTCTGGCTGATGACGAGCCATGACGGCTGATTCTGCGTCACATCAAGGAACAACTCACGCCCGGTATCGCTCGTGATCTCGACCGGGGTGTACCGGCGTTCCTGCACAAGCGGTTCAAAGCTGGTGCGCGGAAGCTCCCGCAGGAGATAAGCGCGCGGCAAAGCGTCGCCGTTCTCCCAGATGCGCACGGCGTCGTCTTCATACGCCAGCGTAAAGCCGGGGATCGTGCTCATGTCGGTCTGCTTGTAAGTGACGATGTAGCGCACATTAAGCAGATCGAGGTACGGCGAAGTCAACGCCTGCCCGGGATCAAACCAATCGCTGTAGGCCGTGTAGATCGGCGCGACGCGGTTATAGTCGCGCTGCACCTGCGGCGCGATCAGCTCCATGAAGTCCATGTAGGTCTTCGGGATGATGCTCTCGTAGCCGCGCACATCGTCCAGCCCATAGCGCAGCGTCATGTTGGCGTTCAGCAGATGCGACACCGCGTTGGTCGGGTCTTCGTAGGTGGTGTAGCGCCAGTCGCCCGGCTGCGCTTGCAGCCATTCGATGGCGGGCGGCGTGAAGTCGAGCCACGCCGGATCGCTCGCCGGGTTGAAGCCCCACGACGCGATCATGAGGTCAGCGGCGATGAAGAGGACGGCGAAAAGTTCAATAGGGCGGACAAACCTCACCCCTCGTTCCCCTCTCCTAGAGGAGAGGGGAGGCAGAGAGTCGCTTTGTAAGTCCCCTCGCCCTTGGGAGAGGGGATTTAGGGGTGAGGTTGATTTGGGGGTGAGGTTGTCTTCACTCAGTCCTTGAACCTCAGTCCTCAGTCCTGAGTTGTGGCGCTTTGCGCCCAACGCAAACACCGCCCCTGCGCCGACCAGCATGACCGCCAAAACGAGCACATTGACGAACTGCACGCTGAAGAACATGCGCGTGTCGCTGAAGGCCTTCGGCGCTTCCGCCAGCCCCCGCCACAGCGAGTCGAGCGCGGGTTCGATTTGCGGGTAGACGATGCGGCTGAGCAGCAGCCCTGCGCCAGTCAGCACGCCGAGCGCCAGCAGCGCGATCCCGACGCGCCGCGCCCATTTCGCCGCGACTCCGCTCAGCAGATCGTCCAACCCGAAACCCGCCAGCACGGCGACGCACAGCGTCAGCGCGAACACCCAGCGGAACGGCGAATGCAGTTGGCTGATGCCGGGGAAGCCGTAATACAGCAGCGCATACGTCGGCAGGCCGAACATGAACGTCAGCGCCACCAGCGCGAGCAGCGCGAAAGGCAGGACTGAGGGCTGAGGACTGAGGACTGAGCTGCTCCGGAGCGTGGATTCATCAGCAATAGCTGAGGAACCCGCGGACCGTTTTTGCCTCAGTCCTTGAACCTCAGTCCTCAGTCCTCTGCGACTCAGATGCCCTGCTCGGGTGATCACGGAGAAGGCCGCCAGCGCCAGCGGCAGAATGCCGACGTACAACGCGCTTTCGACGTAGTTCTTCAAGCCCCAGTCAATGCGCGTGAGCCGTTCCCCCGCCGCGCTGATCACGTCCTGCGCGGTCAGATCGACGTATTGATTGCTGAACACGTCGACGTAGCCATGCTGTGCGGGACTCCCGTAGAAGTTCGGCAGCAGGAACTGAATCACGTCGCGGGTTGGGTGCGCCCAATCGAGCACCTGCTGAAAGGACGCCGCCTCCGAGCGGAAATTGCCGCTGGCGGCCTCAAACGTCGGGATGAACTGCACCGCGCCCACCGCCACGCCGAGGATCACCATGCCGAGCAGCAGCAGCCCGCGCCCAACCACCAGACGGGCTCTTTCGTAGGGACGCGATTTATCGCGTCCGCTTGTTTTAGCCTCGCCCTCGTCGGGCTCTTGAAGCCCCTCTCCCTTGGGAGAGGGGTTGGGGGTGAGGTAGAGCCACAGCAGCCGCGCCGCCGCGTAATACGCCGCGATGATCAGCGTGTAGTAGGTGATCTCCACATGTCCGGCGAGGATTTCGCAGCCGAGCGCGACCGCGCCGACGATCAGCGCGAAGATCGGGCGTTTGCCGCGCACAATCCACTCGATCATCCACAGAATCAGCGGCAGCCACGCCGCCGCCGCGATGATCATCGGGAACACGGCGCTGATCACGAAGAAGGCGCTCAACTGGTAGATCACGCCCGCCGCCGCGCCGCCCGTCCGCCCCATGCCGAGGCCGAAGCGCGCAAACCCGTACATGAAGGCGCCCGCCAGCCACAACTGGATCACCGTGAACCAGCCGTAAGCAACGCTCAGCGGCAGCACATAGTAGAGCACGCTGAACGGGTACAGTGTCGACTGCTGCCCCGCGGCGAAGAAGGCGATCCCGCTGAACTGGTGCGGATTCCACAGCGGCACTTCGCCGAGCGCGAAGCTCTCGCGGATGAACGCTTTCCACTGCATGTTTTGCAGGACGAGGTCGGAGAGTAAATGGTTATGCGGCACGGCGGGCACGCCCAGTTGTTCCCGGTAAGCCGCGTAGGGTTCATACTGATACAGATTTTCGGCGGGGAGCAGAGTCCGCCCGCCGACCGTCTGCGCCCAGAACATAATGAGCGGAAGCGCAAACAACAACCCGATAATCGCGAGATCACGACGACGCATAGCACCATCTCTTTGATCGAATAGGCGCGGCTACTATACTCTCCAACATTGGATCTGTCTATTGCACACCCCACCCCCGGCCCCTCCCCGAATTCAGGGAGGGGAGCCAGCGGCTCGCTCGTCACAGCGACCGGTTGACATGTGGCGAACCTGTTTGCGCCCTCCCCCGAATTCGGGGGAGGGGTGGGGAGGGGGTCGAATAAGGAGTTCTCGCCCATGTCCCAACTCACCACCCCGCTCAATCCGTCGATTGAGTTTCTCGTCGGCTTGCTGAACACGCCCAGCCCGACCGGGTACTATCACGAAGCCATCGCCTATGTGCGCCGCGCGTTCGAGGCGCTCCACATCCCCAACCTGACCTTCCACGAGACGACCAAAGGCGCGCTCGTCGCCCACTGGCAGGGCACGTCTTCGACTGCCCCGCGCGGCGTGACCGGGCACGTCGATACGCTCGGCCTGATGGTCAAAGACATCAAGGGGAGCGGTCGGCTCAAAATGACGCAGTTGGGCGGCTTCATGTGGCAGGCCGTCGAATTTGAGGGCGTGACCATCCGCACGCACGACGACCGCCGCTATCGGGGAACGGTGCTGCCGTCAAATCCGTCGACGCACGTCAACAAGAACATCCGCACCAGCCCGCGCGACGAAGACACGATGGAAGTCCGCATCGACGCGAAAACCTTCAGCGCGGCGGACACGCGGGCGCTCGGCATCGACGTCGGCGATTTCATCTTCCTCGATCCGCGCGTGGAAATCACCGAGACGGGCTTCATCCGTTCGCGGCATCTGGACGATAAATCGGGGGTGGCGGTGATCTACGGGGCGTTGATCGCGCTGCGTGACGCCGGGCTTCAGCCCGCGCAGGATACGACCTTCCTGATCGCCAATTACGAAGAAGTCGGGCACGGTGGATCGGCGGGCTTCCCCGACGGCCTCGCCGAACTCCTGACCATCGATATGGCGGCCATCGGCGAAGGCCAGAATTCGACCGAATACGACGTGACGATCTGCGTCAAAGACAGCTCGGGGCCGTATCACTTTTTGATGAACAACAAGCTGCGCCGCATCGCCGCCGAATACGGCATCCCGTACCGGACGGACATCTACCCGTTTTACGGCTCGGATGGGTCGGCCTATTGGCGCGCGGGGGGTACGGCGCGCGTCGGCTTGATCGGGCCGGGCGTCGAGGCGTCGCACGCCTACGAGCGCATGCACACGGACGCGCTCACCCACAGCATCGATCTGCTGGCGCGCTATCTGCTCGATAGCGAGGACTGAGAACTGACAGGACTGAGGACTGAGGTCGGCTTTTGCGAATCAGTCCTCAGTTGTGTTTCTGGTGAGTCAGCACCCTCATAGGACAGGTTTGTCCTTGACTCAGTCCTCTTTACCTCAGTCCTCTCCTCAGTCCTCGCTTTTACGCCTCGACCGCCGCTTGTTCGCGGTAAGCGCGATACTCGTCGACCCACGCCTGATCGTGCTGGCGGATGAAGTGTTCGGCTCGCTCCACCAGTGAGCGATTGCCGATGAACAACGGCGTGCGCTGATGCAGTTTGTGCGGCTGCACGTCGAGGATATTGCCGATGCCGTCCGATCCATAGCCGCCCGCATTCTGCGCGATGAAGGCCAGCGCCTGCGCTTCCATCAACAGGCGAATTTTGCCCTGCGGTTTGCTCATTTCGTGCGGGTAGTAGTACACGCCGCCTTGCAGTAGATTCCGGTGAAAGTCGGCGATCATCGAGCCGATGTAGCGCGCCGAGTAGGGCGCGTGACCTTCACCGTCGATGCCTTGCAGCCACTTGGTATAGCGCCGCACGCCGTACGTCCACTGCTTCTCGTAGCCCTGATTGCACGAGTAGAACTTGGGCGGCTCGGGGATGCGAATGTCATCATGGCTGAGCAGAAACTCGCCGACGCTCGGGTCGAGCGTGAAGCCATGCACGCCGTCGCCGGTCGTGTAGATCATCATCGTGCTCGATCCGTAAATCATGTAGCCCGCGGCGACCAGCCGCTTGCCCGGTTGGAGCACATCGGCGAGCGTCCCGGTTTCGCCTTTGGTGATCTTGCGGTGGATGGCGAAGATCGTCCCAACGGACACATTCACATCGATGTTGGATGAGCCGTCCAGCGGGTCGAACAGCAGGACGTAATTGCCTTTGCCGTAGTGCGCCGGGATTTGCAGGATGTCTTCGTGCTCTTCGCTCGCCATCGCGCACAGGCGGTTGGTGTGGTCGTTGAGCTTGAAGATCATGCTGTCCGCGTACACGTCGAGCTTTTGCTGATCTTCCCCGTAGATGTTGGTCGTGCCCGCCGCGCCCTGAATGCTGGAGTTCAAGCCGGCGCGCCGCGTCTCCGCCGCGATCATCTTGCCCGCCAGCGCCAGATCGTAGAGCAGCGCTGTCAGCTCACCCGTCGCCTGTGGGAAGCGTTTCTGCTTCTCGAAAATGTGCCGCTCAATGGTGACGATTTTTGAGGACATGACCACCGCTCCGTGCTTAGGGGAAGGACATGCTTCAATCATAGGTGAGGTGCCGAGGGGACACAAATATTTCTGTGCAGAAATGTGCGCCGTTGATCGGGGATATGTTCCCTCTCCTCTAGGTTGAGGACAGGATACTTTCTGCAATCGAACCATTGTAGGGACGCGCTTCTGCGCGTCCGTGGTTACCGGACGGCCAGAAGGCCGTCCCTACAAGTTGTCGTTTAGGGGAAGTCTGTCTCGAAATCTTGAAACTGTCCTGCCGTGAACCTTTAGGAGAGGCGTGAGGTTGAGCTTTTCAGCAGCGCGCCGTAAAGGCGATGGCCGAAAATTCTCGTGTAGGGGCGCACGGCCGTGCGCCCCTACGGTCATCGATCGCGCAATGCTTTGTTTTTGAGAGACCGCCTACACCCCAAACTCTTTCTCCAACGCCGCCTTCATAACGCCTTCGTCCGCTTGGACACCCGTCCACATCTCGAACCCAATCGATCCCTGATACACCAGCATCGCCAGCCCGTTGATCGTGCGCAGACCGCGCCCCTGCGCCAGCTTGATCAGCGGCGTGTTCGGCGGGTTAGGGATCACGTCGCACACCAGCAGATCGCCGCGCGCCCCGTCGAGACGCACGTCGGGCATGGCGTCGACATCCGGGTACAGCCCAATCGACGTGGCGTTGACCAGCACATCCACATCGCCGCCGACCGCATACGTGCTCGTCCAATCGACCAACCGCGCGTTTGCCTGCACATTCTGCTGCAGATGCGCCACCAGGCCCGCGCCGCGCTCGTGACTGCGGTTGACGACGATCAGCTCGGACGCGCCCGCCAGCGCCAGTTCCACCGTGATCGCCCGCGCCGCGCCGCCCGCGCCGAGGATCACGACGCGCTTGCCCGCCGGGTCGAGCTGTTCGCGCAGCCCACGCATGAAGCCTTTGCCGTCGGTGTTCTCGCCGATCAGCTTGTCCCCGACGCGGCAGATCGTGTTGACCGCGCCGATCAGTTTGGCGTCCGGTGCGACCTCGTCCAGCAGGGAGATCACCGCGACCTTGTGCGGAATCGTGCAGTTGATGCCGCGAAAGCCCAGCGCGCGCAGTCCCTGCATGGCCGTCGGCAAATCCTCCGGCTTGACCTCAATTGTCAGGTAGCGCCAGAACAACCCCGCCGCCGCGAACGCCGCGTTCTGCATCACGCAGGTGGGGTTTTCTGCCACCGGAAACCCGAACACGCCGACCAGTTCTTCTTTGTAATTAACTGCCATTCCGAGTCCTTTCTTCAATGCAGGCTGAATTTACATATTTTTCAGAGCTTAGGATGATCATGCCCGTTCTCAGGCAATTTGTGTATGAACGACATGCTTTTTTCGTAATATTTATGCATTTGGGCTCCTCGTTTTCAGTGTATATTAAGAAAGGGACACACGAATACGCCTTATTTATCATAGTTGCCTCATGTAGATCGATTACTGTTGTGGATGAGTGAAATTATTCGCAAACCGATCTGTTTAATTCGTGTTGTCGCCGGTATAATTGGTGAGTACGTATGAACGGGAAACCTGCCCGATCCATGGTTCAGATTCGCGGCCTCAGCAAGGGGTATGCTGAAGGCGGTGGTGCGCACCGTATCCTCTCTGACGTTGATCTGGACATTGCAGAGGGTGAGTTTTTCGTCCTGCTTGGAAAAAGCGGGAGCGGGAAAAGTACGCTGTTGAACCTCATGAGTGGAATCGATCAGGCGGATCACGGATCCGTCGTCATCGATGGCACAAATATCACGCAGTTGGACGAACGGCGCTTGACGCTGTTTCGACGCGACCACATTGGTATCATCTTTCAGTTCTTCAACCTGATCCCAACCTTAACCGTCCTCGAAAATATCACCTTGCCCGCTGAACTGCGCGGTGGCAATGCCCAAGCGCGCGCGCTCGAACTGTTGGAGCGCGTCGGCCTGCGCGACCGGGCGGACAGCTATCCAGATCGCCTGAGCGGCGGTGAGCAGCAGCGTGTCGCCATTGCGCGGGCGCTGGCGCAGGACCCGGCCATCATCATTGCCGACGAGCCCACGGGGAACCTAGACGAAGAGACAGGTCAGCAGATTTTGGGACTTCTGCTAGAATTGACGAGAGACGTTGGTCGTACGTTGATCATGGCAACCCATAACCCTGAGATCGTCCCGCTTGCAGATCGTGTTTGCCGCATTCACGATAGTAAGCTAGTGATCACCTTGCGGGATTCGCAACCGGTGAAGGAGCTATTTCTATGACTGACCCTGACCCGAATATCATCAAGCAAATTCTCGCAGAGCTGCGCGACACCAACAAAGAACGTCGCCGCACTGCTGTGATGAAATTGGGGATGCTTGGCGGAGATGAAGCAGTCCGCACCTTGATCATGGTCATCGGCAACCGCCATGAAGACCTGATCGTTCGGGGACGCGCCGCCCTCATGCTGGGCAAAATTGGCGATACCCGCGCCGTAGAACCGCTCATCCGCGCGCTCGACACGCCCGGATTTCAAATCACCCTCAACGCGGTCGAAGCCCTCGGCAAGTTGGGCGACCGCCGCGCTATCGAACCGCTGAAGCGGTTTTTATCCACCGATCATGAGAAGTACCGCGAAGCCGCGCAGGTCGCGTTGAACAAG
Source organism: Candidatus Flexifilum breve (assembly GCF_016713355.1). Taxonomy (NCBI): domain Bacteria; kingdom Bacillati; phylum Chloroflexota; class Anaerolineae; order Aggregatilineales; family Candidatus Flexifilaceae; genus Candidatus Flexifilum; species Candidatus Flexifilum breve. Next base: position 636,638 of record NZ_JADJPI010000007.1, read on the forward strand.
CTCGGCTACGAGGCCGACGACGACCGCTACCTCGACGAAGAACCCGTCCCGGTGCGCCGCCCGCAGAATTTCTAGTCTTCTCATCTTTTGCGCCCCCACTGCTAAGGATCAACGTCTACAGTGGGGGCGTTTTGATTCATAGGACTGAGGACTGAGATAAAAGGACTGGGTCGAAAGTTCGATAGTCGTTTTGGAAGTAGCCAAATAGAGGGTGTCTAAAAAGCGCACAGTTATCTGGATGAGAGCGGTTTTTGTAGGGACAAGGCATGAGGGTGTTGAAAAAGGTCAGATTCCGACCCCACCCCCGGCCCCTCCCCGAATTCAGGGAGGGGAGCCAACAGCGCTTGCCAAGCCGAATAGATCTTCGTAGGGACGCAATTCATTGCGTCCGCTGACGAAAGGCTACAAGAGATGCTTTTTAAACACTCTCATGCCTGCGTCCCTACAGGTGATAACCTTGTTAGACACCCTCTATATCGCGTCCGCAGAACGAGGTAGTTGCCGGTAATCCGAATCCATTCGACAAAACTCAGTCCTCAGTCCTTCGCCCTCAGTCCTGATAAGGTTCGCTCTTATGCGTCTTCCCATTATCCTCCGACTGGCTGGCCGCTACGTGCGCCGCCGTTTGCTGCAAAGCGCCCTGTTCGTAATCGGTGTCGCGTTGGGCGTGGCCGTCGTCATCGCCATCGACCTCGCCAATAACTCCGCCAGCCGGGCTTTTGGCCTGAGCACGGAGAGCATTACGGACCCATTCGCGGAACCGCCGTTCCGCTCCTACCTGACCGATGTGCGCGTGCAGGGCGAAGCATCGACCGCGTTTGAAGGACTCGCCGCCTTTATTGCCGAACCGAACACGGTGCTGATCTCGTCGCGCCTGGCGGAACGCTACGGCATCGCCGCCGGGGATACGATCACCGTGCAGCCCGCCGCCGAGCAGATCGCCATGCGCGTGGTCGGCCTGCTCGAAGCGCCGGACGCCGCCAGCGCCGAAGCCCTCGACAACCTGCTGCTGACCGACATCGCCACCGCGCAGGAAATCGTCGGGCGACCGGGTACGATCAGCCGCGTCGATCTCATCCTGCCCGACGGCTACGATCTCGCTCCCATCCGCGCGCTGCTGCCCACCGGGGCGACTATCACCACGCCCATCGATCAGCAAAGCGCGCTCGGCCAGATGACCGACGCCTTCGAACTCAACCTGCAAGCGCTGAGTCTGCTGGCGCTCGTCGTCGGCGTCTTCCTGATCTACAACACGGTCTCGTTCAGCGTCGTGCAGCGCCGCCCGGTGCTCGGCATTCTGCGCTCCATCGGCGCGACCCGCCGCCAGATTTTCGGCCTCATCCTGAGTGAAGCGCTGCTGCTCGGCTTCGTCGGCACGATCTTCGGCCTCGGTCTGGGCATCATCTTCGGGCGCTTGACCGTCGGCCTCGTCGCGCAGACCATCAGCGATCTGTATTTCGCCGTTGACGTGCAGCGCGTGGCGGTCGATCCGTTCACGCTGCTCAAGGGCGCGGCGATTGGCTTGGGCGTGAGCCTCGTCTCGGCGCTCGTGCCCTCCATTGACGCGACTTCCACGCCGCCCGCCGGGTCGATGCGCCGTTCCACGCTCGAAGAACGCGCCCGCCGCCTCATCCTCCCGATCACGCTGGGCGCGACCGCGCTCATTGTGCTCGGCGCACTGCTGCTGCAACTGCCGACCAATTCGCTCTTCATCAGCTTTGGCGCGCTCTTCGCGGTGATCGTCGGCGGCGCGCTGTTCACGCCCGTGCTGCTGGTGGCCGGCATGCAGATCGCTACGCCGATCACGGGGCGTTTGTTCGGCGTGGTCGGGCGCATGTCACCGCGCGCCGTGTCGCGCTCGCTCAGCCGCACCTCGGTCGCCGTCGCCGCGCTGACCGTCGCCGTGAGCGTGATCGTCGGCGTGAGCGTGATGATCGGCTCGTTCCGCAATACCGTATCCGATTGGCTGGATACCACGCTCGGCGCGGATATTTACATCTCGCCGCCGCAGGTGACGGCGGTGCGCGCCACCGCCGATGTCGATCCGGCGGTCGGCGCGGTGATCGCGCAGGTGGAAGGCGTGCGCACGGTGATCATGGGGCGCTCGGTCAATGTGACCGCGCCGGACTACCCCGATCTGCCGCCCGTCAATCTGAGCGTCGGCACCGCCGATGTCACAGGCGCATCCCGCGAATTTGTGTGGTCGGAGGTTGGCGTTGCCGACTACTTCACCGCGCTCGAAGCTGGGGACGTGGTCATGGTCAGTGAGCCGTTCGCCTTCCGGCGCGGCATCGATCAGCAGCGCAACTCGCTCACGCTGCTTACGGATCGCGGGGAGGTCACCTTCCGCGTGATCGGCGTGTACTACGACTACTCAACCGATCAGGGCGCGGTGCTCATGGCCGACAATGTCTATCGCCAGTACTACGACGATCCGTACGTCTCATCGCTGGCGGCCTTCATCGAGCCGGGACAGGACGTGAACGTCGTCGTGGATCGCGTCCGTACGGCGCTGGCCGGGTCGGAACTCATCACGCGCAGCAATCTGACGCTCCGCGCCAGCGTGTTCGAAGTCTTCGAGCGCACCTTCTCGATCACGAGCGCGCTGCAACTGCTGGCGGTGGTCGTGGCTTTCGTCGGCATTTTGAGCGCGCTCATGGCGCTGCAGTTGGAGCAGACGCGGCAGTATGGCGTCATGCGCGCCATCGGCATGACCGGACGCCAGTTGTGGAATTACACGCTGATTCAAACGGGCTTGATGGGCATCACGGCGGGGATTCTCGCCATGCCGATCGGCGTCGCGCTGGCGATCATCCTGATCTACGTGATCAATGTGCGCTCGTTCGGCTGGACGATGCAGCTCACGCTCAGCCCGCTGGAATTCGCGCTGAGTTTCGCGGTCGCGGTGCTGGCGGCGCTCGGCGCGGGCATCTACCCGGCGCGCCGCTTGAGCAAACTGGTCACCGCGCAGGCGCTGCGCAACGAGTGACCGCGGCGGCCTCTAATGCGATTGGTTTGGGGAAAATGGGTTTCGTAGGGACGCGCAACGGCGCGTCCGCCCGCAACCCGGCGGACGCCCCTACATAAAGACGGTGTTTCTCGTCGGGACGTAATTTATTGCGTCCGCTTTTAACAATCGAACCATTGTAGGGACGCGCTTCTGCGCGTCCGTGGTCGGCGGACGCGCAGAAGCGCGTCCCTACGAAGACGTATTCGGCTTGGCAGGCGCTGTTGGCTCCCCTCCCTGAATTCGGGGAGGGGCCGGGGGTGGGGTCGGAAGCTAACCTTTTTCAACACCTGCACGCCTCATCGCTGATCCACGCGCCTCAGCTTAACCGCCCTGACTGGCCTGCTGTAACACACGCACAATCCGTTCCGGCGGCTGCGCTCCGCTGAAGGCGTACTTCTGGTTGAGGATGAAGAAGGGCACACCCGTGATGCCGAGTTCATGCGCGTGTTCGGCTTCCGCCTCGACTTCGGCCTGTGTCTCATCGGTGAGCAGCCGCGCGCAGTGCCTCCCCATCCAATCCGGTCTCTGTCGCAATCGCGATCAGTGTGTCGAGATCGCCAATGTCGCGCCCGTCGCGGAAATAGGCGTCATACAGCGCGTCGATCACGGTTTCGCGCTGCTCCGCTGGCGCGAGCGCGATCAAACGGTGGGAGAGCAGCGAATTGGGTGAGCGCTCGATCTGGTCGAAGTTGAATTCCAACCCGACAGCCGCGCCCATGCGGGTTGGCCCGTCGAACACCTGGCTGAGCTGCCGCGGCTGAATGCCCATTTTGGCGCTCAGATACTCGCGGAAGTCATAACCCTCGGTGGGGACATCCGGGTTGAGGAAAAACGTGTGATAGTGAATCTCCGCGTCGCCGCCCCACTGCGCCAGCGCCAACTGAAGATTTTTCTTGCCAATTCTGCACCACGGGCAGACAGTATCCTGATACACATCGATCCGCATCTACGTACACTCTCTCTAGGTCAACGCTAAAGCTCAGGCGCTCATTGTATAGAGGTATCGCTGCCTAGAGCAACGGCGGATTTAGGCGCCTACAGCGCCCGCGTCATGATTTCGGTCAGTTCGTCGTCAGTCAGCACGATGGGGTTGCCCTTCATGCTGCTGGCGTTCTTGCTCTTCTGCACGATTTCGGCGATGTGCGCTGGAGTCACGCCGTACTGGGCGAGGCCGGGAATCTCCAGCTCTTTCGCCAGTTCAGCCGCCCACACCGCCGCGTTGAATTCGAGATACTCCCCGCTGACCACCCGCGCGATATCGGCGTAGCGCGGCAAGACGAGGCTGTCGCGGTCGCGCTCCATCAGTGCGCGGATGTTCATCTCCATGACGAGCGGCAGCAGGCGCGCGCAGATCGCTCCATGCGGCGCGTCGAACATGCCGCCGAGCACACCCGGCGAAGCCGTGCACCGCCCCGAGCTTGGCATTCGCCAGCGACAGCCCGCCGAACAGACTGGCGAGCGCCATATGTTCGCGCGCCTGCGGGTCGCTCTCGTGATACGCCGGGCGGATGGCGCTCGCGCCGAGCAGAATGCCCTTGAAGGCGATTGCATCGGTGATGGGATTGGCGGCGTTCGATGTGTACGGCTCGATCACCTGCGTGATCGCGTCCATGCCCGTCGCGGCGGTGATGGCTTTCGGCAGTTGATAGGTCAGTTCGGGATCGACGAGCGCGACCTTCGGCAGCATCGACGGGCTGCGCAGGCTGACTTTCACTTTGTGCTCCGGCGAGGCGACGACCGCATTGCGCGTCACTTCTGCGCCCGTGCCCGCCGTCGTCGGCACGGCGATGTACGGCATCGACGGGTTGGCCAGCTTCTGCGCCTTGCCGATGACTTCCAGATAGTCGAAGATGTCGCCAGGGTTGGCCGCCAGCGCGGCAATCGCTTTGCCCGCGTCGATGGCACTGCCGCCGCCCATGCCGATCACAAACTGGGCGTCGGCCTCATGGTACTGGCGCACGCCCGCGCTGACGAGCGCGATATCCGGTTCGCTCACGACTTCAAACACGCTGTAGCTGATTTTCGCCGCATCCAGCCGATCCAGCAGGGGCTGCGCGCGCCCAACTGACGAGGTCACGACCAGCGCTCGCGCTCCGTATTCTGCTGCAATCCCGCCGATCTCGTTCAGCTTGCCCGCGCCAAACACGATGCGTGCCGCCGTTGCAAATTCAAAATTCATGCTAAATCCTTACCTACTTTATCTCGCTGCCGGGACGCGACAAACATGTCCGCAGAGCTTGGCGAAAGACAGAATTTCTCGAAAGGGGCTATTTGAAGCCGTCTAAAAGATCAGTTGTTTTCGCCTGTGTAGGGGAAAGCATGCCTTTCCCATATGTCAGACGCTGAATTGCACAATCCGGCAAAGCTCCTAACCCACTATTCTAAGCCAATGACCGTTTGTCAGCCAAAGGCCAAGGCAGGCCGGTAAGTGCGGAGAATGCCGTGAAACCGGGTTACCTGTCGGTCTTGGGCTTTTGCGGACGCGATTTATCGCGTCCCTACACAACCACACTTTTCTCGTAGGGACGCAATGATGCAGTTTAAGAAAACGATACGGATTACCCCTCACCCCCAACCCCTCTCCCACGCAAGCGGGGAGAGGGGAGAAAAGACGCTTTTGCTGGCTCCCCTCCCCGAATTCGGGGAGGGGCCGGGGGTGGGGTCGGTACTCCGCCTTCATAAGTTAAACTGCATAATCGCGTCCGCTGTCCCCAAAAAGACTCTATGCTACGGAGCGATTGGTCTGCCTTGGCCTGGTTTGTCGTATTTCGGACACTGCCTTAGATGAGAGATTCCCTACGGGCAAACCAGAGAGTAGGATTACTACTCTCTGATTATACAAAGTTTCAAAATCATGCTGCTTCAACAACGAGGCTCGTTCCTGCTGTAGCTACAGCTACTGCGGGAAGGTATACCGGACGGTGTACGCGATCACGGTTTCGCCTTGCGCGGGGACGGCGACGCGGTACTCAATTGTGTTCGCGTCGGTCTGCGTGTAGGGATGGGTTGAGCCCGTGATCGTCCAGTTCGACCAGCGGAACAGGTGCTCCGGCACGCGGATTTCCACCGAGCCTTCGTCCTTGCGGTTGCGCAGGTGAAGCTCGTAGGTCTCTTCCAGCACGGTCTGTGAAATGCGGTTGTAGTTTGTCTGAACGCGTTCGCCCACGAGGTCAAAGGCATTGCCGAGGTAGATCTGCACAGCTTCACCCTGCGGCGTGTGGTCGATCACGTTCTCGCCGATGAGCAGCGCTGCGCCGTCGACATCTTCCTGATACACGCGCACGCGCCCCGCCGGGAGATCCGCGCCCAGACCGCCGTCGGCCTCGGTTGTGAACTCCAGATAGGTCTGCACATCGGTGATGCCCCTGCTGCCATAGGACTGGTCGGCCATCATCGTGCCATAGAACCGGTAGCTCGACTCGTACACGTAGAAGGTATGCGCCGGGATACCCGCGCCGGTGATGAATTCAACCTGCTTGGTCTCGTTCGCGCCGACGGTCACCGGATGCGCGATTTCATACAATTGGTACTCGCTGAACTCCCGCTGCACCACGCCGCCGCCCCCGCCTGTAATTGGAAGCGCTGTTGGGGTTGGCGAGGGGCCAGGATATGGGGCGGCGATCGGTTCAATCCGGTTGACATCCCCGGCGATCAGCTTGACGAGCGCATCGGTGTAGCTCGTGCCGCTGTAGTTGGTCAGCGTGACCCACCCGTTGACATCCAGCGCCTGCTCGTCGCTTGCCAGCAGAAAGTTGTAGTCCGCCGTCCAGTTCATTCCGCTCGTCAGGTAGGTGAGCTGTAACTGCTGTTCGCCGCCCGTGGTGCTGTCGATCAACCAGCGCAGCGTCGGGCGCGTGATCAAACCGCCGGGCAGGTCGGGAAAGCGCAGGTCGCGCACGTTCGTTAGGCTGACGACGATCACTTGTCCATCGTCCTGCCGCAGAATGATCTCGCCACTGCGCCCGCTCAGCAACTGCCCGCTGTACTGCGTGCCGTCGGTTGCGATCACGGTGATCGTCTGGTCGAGGTAGCGTTGGAGCAAGGCGCTGCTGTCGACGAGATCGAATACATAGTTTTGTTCCAGAACACGGGTGCCAAACGGATCGGTCAGCGAGCGGAAGGTGACGGAGGTGGCATCGATGCCGGAGGCGACATCGGTGAAGTTGATAACATTCGTGCCATTCGTGAGGTTGAACGTGCGCCGATCCTGCACCAGCGCCGTCCCTTCGTTGTAAATCGTCAGCGCCACGCCATCACGCTGTCCGTCCCCTGCTTGTCCCTGCGCGAGGATCACGCTGCTGAGCAGCATGATCGCCAATAACAGCATCAGTTTCCGCATGGTAAGCCTCCTTGATCCAGATCGTGAGCGGATACAGGCTTAATCACGGTTATAACTCGGTATGCTGAGGAAAACGACTCCCCCTCTCCGCTCGGAGAGGGGGCCGGGGGGTGAGGCGAAAGCTGGCCTCACCCTGAATCTCGCTCGTAAACGAGAAGGTTTTGCTCCCCCTCTCCATTTGGAGAGGGGGCCGGGGGGTGAGGCGAAAGCTGGCCTCACCCTGAATCTCGCTCGTAAACGAGAAGGTTTTGCTCCCCCTCTCCATTTGGAGAGGGGGCCGGGGGGTGAGGCTGTCTTTCGCAGCGGGGGGTGAGGTTAGCCTATCGTGGGAACGTATACCGCACCGTGTACGTGATCACCGTTTCGCCCTGCGCCGGGACTTCCACACGATACTCAATCGTGTTCGAGTCGGTCTGCGTGTACGGGTGCGACGAGTTCAGAATCTCCCAGTTCGACCAGCGGAACAGGTGCTCCGGCACGCGGATTTCGACCGAGCCTTCGTCCTTGCGGTTACGCAGGTGAATCTCGTAGGTCTCTTCCAGCACGTTCGAGGCGATCAGGTTGTACGCCTTCTGGATGTGTTCGCCCACGAGGTCAAAGGCGTTGCCGAGGTAGATCTGCACGTCTTCGCCTTCCGGCGTGTGGTCGATGGTGTTCTCGCCGATCAGCAGCGCCGCGCCGTCGACATCTTCCTGATACACACGGATGCGCCCTGCCGGGAGATCCGCGCCCAAACCGCCGTCTTCATCCGTCGTGAATTCGAGGTAGTTCTGCACGTCGGTGATGCCCGTGCTGCCGTAGTACTGGTCGATCAGCACGCCGCCGTAGAAGGGCATGCTCGCATTGTACACGTAGAAGGTGTGCGCCGGAATCTCGGCGCCCGCCACGAATTCGACCTGCTTGGTCTCGTTCGCGCCGACCGTCACTGGGCGTCCGATCTCATACAGTTGGTACTCGTTGAAGCTGCGCTGCTCCACCGCGTCCGCGGCCGGGGCGGCTTGCGCTTCCATCCGCAGCATGCCATCCATCATGACTTCGGGTTCGGCGATGCGGTTGACATCCCCGGCGATCAGCTTGACCTGCGCGTCGGTGTAAGCCGTGCCGCTGTAGTTGGTCAGGGTGACCCAGCCGTTGAGATCAAGCGTGCTGTTATCGGTTGCCAGCAGCACGTTGTAATCCGCCGTCCAGTTGATGCCGCTCGTCAGGTAGGTGAGCTGCACCTGCTGGTCGCCCGTGGTCGCGCTGTTGATCAGCCAGCGCAGCGTCGGGCGCGTGATCAGTCCGCCGGGCAGGTCGGGGAAGCGCAGATCGCGCACGTTCGTCAGGCTGACGACGATCACCTGACCGTCATCCTCGCGCAGAATGATCTCGCCGTTGCGCCCGCTGAGGAGCTGCCCGGTGTACTGCGTGCCGTCGGTCGCAATCACATTGATCGTCTGGTCGAGGTAGCGCTGCAATAACGCGGTACTGTCCACGAGATCAAATACATAATTCTGTTCCAGCACGGTCGTCCCGGTTGGGTCGGTCAGAGAGCGGAACGTGACCGAGGTCGCGTCAATGCCGGACGCCACATCGGTGAAGTTGATGATATTCGTGCCTTCGGTCAAGCTGAAGGTGCGTCGATCCTGCACCAGCGCCGTCCCCTGATTGTAAATCGCCAATGCGACGCCATCGCGCTGCACGTCCCCCTCCTGTCCCTGAACCAGCATCACGCCCGACAGCAGCATGATCGCCAGCAGCACCACCAATTTACGCATGTTCAGCCTCCTTGATTGCCTTCAGTTAAAAGGGAAAAGTTGAAAGTGGCATTGATGACTGCTTTACTTTTAACTTTCTACTTTTAACTTTTGTCTCGTATCTTATCCTAAGACGCGCGTACTGCTCACTTTGTTCCATTTGCGCGGCGGTGTGGGTTGGGATACAACAGGCGATGTTCGGCATCGACATGAGGATTCATTGTATGAACACTTCCAGCCAGGTCGTCACCCTCTTGCAGCAGGCGATCAGCTTAACGGGGCAGGCGTCCCAAACCCTCGACAACTTGATTGTGGAACACGAATATCAGGACGTAGCCACGCTGATCACGGCGGCGGCGACCGCGCTGCTCGAAGCCTCCACCCATCTGATGCAGTCGCAGGATGAACCCGCGTGGGAGGCGCTCGAACGGGCGGAAGACCTGCTCGACGCCGTCTACGGCATCATCGACGGGGAAACGGACGAGGACAGCTAAACCCCTGGATAGTCTTCCTGCCCAGTTACGTCACGAATGAGCGGTTTTGGCTGTACGGTTGCCAACTGCCGTCTTCGATGACTGCGCCAATGGTCTCAATAGCTAGCCGCACTTCGTCATCCGTGTTGTAGAAGTGGGGCGCAATGCGAATCCCTGCTCCTTCACGGTAATCGATGACGATGTTTCGCGCCAGAACCGCGCGGCTGATGGCATACGAATTTGGCATGTTGAGAGTCACTGTACCTGCTCTCGTGTCTGATTCTCGCGGTGTATTGATCTGGTAGCCCGCCTGTTCCGCCAGTTCCATCAGCCTGCTCGTCTGGCGGATCGAGTTGGCGCGGATGTTGTCGACGCCCACCTGCGTGATCACATCGATGCCGGGTTGAATCGCATACAGCGAGGCGATCCCCGGCGTGCCGTTGGCGAGGCGGTACGCATCATCGCGCGGCACAAACTGATCCACATCGAAAGCGAACGGGCGCTGATGCGCGAACCACCCAGTCAGGCGCGGCTGGAGCGTCGGCAGCAGATCGGGGCGCACGTACATGAACACCCCGCCGGGGCCGCCGCACATCCATTTGAGCGTGCCGCCCACGTAGAAATCGACGTTGGCCGCCGTCACATCGACGGGGATGATGCCCACGCTGTGATAGCCGTTGAACAGCACCTGCGCGCCGACCTGCTGCGCTTTCGCCGTGATCGCCGCCATCGGCATGATGTAGGCGCTGCGGAAGAGCACATGACTGAGCGAGACAAGGCGCGTGCGCTCGTCAATCGCCGCCAGCAGTTCGTCGGTATCGATGGTGATGCCGTCGCGGCTGCGGATCATGACGACTTCCATGTGCGGTGGCAGGTTGCGCGTCACGCTGTACACGTCCGATGGAAAGTCCTGATCGCAGATCACGACCTTAGTGCGCCGCGAGTCGCTGAAATCGAGCGCGTTGATCAGAATGCTGTTGGCGATGCTGGCGTTCTCGTGGACGAGTACGCTCCCGGTGGGCGCGCCCAGCAGCGGCGCGATCTTATCGCCGACCGCGCGCTTGAGTTCCCACCACGTCGGGTTGTCTTCATAAGCCTGACCCCACGCGCGCACGCCGAGCGTCGCCCACGTATCCGCGAATTCGTGCAGCTTGGCGTAGACGGCGCGCGGCATCGCGCCAAGTGAGTTAGAAATCAGATAGGTGCATTGGTTGAGGATTGGAAATTCATCGCGCCATTGTAAGATACGAAGTTGACTCATGGATAATCCTTCTAATGGAAGCATAACACGCTCTAGGGATCATCTTCTCCGGCTTGACCTCCTTCGAAAGAGACCTGAGTATTAGGTTTACCACATGAGGTGAAGGTCAACCAGTTGGGTTGTATGCACCGAAAGCGTCGAGGGTGTATGGATGCATACTACCTAATTATGCTTTCCGCATTTAAACTCAGAGTCACCTTCTGAAAGCTATCTGCAAGATCTTGATGTCATTATATAAATGGGTGCAACTGTATCTTGTGATTTTCACAGGAACAGCTGTGTCCCATACGCTATACGAATTTGGATGAGCAGTTGCGAGAGCCTATCAATGGAAAATCGAAGACTACAGGTTATTGTCCTTTTGCTCTCTATCATCATTTGGTTGCGTCCGGTGACGCCCGCATTGGCGGACCCGTTCTGCAATTCATCGATGCCTTCGGGGGCGAGCTACATCGTCCAAATTTGTATTACTGCGCCGGCTAATAACGCCACGGTCAGCGGAACGATCCCCGTGACCCTAACTGCGACGATCACAGGCAGTTCGACGGGTATTGCGAACCTGATAACCTACTTAAACGGTGCGTATCTACTCTCGGAATTTGCGGCTCCGTACAGTTTCAATCTCCCAACAAATCAGTTTGTCGACGGCAGCTACACACTTGGTGTTCTGGCGGACATGCGGGATGGCAGAGCGACGGCGCTCACCAACATCAACCTGACCTTCAGTAACGGTGTTACGACCCCGCCGGTCAACTCCAATACCTTTACGATTCACACGCCAAGTCCAGCAGCGGGTCAACCGTTGATCGTCGCCGCCACGGGCGACGGCGCCAGTGGGGAATGGCCGCAAGTCACCGATATGATCGAGAGCTGGGATCCTGACCTCTTCTTATACCTTGGTGACGTGTACGACAAAGGTACATATACCGAATTCCTTAACTGGTACGGCACCCCATCGACTTACTTCGGCCAACTGCGCGATGTCACCAATCCAATTGTGGGCAATCATGAGTACGAGAATGGTGCCGCACCGGGATACTTTAGTTATTGGGACAATATCCCGAACTACTATAGTTACAATGCGGGCGGTTGGCACTTTATCGCGCTCAACTCGACGAGTGAGTACAACCAGCTTATCCCTGGCAAAGCTGAGTACCAGTGGTTAGTGCAGGATCTACAAAACAACACTGCCGAATGTACGATTGTCTACATGCACCACCCAATCTTCAACAATGGCGACCAAGGTGTTTTCACCTTTATGGCTAACCTATGGCCGCTGCTTGCAAGCAATGGAGTGGATCTCGTCCTTGCCGGTCACGATCATACTTATCAGCGCTGGGCGGCTCTCGATGCTAACGGGAATGTGTCACCGAATGGCGCAGTGCATATTGTCGCCGGCGGTGGTGGGCATGGTATCCGGAATTTTGTGAACAACGCTTCCCGGATGCTGGTAGGTTACGACACATCTCCCTTTGCGCTTGGTTCGCTGCGCATGGAACTGAACGTACACGGTGCGAATCTCCAATATATCAACTACCAGGGTATTGTTCTGGATTCGAGTGCAATCGCCTGCAATGCGAATCTAGTGGACACCACGCCCCCGACTGCCCCCGTGAACTTGACGGCGACAAACGCTGGGTATGTCAACCTTAACTGGTCACCATCGTTTGATAATGTGGGGCTTCAGGGATACCGCATCTACCGTAATGGCGTCCAAATTGGGATTGCAAGCGCCGGTAGCCTGAATTACACCGACTTCTCCATACAGCTTGGCCAGACTTATACCTATACTGTCACAGCCACTGATCTTGCCGGTAATGAGTCCTCGCCCTCGAACTCGTCACAGATTACCACCCCGCTGACAGCAACTTTCACGCTCACTGCTGTGGCGGATGCTTACGTCACCAATCTTTCGGGGTCAAGCAACTCCAACTTTGGAAATAGCACAACGATCCGTACCGATCTGTCGCCCGATATCAACACGTATCTCCGCTTTATCGTGCCTAGCTTACCGGCGCCTGTTACCAGTGCGACTTTCAGAGTCTTCGCGAACAGCACTGCCCCGAGCGGCTTTACGTTACAGGCTACGAACGGGGGATGGACTGAAACTGGTATCACTTACAATAACGCGCCGGCGGCCGGGGCTGCCATCGGAAGCTCGTCGGCGACTTCGGGTACTTGGTCGACTATCGACGTCACCTCGGTCATTTCGGCATCCGGTGAAGTCAACTTCTTCATGAATGCCAACGCCGACACGAATATCAATTACAGCAGTCGCACAGGCGCCAATCCCCCGCAATTGGTCATTCAACTGTCGGCCAGCAATGCGCCTACCGCCACGCCCTCCAACACACCGACGGAGACCCCGACCGCGAGCGCTACGCCGACGGCCACATCATCTGCCACGCCAGCCAACTCACCGACGGCCACGTTGACTCCAACACCGGGGACGACACAGTCCACGCTGGGCCCGATTGCGGATGCTTACGTGAATCAGGCAAATGTGACGATGAATTACGGCGCGACTACGACTCTAAGAACTGATGCCGCGCCGTCCGTGCTTCGCAGCTACCTGCGGTTCGACACCTCTGGCATCAACGGAACAATCATTAATGCCACTTTGCGGATCTACGCAAATACGGGTTCGAATATCGGCTACCAGATTCAATCAACGACTGGCAATTGGACCGAATCGGGCGTGAATTACAGCAATTCTCCCGTACCTGGCACCTTGATTGGCTCATCCGGATCGGTTTCGGCCAATGGCTGGACAAGCGTGGATGTGACGTCTTACGTGACGGCATCAAGTAGCCTTAACTTCGCTCTGACGTCACTGGATAGCACGGCGATCAGCTATGGAAGCCGCGAAAGCGTAAATCCTCCACAGTTGGTGATTACGTTTGGCTCCGTTCAACCGACGGCGACCAATACTGCGACCGCGACTGCCACGGCGACGAATACGCCACTGCCACCAACCAATACCTTTACGCCGACTGCTACGCCGACTGCTACGGCTACGTCGTTTGGCCCGACGGCCACGCCAACGGATACAGCAACAGCGACCAATACGCCGCTCCCGCCAACACCTACGGCAACCGCTACGGCAACCAGTACGCCGACGGCCACGCTTAGCCCAACGCCGACCGCAACCAGCACAACCCCGGCGGCTCAGCAGACGATTACGATCAACGCTGTAGCAGATGCCTACGTAAGTGCTGCCAGTGCGGGGACGAATTTTGGGCAAGCGACGACATTGAACATTGATGGCTCGCCCCTCATCAGTTCGTATTTGAAGTTCACCGTGCCGCAGTTACCGGGCACAATCAGTAGTGTTATGCTGCAATTCTTTGCGCAGACTCCGGCTGGTCAGGGTTACGGCGTTCGCACATCAAGCAGTGCGTGGGATGAATTGACGATTACGTCCAATAATGCCCCTGCGGTCACGGGTACCGTGATCCAATCAGGGAGTGTGTCAGCTAATAGCTGGTCGACCGTCAATGTCAGCTCATTAGTGACAGGGGCAGGGGATGTCACTTTGGTGATAACGGCGAATAACAGTACGTTGGTTCGCTTCGGCAGCCGCGAATCAGCCAATGTTCCGCAACTCGTCATTGTGGTCAACGTGCCGCCGGCCACCGCTACGCCGACAGAAACGCCGACTGCGAGCGCTACGCCGACGGAGACCCCGACCGCGACCGCTACGCCGACGGAAACGCCGACTGCGAGCGCTACGCCGACGGAGACCCCGACCGCGAGCGCTACGCCGACGGAGACCCCGACCGCGACCGCAACACCGACGGAAACGCCGGTTCCGACCGCGACGCCGACGGAGACGCCGGTTCCGACCGCGACGCCGACGGAAACGCCGGTTCCGACCGCTACACCGACGGAGACGCCGACCGCGACGCCAACAGAAACACCGGCGACATGATGAACTGCTAGATCACTGAAAAGTTAGCCTAAATCGAACCGCCACTGCATCCCACAGTGGCGGTTTGGTTACAGCACAGGATCTATGCTTAGGGTGCGGCTGTGGCGATACCGGAACCGGAAAGAACTGTTTGACTCCACGTACCGGTTTGGCTGTCAAAAATAAAGTCGACTACAGATTCGTCATCGCTCAAAATGACTTCCAGATTACTGTAGGTGGGGAATCCCAGTGCTTCATCAAGTACAGTGACTACAGCGTCGAGCGTGGTTTCATTGAGCATACCGGGCTGTAATTTCATTTCAAGATAGACAATGGGCGCGCCATCGGGAGACTCGTCGACGTCGATCAGGAAGACTTGACGAGTTTGAGGCAGTTCTAGAAGCTGCTGAAGGATGGCGTCCTGTAAGCTGGACTCGGCTGGGTTTTCGACCACAGCCGTTGGCACGGGAGAAGCAATATTTGGCACAGGAGAAGCGATAGTTGGCACGGGAGAAGCAACCGCAACAGTTGCTTCTCCCGTGTTTGCGAGTGTCGAGACTGGCTGAAAGTCGTTATTCGAAGCCAAGGTAGGCAGCGTGATCGCTGGTCTTGCTGTTTCCCGACCTAGAATGAAGGCGGCAACTGCGAGCTCGACAGCTAGACCCGCGAGGATTACGGTCACAAGCAACGTTTTTCGGCCGCGCGCCGATTGCCGCCTCGTACGCTGATCGCGTTTCTGCTTTAGGACTTTAATCCGGGTGGCAACCGCCGGGTGATCCTGAAAAGGGCGCAGTACCGCGAGCGCTTCTGCGTACTGTTGCGTTTGAGTATGACGGTCAGCCAGCTTTAGCGCGCGTTTCAGTTCAGGTGTCATTTTCATTAATCCAGTTGGTAATTATCATTGCGTGCGTCTGCAAGTTCTATGAGCTTGAAAGATCTATAAATAAGGTAAAGGCAAGCAGTCGTCTAAGTGAGTATTTCTACCGTAACCCATGTGCTAATCAAACATCATTTTACAAACTTAGGATCTTGCACCGTATTTGTGCAAAGTGAATCGCAAACACTTTTGCAGCCCCAACGCTGGTTCAGAGCACACTTTGACTGCTGTTTGACGAATTCTTAATGAAAAACTGCGAGTTTTGAGCGGAAAACAGCTGTTCAAAACCGTCATTACAAAGTTTTAGCTTATTGTAAGCTGATTTCTTCATAATTTGGATTATCAATTTGGGTTATCGCTGTAACTCAGATTTCATTCCTTTTATCACACAATTCAAGACTTGCGCTGATAACCCAAGCCCTACTCCGTGCTTTCCGGTACGGAGCAACGACGACCGCACTTATGAGCAAAGGAAACACACAATGGACAACTTACAGAGGACTTCAACTCCCTTTGTCCAGCAATCGGTTCTGCCCCTTGCCGGACCCGTGTCCTTCTCAATTGTGGTCCCGACCCGCAATGAGTCGGGAAACATCGCAACACTACTGAAGCGCGTTGGAGCAGCTTGCAAGTCCCAATGCTCAGAAATCATCTTTGTCGATGACAGCACGGATAATACACCAGAGGTTATTCGGAAGTTGGCAGATCAAGAGACCGAAATTCAGGTTCGGTTGATTGCCCGCCCACCGGAGCGCCGCAACGGTTTGGGCAAAGCTGTGGTCGAAGGGCTGAAAGCTGCTCAAAACGACTATGTAGTCGTGATGGATGGTGATTTGCAGCATCCGCCGGAGGTGATTACGGGGCTGTTCGACCGCATCCAGAAACAGGATCTCGATGTGATGATCGCCAGTCGGCTGGCGCCGGGCGGCAGCACCGACGGGCTGAGTCTCTATCGTAAGTTCATTTCGTATAGTCTCGCTGTCGTGTCGCACATCGTCTTTCCGCAGAGCCTGCACAATGTAAGTGACCCGATGACTGGGTTTTTCCTCGTCAACCGGCGTCAGCTCAACCTCGATCAGCTTGAGCCGAACGGCTTCAAGATTCTGCTTGAGATCCTCTGCAAGCACCCTAAGCTCAAGGTTGACGAAATGCCGTTTGAATTTGGCGAACGGCTTTCGGGTGAAAGCAAGGCGAACAGTTCTGAGATGCTGCTGCTCTTCAAGCAGATTTTCCGCCTGCGCTTTGCCGCGGTCGCGCCGGTTCTGCAGTTCTTGGTCGTCGGTTTGACCGGCCTGGTCGTCAATACGGCCCTCATGGCATTGTTCACTGAGTACCTGCAGATTCACTATTTGGTCTCCGCGCTTCTGGCGACGCAGGGTTCAACCCTGTGGAACTTCCTGTGGACCGAAAAGTGGGTCTTTAAGCAGCGCACCGGGCTGCAAGCACCGTTGGTGCAGCGTATCAGTGTCTTCTTTGTCATCAACAATATTCTACTCGCGCTGCGCAGCCCCTTGCTCGCGGCGATGGTGTCGGGTCTCGCAGTTCATTACGTTGTGGCCAACGTCTCGACCCTCATGTTCATGACCGTTCTCCGTTATTTGCTGGCTGACAATCTCATTTGGCGTACTGAAAGGACAACAACAACCATGCCTAAGGCAAAACTGTGGTACTACGATATTCATGGCATTATGAAGGTGCGTTCGGAACAGCGTTTACCTGAATTGAAGTACTTCCTGACCGATAAGCCGGTCGAAAATCCGGACATCGACGTGATGATCGCGATGAACCCCACCGCGCATAAGGAGAAAGACTCCATCGTCTACGAGGAGATGTTCAAGGCGCTCGGTTTCAGCATCGTCATTAACCGCTCAGATACTGTCTCCAAAGTCTATGCATCACAATTGGTGAAGTTTTCCCCACATGTGTTGTATACTAATGTGGTCGAGCCGCTGATGCGCTGGGGCTTGGTGCGCAAGGGTTACGCACTGATGCACGGGGCGAGCATCTCCTTCGAAGGGCAGAGCCTGTTCATCACTGCGCAGACGGATACTGGCAAGACCACGACGATCCTGTATACGCTCCAGCATAATCCCGGAGAAGCGCTTTTCCTGTCTGACGATATGACGATTTTCAGCGAGAATGGTCAGGTCTTCAACTATCCGAAGCCGCTGACGATCAGCCAGCATACACTGCAAGCTGTCGGCGCTGCTCCCCTGCCGCTCAAGAAGCGCCTGTTCCTGAAGGTTCAGAGCCGCCTGCACTCGCGTGGTGGACGGCGTGTCGGTATGGCGATGAGCGAGAACGGCTTCCCGGCTGCCACCTTGAGCGCGATTGTGCAGGCCTTTGTCCCACCGCCCAAGTACATGGTGGATGAACTGGTGCCGGGGACGGAATATGCCAAGAGCGCGCAGCTCGCCCACATTGTACTCATCGAACGCGGGCCGGATATGGAAACGAATATCAATGATCTCGACAAGGCGAATATTCTCGTCGCCAACGCGGAAGATGCTTATGGCTTCCCGCCGTACCCGGCCATCGCCGATCAGTTGAGCAACTGGAAGGGTTCGGATCTGCATAAGGCTGAACGTGTCGTCGTCGAGTCGGCCATTGAGAACATTACCGCGACGCACCTGCGCAGCTCGAGCTATGGTTGGTACAAGCGCCTGCCGTATCTCGTCAAGCAGATGCAGACGAAGCCGATTATGAGCGACCAGGATCTCAATCGCCTGTTTCGTCCTGCCTTGACCGAGCAGGATGTCAAGTACACGGAAAGCGGTGATTAGTTCCGAGTAACCGCAGCGGACAACCCACAATGTGGGTTGTCCGCTGCTTTCACGCTTATTGACATCAGTCAAACATCTTAAAACGAAATTGTTGCGGATTGAGAGCGCACAAACGTACATGGCATCAGCCTCTAAAAGCTTCATCGACCTCGTTCTTCAGCGTTCCCTCGGTCCAGCAGTGACCGATCAAACTGTAGACCAGGGGCGCATTACTCAGCGAAAAATAGTGCTAGCGCATGTGGTGGCGCTGTCTATCGTCTTGATACTAGCCCTATTCATTCGTCTCGTTAACATCAATGCGTTGGGCTACAATAGCGCTGAAGCGGTCTATGCTGGTCAGGGCGCTTCGATCGCGCAGATTCCTGTCCTCTCCGAGATTTTCCCTGTCTTTCGCGCGCACCCTCTGCTTTTCCAGTTCCTTGTGGCGGTTTTTTTCAAAATCTTCGGCCCCTATGACTGGTTGGGACGTTTAGTCTCGGTCGCGATTGGCATTCTCACGGTTCTGATTCTGTATATTATGGGCTGTCGGCTCTATGGTCGTCGAGCCGGGTTCATTTCCGCGCTGCTGCTAGCTGTGATGCCCTATCACGTGGTCGTCACCCGCCAAGTTCTGCTAGATGGTTCCATGACGCTGTGCGCTACGCTCACGCTCTATCTCATGGTGCGCTATTACGAAACACAGCGTTCCTTATGGCTGGTAGCTGCTGGGGCAGGGATGGGACTGACTTTTCTGGCCAAAGAGACGGGCATTCTGATGGTCGGTTCGATCTATGCCTTCTTGGCCCTCTCGCCGGAAATTCGCATTCGTTTGCGGGATATCATCTTTTCGGTCGTGGCAATGGTGATTGTGATGAGCCCATTTCCACTTTCGATTCGATTCTCTGGGGCAACCAGCACGAGCACGGCTGGAAACTACATTATCTGGCAGCTTTTTCGCAGACCGAACCACACCGCCGACTTTTATCTTACGGTTGTGCCCCCTGCGATTGGCCTGCTGGTGATCGCCGCGGCCATTGTCGGGTTGATCCTGCTGCGCCGCTCTAGCGGTTGGCGCGAACGCTTGATGCTGACCTGGATCATTGTACCGATCGTCTTCTTTCAACTGTGGCCAACCAAAGGTTTTCAGTACCTGCTTCCCATCGCTGCGCCGATCATCCTGTTAGCGGCGCGTGCGCTCACACAACTGCCTCGACGCTCGTTTCGGCTCGGGAAGTTGAACCTCCCACAACCTATGATGGGTATGGCGATCGCTTTGGTGATTGCGGCCTCTTTGTTCATGACGAGTTGGGCGCAAATTCAGCCGACGCAGTCAGATACGTTTTTGGCGGGCTCGGGCGGCATCCCCGGTGGCCGAGAAATGGGCACTTGGATTCGTGAGAATGTTCCCGCGAATTCTTTGTTCATGACGATTGGACCGTCGATGGCGAACATTATCAAATGGTATGGCTATCACGATGCGCTCGGAATTTCGGTCAGCCCGAATCCGCTGCATCGTAATCCATCGTACGATCCGGTTCTGAACCCGGACTTTCAGTTACGAACCGGGGATTTGCAGTATATCGTTTGGGATTCCTTTTCGGCTTCTCGGTCAACCTTTTTCTCAGAAAAACTGCTATGGTACGTCGAACGTTATCATGGGCGTGTTGTCCACACGCAGACGGTTCAGGTGACCACCGCCGATGGAGAGATCATCGAAAAACCAGTCATCATAGTTTATGAGGTTCACCCGTAATGAAGTTTCAAGCCATGCGAATGTTTTCTATGCTGCGCCTGTTGGTTGTCTGCTTCCTCCTTCTGCTAGGAAATGGAGTGCACCTTCAGGCCCAAGATGATGAGCCGACGGCTGAACCACCGACCAATACGCCGATTAAGCACTTCCTCTTCTTGATGCAAGAGAATCACTCGTTTGACAACTACTTCGGTACGTACCCCGGGGCTAACGGCATCCCCGAAGGAACGTGTATGCCGTATGATCCCAACGATGAGTCGTTAGGCTGTGTAGAACCGTTTCGACTGGGCGAAAATGATGTCGAAATGGATGATCCGGATCACAGCGAAGAGACGCATGCGGTTCAATACAATGACGGGCTGATGAACGGTTTCGTCTATGCGTTGGAACGGCGTTCCCAGGATGGACGACTGGCGATGGGTTACTACGATGGCGAAACGTTATCGTATTACTGGAATATCGCTGACGAATACGTCCTGTTCGACAATTTCTTCAGTTCGGTGCATGGGGGTAGCTTCGACAACCACATGTACTGGGTTGCAGGGCAGACGGTGGTCGCCAACGCTAATGAAGATATGCAAGTTCTGCTCAACAACACGCCGACCATTTTCGACCGTCTGGAAGAACAGGGCATCAGCTGGAAGTTTTACGTCCAGAACTATGAACCCGGCTTGACGTATCGGACGGCAAGCCTGTATCCCATGAACCGCGCGTCACAGGTGATTTGGGTTCCCCTACTCAATATGGATCGCTTCCTGGATGATCCCGTGCTCAACAGCCGCATCGTCAATCTGGATGAGTATTACGACGATCTCGCCAATGGCACCCTCCCCAGTGTCGCGTTCTTGGTGCCTTCTGGCCCGAGCGAACATCCGCCGTCCAACGTCGTTTCAGGCGCGCGCTTTGTGCGGTCGCTCTTGCAGCGTTTGATTCAAAGCGACTATTGGGAATCTTCGGCGTTCCTGTGGAGCTACGATGATTGGGGCGGTTGGTACGATCACGTTCCCCCGCCGCGCGTCGACGAGTTCGGCTATGGATTCCGCGTTCCCGCGCTCTTGGTGAGTTCCTATGCCCGGCAGGGGCATATCGATAGCACGCTGACGGACTACACCTCGGCTTTGAAGTTCATTCAGGATAACTGGAATTTAGAACCGCTGGCCGATCGTGACGCGCAGGCCAATAGTATCGTCAGCGCTTTTGATTTCACCCAGCCACCGCGCGAAGCCGCTTTTGTTCCGTTTGAACGCGGCGAAGTCGAAACCGCGCCGAGTCCGCGGCGAGATGTGATCTTCATCTTCTACGGCATGGCGATCATCGCCACGGTCGTGGTCATTGTGCTAGCGCAGCTGCGTTCTCGAAAGACACAACCGACCGCTACAGACACACCCAGGGAGGAAGCATGATTCGACAAGTATTGCGCTTCATCGCTGTAAGCTTGGCACTGATGGTGGTGTTGGTCACTACGGTGCAGGCACAGGAGACACCGCTTTCCGCTTCCACGCTGTGGTTGACGCCGATTCTCGACCAGCAAGCAACGCTCGGGTTGGCGGTTGAGGCCGTATTGACGAGCGCTAGCGGCGACCCTTTAGCCGATATGACGCTGTCAGCCTATGTCGACGGCGAACTGCGTGCCTTCGTATTGACTGATGATAACGGCCATGCATTGATCGCGCTGGGCGGACGCATCCGCGCCGGAAGTCATACTATTCGCGTGGATTTCGCGGGAACATCGGATTATCAGGCGGTTTCCAGGCAAACGACGGTCAGTCTGGCTGAAGCTATTCCTCAGCTTGATGTGCGTGAGGCCCAAATCAACCCGCCTCGCTTGGTGATCCACCCGGCGGCCGCGGTTCCGGTTGGCCGTTCTATCGTCGTCGACATCCAGATCAGTAACGCGCTGGGACGTGCCTTGGGCAATCTGCCGCTGGTGGTCTATGTGGATGGTGTGCAGGTGCGGCGCGCGCGTACCGACGAAGATGGACTAGCCAGCATCGGCTTAGGGAATGAGTATAGTGTCGGTACGCATGACGTCCAAGTGGACTTTATCGGTACTGAGGCCTATGAACCGGTCAGTGCTACCCGGTCGGTAGTCATCAATCCGATTGAATTGACGATTCAAACCATTCCGCCGCTTCCGAATATGCCCTTTTCGTTCAATGGTTCGCTGCTGGAAACCGATACCGATGGAGTCGTCCGCACCTATGTATCGCAGCCCGGAACGTATCCCTTGGTCGCACTGCCCATCGAGAACAATCAGGTGGATGGGTCGACGCGAGCCGAATTCCAGCGCTGGTCAGACTCGGTTTTTACTGATGAACGGGAAGTCGAACTGACCAGTAATGAAGTTCTGCAGGCGGGATACACAGTTGAGCACCTGATCAGCATGACCTTCAATGATCTTGACAATCAGCCGGTGCAAGAAGATCGTGTTGATACCATCACACTGCGCAGCAGTGCGGGCGATCACCTGACTTTTGAAGATGGTCAGACCCGGTGGTTGCAGGCCACGCGCATCAATCGGCGGCGCGAAGGTTTGGAGGCGACTACGATCCAGTACTCAGTCGAGGAAGTAATCGTCGACGGATCAAATGTCGTGAACCGATATCAACAACGGTTCTATATCAATCCGAATGATGTCTGGGAAATTCAACTGCTGCTCTACCATGCTGTGATCCAGGCTCGTGACGCGCTGTTCAACTTTCCGGTTGGCACTGGTATCAATGTGACGCTGCCTTCCGGCGAAACGATTTGCTATCCGTACAATGCGGATAATCGACTGGAAATTGGCCCGATGGGTCGCGGGACCTACCAACTGCAGGTCGTTGGGGCCGCCGGTATGGCTTCGGTGACGCCGACCGCCCTCACCCGCAATCAGGTCGTGGATCTCAAGGTGCTAACGGTCGTAGATATGGCGGTCGGTGTGGTCGCCGGCTTGGTTGTCGGGTTTGGACTTTTGTTCTACGGTCGTCCATTTTTGCTGAAGCTGCCTCTGCGCATCGCTTCAAGTCAGGCGCGCCGCCTGCAAGCCCGGCGTAAACCGTCGTAAGCAATGCAGACGTTGGCAAAACTCCGGTTACCAGGTGTAGAACCACAAAGGGCAGTTAAGCATATGAGTATGAGGCATCAAGCATTGACCGCGTTGGCGCGACTACAAAAGATTGTCGCTGTGATAATGGCGCTGACCGTGTTGAACATTGGCCTCCCGATGGTGGCAGGGCAGTCACCGGAGCGTAGTCCAGTGCTTCAGGATGCCTCCATCGACCCGATCCCGATGATGGCGTATTACTACATCTGGTTTGATGTGACCTCCTGGAATCGCGCGAAATCCGATTATCCTGTGTTAGGTCGCTATAGCAGTGACGACCGCGCCATCATGGAACAGCATATCGAATGGGCGCAGGCTGCCGGCATTGATGGTTTCATTGTCAGCTGGAAGAGCACCTTTCAGTTGGATTCGCGGCTTGAGCTTTTAATCGAACTGGCGGACGCGCATGACTTTCGTCTCTGGATCATTTATCAGGGGCTCGATTTTGAACGGAACCCACTGCCCATCGAGCGCATCGAAAGCGATCTTGAATATTTCATTGAAGAATATTCCGCGCATCCGGCTTTCGCAACTTATGATCGGCCTGTGGTGATTTGGTCCGGAACGTGGGAGTTCAGCCGCGACGAGGTGAATGCCGTATCCAACCGAGTTCGTAACCGTCTGCTGCTGCTCGCGACTGAACGCAATCTGGACGGCTATAATCGTCTAGCCGATCTCATAGATGGCAACGCTTACTACTGGTCATCGGTCAATCCGGCGACCTATCCCCGTTATCAGGAAAAACTCGACGAAATGGGTGCGGCGATTCACGAGAATGGCGGATTATGGATTGCACCGGCCGCCCCAGGTTTCGACGCCCGTATGATCGGGGGGACGACGGTCGTCGAGCGCAATGATGGCGAAACGCTGCGCATCCAGCTCAACACAGCTTTGAACTCAAATCCCGATGCTATCGGACTCATCAGTTGGAATGAATTCAGCGAAAACACGCATGTCGAACCCAGTGAACTCTACGGCTCGCAGGCGCTGGATGTGCTGCGGGGACGTGAGTCCGCCGAAATTCCGTTGCCGCTGGACTTCGATTCGAGCGATCCGGGGACGACGAATGTATCAGACACGTATTCTTTGTCAGTTCTCGTAGGGCTCGGCCTGTTTATGCTGGCTTGCTTTGCGATTGTGATTTATCGTTGGGCAGTCACTAACACCAAAAAACAGGTATAGGCAGGCTAACCATGGAAATGCGCTCGAGAACCCTAGCTTTCTGTATGCTGCTGCTGATCGGACTGTTGTTAGCGCTGCCCGTATTGGCGCAAGAGCCGCCTGCGACGGAAATACCGCTCACTCCCATCATCGCTCTGGACGAGTTGATGGTCGATAGCTTTAGCAACTTCAGCAGTCGTCTGGTTCCGTATTCCCAGGTGACAGACGAAGTATTACGCAGCGCGCGCAACCGCCTGCGCCCGTTCTGCGCTCAAGCGCCTGTTTGTCTACCCGTAGCCTATGAGTCGGCAGCGAATGCGAGCACTTGGCTTCAGCCGGACAGCCTGGTCATTGGCTATAGTGACGCCAGCGGCCAAGCGTATGCTTATCCGTTGCAAATCATGCTGTTTCATGGCCTTGTGAATGATACTATCGGGAATGAACCGATCCTCGTTGTGTATAGTATGTATACCAACCATGCGTCAATCTATTCGCGGCGCAGCGACGGGCAAATCCTCGAATTTGGCAACTCCGGCATTTACTACAGCAGCATCCCGCTGATGTATGACTTGCAGACCGAGTCTCAGTGGCTGCAGTTGAACGGCCAACAGCTTGTTGGCAGCGTGCCGGGTCAACAGTTGGAACTGCTGCCGTTTGTAGTGATGCCGTGGCTTGATTGGCAAGCTATTCATCCGAACACCGTCA
This sequence comes from Candidatus Flexifilum breve, assembly GCF_016713355.1. Taxonomy (NCBI): domain Bacteria; kingdom Bacillati; phylum Chloroflexota; class Anaerolineae; order Aggregatilineales; family Candidatus Flexifilaceae; genus Candidatus Flexifilum; species Candidatus Flexifilum breve. Next base: position 661,707 of record NZ_JADJPI010000007.1, read on the forward strand.
GTCTCGCCCGGCGCGCCAACTATGTGGATTATCGCAACAATCCGGCGGCCAATTATCGCACCAGCGTTAACCTCGGTCGCTTTGCCTTTCCGGTAACCCGTACCGTTCAGGCCGATCGTCAGCTGCGCTATGCGGATCAGGTCTATGTAGTGACTGTGGGTGATGAAACTGCGGTATTCCCCGTCAACGCGCTCGCCGATGGCATTACACCGGTTCGCATTGGTGACACCGATGTTCTGCTTTTGCGCCAGACGGTCGGTGGCGAACCCGTGCTCGCGAGTCATCTGCCTTTGCTGGAAGATGGTACGCCCGTCATGCTGGTCTATGATGAAGTCGCGGTCGAATGGTGGGATCGCGAGACCGGCACCGTGTTCGAAATCACCGGTCAGGCGATTAGCGGGCAATTTAGCGGGCAGCGCATCGTCAGCGTCCCTGCCACATCGATGTATTGGTTTGCTGCTTTGGCCGCTTACCCGAATCTCACACTTTACTCGGAAATCACCGCTCCCTAAGGCTCATGGAAGATGTAGCCCACCCCCTGCTGTGTATAGATATAGCGGGGGCTGTCTGCTGTGGGTTCCAGCTTGCCCCGTAAGCGGCTAACATTTACCCACAGATACTGTTTCTCATCTCGATACTCTGCCCCCCAAACACCAGTCAGAATCTCTTGGTATGTCAGCACCTGATCACGATGCATCACGAGCATTTTGAGAATTTCATACTGTTTTGCGGTCAGGTCGATCAACGTATTGCCCAGGTAGACGCGCCGGCGGGCGAGGTCGAGATACAGTTCGCCAATTTGCACGGGGGCGGCGGTTCGGGCATTGATGTCCTTGCGCTTGGCAATAGCTTTGATCTGCGCCAACACTTTATCGCGATCAAGGGGCACGGTGAGATATGCATCCGCTCCTTCCATGAGCGCTTGCACGCAGGCCGTCTCAAACTCCGGTAGCGCGATGACGATAATCGGCGTATTGCTCTGCGCGCGAATTGCCTGACACACAGCCGAGATATTCATGTGCGGGCTAGCGACTTCCAGCATCACTACATCCACATGCGTGAGTTTCAGTGTCCGGATCGTCCCCTGTAGCTCGGTTTCCATCATCAGTTCATTCGCGTTGGCGGTTAACACACTATACTGCTCAGCCAGCAAGTGTTTTTCAGACTCGAGAATGAGTACATCCAGACCATGAGTTGTGCTGGCCGCTTTGGCGGTCACCTCAAGCTGATCTCCGATCTCCTCATCTGTACCGCCAGTCGTCGGTACGATCATGTCGACGACTAAACCCCAACTGCGCCGTTGTTCGACGCGAATGCTGCCACCATGCCCCTCGATGATTTGGCGCGCCAAACTCATTGCGATCGTCACTGCGCGTTCGGTAAACGTTAACCCTTCTTGGGACAGATCGAAGACGGATGCCAATTGGGCGTCGTCAAGGTTGGCGGTTCGTTCGTGAAAATTGATCAGGATATGGTGATGCTCTGGAACAATATTGATTGTGATGGGGGCCTGACCATGACGATGATACAGGAAAAACCGGATGATGTTGTCCAGCGCTTGTGCCATATAGTTTGCATCAAGCTGTGCCGTCAGACGTGGGGGTTTCGCAACCACCGTGATCTGACCCCGATAGTTTGACATGATCCGCGAACTAAGACTGGCTTCGATAAAGGCAGTTGGATCGATTTCCTCAAGCTCTAGCTGGATGAGATTAGCATTAAACTTCTCAATCTCTAGGAGATTTTTCCAGAGTTGTATGCCTTGGTGCAAATTCTGCTCAGTGCGGCCGAGTTCGCGCAGATGCTGCTGTGGCTTTACGAGCGAATATCCCTCTGTCAGCAGACTCAACTGATGTTCGATCCCCAACATGTAGACGAGCAAATCTTCTTGCAGCCCGTTGCTGGCCGTCATCGCGAGCGCAGTCGACGCCACCGTCGATTGTTCTCGCCGGCGCAAATACCCGATCCATCCGACTTCAACCGGGCTCACTTCCAGCCGCGAGAATTCCACTGTAAAGGGGAACTCCAGTGTCGCATGCCACATCTCCAGCACGGGGTATTCGTCCTTCGAGGGCGAGGGCATAAGCATACGGTCGAGTGCGGCGGTCAACTGCTCGAATGTGCTATCTGGTGTTTCGGTGGTGTCGGCCAGTAGTCGGAGTAGTTTAATAAAGTTCTTCCCAACGATCTGGGATGGTGCTATACCCGACAACTCAGTGAACTGTGGATTACACAGATTGACCACGCCTTGCCCATCCACGAAGAAAATGCCTTCATGGATACTCCGGAGTACGCTTTCCAGGCGGCTCTGCTGTTCTTGCAGCGAGTGGATGATCATGTTGCGTTCGACGATCTGCCCTGCCGCGTGCATGATGCTTTCTAAGAAACTGAGGTCGTTGACGGCGAGCCGCTTCTCATCGAAGGTGGTAAAGAAAATACCACCGAGCAGTGTCGCGCCCACAATCGGAATCAACGTGAGGCTTTGCGCGCCCATCAGTTTGAGCAATGCGGCTAAGCGTGGTTGCGTCACGTCGCGCTCATGAAAGATGACTGGAGCCATCGTTGCGTCGAGCTCACCCATGACCTGATCCAACACCCCTTCGTCGAAGAGCTGCTGCATAAGCTCATCGATCTGGGAATCAGTGGAATAAACTGTCAACTCAAAGCTTTGCAACTGGGGATTCAACAACCAGATGACTACTTGCTTGATGTCCTTGATTTCGCTGACGCGATCATAGAGCGTAGTCAAGACTTCCTTAGCGGAGTCGAACTTCGACAAGGTTTGCCAAACGTGTACCAGTTGGCGGGTTGAATGAATATCAGACTCGCGATCGTAATTATGGCGCACATTGAAATAGGCTTTAGCCAAATGCGTCGCGATCAACTCATAGGGCGCCAGATCTTCTGTCGAGAAAAAATTACTCTTCGCGAACAGGGCGAGCGACCCCATGAGTTGACCATTGTGCCGCAGTGGGAGGATCAGTGCTGACTCTGGGTTATCGATGATCGGTATAGCTGAGTAGTAGGGGTGCTTCAATACATCCGGGATCAGCATAGAAACCCCGGATTGCAGAACTTGTGAGAGCGGATTGTACGGATGCACCTTTGCGCGGCTCTCATGGAAGCGTGGGCGATTATCCGCCGTGACTGTCCCGGCATACAGATTCAGCGTGTCATCTTGTTTGATGACGATAGCGGTGCCACATAATCCCAGATTTCGGCACAGGGCTTCAATGCTATCAGCAAGAAACACCATGGGATGCTCGGTCAATTGGAACTGCTGGGTGAGCATACTCACCGTGTGGACCATATGCGTACGCCGCTGTATAGCATCCAGTTTTGCTTTTTGGAGTTTGAGTACTTGTAGGCGATACGCGAAATTTTCTTCAGTAATGGATTCCATAACCAGGTCACTGACACCGGCTTCCAGTAGTTTCGTATGAAACTCCAGATCCCCAGGTCGGACAATCAGCGCGATGACTGTTTCTGGAGAGCGGAACCGAATTTCTTGAATGAGCGCGAGCAAGTCAGAATTGAGATCGACGGTGTCCAGCAGCACGATATCATATGACACTGCCACCAGTTGAGGGAATAGATCGAGTTCGCTTTGTATCCACTCAACTTCGCCCGAGCGTTCCAATACCTCACGCCAGACAAATGTTCGTTTGGACAATACCAGGAACTCTGCTGCAGATAGGAAGTTTGCAGCCGCCGCTGTTGCCGTGTAGTGCGTCACCATGCAGTTGTGTACCTTCAATGTGTCTCTAGTGCTTAACCGTGTGTCTCTGTGCGAGAATCGATTAAGACTCACTAGGCGTAAAGCGCTTAGTGAGTTGGTCGACGATATGTGATCCCGATGAACGACACTTAGACGAACTAACCCTTCACATTATTAACGCAATTTAACAGAAATCCCTGGTATAAATACTTAACCTTTGCTTTAGATTCGATTGATGTGGCATAATATGACAATTGTTACTCTAGACTCAAGTGTGATCAAGGATTTATGTCAAGAAATTGCAAGGTAATAAAAACACTTTAGTCAAGGTAAATCTAACAACAAAAATCCATGTGTCCATTTTAGCTTTCTGCAAACTGAACATGTCAAATTGTTCAATAGCAGTACAAACCTGAATATTTCCATACCTGTTCCACTGGATTCACTCGGTCGAACTATTCCCAGTTCACTACACCGCATGGCTCCAAGCAAGTCTGTGTGCAAAAACTGAAAATGAATGCTTGTCATTCGAAATAATACTTTGTAGATTTCAGAGAGGATGTATGATGCAAAGTACTAGTCGAGATGAAGATAACCAGAATAGCCATGAAATCCAACCGCCGCCATCCCAGGCTGCGTTGATCAATCTGCAGACGAAAGAGTTATCGCGTCTGAATGCTCAAAGGATGGATCCGATTGAACTTCCTGAGCCAAGAGGCGACCAACCGCCGTGGCGCATCTCACTGACGATCGTGGATACCAATATCCAGATTGCCTTTGAAGTGGCCGACTACGTGACACTAGGGCGCTTTTCACAGATTCCCAGTCGCGGCAAGGTTATAGACTTTTCGCCTTTCAACATTCACGATTACGGCGTATCCCGAATTCATGCGACTCTGCAACTGCAAAACAACCGCGTCACCATCTGTGACAATGGTAGCACCAATGGCACCTATTTGAACGGGAAGCGGCTCAAATCAAGTGCTAGTTATGTGCTCAATGAAGGGGATTATGTAGCGTTGGGCACACTACTGCTGCGGTTTGACTTGCTCTATCATCCGTGGAAGTAACCTGCCGAAAACTAAAACAGCCTAACAGGCGTCAGGCTGTTTTAGTAGAATTTGCGCTCAATCGTTATTTCCGGTTGATGTTGAAGAGTTTTTGAATCGGTGTCTTCGAGAAGAAGAGCTCAACGAGTGCTTGATCTCGCTGCGTGAACTGGCGCATATTGGTTTCGGGCGACCAGATCGAGCCATCGGGTAAAATGCAATGACGCAGATCTGCATTGGTCAGGACGGCATCGGTTAGCGTGGCATTGCGCAGATCGGCATGGCGTAGATTTGCAGCGCGCAAGTCGACGCCCGTGAGATTACAATCATTGAGTGACGCAGCGCGCAAATTTGCTCCAGACAGCTTGCTGCCGGAAAGATCCGAACTTCTGAAACTTGCGCCGTCCAAGTTAGCATTCTGAAGGTTGACGTTCCGCACAGTTGAATAGAGCAGGCTGGCGTAAGACAAGTTGACTCCACGCATACTCGTCTCACTCAACTGGACACCCTTAAACTTTGCGAGACTCAGATCGCTCTTATCGAGTTTCGCATGGGTGAGGTCAAGATCAGACAAATCCAACCCACTCATCGAAATGTTCGTCAGAAGGTCAAGCGCGACCATATCATCAATAATTGCCTGACGTTCCTGTAGTGAGTCAGTTCCGTACAGACGAGTCAGGTAATGCTTAGTGCTTCGAACTGTGACCGACTTCTGTTGCTGACGCTTCGTCATCCACCAAATCATGACGCAAATCTCCGCTGTCAATCCCAGAACGGCAATGGCGCGGGTGATGCCATCGCGAAACACGAACAGATCCCAAATGCCAACTACAGTCAACGTCGCAAAAATACCAATGTAGATGGGACGGACCTTGGAGCGAGATTTTGTATCCAACTCGACCAGTCTCTCCATAATTAGCATATTCACAGTTCTATTTCCTCACATTAGGAGTATAGCGAAGTCTACAAATAAGCAAACCCCTCAAAATCATGATAATTCATAAATCCATGATGAATCATGAAGGAATTAACGAAAAGGGATTAAATCCTGATTAAAGTAACGAGAACTAACTGTAAAAAGTCAGGTTGTTGAGCTATTAAGGGGATTGTAAACGGAAGTTTTAGGCCTCCGTTGTCACCATGCATCATTCAACTATTTCAGCCCTGCCATATTTGAGCGCCTCAAGCACAGCCGCCTAATGAACGTCAGTTAGCGCTAAGCTGCTTGTTGCTCCATTCGCATCTGCGCCCATATTGTGATCGCCCGCCAAACCGCTCAGGAGGAGACATGAGGGTGTTTAAAAAGGAAAAAATGGGGGGGGGGGGAAAAAAAGAAAAAAAATCCCCCGGGGTTGGGGGGGGGGGGGGGGGGGGGGGGGGGGGGGCCCCCCCCCCGGCGGGGGGGGGGGGGGGGGGGGGGGGGCCCGGGGGGGCCCCGGGGGGCCCCCGCCCGGCCGCGGGGGGGGGGGGGGGGGGGGGGGGGGGGGGGGGGCGGGGGGCCGGCCGGGGGGGGGGGGGGGGGGGGGGGGGGGGGGGGGGGGGGGGGGGCGCCCCCCCCCCCCCGGCGCCCCCGGCGCGGGGGCGGGGGGGGGGGGGGGGGCCCGGCCGCGGGGGGGGGGGGGGGCCCCGGGGGGGGGAGGGGGCGGGAAAGAGGGGGGAGGGGGGGGGGGGGGGGGGAGGGAGGGGGGGGGGGGGGGGGGGGGCGCCCGGGGGGGGGGGGGGGGGGGGGGGGGGGGGGGGCCCGCGCCCGGGGGGGGGCGCCGGGCGGGGGGGGGGGCCCTCCCCCCCCCCGCCGGGGGGGGGGGGGGGGGCGCGGGGCCCGGGGGGGGGGGGGGGGGGGGGGGGGGGGGGGGTGGGGGGGGGGGGGGGGCGGGGGGGGGGGGGGGGGGGGGGGGGGGGGGGGGGGGGGGGGGGGGGGGGGCGGGGGGCGGGCGGGGGCGCGGGGGGGGGGGGGGGGGGGGGGGGGGGGGGGGGGGGGGGGGGGGGGGGGGGGGGGCCCGCGCGGGGGGGGGGGGGGGGGGGGGGGGGGGGGGGGGGGGGGGGGGGGGGGGGGGGGGGGGGGGGGGGGGGGGGGGGCGGGGGGGGGGGGCTTTTTAAACACCCTCATGCCTCGTCCCTACACAGACGCACTTATCTGTCTCCCCTCCTCGAATTCGGGTTGAGGACAGGACACTTTTAACAATTGAGCCATTGTAGGGACGCGCTTCTGCGCGTCCGTGGTCAGCGGACGGCCAGAAGGCCGTCCCTACAAGGTGTCGCTTAAGGGAAGGCAGTCTCGAAACATTAAAACTGTCCTGCCGTGAAGAATTCGGGGGAGGGGTTCTGACAGGCTGTCAGGGGTAGGTTTTTAATTGTAGGGACGAGGCATGCCTCGTCCTCGGTAGAAAATCGCACCAGAACGGCTCCGCGTAACGCTTTGATTTTCCTCACTTATGGAAATAGATGACGGATGGGTTGCCCTCTCCAGAGAAAGACAGGACGAGGCATGCCTCGTCCCTACAGATTCTTTGGCGAAGGAACCCCAGGTTCCATTGGGAACCATGAAAAACCTACCCCTGTCAAGTTCTGTCAGGGGGTTAGGGTCGGATAGTAAAGGCGGATTTGTCAATCAAGTCGGGGGAGCAGCAATGGGGCTGTCGAGCAGGTAATCCCCCTTCGATCCATACCCGGCGAAGTGGACTACCTACCAGTGTGATCGTCTGCTCTATCTAGCCCCTGCTGCTAAACGCTCGCATGCCCTAATACCCGTTTAGGCCTTGGGGCATCCGCGAGCAGCCACAGCAGCAGCAGCATGATCAGGGCGGAGCTTAAGCACCACAGGCACGTCGCGCCGATGACGAAGGGTTCGAGAAACGTGAGGTAGGTCGAAAAGCCCACGCCGAACAGCGCCGTCGCCCGCAGCAGGCCGGTCGTGCGCATCTGCTGTCCCAGACCCCACAATAGTAGAATCGCCACATAACCCGCCATGCCGATGACGCCCATCGGAATTCCGAGGAGGCGCGCATACGGGCTTTGCTGCACGAGGTTACAGTTTCCCACCAAACCGCATGCGGCTTCGGCCTGTGTCAGTTCAATCGACGCGAGGTAGGCCGCGACGCCCAACCCCGCCAGCGCGATCAGCGGAATCCGCCAGTCGCGGCTCTGCCCAGTGGGATTGCGCTGCCCAACTTCAAGACCCAACAGCAGTGTGAAGACGCCCAGAATGCCCGCCGCTGCCGCTATGACGGTCAGTTCACCCGTGGAGCCGACGAGCAGCGAGGCCGAGATCCCGAAGCCGAGCAGCGTGATCGCGATGCAGGCCGGGCGGCGGTACTGCTGGACGAGCGTTGATTGTCCCGTTAGCGTCAGCCCCAGGCTGACGACCAGCAGCGCGAGGATCACCAGTGCCAGCCCATTCGCGATCGGGTCTGCGCCCATCCGCTCCAGCAGCGAGAGCGTCGGCGGGGTGCTCGCGACCGGCGGAACCGCGTCCGCCGCGGGCTGCTGCTCCTGAGCTGCGACCTGGTCAAAGCGGCTGGCGATGCCCGGTATCGCGGGGAAACCAATGCCGCCCGCCGCCCGACCTGCGCGGATGACCTCGGGGGCGCGCGCCGGAATGTCGAAAGACCCTACGAAAACATCGCCGCCGATGATGAGCATGGGTACGCCATTGGCCTCGATCTGCAGGGCGGACCGCGCCGCCTGCAGCAGCGTGTTGCCCTCGGTGGTGGTCACATTGACGAACAGGACGCGCAGACTGTCACCGAATTCCGCCCGAATGGTCGGCCAATCATTCTGAATCACTTGTTCGCAGTGGCGGCAGGTCGGCGAGTAGAAGAACACGCCGTAGACGACCCCCGCTTGCTGCGCGTGTCCAATTTGAACGGTGAACAATGTGCTGAGCACGAGCGCCCAGAACCATTTTCGCGAACGCATGCCGCACCTTCCTTCAGTGGCCTTATTCAGCGCTCAAGACCCGTGCTGCGAATGCGGTGACCTGACCTAAACGTAGGTCGCCTTAATCCAGTCGCTCCGGGTGATCGACGAGGGTGCCTGCGACATAGGCCGCGACGCCGTCCGCAATGAGGCGCACATCCGTGATGATGGGCTGCACGCCGATTCCGGTCAATCCTGTGTGCGCGCCGTACCCCATGCCGCGCGTGAGCACCGCCGTGCAGTCGCGAATCGGTGCGAACATGTTGGCGTGGCGGTCGGCTTCGTCGGCGTGATCGCCTTCGGGATGCAGATGTACGTGCCCGTGCTGCCCGTGCTGATGGATGGGCTTCGCGACTTGGTCGCGCTGCGTGACGGCGCCGTCTTCCACCGTATAGATCACATAGAACTGCGCGCGGCCAAAGTGCGCGCTGATCGTTTCGCCGTCATCCGTGACGACGGCGAGCTTAATAGCTTGCGTCATGGTTTCTCCCATCCTATCCATCCCAGCAGGATCGACGCCGGTGCGCGCTGCTGGGTAAGACCCATTTGACTACGGCGGGAGGTTCCGCCGTTCTGTCGTTCCGATGTTGTGCCGTTCCGCCGTCCGGTTGCTGTCTAGCTGTCAACGCAGTTGAACGACGCTTCGAAGGGTTCGCTGACGTTCCCCGCGGCGTCGGTCAGCGTGATCGACCACACCACCGGGCCGATGAAGCACGCCGGGCCGAGCGAGCACGTCGGATTCCACGCGATCATCCCGCTCACGTTGTCACCCTGCAGGATGGGCGGATTCTCATGCGTGCTGTCGCTCCACTCGCCATACGGCGCCGAGACCAGCTCGACATCCATCTGCACGATGGCGTCGCCGTCCCGGTTGACGAAATGCAGCGGGCACAGATTATCCGGCAGATTCGAGATCACGCGGCAGGCAGCCTGCCCGACGATGTACGGACCATCATCCGTCAGCCCCGCCAGCTCGTCGACCGCTTCCGGCAGCACATACAGTGGAAGATTCGCCACGTCCGCAGCCGCAAACGGCGCGATATGCATGGACGGCGATGAAGTCTCCTGCGCATTGAGCGCGATAAATGCCTGCATGCCCGTGTCCATCGCCACGCTCAAATCGCCGTCGGTGATGCGTGCATGTCCGGCCAGCACGGCAGCGGTCTGCGTGCCATCGGCCGTTAAACCGACGTACACCGTGCCGCCGATGACCATGTCAATGCCATTGACTTGTACGGGAACGGGATCTGCCGCCGCCGGAACCTGAAGCAGCACACCATGAAGACTATCGTCGCTACAGCTTGCCGCGTCCGCCGTGAGCTGCAGCGTCATGGCCTGCATCGCGGCATAGACCGGGGTATCGGCATTCGCCACGGGGAGCGTGACTTCGGCTGACAATTCCTCTAGGTAGTTCGCGGAAACCCAGCCGACTTGTCCATTTTCCAGCACCGTGCGCAGCCACTGTCCGGTGCAATTGCTGGCGTCCACGCGGATCGTTTGGCCGCTGGTGAGCGTACCCACCTGTGCAAAACCCGACCCTGGGCCGCTCAGGACATTTGCCTCCGCCGTCACCTGTGTGTCCGCCGCCTCCAGTGCGCTGGCCGCGTCCGCCACGTCGACGGACCCCACCGGCACCACCGTCAGCGTCGCTGCCTGAGTCTGCACGGTGATAACTTCCGGCAGCGTACAATCCTGAGCTTGAAGCAAGGTCGGCGCCGCAAACAGCAGCAGGGCTATGAGGAAGGCGAATACGAGTTTCATGATGCTTCCTTTCGGTCAGGTATGCAAATGGCCGGGACTGCCGTCTTGAATGTGAAAGACCAGCAAAATCACGGCGGGAAGATTGGACAGATTGCGAAAAACATGCGGCTGAACGGCCTCAAACAGCAAGCTGTCACCCGCCGTCAGCATGTAGACCTCATCGCTGATCTGATACTCCAGCGCCCCGGCGACGCAGTAGACAAGCTCCTGCCCGTGATGCGTGATCGTTGGGCTTCCTGTGCCGCTCCCCGGCGGCACCGTCACGAGAAACGGTTCGAGCTGCTGATTGTGCAGCCCGGTTCCCAAACTCTCGATATCCATGCCTTGCTGCTGGGCATGCACTCGCGACTCGCGCTTCACCATGACGGTCTTGCGCTTCTCCGTGGTGCGGAAGAACTCGGTGATGGGCACTTCGAGCGCGGTCGCTAACAGATGCAGCGAGGCGACCGTTGGCGAGTTTTCACCGTGTTCAATGCGATTGATGGCGTTGATCGACATGCCGCAGCGCTCGGCGAGCGCGCGTAGGGATAGACCTTGTTGGTCGCGCAAAGCGCGGATACGCTGTCCGACATCTGGGGGATGGGTCATGATGGCTCTATCAGGCATTCCTGCTCGGTCTGGGCTCAATCCTACCAACGTCATACAATTTAACTGTACAATGTACACTAAAAGTGTACAAAGTGATGAATGTAACTATTTCAATCTGTACGTGAGCGGAATGCCTTCACGTCAGGATCAACCGCATTGGCGCGTTCCCCTCACCCAAGCTATTGAGGACAGGGCACTTATAGTATGGAGAGCCGTTAAGACGCTCGCTTGAGGGAAAACGTGCTGTGTAGGGACGCGCAACGGCGCGTCCGTTTCGCGCCCAATCCGGCGGACGCCCCGTTGGGCGCTTCACGTTATGTGAACAGGTGACGGGGGTGAGGCTGATCGTCAGCTTTGGGCTGTTGCGGACGCGATTAAGAGGATGTCTAAAAAGCGCACAGTTATGTTGACGAGACAGGTTTTTGTAGGGACAAGGCATGCCTTGTCCTCTGTATCCTTCTCTAGAACTTAAGACGAGGCATGAGCCTATTTCACAATTGGTGAAAATACCCAACCTCACCCTGCTTGCTCCGCAAGCCGTCCCTCTCCCCACGGAGAGGGACACCACCAACCCGCCTAGCCCTTGCCCCTCGCCCTTTGGAGAGGGGCGGTTGAGCGCAGCGAAACGGGGTGAGGTTAGACAAAATGCCGATTCTGAAATGAGCTCATGCCTTGTCCTCTCTATCCTTCTCTAGAACTTAGGACGAGGCATGAGGGTGTTTAAAAAGTGATAAACTGGGGGCATGAGCGAAAAACGGAAAACATATCCCAGTGATTTGAGTGACGGGGAGTGGGCGCAAATCGAGGCCCTCATCCCTGCGGTGAAGCCCGGCGGACGTCCAGCCCGCTACGCGCGCCGTGAAGTCGTTAACGCCATCCTGTACGTGCTGCGGACAGGGGGAAGTTGGCGGATGCTGCCGCATGACTTTCCGCCTTGGGAAACCGTGTATGGTTACTTTCGTCGGTGGTGTCAGGCGGGCGTTTGGCACCAACTTCATGCGCAGTTACGCACGACATGGCGCACGGAAACCGGGCGGGATCCCTGTCCGAGTGCCGGGGCGCTCGACAGCCAAAGCGTGAAAACGACGGAAAAAGGGGGCGCAAAGGCTGGGACGGACACAAACATGTGAACGGGCGTAAGCGTCATCTGCTCGTGGATAGCCAAGGTCTGGTGCTCGGCGTGCATATCACCAGCGCCGCTGTCCGCGATGAGCACGGCGGTGCCTACCTACTCCGCAAAGTTAGGGCGTCTTACCCCCGTCTCGAGGTACTTTGGGTCGATGGTGGCTATGAAGGTTTGTTTCGCGCTTATGCATGGCACATCCAGGGGCTTGAGGTGCAGATGAGTATCCAGCAGAAAGCGCGGGCGTACGCTGTGACCTCCAAACGATGGGTCGTTGAGCGAACCTTCGCTTGGTTGGGACGGTACCGACGCCTGAGCAAGGATTACGAATACCTGTGTCAGACCAGTGAAAACTGGATTTATGTGGCGATGAGCCATCTCTTGGTCAGACGTTTGGCGCGCATGAGGGCTTTTTAAACACCCTCATGCCTCGTCCCTACAATTAAAAACCTACCCCAGTTAGCCCCCGGCCCCTCCCCGAATTCAGGGAGGGGAGCCAACAAGACTCGTCAAACCGAATTGGTTTTCGTAGGAATGCGATTGATCGTGTTCGCTGTGTTTAGCCTCACCCCTAAATCCCCGCGCCGGGGTTAGGGGGTGAGGTGTTTTTACATCTGCCGGAAGCTGACTTCCCACGGGCGGACGTTGTCGGTCGGGTCGATGTTGAGGACGAAGCGACCATTGGTTTCGACGCGAAACGCCTGCGATCCGCTCCCGGATTTGATGAGCAGTACCTGTTCTTCGGCGCTGTCGAGATCGATCAGCTTGAGGGCGACGGGCGCGGCCTCCGGAAACTGGTATTCGAGGCGGTAGACGCCCGCGTAGAGCGTCAGCGTGCCGCTGGCATAACTCCCCTTGCCGCTGTGGTGAAACGAACGCGCCTTTTCGCGCTCTTCCACACGGATCACTTTCTCCGCGCTGTTGGTGCGCACCGTACGCTTTGGCTTTTCCAGCATCGCGGCGCGGCGGCGCAGCGCGGGCACGATATACATGAACGTCACGGCGAAGATGATCAGCGCGACGAAGAACATCTCACCAAAGCCGACGACAAAACCCATAGCAGACTCCTGTTCTTAGCCTCACCCCCAGCCCCTCTCCGTTCGGAGAGGGGAGAACGACAGCGTTCTTAAGTCCCTTCGCCCTTGCGAGAAGGGATTTAGGGGTGAGGCTTAATTCTACTGGATCGTGGTGGCGGCTTGGGGGGCGAGTTCCGTATTAGCCGACCAGTTGCCTGCGAGATCGACTGCCCAGGCCGCAAATTCGACGCGCGAACCGCTCGACCCGGTATACGTCGCTTCGAGGCTGGTCGTTTGCTGCCACGGCTGCCATTCCCCGCCGTCGACGCGCACACCCACACGAGATATTCGGTGACGCCGCTGTTATCGGTCGCGCCCCAGCGCACGGTGAAGCTCGCCGGACTGGAGTTCGGCAGCGGGTCAACATAGGGGAGCGGAGCCTGGGTATCCAGCGCGGGATCGGTGGTCGGGCGGGCGGTGGGGGCAGGCGTGATGGTCGCCGCTTCGATCACGCTGATCGCGCCCGGTGTGGTGGTGAGCGGCGCGCGTGGTGCGCCCCCTTCGAGCATAACTCGCGTGGTGTCGGCGGGCAGGCCATTGTACGCCTCGACGAGGATCACGGGCTCGCCGCCGAGCGCGTTATCGGGCGTGGTGAGCGAGACGAGCTCGCCGCGTGTCGCGCCGTCCAGAGCAACACGATACAGCCCCTCCAGCGGGGTGATCGCCTGCTGGTCGCCGATGCGGTAGAGCATCGCGTTCGTGCTGCTGGCGGGCAGCATCACGGCAGTACGGTCGGCGGTGTCGTTCCACACGACGTAGATGCGCTGTCCAACGCCGTTGTTCGCCTGCTCAAAGATGAGCACAGTCGCGTTGTTTTCCAGATAAATCGGATCGAGCGCGACAAACGGGCGTGAGCCGAAAATCTGCGCCAGCAGATAGAACGCGCTCGCGGCGATCCGGGGCGTCCCCGGCTGCGGGTGCTGACGGAAGCACACGGAGCTGCGTTCGTTGCGGTAGAGGCCGTGCGCGTCGCCCCAACACGCCTGACCCGCCGTGCACAAACTGCCATCGTTCGGCGGGAAGTCAGTGCCGCCGGCCTGATTGCCGCAATCATCGTAGAGCTGATGGAAGAAGACGGCATCGACGCCCGCCGCCCACGCTAGAGTCGTGTTCTGGATGACGTAGATCGCCTGTTCAGCCTGCGTGCCGCGCCAGCGCCGTTCGGATGGCAGCAAGGCTGTCCACGTCGGACCGGGGTAGTCGTCCCACACGGGGACGCCGCTCTCGTTGAGCCAGATGGGACGCTCAAGGCTGTAGCGCGACAGTTCGAAGCGCACCTGCCCGATGAGCGTCACCGTGCGGCGGGCGCTGCTGTAGCTGTGCATGGCGATCTGATCAAAGTACCAGTTGTTCGAGCCGCGCGATGGGTCCTGCCCGATGGTGTCAAGCACCTGCCGCAGCCAGAAGGCGGTGTTCGCCTGCGCGAACGACAGCCCGCCGAACATGACCGTCGCGAATGGATCGGCGTGTTTGATCATCACGTAGCTGACGCGGAGCAGGCGGGCGTAGTCCTGCGGCGTGCCGCCCCAGAACATCGGCAAATCCGGCTCATTCCACACTTCCCATACGCTGACACCGCCGACCAGTTCCCAGTTCGGCTGGCTCGCGAGCACGCCGCCCGGCTTATAGCGTTGGACGGCGGCAAACACATACTGCGCCCACGGATTCGCCGGGTTGGGCGTTTTGCCCGCGCCCGGGTAGTCCGAGCCGTCGCTGAAGATCGGCTGGTAGAGGCCGCGCATCAACGCCCCCTGCCGCGCATGCCCCGGAACGCCCAGCAGAATGGCGTTGGTCTTGAGGCCGTGGCGAATGTCGTCGGTGACGACGCGGTCGAGCGCGTGCCAATCATAGTTCCCGGCGGTCGCCTCGACGTGATCCCAGTAGAAGGGGTAGCGATTCCAGCCCGCGCCGAGCAGGAGCGCGTTGCGGTAGCGCGTTTCATTGGCGGGTTGTTCGGCGGAACTGATAAAGGTAATGCCGAGGTACGGCGACCGAATGTAGCCGCTCTGCGCATGCACATGCGGCGCAGTGGTCAGGATCAGCAGCAGCGTGAGAAAGCAGACGAGGCGCAAGCGATTCATGGCTCAAGGATCTATGTGTCAACAACGTTGTTATTGTAACGTAGCGTAACACTTCCGTGCGTTGAAATTCACAGAAAATTCCGCTGGCGGGCGCGTACACTTTGGCAACATTTTTAGAAAGTCTTTTTACAACCTCCGGCATTTCCGGTAACAATTGATTCGTAGTCTGGGGATGTACGAGTTCGCCCAACGAGTTACAGGAGTTCCACTACCATGAAGAAACTTGCTCTGCTCCTCGCCCTGCTCACCCTGCTGATTGGGGCAGTCGTCCCCGCCTTCGCTCAGAGTTCGCGGACGCTCACGCTCACCGAAGCACAGGTCAACAGCGCTTACGCTGTGTCTAATCCGCGCAACCGCAATTTGTCGAACGTATTTGTCGACCTCCAGCCGGCTCAGGTGGTGCTGAACGCGACTTATACAACGCGTGTAGGGCGGGCGACCACTTCCTATCCCGTGTCGGCGACGATTGTGCCGAGCATCAGCAATGGGCGCGTGGTGTGGAATGTGACCAATATCACCGTGAACGCGCAGCCCGCCGCAACCTCACTCATCAGCCAGATCAACGCCAGCATCGACTCCTCTTGGCGGCGCTATGTCAATGCGAACGCGCCGACCGGGCGGGTGACCGCTGTGACGGTCACCGATGCCGATATCAGCTACACGTACACGGCGCGGTAACGCGGTAAGTGCGTCGAATTACGTGAAGTTGATTTCGAAGTGGAGTTTTACCGGGCTGCGGACGCGATAAAGAGGGTGTCCAATAAGCCCCTCAACCCCCGACCCCTTCTCCCACGCAAGCGGGGAGAAGGGGAGAAAAACTGTTTTTTGTCCCTCTCCCCGTTTACGTGGGAGAGGGACGGCTTGCGGAGCAAGCAGGGTGAGGGGTGTCGTGAAAACCCTTTTTAGACACCCTCTAAATCGCGCCCTACGGAAACACAGTCTGAGTGGAAGGATGCAATTCATTGCGTCCGCTGTCCCTAAACCGATTTCACGGCAGCATATGAGCCACCACTAAACCTTCTCCAGTTTGTCACCGCGCCTCGACACCTTCGAGGCGCGGTGCTTTTTTCCTCTTGGCATTCCCTGCCCCCGGCGGTCTTTTTCGTTTTAGATGCCGCTCTGATATAATGTTAGGCAGATCGTTAGTCCGTAATGCATTTCTGAATAGAATTACGGCGGGAGAAATGAACATAATTGTGAATCAGCTTCTCTCCACGCACACGACCCTGGGACTCCCAGTCGAGCAGGTCGCTTACTTACTGCAAAATGTGGCAACGAACCTGCCGATCGATGTGGCGTGCGTGTATGAGTACCACCCGGAGACCGGTCACTTGCATCTGCTGGTGCATCACGGCGTGACCGATCTGGTGGAAACCACCCGCGAGACGATTAACCGCATTTTCGAAGATTTTGCCGACCACGCACTCGTCAACCATGCGCCCAAGCTGCTCGGTGCTGACGAACTGTCCGGGACGCCGTTTCAGTCGGCTTTGCTGTTTCCGTTCGTCGTGGATGCTCAGGTGCGGGTCGTGCTGGCCCTGTGCTCAATGGACGGCGACGCCTATACACTGACACAGGCGGATCATCCGCTGCTGCACGTGATTCGCACGCTGCTTGAAAACCATTACACCGTGTCGCGGCTGGCGCAGGACTATGCCACTGCCGAATCGATCCTCAAAACGGCGCGGGCAATTGCCGATAATCCGTCCCCGCAGCATGTGGTCAATCTGCTGCGCGAAACGCTGTTCGACCCGCACATTTCCACCTGCGCTATGCTGATCTACGGTCCGCAGCGCGGCGACAGCCCCTTTGAGTATCTGGAAATACGTGGTACATGGTCGCGGCGGCTCAACGAGTTCGGCATCGCGACTGGAATCAAGCTGTATTTGAAGGATTATCCCGAACTGCTGGCGACGCTGGAGAAGTGCGGCGTGGTCCCGGTGCAAGTGCGCTCCAAGCTCGACCGCTTCGATCCGCTGACACGCAGTTTGCTGCGGGCGGAGCGCGTGCGCGCGCTGTCGCTGGTGGCGTTGGGCACGGGGCGCGCATAAGCTCGGCGTGCTGGCGCTAGGTACGGATAAACCGCATGATTTCACCGCGCACGAGCTCGACAATTACCGCACGGTCGGCGAATTCCTCGCGATCAGCGCGATGGCGCAGGTGCTGCGCAGCCAGCGCGATCGCGTGGAGCAGGCGCGCAGTGCCATGACCGAAGCGGTCACCGACGGTGTGCTGATGGTGCTGCCCGGCGGCGCGGGCGGGCATGTGCTCACCGTGAACAACCGCTTCCTGACGCTGTTCGGCATGCTGGAAGCCGACGCGACGGGCATTTCGCTGCTCGATTTGCTCAATGAGATGCAGGTTCCGGAAGGCGTACGCGCGGATCTGCGCCACGAATGGCAGAGCACGCCCGTGCACGACCCGGCGATCCACCGCGGTGAATTCAGCATGGTGCACACCGACGGCTACCCGATTGACACTGAGTGGTACAGCGCGCCCGTGTATCAGGACAAAACGGTGCTGGGGCGTATCTACATCTTCCATGATGTGACGCCGGAACGTACGGCGCAGCGCTTGCGCGCTAAGTTTCTCTCCGGCATTTCGCATGAACTGCGCACGCCGCTCACGGCGATTCGCGGATTCGCCGAGTTCATCCTCGAAGCGACGGGCGATCAACTGCCGGATCTGGCGCGGGAGTACACCGAGATCATCCTCAACAGCAGCAAGCATCTCAACCGCGTCTTCAACGACATGATCGAGATCACGCGGGCGGATGCGGGCGAGATGAAGCTCAATAAGAGTGATATCCATCTGCCGGATGTCATCATCGACGTGGTGGCGCGGCTGCAATTGCAGTACAAGGCGAAGAAGCAGAAGGTCATCATGGATCTCGACGACGATCTGCCTGCCGTCCACGCGGACATCGACCGGATGTCGCAGGTGGTGACGAATCTGCTCACCAACGCGATCAAGTATTCGCCGGAGAAGGGGAACATCTTTCTCTCAACCCGTCTCATCCGCGAGACGAGCGAGCTGCCGGAAGCCGCGCCGCACGATCTGCATTTGCCCGCCGTGCTGGTCACGGTGCGTGACGAGGGCAAAGGGTTAAATCACGAAGAAGCCGAGAAGGTGTTCATGCCCTTCTTCCGCACCGAGGACGCCAAGCGCGCCAAGATCGAAGGCGTGGGCTTGGGTCTCGCCGTGACCCGCAGCATCGTCGAGGTGCATCGTGGCAAGATCTGGACCGTGCCAACTGCGAAAGAAGCGGGCGGCGTGTTCATGTTCACCATTCCAACCGCGCGGTAAAACCTCGAATGCCTGTGACCGAGGCGTATACATCTGCGCCCCGGTCGGCTTGCCCCGGTCTAGGCGGGCGCATAGATACGGAAATTGCCACTGAGCTGCAGCAGCGCCATGAATTGCAGCAGACCATCGTAGTAGCGATAACGGCCGGTTGGCGTCGGCGTCTCCCAGAACTCCTCAATGAAATCCCACGCGATCACATCAGTCGAAGCAGGCGCGGCGGCGGCATTCATGGCGGTGTGGCCACCCGAGCGATGCTGATTGTTCACGGGCGTCCCGTCAATCTGAAATTGACTGGTGTAGCGGCCAATACCGAGATTGTGGAAGAAGCGGAGGTAGCGATTCGTCTGCTCGATCTGCCAGTCATCGGCGGCGAACCAGGTGGTGTCCAGGGCGATCATCATGCCAATGCGCCACGCGTCGGCGTAGTAGACCGCGCTGTAGCTGTCCCAGAGCATTGGTTCGCCCGCGAAAGTTGTGTAGTTGCTCATGAGACCCGTTTCGGGATGCGCGGCGGCGCGCCAATGAGCGCGAGCGGCGTCCGCGGCAGTCGTCCAAAAGTCGTTCTCCTGATCCGCCCAGCGTGCCCAGAGTTCATAGAAGTGCGGCGCTTGATATGAAGGATTGGTGAAACGGCTGACTGCGCCTTTTTGCGGCACAAACACGACGAGCTGGTTGTCGAGGTTGAAGAGGGTGGTCGCCTGCGGGGTATCCGCCGTGAGCATCGTCCGCAAAATCGAATTGGCTTCGGCCTGATAGTTGTAGATGCCGTCGCCGTTGCCCCAGCGCGCCGCGGCGAAGAACAAGGCTGTGACAAACCAGATCTCGCCATCCGAGGCCGGGTTCGGGTCGATGCACGAGCCGTCCGTCCGAGCGTGCCAGCAGAAATAGCCCGCCCATGCGCCCGCTTCGTGATACATGTAAGTGCGCGCCCATGTCCACAGCCGGTTGAATTCCGCTTGCTTGTCGAGCTGCACAGCGATCATCATGCCGTAGGACATGCCTTCCGAGCGAATATCCTGATTATTGATGTCTTCGATGTAGGCCATATTCGGCTCAACCGGGTAGTAGATGCGCTCCGTCGCGTCGTTCCCGTAGAATAACTGCTGGAACGTGCTCTCAATGCGCGCCTGAATTTCGGCTGTGGATAAGCCCCATTCTGCGAGCAGATTGGGATATTCCCCGGTGAAGAAAGCGCCTTCGGCGGGAGGACGAGGGGGTTCGGTGGGCTGGGCGGTGGTCGAACGGGTGGTGAGCAGCAGACTGAAGGCGAATAACAGACTGAATTTCAACATGGGTCTTGACCTCAAAAGTTTTTTGCAAACGCTTGTAATCGATCGGACTAGAGATTAGCTCAGTTTAGCGAAAACGGCTGTAGCTGCTGCGGATTTGAGGGAAGGTCGAGCGCAATTTGAGCAGCTAAATGGCTGGTCGGAAACGCGCCAATGCCTGATGGAATTGTGAAAGCTCTGTGAACGTTTTCATAAATTCGATAAATTTGTTGCCATTGCAACAAATTAGTACAACTTTTTTAGCCAGAATCCGTTTATACTAGAACCATCATGATTCACAGCAGGTGGCTTTATGCAGTCAATTTATGACGAACTCCAAACAGCGATGAACGCTGAACTCACACCCAAGGTGGTCGATCTGCTGGTTGACATTGCCGATCACTTGATCGACCGGGGTGAACGCGAACGTGCCGTCGAAATTCTGACTTTTGCGCTGATGTATCCGATGCGCTCGATCACCTTTGAAATCGCCGAAATGCGCTTCCGGGAACTCGAAGCCAGCATCTGCCCGCGCGTACTGCTCGATGCGCGCACGTTGGCGCAGGAACTGACGCTCGAGGATCTGGTCAAGTTGATCCTCGCTGAATTCGCGGAATAAAAACTTTCCCTTCGGGCAAAGTTGCGATCGCAGAGTGGGCCCAGTCGTTGAAAAACAACGGACGCGGTACTGCGCGTCCGGTTCAAAGTGTATGGTGTGATGGGCGTAGTCTAACACTGCGCCCATTTTGTTTGTCACTCGCGGTTAGCGCACCGTGAAACGGCAGGTGCCGGACTGCGACGGGTTGCTCGTGCCCGGGCCGAACTGAGCGAAACCATCGCTGATGGCGTTGTTCCACGTCACGCTGTAGGTGATCAGGTGGTCACCCACGGCCAGCGGTTCCGAGGAGGGCATGTACCAGAACACAATGTAGTGCCCCGCCGCATCGCGTCCAATGGACCCGGTAAACTGCCGCCAATTGGTATAGGGTTCCCCATCCAACGCCACCTGATAGACGGCATTGGCAATATGGTCGCGCACCTGCTGTTCGGTCGCCGCGTACCAGCTCCACCACACATCAACCGTCGAGCCGGTGCGGAGGTTGGTCGGCGCGGGTGAGCCAAAGGCACGATCATCGCAATAGGCGAGCACATCGACGCCCGTGCGCACGGAGCTATCGCCGCTGGGCGGGGCCACCGCTCCGGTCGGTGTAGCGGTGGGCAGCGGTCCACCCGTCGGCCCGCCGAGGAGCGCGCTGGTGGTCGGCGGGAGCGAACCGCCCCCGGCCAGCGCCGTCGCCGTCAGGTTGATCGCCTCGATGTTAGGCAGTTGGATGCCGGATGTGACCGTCGGCAGACCCGCCGTGGTTGTGCCGGGCAGCGTCGCTGTAACGACTGAGCGCGGCGGCGTCGGCGTGACCGTACCGCCGCCAAACAAGGCGGTCGGAAGCGGTGTGCCGAGGAACAGGCTGGTCAGGTTGGGACTGGGCGTTAGCGTCGGGAAGGGCGTCGGCGTCTCCTGAATGCGCACCAGCACGGCGGAAACCCAGCCTTCGGTGCCATCTTCGAGGCGCACATTGAACCAGTCGCCTTCGAGATTCGTGCCGAGCACTTCGAGGCGCGTTCCCGGGCGCAGCGCGGTGATCGCCGAGAACGTCACATCGGGACCCGTACGCAGGTTAATACTGTTGACCGACTGGACGCTGCCCATGATCGGCGGCGTCGCCGAGGGTGTAAAGGTTTCGGAGGGCGTCGGCGGAATCGTCGTGGGCGATTCGGTGAAGGTCGCTGTGGGCAGCGGTGTCCGTGAGGGAATCGGCGTGGCCGTGAACCGCGGCGTCATGCTGACGATGGGCGCGAGCGTGGCGGTGGGAGCAATCGCCGCTTCGCCGCCTCCCGTCGTGCCACCGCACCCGGCAACCAAGAGCATCAGCACGAAGAAGAGCCAGGATATATAGCGCATAACATCTCTACTCAAGACACGGACGCATCAAACTATGCAGAATAGCAGCAAACGGTCACGAACGCAAAAGCCTTGTGCATGGCGTTGGATCCCGGCAGCTTAGCGGAGGTTTGCGAAAGCACCACGGCGGCCGAGGGACTTCACGGTGACTGCTTCTGAAGACCGATTGACTTAGCTCACCCCCGAGTAATCAGGGGTTTTGCACGCGGGTTTAGGGGTTGTGCTGCGCACCCATGTTCGCCTGCGCAGGGCGAAAATCACGTTAAAAACATGGAGTTGTCACGAAACCTTAATGTCTTCTCCGACTTTAGCCCTTTGACAAGCGTCCCTAGAGGCCATTACACTGAAATTGTGGCAGTACCCGCGAGGTAGTGCCGCGTGCGTTTTTGCGATAAACGATCTCAGGAGCAAGTACCCACTATGAAGTATACGCGTTTCGCAGTTCTGTTCTGCCTTCTGGCGCTGCTCGTCGCGGTAGTTCCGGCGTTCGCCCAGGATGAGACGTTTGGTCTCAGCCCGGAAGATTTCGCCCTATTCTCGGCGGCTAACGCCAACAGCGCTGCTGCTCAGAGCCTCGCCTATGATTTCACGCTGGATCTGACGGTGGCTGGCATCGAAGACACCGAAGTGAGCGGCTCGATCAACGGCACGGGCGAACTTAGCACCGCGGATATGCAGTTTTCCATTGGCGACCACCGGCTCGCTGACGGCGAATGGTGAAGAAACCCCGACCATCGTCGAAGTGCGCGTGATCGGCGATATGGTGTATTTCAACATCGGCGAAGGCTGGCAGGGTTCGAAGCTGGAAGACCTCGCCGCGACGGCGGGTGGTGCGGCTGGCCTGCCCGTGAACCCCGAAGACCTCGCGAGCGGCGATCTCTCGGGTATGGGCGACATGGGCGGCATGATGGGCGACCTCGCGACCTTGGACAGCACGGAATACGTGTCGATGGAACGGCTGGACGACATGGATGGTCGCGCGCACTTCTCGACCGCGCTGGATATCGCTGGCCTGCTCACCTCGGAAGAACTGTCGGGCGTGGTCGGCATGGCGCTCGGTGGCGCGATGGGCGGCGGCTCGGAGATGACCCCGAACAGGCGGCGCAGATGGGCCAGATGATGGGGCATGATGTTCGCGGATGCGACCTTCACGCTCGATGAGTACGTCAATGTGGGAACCGAACTGGTTGACCAGACGGTGCTGACGATCAACCTGCCGCTGGAAGCGATTCTCGGCGCGCCGGGTGCGGTTGTCTCGCTGACCTTCGACATCAACCTGAAGAACTTCGATCAGCCGGTGAGCATTGAAGTGCCGGAAAACGTGACGATGGTGGAAAGCGGTTCCTAACCCGCGTCCAGCGTTTCGCTCCTCAGCCTGAGGCGCATGTCTTGCGGGGCGACCAACACGGTCGCCCCGTTTTGTATGCGCTATAATGTTAGAAATAGTCTGTTATCAAGGGGCATGCCGCATGAATGCACGACTTTATGTCCTCCTGCTTCTGCTTCTCATCCCGTTCGGGGTCGCCGCGCAAGGCGGTGCACTCAACCCGAATACACCGCTCATCGTAGAAATGACAGATGGTAAACCCATCCAATTGAGCTATATAGCCGTGGGCAATGAAGTGGTCACGGTCTATGTTCGCAGCCTCGAAGATGCGAATCAGCTCGATACGACGCTCGAAATTATCGCGCCGAATGGCGCAAGCCTCGCCGAAAATGACGATCACAATACCGATCGGATGGATCTGGCGCAAACGGATTCGCTCATCGCCGATTTGCCGCTCGTCGCCGCGGGCGAATATGTGATCGTCGTCGATACGTTCTCCGGCGTGGCGCAGGGCAGCATCGAAGTGCTGCTCACGACGACGGCGACAGCTCAGCCGCCGACCCCGGAGCCGAACACGAACGGTGGGCAGGGCAGCGAAATCATCGACGGGACGGTGGCGCAGGGCGATGTGTTTTCCTACGAAATCGGCGCGACTGCCGGGGAAACCATCACGATTACGGTGGTCGGCATCAACGGTTTCGATCCACGGGTCACCTTGAACGACAGTAAGGGGCGCACGCTGGCCGAAAACGACGATCATGGCACGGGGGACAGCACCATTGGCCGGTTTGACTCGCGCATCGCCGATTTCACGTTCGCCGCTGGCGGCACCTTCACAATTGTGATCAGCGGTTACGACAATACGGGCGGGGATTTCACGCTCGAAATTGTGCGTGGGGGTGAGCAGCCCGTCATCGACGATGGCACGGACTTCCAGACGCTGCAGGAGACGGTCAACCCGAACGAAGCTTACGCCTACGAGCTGAATGCGGAAGCGGGTGATGTGTACACCATCAGCGCGCGCTCGCTGGATGATGCGCTGGATACGATTATCGCGATTTACGATCAGGCGGATAACTTAATCGCCTACAACGATGATCACGGTGATCCGTCGGCGGATCTGGCACGGTTTGACTCGCGCGTCACCCGCTGGATTGTGGCGGAGACGGGGCGGTACTTCGTGGAGGTCTCCGGTTATCAGGGCGGCGGCGGTGAGTTTGAGCTGACCCTCGAACGGATCGCCCAGAATGCGCCGACGAACGCGCCGGGTGAGACGGTCTACACGGGCGACTCGAACGGGCAGTCAGCTTTCGAACAGACCTTCAGCGCTGATGCAGGCGACTGGGTGACGGTCAGTGTGCGCGGCTTGAGCGGGAGCTTTGATCCCTATGTCGCGCTGATCGGGCCGGATGGCACAGTGCTGGCGGAAAACACCGATCATGGTCAACGGACGGTGACGCTCGCGTTCATCGATGCGCAGATTGCGAACTTCCCGATCAGCGCGAGTGGGGACTATACAGTCTCGGTGTTGAGCGAAAACGGTAACCCGGGTGAGTTCGCCATCACGGTCTCGATTCTGCGTTAAGCGCCAGTCCGGGGATAGGCGCGTGAGTATTCATCCCCGGCTAAAATCGTGCCTTGACCCGACTTTCTAGCTGTGCTATCCTATGGACACAATGTAATGTGCCTATAGCTCAGCGGATAGAGCGCTTGCCTACGGAGCAAGATGTCGGGGGTTCGAATCCTCTAGGCACAAGAGACTCACTGAGACGCGCCACACGGCGGGTTTTTGTTTGCCTCGATTTTGCCCCATCAACACCCGGACTGCCGCTGCTGCACCACGCACCGCTTTCCCCAGATCTCTGAGGAGGTAAGCAAAGGGCGGCTGCAACTCTACATCCACAACTTCACACTCTCCTGGTTGAGATACAACACGATTTTGAACGGTATGCCGAACTTAGGGTAACATTGGTTGCTTACGGTGAAAGTATCCGTTTTACTAGTCTAGCGGAAACATAAATTGTAAGTAATTTTTTTTCAGATCATGGGGATTTCCCCCAATCCATTCGACATCAACAATTGTACGATGTCTCTACCGGCAATGACGATGATGGGATGCTGATCTTCCTGATCTCCTGATATGCTTGTTGTGCTACATAAGACGTTGTAACCAATACCCCAAACTGTCGATGACGCAGGCGTGAGATTAATCTCGACAGTCTCTCTCACACCTACTGAATTACCCTCACCATAGCATTTTTTGGCAACAGCAAAGTCAATACAGATGCCTTCTCCTTCAACGCCTATGCGATACTGACCTATCCCATCTCTACCACCATCACGCAGGCTGCGTAACATCAATCGCCGCGTTACATTTCGATCCACGAGTTTCACAATTCGCCAGCAAACCGCTCAAACAGATAAGGATTGTTCGAAAATAATCCAACACGACCTGAAGCAAGGTGGCCTCTTGTTTATTGCAGGCATCTGTTCTTGTTTTGTACGATATTGACGTGACTCGTTGCCCTTACTGGGTCGTAATGACCTGTTAATATTTCCATCCAGAGTCGCCATGCCTCAGGACAATGGGGGGCTTAACGATTAGAAGTCATCAGATCGTCTAACCATTCACGTGCAATAAGATCAACATCAAGAATTGTGAAAATCGCTCTATAGTTTTGAAAACGTTGCCCGTCTTTAATCTTTCAAACTGCAACAAGATCTTCCGCATGGGAAACTGAATTTGCTCCCGGAACAGCAATTCCACGAAAATCACTTCTCGTCTTTGCTCACCTTTTGTGAACACAAAAAAGGTGGAACACGCACCTTATCACCCATTCCGTGTACAAGCTCAAACTACTCTACTGGGGATTTTGTTTCCGCCTGCCCGTGTATTCTCCAATTGCCGACCAGGTTTTTGTTGTCACCATAGTATGTGATAAGTCCGTCCATTAACCAGATCAACGTAATCCGGCCAATCAGGTCTGGTTATCAGGGTAAATTGCGATAAAAGCATATCCGTTTCGATCAGATGTCAGCCGGGAACGGAATCCTCCCATA
This sequence comes from Candidatus Flexifilum breve, assembly GCF_016713355.1. Classification (NCBI taxonomy): domain Bacteria; kingdom Bacillati; phylum Chloroflexota; class Anaerolineae; order Aggregatilineales; family Candidatus Flexifilaceae; genus Candidatus Flexifilum; species Candidatus Flexifilum breve. The sequence continues at coordinate 687,939 of NZ_JADJPI010000007.1, forward strand.
TTGGCAACGCTAAGAAGTTTATGAATTGGGTCATCTCCGGCATTACCCGCAGTACCACTCTTGTAAAGGGCATCGAGAAAAAGATCGGAAATCGGTAATTCGCTGGGCCCACTTCGAGCACAGTGTTCACCTATCACGACAATATTAGTAAAGACCATAAAGCTGTTTTTACGATGTCTTAGACTAATATACCACACGCGATAGCTCTTTGATTTAGTTGTCCTCTTGTTCACTTTTCTCCATTTCAAAGGGCAGCAAGAAGTTAGGAAAGAAGGCAAACGGAGGAACGCTTATCTTGGATCATGCGACGTGGGTCGCATTGCAACCAAAAATTTTTTTCGTTTTTGAGAATGTGCCGGTCTTGCGAGGTGAAACAACGGCGAGGTGTACAACATAATCCGGAGTGATTTAGGTAATCTTGGAGATAAGCAGCGTTCGAAGAAATCTGTCCAGAATGAATAGGGCTAGCTCATCTGATGCTACGCCTGGTTACGATATTTTGTTTGACGGTACTGTTTGATGCTCCAAATCTTGGAATACCTCAAACTCGCCGCCGATTGATCATTGTTGGTATTCGCCGTGATCTGTTTGACCGGTTCCATATTCTCAAACAGTACCAATATAGTTCTGGCGGCCTGAACCGACCCCACGCAATTTGACATCGCTTTTTCAAGGCAAAACATCTTTCCGCTCACAGCGATTGAAGCATTCGAAGGCAAACCACTCCCTGAGCTTCAAGACAAATATGTAGAAATCGTCATGCAAGCTTATGCAGACTTGGCAAAGAAAGCTTATATTGGCAGTAACCACATGGCGGGAAGACAAATGAAGAATGCGAAATTCGACATCTTAGAAGATTAGTTTACAGCCAACAATATCCCGAAAACTCCATTTCGTGTGAAGCAGTACAAGAGGCAATGGATGAACATGGAAGCGCTGCTAAGGAAACGATTTGGCGGCGCGACATACCGGTGGAAGGTCTCGATATCGAGGATGATACAGTCGAAGATCCCAACACGCAAGGCTGGTGATGGATCGCATGTTCATGATTCCCCCTGACGAAAAACTATCAATTTGTATGGAACGCCGTGGCAGGTTGAAGGAAAGGGTATCGCTTCATTTACCGCCGCTCTTCACCTTTTGAAGCCCTTGGACGGTTGTCCCGGAGGGGTGGTACTCATGGTTACCACTACGAGCGCACCTTGTCGCCAACTCTCACTACGTGAACGTGCTCGTATTCAGACGTTTACAGATAACTATCATGTCACCGGCCCTGGGTTTCGCGCCCAAATTGGTGAGGCAGTTCCACCGCTTATGGCAAAAGCAATCGCAGAAATGGCGATTACCTCTCTCTCTCGAAGAGCCTGAATTGCGCTCTTGGGTGGGTTGATGATGACAGGAATCTAAGTCGGTGACAAATCTGGAAATCGATTGAGTACCGCTCCATCCCTACCATCAAAATGTTGTTATGCCCGGCGTGAGGAATACGGAGAATGGTTTTGTTTTCGGCAGCAGAGGCATCGTAGAGCTGCTGTCCCTGTTCGACCGGCAGCAGTTGATCCGCTTCGCCGTGAATGACCAGCAACGACAGGTGCACGCTTTGTAATTTGCGCGCGTTGCCGACAGGTGCGAGAACCTGTTCAGGCAGTGAAAACATCTCAGGTTGGATACCGAGCCGTCGCATCACCGAGGGCATGTCGGCAAAGCCGCTTTCGATGATCAGCCCTTTGAAGCGATCCGGGAATGTGTACGCTAGATGTACCGCAGGCGCGCTACCGAGAGATCGTCCCATCAAGAACAGTGGCGCAGCGCCGACTTCTGCGTTACTCAAAATAGAAGGCAGCGCAGGTACTACCGCCTCCGCATCGCTGAGCAACTTGCTGGTGAGCGGTGATCCTGTGCTCCACCCGTATCCGCGATAATCGACCACCAGCAGCGACGTGCCGATCTCGAAAAACAAGCGGGCAATCCCATCATAGTCACTGGCGATTTCGCCGTTGCCGTGAAAATAGAGGATGACGGGCGCGTCAGGCCAGATGAACGTAGAAGCGATAGCCAAGTGAGGCTCTATCCTCAACCGGAATGCTGCCATCAACCGCTCCGGCGATGTGGCTGTTTCCCGGACGATCTGCGCGGATAGAAGAGCATCGACGTGATCAACGGGTTGTCGAGCGGATGGGTTGACATGCACTTCTCCTGACTGAGGCCGCTATATCATCATTGAGTATAGGCACATTCAAACGCGCTGCATCAAAATCGGCCCTAGCCTACCATCGCTTGTAAAACAAAGGGGACTAATGAACCATTCCTGGCAGGATTTTGCAAATGCGGCACCTGACCTCGCGGCGTTTGGTGAACAGCGCTTCAAGGCCGCACCGGCATATCTGGCAACCGTCCGCGCAAATGGGCCCCCGCGTCCATCCGGTCACACCGATTATCGCCGAGGGCATCTCCTGTTGTTTATGGAGCCAACGTCGCCCAAAGGTCACGATCTCCAACGGGGTTCCGGCTATGCGCTGCACGCTGCAGTCGCCGATAGCGGCGGCGGCGCAGGGGAGTTCGCAGTGACAGGCCACGCGGTCCTGACCGACGATCCCGGCCTGCGCGAACTTGCACGCTATGGCTACCAACCGAAGGACATCTACATTTTGTTTGAGCTGAGTGTCGAAAGTGGGTTTTCGACGACTTATCCTGACGGCGGCGCTCCTGTACGGCAAAACTGGAAGGCACCAGTCAATGGAAGCGGCAACTTGCTGATGGGTGACGAAGTTCAGCGCGGAAGGTAAATGATGATGGACAACAGCTACACGGTGCATCCGATTGGCGTTATCCGCTCTGACCTCACGGAGCTCGAAGCTGCGCCACGCCAGGGCTCCGAAGGCGCTCCCGATGCTTGGATCGAAGTCTTTCCGCCCTTTGAGCAGGCGCTTCACGGCATTGTCGTCGGCCATGCGTTGATCATTCTCACTTGGCTGCATCGTTCGCCGCGTGACGTGCTCCGTGCATCCCCTCGAGGCGAGATCGAAAACCCGCTCACAGGGGTTTTTGCGACGCGTTCCCCGGCACGTCCGAATCCTATCGGTCTACATCGCGTGACTGTGTTCGAGATCAACGAGTTCGCTTGAAAGTGGGTCCCATAGAAGCGATTGATGGTACGCCCGTTATTGACATCAAAGCGGTGTTATCCCAGTCGGATGACCTGAAAAATGCGACTCTGATCGGCGGAAAAACTGGTCAAACCGATCAAACTGATCAAACCGGTCAGGAAATACGGACGGCCTTAAATGCAATCCTGCGCCATTGCCGATATCAATGGTGCAGGTAGGTACTCAGAGCAACCAAAATCCGAGACAATAATTGTAGGTGTCCCTCGACCAAGCGCAAAAGGAAACGAACTTAATCGTCAAGGCTCTCAGCATTTTCCATCGCTTCCAGCATAAGCTTGGGCACATCGAATCCCATTGGCAACCGAGCGCCGTGAATCCTGCAATCATGAACCTTTATCCCTACCTTCGATCCTAAATCCCTGGTGATGGCGGTGAATTGCTCGCGCGGCGTCAGATCGTCCTTGATTTCCTCAGCGATGACCTCCGGCGCGGCAAGCCGGCGTATTCGCTAGGACAGGCTTCCAACTCTGGGCCAGAAGATGTCCAAGCTGACCTTTATCACTTTGCCAACAATTCATCATAGGTGCATGCGCTAACGTTCCTCCGGGTTCGCTTCCCTCTGACCCGGCGACCTGACGTTGAAAGCGGTTTTCCGATCCCACTTCGCTTGAGTACTGAAAGCTTCTACGCGTTTTCAACAAGCACCCTGAACCCATTCTGAACTACATAACCGATTAATGCTAGACTTTTGACAATACAATTCGCTTCTCTGAGTCCTCGATATTTCTCACTCTGAAATGAAGTCCAGATAAAATAGAGTAGTATAAAGTTACCGTTTTAGAAAGTAGGTCAAAAGACGTCTTTTCATGATTTCAAGGACATGCCACTATGAACGACGAAAATGTTTGATATTTGTTGAGTGCGATGAACCCGGATGGAAACAGGTTGGCATAAACGATTTTTGGAAAAGATCAGTCGAGCAGGCAAAGTAGCAGTTGATAATGCATTGAATGTTGTGCGCTGGATGGCCGAAAAAGCGCGAGAGATGTTGATGCTGCATATGACAGGCCCGATATGAAGTCGAACCTGAGTTTGGGATCGTGTTGGTTCAAAAGCAGGTATATTGGTGGCTCAGGCAGACGTTGAAGCTCATATCAAAGCGAAAGTTGTATGGAATAAACCTTACCCTAAACAGGAGTACGCACCAATGTTGCCTTTATATAGCTAATGATTTGCCATCTTAGGTTGGGTCTTATGCAACAATATCCGCCGACTTCAATTGTCCGTATCTGCCGTCCCGATGGCGCAACTGTAGGTGCAGGGTTTCTAGTAGGTAAGAGGCAGATATTTACGTGCGCGCATGTTGTTGCATTTGCGCTAGGGGTTCCAAAAGAAAGCCCCAGACGACCTGAGGGGTTTTATGTATTGAGTTTTCTCAAAATCAGTAGACATTCGCCGTGAAGCCAGTAACGAAGTTCGGCGGGCAGCCCAAGCGGATGGAAAAGGCGAGCATTGCCGGTCTGTCTTTGTGACCGATGCTCCTGAAGACGCGTACAACCTGCTCCCACTCAAAAGTTTTGACCTCACGACCGCAGAGGAGTCATGGTTTATGGCTTCCCTAAGGGTTCGGAACGGTTTGGGAGATGGGTTGATGCTGCCACAACACGTGCTGCTCGAAACACTTTTGTAAAGCTTCAAGTCAACGAAGGTGAATTTCCTGTCGAACAGGGATATAGCCGGACGCCGGTCTATGATTATGAGACGAAGAATGTGACGTGAATAGTCTCCCCAAGCTCTTTCGACTGACCGAGCAAATGCTGGAGCTATGATCTCAAAGATTTGCTCCTCCAAGCTTGGAAGAACCAGAATCAATAAAGGAGCTAGAAGCTCAAAAGACGTACAAATACGCATGCTAACGCATAATGCGCCGATCTTATTTAGAAATGATGATGCGTTCGATAACACAACCGCATTCGCGCAAGCACTGCGCGAAAAATTGCAGACGTTACACGCAGATGATATTTCCAGATAAGCAGGAAATATACGCGGACGATGAGCGTACCAGATTTCTTTAACTCAGACAAAGCGCAAAACTATGTCAAAGCGCATCTATGCTCGTCATTAAGCTTCCTAACGTATTTTGGTCAAAGAGACAGTGCGCGAATATACGACGATGGAGAACTTGCATCACACTGCCCGAGATGTTGGGGCCGTACCGAGATCCACCTCTGCATGTCGTTCCTCGGGGTCATCCACTTCTTCCAGAGAAATTGAGTTCACCATATAATCTAGAAGCAGAGACTTCTTCTATTCTGATATGAAACTCAGCGTTTTTGACAAAGATATGTGGAACATGCTGAGCACATCGCCGGAATGCCGCTATGCATTACTGATCATCCTTGAAGTGTTTTCGGAGTGCGACTAACCACCTTTATCCCAAGAGCAACAGACAGCAGTTCAAGACGCGAATGCGTTATCGTCGAACTTCACTCCCTACCCGCAGTTAGGAGAAAATATGTCCACTACGCGGGGACAAATCGTTCACTTTTACTCATGACAAAGGAAGGAACAGGCCGAAGTATACGCTGGCGAATATCACCCGTTTACCATAACGGCGTTATTCGGTGCTCGCAACTGACGGGGATCTAGAAGCCCCAGGTTTACATCGTTTTTCCGACCCTTCTTAAGTGAACTATCCTTTGAATTAATCGGGAGAGTTTGAACTTAATCGACACCCGGGCTTATCAATTTGTTTACTGGAAATTGAGAAAAGTATGTCAGAAGATCGACCAGTTCTAAATCAGAGTGTCGTCAAAACTCTTCTCTCAAAACCAGCTTGAACGGTACATCCTGGAAACAAGTATTAACCGACTGTCAATTCTGAAAGCTGGCAGTTTTGACGATACCACTCCAATTTGATTAACAGTTTCCCCTGGAAGAGCTTATTTGAAAGAGCGCCCCTGGCTATACCTCTGCATTTGGGGAAACAGCCAGCACGCTCGTTATGATTTCGTTCTCATTGATCCTCGTACAGGGTTAACTGATACAGCGGCATTTGCACTATGCTTATGCCCGATAGACTAGTTGCAGTTTTTACTCCCAATTTTCAAAGTAGTTCAGGTGTATTGACATTGTGCGCCGTGCGGTATCCTTTCGTCGTTCGTCGGATGATTCACGTCCACTTATTGTCTTTCCTCTCGTGTCTCGTATTGACTCAACCCGAAGCGTGGCAGAACGTAGTTGGCGCTTTGGAAATCCAGCGGAACGGCAGAGGGTTATCAACCTCAATTCACAAACTTTTCCAAGATGTCTATCAATAGAGTCGTGTGACCTCAACCGAATATTTCTGACCAAGTCAAAATTCAGCATAATGCGGATTTTGCTTACGGTGAACGGGTTGCGGTACTTGATACTTCCGGGGAACAGACCACAGACCGCCTATCTCTAACTGTTGCTTATGAGACTTTTCTAGATCGCTTGTTGAACTTACACGTCCCGTGGGAGCATCGCACTACAGAGATAGACGAAAGTGTTAAACCTGTTCAAAAGCCTTCCTCGAACTAAAAGTCCGGAAAATGTTAGTGGTCCATCCATGAGTGCTAAAACGATCCATGCTCTTTACTCTGCTTTCGATCGGTTTGTACTGAAGATCAACGTGCCTACTACAAAGAACGTCTTAGGAAAAGCCGATAGCAGCCGCACAGGTTAATCGATTACGAACACTCTTCTTCTGTTTACCGGGTTTGCGTCAGAACTCCTTGGCTTCGCAATCACTACCAGTAGTCAACAGTGCAATGGTGGAATTGCTACGCCTGAATGGCGGCTGACACCGATAATTATTATTTTAGCGGGAATTGCAGGGCTTTCCCCGATTATCGCGCTTGTTCTCTCTGCGTTACCAGACCTTTCAGTGGGATCTACCGCCAATCTATATGATGTAGCATTGAAAATCTGGAAGCTGTGGATGCTCAATCCCCACTTGCAGGAATGCCAGATTTGTATGCGGTAGCCTATCGCAATTACACCCAGGTTGTATTGAATGTGATGATGAAAGAAAGTAATCAGTGGGGGCAATCTCTGCAAACACCGTCGCGTCTCCAAAATTATATTGAAGAGGCTCGCGATAGCGCCAGATTAGCGGAGTTTAATGAAGATGATCCCCGGTCCCCCCATTAAGTGCCGAGGAAAATTCATGCGACTCTGCTGATAAATTTATAGATCCAGCAATGACTGTTTTCAGGAAAAACACCACGGTTTATATCAGCGGCACGTTCTGAGAGCTTTAGTCCGCGCTCGACACCAACCAGGCGATCATAAGGGGGCAGCCGAAAAAGATAGCGGAAGTATTCGCGGCGGAGTTGTTCCGCCCGACGACGATGGCTCAACCAAAGCTGTAAAGGTGGCTCCCGTCCAGAAATGGTAGTAAGAAATATACCCAACAGGGCGACAATTGTTTCAAAGAGCGCAACAAAGGGAATGAGTTGGAGTTGCATTAGTATAAGCAAGGCCAGGATAATGACCGCAAAGACAGCAGCGAATGCAGCGAGCAGTAAGAAAAGATTAACGTACAATCGATATCGATCTGCTGGAGCTTCGCCGCGTAATCGCGTTCACGAAAGCCGCATTAGCTCAAACTCCAGAAAATCAACATCGGACCCATCTCGCGTACTGCTGCAGTGATCCTCACCACGCAAATAGTCGCGTAATTCCTCTTTCGAGACGAGTCTGAAATGTCTCATCCATAGGGGAAAGCCCCGCCAGTAAGGCATCTCTTGTAGTAAGACCTTCCTCGCGACGGTTATTTGCAGGCGTTTTGGGAAGCACCTGCTGAGAAGGGGGTGATTCAGTTCCATACTCATTAAAAATGCCTCCAACTGATCATTCGCCAAACACATTATACATTCTAACTGGAGGCATAATGCGGATGACAAATCCGCACCGTCTCATCGACCGTAGTAATGCTGACTACATTGGGTGGAGGATGGTTTCTTTGAGACGATCCTGTTTGATCTTGAGTTCGGGATATCCCAAGATATGCGCCTGTTGTTCGACGGTCAGACGAAGCTTCGCCCCTTGGCGACGGTGAACATCAGGTGTCATCGCTCTTTCTTCCTCGTCCCCATCTGACCTCGGTATTCTGACCCACGCGCTATTTGACAACCCGCTGTTGAGAAAGTGTGACGTCATACCCTCTGGAACGCATTGCAGAAGATCTGTAGCAGGAGGAGGATATGCACCAATCAGCCAAGCAAGAATTGCAGATCGGGCGTGAGCTTAGTGAGTGGGAATTTCGGCGCGGCCACGCGAAACGTTCAACGACCGCGGCGAATGAAAAGGTGACTTTGGGTTATTCGAGCAGCCGACCAGCCACTTCCAGCGGATGGTCGTGCATCCACGTTTCCAGTTCGGTGGGAGGATTGAGCGCTGCTTGTGCGCAGCACCTGTTGGCGTTCACCGTTCAAACCGATGATGAAATTGACGCGGAGTGTATCATCGACGTTGGGGAAATCGCTGCGCTGATGCGCTCCACGGCTCTCGCGCCGTTCAATGGCAGAGCGAACCGTCGCTTCCAGCAGCCGTGAGGGCCGCGCGTAAATCCAGCGCCAGCGCCAAATCTGATAGCCTTCCGCCGAAGGGCGCACATCCAACGCCTGGGTCGCCGCGCGCAGGTTGAGCAGTCGTTCCAACCTCTTCCTGCAAGCGTTCACCCGGAGCGGACGCCACCGCAGCACTTCATAACGTGCCGCGCACGGCGCGCTGCAATGGACGGGCACCCTGTGCCGGGTTGATCAAGTGATCGAGGTCTTCAGGCGGCCCGAATGACTGATTTGAACGGTGCTGCGCGGGGAGATATTCTGCGCATAGCGCGGCGGTTTCGTTTGTTCGCCGACCAAACACTACCGTTTCCGCCAGGAATTGCCACCCAGCGATTAGCCCCGTGCAATCCGCTCGTGACCTCACCCGCCGCGTACAGCCTGACGACCTGAGTTGCTCCGGTGTCTGGTTCCACGACCACACCGCCCATGCTGTAGTGGGCCGTCGGCGCGACTTCCATCGGCTTCTGGCTGATGTCCAGCATCTGGCTTTCGAGGAACTGGCGGTACATCCGCGGTAGCTGAAAAGAATGACTTTGCTTCGATGGCTTATATCCAGCAGCACCGCGCCGTTCGGCGTACCGCGTCCTTCGATGATCCCCGGTGTAATTGGCCATAGCCACCCGATCACGGGTGGAGAGTTCCAGCCGTTCAGGGTCGTATTTGCTCATGAAGCGTTCGCCGAGCGCGTTGCACAGATGACCGCCTTCGCCGCGGACCGCCTCTGTCACTAACGTACCCGCCATACTCTCCGGCGTGACCATCCCGGTCGGATGAAACTGCACCAGTTCCATGTCCGCGAGTTCTGCACCTGCCCGCAGCGCTAAATCGAGTCCGTCGCCAGTATTCTCGTCACGACGGCTGGAACTGCGGCGCCATAAACGGGTGTGCCCACCGGTGGCCAGAATCACCGCATCCGCCAGATACACCGTGCGCTGCCCGGTATGCAGATCGAAGGTCAGCGCGCCGAAGCACAACCCCGCATCGACCAAGAGCTGTGACACGTACTGCTGCTCGTGAATTGGAATCCTGAGCGCCTCGACACGATCCGCCAGCGCGAACAGGATCGCGCGTCCGGTATAGTCGCCCGCATAGCAGGTGCGGCGGTAGGTATGCGCACCAAAATAGCGTTGATCCAGTTCCCCGTCCGGCTGCCGCGCGAACTGCACACCGTAATCGACGAGTTCCGTAATGGCGCGCGGCGCTTCTTTCACCAGCAGTTCGACCATGTGCGGGTTCGCTAATCCATAGCCATCGCGATAGGTATCGACGAAATGCTGTTGCCAAGTGTCTTCAGGATCCACCGTGCCCAACGCCGCGTTGATCCCACCGGCGGCTAGGACGGTATGCGTCACGCTTCAGGCTTTTCCCCACCAGCACCACATCGCAGCCCGCTTCGTAAGCGGCAATCGCTGCGCGCAGCCCGGCCGCGCCGGTTCCAATCACCAATACGTTCGAGACATGCGTTCGAGACTGCATCTTCATCCCTTTCCAATAAGCCAATTTCCGGCGTTGTGCATGGACTTCCGCCGTTAAGTTCTCTCTATGCAATTTGCCGTATGACATTTGTCACGGAGAATCATATGACATTCATCGTCACTGAGTAGACATCAGGATATGATAGGGGTATCAGATGAAGTGATAACGCTATGGTTACCCTGCATAAACTCAAGCTGTTCATCGTCGTGTACGAGCGCGGCAGCCTGAATCAAGCGGCACAAGAACTGTACACGACTCAGTCGGCCGTGAGCCAGAATATTCAAAGCCTAGAAGCGGCGTTCGGCGAAGCTGTTCGAGCGTAGTCCGCGCGGCGTGCAGCCCACGGAGGCGGGCGACAAGCTGCATACCTATGCGCAGCGCATCCTGCAACTGCTGACCGAAGCCGAACGCGAGCTCATGGCGCTGGGCGAGCATCAGTCGTTGAGTGGTGGGGCGACCCCGGTGTGAGCGTTTACCTGCTGCGAATTGGCTGCAGCAGTTTCAGCGGACGCAAAGCGGCCTCAGTGTCTCGCTGCAAACGGCGCTTACCGTCGACGTTGTCGCCGACGTCCTGAACGGGCGCTACGATCTCGGCTTTCTGGAAGGGGAACTGGCTGAACTCGATCAGGCGACGCTCGGACGAATGCGCGTGCAGGATATTGAGTATTTCGTCACGGTGAGCGCCGACCATCCGCTGGCAGCGCAGGCAGCCATCTCGATACACGAACTCAGCAAGTTGCCGCTGATCAATCGGCAGCCAACCAGCCGCGCCCGCTGCTGGCTTGAAGCCCAGTTACAAGCCTACGGTGTGAACGCGCCCAGTGTGGTGGAATTGGACAGTCCCGGAGCGATTAAATATGCCCTGCTGAGTGAGGGGCAAATGGGTTACGCCATTCTGCCCCGGTATGCCGTCGAGCGGGAGGTGCAGCGCCACGAACTGCTTTTGATCCCGCTTAGCGAAACCGAACTCAAACGGCCGCTGCTGCTGGTGTGGAATAAAGAGAAGCCATTTACACCGATTCAAAGAGCATTCATCGCTCTCCTGGCGCAGGACGCGCCCCAACTGCAAATTCTGCTATAAGGAAAGCAACTTATTCCCATTGGACTACATCGCGTGACTGTGCTTGAGATCAACGGGAGCCGCTTGAAAGTCGGTCCCATCGAAGCGATTGATGCTACGCCCGTGATTGACATCAAAGCGGTGCTCTCCCAGTCGGATGACTCGTAAAATGCGACTCTGATCGGCGGAAAAACAGCTCAAACCGATCAAACTGGTCAAACCGGTCAGGAAAGCTTGTGATCTATCCCTCATGAACTAGCCCAAGTAGAGTGAGAACTGTCCGCGGCAGGTAGCGAGCTTGCTGTGCTAGCGGCGGTGACTGCCCGCCTGCCGCCACTCCTCAGTCATGATCTGTTCCTTCTGCCCGGCGACTAAAATCTAGCGCTCTCTTCCCCGTCGGACGTAAGTTCGCCGCGTAAATCGGGCGTATAATGAAAATAGGACGCAGCGGTTATCGTTCGATTTACGGCAGATAGGTAGTCTCATGGCCGAAGGCTCAGCAAACGACGCAGGAGTGAGTGATCGCTCTTACGCTTTGCAGCAGTTTCCACCCGACAAAGGCCGGGCTTCGCCGGCGCTGCTAGCCAGCGAAAAACGCTACGAGCTGCTTGTGGAAGCCATGAATGATGGACTAGTGTGCATCGATGCCGAACTCAAGATCAACTACGCCAACCACCGCTTCACGGAATTGCTCGGCTACTCGACGGAAGAACTGTTTGGCAGAGCGCTCCATGTGTTTATGGAGACGACCAGTCAGCCGGTCTATGATGCTCAAATTGTTCTACGACGACAGGGTAAACAAAGTCTCTACCAAATCGATTGGATCCGGCGCGACGGTACGCCGATCACGACCCTTGTCTCAGGCACGCCCTTCCTCGATGACCAAGGGCGGTTTCTGGGGAGCTTTGCAGTCGTCACCGACCTCACCCTGCGTAAACAAGCGGAGGAAGAACGCCTCGCTCATCTTCGCTACTTCGACCGCATGGATCAGGTTAACCGCGCGATTCAGGGCACTAATGATCTGGATCAGATGCTGCGGGATGTATTGATACATTGCTGGCGATCTTCGAGTGTGATCGCGCGTCATTTGTTTACCCCTGTGATCCGGAGGCCCCCCTGTGGTGTGTGCCGATGGAGCGCACCCGTCCGGCATACCCCGGCTTGCTCCCAATCGGCGTAGAGCTCCCGCTTGATCCGGTGGGCGCACATGTCTACCGACTCTGCGCTTCCCTGACCCCGTTCTGTTCGGTCCAGGGGCCACGCATCCGGTTCCCTTTGAGATGGCAGCGGCTTTCCACGTCCAGTCGTTCATCGCCATGGCGTTTTACCCGAAGGTCGGGAATGCCTGGTCTTTTGTGCTGCATCAATGCTCGTATGGGCGGGTGTGGACACTCGAAGAGATCCGGTTGTTCAAAGAAATCAGCTGGCGCTTGGCCGATGCCCTGTCGACGCTCCTGAGCTATCAACGCTTGGAGGCTAGCGAAGATCGCTACCGCAACCTCTTCAATGTGATGGATGAGGGTGTTGCCATCAATGAGATTATCCGGGATGCTCAGGGACAGGTTGTCGACTACAAGATTCTCGACGTGAACCCGGCCTTTACGCGCCACTCCGTGTACAGCCGGGAGCAGGTGATGGGCCAACGCGCGACCAACATTTACCACATGCAACCCGAATTTATTCAGCAGTGGTGGGAACAGCAGCGCGGAAGCGAAACTGTCGTCCATACCGACATGTACTATGAGCCAACCAAGCGCTGGTTTCATATCATGACGACGCCACCCTATGGCGATCGATTTGCCACGTTTTCGGTCGACATCAGCGCGAACAAGCGGCTCGAAAATACGCTGCGCGAACGCGAGCAGCATTCGCAGTCGCTGCTGCGGCTCTCGCGCGGTCTCGAATTTGTCGAGACTTATCTCGACGTACTGAATCTGGCGCTGGAGGAGATCAACATCGTCCTTGGTTACCATAACTTATGGGCGTATCTGATGGATGATGATCGCCATTACGCCCGCCTGTTAGCGGTCGGCGGTCATATCAGGCACGTTCTTCTCGCCACTGAAGAATTCATCACCTTGAAAGTTGATGGCGATCCGATGATGGAGGAGATCGTCAATTCAAGGTCGATCGTCATCGTGGAAGATGCTCGGACAGATCCGCGCACACGTAAAGAGCCGTAGCCATGCTGAACAACCGGACGATCATCAATGTGCCCATCATCACGTTCGATTATCACATGGGGGCGATCGGGCACCGGAACATTCGGCGACGAAGGGGTGCGTGTACCCACGCCTACCGAACAGGAATATTTGATAGCGATGGCGAGTAATATCGCCTCGGCTTTTCATCGGCTTAACCTCCTCACGAACGCCGCGAAGCGGAAGAAGCGCTCCAACGTTATAACGAGCGTTTATCCACGCTCCACGATATTGACCATCATATTCTGGGTGCCTCATCACCTGAGGCCATTGCCCGGGCGGTTCTGACGCGGTTGGAAAGACTGATACCCTGCGAATGGCTCAGCATCGTACTCTACAACCGGGAACTCACCGAAGAACGAGCAATTGCCTGGCAGCAGGCTTCCGAACTGCAAATTCATGTTGGTGACAGCCAACCCGTCGTCCCCAATGACGTTCTCGAACGGCTGAAAGCAGGGTTGTCGGTGGTCACACCGGATTTAGCCACGCAGCACGGTCCCAAAGCGCAGCTTGCTGAAGATCTGGAGACCCAACATATGCATTCAGCGATGGCGAACCCGATGCTTGTACAAGGTCGGTTGATCGGGGTACTGGCGCTGGCCTCCACGAAGGTCAACTTCTTCACGCTCGAACATCAACAGATTGCGGAAGAAATCGCGGATCAGATCGCGATCGCGCTGCATCAGGCCGAATTGTATGACCAGATCGCCCGACACAATTTCGAACTCGAACAGCGTGTGCGTGACCGCACGGCTGAACTTGAACATGTGAACCGCGAATTGGAAATGTTCAGTTATTCGGTCTCACACGATTTGCGCGCACCGTTGCGCGCGGTTCAGGGATTCGCAGAGATTATTGCGCGCCGTCACCGCAGCAGCTTAAACGAAGAAGGTCAGCGGTACTTTGACTATATTGTGGACGCGGGCGGCCAGATGAATCAACTCATCACTGACCTACTGGACTACTCGCGCCTCGGTCGTCAGCATGTGCGTTTCGGAACCATTCCGTTACGGAAGCTGCTGTTGGAGGTGATCGAAATGCTGCAACCCCAGATTACCAAATATGGGGCGCAAATCGATCTGGCAGAGGCTTTGCCGGACGTTCGCGGAGACAAGACGCTGCTCATGCAGATTTTCGCGAATCTGCTGGAGAACGGCATGATTTACCAGCGGCCCGGTGTCTCGCCCGTGGTGCGCGTTGATTGCACGATCGAACCTGAGGCCGTTGTGGTCCGCGTGGCGGACAATGGTCTGGGTATCGATCAGGAGTTTCACGAAAAGATCTTCAATGTGTTTCAGCGTCTGCACAGCGCGGAACACTATCCCGGAACTGGCATTGGCCTCGCAATTGTGCGGCGCTCGGTCGAACTGCTGAATGGCAGTATCTGGCTGGAGTCCACCGTCGGCGTTGGTAGTCAGTTCTATGTCAGATTACCGCGCCCAACAGGATTATAAGGAACAACCATCGTGGTCTCACGGATCAACGGCTTAGGGCATATCTTACTGGTGGAAGATAACCCCATGGATATCGCTCTCACGCTGGATGCCTTTAGCGAAGCCGCTCTGAAAAATAGTATCCATGTGGCGAATACCGGTCAGGAAGCCCTCGATTATTTGTTTGGTACGGGCAAGTTTAGCGATCGCGAGCACTACCCTCTGCCCGATCTCATTTTGCTGGATTTGAAGCTGCCGGGCATCGATGGCCATGAAGTGCTGCGCCGGATCAAACTGGCGCCTGCGCTCAAACGTCTGCCGATCGTTGTTCTAACTTCATCCAAAAAAGACACCGACTTGATCCAAAGCTATGATAATGGTGCCAACAGTTACTTGATTAAGCCCGTCTCAACCACTGATTTTCTGGCCGTTGTTCACCAAATTGACCAGTACTGGTTAACTCTGAATATTGGCCCGCCCATGGGAGACGTTTGACAACTATGAGCACCCCGATACGTGTCTTGCATGTTGATGATAGCGCGCTGGATCGCGAGTTGATCCGGGACGCGCTGGAACATGACAGTGCGGACTTCACTGTGATCACGGCCTCCGCTCGTCAGGAGTTCGAACAACGGCTCACCCACGGTGAATTCGACGTGGTCGTGACGGACTTCAATATTTTGGGTTTTGAAGGCGTACAGGTCATCGACGCAGTGCATGCGCACTACCCACATTTGCCTGTGATTGTGGTCACTGGCACCGGGTCGGAAGAAGTGGCGGTAGAAGCCATGAAACGCGGGGCAGCAGACTACGTCATCAAATCCCCGCGGCACATTCGCCGCTTGGCCACAACGATTCAGTCGGCGTGTGAGCGTAAGCGCCTGCTCGCGGCGCGCTTGCAGGCAGAAAGCAACTTGCGGCGGAGCGAGGAGCGACTGAGTGCTTTCGCTAAAGCGCTGCCCGATCTTGCGTTCATTCCCCTGCTGCCGATCTGATCATGGACGCAATTCGCCAGACGGTGGCAACTGGATATACGCAGCAAGTGGAGTATCAACTGGAAGTGGCGCAGGCCACCAAGTGGTATGACGGGCGCACCGCGCTCATGGGCAGGGCGGATGGCGGCAAGCAGCTCATCGTCTACATCGCGCGGGATATCACTGATCGGAAAGTAGCGGAGTTCCGTCTGCGGCGGGAGCGTAACCTCCTGCGTACGCTGATCGATCATGTTCCCGATTACATCTTCGTGAAAGACCGTTCGGATCGCTTCGTCGCCAGTAATCTCGCTCATGCTGCTGTCGCGCGAAGCGTTCCCGCCGACCTCATTGGCAGGGAGGCGTGTGAGGTGTTCGACCCGGATTTTGTCGAGAGTTTCCACGCCGACGATGCCGTCGTGATGGCGCGCGGTACGGCGATTATCAGCGAAGAACGCGTTATGCACGATCAAGCTGGCTCGCATTGGACACTGACGACCAAAGTCCCTTTTCGCAGTGACGAGGGCGAAGTCATCGGCTTAATCGGCATTGCGCGGGATATCACCGCGCGGAAACAGGCCATCGAAGCCCTGCGGGCGAGCGAAGAACATCTGCAAATGGTCATCAAGAGCAATCCGGTGATTTTGTTCGAAGTTGATCCGCAAGGGGTTCTAAAATTCCTACAGGGACGAGGCAGCCAGCTTGTCGGTCAGGATATGCCAGCGCTGGTTGGCCTTTCGATTGTGGACGCTTTCGAACCGCTGATCCCTAATATTCGTGGGTATTTCCAGCGGGCGTTGAGCGGTGAGGAAACCGGTACCGTGCTGAACATCGCAAATCGCATTCTGGATATTCGCTATTCCACCTTGCAGAACAAGACCGGGGAAAACAACGGCATCATCGGCGTTGTCACTGATATCACGGAACGCATTCGGGCGGATCGCTTGCAGATCGAGCTAGAAAAAGAACAAGAGATCATCCACCTGAAAGAACAGCTGATTTCGACGATTTCCCATGACTTCCGCACCCCGCTGTCGATCATCAAAATGAACGTCACCATGCTCGAAACGTATGCGGAACGGTTTTTCCGCCGAGCAGCGCGCCATACGGATTCAGCAGATTTATCGCCAGATCCAGCGGATGGTCGCGCTCCTAGACGATGTCCTCACGCTGAGTAAAGCGAACGCGGGTAAACTGGTTTGTAAACCAGAACCTGTAGCCCTGAAGCAGCTATGCATGGAAATCTGGGATAATTTTCAGCACATCGCGGGCAAAACGCATGTTATCGATTTTGTCTACAAGGCCGATGCGAATGAAGTTATGCTCGACCAGCACCTCGTACATGATATCCTCGTCAATTTGCTCTCGAATGCGGTGAAGTATCGCCGGTGAACGGGCATGTACAGTTTGAAGTGACGCGGAATGGGAACGATATCGAGTTCCGCATTGCCGATAATGGGATCGGCATCCCAGAGGTGGAACAAGTGAAGCTGTTTGAGCCTTTCCACCGGGCAAGTAATACCGGTCGCATCGAGGGCACCGGGTTGGGTCTATCAATTGTCAAAAGCTATGTCGATGCGCATCACGGCCAGATCGAGTTCACAAGCAAGGAAGGCGAAGGCACTAGCTTCACGGTGACTATCTCCTGCGCAGGTCGTTAACATTCAGTGAGGCACCGGAATGAGCTGCAACAATCTTATGGCCGATTGCCAGCCACAGTCGTATGCATCCTTCCTCATTAGAGCGCGCGTTGTCAGTCCGGTAGAAGCGTTCAAAGATATGCGGTAGGGCATCCGCGGATATGCCGACGTCTGAGCCGCGCACTTCAAGCGCGACTCGTCTGGGAGATAAGATCCTAAGAGCTTATCAACCCCTCTATCCTAAAAACAGAAGCTCGAAGAGAGCAAGCTTTTTGTTTTCTACCAGCCGTGCCTGCTGAGTTCAGATGCGGCTTTTTCTTTACTTTCGCAATTATGATGTGATACATCATACCCTGTAAGACATTTCCCTAGTTATTCTAAGAGAGACCGCATCTGTATGAGTCCTCTCGTTCAGCTCCGAAAAGAAGATACAGACATCGTGGCTCGTTAAGATCCAGCCCTGCAACCGTGAGGATGGAGAGAGCAAGATGGAGAGCGAGTGGGAACTTGACCGGGTTCGTTTGTATCAGCTGCGTGGAGCGCACCCCGAGTGGACGCTGGGGCAGTTGGCGACAACACTCGAACGCAGTTTGAGCTGGGTGAAGAAATGGTTGAAGCGGTTTCGGGAAGCAGAGCCGCCATCGCTGGCGATGTTCAAGAGCCAGTCGCGCGCACCGCATCAGCATCCATTTCAGATCGTGCCGTTGGTGCGCGCTGCGATTCTCAGTCTGCGGGACGAGCTCAAACAGCGCTACGGGCGAGTGGTAGGAGCGAAGACGATTTTGTATCACCTGCATCACGAGGGAGATTTGTCGTCCAGTGGTGGGTATCTTCCGCGTTCGCCGCGCAAAATCTGGCAAATTCTCAAAGACGCGGGACGCATACCCACGCGCGTTACCGTTCATCATCCGGTGGAGCGTCCAGAACCCTCCGCCATTGGGAAATGGATTTCGGGCAGTTGGGCGACGCCTTTGAGTTTCTGACGGTCGTGGATCGCGGAACGTCGGTTCTGGTCGACACCCCAACCCAGGCGCACTTCAACGCGGAGACCGCACTGCTGGCGGTCGCCCAGGTACTCCTGGTGATGGGACTCCCGCAGAAGCTGCGCTTTGACAATGACCCGCGGTTTTGTCGGGAACTGGTTGACCGATGGATACCCCTCCGCTCTCATGCGTTTTCTCCTGTGCTTAGGCGTCGAACCGGATCTCGTCGAACCGGGCAGACCGCAGGACAAACCGTTTGCGGAGCGCTCCGTGCGCACGCTCAAATACGAGTGTCTCTGGCTGGATCCGCCACGGGATTGGTTGGATGCGGCTGAGGTTCTACGCCCGTATCGTGACTTCTACAACCATGACCGGGCGCACCAGTCCCTCGTCTGTGGCAACCGTCCTCCATTTAAGGCATTTCCCAGCTTGCCAGCGTTCCACCAGTTCCAGACCGTATTCACCCGGATGCCTGGTTGACGTATTTTCATCTTCGCATTTTCAGGCGACGGGTTGCCCAAAACGGGACGGTTGGCGTTGGACGGCACGATTACTATGTCGGTTATAACCAAGCGGGGGAAACGGGTTGGCGTCTTGCTCGACGCAGAACGGAAAGTCTTCCGATTCTGCAGGAAGTACAGTTTTGCTGGAAAAAGAGATCCATGGGCTCGTCAGGCATCCGCTGGCCTTCCAAGCGTATCTTGAGCAGATGCTGACGGAAGCACGCACAACTGACGCTCGCTAAAACGCTTCCTCGCAATCTTTTTTTCACCGCGCCTACGCACAAACATGCCAGCCTGAAGACAGGCCACGATGTCCGTATCTTCTTTTCGGG
>NZ_JADJPI010000008.1:0-19565 GCF_016713355.1 Candidatus Flexifilum breve
ATTGTTCGGCGACGCGCATCAGTTCGGGAGCGCGGTCAGCGCCAACCCGCCGACAATCGGGCCAACAAACGTGGTCGTGCCGCCCAACACCGCGTAGGCGAGGATATCGACCGCCTGATTGAAGCCGTAGCCGCCCGGTTGAATGGTGCGCACGAGATGCGCGTTGAACACGCCCGCCGAGGCGGCCAGCATCGCGCTCAGGATGAAGACGATATTCTTGGTCAGCACGACGTTGATGCCGAGGTTGGCCGCGGCCTGTTCATCCTGCCGGATCGCCGCCATTGACCGCCCGAAGCGCGAGCGTGACAGGCGCACGATCACGTAGCTGACGACGACCAGAAATAACAGCAGATGCCACGTTTGCGTCAGCACGGGGATGCCGCTGATGCCGAGCGCGCCGCGCGTCAACTGCACGCGCTCCCCGACGAACGCCTCGGCGATTTTGTCGAAATTGAGGATAAATATTCGCACCACCTCGCCAAAACCAATCGTCGCAATGGCGAGGTAAATATCGCGCAGGCGCAGCACGGGCAAACCAATCGGGATGGCGATCAAGCCCGCGAGCAGCATCCCGGCGATCAGGGCGATCCACAGCGGTTGATCGTAGTTCTGTGTCATGATCACGCCGGTATACGCGCCAATCCCCATGAACCCGGCGTTCGCCAGCGAAAACATCCCGGTCGACAGCGTGAGATAAATGCTCAAGCCGAGGATGGCATTGACGAGCATGAACTGAAAGACGATCGGGGTGATGCCAATACTGCGGAAAATGTCCATGCTTTAGGCCCTTGTCGCGGCTTTCTGACCGACTAACCCCTGTGGTCGCACCAGCAAAATGACAAACAGCAGCGCGAACACGATGGCGTCGCGATAATTGCTGCCCCCCTGCGCGATGCTGAACACTTCCAGCCCCGCGACGACGAACCCGCCGATCACCGCGCCCTGAATGCTGCCCATACCGCCCAACACAATCACGGTCAGGCCTTTGAGCGCGACCTGTTCGCCGATGAACGGCGTCATCGAATTGTAGGCGAGGCCGTAGAGCACGCCCGCCGCGCCCGCCAACGCGCCCGCCAGCGCAAACGTCAGCATGAAGACGCGCCCGACGTGAATGCCCAACAGGCTGGCCGTCTTCTCGTTGAAGGCGACCGCGCGCATAGCCTGCCCGGTCTTGGTGCGCGTGATCAGCAGGTTGAGCGCGGCGACCAGGCCGAGCGCCACCAGCAGGATGATCACCTGAATGGGCGTGACGCGAAACGGCAAACCGGGGATGACATCAGTCGGAATGCTGCCGAGCGGGAAGCGCTGCGGCTGCGTGCCGAAGACCAACTGCGCGACGCTCACCAGCAGAATCGACGCGCCGATGCTGCTGATCAACTGGGAGATGCGCGGGGCGTTGCGCTGCCGCAGGGGGGCAAACGCGATCCGCTCCAGCGCCACGCTGATGAGCGCCGCGCCGATCATCGCCAGCGGGATGGACAGCCACACGGACAAGCCCAACTGCAGGACGAACCACAGCCCGATGAACGCGCCCCACGAAAGATCGCGCTGTGCGCCAGATTCAGCACGCCCAGCACGCTGAAGACCAGCGAGTAACCGAGCGAGAACAGGCTGTACACGCCCCCGAGCCACACGGCATTGACGATTTGCTGCAACCAGTTGATGTCGTTCATGAAGAGTCCATATCTTCCATGCCGCCTCACCCCTAAATCCCCTCTCCCATGGGAGAGGGGACTGGAAAACGCTTGTCTTTCGCCCCTCTCCGTTCGGAGAGGGGTTGGGGGTGAGGCTCGAGGGTGGAGAGTTACCTACCCGTTCGCGGCGATGACCGTCGCCAGCGGCACGAACGCGCCGTCCTGCACGATCTGCGCGATTGGGGCGTGGACGGGTTCGCCCGCCTCGTCAAAGCTGAACACGCCGAGCGGCGTCGGGAAGTCGGCGACCGTGCCCAGTGCATCGCGGATGGCCGCCGAGTCGGTCGAGCCGGAGCAGCGGATCGCCGTCGCGACCAGCCACGCGCCCGTGTAGGCCTGCGCCGCGAATTGATCGGGCTGATAGCCGTAGGCAGCGGTGAAGGCGTTCACGAAGGCGACGCTTTCCGGCGACGGATTCGGATTGAAGTAGTTCCACGCGCCGCCGACGATCAGGCCGTTGGAGTCCGCGCCCGTCTGGTTGAGGACGGCGGGCGAGTTGAAGCCGTTGCCGCCGATGATCGTGCCCGTGTAGCCGAGGGCGCGGGCTTGCAGAATGATCTGCGTGGCTTCGCGGCCAGCGCCGACACGACAATCGCGTCCGGGCTCTGATTGATGAGGTTGGTCAACTGCGCGTTGAAGTCGACATCGCCGGTCGCGAAGGTTTCTTCGCCGACCACGCTCACGCCGTTATCGACCAGCGCCTGCGCGAAGACTTCGTAGCCGCTGACGGTGAATTCGTTGTCGTTGCCATACAGCAGGCCGACGTTCTGCAGGCCGAGCGCTTCGGTGGCCTGCGCAATCGTGCCGGGGATCACCGCGGCTTCGGGGAGGCTGGCGCGGAAGTAGAAATCGCCAATGACATCCTTGAGGCCAGTCGCCGTGTTGCTGACGCCGAGCACGAGCACGCCCGCTTCTTGCGCCACAGGACCCGCCGCGGTCATTTCCGACGAGAGCGTGGGGCCGATCACGGCGACGACGCCCTGATCGAGCAGCCGGGTCATGGCCGAGATCGCCTGTTCGCGGTCGCCCGCCGAGTCTTCGAAGATCGGAGTGAGCGTCACGCCTTCACCCACGTAGCCCGCCGCGTTAATCTGGTCAATCGCCAACTGGACGGCGTCGCGCTGCGGCAAGCCGTAGACCGACACCGCGCCCGACAGCGCGAATTCCACGCCAATATTGATCGAGCCGGACAGCCCAGTCGGAGCGTCGCACAGCGGTTCCGCGCCCATTTCGACGGGTTGAACGGGTTCTGGGGTGGCATCCTGTGCCGCCACGGGCAGCACAAACGCGGCGATCACCGCCAGCACAAGGAAGAAACGCAAGGCTCTCTGCACCATCTCGTTAAACTCCTAACCTTATGAAAAATATTCCATAGATTCACTATAGCGGATTTGAGGGGGCAACACAACCTATTTGCGCCGATAAAACGGGCGGCGAAAGGGGTGGGGAAAGACAAGGCCTGAGGCTATTTCACGTTTGCTGGCCTCACCCCTAAATCCCCTCGGAGGAATCAAGGGATTGTAGGGACGCCCAACGGGGCGTCCGCCAGATTGCAGGGGAAACGGACGCGCCGTTGCGCGTCCCTACGAAAACCATTCCGAACCGACGGATGCCGCTGTCTCCCCTCCCCGAATTCGGGGAGGGGCCGGGGGTGGGGTCGGACGCCACGGACGCGCAGAAGCGCGTCCCTACAACGACTCGACTGTTAAAAGTGTCCCGTCCTCAACTTGCGTAGGAGAGGGGTTGGGGGTGAGGGGTGTGAGGTTGCTTTTGCGGTTCCCTACTCCCACCGCTCGATGATCAACTGCATGGTGCCGCCCGTGCCGCCGTACCCGCCGATCTCGACGAAATACGTGCCATCGGCGGGCAGCACATAATCGATGATCGGGTTCAGACCATCGACATCATCCGAGCCGATGAGACTCGCACCATCGGGCGCGAGCAGCAGCACCAGCGGATCGAAGCCATCGACGCCGAGCACGCGAATGCGCACGTGATCGCCCGCGCGCCCCTGAAACGGGTACAGCGGACTCGTGCGCGCCAGCACGGTATCTTCAACGCGCATCACCGGGACGAGTCCCGCGACGGGGGTCGGCGTTGCGCCCTGCTGAACATAGCGCCAACTGAGCGTGTAGCTGCCATACGTCCGCGCGAAGGTGCCTTCGACGCGGATCTGATACAGGCCGCTGGCGGGAATGGGAATGTCGATGAGCGGCGCGCCATCGGGCGTGGTGACGCTGGCGGCGACCAGCGTGCCATCCGGCGCGATGAGCTGATACGACGCCGCAAAGTTCGCGTTATCGACCAGCACCTCGACGGCAACGTGATCACCCTGTGCCCAGTACGCCGACCACACATCGCGCAGGCCGCGCCGCTCAAGGTTGCCGCGCACGGGCGTATCGACGGGAATGCCGCCGCGCAGCGTATCGCTGTGCGAACTGCCGCGACCATAGCTGAGCGTGTACGCTCCGCCGATGCGCGCGTCATCGCGCAGGATGACGGTATACGTGCCTGCTTCGAGCACGCCGAGCGCGGGAATGAGCACATCCCCGAAAGCGGCGGATTCGTTGGCGTTCAGGCTGATCATGATTTCGCCCGCCGGGTTGAAGACTTCAAGCCGCAAATTCGCCGAGGGTGAGATCGAACGGGCGGCGATGGTGAGGAAATCGCCCACTTCCGCTTCGATGAAGTAGCGCGCCATACCCCGTGGTTCGAGCACAGCGGTCACCGGGACGTGATCCCGCAGCGTGTGACCGCTGGCGGGCGCGGGCGTGACCGTGCCGACTGGCGGCAGCGCGGTCGGGGAGAGCGGGATCGCCGTGACGACAGGCGCGCTGGCTGAACGGGTCAGGCGCAGCGTGTAGCGTCCGCTCACGCCGCCCGCCACCTGCACAATGTATTCGCCCGTGGTGGGGAGGCGCACCCCATTGAGCAGCGCCGCGCCATTGCCGCCGCTGTCGTCATCCAGCGCCAGCGGATTGCCGAGCGGATCGTAGATGGTGATCACCGGATCAACGGGTGAATTGTCGCCGTTCATGGCCACGATGAGCCATTCACCCGCGCTGCCCGCCACCGTATACACATGGCGCTCAAAGCTGGCGATGAATTCGCCGCTCACTTCTCCAGCCAGCGGGCCAATATACGCGCCTAACTGCGCGTAGACGGGCGTCGGTGTGAGCGTATCGGTCGGCGTGAGGCTGGGCGTTGGCGATTGACTGGGCGAAGGGGTAACCGACGGACTCGGCGTAGTGGAGGGGCTGGGCGTAGCGCTCGGCAGCGGCGTCGCCGAGGGAGTCGCGGTCGGTACATCGGTCAAGGTCGCCGTGAGCGAGGGAAGCACGGCCACGGTCGGCAGCAGACCTTGCGGCGTAGGCGTTCCGCAAGCGGCGGTGAACAACAAAACCAGAATCAGCAGTTTGCGGAGCATACGGCGCGCACCTCGTGGTCAGGGTCTTCGCCCTAGTATAGCGAGTGTGCGCATCCCACAGTACATATTATGAATATCAGGAGAAATCAACTCTGGGGAAAACCGTCGGGGCACGGCGTGCCGTGCCCCGACAGAATCTGGTGCGACTTACCCCGCTGCCGTGGGTTCCAGCGTGACTTCCGGTTGACTGCCCATGCTGCCATCGGTCGACGTGCCGCCAGCATCGCTGCCGCTCGACTCGCCGAGCGCGCCGCCCATATCGCCCATCATGCCGCCGACCATGCCGAGCAACTGCTGGTAGGGCAGCACGCTGGCATTTTCCGGCACAGTGATCGTCGGGACGTTCTCATAGTCGTAATTGATCATGGCGGTCACCGCAGCGCTGCCATTCTCACTCGGATCTTCAGCATCCGTCACCGCCACGTCGAATTCCACCGACAGGCTGGCCGTGCGCCCGCTCGCCGTATCGACTTCCTGCCGGATGAGCAGGGACGCATCTTGGAACGCGCTGCTCACCTGATCGAAGGCCTCTTGCTGGTCGGCTTCCGTCATGCCCTGACCGCTCGCGTCCATCTGCTGGCGCAGCGTGTCCTGGAAAGCGGGATCCGCCAACAGCCCGGCGAAGTCGACCGTGGTTTCGAAAGTCGCATTCGCGCCCGAACCTTCATCCGTGCGGGTGATCGTCAGGTACTGCTCGACCGCCTGCGTGTCCATGTTCGTGAACATCTCCGGGTTAACGCCCGAACCAGCGGCCATCGAGCCGAGTTCGTTGAAAATCTCGGGATTGTCTTCGAGGAGCGCGCCGATCAGCCCGGCGAGATCCAGACCGCCCCAGCCCGTGAACTGCGGGTCATTGATGAGCGGCTGCAGCGGATCGAAATTGAGGTAGCCGACACCGTCGACCAGACGCAGTTCCATCGTGAGTGTGTTGGGCGCTCCGACTCTTCCACCATCGACTGCGGGAGCGTGGCCGTGAGCATCAAACCGGCGTTGAAGCCGCGCAGCGCCGTGAGCGCCGCCATGCCGTCCATCGACAGATCGGCGTTCCGGTCGAGGCCCGAATACGCGCCGCTGCCCACCAGACTGATCGGCATCTGCTCGCCTTCAGCTTCAATCTGCACGTCCACAAACAGATTGAACGCAGCAGCGGTCAAATCGTGCATGGCCATCTGCGACTGTTCGAGAAGCGCGCAGTCGTCCGCGCTTAAATCGCCGCAGTACACATCCGCCGTGGTGGTCTGCGCTAGTGCCGCGCCGCTCACCAGCGTGAGCAGCAGCATAACCAGTAGCAACCCTTTACGCATAGCATTTTACTCCCTGAGCTTACAAGCGGGTTCAGTATACGCCCACTCTGGTTATTACCAGTGTAATTAACAGTCAAATCTACAGAGTCTCTCATGTAGGGGGAAACAAAAACCGACCTCAACAGTCTAGATTGAGGCCGGTTCTATAGGGAGTCGGGGAGGGGCAAGCTGATAGGGGTGGGTTTTTCATGGTTCCCCATGGAACCTGGGGTTCCTTCGCCTACGAACCTGTAGGGACGAGGCATGAGGATGTTTAAAAAGGTCATTTTCGACCCCACCCCCGGCCCCTCCCCGAATTCAGGGAGGGGAGCCAACAGCGCCTGCCAAGCCGAACCCGTCTTCGTAGGGACGCAATTCATTGCGTCCGCTGACAAAGGGAAAGGTTGTCAGGGATGCTTTTTAAACACCCTCATGCCTCGTCCTCAGTCGAAAATTGCACCAGAACCGCTCCGCGTAACGCCTTAATTTCCCTCACTTATGGAAATAGATGACGAGTGAGTTGCCCGCTCCAGACAAAAACAGGACGAGGCATGCCTCGTCCCTATAAAAACCTACTCCTGTAAGGGCGAGGCTTGCCTCGCCCTTACAGTTCGGCGCTTTGGATCGAAATCCGTTACGACGACTGCTGATCCATGTTCATGCCGATCAGCATGCCGATGAGCATTTCGTAGGGCAGAATGCTCGCATCTTCCGGCGCGACGATGGCCGGCAGATCATCATACGTATAGCTGACCGACGCATTCACGCTGATCACGGCGGGGCCGCTGTTGCTGTCGTCCATCTCCGCCAGATTGCTCAGGTCGAAGGTCATGCTCATGTTCGCACCCGCGAGCAAGGCGCTCGACGTGTCAATTTCCTCGGTGAAGACAATGCTCGAATCTTCGAACACCATCCCCATCATGCCGAGCGCCATCTGCGCCTCGGAGTCGCTGACATCGTCGCCCTGCGCTTCGGCCTGCGCGACCATCTGTTCGCGGATCAGGTCCTGCATGGCCGGGTCTTTCATCAAGCCCGCGAGATCAACGGTCGTTTCGAAGGTCGCGGTCGCGCCCGAACCATCATCCGTGCGGGTGATGCTGATGTACTGCTCGATGAACGCCGGGTCTTCAAACTGCGCCATGCTTTCAACGGGGACGGCAAACATCTCGCCCGACTGGCCGAAATCCGCCAGCATTTCCGGGGTGATCTGCTTGTAGACTTCTTCGATGAGGCTGGCAATGTCGAGACCGCCCCAACCATCCAGTTCCATGTCGCCATCCTGCGTGAACGGCTTCAGCGGCTCAAAGTTGATGTAGCCGATGCCATCCACCAGCAGCAGTTCCAGCGTGACGCTGTTCGTGGGCATGTCCTCGGCCAGATCTTCTGGCACGGTCAGCGTGAGCGCGAGGTCACCGCTGAAACCGCGCAGCGCTTCCAGCATCGGGGTGATGTCGGGCAGTTCCGTCATGTCGCCGAGATCGAGTTCACGATCCATGCGATCAAAACCGGAGAAGGCCCCGCTGCCGGCCAAGGTGATCGGGATGGACTGACCGTCCCCTTCAATGAGCACATCCACATTGAAATCCGCCGCTGCGGTCGTCAGCCCCATCATGGCCGTCTGCGACTGTTCCAACAGCGCGCAATCCGCTTCGCTCAAATCACCACAAAACACGGGCGGGGTATCCTGTGCCAGTGCCGCACCGCTCACGGTCAGCAGCACCAACAGGATGAGTAACAACCCTTTACGCATGTGATTTTCTCCTTGAATTCAGGTACAAGTTGCAGGTTTTGTCACCACATTTACTGTATACGCAAACCCCTATGGATTCGTTGCAGCCGCGCGGATTTTCATGCTTTTCCGGTGTCATTTGTACCCGGCGTTATACTCTCGCATAAGTTCGTTTCAGAGAGGGCAGGAGGCTGCGATGGGATCGTTTTCGGGCAAACACTGGATCATCACGGGCGGCGGCAGCGGGATGGGCTTGGCCTCCGCGCGGCTGCTGCACAGCTTGGGCGCGACCGTCGCCCTGTGGGATATGAACCCGTCCGTCGCTGACCGCGCCGCCGAACTGGAGGGCAGCAGCAGCATCGTCGATGTGACGCAGCCCGACGCAGTCGCCAGCGCGTTGAGCGCCACCTTAGCCGCCTTCGGCAAAGTCGATGGGGTGCTGCATGCTGCCGGGATCATGAAAACGGGGCTGGTCGAAACGCTGGACGCCGCGAGTCAGGCGCGCATGATCACGATCAACCTCGGCGGGTCGGCGGTGGTCGCTCATGCGGTCATCCCCGCGTTGAAGCAGACGCGCGGTTCGCTGGTGTTGTTCGGCTCGGTCGCGGCCTTCTACGGCACGCCGGAATTTGCCGCCTACGCGGCGAGCAAAGCGGGCGTGTTGAGCTTCGCGCAGGCGCTGCGCATCGAATTGGAGGACGCGGGTGTGCATGTGGGCGTATTCTGCCCGCACTTCGTCAAAACGCCGATGATCGGCGGGGATAACAAGGACGCCAGTTTCATCAACCAGAAGTCGATCTTCGTCACGCAGCATGAGCCAGAAGCGATGGCCAAAGCCATTGTCCACGGCATCGCCGCGCGCCAGTTCCTGATCGTGCCCTCATGGCGCGAACGGCTGATCTACGCGATGAGCCGCTACGCCGAATTCACCGGGCACCTGTTGATGAAGCAGAACTGGAAGGCGTAATCCACAACCTGTTGTAGTCGCGTCCGACCCCACCCGAATTCAGGGAGGGGAGCCAACACCGCTCGCCAAACCGAATGCATTTTCGTAGGGACGCGCTTCTGCGCGTCCGCTGCGTGCGACCCCACCCCCGGCCCCTCCCCGAATTCAGGGAGGGGAGCCAACACCGCTCGCCAAACCGAATGCATTTTCGTAGGGACGCGCTTCTGCGCGTCCGCTGCGTCTAGCCTCACCCCTAAATGCCCTCTCCCTTGGGAGAGGGGACGGGGGTGAGGTTGCCCTCCCTACCGCAGCTCAATCACCGCGTTGCTGAGCGCGACCGTGTCCCGCTCCGCGACCTTGGTCTGAAAGATCACGCGGTCGCCCTCGCGCCACATCGACGTGACCAGCGTTTCGCCGGGGAACACGTGCTTGGCGAAGCGCACCTTGATGCTCTTGAAACGCGCTGGGTTATTGTCGCCAAACGCTTTCAGCACAGCCCGCGCCGCGTACCCAAACGAGCACAGCCCGTGCAGAATCGGTTTCTCAAAATTGCCGAACGCCGCCATCATGGGATCGGCGTGCAGCGGGTTGACGTCTCCGCTCAGGCGGTAGATCAGCGCCTGGCGGTCGCTCGTCTGCTCGCTGATCACGGCGTCCGGCTCACGCGTGGGCGGTTCATTGGCCGCGCCGCTCGCGCCGCGCTCACCACCCCACCCGCCGAGTCCGCGAATGAACATCGAATACTGCCCGAAGGCGACTTCCGCGCCTGCTTCATCGTAGCACGGCACATCGGTGACGATCAGCGCGCCGCTGCCTTTGTCGTACACCCCGGCGATCTTCGGCTTGCAGGTGATCGTCCCGTGGATGGGCAGCGGCCCGCTCACGGACAGGTATTGTTCGCCGTGCAGGAGCATCATCGGGTTGTAGCTCACGCCTGCCAGCGATCCGGTCAGCATCACGTCGATCATGCGCGAGGGGAACAACACGGCGAACGTCGGCAGCACCTTAAAGCCTTCGCCGCTCAATTCGTAGACGAACTGCAATTCTTTCTGGTCGAGCGGGTCGGCGGGCGCGCCCACGCCGAGCGCGTACAGCGCTACATCGCGTTCGGTGTAGGTGTACGTAATCGGTTCGAACTCGTAGCCTAAAATGTCCGCGGGGGTGGTCATCAGGGGACTCTCCTCAATAAATGACCGCACCGTTCCCCTCTCCTAGAAGAGGGGGCAGGGGTGAGGTTGATCTTTATATACCTCTACTGTAATCGCGTTTGCCCCTGCCTTCGCCACATAAACGGGTAGAGATCAATTTAGGCTAATGGTTCAATCACCTTAAGCTTTGACCCGGTCAGCTTCGCCCGCAGCGCGGCGGGTGCAGCCTTGCAGAACAGCCAGTTATACTGCGGATGCACATAGGTAAACTGTCCGTCGGGCGCATATTCCACTTGGTAGTCGTTGATGTAGTAGGCGTGGAAGCCGTACTCGCGGATCATGCGCTGCACGAAGCGTTTCTGCTGTGCGGGACCGAGCACTTCCATGATCAGGCTGTCGATGGCGTCCAGCGCGCCGCTGGCTCCTTCGACGAACTCGAATTCGGCGTTTTCGACATCCACTTTGACGCACACCTGCCGCAACTGGTGGGCGTGGACAAACGTGTCGAAGCGCACCGCTTCGACCGTGATCGGCCTGGTCTGGTACTGCTCGGCAAACACGGTCGTGATCGACCCCATGTCCGGATGCTCGGGGTTCTTGTGGAACGTGAGCGTGCCATCCACATGACCGACCGCCTGCTGCACGGCGATCACGTTCGGCAGCGCCGCATACGTCACATTGTCCGTGATCAGTTCGAATAAGTCGGGGTCGGGTTCAAACAGGTAAACCGGGCAGCGGTCATCCAGATATTCGCGCACGTAAAAAGCGAAAAAACCGAGGTGCGCGCCAATATCGACAAAACCCTGACTATGCCGGGCTAGCGCTTTGGCCAGTTCGAGCGCGCCGCGTTCCCCCGCGTAAAGTTCGGGTTTGCCGAACACAGCGCGCGCGTGGTCACTGGTAAAGCGGTAGTGGCGCCGACTAAAACCGAGGTTCGTGCGCAGCGGCATAGTCTGCGGCAGCGTCGCCGCCAGATACGCCCAGACCCGCGTCAGGGCGGCAGAGCGCAGCGCGGGCGGCAGTCCCGCCGCTAGGGCCAACAATGGGTGTTTGGCCGGCAGCGCCTTGATGATCTGCTGGGCAAGCTGTTTCAGACGGACGGTTGTGGCCATGCGCTTTCCTCGCGGGTCTTAGCGTTTCATCAAAGCTTCGACTTCATCCGCCGCGCGGCTGACACCCCCCGCCGCCCGCAGCGATTCACCGAGCACTTGTGCCCGTTCGCGGTAGCTCGGCGTATTCAGCACCTTGTCAACCGCCCGGCGCAGCGTGACCGCATCATGTTGATCGATGCGCACGCCCACGCCGAGATCGGCGGCGCGGTTGGCGACGAACGTCTGCTCCTGCTGCTGCGGCGCGAGGATCAGCGGGACGTTGTAGTACAGCCCTTCATGCACGCTGTTCATCCCCGCGTGCGTGATAAAGGCCGAGGCGCGTTGGAGCACATCGAGCTGCGGCACCGATGGCCGCACGATGAAGTTCGCCGGGAGCGCGCCCAGTTCACCAATCGGCGTGTGCTGCCCGATCGACATGACCACCTGATACCGCGCGTCGCTGAAGGCATTCATGGCCGCGCGGTAAAACGCCACATTGCGATTGATCACCGTGCCGAGCGAGAGATAGATCAGCGGTTGGCCGCTCAGTTGGTCAAAGGGGAAGGCGGACGCATCCGGGCGCGCCTCGATTTGCGGGCCGACGTACTTGACACCCCGCCCAAAGCTATCCGCCGATGTCTGAAACAGCGCTGAGGTATAGCTCAACGTGATCGTGCCGCGCATATTCAGGAACGCCGCGAAATCGGGCAGTTTCACGCCGTATTCCCGCGTGATCTGGTTGGCCGTCCGCTGATACTCCCGCGCCAACCGCCAGCCCCGCGCCGCCACCAGCAGCAGATCCGGCAGCATGCCGCTGCGAATGAGCATGGCGGGCGTGAACAGCAGCAGCGACATTGATGAGACGTGCGGCAGACGCGCCGCCTCCGCGGAGATCCAGCCCCACGGGCACATCGAGTCGTAGAGCACAAGCGCGGGCTGTTCCTGTTCGAGCAGTGTTTTTAACCACGGCAGCAGCGCATAGGTCGTGGTGACCAGACGGCGCGCGGTCTCCGGCGGATTGCTGCCGTCCAGCCCATCAAACAGGTGATCGTCCACCGCCGCGGGATAGGGGCGAAATTCCGCCCCCGTCCCCTCGATCTTCTGGCGGTAGGCTTCCGTCAGGTAGTAGATGACGGGCACGCCGCGCCGAACGAGTTCCCGCGTCAGGGGCAGCGTGGGATTCACATGCCCGGACGTGGGAACGTTGAAGAACATGACGGGTTGCCTCATGGGCAGCTGCCGCGCTCAAGTCGATAGACGTGTTCGCGCCGGTTGTCCGTTTCGTTGTTTTCCGGGATTTCGTTGTTCGGGTCGATGATCAGAATCAGCCGATGATCCTCGTTGTACCACGTGCTCACGGTGAGCGCCATTGTGACGCGGAACGTCTGCCCCGGCTGGATCACCGGGAATCCGCCGACCGTCGTGCCCTGCACCGAACCATCGGCCACGCGCACATCCTGCACCGAGACCGTGCTGCTCGCGCTGCTGGCCGTCGTGCCGAGGTTCGCCACGTCAAAGCCGATGTTGATGGTCTGCGCGCAGGTGGGCTGCGCCGGGCTCAGTTCGACGATGCCCGCCACAAGATTCGCCGTGCTCTGCGGCGCGGTGGTCGCGGTCGGCAGCGGGATCGCGGTCGGCGCGGCCGTCGGCACAGCGGGTCCAGCTTCGCGTGGTAGACTGTTCAGGTCGCCGGTCGCCTGCACTAACTGCGCATAGACCCAGCCTTCGCCGCCGCCATAGCGGACTTTGTACCAGTCGCCCGCCGTATTCACCGCAAGGATTTCCGCAGTCTGACCGGGAGCAAACGCGCCAATCGGCGGGTCAAACGCGAGGCCGGGACCGCGGCGCACATTCACCCCCTGGGTGATGTTCACGGTCGGCACCGACGAGGTCGCGCTGCCACCGCCGCTCGTTTGGGTGGCGGGCGTCGACTGGTTGCCGGAAACGGTCGCGGCTTGAAGCGTGGTGCGTGGCGTCACGGTGGGCAGCGCCGCGGGATCATTCGTGTTCGTCGCTGTCGGCTGTGCGTTGCGGTTCACGACCGTGATGTTTACCGCGGCGGGCGCGCTGCTCGATCCATCGGCGCGGAAGGCGGTCACATCGATGCTGTGCGCGCCCACCCCCGTCGCTGACCAACCATGCGTCACGCTGAATGACACAGCGCCGCTGTCATTCGGCTGCGCCAGCGTCGCCACAATTGACCCATCGACCAGCACTTCCACGCGGTCAATATCTGCGCCCGCGTTGCTCACATTCGCCACAATGTTGACGGGAACGCCTTCCAGATACGTCGCGTTGGGCAGTGGCGAGACGATCCGCACTTCGGGATTGCCGCTGACGGTGGTTGAGGTCACCTGCGACTGATCCAGGTTGCAGGCTGCCAGCCCAACCACCAGCAAAAGCAGACACGCAGCCAACCGCATCTGTCGCTTCATAGGCTAAAACTCCTTGATTCGAAACGTTGCAAGTTTACAGTGGACAGTTCACAGTTCACAGTCTCGATTACCTGTCCCCCTTGCCGGGGGTGTGGTTCATCAAAACGTGCTGAACGCCCCCGTCTCCTGTACATCGACGCGCACGCCGTCCAACTGCCGCGGCACGATCTCGCTCTCCGCAAGCTGCGCCACGGGCAGCTTCTCATCCACCATGACGATCAGGCCGATCTCCGCTTCCCGCTGACCATGACGCGAGGTGTACCCGACCGCCACGCCAATCACGTGCGGCAGCCCCATCAAATAGTCGCTGTACTTCTGCTGCGCGTCGGCGGCGCGCTGCAGCTGCTGATTGACATCGTTCTGGGACATGTTTACGCTCCTTCGCTGATAGCTGATAGCTGATAGCTGATAGCTGATAGCTGATAGCTGATAGCTGATAGCCTTTAGCTCTTTGCTCCGTGACGAACGGTAGAAATGAAGCTGTTCAGCATCCGCTTGACTTCTACGAGCGCAGTGTCGAGATTCGCGTGTACATCGCCTGTGATATATCCCAAGTCCCGCGCCAACCACAAATGATATTCAAGCTCGCTTGCTGACCCCATCGCAATTTGCAGAAACCGCGCCATCTCACTATCGCCATTTCGACCACGGCCCTCAGCGATGTTCGCTGGAATAGAGGCGGCGCTCCGGCGTATCTGACTCGTCAGACCGTAGACCTCCTCGCGTGGAAACTGCCCGGTTGCCGTGTACACAGCCAACGTGAGCTGATGTGCTTTTTGCCAGACGATGAGAGTTTTGAAGTCGCGCACAGTCTTCTCGCTAACAGCTAACCGCTAATGGCTAAAAGCTAGATCACGATATTCAACTCACTCAGCACCACCGTGATCGGCGTGAAGATCGTCGCCAGCGTCGAGCCGGCGAACAGCAGGCCGACCGCCTTGTTCTCGGTCGCATCGACGATCAGCGACCCGGAATCGCCGCCCTGACTCATCGCCTCGGTGATCGTTTGCCCGACGAAGCGCGCGGTCTTCGCGCCTGCCGCGGTGTTGTAGGCGATATTCACCGTCGCGTTGATCAGCGTGATGTTTCCTTCGGTGTACTCCGTGGTGCGCCCGAACTTGCGCACACGCATCCCGAGCACGGGTTCTTTCGTGCCGCTGACCACGCCAATCGTCTGGATATTCGATGAGAACATGCTCGCATCCAGCGGCCGCGCGAGCGCCGCATCGAGGCGATTTTCTGGCACGGCCAGCGCTGTCCCGGTGATGGGCGCGGGCACGGCGATCCCCCCAGCGGTCTGTGATCCGGCCGAGAGCGTCGTCGTGGTGACGCGCTGCGATGAGCCGAGCAGCGCCGCCAGCGCGTTCGCGACCGTGACGACCAGCGACACGATATCGCAGCCCGTGTTGGTCGTGGGCGGGTTCGTCGGCGGATTGGTGGGCGGCGGAGTCGGCGGCGGCGTCACGACCGGGGGCGGCGTGGTCGTCTCGTCGGTGTAGCGCAGTTTGACGAAGCGTTCCAGCTTGGCGACCACGTCGGCGGGGAGATGCCCGCCATCCATCGCCGCGGGCTGCAAAATATCATCGCCGATCAGCGCGTCGTTGCTGTTGGCCAGCACATGATTGTTGCTCAGAAGGAGGGTGGCGCCCGTCGTGCGGTCCTGACGACTGCGCCGAGCGTCCCCGCCGTGACCTTGTAGTGCCCGATGGTCACGCCCGCCGGGATTACCGGGCGATAGCGGTCACGCGCGGTCTGCTGCGCGCGCAGATAGCCCACCTCAACCACATCCGTCTTCATCCCTTCCAGCTCTTTGGGAATCACATCCTGCGCGGTCAGAGCGGCGAGGGGTTTCTTCTGCTCGACCAGCACGACCACGGCCACATCGCCCGTGGTTTCGCCGGTCGCATTCTTGTAGCCGACGGCCACGCCGACGACGTTCTGCTTATCGAGCAGGGTATCTTGATGGAGGGCTTGTGCTTGAAATGCTTGTTCGGTGGACATTTCCCATCCTTCCGCGACTATTGATTGAACCGGATTCTAACATATCCACACTGCGCCTGCTCTACGCCTCCTCAGCGGTCTGCTGGTGCGCCGTGAGTCGGGATGCCCAACGGGTCTTGTCCGCAAATGATTTACTTCAGGTCGCATCCGTAGGGGCGAGGCAAGAAGGTGTTTAGAAAGCATCTCTTAAAGCCTTTCCTTTCGTCAGCGGACGCAATGAATTGCGTCCCTACGAAAACAGTTTCGGCTTGGCGGGCGCTGTTGGCTCCCCTCCCTGAATTCGGGGAGGGGCCGGGGGTGGGGTCGGAATCTGACCTTTTTCAACACGCTCAAGCCTCGCCCACCAGCGGGAGGGGCTTGCCCCTCCCCTACATTTCTCTGCTTTGGTGTGAACTGTCTCCCCTCTCCTCTTTTCGGAGAGGGGCCGGGGGTGAGGTCAAAAGCGGGGGTGAGGTCAGCCGCCGAGGTTAGGACTTCAAGATAGAAAACCGATCCCATTTCAATTGGCGATATAGTTGAAAGGCCGCAGCGTGACCGAGCGTTTGGCTGACCGCTAACCGCCAATCGTTGCTCTTCTGAACGCTTCGGCGGCAATTCGGGTAATGTGTTACAGTTATGCTGGATTCAGGGATAAAACGACAATGAAGAATGCTCTCGCTCTCTTGCTCATGCTGATGTTCGCTCTGGCCGCGTGCAGTGGCGCGCAGGCTGTCCGCAGCTTCTCCAAAGGCGAAGAATACGCCGCCTACCCCTTCGCCGAATCCGGCACGTTTGAAGAAGGCATTTACTCCGGCGCGGCGAATCTGCTGATCGAAGACGGCGCGTATCGCATCGAAGTACTGCAAGGCGACAACACGCTGTGGTGGGGACATGGGGCGCGACCTACGCCGATGTCATTGTCGAAGCCGATGTGCAGCAGATGACCGAGCCAAATCAAAACGCCTTCGGCCTGATGTGCCGCGTGCGCGGGGCCGTCGGCCAGCCTGCCGCCGCTGATCCGGAACTGGCAGCCATCCTGCCGATCCAACCGCGGAAGCCACCGTGGAGGCGACGCTGGAAGCGACTGCCGAAGTCACCGCCGAAGCGACTGCCGTCGCGACTGCGGAAGCCACCACCGAACCTGAAGCCCTCCCCGCCGATCCGCGCAATGAAGGCGACGGTTATCTGTTCCTCATTCAAGGGGGCGGCCAGTTCTCAATCATGCGGGCGCGGGGGCGCAACCTCACGCCGCTGGTCAACTGGACCGCGAGCGACGCCATCAAGCAGGGCATGCAGACCAACACGCTGCGCGCCGTGTGCGTGGGCAATTATCTGGCGTTCTACGTCAACGGGACGTTTGTCGGCGAAGCGACCGATGACACCTACCGCGATGGGCAGGTCGGCTTGGCCGCCAGCGCCGCGGATCGTCTCGGCACGATCATTCAGTTTGATAATCTGACCGTCTCGCAGCCGGTGGCCGGATGACCCAACCGCTCAACGCCGCGCCCGAAGCAGCGCCCATCCCACCCGATCCGGTGTTGGGCGCGGTGATCTCGAACCATCCGAGCAATCGCTTGCGCCCGCTGATCATCGGCGGGTTCATCGATGGTATCGCCTATCTCACGCTCAATGCGACGCTCGCCACGCTCGATACGTGGTGGGCGCGCCGCTGACGATCATCCTCATCGCGATCATCGTGCTGACGGTGGGCTGGTCGATTCTGCACATTTGGAATCGCGAGATCGTCGTGTTTGAGCGCGGCTTCAGCTATCGTGAGGGCTCGCAGACCATCTTCTTCCACTATGAGGAGATCGATGCGCTGCGCATGCGCGCGGAACGCCGCGCCTACTTCGGCGGGCTCCTGCGCCGCACGATCTACCGCTTCACCGTCCACACACTGGCGGGCGAGACCTTCACCATCTCCAACTTGTATGTCCGCGTCGCGCAGTTGGGCGAACAAACCAACCAGCGCGTGGATCGCGTGCTCATCCCCCGCTTCGAGCGCAAACTCACCGCGGGCGAAACCATCCCTTCGGCGAGCAGATCCGCTTGAGCGCGACGGGCTTACGCACCGACAGCCGCGATCTACCGTGGGATCAGTTTGGCGGGTGGGAGGTCAAAGCGCGCGCTCCACCTCAAACAGCGCGACGGCGCGGTCTGGGCGTCCGTTCCGCTGGCGGAGATCGATAACATCACCGTGCTCGTCCACTTCCTGCGCGCCCGCATTACTCAGTGAAAGGCGTAAGCGGTGGAAAAGCGCTTCCCGATATTCCTACCCTGTTGCAGGCGTGCCTTGTTCCCGACGAATGGGCAGATACAGCGCCACTTATCACTCAGCTCGCCCATGTTTGGGATCAGCAGTTCTTCACTCGTGAGGAATTCCTACGGATGTGCAAATGGAAAGACCCGCGCGAGCTCCGCCGCCGCGATTTGCAGGCCAATTCTGATGCCGAGCTGCGCCGCTACTCAGAAAAAGCCTTCACTGCTGCCGATGAAGCGCGACGCGCCCTGTATCTGTGTCAGCTCAAAGGTGTAGGACTACCCGTCGCCTCTGCCATCCTCACCCTGACCAATCCGCAGGCTTACGGCGTGATCGATATTCGCGTATGGCAGCTGCTGTGCCTCTACGGTGAATTTGATTACGACACGGGCGGCACGAATCTGCAGTTGCTGCACTGGCTAGAATATTTGGACAAGCTGCGGGAGTGGGCACAATTGCTCAACCTCAGCGCGCGCACGGTCGAACGCACCTTATTTCAACATCATCGCGATATTCAAGTCGGCACACTTTACGGCAATTAAAAAGGCGATCCCTAGTGGGATCGCCTTCATTTTTTACACATCGTACTTTACGCGACCTGCAAGTGGCATCGCTTACCGCGTGAGCGGATCCACGCTGACGAGAACGAGCGTCCCCGGTTCGAACAGTGACGCGCAGGTGAAGCCCGGGAACTCCGGCACGGTGTAGCTGCCGATGATCTCCGCGGTGCGCGGCGCATGGCTCGCCGCCAGCCAGATCAGCGTCCCTTCGCCGCGCAGACATAGGACGATCCCATTCTGGAAATAGGTCAGATTGCTGGGCGGCGGGCTGAAGATATCGACCGCTTGCAGTACGCCCAGATCGAGCAGTCCCGGCACGCCCAGATGCGCCGTACTGTATAGCGGACTCCCCAACCACGTGGTCGCGCCGCCGTTGTGATACAGCACGCGGCAGTTGATCGCGTTCGCCAGCCCATCCGGCACGCCCGTGCGCACGACCCCGTCCGCGCTGAAGTTCTCGCTGTCGCAGGTCGGGGAAGCGGGCGGCGGGGGCAGCTCATCAATCGACAGCGTGACGACCGCCTGCGTGCCGGTTGGATATTCAGCCGCGCCGGAGCTGCTGATCGTATGCTGAATCGTGATCGTGCGGGGCGAGTTGTTGTCCGAATTCGCCAGCACCGTGAAGGGGATCGTCTGCGGCGTCGTATCACTGAAGGTGAGCGTAAACGGCGCTATGTTCCCGTTGACGTTCACCTGATCGGTCGGGAATTCGACCAGCAAGGTGATAGGCGCGACGGTCGGCGTGGACAGCAGGCGGATCGTGTAGCTGTTCGTTAAACCCTCGGCGAGTTGGAACGCGAGCGGCGCAATGCTGAGGCCGCCGTTATCGTTGTCGGTGATGCTGACGCTCACCGGTGTGATGCTCACCCCGTGTAACCGCCCCTGCCCGCCGCAAACGTGACCGCGCCGCTGTGCGGTGCCCCTCGGCCACATTGTCATCGACCGCCGTCACGGTGACGGTTTGCGCCGTGTTCCAGTCCGTGGAGGTAAACGTGAGCGTCGGCTTGTCCAC
>NZ_JADJPI010000009.1:0-133703 GCF_016713355.1 Candidatus Flexifilum breve
TGGTGAAAATACTCAGCCCCACCCCCGATCCCTCTCCGAAAAGCCCGAAGACGGGACACTAGTAACAATCGTCCTCTTGTAGGGACGCGCTTCGCGCATCCGTGGTTAGCAGGATGATCTTCGAGGCTTGTCCGCAAAATGCGGAAGTATCCAGGGTCGAGTTATGCTCTCAAGCGCCAACAGAGAGCAAGTATGGACTTCGGACACCTTTCACTACAGTAATCTAGGTGCTGGTGGATGACTGGTACGCGGCGGGTTGTTCGGCCTGCTGGTTGTCTCGGACGTGCCTGCGCACATACTCCCGCTGTCTTAATGGGCCCCCTTGCTATGCCGCTAGACAGCGTCAAGTGCTTGAGTTTGTTTGGCGCTTTGCGGGGGGAGGAAAGGAGGAAACCACTCCTCCTCTCTCGCTAGTCCAAGCCAACTTTTCCCTGAGTTGCAGGTACGTTTCCCAGACAGGTTCACCGGAGAGGATGCGCCAAGTTGGCGCGGGAAGCGTGATCGGCTGATCGGCTTGCCGATGTAACCATCGAAGCCGCGGCGCGTTTTAGGAATTTCCACGTCGGCGTCCTGTGCGGTGACGGCGATCCACCAACACTTTCTTGAGCTTCTCGTCGGCTGAATCTGCTTAATGACTTCATAGCCGCTCGTCGTGGGCAGGTTGGAGATCGAGGAACACAATATCCGGGATCGGCTTCATCGCCCGCGCCAGTTCGACCACGCCTTCGCCCGTGGTGTTGATGTAGGACTTGATCCCAAATGGCGCATCATGACGCCAGTAATCGCCATCCTGCAGGCGATCGTCTTCCACCGCCAGCGCGTTGACCTTGGTAAAGTCAAGAAATCGGGCGCGTACACCATGACACCCCCTCACAATCGCGGCTCATCTACTACTATGAATGCGCGATCATAATTAAATGTGCGACAACTTGCAAATCTGGTAGTCCACAAGTCCGCCCCTGTTTTTCGGTGAGAATGCACAGGCAGACATGGGAAGGCGGGGACGGGACTCACCTCACGGAACACTTCCAAGGTTCCCCCCGTCCCTCTCCAGAGAGGATAGGGACAAGTTACTGCATTTGGGTGCATTAGGCGTAAATCTGAGGAGAAAATGCTTCGTAGGGATGCATCACTAACGTCTTGACGAAGAGCGGCGCTGTCCGCTCAGATACCCGTTGGCGGTCGAACCAGTCGGCGGTGCGCCGCAGCCCTTCGCCGGAGATTGACCCGCGGGGCGAACCCCAACTCATTCACCGCCCGCGAGATATCGAAGGCGCGCGCCTTGCGGAAGAAGTCGATGCGGCGCCGGGAAACAGCGGCGGCTCAATCTTGAGCGGCGAACGCCATTTCGACCGCGAATGCGGCCGCATAGACCGGGCGCGAGCGGGATATGCAGGCGCGGCGTGGACGGGCAGCGCGTCGGCGATGAGCTCGACCAGCGTGTTCAGCGTAACCGTTTCGTGCCCCGCGAGAATATAGATGCGCCCGACCGCGTCGGCGCCAGATCCACAGCACGAATACCGTCGACCAGATCGTCAATGTACACCATCTGATAGAGATGGTTTCGCCGGAGCCGATCGCGGCGAAGGGCCCGGTTTTTGATCCCGAACCAGCTTACGAAAGCGCAGATCGCCGGGGCCGTAGATGCCCGCCGGACGAAAGATGACCACGGGCAGACGGTCACGGAAGCGCTGCGCGATCTCTTCGCCTTTCAGCTTGGTTTCCTGATAGATATCGCCGGGATTGTAGGGCGAGTCTTCGGTCGTGGGGATGTCCTTGCAGTCGCCATGCACGCCGACCGTCGAACAGTGGACAAAGCGCCGGATGCCCGCTTCGGTCGCCGCCTCCAGCAGATTCTGCGTGCCGCACGCGTTAATGTCGCGCATCTCCTGGTCAGAGACATTGGTCTGACGGTAGAACGCCGCGATGTGGTAGACCGTATCGATGCCCTGCATGGCCTGCCGGACGGCGTCCTTGTCGCGCACATCGCCGATCACTCTCGGCGGACGGAAACTCCGCGACGGGTCGCCGGACGAGCAACCGCACTGTTTGCCCGTCCGCTATCAAACGGCGCGCCAAATGCCCACCGGTAAAGCCAGTTTGCCCCTGTAAAAGCACGGTCTGTCCCATCGTCACCCCCTCGTATGTGTTCCCCGCGAGTATAGAGAGGTCGAAACTGGGCACCTATGGACCGTTCGGCTACAAACGTCGGGACAGCCGGATAATAAACAACCGCCTTACAAGTCTACGAAAACTCCTGCAGCACGCGCCGCGCGATCACCATGCGCTGAATTTCGCTCGTGCCTTCGCCGATCGTCGCTCAGGCGCTGATCGCGATAGATGCGCTCGACCGGGAATTCGCGGCTGTAGCCGTAACTGCCATGAATTTGGATGGCGTTCCGGGACACGCGCTCCGCGACCTCGGTCGCCATGAGCTTCCTATCGCCGCCTGTTTCGTGAAGTCTTTGCCCTGATCTTTGAGCCATGCGGGAGCGATAGACCAGCAGGCGAGCGGCGTCGATTTCCAGCGCCGCATCCGCGATCATCCACTGGATCGCCTGATGCTCGCCGATCGGCTTGCCGAAGGCGCGGCGCTGCTGCGCGTACTTGACCCGCCTCTTCGAAGGCGGCCTGGCCAGCCTGACGCTCAACGCGCCGATGCCGATGCGCCCGTTATCGAGCGTCGCCATCGTCTGGCGGAAGCCGCGCCCCACTTCACCGAGCACCGCATCGGCGGACGCGCACGCCGTCCAAGCTGAGCATGTGCGTAGGCGAGCCCTTCAAACCCATCTTCTT
This sequence comes from Candidatus Flexifilum breve, assembly GCF_016713355.1. Taxonomy (NCBI): domain Bacteria; kingdom Bacillati; phylum Chloroflexota; class Anaerolineae; order Aggregatilineales; family Candidatus Flexifilaceae; genus Candidatus Flexifilum; species Candidatus Flexifilum breve. Next base: position 2,797 of record NZ_JADJPI010000009.1, read on the forward strand.
CTCCGGCGGGTGAATGGTCAGCCCCGGCGACTTAGTATCGACCAGCAGCATGCTGAAGCCGCGCGCGCCTGCATCTTTGTCGGTGCGGCACAGCACCGTGATCACCGGGGCAATGCCCGCGTTGGTGATCCACGCCTTCGACCCGTCGATCACCCACTCGTCCCCCTCGCGCCGCGCCAACGTCTGCACGCCGCTGAGCAGGTCCGACCCGGCATCCGGTTCGGTCAGCGCCAGCGCGCCGAGCACCTCGCCAGAGATCAGCCGGGGAACCACTGTTCATGCTGTGCCGGTGTGCCCCAGCGCTTGATCGGCGCGCAGCCGAGGCCGTTGTGCGCCGCCAGCGAAAGCGCCGTCGAGCCACACGCGCGCCCGAGTTCTTCCATAGCAATCACAATGCTGATCGTATCGACTTCCGTGCCGCCCAACGCTTCCGGCACTTCGAAGGCTGTTCAAGCCGATGTCTTTCATTTTGCGGATCGCGTCCCAGTGGAGCTTGCCCGGTTTCGTCGACTTCGGCGGCGTGGGGTTTGACTTCGCTTCCGCAAAACTCGCGCACGATGCGCTGCCACATCTTTTGTTCCTGATTCAGTTCAAATCCATGTTTTTGTCCAAATCCGGCGGTCTATTGATCGAAATGTACGCCATTCTGCAATATAGTATACCTGACGGGGAGGGACGGTATGCCACGACTTATCAGCGGCTGGGGCTGACGCGCTTGAAGCGGACGGAAGCCTATAAGCAAGCGCTCGACTTCTACAAAAAGGGCGATCTCGATAACGCCCAGGATCAACTGGGCAGGCCATCGACGCGCTGCCGGGCAACAGCATGAATACTACGCGGCGCGCGGGCTGCTCTTCCTCGAAGATGCCGAGTACGAGCAACGGAAGCCGACTTCGTCGAGGCGCTGCGCCTGTTCTCCTACGAGATGCTGGCGCACTATGGGCGCGGCGCGATCGCCTACAAGCGCAAGAAGTGGGACGAAGCGCTCGAACACTTCACGAAGGCCTACCACGCCAAAACTGACCGCCCGGAAACGCTCTACTATCTGGCGCTGACGCACTATCAGGCGGCGAATATGCCAGCGCCGCCGAGCTCATGTTCGCCGCGAACACGCTGTTCGAGAAGGCGAACGACAAGCGCAAAGCCGATTCCGGACGCTGGCTCAAAGAGCTGGCAAAACACCGCCTTCCGACGCAAAAATCGCTGCTGGAAGGTGGCTAGCGGTGATCAGTTCGCAGAGTCAGTTCACGGTTGAACGTGCGATCGCGCCTCGCCCATCCAACCGGGTCGAGACATGCTAGACGACCTGAATCGTTTTTGGGCCAGCGGACGCAATGAATTGCGTCCCCTACCCACCGCCGTTTTCTCGGAGGGGCGCGATTGAGAGGGTGTCAATAAAGGTGTCATCGGTAGGGATGAGGCATGCCTCGTCCTAATTTCTAGAGAAGGATACAGAGGACAAGGCATGCCTTGTCCCTACAAAACCTCTCTCATCAAGATGACTGTGTGCTTTTTAGACAGCCTCTTGATCGCGTCCGCTGTTTCCCCACCCCGATCGGGAGGGGAGCCAGATGCAGGCGCGTCGTTGCCATGCAGTCGATGAGTCAGTGATTTTGACTGTGAACTGTAAACTCTCCACTGTAAGCTCTCCCCAATCTTTTTCTCGTTCAGGAGGTTGTATGCGTGGGTTGAAATGGCTGGCTCTGAGCTTGGCGCTTCTGCTGGCGGTCGACGCGGTCTCCGCGCAGGCGAATTGGTCGGCGTATCTCTTCAACAGCGTGACGCGCGAACTGGTGCGCGTTGGTCTCGACGGGACGCAAACGGCGATCCCGCTGAATCTGCCGGAAGGCGCGTTCCTCGGCGAAGCGGATACCGCTTTCACCAGTGACGGCAACACGTTGGCCTACTGCGCGCTTGACTACAGCCAGGCGAACTCCGTGGCGACGCTCAACGTGGTCGATGCGACGAACGGTATGCCGCTCTATCAGCAGACGGTCGGGCAGGCGCTCGGCTGCTGGCTGGAATACAGCGCGGATAACTCGATGCTGACGGTGGGCACGGTCAACTACTTCGGCGGTGACCCGAACGCGGACGTGTCACGCCCGATCTGGGAGCTGCATATCCTCGACGCTGACAGCGGCAGTCTCATGGCGTCTATGAGTCCGCTCGATCCCGACGCGACCAACCTCGGCCTGCTCAACGACTTCGCCATCATGCCAGACGTGCGCTACTTCGACAACAATCAGGTGATCTTCACGGGCGTGATCTGGGGGTCAGAAGGCGCGCCGATTGAACCCGCGTTCCTGTGGGATCTGAACTCGTCCGCGCTGCAGCCGTTCGACGACTGGTGGCGCTGGGGCTTGTCGGTGAGCGGCACGGATGTCGTGTGGTTGGATAACGACCCGACGCTCCCGGTCGGCAACCCCGGCGGCCCGATTCCGGCGAGCAACGTCGTGCGCATGCGCGATGCAGCGGGCGAAGTCGTGACGATCTATCACAGCCCGATTGGATTTTGGCCGATACCGAATTCATCGAGGATGGGCAGCGGTTGGCGCTCTCCCTGCTCGAACCGTTTGACGAGAGTAACCCGAGCGAGTCCAACGACCTGCGCTGGATCGCGCTGGATCGCGCCGGCAATGTGACCGAACTCGCGACCACGACCGGCTTTTCGCAGGTGGCGAGCGCCCCGGCGGGCTCCGGCTACCTCTACGCGCCTCCGGTCCGGAGGTCGGCAACACGATGACGCTGGAATACCGCGTCGGCGATCAGGTGCAGACGCTGTTCACCGGGCAGTCGGAGAATTCCGGCGCGGCGTGGACTCTGATCTGGACGACGCCGGGCACGCCGGTCAGCGGCCTGCCCGGTTTCATGGTGCAGTAGAAAATGCTGAACCACAGAGAACACAGAGAACACAGAGAAGAAAAGTAGAAAACTAAACCGCAGAGACCGCGGAGAGCGCAGAGAGGAAATCGCTTTACCCCTGCGTGCTTTGCGCCCTCTGCGGTTAATTTTCATCTAAAACGCGGCCGTGAGGCCGTCCTTGCGCGGATCGCTGCCGCCGTAGAGCACGCCGCCCTCCGCGCGGATGATCTGCCCATCGCCGAACAGCCCGCGACCGGCACCAGATACCGTGCGGACGCGGTGCCCCAGCTCGGCAAGGCGCGCCATCGTCTTGACCGGGATGCCGTCCTCAAGCGCGAGCACGCTGCCGCCCGTGCCGTCTTCCAGACACCAGCGCGGGCGATTCAGCGCTTCCTGCGGATTCAGCCCATCGTCGAGCATGGCGCTGATCACCTGAAAGTGTCCCTGCGGCTGCATGAAGCCGCCCATCACGCCGAACGACGCCCACAGGTCGCCGTCGCGGGTCGCCATAGCGGGGATGATGGTGTGATACGGGCGCTTGTTGGGCGCGAGTTCGTTGGGATGCCCCGCTTCCAGCGAGAACAGCGCGCCGCGACTTTGCAGGAACACACCTGTCCCCTGCGCGACGATCCCCGTGCCGAACCCCGTATACAGGCTGTTGATGAACGAACAGGCGTTGCCGTAACCATCGACCACGCTGAGATACACTGTGTCCGACGAGCGAATCGGACTGCCATAATCCGGCGGCTGCATGGCGCTGTTGGCGTGGATCAGCTTACGGCGTTCGGCGGCATAGGCATCGCTGAGCAGCCAGTCGAGCGGCGCGGGATTGGTCGCCATGTCTGCGACGTACTGGCGCGCGTCGGCGAAAGCGAGGCGCATGGCTTCGACCATCAGATGCAGGCGCTCGGGCGAGTCCCACGGCAGACCAGACAGTTGAAACTCTCCGGCAATGTTCATGGCTTGCAGCGCGGCGATCCCCCCGCCCGTTGGGCGGGCATTCGTACACGCGCACCCCGCGATACATCGTCGAGATCGCTTCGTCCCATGTCGAGCGGTGATTTTTCAGGTCGTCGTGCGTCAGGACGCCGCCCTGTTCCTGTACGGTGCGCACAATCGCGTCGGCGATGGGACCGGTATAGAAAGCGGCCGCGCCGCCTTCCGCGACCGCGCGCAGCGTCTGCGCTAAACCCGGCAGCTTGACGATCTGCCCGACCTCCGGGGAACGGCCATCGGGCAGATAATCTTCGGTGTGCGGGCTGGTCTGCAAGAACGACTCGGCGCGTTTCCACCCCGCCCCGAAGACCGGATGCACGGGGAAACCGTCTTCGGCGTAATGGATCGCATCGCGCAGCACGTCCGCGAGCGCCATGCTGCCATGCCGCTGCAGCAGATCTTCCCAGCCCGCCGCCGCCCCCGGCACGCTGATCGCATGCGGCGAGCGGATCGGGATCTCGGACAGGCCGCGCGAGCGCAGATAGTCGGCGGTGAGCTGCCCGGGCGAGCGTCCGCTCCCGTTCAACGCCGTAACCTGCTTGGTTTTGGCGTCGTAGAACAGCGCGAAGCAATCCCCCGCCGATCCGGTCGAAGCCGAACTCGGTCACATTGAGGACGTCGGCGGCGGCGATGGCCGCATCGGCAGCGTTGCCACCCGCGCGCAAAATCGCCAGCCCAGCCTGCGAGGCGAGCGGGTTACTCGTGGCGACCATGCCGCGTCGCCCCACCACCATCGACCGCCGGGATTGAAAATCAAAACTCATGGTATTCATGCTATCTTTCCATCATCTATGTAGGGACGCCCGTTTGGACATCCGCGGCAATCCATGTTTTTGACGGACGCGCAGCCCCGCATCCCTGTAGGACTACGCTTTCGGGCGCAGCCACGCATAGCCATACGGCGGCAGGGTGAACTCCGATGTCACCGCCACATCAGGCTGTAACACATTCTCGAGTGTATCCCATTCCGGTAGATTGATCGTGAGCGGTTCATCCGCCAGATTATGCAGCGCGAGCAGGCGTCCGTCCGGCGTATTGCGCCAGTACGACAGTGACGAAAATGGTGTGTCTTCCAGCCAGGTCAGCTTACCTTTGGCGAGGAACGGCAATGCCTTACGCATCAGGAGCATGTGGCGGATGGTGTGCAGGAGCGAAGTCTGATCGGCCTGCTGCGCCACGACATTGACGTTTTGGAAGCCATAGATCGGATCGCGGATGACATCCGCGTAGAGCGCGTCGGACTGCGTGTTGGAAAACCCGGCGTGCGGCGCGTCTTCCCACTGCATGGGCGTGCGTACGCCGTTACGGTCAGGCAGGTTGATATTGTCGCCCATACCGATCTCGTCGCCGTAATACATGACGGGCGCGCCGGGCATGGTAAAGAGCAGCGAATGCATCAGCTCGATCTTACGGCGGTCGTTGCCCATGAGCGGCGCTAGGCGGCGGCGAATGCCGAGATTGAGACGCGCCCGGTGATCCGGTGAGTAGTAATTCCACAGGAATTCACGGTCCTCTGGCGTGACCATTTCCAGCGTGAGCTCGTCGTGATTGCGCAGGAAAGTCGCCCACTGGCCGTCCTCGGGAATCTCGGGCGTGTTCGCCCAGATGCCGCGTACGGGGGTGCGATCCCCTTTCGCGATGGCCATATACAGACGCGGCATGATCGGGAAATGGAAGCACATGTGGAGTTCGTCGCTATCCCCGAAATACGGCAGCAAATCCTGCGGCCATTGATTGGCTTCTGCCAGCAGCAGACGGTCCGAGTAATGCGCGTCGACGAACTGGCGCACTTTCTTCAGAAAAACGTGCGTTTCCGGAAGGTTTTCGCTGTTCGTGCCCTCGCGTTCATAGAGGTAGGGTACGGCGTCCAAACGGAAACCATCCACGCCGAGGTCGAGCCAGAACTTGATAGCCTTTAACATCTCGTCCTGGACGCGTGGGTTGTCGTAGTTCAGGTCGGGCTGGCTGCTGTAGAAGCGATGCCAGTAGTATTCGCCCGTGGTCGCGCTGTAAGCCCAGTTGGAGCCTTCCGTGTCGATAAAGATGATGCGCGCCTCTTTGTATTTCTCCGTGTCGTCCGACCACGTAGAAGTCACGCATGGGCGAGTCTTTGGTGCGGCGCGCCTCCTGAAACCACGGGTGCTGGTCGGAGGTGTGATTCATCACCATGTCGACAATCAGTTTCATCCCCCGGCGGTGAATCTCCTCCAGCGTCATGGTGAAATCTTCAAGCTGACCATACGTTGGGTGGATACCATAGTAGCTGGATACGTCATAACCGTCGTCTTTGAGCGGCGACTGGTTGATCGGCAGCAGCCAGATACAGTCGACGCCCAGCCACTGCAAATAATCTAGTTTCTGCCGCAGCCCCGTGAAGTCACCGTGACCATCCCCATTGCCATCACTGAAAGCGCGTACATACAGTTCGTAGAAAATTGCGTTCGTGTGCCAGTCCATTTCTCACCGTTTCCCACAGAGCAACATCCGTTACGGATAAGCGTTCGGGTAAAAGCCGTGCGCAGCGAGGTGTCCAAAAGAGCTGGTTGCTAAGGCATCAGGCAAGCGAAATGGGGGCGGGGGCGGCAGTCGTCTCAAACCTACTCAATCGGTCTCTCTCTACAAGTTTATCCATAAAACCATCGTCATATATAACGGGCTCGTCGGCAATAGCCAGCAGTTTGTCAGCCTTCTCTCACGAAGTCCTAACATCTACCAAGAATGATCTCGGCGTTAACCTCGTTGAGATAACGCTTGTTTGGAGGAAATCTATGCGTAAAGTTTTCGCACTGGTACTACTGCTCTCTCTGTTGGTCGTCGCGACCTCCGTCTTCGCGCAGGAAGACAACGTGATCGTCGATGGCCTGCAAAACCCGCGCGCGATCTACTTTGATGACGCGGGCACGCTCTATGTCGTCGATGCGGGCAACGGGGGCGATCAGGAAGCGCCCGGCGATTTTGGCCCGGTGGCCTATGGTTACTCCAGCGGCGTATGGACGCTTGAGCAGGGCGCGGAAGAACCGAGCGAATTGATCGGCGGCCTCATGAGCATGGGCTACTTCCAGAGCATCATCGGCGCGGCAGATGTGGCCGTCACCGAAGATGCGATCTGGGTGCTGCTCTCGCTCGGCGCGGACGATGATGATGATGCGACTCATACCAGTGGGATCGTCGCTTATGATCGCGAAACTCTGGAAGAAATCGCTTTCGTCGATCTTGGCGCGTTTGAAGCCGAAAACAACCCCGACAACGATGAAGTGGTGTCGAACCCGAACGACATGGCGATCGCGCCCGATGGCACGGTCTACATCGCCGATTCGAGCGGCAATTCGCTGCTGAGCTGGACGGAAGCCGATGGCGTACAGTTGGTCAAAGCGTGGGAAGATCTGCCCGTGCCAACCGCGGTTGATGTGGCGGACGATGGCAGCGTGTACGTGAGCTTCCTGTCGGCCTTCCCATTTGACCGGGGCACGGCGCGCATCGAAAAATGGGTGGATGGCGCGTTGGTTGAAACCTACAACGATCTGACGGCGGTCACCGATGTGTTCGTCGCGGCGGATGGGACGGTCTACGCCGTGCAGATGTCGTCGGGCGTGAGTGATACCGGTTGGGTTCCCAATTCAGGCACGGTCGTGGCCATTTCCCCGGATGGCGTCATCACCGACTTGGTCACCGACCTCAACTTCCCCTATGACATCGCGCAGGATGCGAATGGCGTGCTGTATGTCACGCTGAACGCGGCCTACAGCGAACCGGGCACGGGGCAGGTCATTCAACTCGCCGCGGGCTGAGATCCAGCGCCCGTGGGCGTTCGCATATCTTGAGGAACACAAAACGGACGAGAGGCTTCTCGTCCGTTTTTACTTATCAGTTGAGGAACGGCTTATTGCTGTTCGCTGTCGCCGCTGGACCATGTGCCGAAATCAGCACTGCTGCCCGTGCCGTTGCCATTCGCTTCGGCGGGTGGCGGCGGGGCGCTGATCGATTTGGGCGCGGGGCTTTGATATCCGCGGGCTTGAGCGGCGTGAGCGGCTGGCGCACATCGGCGGCGGTCACCTTTGTTTCTTGCATCGTCTCTTCGAGCGGCTTAGTGAGCGGGGCGGCGGCGCGGCCGATCTCTTTGGCGATGCTCTGACGCGGGGGAGTTCCTGCGGAACTTTGACATCCACCCCCGCCGCATCGAATTCCTTTTGCAACTGCTTGGCGGTTTCCACCCACATTTTGCGGATGACCCCGACGTACCGCCCTAACTGATACGACCACGCGATCATGCGTTTCGGGCCAGCCACAACTACCATAATCAGCAGGATCGCGAGCAGTTCCCAACCACCAACACCAAGAATGTCCATTGCCTTACACCCTCTCCATCACCCCTTAAGGATACTACAAATTGGCACAGGAACGAGAGCGCGTTACACTTGTTCCAAAAATCACAAGGAGTTGCTATGCTCGCGTTCACCATCATCAAGGGCTTGATCAAACTGCTCCTGACAACCAAAACTAAGCGTTCCGGCGTGACCGGCTACCTCGCGGTGGGCAGTAATGGCTTCGAAGACTATGTCGCGATGGGCAGCGGGCTGCGCCAGCACGGCTATCCCGCGCCGGACAGTGACCTGAACGTGGCCATCGGCGGTGGTGGCTACAGTCAAATCGGGCGACTGGTGGTTGGCGGTCAGGGCGAAGGCGGCGGCAGCACGGCGGAAGACGCCTACTTGATCAGCAGCGTGGGCTCGGGCGGGGGCTTCGGCGTGTTCGGTTGGCTGCTCATCGATTCCGCGTGGCTGCGCGTGTATCCGCTGGTGGGTGTGGGCGGGCGCGGTTCCGGCGTCAGCGTGCGCCCCAAGAACAACACGTCGCGCGGCGTGAGTCTAGGCTCGGGCGGCGCGAACCTCGTCGCGGGCGTCGGTCTCGAAGTCCGCATCCCCTTCAGCCGCTCGTTCCGCCCAATGATCGGCGCGCAGATCGGCTGGCAGTGGCAGCCCGCGGGCGGGTGGCAAGGTGATCTCAGCGTCGAGCCGGAAGAATTGGGCTTGCGTCCGACCTCCGCACCCTACATGCGGGTGCTGATTGGTCTGGGCGGGTAAATCCGCTATTCTGTGACAATTGATAAGGGTAGGGACGCGCAACCGCGTGTCCGCTGCTGGCTATTGTTGAGCGCAGACTGGATTCCATGACGCAGACGCACGAACTCACCATTCTGATCGACGACGAAACGCGCCGCTTATCCGTGCCTGCGGGCGCGAATTTGCGGCGCGCGCTGCTGGAAGCTGGCATTTTCTCCCTATGGCGCGGTCACGCGTTCCGTCAACTGCGGCGGGCGCGGTCTGTGCGCGACCTGCGGCGTGCAGTTCGAGGCGGGTGAACCCGAGCCGATCCACTGGCATGACAAACTGGCGAAGGCTGGCGGCTATCCGCGGCTTTCGTGTCAGATCAGCGTGGATCGTCCCATGACGATTCGCATGCTCACCGATAAGATCATCTGGGGCAAACTGCCGCGCTGATCACGCTTCCAATTCGGCGATAAGGTCGGCAATCGCGGTTTCCGGGGCGGCGGCGCGCCCTTTGCTCCACCACTCGGTTTCGCGGCGTACCTCCTGCTTGAGCTGTTGATAGGTCGGGTCGTGCTCGCCTTCCAGCGTGCCGAGCGTCTCGATCACCCCGCCAATCTCTGCCGCGCGGCGGTCGCGCCCCTGCTGATGCAGCACCCGCGCGGTGTTGAGCAGCACATGCGCCATCCGCGGCTTGGTCTTCGTGTCCAGCGCGATGCGCAGCGCCTCCGCCAAAACCAGATAAGCCGCGCGATAGCCGCCAAAGCGCGCGTGAATCAGCCCGAGCGACGCCAGATTAATCGAGCGGATGATACGGTCATCCAGCCGCACAGCGAGCGCGAGACTCTCCTCGTAGGCGGCGCGCGCATTGGCGTGCCGTCCCTGCGCCACGAGCAAATCGCCAAGGCTGTTGAGCGCATAGGCCAGTTCGCGTTCGTCGTTGCTCGCGCGGTTGATGCTGATCGCTTCTTCCATGTGGGCGCGGGCGTCGCCGTAGCGCCCGAGCTCTTTGAGGCTCGCGCCGAGGTTGTTGAGCGCCCGCGCCGCGCGGATGCTGTCGCCCAACTGCCGGGCGACGCGCAGCGCTTCACCGAAGCGCGTTTCCGCTTCTTCGTAGCGTCCGCGGCCATAGTGCAGCATGCCGAGGTTGTTGAGGCAGTCATACATGCCGATCGGATCGCCGATCACGCGCATGATGCCGAGGCTGTCTTCGTAGTAGCCGCGCGCGCGGTCGAATTCGCCCAATTGATAGTAGGCGGTCGCGAGGCGGTTGTAGGTCAGCGCGATGCCGCGGCGGTTGCCGACCTCGCGGTAGAGGTCGAGGCTCTCCTCTTGCAGTTTGATGGCGGGCTGGTATTCGCTCAGACCGTAGAGCGTGATGCCAAGGTTGCCGAGCACCGCTGCCCGGTCGCCGCGCTCCGTTTGGATCGCCAGCGCCTGCTCGTAGACCTCTTTCGCGCCTTTGAAGTCGCCGCGCAAGACGAGCACGCTGCCGATGTTGCTCAGGCTGGTGGCCTCGTTGGCAATATCGGTCTGCTGCCGCGCGAGATCGAGTGCTTGCTGGGCGTACTGTGTCGCGAGTTCCCATTCGCTCTTGTGCCGCATGATCTCGCTCAGGCCGTTGTAGATGCGCGTGCGCATGGGGGCGTCCGCGCCCGTCAGCGCCACCTGATAGTGATCCGTCGCTAGGTCAAACTGACCGCGGCGCAGCGCGGCCTCGCCGAGCAGCGCGAATACGCGGGTTCGGTCAAGGTCGAAGTGCAGCGCGAGATGCAGCAGCCGTTCGGCGCGGTCGTATTCCGCCGTCAAGCGGATGAGGTATTCGCCCGCCCGCAGCGCATACGTGAACGCCTTGCCCGGTTCGCCCGCCTGCCGCCAGTGTTCGGTCAGCCGTTCGGCATAGGCCGGATCGTCTTTATAGGTCACTTCGATGCCTTCGGCGATCTGGCGATTGATCGTTTTGAAGTCGTCCGGCGCGATCTCTTTGAGCAGGAACAGGCGCAGCTTATCGTGTGCGAAGCGCCACGCGCCATCCGCCACCTCGATCACCGCGGCGTTGGCGCAGGCGGTCAGCCACGCTTCGACATCGGTCACGCCGAGCGCGGGCAGCAGCTTAAGGTTGATCTCGCGCCCGGCCACCGCCGCCTGCCGCAGTGCCGGACGCGCCCACGCGGGCACGCGCAGCATGCGCCGCCGCACCACATCCTGAATGCCACCTGCTATCACGCTCTTGGGCAGCGTCGCGCGCCCGACTTCACTCATGCCGCCGGATTCGTCGAGGAGCACGCGCACGACTTCCGTGATGAAGAAGGTGTTGCCCTCGGTCTCTTTCTTGATCAGGTCGAGCACAAATTCCTGCTTACCCGCTTCGCCGAGCATCGCCTCGCTGAGCGTCGCGATCTCGGCGTCGCTCAGCCGCGCCAGCTTGACCACGCGCGCCCCGGCGATCTGTTCCGGTAGTTTGGGCGCTTCGTCGTCACGGTACGAACCGATGATCAGCCACGACCGTTCGCTGGCGAAGGTCAGCAGTTGTTCCAGCACGTCGAGGCTTTCTTCCGCCCACTGCAAATCTTCGAGCAGGAGCAGCACGGGCTGCTCCTGGCGCAGAATCATGTCGGCGATGGTCAGCACGAGGCGCTGATGCGACGCGCGGCCATCGAGCGGCGGCGCTTCGGGCGGCGTGCGCCCCAGCAGCGCGTCGATATCGGGCACAATGGCGCGCAGCACACCCGCTTCCAGGTCGCTGAGCGGCGTGCTCAGCACCAGGCGCCGCACCACGTCGCGCCACAGTTCATAGGGGGGACTGGGCTGCGACATGTGACCGCGCAGCACCAGCGCCCCTTTGACGAGCGCCTGAATGCGCAGTTCTTCCAGCAGGCGCGACTTGCCCACCCCGGATTCGCCGCCAACCAGCCACGCCGATCCCGCCCCACCGAAGGCGGTATCGAGCGCCTGACTGAGCAGCGTCATTTCGGCTTCGCGCCCCACGAAGGTCGACGCGCGGATGTAGCTTTCGCGGATTTCGAGGCTTTCCGGCGGCAGTGGCTCGGTGACCGCTTCAACCAGCGCCGCCAGCGCGTGATCCGCCGTTTGGAAGCGTTCTTCCGGCTTTTTGACCAGCAGCCGCGCCAGCACCGCGCCGATCTTTTCGGGGAGCGGCGAGACATCCGGGATGTGGCTGTAAATCTGGCTGATGAGCTGCGCGGCGTTCTTCATGTTATACGGGAACTGACCGACGAACATTTCGTACGCCATCACGCCGACCGAATACAGGTCGGAGAGGATCGACGGAGAAGAATCGGTCAGTAATTCCGGCGCGAGGTAGGCGAGCGTCCCGGTCATGCCGGTGGTATTGTCGTTCGGCATGTTCTTTTCGAGCGCGAGGCCGAAATCCAACACTTTGACGCGCCCGCTCGGTTCAACCAGCACATTCCCCGGCTTCAGGTCGCGGTGAATGACGCCGCGCCGATGCAGGTAAGCGAGCGCGCGCAGCGTTTCCGCCAGCAGCCGCGCCTGCTCCGACGGCGGGGCGCCGAGCCCGGCGGAGGTCAGCGTGCGCGCGTCCCGCAGCAGATCCATCGTGAAGTAGGGCGAGCGCTGCGCGTCGAAGCCGTAATCGATCACGCTGATGATGTTAGGGTGGCGCAGCGAGGCCAGCGTGCGAAATTCATGCGAGAGGGCGACGCGCAGATGATCGAGCGTGTCCTCTTCGGGGGCGTCGGGCAGCGAAACGCGCTTGAGCGCCAGCATCTGCCCCGTCAGCCGGTCTTCCGCGCGGAAGACCGCGCCCATCCCCCCTGCGCCCAGGCGCTCGTGAAGTCGATACCGGTTGCCGATGACGGTCGTTTCGGGAATCATGCCTGTGCCGATCGCTGCTCTCACCACCAGCGCCGATCATACCCGATCAGATGAGTCCTGCCTAACCATCGGTATAGATGCATGTTGGGTAATGCATGTAAAACTGGTTGCGCACAGCGCAGGGGATCAGCGCCCGCTGATGAGCGTCTCGCGCGCCCAGGCCAGCGTGCGCTCGAACGCTTCCTCCGCGCTGATGATCGGCGCATAGCCGAAATCGCGGGCGGCTTTGTCGTGATTGAACCAGAAATCGCGGCTGGTCGCGGCGACGGTGTAGCGGCTGAGGATGGGCGGCTTGCCCTTGCCGCCCGACAGCCTGTAGGTGAGTTCACTCCCCTGCGCGAGGATTTGGGCGGCGCCCGCCGGGAGCGTGGTCGTCTGATAGGTGAGGTTGAGCGCGGTGAGGTAGCGCTCGAAGAAATCGAAGAAATTATCCGGCGCGTGGTCGGTGATGAAGTAGCACTGCCCGGCGAGCGCGCTGCCCACGTGCAATCGGTCGACAGCCAGCGCAAACGCATAGGCCGCATTGTCGATATAGACGTGATTGAAGCGCGCGCGCCCGTCGCCGATGCGTGTAAAGCGCCCCGAGCGGTCGACCGGGGAATGACATTCGGGAAACGGTGCTTGTCGTGTTCGCCATACAGCCCCGCCATGCGCAGCGAACAGGTGGCGAGCTGCTCGCTGTTGGCGGCGATCGCTCCTGTTCGCCGAGCATTTTCGTCTCGCTGTAGTAATCGAGATGCTGCGCCGGATACGGCAGTGTTTCATCACCAGCGCGGATCGGCGTGCCGTCAAACACCGCGTCAATCGAGCCCGTGTAGATTAGCCGCGGTACGTGGTTCGCCCGGCACGCGTCAATCGTCTGCTGCACGCCAAGCACATTGATGTCATACATGAGCGGTTGACGAGTGGGCAGTTGATTGACATAGGCTACGGTGTGGATCACGGCGTCCATGCCCGCACAGGCGGCCAGCAAAGCCTCGGCATCACGCACATCGCCACTCAGCGAGGTCACGCCGCTTTCCGGACAGGGCAGCAAATCAAAGCTCGTCACCCGATGACCTGCCTGGTGGAGCAAACGAGCGAGCGCGCGTCCCAACATCCCCGCGCCGCCAATGACCAGTACGTGCATGCCTGTCACTCCCGCTGCCTGAGCGAATCGCCGACCGTGTACTATCGAGTATACGGATTGAGTCGCGCCCGCAGACTTGAGAGTTGAGTAAACGCCCCAGTGGTGGAGATAAATTGCAGATACGTTGACTTCAGTTCGTGTTGTTTGAAAATCTTAACTTAAAATTCATACTCTTTCGTTTACATTGATGATCAGACATGAAATCGATTAGATAGTGTAAGCGCCATGATCTTTTCAGTCGGTTTGTACGGAGAAATCCATAAGAATGACGCGCGACGGTGGATGAATTCGCTGCGCCGCTATGCGCAAGGCCAGCCCGCCACGTTCTACGCGCTCATCGATCTCAGCCGTGTTTCGTTCATCGGGACGACCGCGCGCGTCGAATTTGCCGAAGCCTCACAGTTACCTCAGGTCAAAGAACTGCTGTTTGTCGCCAGCGAACCCCACATGCAGCAAGCCGTGCACATGATCGCGGTGCTCGGTAAACCGCACGCCATCCACATATTCAGCAGCGTCGACGATGCGCGCCAATACGTCGAGCAAGCGCATTCGTGCTCCAACGCGTCGTAGCGGACATACTGCACAGGCGATCACTTCAAAATCGAGAGTCTGTTGACCTCACCCTAACTCGCCCCTCCGTGCGGAGAGGCGAGTTGCAGGTCGTACACCGCGTTACTGCGGGATATACACCGCGTTGGTCGGCACCCAGATCTGCTGGCCAGTACACGCGATCCACACGTGCGCGAAGTCGCCGCTGAAGTCGGTGATGTACCACGTCCCCGCCGGGAGCGCCCATGGGAGCTGCGTCGCGAGATCCGGTTGGTAGAATACGGGCGCGCCCGCCGGAATCTGGTACACGACCGCGTTGGTTGGCAGCGGGTAAATGCACGCATCGACCGACGCGGAACCGCTGCCCAGCGTCATGAAGAGGAAGGCAACACCTTCGCTGTAGCAGCCACACGGTTCGCCGGGTTCAAGCGTGGAAATCATGATGATATAGGTCACACCCGCCTGCAAATAGATCTGGCCATCGTCGTCAAAGTTGGCGAGGCAGTTGGCCAGCGGGGTGGTCGCTTCAAAGCCGCCCTGATAAATGCTGAACCAGATGTCGATCGTTTCTTCTTCTTCGTAGAGATCGTAGTAGGTGTAAACCCCGCTGATTTCCGGCGTGAATGGCTCATAACCGTACAGATAGCCGGCGGGATCGTCCGCGATTTGCGTGCAGCCGTTGCCATCATCGTCGGGGCGACCGTCCGGCAGGATATCGAGCCACTCACTTGCGCTGAAGTTGGCCAAACCGGGGTATCCGAAGGCGAACTCATAGCTGCCGGTGCCACCGTCGTCGTAACTGGTGGTCACAAAGGTATAGCTGCCCGGCGTGAGCGACAGAGACTGCGCATAGTCCAGCATGGTGACACAATTGGCCAGCGGATTCAAAGGATCAAACCCGCCTTCGGGGTAGATGATGACGACGATGTCGACCCAACTGTAGAAATCGTAGAAACCCCAATAGGCGGCATCCGTCAGATTGACGGTTTGCGTGGTGTAGTAGAAGGGGCCTGAGCCGCCGTACAGCGCGCCACAACCGTCCGGGCGATCGACCATGGCGGGACTGGAAATATCGAGCGTGCCGCTGAAAAACACACTGCCATCCGCGAAGGTGGGGACGGCCGTAGCGGCGAAGAGGACGAGCATCAGCGTAACGAGCAGAATGAGTCGTTTCATGTGCTTTCTTCCGGCTATTCACTTTTAGATAAATACAGGTTCGTGCCTAAGTCATTATAGGGTGATTGTGGATCAACCAGACCGGGGGACTCACGAAAAATCCGTGAAAAATGTCATGAAAAACCGCGGGGTTCCGGCACCGTCAGGCTCACGGGGAAGTCGCGCTAGCGAAAGCTACGTTCACAACGTTTAGAATTTACTAAATTTAATGAAAATTGAGCGGTTTGTTTTTTGCTCTCACTGAGGCAGGTGCTATAATCCCCCGCATATCATGCCGTAGTGCAAGCCGCGTTCGGCGGCATCGCTGGACCACAAGCCGCCACCTCGAAAAATACCACTGTTCATGAGGAGCTATTCACCTTGACCTCGTTAGTCTACACCGTCACGGAGACGCTGCGGTATCGCGGCGGGATCGGTCAGTGGAGTTGGGTACTCCACCGTCTTTCAGGCTTAGGCGTTGTCCTATTCCTGACACTGCACGTCATCGACACGTCGTGGGCGGTCTTCTACCCGGAACTGTATGTCAAAGCCATTGCCGCGTACCAGAGCCCGCTGTTCACCATCGGCGAATTCGGCCTCGTGGCGGCAGTGATCTACCATGCGTTGAACGGCCTGCGCATCGCCATCTTTGATGCGCGTCCGGTTCTGTGGAAGCATCAGGCGCGCGCCGCATGGTTTGTCCTCGGCGGCACGGTGATCATTCTCATCCCCGTCTTCCTGTTGATGTTCACGCACGTGCTCGAATTCTATTCGTCCGGGCGCGTGGTGCTGCCCATCACCGAAGTGCTGGCGGAACAACTGCCATTCGCGGTCGGCATTGCCGGCGCGGCGATTGTCGCCATCCTCGCTTCCGCGTTGATCGGTCTGGTGTCGGGCAATCAGAAGCCCGGGCGCGTCAGCAAAGGCCCCGGCGCGCCGATTGAACGCTTCTGGTGGGCGTTCATGCGCTTGAGCGGTTTGATCATCGTCCCGCTCGTGTTCGGTCATCTGGCGATCGCGCACATCATTCAGGGCGTGTTCGACATTACGGTCGCTGGCGCAAGCGTGGCCGGTGTGCCCATCGTCGCTGACGCGGCTAACACGCTCGCCAACGGCATCAACGAATCCGGCACGGCGGTGGAATATGTGGCGGAACGCTGGGGTTACCTGCTCGGTCCCATCGCCCTGTGGCGCATCTATGATATCGCGCTGCTGGCGCTGGTGACACTGCACGGCTTCAACGGTCTGCGCTACGTGCTGACCGATTACACGCAGAGCAGTGCTTTGTTCCGCCGCGCGGCGGTCATCCTGTGCATCATCGCCGGGGTGGTGCTGCTCACGGTCGGCGGTCTGGCGCTCATCGGCTCGATTGAAATGGATGCTGTCCGCGCCGCGACGCAAGCCGCCGAAAATCTCGGCCTGCTGCATGTAGGCGAATGACCTGTCGAAAGTTGAAAGTTAAAGGTTAAAAGGGCACAACGCTGACTTTTAACTTTCGACTTTTAACTTTTAACTTAAGCGAACGACATTAGGGATCAGAGTTAAAGGTTATCCTATGAAGACACATCAATACGAAGCGCTGATCGTCGGGGCGGGTGGCGCTGGCTTGATGGCTGCCCTGTATGCCACCAAAGGCGGCGCGAAAGTCGCCGTGATCAGCAAGTTGTATCCCACCCGCAGTCACACAGGCACGGCGCAGGGCGGCATCGGCGCGGCGCTCGGCAATCTCGAAGAAGACAGCCCGCTGTGGCACGCCTATGACACGGTCAAAGGCGGTGACTATCTGGCGGATCAGAACGCGGTCAAGGTGTTGACCGAAGAAGCCATCGACGCCGTGATCGAACTGGAACACATGGGCCTGCCCTTCGACCGCACGGATGACGGCAAGATCAGCCAGCGCCGGTTCGGCGGTCACACCAGCAACTTCGGCAAAGCCCCAGTGCGGCGCGCGGCGCACGCCGCCGACCGGACTGGTCACATGATTTTGCAGACGCTCTACCAACAGTGCATCAAGCACAACGTGACCTTCTTTGACGAATTCCACATGGTCGACCTGATCCGCAATGGCAATACGGTCGTCGGCGTGGTCGCGCTGGAACTCGGCACGGGCGAGCTGCACATCTTCCACAGCAAAGCGACCCTGTTCGCGACGGGCGGCTGGGGGCGCGTGTGGTCGGTGACGAGCAACGCGCACAGCCTGACGGGCGACGGCGCGGCAGTCGTTTATCGCCGCAACGTCCCGCTGCAAGACCTTGAGTTCTATCAGATTCACCCCACCGGCATTTACAAGATGGGCATCCTCATCACCGAAGGCGTGCGCGGTGAAGGCGGCGTGCTGATCAATGGGCGCGGCGAGCGCTTCATGGAAAAATACGCGCCGAACATCAAAGACCTCGCCAGCCGTGACGTGGTCAGCCGCTCGATCTATCTGGAAATTCGCGACGGCAACGGCATCAAGGGCAAAGACTACGTCTACCTTGACGTGACTCCGGCGACGGTCAATCGCTACCTCGCGGAAGCGGGCGAAACGCGCCGCATCACCGAAGAAGATGTCGAGAAGAAGCTGCCCGACATTCTCGAATTCTGCCGCGTGTATCTCGGCGTCGATCCGGTCAAGGAACCGATGCCAATTCAGCCGACGGCGCACTATGCGATGGGCGGCATTCCGACCAACGTGGACGGTGCCGCGGTCAGCGATGAAAACTGGACGGTCATCCCCGGCTTGTACGCGGCGGGCGAATGCGCTTGCGTGAGCTGCCACGGCGCGAACCGTCTCGGCACGAACTCGCTGGTCGACCTCATCGTGTTCGGTCGGCGCGGCGGCAAGGCGATTGCCGAATACGTCAAGAAGGCGGATTATGTCCCGCTGCCTGCGTCGCCGGAAAAAGAAGTCACCGCGGAATTCGAACGCATCCGCAGCAGCCAGGGCAAGACCCGCCCCGGCGAACTGCGCCAGATCATGCAGAAGACGATGATGGCCGATGTCGGCGTGTTCCGCGAAGAAAAAGGCATGAAGGCCGCGCTGGAGACACTGCGTGAACTCAAGCACCGCTACAATACCGACATCCACATCGACGACAAGGGCCAGAAGTTCAACACTGACCTCGTCGAAGCGTGGGAGCTGGGCTGCCTGCTCGACTTGGCGGAACTGACGACCATCAGCGCGCTGAACCGTACCGAAAGCCGTGGCGGTCACAGCCGCGAGGATTACCCGAAGCGCGACGACGAAAACTGGCTCGTGCATTCGCTGCTGACCAAACCGGAAACCGAAGAAGTGTATGCCAAGGGCGCGCAGAACCCGATCGTCAACTGCGACAAGAAGGTCGATATGTCGCTGGCAGAAACCGACGAACGCTTCAAACCCAAGGTGAGAACGTACTAGACGAAGTAATGAGTAACGAGTAATGAGTTGATCTGTTCTTACTCATCACTCGTCACTCATTACTATCTCTTAGAGAGGTGAGCATACTCATGAATGTGACTTTCCGTATCCGGCGGTTTAACCCGGAAGACCCGACCAAGCAGCGCCCGTACTTTCAGGAATTCACCCTGAGCGAAGTCGAGGCGAACGACCGCGTGCTCGAGCTGCTCCACCGCATCAAGTGGGAGCAGGATGGCACGCTCACGCTGCGCCGCGCGTGCGCGCACGGCATTTGCGGTTCCGACGCGATGCGCATCAACGGCGTCAACCGACTGGCCTGTAAGGTGCTGGCGCGCGAATTCATCGACGGCGATAAGCCCGTCAAGATACAGATCGAGCCGATCCTTGGTCTGCCCGTGCTCAAAGACCTCGTCGTCGATATGGAACCGTTCTTCGACAACTACAAGCGCGTGATGCCGTTCTTCATCAACGACACCGCGCTGCCCGCCAACGGCCGCGAACGACTGCAAACGCAGGAAGACCGCGAAAAGTTCGACGACACGACCAAGTGCATTCTGTGCGCGTGCTGCACGACCTCCTGCCCGTCCTACTGGACCAACGGCGAATACGTCGGCCCGGCAGCGATTGTGCAGGCGCACCGCTTCATCTTCGACACGCGCGACGAAGGCGCGAAAGAACGCCTCGACGTGCTGTCCCAGCCGAACGGCGTGTGGCGCTGCCGCACGATCTACAACTGCACGCCTGCCTGCCCGCGTGATATTCAGGTGACGCGCGCCATCGGCGAAGTCAAGCTGGCGATCCGCAACAGGTCGACCGAAGGCATTATCACCGAAGTCGCGTCGCACAGCCGCGCTGGCAGCGGCTGATATTGCCATACCCCCGCTTGCTGCGCAAGCGGGTGAGGGGCGCTGGCTAGGATCCATCTGTAGGGACGAGGCATGCCTCGTCCTCGGGTCATCTAAGAGAAACCCCCGGACGCGCAGAAGCGCGTCCCTACAAAGCCGGTTCTAGTGGGACGGTTGAGGAAGCGAAACGGGGTGAGGTCGGCAGGTCAAAGATTCGTCAAATTCCGGCGCAAAGACGCCCCTCTACGGAGACGCACCGCTATAATGACGGTGCGTTTTTGTTTTGGGCCTTTGCCAGAGGCAAAGACATTGTAGGAGGCTTTATGAAACGGCTTATCGTAATAACACTGGCGCTGCTGCTGGCGCTGCCCTTCGGGGTATTCGCGCAGGAAGCAACCGAAGAACCCACGGTCGCGCAGGCGCAAACGGTACTGGATCGACTCATCAACGGCGATTTCGCGGGCATTTACGAGCAGTTCAGCCCCGAAGTGCAGGCCGCGCTGACCGCCGAGCAACTAGAAGGCGCGTGGGGAGATTTGGTGCAGCAGGTTGGCGACTTTCAAGGCTTGATCGCAACCGACTATGCTGCCGACAGCAACACGGCGATTCTCCACTTAAACTTCGAACTGATCCCGCTCGATCTGCTCGTGACGTACAACGCCGACAATCAAATCAGCGGTTTGCGCTTTGCGCAGTCGTCACTCCAGCCAACCGCCGTGCCGACGTTCAGCGATCCGCCCTACGCCGATACCGCCGTGTTCAGCGAAACCGAGGTGATGATCAATGCCGATGGCGCTTACCCGCTCCCGGGCACGCTTTCCATGCCAGCGGCGGATGGCCTCGTACCCGCCGTCTTACTGTTGTCCGGTTCTGGCCCGAATGACCGCGACGAAACCCTGTACAGCAACAAGCCATTCCGTGACCTGGCGTGGGGGCTGGCCACACAGGGAATCGCCGTGCTGCGCTTTGACAAGCGCACGCTGATTCACGGCGCTGGCAGCGATCCAACGGCGCTCACGATTGACTTTGAATATACTGAAGACGCGCTGGCGGCGTTGGAACTGCTGCGCGGCACCGAAGGCATCGACCCGGAACGCATCTATGTGGCGGGTCATAGTCTGGGCGGGTATATTCTGCCGCGCATTGCCGCTCAAGCGGCGAACATCGCTGGCTTGATCTATCTGGCGCCCCTTGCGCGTCCGATCCAGGATGCGATCGTCGATCAAACGCGCTATCTCGCCGAACTCGACGGGACGGTCAGCGCGGCGGATCAGCAGGCCATTGACGCTATGCAGGCACTTTCCGATCAGATCAACGCGCTGACGGAAGAAGACGCCGACGATGATACGCTGCTCTTCGGCGCGATGCCCATCTACTATCTCGATTTGCAGGGCTATGATCCGGTGGCAACGGCGGCAGATCTCGACCTGCCGATGTTGTTCATTCAGGGCGAACGCGATTATCAGGTGACGGTCGCGGATGAGTTGGTACTGTGGCAGGCGGGCCTAGAGAGTCGGGATGACGTGACGTTCGCAACGTTCCCCACGCTGAATCACCTGCTGTTCCCGGGTGACGGCGCGCCCTCGCCGCAAGAATACCAGACGCCCGGTCATGTGGATGGCGGCGTGATCAATACGATTGCTGATGGGATCGAAGCACAATAGGACTGAGGACTGAGTGCTGAGGACTGGAGCCGGGCATCTCTGCACTTTACGATTTGACGCTAAATCCGGCTATCTGTAGATGAACGGGACTGAGGACTTGCTTAGTCCTCAGTCCTTAGTCCTCAGTCCTCGCTCTAAGCGATGCTTTCGCCCGCCGCCAGCTTTTCCGCCTGATCGCGCGTGATCGACTCGTCGATGAATTCGTCGATGCCGCCTTCCATGACCGCGGGCAGGTTGTAGCTGGTCAGGTTGATGCGGTGATCGGTCACGCGGTTCTGGGGGAAGTTGTAGGTGCGGATCTTCTCCGAGCGGTCGCCCGTGCCCACCTGACTCCGGCGTTCGTTCTCCTGCGCGCTGCGCTGCCGTTCAATTTCGATTTCGTACAGCCGCGCGATGAGGATGGCCTTCGCTTTCTCTTTATTCTGCAACTGGCTGCGTTCGTCCTGCACCGCGACGACGATGCCGGTCGGGATGTGCGTGAAGCGCACCGCCGAGTCGGTGGTGTTGACCGACTGTCCGCCCGCGCCGCCGCTGCGATACACGTCCACGCGCACGTCGTTCATGTTGAGCGCCACGTCGACTTCGTCCATCTCCGCGAGCACGGCGACGGTCACGGTGCTGGTGTGCACGCGCCCCTGCGATTCGGTTTCGGGCACGCGCTGCACGCGATGCACGCCGCTCTCGAACTTCAGACGGCTGAACGCGCCCTTGCCGCGATCTCAAACTTGATTTCCTTGAAACCGCCGACGCCAGTATCGCTCTGGTCGATCACGTCGATCTTCCAGTTGCGCGCCGTCGCATAGTAGCTGTACATGCGGAACAGATCCGCCGCGAACAGGCCGGATTCATCACCGCCCGCGCCCGCGCGGATTTCCATAATGACGTTCTTCTCATCGCGGGGATCTTTGGGCAGCAGCATGACTTTCAGTTCTTCGTAGAGCTTGTCAGTGCTGGCTTCGAGCTGCGCGACTTCTTCGCCCGCCATCGCCAGCAGATCCGGGTCGCTTTCATCGGCGACCATGAGGCGCGCGCCTTCCAGCTCATCGAGCCTGACCTTTGTACAGGCGGAATGCATCGACGATCTCCTGCAAATTGGAGCGTTCTTTGCTGTACTCGGCGATCTTGGTGTAGTCGTTCATCACCTCGGGGTCGCTCAACAGCCGTTCGAGTTCTTCGTACCGTGTCTCGATGCCCGCCAGCTTGTCTAACATGGGTGCGCCTCTAATCCGCGTATTTCTATCGCTCTCGATTATAGGGGATGATCGGCAGACTGAGGAGAGGCGAGTCTGTGGGCAGCAGGTTTCAACCTGACCTCTAAATGAGGTTATCCGATGGTGAAGACGGTATCGAGCCAGCGTACTTTTTGACTTCAATGACCTTACCCCAATTTGGCGGACACCGGAAATGTCCGTTAGGCTGAGCGTGAGGTGTGCGATAGGTTACAAGAAAGACACGAATGAGTTCAAACGAGATGTGCTGGGGATGGTAGCGGAAGCCAAGCAGGGCGTCGTCAAGATCGAGCGCGACCTCAAGCTGACACCAGGCTTAATCTATAAGCAGGCAGCAGCGGTACCGGGTGAAGGATGCGGGCCTGCAATTGAGCGAGGAACGGCCAGCGCAAGCGAAACTACGACTGCTCAAGCGCACGTTGGCGGTCGTCAAGCAGAAGCGGGACATTCTAGAAAACGGCAGTTACGGATAAGCATTGGCTTCAAATTGGCAAGCGTCAAGGTGAAGCAAGGGTTTCTCGGGTTGATGGCAATAAGCGATCAGTCCACAGAGCAGATTGTCACAGAAACTGAGCGGGCTGCGATGACGTGTATGTTCAATCTGCGAGATGGTTCTGAGTTGGTCGGTAATGGACCAAATTAGGTTCTCGAAAAAAATCCACGAACGGATGTAGGGTGCACCTGTGTGCGCGCTCACAACCGGGCAGACACATCGGTCTGCCCCAACACAAGAACATTCGGCAGCTTACTTTGAGCATTGCGGGGAGGCGCTTGCGCCTTCCTTCGATTCCCCCGCTGCCCTATAGAGTCAACTCAAAGAAGGGAAGGCCGTATTTATCCCGCCGCGCCGGTCATGATGCTGCGCACAGTGATCGCGGCGATCAGCGCGAAGCCCCAGATATAGCTGCCCATCGCCGGACGTTTGGTGGCAGTCTTCTCCACAAAGATGAAGAACGGCAGCGAGAGAATCGCGCCGAGGCCGTAGATCAGGTGGACTTCGTCATGTGGGCGCGCGTTGATACCGAAATACATGAGCGCGCCCATGCTCGCTTCGACCACAGTCAGAGCGGCGACGGCATACACGGCCCGCCGAAACCACGGCGTCACGTCGCCATGCCGGATTAAGCCGATGTAGATCGCCACAACAAAGCCGATCAAGCCGATGAGGAGCATCCCGCGGCTGACGAAATAATGCGCCTGCCGCAGAAACAGGTAAAGTTCGACGCTGATCATCATGCGGACGTGCCCTCCGCGGCTTTGCGGTGCTTGGGCGTCTTGGCGTCTTCTGGCACATTCACGGTCAGCGAGAAGCCGATGAAGATCAGAATCACGCCGATCATCTCGCCCGCGTATTTGAGTTCAGTCAGGTTGAGGCGGATGAGCGCGCCGCCGAGCGCCGGGAACAGCCCCCCCGCGGCAATCAACCAGTTACCATAGGCACGATTGGCCATGATGTTCTTACGCCGGAACAGCCACGCCGAATAGATCGCGCCGCCGACGAGCGCCAGCGTCCCCCAGATGTTCATCACAGGGACGAAGCCGCGCACGCCGCCCTTCTGCATCACGTCATTGATGATCGTCACCATGTCGATGCCGGGACGCCATGCGTCGCCGTTCATCGGCGTGAGGAAGAGCGCCCAGGGCAGCGTCATCGCACAGATGAGGATGAGCGCCATTTGAATGTTGCGGGCGATGCTGCCGCGCCGCACCAGCAGGTAGACTGTCCCCTGACCGAGCCACGGCGCGACGGCCAGCGCGCCCGACCAGTACCACAGCGCGAAAAAGGTGGGGCTCCACACGAATGACAGCACGACCTGCGCGAACGCGCCGATGAAATACAGCGCTAAACCAATCGACCACGCCAGCAAATGCGGCCGCTGTTTGCCTTCCGAGCGCGCCGCCCACCAGCGTTTGAACACCACTCCAGCAAAAATGGCGCTGATCACCGTCGTGATCACCGACAAGACGAGCGGAAGTGTGATCGGCATGAGGTTACTTCCTGTGAATTTCTGAACAAAGATGACGCAGGAGTTTAGCAGATTTTTGTAGATTTTTCACGTCGAGTGTCACCGCCTGCCACGGATGTTCATCCTCATGCCGGGTTGGCATGATTCGCTCCAGACCCGATGATCTCTCGGCATGGCAGCATCCGATCTTGTGACGATAGGTTAAATGCGGTAAGTTTCTATCGGTTGATAGGAGTCACTATGCCCGATTTACAACAACGCATCGACGAATTACGCCAGGCTGTGCAAAACTTACCGCCCGATGCCGACGCGGGAGCCATCACCGATCTGGAACGGCGGGAGCGCGCGCTGCTCTCGGACGCCAAGAGCACCCCGCTTGAGTCGGCAGCACAGGGGTTATTTGCCGAACTGGCGCGGCTGAGCAGTCCGACCTCACCCGTCGCAGCGACGGTGCGCGGCTTGATTCGGCGCGCCCGCATTCGCATCGAGATCGCGGGGGACGACGATGACGTCGACGAAGCGATTGATATTCTCGCGGAGGCCTTGGGCTTGAACCCGCTGGACGGCGATGTAATCGCCCTGCTGGAAGACGCGGGTCGCCACAGCGCGCAGGCGCAGCAGCGCGTCAATGACCTGTTTGTGCGGCACGGAGTCGTGCGCACGCCGCCACCGCCGCCCCTCCGTAAATGCACCTCCCACCCCTCTCGCCCGATCATCCAGACGCAGGAAGAAATGCCGCGCATACCCACGGGCAATAGCGGGAATACGGCGAGCACGGTGCCGCCGCTACGCGCGACCGGGACGATGCCGCCTGCCAGCTCGGAACCGCGCCGCCTGTCGTCCGCGCCTTCCGGCGATGTCGACTCGCTGCTCTCCGAGATGACGCAGGCCTACTATGCAGGCGATTATCAGATCGTGGTCGACCTCGCCAACAAAGTCCTGAGCTTTCAGGCAGGCAACCCGACCGCGTCGGAGTACCGCCAGAAGGCGGAGGACAATCTGATTCGCGGTGTCGTGCCGGATCACCGCATCCCGTTTGATGCGCGCGTATCCTATAACCGCGCGAATTCGTTGGTGCGCGCGGGCAACTACGACGAAGCCGAACGCCTGTACCGCGAAGCGCGGGATCTGGCGGAACGCGCAGGCATCCTCTCGTGGAAAGACGCCGAACAGGCGCTGCTGGATATTCAGGATCTCGCGCTCGCCCGCGAAATGATCAACGAGGGCGACCGCCTGATGGCGAACGACCAGTGGAACGAGGCGCTGCGCAAATACGAAGGCGCGCTCCGCGTCGTCGCCAATGATCCCTCGGCGGAAGAACGCATCGACAAAATCCGCCGCATTCAGGGCGATACCGAAGGCGCGAACGCCCAATTGAGCATGCTCGGCGGCTCGCTCAGCGATCAGGTGGCGCAGCTCCAGAACATCATCAACATCGTCGCGCGGCTGCGACAGTTGCTGCCGAACAGCGCGCGCTTGCAGGCGCTCTCGCAGGAGACCAATAACCGCCTCAACGGGCTGAAGAGCCAGATACACGATCAGGCGAATTCCGCGCTCAGCCGCGCATCATCCGCTTCGACCGTCGAGGAACGGTTGGCGCTCACCAACGAGGCGCTGACCCTGCTCGATCTCGGCGCGAAGCTCGACCCGAGCGATCAGCCGATGGGCGAAATGCTCTCGACCGCGCGCGCTTCCGCCGCCGATATGCAGCGGGCGCGGCAGGTGGTCGAACGAGCGGCGCAGCATATCGCGCAGAACTACGATAACGAACTGCTGCAAGCGCGCTCCATGCTCAGCAGCCTGATGAATTATGCGCAGGACAGCCGCTATCGCGCGGTCGTCAATGATCTGCTCACGCGCTACATCGAACGCGCCGTCGCCGCCGTGGAAGATGGCGACATCGAAGAGGCGCAGGCGCTGCTGCAAACCATGCGCGATGAGCCGTTCAACATCCTGGGGCGGCGCTCGGAAGTCAACCGCATCGAGTCGCAAATCCGCGCGCTGCGCCAGCGCCATCAACTGCGCTTGGCGGGCATCGGCGGCGTGGCGATCATCATCATTCTGCTGATGGCGTGGTTCACGCGCCCGACGTGGGAAGCGGTCTTCTTCCCCTCGCCGACGCCGACCGCGACCGCGACGTTCACGCCGTCCAGCACGCCCACCGCCTCGCCGACGCCGACCGCGAGCGATACGCCCACGTCAACCTTCACACCGTCCAGCACGCCGACGGCCAGTGACACGCCGACCTCCACCTACACGGCGACGGCCACCTTCACCGCCACCGATACGCCCTCGGTCACGCCGACGCCGCGCTACATCTGCCGTGGGTTTGCCGTGCAGAACACCAACCTGCGCACCACGCCGGACTTAGCCGCGAATCCGTTCGCGCAGATCCCGGCCTCCACCGTGATCAGCATCCTTGGTCAGGAGCGCGATGCGGGGGGCAATCTGTGGTTCAAGGTCAATGTGGACGTGCAGGGCACGCTGGTGCAGAATGTGTACATCCCGTCGGAACGCGTCATGCAGTTACAGGGCGAGACCTGTCCGGCGTTCCCGTAGGGAATAAGAGGTTTTCAGTTTACAGTTCACAGTGGACAGTTAAATACTGTTCGCTGTGAACTGTTTTTGTTTGACCTCAACCCTCAATCCCTCTCTCCTCTGGGAGCGGGGTCGAGGGTGAGGCTGCTTTTATGCCTCGTTCCTACGAAACCTGTTCCTCAAAGCTCTTGCTGCTGGACTCAAATTCATCACGAAACACTTTACCATCACGGAAATGCAGAATGGTGATCCCGGTCGCGCTGACGGGTTTGCCCGTGCCCCCGTGGGTGCCGCTCATCGTCCAGCGGTAGGCGACCGTGTCGCCTTCGGCGATCATGTCGCCGAGGGTGGCCTTAAGGTCGGGGACACTTTGACGATACGCCAGAATCGCTTGTTTCAAGTCCGCCAGAGTCAGATCTCCGAGGTGATAATCCGGAGAGCAGACTTCGTCAAAGATCGCAACATCGCCGTTCCATGCATCGACAGCGAACCGTTTAGCCACCCGTTTGAGTTCTTCCACAGATGCCATAGTATCGATCCTTTCGGTTTGGCGCCCCAAAAAGGACGCTCAAATAATATTTTATATCCGAATTTCTGGCCTGTAACACTTTCCTGTGAGTGCTCCACGAATCGGTGCCCTGAGCGCCGTATCCGGCAAACAGTCGAATCTGAGGGGGTAGGGGCGCACGGCCATGCGCCCCTACGCGCCCATGACGCTGCGCCTACGCTCAGCCTACCTACGGCTTTTGTCCCATGTGTGGGAATTAAGTTTGTCATTTAATGCCAAGTATCAATCGAATCGACAGCTAAGCCGTCGATGTAAGGAGTATGAACCTCATGCTGCATAAATGGACGCTGATCATCAGCTTGCTGCTGCTGGCAGTGACACCCGCCTTCGCGCAGGAAAGCGAACCGCCGACCGTCACGGTGGCCGATTTCAGCTTTCCGCTCGACCCCACGTTCGCGGCGAACGTGAATATCACTCAGTATCCCGGCGACTCGCCGGAATTTGGCCCCGGCTTCGCGGACGCGCCGCACGTTCGCTTCGATTTCTACACAGAGTTGGGGCTGCCGGACACCGCCTTTGACAGCATCGCCGGGGTGCGCCTGTATAACGTTGCCGAACTCGCGGACTATCCGTGGCTGGCGATGCAGGCGGACGCGCTCAAGGCGCTGATCGCCGAGCGCCCCGACCTCAGCCAGTGGGATCGGCGCGACGAAACCGGCGCGTATTTCGACGTGCTGCCGTACATCCCCACCCTGCCGCATGGGCAGATTCTGCGGGCGCGGCTGCACTATGTCGAAAGCGCAGACGTGAGCGGCATTGCCTACATCACGTACAGCAATGCGTCGCCGGAACCGTTCCTCGCGAACATGTTCACCTACACCTTCCAGGGGGTGAGCGCGGATGGAGAGTGGTACATTTCGGCGAGCTTCCCGATCACCGCGCCGATGTTCCCGACCGAACCGGAACCCGTTGAGCCGGATGTGTTCTATGGGCAGTGGCCGCAGTACGTTACGGAGACCATCGCTGCGCTGGAACAGGCCGCGCCGAGCGACTTCGCGCCGTCGCTGGCCGCGCTGGATGCCTTCGTCGGAACCTTCAATTTCGAATAAGGCCGCGTTCTGACCCCACCCCCGCCCCGAATTCAGGGCGGGGAGACAATATCGCTCGCAACGCCTCTCCTTCTCCTCCCCGCTTGCGTGGGCGAAGGAAACCCTCGTTTCATTGAGAAGCATATCCCCTGTTAGGCTAGGAAGTATGGGGTTTTTGACACGCTCAGAGGGGCCGATTTCAAGTGATTATACGGTGCCTCAGCGTAAACCAAAGTTGGAACGATTCGTTCGCAGTGTTATGGTTTGGCCGCGTCGAGCAGTGACCAGTCCGTCAAGCTGCGCAGCACTTCTAGACGAAATGCCGTGGGCCACGCTACCAACCACTGGGACACATTGAATGGGTTGCCCCACCGTGTGTGATAGAAACCCTCATCCTGACTGCCAACCGGACGTAGTTTGCCCATGACGCGCAGTTGGCCATCGGATACGCCCAGCATCCCATTCGACCACACCGCCTGCGCACGCTGTTTCCATACCGGATTTCCTGTCAGATCGGCAAGTTGGAGCCAGGCATCCAGAAACGACAGGGCGTAGGGATCGATATGGTGGTGCTGGGTCGAAACCGAGGTTCCGCCGAATGTGTCGTAGGCCAGTTCCGCCAATGCCGTACCCGGCGCATAGTGAACCGTGTGCTGCCACTGCCACGAAGCCAGATAATAGGCGGCATGTTCGGCGTGTTGGAGGTATTCAGCTTCTCCGGTGAGGCGATAGAGCATAAGGGCGGAACGCAGCAGCGGGATGGCCGATTCTTTGTCAATACAATGCGTGTCGAGCGCTCCGGCGGCGGTGAACCCCTGCTTGATCAGCCCGGCCATGTAGAAGGCGAAGGCGCGTTTTGCCGCGGTGAGATACTCGTCTTGGCCCGAAAGCTGAAAAGCCGTGAGCAGCGGCGGCACGAGAAAGCACCCGGTCGTACCGTCCGTCGCCGCACAGGTCCCGTCATTGTGCCACGCGCGACCTAAATTTCCGTCTTCAAACTGGTGTTTGACGAAGAAATCGCAGATGCCGAACGCCAATGTTTGATAGCCGGGGCGCTCAACGCCACACCGTGCCGCCAGTTCGTGCGCCTCAAAGAAATAGGTCGCTGCCCCGCCAAGATTGCAACCATCCTGCAGGTTATCTTTGGGATGCTCAAGACCAATCAACGGGTCAAAGTGGCAGCAGAACAGCCCGTTGGCCAGCGGGGCATACGCCGCCCACGAGTCGAGCGCCGCCAGCCCTTTGTCCAGCGACGCTTGATTGCCGCTGCGCAGATAATCGAACAGCAGCGCATTCGCGAGCGAGGCATTCTGCCCACACCAACCAATTTCGTATTTCATGTCGGGGCTTTGCGACCAGTCGTGGTCCTCCCACGCCAAGCCGATAGAGAAACCCTTGAAGTGACGTTCTTCCGCCCATAGGCTCTCTGTCGCATACTGGATACCCCAGTTCCACAGTTCTTCGCAGGTAAACCGCGGTTGATGCTGGTATTCGTGCTGCTGCCAGGCGATATCCAGCATCGTTCGCCACGCCTGACGCGGTTCCTGCACCGGGGTGAAGACCAGATACGCGTGGAGACTGATCACCGCGCCGGCTTCGAGGGTGGCAGCCGTTTCGTAAGCTGCTGCGTATTGGTCACGCGCGCTGTACACGCGCGGCGTCTCCACTTCCGGCCACAGCAGTCGATGCGTCACCTGCTGGTCAGCAGGGTGCAGCGAACAGGAGCCAGTGAAGCCTTCCGCGGCTAACAACGCCACCGACCAGTCGTCATTCTCGGAATAGGTCGCGCCGCACACCGCCACCCGGTGATAGGCGAACGTCCACGGTTCGCCGTCGACCGTGAAGCCTTTGACATCCTGTCCCGGCCCCCACGGATTGCCGTTGTAGGAGACGGAGGGGATCAGCCCGTAGGTCATGGGGCGGGGGACTCGGAACTCCATCAGCAACCGAACGTTGGTGCTGGACGAGCTGACCTGAAAGTGCCGCACCCACGAAAAGACACCGGCGCCAATTTGAGTGAGCTCATCCGTCGCCGTGATGTGATCATGCGTAAACGGCAGGATGATCCCGATGGGTAGGTGATCCGCGTAGAATGTGGTTGTTTCGTGGTTGGACTTCCATTCCCAGCGCTGCGCACCCATTGACTGTCATCTCCAAATTTCAAGTTTCGCCGAGTCAGTAAAGCTGCTGATCATAACGAAGCTTTGCGCCTTGGGCGACCCAAGGTCAGTGGGGGTAACAGCCCTCCGCGCTTACATTTCGCGCGTGCTGCGCTTCTGCTGCATCAACTGCGCGACCGTCATCTCGTCTTCGTTGAGGTGCTGCGCTTCCAGTTCGGCCAGCTCTTCCTCGTCCAGCACGCTGAGCAAGCGCTTGACGCGCATTTCCCGCGTCCGCTTGATCTTCTCGCTCTCGCGGGCCGACGCAACCGCCTGACGTTCAGACACGTCGTTCTTGGCGCTTTCCCAGATGGCGATCGTCGCGCCCATTGCACAGCACAGCGCTAGAAAGAGGATGACGAAAATCGCGATCTGCATGCCGCCGTCGACAAATTGGGTATTGGCAATCTGCGTTACGATCTGCTCCGTCGTGCCGGGGATGGTTTGTGGCGCGCCCTCCGTCCACACCGTATAGCGCAGCGCCGCCAGTAGCCGATCAACCGAGAACGCCGCGGCTGCCCAGATTCCCAGTGTGGCTAACATCCGTTCGCGCATGGTCTTCGCTCCCATTTCCTGAAGTTATGTTCATAATACGCAATTTTGCGACGATCCGTTGCACAACTACTCATGTGGATCGCCTAGCCGGAATTCGACTGTCCGCGCTATGATGAGATGATCGCGCCAACAGAGATAAAGTGGTGAACTATGCTGCGCAAACTAATCGTATTGCTCGTGCTGCTCGTGGGGGTTGCGCCGACGGTCTCGGCGCAATCATCCGCGCCGCTGCCTGTCGAGCGCTGTGTCAACCTTGGCAACATGCTCGAAGCGCCCAATGAGGGCGAATGGGGCTTGAGCGTCGAGGAGTACTACTTCCAGACCATCGCCGATGCGGGCTTTGATGCGGTGCGGATCCCGACCAAGTGGTCTGGGCACGCGGATTTCGAGCCACCCTATACCATTGACCCGAACTTTTTCGCGCGTATGGATGAGGTGATCGGCTGGGCGCTGGACGCCAATCTGACGGTGATCCTCAACATTCATCACTATGATGAACTGGCGTGGGAACCGGAAGCGCATTTAGGGCGCGTGCTGGCGCTGTGGGATCAGATCGGCGCGCATTACGCCGACTACCCCGATACGCTGATCTTCGAGGCGATGAACGAGCCGAACAGCGCGCTCACGCCCGAACTGTGGGACACCATGCAGCCGCAGGTGATCGCCGCGATCCGCGCGACCAACCCCGAGCGCACGATCATCGTCGGCGGGGGCTACTGGAATTCGCTGGATGGGCTGCTGGAAATGGCCATCCCGCAGGATGATCACCTGCTGGCGACCTTCCACTTCTACGATCCGTTCGAGTTCACGCATCAGGGCGCGGAATGGGTCGAAGGGATGGATGTGTATCTCGGCACACTGTGGGGCAGCGCCAGCGATCTGGCGTTTATCACGGAGCGGCTGGATCTGGCGGGCGACTGGAGCGCGCGCACTGGCATCCCCGTGCTGATGGGCGAATTCGGCGCGTATTCGCGCGCAGATCAGGCGTCGCGGCTCAAGTGGACGGCCTTCGTCCGCGAGACCGCGGAAGCCGAGGGGCTGGGCTGGTGTTACTGGGAATTCGGAGCCGGGTTCGGCATCTTCGACACGGGCACGCGCCAGTACAACGACCTGCTGCCGACGCTCATTCCGGAATAACGGGCGCAGCGCCGAGCACCACGCGCAATCCCCGCCCGCTGAAACGGCTGGCGGGGAGGCTGCCCGCCCGAAACGCACACTGCGCGACCAACGGCGCATCGTCCCATGAGCCGCCGCGTACCACGCGCACGGCCTGCCCGCTCACGCCGAGGTTGTATGGGTGGGCGTGCTCATTCAAGCACCATTCCCACACATTCCCACACAGATCCTGCACGCCAAAGGGACTCGCCGCCTGCGGGTACAAGCCGACAGCGGTCGTGTGCGGCAGGTATGTCGCGCCCTGACCGCCGCTCACTTCGTCGACGTTGGCATAGCCCGCTCGATACTCATCCCCCCACGGATACACGCGACCATCAATACCCCGCGCCGCTTTCTCCCATTCCCATTCGGTCGGCAAACGAATCGATCCGGCGGCCGGGCGGCTGCTGGCGGGCAGCAGCGCATCCAGCCAGCGGGTGAACGCGACTGCCTGCCACCACGACACATTCTCGCGCGGGTGATTCGCGTATTTGAACCACTGCGTGGTCATGGGCTGCTGAACGAGGTCGACCCACCAGCGCGGATCGCTGTAACCGTCCGGCGCGCTGAGAAACGCCTCGAACTGCGCGTAGGTGATGGGGTACTGGGCGATCCAGAAGGGGGCGAGGTCCAGTTGGCGCTGCTGATCGCCGAGGCCATAGCGAAAGGTGCCCGAGGGAATCGCGATCCACTGGATATCGGGTAAGCCATCGGCGCGTAAGCCGACGCCGGGACGGGGATCCGCCGCGGCAAGCTGCTGGCCCCACGCCGCGCGCTCACGTGGATCCCGCCGCGCCAGTTCAGCGTTGAGGCGGGCCGCCCCATCCGGTAAGGTGAGCAGCGTCCGCAGCGCCGCCAGGGCGTTGGCGGTGGGCACGGTCAACGCCAACCGGACGAGCTGATCGGTATCCATCGTTATGAATTCGCGCTCAATCGATCGACTTCCCAGCGTGACGGAAAGACGCGCAGCCCCCACTGCGGAAAGCCCGCGCGGATTTGTGGCACACTGCACCGATTACAGCGTTCGTCGGTCAGATGCACGCGGAAGCTGTCACTGGTCGTGGGATCGAGCACGGGCGCGTAGAACTCGCGGTAGCGGCGCGGCTCATCCATGACGGTATAGGTCATCCCCGCGATCATCTCGCCGATGGAGAGGTTGACCCACACATTTGACGTGGCGTCGAAGGTCTCGTACTGCCGCCCGACCAGCACTTCCATGATGCCATGCCAACCGCCATCGGCCAGCACAAAACGCCATGTTAAGCCGAAAGCGTCGTAGATCTGCGATTGGGCGAGCGAATACGTGCCGCAGTGCGCGGTCGACGACTGCACGAAGTCGAGCAGCGTGACGGGCAGCACGTCGACGACATTGTAGGGTACGTCGACATGGACGATATACATGCCAAACAGGGCGCGCAAGCGGGTTTCGTCTGCCTCGTTGAAGGCGACGACCAGCGCGTCGTGATTGGCCGTGTAGTAGTTGAGGATGCGCGCGGTCGCGGTCGCATCGTCGGTCGCGTCGCCGACGAGTTCGGCCAGCGGCGGAATCGGGATAGGCATGCCGTCGGGGATCGGGACTGCTTGAAGCGAACTCGACGCCTCAAGCGCCGTATAGACCACGCCCACAGCGGTCAAGCTGATGACCATCAGCACCAGCAGCGCGATTCGTTTCGACACCGTCCGTTTCCCCTTGTCTGTTCAGCTATGTTGGATAGTGTACCGCATTTCCATCCCGCCGCTGCCCTCGGATCTGAGTCGACTGGCTGTGCACTTACGGGGTGACTTTGACACCCTTCCAGAAGGCGATATACCCGCTGATCTGCTTGGCGGCGTCTTTCGGCGTCGGGTAGAACCACGCGGCGTCCTTGTTGATTTCACCGTTCACGGCCAGCGAATAATAGCTGGCCATGCCCTTCCACGGGC
The DNA here is from genome assembly GCF_016713355.1 of Candidatus Flexifilum breve. Classification (NCBI taxonomy): domain Bacteria; kingdom Bacillati; phylum Chloroflexota; class Anaerolineae; order Aggregatilineales; family Candidatus Flexifilaceae; genus Candidatus Flexifilum; species Candidatus Flexifilum breve. Next base: position 37,404 of record NZ_JADJPI010000009.1, read on the forward strand.
AGGTGGTGTGCGTGCTGCTGTCGGTGAAATACTGCATGTGGACCGAATCCGGCGGGAAGTAGTGGTTACCTTCGACGACGATGGTCTGGTCGCTTTCGGCGAGGACGACGTCTTTCCAAACCGCTTTAGCCATGATGGGTACTCCTGAGGCGAACTAAGTTGACTGTATTCACTTAATAGTACCCGTAGAGCGCCCAACTCTTACATAAGATTACAATTTACTCATGTATCAGCCGCGGCATGGGCGCGGATTCGCGTCCGCCGAGGGCGGGCGGCCGTGGGGTCAGCGCCTGCCGAAGCACCTTGCCCATAATGGCGGGTGTGAACAGCGAGGTCGGCGGTTTGCGCAGGTTCGACACGTCGATGAACGCGAGCGCGACGGCTTCGTCGTTGGGCAAAATGCGCCCCACCTGATCCACATACTTCTGCAGCAGGCGCGTCATCAAGTCTGGCGTGTAGCCTTCGGTCGCCGGGTAGCGCAGGTCTTCGCCGGTCGCCATCAGCCACACGGTTTGCAGGCTCGCGCCAAGGTCACGCTGGAACTTCAGGCTGAGACCCGGCGTCCCGATGCGCTTGGATTTGCAGGTCTGATCCAGCAGGAGCGCGTCCAGCGCGGCGATCGTCATGCCCTGCCCGTAGATCGGGTTGAAGGCGCACACGGCGTCGCCCACGATCAGGAAGCCATCGGGAAAACGGTCGAGTTTTTCGTAGTGCCGCCAGTGATTCTGCGTGCGCTGGTAGCCGGAAATGTCGCTGATCGGCTTGGCGTTTTTGACCGCCTCGTAGAACGCATCGGTGGGCAAGCCTTTGCTGTATTCCAGCCAACCCGCCTCGTCGAGCGGCGGGTAGTCTTTGCTCACGCCGCCGAGCGTCGCGATCCACTGGCCACCTTCCACTTCGAAAATGGCTGCGCCGCGCGTGATGTGCGGCGGTCGCGCCAGAATGAACATGATCCGCCAGTCGATAGAGGGATCTTCCGGTTTTTCGTACCAGCGCGTCGCATAGCCGACGTAGGAGTTGACGGTGCTCTCTTCCGGCGCGTTGTAACCGAGGTTGGTGAGCCAGTCCGCCGCCTTGGAGCCGCGTCCGCTGGCATCGACGATCAGATCGGCGGTGAGTGTGGTTTGCGTCCGCGCCCCGCCGCGCTCCGTCATCTGCACGCCGATCACCCGACCGTTATCCGCCGCGGCGATCAGTCCATCGACCTGCTGCCCTTCGAGGAATTTGACTTGGCAATCCTGAATCAGTCGCTGGCGGATGACAAAATCGACCAGCGCGCGGCTGCCCATGTGCGTGTGGATGCCGGTGTTGAAGCGTTTGAGCCACCCACCCGCTGTGAGATAGGCCGAGTCGGTGCCCCACTCATATTTGATCATCCCGGCGCGCTCGAAATCTAGACCGAGACCGGGGAACAACTGCTCCATGATCTCTTCGCCGCGCGCCAGCAGCGCGTGGACATGGCGGGCCTGGGGAACGCCGCTGCGCACCTCGGGCATTTCCGGGTAGTGATCCCGTTCGATGATGGTCACTTCGTCGAAGTGGTCGCTGAGCACGCGGGCGCTCAACAGCCCCGCCATGCTCCCGCCGATCACGAGCGCGCGTGTCGTCATGCTTCCCCCGGTCTACTTGTGGTGCAGTCCGCATAGGTACAGCATACGCAGGTTTGCCCCGGCGCGGATCCGTCTTTGGATGGATTGCGTGAAAATTGACGCAATTACGGCGTAATCAGTACCTTGCCGCCGGACATATGCGCCGAATATTCCGCCAAGGCTTCGGCGATCTGGTCGATGGGATAGCGCGCGCGCACGTCTGTTTTGAACGTGCCGCCGATATGCGTCTGCTCTTCCTGCCAGATGCTCTGGAGGTGTGCGGGTGAGAGCGTCGGCATCCAGGTGGAGAGCCAGAAGCCTTCGACCTGCTTGTGCCGGAAGATTAAATCGTCGAGGCCGATGGTTACGGGCTGCATGCTCAAACCACCATACACGATCATGCGACTGCCCCGCGGCATGAGGTGCAGCAGGCGTCCGGTCAGCTCACCGGCGACCGCGTCGAAGCACAGGCGCGCATTGAGCGATTTGGCCAGATCGCGAAACGTTTCTTCGAAGTTGGCGTCGTGACTGTTGAGCACATGCTCCGCCCCGAGCGCTTGCAGTTCGGCGACCGCTTCGCCGCGGCGCACAATATTGATGGTGGCGAGGCCACGTTCGCTGGCCAGCCGCTGGATCATCTTGCCGAGCGCGGAGGCGGCGGCAGTCTGCACGAAGGCGTGCTGCCCTTCGACCATGTCGACCAACGCGCGGGCGGTCAGTGGGTTGACGAGCATCATCGACGCCTGCTCATCGCTGACGTGATCGGCGACAGGGAAAGTATTGGTCGCGGGAACACGCATGTATTCCGCCCATGAACCGTCGTCAGTCCCGGCGAAGCAGGCCACGCGCTGACCGAGCCGCCCGGGGTCGACGCCCGCGCCGACGGCCACGACCACGCCGGAGGCTTCGAAGCCGGGGATGGCGGGCAGCGGCTTGCGGATGCCGTACATGCCATAGGTGAACATGACATCACTGGGATTGATGGGCGAGGCGGCGATTTTGATCAGCAGTTCGCCGGAACGGGGTGTAGGGATGTCGCGCTCCTCGACGGTCAGCAGCCCGTTGTAGCTTTTGAGGACGGCGGCGCGCATGGTTTTGGACGTGGTCATCAGGTTACCTTTTTATAAGAGCAATTGTTTGATTTGGGCGTTTTCTTTTGATCCATGACAGGGGTAAGTTCTTCATACTTCGCAATGGAACATGGGTTTCCTGTGCCATACGATTTGTAGGGGCGAGGCATGCCTCGTCCTATTTCCCCCTCTGGATTGGCTAATCCACCAATAAATCATTCCCATAAACTAAGTAGTCGAGACCCTATTCGGCGCGGTTTTGGTTCTATTTTCCACTGAGGACGAGGCATGCCTCGTCCCTACATTTAAAAACCTATCCTGGGTCGCCATTCCCCACATTCAGGGAACCGAGACAGATGGTTGTGTTCGCAGTCAGCCATATGCTCATTTTCTACCCATTATCGTCCTGTTTGGACGTTTACACTGCCTTGATGCGGCGCAAAATGCCGTAGTAGATCGCCGCGAGCAGCAGCGCCGCCGCGATGGCGCACCACAGCAGCGCCCACACGACCGGAGGCACCAGCGGCGCGATCTCCCGCGAGAAGGCCGCCGCGTCATTGCTGATGTTACCGAGCGTCGCGCCGCTGTTGTCGACCAGCGAGAACAGATCGAGCACGGCGTTGAGCGCGGTGATCATCGCCAGCACGTTCAGAATCAGCATGGCGAACCCGCGATCCGCGAAACGCCAGATCAGCACGAGTACCACGGCGAAGCCGAGCCCGACCAGAAACGCAGTCGTCAGCAGATCGGTGAACAGCAGCGTGATCACGGCGAGGAACAGCGCCACGGTCAGCGCGAGGGTTTTAGGAAAAGGCAGCGTGTTGACGAGATAGAGCAGGAGCGCCCCGAAGACCGCCGCGCCGAGATACCCCGACGGCAGGATGAACCAGCGCGCACCGCCGCTCGTCGTGGCGACGCCCGCGCCATTGGAGTAGACGACAAAATGATCGAAACGCCCGCCGGTGATCAGCGCGGCGAGGCCGTGCCCGGCTTCGTGCACAAACGTCACGAACAGGCGCAGCGGATACATCAAGAAATCGAACGCTGGCACATTCCAGAGGATGAACACAATGACCACCGCGGCCGCCGCCATCAGCAGGGCGCGCTGGCGAAATAAGGCGAGATGCAGCACGACGTTCTCTCCCATGTGCTAGAATTTGATCAACTATACGCTAGGAATGGGGATTTGTCGCTTTGGAAACCTACCCGAATGAATTTCTCCGCTTTGGCACGGTCGGGGCTCCGCAGACCGCCCGCGAGAGCGGCACACCCGCCGCGATTCTGCACATGCGCGAACTCGGCATGAGCCATCTGGAAATCGCATGGACGCAGAGCGTGCGCGTCACCGACGAAACGTGCGCGCTGATCAAGGCGACGAGCGAAAAGGCGGGCATCTCGCTCAGCGTGCACGCGCCCTACTTCATCAACCTCAACAGCCAGACCGAAGAACTGATGACCAAGAGCGACGCACGGCTGCTGGCGGCGGCGCGCGCCGGGTTCAAAGCGGGCGCGTATGACATCGTGTTCCACCCCGGCAGCTACCACAGCCAGCCACCGGAACAGGTCTACGAGCGCTGCAAGCAAAAGCTGATCGAAATCACGGGGATATTGCGCGAGGAAGGCGTCAACGTCACGCTGCGCCCGGAGACGATGGGCAAAGGCGCGATGTTCGGCACGCTCGACGAGACGATCCAGTTGGCGCGGGATGTGCCGGGGGTCATGCCGTGCATCGATTGGGCGCATCTGCACGCGCGCACGGGTGATGGCTCGTTCAACAGCTATGACGAATTCGCGGACGCGCTCCAGCGGGTGCGCGACGGCCTCGGCGAAGACGGCCTCAAGCGCATGCACTTCCACATGAGCTCGATTGCCTACACGGCCAAGGGCGAAAAGGAGCACGTGCCGCTCAACGAAGGCGACATGCGCTACCGCGAGCTGCTGCAAGCCTTCATTGATTTCGGGGTGGGCGGCACGGTCGGCGTGGAAGCGCCGCTCCCGTTCCACACGGCGGATGCGCTCACCTTGCAGGCCACCTACCGCCGCCTGCTCAAGAAGGGCGAAGAACTGGAACAGATCGCGGATTAAGCGCGACCTCAACCCACCCGCGGGTAATCACGGTCTCACGCCCATCCCCTCTCCCACAGGGAGAGGGGACTTCAAAAGGGTCTCTCTGAATTGAGAGGGGGGGGGGGGGGGGGGGGGCCCCCCGCCCCCACCGGTTTCCGGGGGGGGGGGGCCCGGCGTCACTCTGTCCACGCACGGAGCCGTTCCGCCCGAAAACCTGTCCTGCCGGGTGAGGTGTTTAGCTCTGACCTCGCATCTTCCCGCGGTAGCGCCGCGTGTGCCGCAGTAGAGTTGGCGACCGTCGGGCAGCGTCACCATACCGCTGTAGAACACACCGCCCATCACAATTGGCTCGGAGCGTGGAATGGTCGCGTGGTAGCGTTCTGGCGCGCCGACCGCCACCCCTAAACGGGCGCGCATCTCCGGATAGTAGTCCCAGACGCGACCAAACGGATCGACGGGCGCGTCGGCGGGAACCGGCGGCAGTCCGGCGAATTCGACGCAGTAGTGATACGCGCCCATGTCCAAACTGTAGAGTGCCTCTGGAATGATAATCCCATCAGCGAAGGCGTAAAGGCAGTTTTGTCCCTCGATAACCACCATGAAACCCTGTTCAAACGCTTGATACACGCCCGTCATCGGCGTCAGGGTGTAGGTGGGAATCGGCGGCGCATAAGTGATCTCCGGGGGGGGGGGGCCGGGGGCGGGGGGGGGGGGCGGGGGGGGGGGGGGGGGGGGGGGGGGGGGGGGGGGGGGGGGGGCGGGTAAGGCGTGTAGGTCGGCGTCATCGGTGGCACGGAGGGCGCGCCCGACGGAAGCAGCAGATCCGTCAGCGCGCAGCCCATGAGCAGAAACAAGGCCAGCCCAGCGGCGAGTGTTTTCATCACGCTACTGCACCGCTTCGGTGACGACGTAGTACTCACTGCTCGCGGCGGGGTCAAAGCCGCCGGAATAGATCGCCAGCGCCCGCAGTGTCCCTTGTGCGCCGGAGGGCACAGTCCATACGGCCTGCGCGCCATCGCCGAGGTTGTAATCGGTGCCGAGCAGCGTGCCACTCGTTTGCCCCGGTGGGATGAGGTAGAACTCCACGCGGAGCGTTTCTGACGGGAAGGTCGCCGCCCAGTTGATGGTCACCGTTTGCCCCGTCTGCACCACATAGGTGTTATTGTTCAGGCCGAGGTTGGGCGCGACATCCAGCAGCGTCCCACCGACGATCACCGGCGGGCTGACGACTGCGCCTGCGTAGATCAGCGTTTGCTGCGCCGTCCCGCCGACGATGCCGCTGCCGTAGTAAGCGATGGCATGCACATAGCCAAGCAAGCCGCGCGGCACGAAGAAGTTGATCGAGATGCCATCCGCCATGTAAGTATCCGACCCGATCAGCGTGGGCGTCGTGCCCGTCCCGGTCGGCGTGAGGAAGAAATCGACGCGGGTGAAGGTGCGGGCGGGCGTGATCTGCCAGACGAGCGCGATGTTGGTATCGGGCAGCACTTCATACTGCCCATTGTAGATGCGCACATACGGGCTGGGCACGACGATGCCTGCATTCTGATTCCCCGGCACGGTCGGCGTGATGACGGGCAGCAGCACGGGCACGCGCAGGACCTGCCCGGCGTAGATCAGGTTTGGGTTGGCAAGGCAGTTGGCATTCGCCAACACTGCCGCGGTCGTGCCGGAGCGCGTGGCAATGCGCCCCAGCGTTTCGCCGGGGTAGACGATATACGCGAACCAATCGGTACGGATAACGCAGTTGGGGCGCAGCACGGCGGTCGGTGCGGTGGTGGCGGTAGCGGCGGGCTGAGTGGTCGGTGTGGTGGCGGTGCTTGTGCGCGCGTCGATGAATACCGGCGCTTGGGAAGGTTCAGTGGTCGGTGTGGCGGTCGGCGGAGGTGTTCCCAGCGTACAACTGATGACGAGTAATGCAAATGCGAGGAGTGGTAGCAGTCTCCTCATGATGTCCCCCGGATTGTACAAGTCTGTTATACATACGCGCCGAAACCCGTAAAAGTGCCATACGACTCCCCTACGCGATCCCGACGCGGTATATCAGCCTGTAGAGGGACGCTTAATCCGAATCGCCCGCCCCGCGCATCCGTTCAGTCAGCACAATGTAGTCTTCTTCGAGCGCAATAGGGGTGAACCATGCATTGATATACGCGCGTTGTTCTTCGTACGCTTCTGCCGGAATGGTGATCAAGCAGTGGCGGTCTTCGGTGGGCGCGACATCCGCGGGAATCCCGACGAGTTTCAAGAATTCGCGCAGGAGATTGATGTGTTCGGTATGAATCATGCTGTTACCCGTCGATCTGCTTCACTACACTCTTAGTGTAGGGGCAGAAGCGTTGCGGAATCCTCGACAAAGGTAAAGCTGATGTGAATTTCTTCCCAAGAACGTACAGAGAATGGCTAATCGTGCGTGAAAAGTATCGCCATCACATGTGCGTCTAAGAATTTATTGTCTTTGTAATACGCCTCCTTACGGATTCCTTCATGCTTGAAACCCATTTTTTCGTAGACATGAATAGCGCGGGCGTTGTGCGTGAACACATTGAGCTCCAATCGGCGGATGATCGGGTTGGCCTGACACCATGCGATGATAATCTCCAAGAGGGCCGTGCCAATGCCGCGATCCCGCCAGCCCTGCGCCACGCTGATGCCGATGCCGACCGTATGCATGAGCACGCGCGGTCCGCCGGTCACGTTGGCACTGGCGATGATCTCGTCATCCAGCGTCACGGCGACCAACCACATGCTGTTCTCGGCCTCCTGATGCTTCCGTAAGATTTCCCGCTCGTCTTCGACGGTGTAGTTGAATTCGGCAGCGGACGAGTAGGTGATGCCGTTGTCGGGCTCATCTGCCAGGGTCTTCATATAGGCGATGAGGGCTGCGGCGTCGTCGGGGGTGGCTTCGCGGATGAAATAATCAAGAGTCATGCGGCGACTCCAAATACGAGATCCAGATGCACTTCACAGTGTACAGCGAAAACGGAGTCTGCGCGGGGTGATAGCACCGCCAATCGGGAGCACCGCCGACTCCCGGCTATTCACTCCTGCAGCCCACCTCAGCGCCGCCCTATCCGCACCCAACCCCAGCGCGAACGTTCGCTTGGTTGTTCAATTGTCGCCGTTTGCTGGTGCGTCACGAACACTACTGTATTGTTTCGACGGCTTTTGTCTCTTAGCCTGCATCCTGTTGTGCATGTCGCCGATTCTGAAATATCCTCCTGCGTCGGCCTACAAAAACCGTTCTTATCGAGATAACTGTGTGCTTTTTGGACATCCTCTTTATCGCGTCCGCAAACCTCAGAAACGCCACTCATATGCTGCGCACTTACTGCTCCACCTTGCGCTTCGCCATATAAATTTCGCCGTCGTCGTCCAGCACGTAACGCGGTTCCTCCGCTTCGACCAGTTCGAGACGACTGGGGCGGCGCTTGCCTTTGGGGGAAGGCAGGATCAGCGTATTGAGCTTGTGCAGGTTGACCGCGCTGAAGTGCAGCGCCCGCACGCTGATCAGGCGCATGTCGATGGTGAGCGGCGCAAGGATGAGCACTTCGACGGCCAGCGGGATGAGAATCAGCATGGAGAGGGTGAAAGCGATCACGCTGATTGGCAGCTTGAGCAGCAGATAGATCAGGCTGCGCCACGTCACGCCGCTGCCGAGGTACATACCCAAGCGTTCGCCGAGATTCGCGCCGCGCGGGTCGATGTCATCCCACGTATCCGGCTCATCGTCAAGGCCGAGGATCGCCGCGTTGAGCTTGCGATCCATCGCCGCCAGCGTGCGCGTCCCCGCCAGCGTGAACAGCAGCAGCGGCAGGCCGATCAGGATGAGCGACAGGCTGCCGCCAACGCCGAAGCCCAGCGCCAGCAGCGTGATGTAGAACAGGCTGAACCACAGACTGCCGAAGAGCGACACCCAGTCGCGTAGAATCTGCCCATCGGTGAGCGCGTCCATCCACGAACGTTGAGCCATGTGCTGAATCCCCTCACTTGTTTGTCATGTATACGCACAAACGAGGAGCTTGGTTGCTCAGGTTTTCGTTACCCACACCCCGGCAGCGCGGTGAGGTCGATCCACCATAGACCGCCGTGCGCGCCCGTCGCCGCCAGCACGAGGCTCTGCTCGTCCGGCGCGATCCACCAATCAGCGCGTTCTTCCTGCGCCAGATCGAGCGGGAGCGGCGTTTGTGGGATGAGGTCGCCCGTGTCGCGGTTGAAGCAGGCCAGCTCCGCGCCATCATCCGTCTCCAGTGCGACGTACACGCGGTCGACCAGATCGCTCTCCGCCTCCACCAGCGGGATCGGCGCGGGGTAGTTGTTCCCCGGCGGCTCGGCGTTGAACAGCAGCTCGAAGAAGTCGTTATTGGTCACGTACAGGAAGTAGCCGCGCTCGTCGTCAAAGGTCCCCGCGAGCACCACGCGTCGACCATCAACGGACGCGCCCGGCACGATCTCCGAGAAGGGGTTGTTGCGCACATCCGGGCTGATGCGGCGCGCTTCCGCGTCGGCGGTGAAGAAGCCGACCGGGTCGCCATATGCGCCGTAGTAGTATGCGAGGAAGCGTTCTTCCGGCAGCCAGTGGATGCCTTGCAGCGTGCGGTTGTGCTGATCGTTGAAGAGCAGGCGGGCGAAACGACCATCCGGCGCGGCGGTGATCACGTCGTTGATCTCATCCTGAAAGATCAGGCGGTCGCCGTTGGGGGCAAAACGCAGCATTGACCGGGCAAAATCAGACTCATTGAGGCCGAGGCGTTCCGCGAGTTCCGGCGTCACAAACTCGGCGGCGGGGTGCGCTTCCGGCATGACTTCCAGATCGGGCAAATCGACGCGGCCCCACGTCCACTCGGTGAACAGTTCGCTGGGGCAGCCGACGCCGAAGCGGAAGAACTCGCCGTTGGCATCCCATTCGACGGCGGCGATCTCTTCGTCGCTCAACCGGGTGATGCCGTTGATCGCTGCGGGGGGCGGCAGCGGCTCGACCGCTTCGCCTTCCACGATCACTTCGATGGTTTCGATCGATGCGTCGGCTTCGAATAGTTCCAGCGGGGCAGTAAACGGCTGGCGGTGATCGGGCTGCAAGGCGAAGTCGAGCGGCACACCGACGTTGCACTGGTTGACGAGGAAACCGTAACCCTCCGCGACCTGCGTCCCGCTGGCGTCAAACGCCTGCGCGGTGATGAACAGGTTCGCGTAGGCCTCTGCGCCTGCATTGACGATCTCGCCGACCGCCGTCAGCGTCGGCTGACCGAAGTCGCCGACGCCTTCGACCAACCGAACGTGGTCCGCGGTCAGGTCGCTGGTTTGCGCGGTGACGCCGCCGACCGCGATCAACAGGCTGGCGATGAGCAAACTCAGCAGGCGCGCAAAAAGGACGAGACCCGTCTCGCCCCTACGCATGTGCTGCCGTAGGGACGAGGCACGCCTCGTCCTCTCCAAGTCGAGATAGCTGCTTAGTTTAGAACAAATTCCACAGGAACTGATTCTGAACCTCATGGTGATATTGGATCTCGGACGACTTAATCAGCGTCCCCAAACGACGCGGGGACCGATCCGCCGCCGCTTCCTTGAGCGCCGCAAACTTGTCGCGCACGCCCTCGCCGAGGAGTTGAGCTGTATAGCTGCTGCTCGCGAAGCAGTCGATGGCATCGTAGATATTATCGGGCAGGATGGCCGATTGATCCAGCTGCGGGTTGATCGCGCCTTCAATGCCCGTGCGCAGGATGCTGTACAGCGCCAGATACGGGTTGGCATCCGGAGCGATGGAACGAACTTCCACGCGCGCCGACTTTTCATTGCCGTAGGGGATACGCACCATCGAACCGCGGTCGACCGCCGAGGCCTTGATCTGGTTCGGCGCTTCGAAGTGCGGGTCGAGGCGGCGGTAGCTGTTCACGCTCGAATTCAGCACGAGGCAGATGTCGAGGGCGCTGGAGAGCACGCTGTAGATGAAGTTCCAGCCGAACTCGGACAGCTTTTCGTTGCCGTTCGCGTCCCACATCAGGTTCTTGCCGTTCTGCGAGACGGACAGGTTGGTGTGCATGCCGTTGCCGTTCACGCCGGTGATCGGCTTGGGCAGGAAGCACGCGGTCATGTCGTTCTGGCGCGCCACCTGACGGCAGATCAGCTTGTACAACTGCACCTGATCAGCGGCGACTGCGGCTTCGGTGTACGAGTAGTTGATTTCAAACTGCGACGGCGCAACTTCCGGGTGATCCTTTTCGTTGGCGAAACCCATCGCGCGCTGCGCTTCCGCCACCACGTCGATGAACGTGCGGAGGGGGTCGCCGGGCAGCGAGTGGTAGTACCCGCCGGTGGTCACAATTTCGAATTTGCCCGTATTGACATATTCCTGTTCGGCATTCTTGCCCTTGAACAGGAAGCCTTCGATTTCGTTCGAGGCATTACAGACCATGCCCTTGGTGTCGTACAGGTGCTTCATGTAGGCCTTGAGCGTGGCGCGCATATCGGCAGGGTACGGTTCGCCCGTGCGTTCCAGCACTTCACCGAAGACGAGCACTTTGCCCGGCCCGAAGATGTCGGCGGGCAGCCAGTAGAACGCTGGCCAGTCGATTTCCAGACGCAGATCCGATTCCGCCTGCGCCGAGAAACCGCGCACCGACGAACCGTCGAACGTCAGGTTATCCCACGACTTGAGCAGGAACTTTTTGTCATAATCCAACATGTGCAGGCGACCTTCGAGGTCGGTGAAGCACACCGTCACCGCTTTGATGCGCTTTTCGTCAGCCAGATACTTCAGGCGTTCGTCGCGAATCTGTTCGGTCGGGACGCGATCTAGACGCTGTTTCTTGGCGGCAAGGTTAAGCGCCTCAAGTTCGTCATACGGGATTTCGAGAAAGTCACGCAGTGTCATGGGATCAAGCATCCTGTTGATTGTTAACTAAAGACGCCGCATCTTAGCATGTTTCCACAAAGGCCAAACAGGGGGTTTTCGCCAAATTTCGCCAGTGGTTTTTGTCACAATTTCACAAAAGCTAAGATCCCTGCACCCGGGCTAAGGCTTCCGCCGCCAGCGTGAAGTTCTCATTCCGCCAAACTGCTACCTGATAATTGTTCGCGGCTCGTGAAAAATCACCAAGTGCCTCTGCTGCCAGCCCGACATAGTAGTAGACTTCTTCGACGCCCTCGGTCGTGGCGATCACTTCCTGCGCCAGCGCGATCATGTCGTCGTAGCGCCCGACGTTGTAGTAGGCTTGAAATGCGCCGTACTGATACCAGAACATACGCCACGGCAGCCCATTTTGCCGCGCTTGATCGAAGTAGTCGGCGGCTTCTTCGTAGCGACCGAGCACCACCAGCGACGACCCCATATTGAACAAAGTGAACGAATCGTAGGTCCCGCTGTCCAGTTCAGCCTGCGACTGCGCCAGCGCGAATTCGGCGTTGGCCGCTGCATCCCACTGATCGCCGAGCACCTGCATTACGCGCGCTTCCTCTTCGGGGCGATACAGCACGAGATAATCGCGGTTAAAGGTGCGCCAGCGTTCATCAATATCGGCATACGGAATCGGTCGCCCGACCTGCCCCTCGCCCGCGCCCAGCAGCGGATCGTAGGTGAGCAGCACCTGCTGCGCGTCGTCATAACCCATGACCACGCGGTTATGCCCCATCCAATCGTTGAAGCCGCCTGCGCCGTCAAAGTACGAGTTCTCGATCAGCACCGGGAAGCCGTTGGCGACCAGCGCCTTGAGCATGTCCAGCGTGCCGCCGATGCGTTCGACGCCCTTGAGGTCGTAGTCTTCGGCAAAGCGGATCATCTCGTCAAAGCGCACGGCGACATCGTCGATATTCGGGTTGAGGTCGCGCACCGCCGCGTCATAGACGTACGGGCCAAAATAGGAAATCTGGATGGAGAGCGCCGCCGCCGAACAGCGGTTGATGTCTTGCCAGACCAGCGTCAAGCCGTCCAAACGGGCGCTGGCGGGCAGGGACGCGATAGCGGTCGGCTCGGGAGTCGCCTCCTGCGCGTGCACGGTCAGGGCGAAGGCGGAGATCAACGCGATCAAGAGGATCAAGCGTGCCAATTTCATAAGTGCCTCATCACTGCATGTTTGCAACCGACGTCATTTTAGCCGATCATGCGCCGATTGGAAGTTATGGCTTGGTGAACAGAGGCTGATCGCAGGCTGAAAACAGTGGGCGCACGCCGAAATCCACCCACCCTTGGAGGTGGGGGTTAAACAACCGAGGCTTGCGGCGACCCGCATCCCCTCACCGAGACGCGCGGGTGAAGCTTTTGACACTGGCTGGGGTTAACTCAGGGGCGCATCCAGGAAATTGACGATCATCGGCGTCAGCAGTTCCAGCCGCGTCAGGATATCGGTGTGGCGCGCGCCGGGGATTATGGCGAGCTGCGACTTCGGCAGCGGACGAAAATCGGCATTGATGTCCCCACCCAACAACCGGAACATCTCGATCACGTGATTGAGATCGATGCCATCCGAGTCGCCGATAATGGTCAGCGTGGGAGATGTGAGCGCCTGAATCGTCGCGGCGGACACGCCAGAATGGGACGCCGTATCAAGCTGCACGATCTTGGTCACGAGTGCCGGGAAGTCCTCCGGATGCGGGGCGAAACGCTGGTAGTCCGCTTCGATGGGGCTGCCCACGAATAAATCGGGCGTGAGCGAGGCGATAGCCGTCAGCACACCTGCGCGCCAGCCCGACGGCATCAAGGGCGCAGACAGGATCACCAACTTGTCGACGACTTGCGGATGCCGCACGGCGACTTCCAGCGCGGTCGTGGCGCCCATGGAATAGCCGAGAATATCGGCCTGCGGGATCTTCAGCGCGCCCAGCAGCGCGGCGACATCGTCGGCCATCTGCTCGAAGGTCAGCGGACGGTCGGCGCGGTCAGCGGTGCGTCCGTGCCCTTGCGCATCCACGGCGATCACCTGCCGCGTCTGCGCCAGACTGGTGATGAGGCCGCCCATCGAGATGGTACTCATGAATGCCCCGTGCAGCACTACCAGCGGTTTGCCGGTACCGTGCAGCTCATAATACATGTTCAGACCATCGATCGGAGCATAACCGGTTTGAGGGGATGTAGCCGTCATTTCTGCTCTCCTGTTGGGGACTTGTGCCTATGCAAGCCTAACGATTCAATGATCGAACGGTCAAAGACTGTGAATTCACGCATGAGCAGATGAGAGGGTGCGCTCGGTCAGCCTGAGGGAGTAGGCCATCTATCACCTTGCGCCGTTGGAGTCATGGCGCTAGGATAGCGGGCGAACATTGGGCATAGACGAGGTTTTTCGAATGCCACTTTTGAACACGGATGAACCGATTCCCGACCACCTGGCAGATACCGGACGGGTGCAAACCGTCAGCGATATCTCCGCCTGGCGGCGCGTAGTCGGTTTCGTGTCGCTGCTCGGTGCGGCGGCTCTGACCGCGGCTACGGCGCTGCTTTTGCTGACGCCCGCGGACGTGCCCACACCGACGCCGAACACCGACGCAGCCACCGTCATCAGCCCGACGGCCACGACGTTTATCCCGCCCACCACCGACCCCGGCGCAAGCGGCGCGGAGACGATGATCGATGGCGGCGTGATTCCCACGCTCAGCCCGGAACAGGCGGCCATCTTCCTGAATGCGCCGCTGCAATCTTTGACGACGGATCTCGGGTTGGAAGTCGTGCGCAACGACTACAACCCGTTCACCATTGCGCCGGAACGCCCCCGCAGCGAAGTCGTGCAGTACACGGTCGAATCCGGCGATACCATTTACGCCATCGCCGACCGCTTCGGCTTGAAGCCGGAGAGCGTCGCGTGGGCCAATTCGCGGGACATTATCGGCGGGCTGCGACCGGGACGCGCGATCAACATCCCTCCGGTCGACGGCGCGTTCATCACCGTGAACAATGAACGGTCGATTGCGAGCATCGCGCAGGAATTCCGCGTCGATCCCTATGTGATCATCGACTCGGAGTTCAATGACTTTGGCACACTGACCAGCATCACGCCGGAAACGCTGCTGCCCAGCGGCACGCAGGTCATGATCCCCGGCGGCGAAGCGGAACAGATTAGCTGGAACCCGGTCGTCGAACGTTCCGGCGGGGATGCCAGCAACGGCAACGCGGGCGGCACGATCTCGTTTGCGCCCGGCGATCCTGGCTCGTGCGGCGCAGTCCCCAATCCCGGCGGCGGCGGTGGCTGGCTCAAGCCGATCGGCTCGTACTCGTGGACGCGCGGGTTTAGCTCATTCCACACGGGCGTCGATCTGGCCGCTGCGGAGGGGACGCCCGTCTACGCTTCCAACGGCGGCACGGTGATTTTCCGCGGCTGGAGCACATGGGGTTACGGCTACCTGATCGTGCTGGCGCATGGGCCGTTCACATCGCTTTACGGCCACCTCTCGGCGATCAACGTCGGCTGCGGGCAGTACGTCAGCGCGGGGCAGTTCATCGGCGCGGTCGGCAATACCGGGAATTCGTCCGGGCCGCACCTGCACTTCGAACTGCGCTATAACGATGCCCCGTTCGACCCGACCTCGACCATGCCGTTCTAGGTGGCCGGGCGAAAACGACTAACCTCACCCCCCCTCTCCTCTAGGAGAGGGGAAAGAACGGTCTCTTTCTGTCCCTCCCGGATGGGGGGGCGGTGGGGTCGGGAGCAGCGGACCAACATTGCGTCCCTGAGAAACTGTTTTGTAGGGACGCCCAATGGGGCGTCCGTGGTTGGATTGCCCGAAACGGTCGCGAGATACAGGGTGTCCAATAAGGGTGACATGTGTAGGGACGAGGCATGCCTCGTCCTGATTTCTAGAGAAGGATTCAGAGGACAAGGCATGCCTTGTCCTACCAAAAACCTCTCAGTACAATGTTCTTGTTTGACCCTAACCCGGCCCTACAAACAATGGTCTCCCTGATAGGGATGGGGCACAAGTCTGTTATTCAAAATCCGCTTCGCTCAACATCGGCAGCAAATAGATCCCCGGTTCTTCGTACGGATGCGCCGCGCGCAGCGCCGCCAGCACCGCTTTGACCCGGTCGCGCCGGCAGGTCATCTCGATGCGCACCTCGTCGACCAAGTTGATCACCCCGCGGTCGCCCACTGCCGGGTTGGACGCGGCATCCGGCTGAAAGCGCCCGGTCCCCGGGTTGGTGAAGGCGCAGTGCGTATACAGACCGATCTCGCCCGCGCCCGCATCGCCGAGCGCTTGCAGCACGGCCTCCGCGTTGGCGACGGGAACCGTAGTGATCAAAAAAACGTTGTCGAAGTCCATGCTCACTCCACAAGAAAACCTTGATTCTTTTCGATTAAATTGTACGTGCATGCCTGTAATAAGCACGTTACAATAGGGCAAGTTATCCCACGTTATCCAGCAAATCGGCACCAATCAACATGCGAATCCAACGTTCTCGGTCACGGTTCACCTTCCGTCGTCGTCGTCAGGCGGGCTGTTTGTCGTTCCTGGCCCTCATCGTCGTGCTCGGCAGCATCAGCGCGGGGGTGTACGCGTGGTTGACGCGTTGGCGCCCGCCGGAAGAAAGCATTTCCGGTATGGATACGGATGTGCTGCGCGCCGCCTACAACGCCTTCGAACGCGGCGACCTGACGGGGACGATCAGCATTGCGCGGCAGATCCTCAGCCAATTGCCCGCGCAGCCCGACGCCGTGCTGCTGCTCACCCGCGCGTTGATCTATCGCAGTTATGGCGAATACGACCGGGCGATTGATCGCCAGTTGGCGCTGGAAGTCACCACCGAGGCGCTGCGCATTGATCCGATTAGTCCGCATATCCGCGCGGCGCACGCCTTCGCGCTGGTCGCGGTTGATGATCCGGTGGGCGCGGCGGATTTGGCGCGCGACATCCTCGAGAAGCACCCCGACAACACCATCGCCCGGATCGCGCTGGCGCTGGCCTATGGCAGCGTTGGCAGCTTTGAAGTCGCGCTGCGTGAAAGCATTCGCGCGCTCGACACAGCGCAGGGCTGGATGCGTATGGATGCGCTGCGCGCCCAGGCTATCAGCCAGAGCGACCTCGGCGCGTATGAAGAAGCCGTCCGCGTGGTCGAACAGGCCATCTCCGTCAACCCGAACCTCGTGCTGCTCTACTTCGAGCGCGCACAGTATGCCCTGCTGCTCGGTGACAGCGACGCGGCGACGGTCGCCTATTACAACGTGCTCGTGCACGATGAGAACAACGTCAAAGCGCGCCTGCGCCTGTGCGAACTTTCCAGCCTGATGCGCGAACGCGACATGGCGATTCGCTACTGCTCGGAGGTCACGCAGCGCGCGCCGGATTGGTCGGAAGGCTGGTACCGACTCGGCATGGAGTATTTCCTGCAGGGGCAGTTTGCGGACGCGCAGTCGTCGCTCAACCGCTGCTCGACGCTGCAAGTGATGCAAGACGTACCCGTCGACGAGCGGCGCTTTGAATGCTGGTACATTCAGGGACAAGCCGCGGAAATCCTCGGCGACTGCCCGAATCTGATCGCCGTGTATAACGAATTCCGCGCCATGACCGCCGCCGAGACGGTCGCGCAGCGCTGGACTTACCCCCCGGAAGGCCCCCCGATGTGCCGTCAGTGACTTTGCAACTTAATCCCCGATGCGTCGTATAAGCACATAGTGACAAGACTTCGCAAGGGGGTAACAGCATGTCACAACTTACACAATCACGGCGCACGTCGCCCTGGGCTATCATCCTCATCGCCATCGGCGTGATCTGGCTTCTATCAGAAGCCAATATCTTCACGGCAGCGAATTTGTCGGTTCTCTTCCGGTTCTGGCCGTTGATCCTGATCGCCTTCGGGGTCGAACTGCTGATCGGGCGGAATAATCAACGGCTGTCACTCCTGATCATCGGCGGCACGGTGCTCGTGATGATCGCGCTCATGCTCGTCGGGCCGTCGGTCGGTCTGGCGCAAACATCCGATGTGAAGACCGCGACCTACAGCACCCCGCTTGACGGCGTGGAGTCGGCGCGCGTCAATATCAGCGCGAACGTTGCCTCGGTGCGCGTTGTCCCCATCAGCAACCCGGACAATCTGATTGATGCCGATCTCGAATATGTCGGCGACCTCACCTATGACGCCTCGACCGATGGCGCGCAGGGCGTCGTCAACCTCGAAAGCCAAGGCTCGGTCACCTACAGCAATATCTTCTTCTTCGACTGGCTCGGCGGCGACGCCTTGAACGGTGTGCAGTGGGACATCGGCCTCAACCCGGCCATCCCGCTCGACCTCGATGTGAGCAGCGGCACCGGCGGTATGAACCTCGACCTGAGTACCTTCCAACTCACCGATTTGCGGGTGAATGGCGGTACGGGCAGCGTGGATCTCGTCCTGCCCAGCATGACGGACGCTTACACAGTGCGCGTTGAAACGGGCACGGGCGCGGGTCACATCCGCGTGCTGGACGACGCGGCTGTCCGTCTGGTGCTGCAAAGCGGCACGGGCAGCATGACCATCGACGTGCCGGATGATGCGGCCGTGCGCCTTGAAGCGTCCGTGGGCACGGGCAGCGTCAATGTGCCGGGCAGCTTCACCCGCACGAGCGGCGAAGACGGCTTCATCGGCGACTCCGGTACGTGGGAAACGGCCAACTTTGACGCGGCCGCGCAGCAGATCACGATTGAGTACGACGGCGGCACCGGCAGTCTGAATATCCAGTAGCCAATATCCACCTGTAGGGGCAGACCTATGTGTCTCCCCCTGAGGGATGGGGCGCAATTTCATCACCAGCTGCGCCCTGGGCAGCTAATCTGTATACGACACTAGAACATATGAGGAGACACAAACCATCATGAGCGATAATCAGCAGCCCGGCAAGCAGTACAAGACCGAATGGTCGTTCTCGTTTGAAAAGCTCGGCGACCAGATCGGCGAATTCTTCCGGTCGGTCGGTTCCGGCGAAGATGTCGAAGTGAAAACCGAACGCTTCACCGACGTCGTCGGCGATGCGACCTCGGCGCGCGTCCGTCTCGACCTGTCCGCGGGCGAATCCAATATCTACATGCTGCAAGATTCCGACAAGCTGATCGACGCGGAGATCACCTACATCGGTGAGATGCGCTTCGCCCACGACGGCACGCCGGAAAAGGTCGTTAGCCTGAGCCAAGTCACGTCACCGGGTGAATGGTTCCGCCATGCGCTGACGTGGCTGAGCAAGCGCGGCGAACAGAATCAACTGCGCTGGAATGTCGGCCTCTCGCCGAATATTCCGATTGATCTGGATATTCACGGCGGCGTCGGCGAATGCGATTTCTCGCTGGCGACGCTCAAACCGGGCAAATTCACCATGAACGGCGGCACGGGCGAAATCGATGTGGTGCTGCCCGCCTCGCCGGAACTCTACAGCGCCAGCATCAACGGGGGCGTCGGCGAGCTGGATGTGAAGATTCCGGCGGGCGCGACGGTCAATTTGATGGTGCGCGCGGGCACGGGCGAGATCGATCTCGACATCGGCGAGGGCGCGGCGGCGGACATCACCGTGCACGGTGGCGTCGGCGAGGTGCAGGTGCATCTCCCGGCGGATGCGGCGGTGCGCGTGGAAGGCAAAGCGGGCATCGGGGACATCAGCGTCCCAGCGCGCCTCGCCCGCCTGAGCGGGACGGATGAATTCTTCGGCAAGAGCGGCGTGTGGCAGTCGGTCAATTACGAGGCGGCGGAGCGCAAGATCACCGTGCGTTATAACGGTGGCGTCGGCGCGCTCGTCGTGCGGTAAACGCAAGCGCTTGCTCATTCGGGTTGGGGGCGGATGCAGCGGACGCAATAAATTGCGTCCCTACGAAAACGCATTCGGCTTGACAGAGGATGCTGTCTTCCTCCCTGAATTCGGAGGGGTGGGGTCGGACGCAATGAAGTACGTCCCTAAGAGATGCATAGGGGATTCCCCAAACAAAAAGGACGAGGTTAAACCTCGTCCTTTGTCCATGTTGACTTCGATGTCGTCTACTTCTTGATTTGTTCGGTTTCGCTGGTGGCCGTGACCGCGTCGTCTTCGTCGCGGTCTTCCCAACTGACGATCCAGATACACGCACCCGCCACCAGCACACACGCGGCGACCAGCGCCACCCACTGCAGGGGCAGCAGCCCAATCTCCCGCGCGGAGAAGACCAACAAAATCACCATGCCCAGCGACAGCGCGATCCATGCGGCGACGCGCGGATGACGACTGGCCCACTGAACGGGCGGCAGACCGAGTAAACCTGAAGTTCCTTGCTGCATAATCCCTCTTAGATCGGTTTCATGATACGGTCAGCACGAAGCTGTTTCATCAACCCGACGGTGTCGGGCGTGACCATTTCGTGCGCGGCTTCGCGCCATGCCGGGAACTTGATCTGGCTCAAGTTCAGCGGCTGGTAGCCGTTGACAACGAAGGCCTGCACCACATCCTGCGCGACGTTCTTCGGCAGGAAGATGAAGCTCACTTCGCTTTGCAGTTCGCGCGACGCTTCTTCGACGGCGATGACCAGCGCGCTGATCACCGGGTCACGCGGGACATTCGGGTCGAGATAGAACTCGTCAATCCGGGTGATCAGGTTTTCGACCGTCCAGCCGATGACGGCGATGACGGCGTCGTTATCCCCGAGCGCCAGCAAGAAGCTCTTCTGCCCGAAGGCCAGCATGATATCCATGCGGTCGACTGCATTGCCCGTCACGCGGGTGACGAACTTGGCGATCATCTCGGCGTTGTTGGGCATACCGCGGCGAATGCCGACTTCGGTTTTGGGCGAAAGCGGCGAGACGACGTTCGGCTTAGGCGTCAGCGATGAAGTGCCAGCGGGCTTCGCGGGAACCGTACGCTGTTGTGGGGCGGGCGGCATCGCTGGAGCGGCTTGCACCGGGCGCGCGGCGACATTATTAGTGGTAGGAGCCGGGCGGGCAGGCTGCGGCGGCATGCTCGGAGCGGGACGCGCGGGCGGCTGCGCCTGCGGTTGGGGCTGCGCCGGACGAGCAGGCGCGGCGGCGGGCTGCGTGCCCATCGTGGGGACGGATTTCGGCATCTGATTGCCGACGACCGGAACGACGGTCGCATTCCAGATCATCTGGACCTGTTTCCACGTATCTTCGACCGTGCCGTCGTTCTTGATCACAACCTTGGCGCGGGACAATTTATCTGATTGCGGCGGCTGCGCGATGATGCGCTTGCGCGCTTCTTCCAGCGGCAGTTTGCGCTTTTCCATCAGGCGCTTGACCTGCGTCTCGACCGTGGCATCGACCACCCAGATCGTATCGCACATGGACGCGACGTCGCTTTCCAGCAGCTTGATCGCCTCGACGACGATCACGCGCTGCTGCGCACGGCTGATCAGCGCGGTCATAGCCTGGGTGACGAACGGGTGAATGATCTCTTCGAGCTTGACGAGGGCTTCGGGAACAGCGAACGCGACCGCACCGAGCAGCGGGCGGTTGATGCGCCCTTCACCATCGACGATGAACTTGCCAAACATCTCGACGATGGGCTGGTACGCGGGCGCGCCGGGCGCCATCGCCTGATGCGTGAGTCCATCGGCATCAATGGTATATGCGCCGAAGTGCTGAAGCATCTGGCGCACCACACTTTTACCGACTGCGATATTGCCGGTAAGTCCGATGACGTATTTGTTCTCAAAGGGACTCACGTTCCCCCTCCAAAGGTGATCTTGCGTACTGTAATCCTATTGTAACGTGCTATTGTTGTTATCAAACAGCGCGTTTTGGGCCGATTCATAAAGGTTTCTAAATGTTTCATTGGCCACCAAAATGATCGGTTTGTAACATGAGCGGCTGCTCCGCTAACAAGTCTGCACGCTGATTTTGCAGCGTCTCGACGGCCACCGGAGGCGTCTGATCACACGCAGCGATTCGCTCGGTCAGCCGCGCCTGCCAGTAGAGCACATCTGCCCAGGCGACCAGATCGGTCTCGCCGAGGCGCGCTGTCTCCGCGAGCGATTGCGTCAGTGCGGCCAGCGGTTCGTCGCCGACCGGGCATTCCGTTTCTTCGGCCTGGGCCACCGCCCGCCCAACCAGACACGCCTGCGTTAGCAGATAATCCGGATTGAAGTTGAGCGCATCCGTGCAGCGCGCCAGCGCCGTGTCGCGATCACGATCGAAATACAGATTTGCCAGACCGATGTTCGTGAGGATCACCGCTTGCTGACTCGCGTCGCTGGTGTTCAGGTGCGCGGTTTCCAGATGCACCAGCACGGTCTCGACGGTGATCGCTTCGCCCGCCGCTTCAGTCTCCTGATTGCCGTTCGCCAGCAGCAGTTCCTGCGCGGCCAGCGCGCGGTTATTGGCGGCCAGAGGGAACAACGCGAGATCTTGTCCGGCGGTATTGTAGGCGTCAATCGCATCCGCGGGCTGCCCCGCCAGCAGCAAGCCATTCGCCTTCATGAAGTAGAGCGCGAAGCTTTGGTCGACCTGCGGCGCGGTGCGGGCGGCGTCATAGAACCCGGTGGCGGCGGTCGCGACATCGCCCGACAGGTAGTTGACCGCGGCGCTGTTCACTAGCCCGAAGAACTCGGAATTATCCACAGGTGCGGACACACTGAGCTGCGGCAGATCGAACAGCTCAGGCGGCGCGACCCGCTTGAGCAGGTCAACGCGCAGAGTGAGCGTATCGCCGTCACATTGACCGGAGAGCAGCACGTCGTACATCTGAGACAGGGCGCTCGGATCGGCGAGATCGAGGCTGTCGTCAAATTCCACTAACGCAGATTCCGGCAGCCCAGCTGCGAACTGTTCGGGCACAGCCGCCGCGCAGCCGGCAAAGCTGGCCAAACCAACGCGCACGGGAATCGCTTGGGGGGGCGCTTCCCGCGTGGGCGTAACCGTTGGCCTGTCGCCCCCGCCCGTCGAGGTCGCCGTCGCGAGCTGGGTGCCGTCTGTTTGGGTGGCAACCTGAGCCACGCCCGTACTCGTCACTTGATCGGCGGGTCTGCCCAGATTCGACTGGACGAGGAACAGCACCAAGACCACCACCAACGTGAGCGACGCGATCAGGGCGATGGGCGCGCTCGGTGCGGCGCTTTTCTTGGCGGGCGCGGGCCGGGGCGCAAAGTCATCATAGTCCGCCCCGCCGACGATCGGTTGGGGCGTGATCGGTGTCGCTGGTCGCGGTCGCGGAATCTCGGTCGTCTCTTCGGTTTCGCTGGGGGCGGCGCCGCCTTCACTTCGGCTGTACGCCTCTTTAGCCTGCTCTTCAACGGGTTCCGCTTCGGGCAGTTCGATCAAGTCGTCAAGCTTGTCGGCGAGGCTTTCGCTGCCGCGTAGGGCTTCGTCGGCGTAGAGTTCCTGCAATTCACCGGGGAGCACCCCCGTCGAGGAGGCGGGTTTGTTTTCCGCGGGCGGTTGTCCCGGCGGCGCGCTGATCCCGGCGGTCGCCAGTGTCCACGCGGATGGAATCGGCACACGCATGGGCGCTTGCACCAGCGCTGACACGCTGATTTGCGCGATTAACCGCGCTTCATAGACGAGATCGAGCGTGACGCGCACGCGCATCCCCGGCGCAGTATTTGAATGGAGATTCGCAGTGAAAATCACCGTCTGCGAGTCGTAGTCCGGCGGCAGTTCGACCGTGATTTCGCCGTCGTCAAACGTCAGCGCGGCGGATTTTGCGCGCACGCTCACGGTGACGGGCTGCGGTTCACCCGTCGTCGGATCGACCGGGAATTTGAAGGGGAAGCCTGTGGCGCGCGCGTCTTCTTTGCCGATCACATCACCGGAGGGGACGACGGCGGGCAGTTCACCGCGCAAGCCTTCCGAATCCGGCAGCGAGATCTTCGCCCAGACTTCGGTCGGCGCGGTGGGGATGATCTGCGAGGGCATGGCCGCTTCAAAGCGGCGCGAGCGCGTGATCGTCGTTTTGGCCGTGCTGGTCGGCGCAGTAGGCAGGGAAATATCATGCGCTTTGGGCGCGGCTTCTGGCTTCGGGACTTGCGCGGCCACATTGCGACCGGGGGCGCTGCTGCGCTGCACACCGCTCACTTCGAGGTCGTGCAGGAAGTCTTCGGGCGGCACCTGGCCATCGCGCACATCGGCGGTCTGGAAGGCGAGGTAGGCGGGGAAAATGTCGCCCTCCAGCAGCACGGGGAAGACGGGCTTGTTGTTCTTCTCCGCGTACAGACGTTCCGCCTGCACCCAGCGGCTTTGATACGAACCGGGCGTCATGATGACGATCACGGCGGCGGCCTGCTCCACCGCCTTGAAGATCAACTGTTCCCAGTTGTTGCCGTAGTCGATGCGATCATCGATCCACACGTCGAAGCCGTTGGCGATGAGAAAGTCCGCCAGCTTGCGCGCGTAGTCTCGACTGCTGTTTTTGTGGTAGCTGATAAAGACGTGTGCCAATGGATTAGTCCTCGCCTGCACACGTTATTGTAACGTAAAAACGTAAAGCCGCGCTACGCACTCGTCCGCCTAGCCCATCGGCGGGACGAGGGTTAAGCCATCCCACCCGGGATCGGCGCTCACGTTGAAGGTCTGCGTCGTATCCCAGAAGAACACATCGCTGTTGCCGTCGATCTCCTGCGTCCACAGCAACCCCGCCAGAAAGACGCGCACATCGCGGATTGGCCCGACCCCGGCGGTGATTGTGCTGATTCGCCCTCGATCCCAGAACTTGAGTTCCTGCGCGGGATAATCACCCGCCTGCCACACGAGGCGGCCATCCGGCAGCCACATCAACTCAGAATCGTACTGGTTCTCATCGGGCGGGATATCGCTGATGGCCTCGCCATCCCACACATAGATATGCATGCCGTCCGCCGTCTGGGTGTTCCACGCCAACCGTCCATCCGCCGACCACCTCGGGCCTGGGAACAGCTGATTCGCCCGTCCCAAATTGCGGATCACGGCTCCGTCCCACACGTACAAACTGGGGATTTCAGCGCTAGTGGCAAACCACGCAATTTGTCCCTGAGGAGAACCGGACGGGCGACCGAGGAAACCGCCGTTTTCCGTGCTGATGCGCACAGCGCCCTGATCGGTCCATATATACATCCCGGAGCTGTTGTTCGTCCCAAGCCTGAACGCGAGTTGATCGTTGCCCCAGACCGTAAATTCGGCCCTGCCGTCGCCGGACTCCAGCACCGGAATGACTTGCTCGCCGTCCCACAGCCATAATGATGATGTCACGTTGCTAGGGTTGATATAACCCCAGAGCAGATCGCCATTGGGCAGCCATTCAAGATAGGGTAGTTCTCTGTTAGGCAATTCTGTGACGACGATCACCTGTGCACTATCCCAGACGTACAGGTGGGTAACCCCCTCTGTACCGAAGGTCAACCACGCTAGCCAGCCATCCTCAGACCAAACCGGGCTTAACTGTCCCCCGTCTGCGCTAAAGTACGCCGAGTCTGTCCAGCCAAATTCGCGCCCCAGCAGCATCGTCTGTTCGCCATCCCACACCGCGACTTGCAGCGAAGTCCCGCGCTCATCGCTCTGATCGGTATACCAAGCCAAGCGCCCATCCTTCGACCAAACCGGGAAATAATCGTAGGACGGGCTGTTGCTCACATTGAGGGTTTGCTCGCCGTCCCACACAAATACCTCGCTGCGGTCGCCGACGATGCCGAGCCAGGCGAATTGCCCATCCGGCGACGGTTGGATGTAAATATCGGCGCTGTCGTTGCTGCTCACATTGATGGTTTGATCGCCATCCCAAACGTACACATCAAAGTCGCCGTCGCGATCCGAGAGCCACGCGATCGGCGGCATGCGCGGTTGGGCGCGAAGCGTCATCGCCGGGAGGATGAGGGTGAGCAGAACGAGAATCACAGCGCGCATGGTGGGGAGTCTCCGCTGATGAGGATGCTGATCTCATTGTAAGTGGATCGGCGCGGCTGTACCGCGCGTCAACCTGACGATCAATCAGCGCATGGCCGATGGCTATTAACCTCGCCTGATCGGCGCATTATCCAACCTCACCCCCAGCCCCTCTCCTAGAGGAGAGGGGAGACGTGCCGAGTCTTGAAGTCCCTTCGCCCTTGGGAGAGGGGATTTAGGGGTGAGGTTGAGTTAATCCCCGCTGGCGGGCGCGGCGACTGCTTCGCTCACTGCGGGTCGCCGCTGCGGGCGATCCTGCGGGAGCGCCAGCGCCAGCAGCCCGGCGATCACCGTCGCCCCGGAGATCAGTTGAAACACAGCGGGCAAACCGATGCGATCCGCCAGCCCGCCGATGATCATCACCCCGATGGCACCCGTCCCAAAGATGAAGCCGAGCACCGCGCCGGATGCCAAACCTTTGCCCACAGGCACGACCTTATGCGCCATCGAGACCAACAGGCTGTGCGACCCGCCGCTGAACGCGCCCATCGCCATGGCCATCAGGAAGGCCGCCGGACCGTCGAACGTCGCCAGGCCGAACACGGCGGGCGCACTCAAAAACATCGACAGGGCGATCATCAGGCGGCTGCCGTAACGATCCGCCAGATAGCCGAAGAAGATGCCCGTGATGCCACCGCCGATCCAGTAGGCGCTGGCCAGCAGCCCATACTCGGAGGCTGACCAGCCGCGCATCTGGAACAGGCGCGGCAGGAACGAGGCCGAACCGGGGTTGACGAAGCTGCGCATCATGATCAGCGCGACCAGCGTGAGCAGCGCAACGCGCCCCAACCGCTGATGTTCGGATTTGCGGCTGGTCTGGCGGGCGTGGCGCGTCGTGGCGAAACGCTGCGCGCTCGGCACAATCAAGCCCATGAACAGCACCGCCGGAATGCCGACCAGCGCCATCGTGATCAGCGGCGTGACTGAGCCCGTCTCGGAGATGATGCCCGCCAGCGACGGGAAGGCCTGCGTAAAGATGCCGTTGTGCGTGGCCGCGCCGTCGAGCAGCGCCCCGGTGATCGCCGGGCCGAGGCCGCCGCCCGTTTGCCCGGCGAAGAAGAAGATCGACAGACGGCTGGTCGCGGGCGTGGTGTCGCAGTCGGCGGCGTGCATCGTGCCGACCGGGTGGAACGCGCCGCTCCCCAGCGCCGCTAAGACCATCGGGATGACCGTCAGCACGTAGGAATGGGTCGACGCCGCGATCAGCAGGGCGACCGACAGCAGCGAGATCGTCCACGCGACGCCGCCCGTGCCGAGCCAGCGCCCACCATTGCGATCCGCCAGCCAGCCCGCGAGCGGCTGACTCAGCGCGCCCGTGAGTTGGTAGGCGCTCACCGCCAGCCCGATTTGCGTGTTGCTCATCGGGATGAAGTGCGCCGCGAGGAACGTCACGATCACCGGGACGCTGGCGTTGAACAGGTCAATGGTCAGATGGGCGAACGAGACGACCCAGAACAGCGGTTTGCGCGGTAGTGCCATATGCTTTGATCCAGAACAGTTAGCCAGTTGCAGACAGTGACCGATCAAATGCCACCCCACCCCCGTCCTCCCCCGAACCAGGGAGGGAGAGCAAGATTAGCTCGCCCCGCCCTCTCCCCGCTTGCGTGGGAGAGGGGTTGGGGTGAGGGGCATGATGACGCCTGTTGCAAACTTACGAGATTGAAATTCTGTTTACCTTAAAACAGGTCAGTTCGCCCCGTCAATGATCCGCGCGGAAATATTGGTATACGGTCGTCTCGGCGGTTTGCAAGAGCGGGCGGTAATGGTCGTTGATTTCGCGCAGCATCGGGCGCGTCCAGCGTTCAAAGCGCAGCGAAGGGTTACGGTACGGCTGGTAAATGAGGATGTAGGGATAGACGCCGTTCTGCAAATCTTCGAGGAAGGGCGTTTCGTCCCAGGTGCCTGCCGCCGCCAACTGACTCATCTCGAATGGCTGAATGAGGATCGGCCTAGCAGCCAACGTGAGCAGCGCCATGTGCTCATCGGCGATGATCGGCGCGTCGGTCTGGTCGATGAAGGCGATCAGCTCGGTCATGAGCGGCGCATCGTCCACGCGCTCGGTCAAAATCGGCTGATACTTGCTCAGCGAAAGGTCGTAAGCCCTGCTCACGGCGTAGGCCAATATGAGCAGCAGCAGGGCGCGCAGCACTGGGAAGCGCCGCGTCCAGGCGATCCACGCGCCGGCTGCCAGCGCGAACGCCGCCGCCAGTTCGTACAGATAATTGACATCCGAGCCGACCTTGCTGATGGTCAGCGCCGTGACGACCGCGCCGAGCGTGTAGGGCGCGCTCAGCCACCACAGCCGCCGACCGAATACCACGCCGAGCACCAGCGCCAGCGCCGCCGCCGCGAGGAAGATCGGCAGGTGGGCGAGCATTTCATTCCAGTAGAATTCGGGGAGCTGCGGATCGAGGGCGTTGACGTTGGCCGTGATCAAATGGAAGAACACGCCGCCCCCGGTGAGTGCGGTCAGCCCGGCGAATACGCCGAGCACCAGCGCCGCGAAATACACGCCGAGCATGAGCGCTTTTGTCCGCTCTTTTTCGCCCCACAGCCACGCGACCGCCGCCATCGGTGCGGCCAGCAGATACGTCTGCCGGGTATAGGCGGCGCACGCCAGCAGGATCACGCCAGCGATCACTCCCCAACGCTGACCCCGTCCCTGCACCACGGCGAAAATGCCCGCCCACGCGCACGCCAGCGCCAGCGAATCGATACGCGCCAACGCCGACCACGAGAACACATAGGGGATGGCGGGCAGCGTCAGCGCGGCGACCAGCGCGGCGAGCGCATCGCGGGTGATAGCGCGCACGGTCAAGCCGAGGAAGAGCGCCGCCGCAAGGATGCTGAAGACGGAGATCAGCCGCCCGTACCAGAAGGCCGGGCCGACCGCCGCCACGAACGGCGCTTGCACCAGCGGGTAGAGCGGCGGATAGTTGGCGATGGTGTAGGGCGGCGTGGTGAGATCGGCACGGTAGATGTTTTCGCCACGTGCCAGCCGCACCGCCTGTTCGAGCAGCGGCCCTTCGCCATAATTGAGCGTGTACGGGAAGTCCAGCGCGAGCTGCGCGTGCTGGAAGAACAGCAGCAGCGCCCGCCCCTGCATAGCCAGCAGCACGATCAACGCGGCAGCGACGAGCAGGCGCGCGAACAAGTACTGAAGTCTTCGGATGGGAGGGGGCAGAGCGAATACGCGCATCAGCATCCTTCCAAGTTTAGGGACGAGGCCGGCGGGTGTTGAAACAGCTCAGATTCCGACCCCACCCCCCGGCCCCTCCCCGAATTCGGGGGGGGAGCCAACAAACTCGCCGTTCCCCCCTCTCCCCGCTTGCGTGGGAGAGGGGCTGGGGGTGAGGGGTTTGTAAACACCTGTCTGCCTTGTCCCTGCGAGAAACCACGACGCGAATGATCAGAGTTACCCCTCTATTGTATTCCGCCCGCGATTGCGTACAATGAAAAACCTTTGTTGAGAGGGGAAAAATGACGAAAAAGGGCCGTATTCTCACGGGTGACCGCCCGACTGGAAAAATGCATTTAGGCCACTACGTCGGATCGCTGGCGAACCGCGTCCGCCTGCAATCGACGTATGACTGCTTCTTCATCGTCGCCGACCTGCACACGCTTACCACCAAGCCGGAACGCGAACACATTGCCAATCTGGCGCAGAACATCCATGACTGCGTGCTGGATTATCTCTCGGTGGGCATTGACCCGGATCAAGCGACGATTTTCCTGCAATCCGGCGTCCCGGAAACCTACGAGTTGAACCTGATCTTCGAGAATCTGGTCAGCGTGGCGCGTATGGAGCGCATTCCCAGTTTGAAAGATATGGCGCGCGCGGCCAACATGGAAGATTCCATGCCTTTCGGTCTGCTCGGCTATCCGATTCTACAAGCGGCGGATATTCTGCTGCCGCGTGGCAACCTCGTCCCGGTCGGCAAGGACAACGAATCGCACGTCGAAATCACGCGGGAAATCGCCCGCCGCTTCAATAACCTGTACGGTGATGTCTTCCCGATCCCCGACGTGCTGGTTGGTGATGTCCCATCGCTCATCGGCATCGACGGACAGGCGAAGATGAGCAAATCTCTCAACAACGCCATTTTCCTGTCGGACACCGCCGAAGAGGTCACACAGAAGGTGCGCGGCATGTTCACCGACCCGAACCGCGTTCGCGCGGACATCCCCGGTCGCGTGGAGGGCAACCCGGTCTTCATCTATCATGATGCCTTCAACCCGAATGTCGACGAAATCAACGACCTCAAGGAACGCTACCTGCTCGGCAAGGTGGGCGACGTGGAAGTCAAGAAGAAGCTGACGATTGCCATCAACAACTTCCTGGAGCCGATCCGCGAACGCCGCGCGCAGTACCAGAGCCAACCGGGCTTGGTCGAAGACGTGCTGGTCGCCGGGACGGAACGCGCCCGCGCCGAAGCCCAGAAGACGATGGCCGCCGTCCGCGAAGCGATGGGCATGTACCGCCTGCCCGTGAAGACGCTCTAAATGCTGCGCGTCACCGGGCTGTACACCTACCCGATCAAGTCGTGCGGCGGCTTGAGCCATGACGCGGTCGACCTGCTCGTGCGCGGCCTGCGCGACGACCGCCGCTGGCTGATCATCACGCCGGACGGGCAGTTCGTCACGCAGCGCGAAAACGCCAAACTCGCGTTGATCCAGCCCGCTTACGCAGACGGGATGCTGCAAATCAGCGCGCCGGGGCATGAACCCGTGCGCGTGTCACTTGACGCGGACGCCGACGGTGTGGCGACCCGCCGCGTTGTCGTATGGAAATCCACCTGCGACGCGGTCGATCAAGGCGATACGATTGCCGCGTGGTTGAGTGACTTTCTCGGCCAATCTGTGCGCTTGGTCAAGCAGGCGGACGCCGATGGGCGGCTGACCTCGACCAGCCACACCGATCAGCCCGCGCCCGTCAGCTTTGCCGATGGTTACCCGCTGCTGCTGGCGAACAGTGCCTCGCTTGCCGATTTGAATGATCGCTTGCTGGCGCGCGACAAAGACACGCTGCTCATGAACCGCTTTCGCCCGAACGTCGTGATCGACGGGGCGGCGGCGTGGGCGGAGGACGGGTGGACGCGCCTGCTGATCGGCGGCGTGCCCTTCGACTCGGTCAAGCCGTGCGCGCGCTGCGAGATCACGACCATCGAGCAGGCGACGGCTACCGTGCCGGATTATCAGGAACCGCTGGCGACGCTGGCCACCTTCCGCAAACAGCCCAAGGGCGTGATGTTCGGGCAGAACATCATTCACCGGGCGGTCGGCGCGCTGCACATCGGCGACCGGGTCGAAGTCGTGGCGTAGGGTTGCCAGCACAGGTTACGAAAAACGGGGGATTGCGATCCCCCGTTTTTGTTTCTGTACCTACAGAGATGGTTGTCTAGAAAGACACCCAATTCCTTCAATGAGAGGTTCTTGTAGGGATAAGGTATGAGCGTGTTGAAAAAGGTCAGATTCCGACCCCACCCCCGGCCCCTCCCCGAATTCGGGGAGGGGAGGGGAGACAGATTTCCCCCTCGCCCCGCTTGCGTGGGAGAGGGGGTTAGGGGGTGAGGGGTTTTAAACACCCTCATGCCTCATCCCTACACTACTTATCGGCACCTGCTTTGCTTGATCGTCCGCTGTCCCCAAATCAATTGCTAACTGGGCTAGGCGCCCTCGATGCGCTGCAGCAAGGCGACCGTCCCGGCGATGATTTGCGCGTACTGCTCCTCGTGGCTGATGGTCGCCGGGTTGTCGCGCTCCTGATCGCCATACCAGCCGAACTGACCGTGATTGCCGCCCTCGATCTTCACCCACACGGCATCGGCAGGGAGGTTGCCCGCCGCGCCTTCGACGGTTGCCACGGTCGCCAGTCCGTCCTCCGTGCCGTAAATCACCGACACGTCAACGTCCAGCGCGGAAATATCACGATCCGAGTACGACGCCATGAGCACCAGCCCGTCGACCTTGTCCGGGTTGTCGCTGACATACCATGACGCCATCGACCCGCCGAGCGAGTGCCCGCCAATCGCCCAATGGGTGATCTCCGGGTGCGCGGCGATCACGTCGTTGGCGGCATTGTTGCCGAGAATGGCGAGGTTGAGCGGCATGGGGACGATCACGGTCAGGTAGCCCGCTTCGGCCAACGCCTGCCCGAGCGGGGCATAGGCGCGCGCGTCAACTTTGCCGCCGGGGTAGAAGATGAATCCGGTGGTCGGCGTGGACGCGGTCGGCGTGAAGGTCAGCCAGCGCGAGGTATCGACGGCGACGGCGGCCTCGGCTTGCAGCGCGGCCTCCGCTTCGGCTTCAATCGGGTTGGTCGCGCTCGCCCACGCGACGAAGCCGACGACGAAAATGATCAAGACAAGCGGTACGATCCACCAGAAACGGCGCACGATGCGCATAACTTTTCTCCATCTCATAGAAGTGCGAACTGTTGTCATTCATATCATTCGTACACCTAAAAGTAAAGAGAGGGACGGCCCGTTGTGAGCGAGTGCTCAGGGATTGCTTACGGGCGGCTCATCTTGGGAACCATCCGGCCAGTGCTGGAAATAACGGGATGATATTTGTAGGGGCGCACGGCCGTGCGCCCCTACAAACTCAGATTCAGGTGTTTACCGGATACAGCAGTTCATGCGCGCCAAATCTTCTTCACAAAACCGTAGGGGTCACGAAACAAAAATTCGTGGGGGTGCAAGGCGTTGTGACGAATCTCTGTATTTTGTCGATCCCCCCTCAAATCTCGTTGACAGCCGTTCGTGATCCGCCTATGCTGAGAGAGCAATCCGTACCATGACAAGGCGACAAGTCAGAGATCGAGCGGCACGCAGCGCCGCCGCGCGGTCATGCTGTGGATTGTAATGTTGAGAGAGTAGCCGAGGTTATCTATGATCGCCCAGAGACTTAAGCCGGAAACGGCGGCATTAGCCGTCATCCCGGCGGAACCCACCCACGCTTATGCCCTGCGCGCCCTGTCGCTCACGGCCTATTACGCGACCACCGAAGAGGCGGCGCTCTGGTACAAACCAGAAGAATTCATGAGCCGCATGCAGGCTTTCCCCGAAGGACAATTCGTCGCCGTGCATCTCCCCAGCAATGAGATCGTCGGCTATACCTCCGGTATGCGTTTCCACTATGACCCGAGCACCGCGTTTACCGAGACGTGGGATCAAACCACGGGCTATGGCTGACTGACCACGCACCGCCCCGATGGGGAATGGATGTATGGCGTCGAAACGCTGGTACACCCAGATTATCAAGGCTATGGCATTGGCGGGCTGCTGATGGAACGGCGGTTTGAGTGCGCGCGCCAGTTGAACCTGCGCGGCATCGTCGGCGGCAGCCTGATCAAGGACTACCACAAGGTGGCGGATCGTTTCACGCCGGAGGCCTACGTCGCCGAATTGGTGGCGGGTCGGCTGTTCGATTCCAACCTGAGCAAGCAGATCAAGAAGGGCTTCAATCCCCTGAACGCGATTCCCGACTACACCGAATATCCGGGATCCCTCAATTACGCGATTGCGATTGTGTGGGATAACCCGGCGTACCGGGCCCCGGAACCGAAAATCATCCCCTTCCCAGACGCCGAGTCGCTGCGCGCCGGGGGGAGTTCAATCGCGTTATGACATCGATTCTGATCGTCCCTTCATCCCCGAGCTATGTCGCGGGCATGGAGGACGTTGAACATGCGAATTACGGCACGTCGCGAGCGGAACCCGAAGACGTGCTGACGGAACGGCACTTCCTGCACCACTTGCAGATCTTTCCCGAAGGTCAATTCGCCGCGCTGGAAGTCCAGCCGGATGGCAGTGAGCGCGTGGTCGGCTTAACGTCAAGCATGCGCATTCACTTTGACCCGGCGCATCCGTTCCTCGAATCATGGGAACAGACCATCGACGGCGGGTGGCTGCGCAAACACACCCCGGACGGTGAGTGGATGTACGGCGTGGAGTCGGCGGTGCTGCCGGAGGTTCAAGGGCGCGGCGTCGGTGGCAAGCTGATGCAGGCGCGCTTTGACGTGGCCAAGCGGTTGAATCTGCGCGGCATGGTCGCGGGCAGCGCCTTGATCAGCTATTACAAGGTGTTCGAGACGGTCACGCCCGAAGACTACGTGCGCGGCGTGGTCGCCGGGACTTACTTCGACGACAACCTGAGCAAGCAGATCAAGAAGGGCTTTCGCCCGGTGGCGCTCATCCCCGATTACCTGCCCGACCCCGGCACCAAAGGCTGGGGCGCGGTCATCGTGTGGGACAACCCCGATTACGTTCCGCCTCAACACTAGGCTATAATGGGCAGCATCGAAGAGTCGAAAGCAGGTGAAGCGATGCTGTCCGAAGTCTTGCACTTCCGTATGGAGCGCCATACCGACGATGGCGTCTACTATGTGATTTCTGGCGTCGAAATTGCGCTCGTCACCGATGGCGCAACCATCGAAGAAGCCTTGCACAATCTGCGCGAAGCCGTGGAAGTGCATTTTGAGGGTGACGAACTCGAACAACTGCCGCGCATTGAAGTCAACTTCGAGCTAACCGCCGATTATGCCTAAGCTCAAACGTCTTTCTGGCAAAGAACTCATCAAGATTCTCGAACGTTTTGGATTCGAGTTAATCAGCCAGAAAGGCAGTCATGTACGTTTGCAGCGGTCGTAGATGGCAAGGAGCAGCGCATCACCATTTCTCTGCACGGCGCAAAAGAGATCAAGCTGGGTACGCTATCCAGTATTTACAAACAAGCATGCGAATTCATTTCTGATGAAGATTTGCGGGAACACTTTTACTCCGACTAGGATAGACAAACTATGCAAACCGACGCCCTCTACCACCTCTCGCCGGTGTGGTCGCACCTGACCACGTTCCAACCCGTGCGCGGCGCAGGGATTTACCTCTACGACGCGGGCGGCAAACGCCTCATGGACTTCACCAGCGGCATCGGCGTGACCAACACCGGGCACGCGCATCCCAAGGTCGCGCAGGCGATTCAGGCGCAGGCCGCCAACCTGATTCACGGGCAGATCAACATCGTCGTGTCGCCCGCTGCCATCGAACTGAGCCATTTGCTCAACGAGATCACGCCGCCGGAGATCGACTGCTTCTTCCTGTCGAACAGCGGCGCGGAAGCGACCGAAGGCGCGGTCAAGCTGGCACGGCACGCCACTAAACGCCAGAACATCATCGTGTTTCAGGGCAGCTTCCATGGGCGCACCGCGCAGACGATGGCCATGACCACCAGCAAAACGGGCTATCGCCTCGGCTATCAACCGCTTCCCGGTGGCATCTTCGTCACGCCGTTCCCCTATGCCTATAAACTCGGCATGGACGAGGAACAGGCCGTCGATTACGCGCTCGATCAACTGCACTATCTGCTCAAATCACAGACCGCGCCGGAAGAGACCGCCGCCATCGTGATTGAACCCGTGCTCGGCGAGGGCGGCTACGTCCCCGCGCCGAACCGCTTCCTGCAGGAGCTGCGCCAACTGTGCAGTGAAACCGGGATCATGCTGGTGATGGACGAGGTGCAGACTGGCTTCGGCCGCACGGGCAAAATGTTCGCGCTCGAACACTCCGCGGTGACGCCGGACATCATGATTATGGCGAAAGGCTTGGGCAGCGGCGTGCCGATCAGCGCGATTGGCGCGTCCCGCGCGCTGATGGAACGCTGGCAGGTCGGCGCGCACGGCGGGACGTACGGCGGCAATGCGCTGGCGGCGGCAGCGGGCGTCGCAACGATCAACGTGATGCGCGACGAAAAGCTGCCCGAAAACGCGGCACGGCAGGGGGATCGCCTGATGGAGGGTCTCAAGACGCTGCAAGCCGAATTCCCGATCATCGGGGATGTGCGCGGGCGCGGCCTGATGGTTGGCGTGGAGTTCACGCGCGACGGACAGCCGGATAAGGCGGTGACCAAGGCCGTACAGACCGCATGTCTCGAACGCGATCTGCTGCTGCTGACGTGCGGCACGTACGACAACATCATCCGCTGGATTCCGCCGCTGGTCGTCAACGCCGTGCAAATCGACGAGGCGGTGCAAATCTTCGCGGAAGCGTTGGGCACGGAAAGCAGAAACGATTCACGTAAAGGCGAAGACGCAAAAATCTGAGGACGGGGCGAGAAGGGCGAAAAAGGTCAGAGTCCAACAACCGCCCCAAGAAAGGAGCCAACGCAAAGGCGCGAAGACGCAAGGACGCAATTCGGGGACGATCAAAGGCTTAGGGCTTTTGCAGCCTCGCCTCGCCCACAGCCCTTAAACAGGTTCTTCTCGAACTGCACTCGTCATTAGAAATTCCAGCACGGCCGGCTGCGTGTTGATCAGCGCGTGCCCCGCGCCCGGCAGCCACTTGACCGCGAGGTCAGGGACGTGCTGGCGCAGACGCGCTTCGATTTTCTCAAGATCGCGCATGATATCCTTCGTGCCGCCGACCAACAGAAGCGGCATAGTGAGGCGCTTTAACTCGTCGTCGGTGAAGAGCGGCAGCACGCCGAGGCGCGGTTTGAAATGGCGGCTGATCTCGACCACGATCTCGATGACGCCCGCTGGCACTGCTTGATCCCCGAACAGGTCGGCGGTCAGCCGTTTGAGTCCCCATGTGCCGAACAGCGATAAGCCGACAGCCCGAAACAGGAACGAGATGCGATCGGGCACGATGCCGCCGGGAGTCAGCAGTACGAGTCGATCGACGCGTTCCGGCTGGGCGACCGCGAATTTGAGTGCGACCCACGCTCCCTGCGAAATGCCGACCAGCGTCGCGCGTTCGACTCCCAACCCATTCAGCACATCGGCGAGCCAGTCGGCGAACGCCGGGCCGTCCCACGGCGGGCGATTCGGCGCGCTGCGTCCCGGTTCACCGGGGAGATCGACGGCATACACGCGGAACGTCCCGCTGTAGGCTGCGGCCTCCCCCGCCCAGATCGCCGAATTTGACCCTGCGCCGTGCAATAAAATCAGCGCAGGGGAAGTAGCGGCGCCGCTGGCGATCACAGAGGCGTCGCCATGGCGCGTGCTGACCATCTGCGTGGTCGACGGCGCTGACCAGTTCTTGAGTGCCGCCGTATAGATCGCCATAACCTCGCGCTCCCCTTCGGGCGTTTTGTAGAGGCTCAGGCTGTTCATAGGGTTACCTTTCTAAGCTGTGCCGCAAAGTGCTCACCCAGTCGAGTTCCGACTGGTAAAACGACTGCCAGTGTTCGGCGATACGCCGCTGGAGTGGACTGCCGCCGTTCCGCTGTTCGCGTTCGCGCAGCATCAGCAGATAGACGCGCAGGTCTTCGGCGTAGCTCGTCAGCATCGCGCTGATCAGCTCCGGCTCAAACTGATCCGCCCACGTGAGCTTTTCCAACAGCGCGTGCTGAATTTGTGGGGGTTCTGGCGTTACGCCGATCCACGCGCGCAGCGCCGCGCGCCCCGCTTCGGTGATGGTATAGACTTTGCGCGGCGGTTTATTAGCCTGCTGCTGTACATCGACGCTGACCAGCCCTTCGTCATGCAGTTCGACCAGCGCGCGGTAGATCTGGTTGTTGTTGCCGGACCAGTGAAAGATCTCCGAAGCGGAGAATCTCTTCTTCAGGTCGTAGCCCGTCAGCGGAGTTTCGCTAAGGAAGCCCAGCAGGGCATATTTAATGGACATGGACAGCCTTCCGTCATTTAGGTTGCACGGAACATAGGTTATTGATAACCTATGTTAGTGTGATTCAATGGTAGTTGTCAAGGGCGCGGCAGAACCCGGCGGGACACGATAGAATAGGCACATTCAACCGGAGTGCAGGCAAAGGATCTTGAAACTTGGTACTAGAAATGGCTGTCTTGAATGTGAAATCGGGCGAAGCGGAGGCCTTTGAAGCCGCGTTTGGGCAAGCTTCCCCGCTGATCGCCGGGTCGCCGGGGTACATCCGGCATGAACTTCAGCGCTGCATCGAAACGCCGAATCGCTACCTGCTGCTGGTGTGGTGGGAAACGCTCGAAGCGCACACGGTCGGTTTCCGCGGTTCGACCGCGTTTGAGCAGTGGCGCACGCTGCTGCATCACTTCTACGATCCGCGCCCCGTGGTGGAGCACTATACGAGCTGGTTTAGCAACCCGTAACGCCGATGGCTCGATCCCCGATCACCGACCTGCCCGCCGATTACGTCGAGGTCCAGCACCTCGTGCTGACCGAACCGCGTCTGCTGTTCCGGCTGAATCTGCTCGGCCTCATCCCGCTGATCCTCGCGGTCGTGGCGATGGGCGTCTATGGGTCGTGGATCACGCCGCTGCGCCCGTCGATTCCCCCGGAACGCGTGCCGCTGCCCGATGTGCTGATGATTGTGCTGGTCATTGTGATCACGCTGCCGCTGCATGAGTTGATCCACGGGCTGGCGATCACTTACGTAGGGCACAAGCCGACCTATGGCATGAAGCTCGACAAAGGCGTGCTCTACGCCACCGCGGACAAAGCGCTGTTCCGCCGTGACGAGTACCTAATGGTGGCGTTGGCGCCGCTGGTGGTGATCACGCTGGCGGCACTGCTCCTATTGTGGATCGTGCCGAACGGTCTGGTCTACTGGCTGTCGCTGGCGGTCGTGTTGAACGCGGGTGGGGCAATTGGCGATCTGTGGGCGGTGGGGGTGGTGCTGCGGCATCCGCGCTCGGTGCTGGTGCGCGACGAGGCCGACGGCTTTCGCGTGTTCGGGCGCGCAGCCGAAAACAAACAGGGCGCCTGAGCGCGCCCTGTGCGTGTGCGCATTTCCAGTTGGTCTAGACTTTGGGCAGTTCAAACCAGAAGATCGAGCCGCCATCGGCGGGGAAGTCCGCGCCGACCCGGCCACCCTGCGCCGCCGCCAGCGTCTTGACGATCCACAAGCCGAGTCCCGTGCTCGTTTCCTGCCCGGTGGGGCGCGGCGTCAGCCGACCAAACATCTCGAACAGGCGCTCGCGTTCGTCCGGCGGCACGCCCGGCCCCTGATCGGCGACCGAGACGCGCACGCAGTCGCTGCGCTCACCCGCGGAGATATGCACGGTCGTGCCCGCGGTGCTGAACTTGATCGCGTTGCTGACAAGGTTGTCCAGCATTTGTCCCAGCATCATATTGTCGGCCAGCACGACGCAGTCGCACGATTCGGCGGTCAACTGGATGCCTTTGCGGTCAGCCGACGGGCCATGTTGAT
This sequence comes from Candidatus Flexifilum breve, assembly GCF_016713355.1. Classification (NCBI taxonomy): domain Bacteria; kingdom Bacillati; phylum Chloroflexota; class Anaerolineae; order Aggregatilineales; family Candidatus Flexifilaceae; genus Candidatus Flexifilum; species Candidatus Flexifilum breve. The sequence goes on from NZ_JADJPI010000009.1 coordinate 76,046, forward strand.
CGAGCGCGCGCCGCACGTGATCACCCGCGTTCAGCGGTTCGGGCTGAATGCGAAATTCGCCCTGATGATATTCGGTCGCGTCGAGGAAGCTGTGAATCATTTCCAGCATCGAATTAACCGCGACATCCATGTTATCGAGCACGCCGTGCGCGTTGTCATTCTGGTTCCCCACGAGGTCACGCAGCATGTAGTGGCCGAGGCGCAGATTGGTGAGCGGCGCTTTGAGGTCATGCGTGACGATGCGATAGAAGTGGTTCTGGAATTCCTGCGTCTGATTGAGACGCGTGATCATCTCGTCTTTTTCGTCGTTCGCGCGTTTGAGCTGCACCTGCGTGCGCACACGCGCCAGCGTGATCTGCGTGTTGATCGGCTTGGAAATGAAATCGTTTGCACCCAGTTGCAAGCCCTGAACCACATCGCGCGTATCGCTGTGCGCGGATACGATGATGACGGGGAGACGGCGGGTCGCTTCCTGACGCCGGATGATTTCGAGGCAGGTAAACCCGTCCATGCGCGGCATATTCACGTCGAGGAGCACGGTATCAACGGCCGTGTGCTCCAGCAATGCGAGCGCATCTTCACCATTGCTCGCCGTGAATAATTCATAGTCGGACATAAACAGCCGCTTCATGAGCGCCAGCGTCGTGTAATCGTCATCCACGATCAGAAGCCGACCGGTGCGCTGGTGGTTTTCGGTGCGATCCAGGATCGATGTAGCAGGCAACATACGAACTCCAAAGTTCCGAGCGTATCTTTAGTCTACAACGATCACTTTTGCCAGAATCCTTGTCTTTCCTGAATTTTGCATAGACTTTAGGTACTAATAATCAATTGTTAGAAACTATTTAAGAGCCACTTAGCGGGAGTGATCGCCTCAGACGGGGGCGCTTACGGCGTGGGGTGCGTGAATGCCTGAATATATATAGTGGATATGATCGCAAGCGCACACCGAAATCTGCTAGGAGTCGATTCATAGCACTGCGCCATGCAACACAGGTTTTCTGAGCCAAAAGTCCTGTTTTTACTCTGGATTGGCCAAAAGCATGTGATCCGTGAAAGCAAAAGATCGTTTTAGCAACTAGGGTTACGGTCGTGTTGGCACAGGAGGACGAGGCCCGCCTCGTCCCTACGATTGAAAACCTACCCCTGTCAGCCCCGAATTCAGGGCGGGGAGACGAACAGGGTTTTCAAGACCCATCTCCACCCGGAAAGGGGATATAGGGGTGAGTTTTGGTAGCCTCATGCCTTGTTTCCTGACCGCGCTACCCCCGGCTGATGCGCTGCCAGGTGAGGATGCGCGTGGTGCTGCCCATCTCCGCCCGCAAGATGAGCCGTTCGCCATCCCACTCGAAGCCGCGCACAAGGTCGGTGCCGATCCAACTGGGGAACGAACTGCCTTCGACGTGATGCGTGATGGTCTTGGTCGCTTCGTTAACGACATACGTGCCGTAGTAGCCGAGGTACTCGTTGAGCGCGGTTTCGAGACTGTTGAAGCTGCCGGAAACCGCGCGGTCGCTGCGCAGCAGATGCACTGACATGCGCCCGTCGGCGGTGTAGAGCAGCAGGCCGGTCGGCTGTTCGCCACGTGGATGTTCAGTTTTCCCGCTCGGATAAATGCTGATTTGATCGAGCAGCCGGTACGCACCGACGATAGACATGGTCAATCCCCCTAAGTACTCTCTGCGCTCAGTGCTTCACAAGCGTCTCGCAACGCCTAAAACAACCTGCCGCGCCGGGAGTCCAGCGCGTCAATCACCTGTCGATCTGCCTTGCCGAACGAGTAGCGGCTCAATTCGCCGGGCAGCACCCATTTCCAGTCGCGTACGCCGAGCGCCTGCGGCTCACCGCTCACATAGCGGCAGGTGAAGGCATGCAGCGTGATGCGAAAATGCGTGAAACCGTGCTCCACACGGGTGAACAGTTCCCCGACCTCGACCTCAATCGCCAGTTCCTCCCGCAGTTCACGCTGCAAGCAATCGGGCAGCGTTTCGCCGTCTTCCTGCTTGCCGCCGGGGAACTCCCAGAGCCCGCCCAACAACCCATCCAGCGGGCGCTGCGCGATCAGCAGTTCGCCCCGCTCATTCCAGATCATTCCGGCGGTGACGTCATAGTGCGGTGTGGGCGCTTTCGCCTTCTTGACCGGGCGCTCGTCCTGCGTGCCGCGTTGATACGCTAAGCAGTCGTCGCGGATCGGGCATGGGCCGCACAGCGGCTTCTTCGGCTTGCACACCAGCCGCCCCAAATCCATGAGCGCCTGATTGTAATCCCCGGCGCGCTGTTCGGGCAGCCACGCTTCCGCTTGATCCCACAGCTTGGCCTGCGTCGCCGTCTGCGTGACATCGTCCGGTAAGTCGAGCAGGCGGGCGTACACGCGGATCACATTACCGTCGAGCACGGGCGCCCGCACGCCGTAGGCAATGCTGGCGATCGCGCCTGCCGTATAGCGCCCGATACCCGGCAGCGCCAACAGCTCGTCGACGGTGCGCGGGAAGTCACCGCCCTGCGCGGCGACCGCCTGCGCGGCACGGTGCAGATTACGCGCTCGCGAATAATAGCCGAGGCCTTCCCACAATTTGAGCACATCGTCGAGCGGCGCGGCGGCGAGATCGCTCACGGTCGGGTAGGCGCTGAGGAAGCGCTCGTAATACGGCTTGACCGTTTCGACCTGCGTCTGCTGGAGCATGATTTCGGACAGCCACACGCGGTAGGCGTCGTGCGACGCGCGCCAGGGCAGATCGGCCGCTGTGCGCTCGTACCACGCGAGAAGCATGTCTACGAATCGATTAGTAGATTCCATAAATTACGCTAAACTCATGAAATGTATATACGACGATTTGTCACACCATTCGCAAAGACTAGCAAAGGAGTTGATGATGATCAAGGAATTTCGTGAATTTATTATGCGGGGCAATGTACTCGACCTTGCCGTCGGTATCATTATCGGCGCGGCCTTCACGGCGATTGTCGGCTCACTGGTTGCCGATCTCATCACGCCGATCATTGGGCTGATCACGGGTGGTGTCAACTTCACTGACCTGTTCATCGTCCTCAAAGATGGGGCGACGGCGGCTGGGCCGTATGCGACGCTGGAAGCAGCGAAAACGGCAGGCGCGGTCACGCTCAATATTGGCGTGTTCCTCAATGCGGTCATCAACTTCCTGATCGTGGCGTTCGTGCTGTTCATGATCATCCGCTCGGTCAATCGCCTCAAGTCCGGTCTGGACAAGCCGAAGGCCGCCGCTGCGGATGCCCCGCCCACGACCAAGGAATGCCCGTACTGCTATTCGACCGTGGCGATCAAGGCGACCCGCTGCCCCAACTGTACTTCGGAACTGAAATAGTAAAACCGTGTTTTTACGCATCAGGGCAGACCACGAACTCTGCCCTGTGCGACCCTCGACTATGCCTTCATCCTTCCCCAACCTGTTAGCCCCCAATAAAACAGGGATCCGCTCTGCCAGCGGGCGAGTTTCATCGCCTTTTTGGGTTCTGGCCTATAATGAACGGCATACATGTGAAACACGCCGGAGATAGGCCATGGATTTGCTAAAACGACTGTTCGGCGGAAGCACTTCGTCCGCCTCTTCTGGCAGTAAGCTCGACACCTTCACGATTCAATATCCGAATGGCAAAACTCCGGTCGCCGTGCGTGTGAAGCTGACCACGCCGGGAGCTCAGATCGTCGAAAGTTTGAATCTCGCTCATCCCGTCCCGACCATCTTCATCAGCGGGGGTGCGGGTAACATGGATGTCAATGCCATGAGCCTGACGCGCACCACCATCGAAGATGGGCTGGCGCGCTTTTTACACGAGCAGGGCATCAGCCTGATCGATGGCGGCACCTCAACCGGCGTGATGTCGCTCATCGGTCTGGCGCGGCAGCGGCGCAACTACACCTTCCCGCTGATCGGCGTCGCGCCCGAAGCCGTCGTGTTTTACCCCGGCCATGAGCCGAAAAAGCGCCTCGCCGATCTTGATGCGTTTCACTCGCATTTTATCCTCACCGAAGGGGATGACTTCGGCGCGGAATCCGATACGATTGTGCACACGGCGCTGGCGCTCTCCGGCAATGGCGCGCAGAAGCTGCTCGGTTTCATCATCAACGGCGGCGAAATCGTACGCAATGAAGTGCATCGCGTGACGCGCTATCATCCGGAAATCCCGCTGCTGGTGCTGGAAGGTAGCGGCCGCTTCGCCGATGAGCTGGCCGCCGCCAAAAAAGCGGGCACGAGTGACGATGTGAAGATCACGGAGATTTTGCGTGACGGCAATCTCCATTTCATTCCGATGAAGTCCGGCGCGGACATGCTGCGCCGCTGGCTAGAGAATTTTCATGGTATCTAGGAGCGTGTATCCATGCGCTTAATCGCTGCGCTGATCGTCTGTTTGCTCATCGCGAGCGCCGTTTCTGCTCAGGAGACGACGCCCGTTCCTGCGGCTACGCTGACTATTGATGAGGCGCTCGCGCAGCAAGTCGCGCAGGATGCCGACGACGCACGGCGCTCCATGGAAGAAGCTGCGCGCTACGCCGAAGATGCCAGCCGTTTCCTCGGCATCTTTGAGGCGATCAGCGTGGCGATTGCGATTGCGGGCGGTTCGCTCGGCGTGATCGGCGTGACGCGGTTGTTCTCGGCGCAGAGCGAACTCGCGAAAGCCCGGCAGCGCGTCGATGCGGAACTCACCGATCTGCGCAGTCGTTTCCAGACCGAGCTCACCGAAAAAGAAAATGCGCTGCAAGCCATGAGCACCACGCTCCTGCAAAGCCTCGAACGGCAGCGCAAAGCCACCGAACAGGCGACGCTCGCGCTCTCGCTCCTGCCACTGGGCGAACGTCAATACCGGGCACAGGACTTGCAGGGCGCGGCGGATACCTACATGCGCGCGCTCAAGCTGGACGAAGATAATCCGCTCATTCACTATCGCCTCGGCTATGTGTACGTGCAGAGCGGCCAGCTTTCGGATGCGGAACGCCATTTGCAGCAGGCACTCAGCATCGACCCGGAATTTCATCTGGCGATGGCCGCGCTCGGCTATGTGTACCGCCGCATCGGCGACAAGCTGCCCGAGGGGTTGGAACGCGACGAAATGCTCAACAAGGCCGAAGCGCATCTGATCAAAGCGCTGCGCCTCTCGCCCAAGCTGGTCGACGATGACAGCGAATCGTGGTGGGGCTCGCTCGGCGGGCTGTACCGCCGCCGCGGCCAGATCGATCAGGCGATCTACGCGTATGAACAGGCGGCGAAAGTCACCCCGCACTCGTCGTACCCGTTCAGCAACCTCGCCATGCTCTACATGGGACGGCACAACCGGGAGCAGATGCTGCAAACCTTCCGCCGCGTCGAACGCTTGGCGCGTGGGGAAGTGCAGGCGGAAGTCGACAACTACTGGGCGTATGCGGACCTGCTGACCTCGCGCCTGGCGCTAGGTAAAATCGACGAAGCCGAGGATGCGCTCACCTCCGTGTTCGATCTCGCCTCGGCGTCGTCGCCGTACGCGCTCGAAGCGCTCGTGGATACGCTCACCCGCTTGCTCGACTCGCTCGGCGGACCGGACGCTGCCCCGCACATCCCACCCTACATCCACCGGATTCAGGAACGCATCGGCGAAATCACCGAGCTGCGGCTGAAATCGACGTAATTCCCCGGAAACCAGTTCCTAAACGGGGCGGTCGCGTGGCCGTCCCGTCAGCCGCAGCTCGCGCACGTTTTCCCGGAGAAGTGGGGTATTCGCCGCGGAGACGGTACAATCGCGCCGATCTCACGCTATACTTGGAACAGACATTCGCAATTTGAGGGAGTGTGAACATGAGCGAAGTCCGGATCGACGCGCTGAATCAGATCGCCGCCGAAGTGCGCACCTGCACGCTGTGTGACCTACATAAGTCACGCACGCGCGCGGTTCCCGGCGCGGGCAGCTACCACACGGAGATCATGTTCATCGGCGAAGGCCCGGGTTTTAACGAAGACCAGAAGGGGCTGCCCTTCGTCGGGCGCTCGGGTGATTATCTCGAGAAGATGTTCAAGCTGATCGGCCTGTCGCGCGATCAGGTCTTCATCACCAACGTGGTCAAGTGCCGCCCGCCGGATAACCGTGACCCGCTGCCGTTCGAAATCGAAACCTGCAAGCCGTACCTCGATCAGCAGATCAACCTGATCGATCCGCTGATGATTGTCACGCTCGGGCGCTTCAGCATGGCGCGCTACTTCCCCGGCGGCAAAATCACGCAGATTCACGGCCAGCCGAAGTTCGAAAACGGGCGCGCCTACTATCCGCTGTTTCACCCGGCGGCGATTCTGCGCAACCCGACGCAGGAACCGCTGATGGTCGCCGACTTCCGCCGCATTCCGGAGATTCTGGCGAAAGTCCGGGCGCTGCGTGCGCAGGGCGCACCGCCGCCCCCTTCCGCTGGTGACGACGCGCCACCCAACTACGTTCCGCCGCAGTCCAGCCCCGCCGATGTAGCCGTGTCGAAGCCGGAAGAGAAGCCGGAGGACAAACCCCCGACGCAGCTTTCGCTGTTTTAACGTCAGTTAGGGATAAGCCTCATTCGTGCATCCCCCTCACCCCCAACCCCTCTCCCACGCAAGCGGGGAGAGGGGAGACGAACACTGTTTTGGCTGTCTCCCCTCCTTGAATTCGGTTGAGGACAGGACACTTTTAACATGGGGAACCCTTAAGGAGCTCGTTTGAGGGAATACGTGGTTTGTAGGGACGCGCAACGGCGCGTCCGTTGCGCCCCTATTCCGGCGGACGCCCCGTTGGGCGTCCCTACAATCCCCTCGATTGTTAAAACTGTCTCCCCTCCCTGAATTCGGCGAGGGGTTGGGGGTGGGGTCAGAGAAGCGCTATCCATAACTCTCACTGTTTTAAGATCACAGTGATCAGTTCACAGTCCGTGGCTTGGCCTGAGCTCTGACTGTGAATTGAACACTGTCTACTGTAAACTTCTCGTGGGGGTGTTTGCGTCCCGGTGGGCGTCCCGATCTTCAAAATCGGTGGCTGGCTGCATAGACAGGCGGCGGTGGGTTCGACCCCCATGCACTCTCGTCAGCATAACTGCGAAAAAATGTCAGCGCGGCGCTTGTCCGTTTACCACACAAACGGGATGAGCCGCGCGCTGACCCGCTGGCTGTAACGCGCATAGCCGGGTAAACACGCTTGAAGATAGGCATCTTCCACGCGCGTTTTGTAGGCGTACAGCGCGATCAAGCCCCACGCCAGCAGGGTGATCGGTACGGACAGGTAGACGAGGGCGATGCCCATAAACAGCAGAATCATCGAGGCGTAGATGGGATGCCGCACGATGCCGTAGAGGCCTTCTGTGATGATGCGATGCCCCGTTTGCACTGCATTCTGCGCTGTCCAGAAGCGTCCCAGCGTCCAGCGCGAATAGAAGGCGCCGCTCATCCCCAGTGCCACAAAGACGAAACCATTCCAGGCCAACTGGCCGTTGGGTGACGCAAAATCCCCGCTGATCGACACGGCCAGCATCACCACCGACAGCAGGACGGTTAAAATGCCGATGCCGATGAGCACCAGCCGATCCTGCGGATCTTGCGCCGCCCGAATATCAGCCAGCGCTTTTGTGCCGCCATTCCAGTAAAGCAGCAGCCAAACGAACCACGCCGTGAGCGTGAGCAGAGCGATCATCGTCGATGTCCTCACCGGTCAACTTACTTGGGCAATGCATGCCTCTATCACAATACGGCTGATCTTGCGCTGATTTCCATAAGATGTAATGTTCATGTGGAGGAGGCGCGTGGGTGTGTTTCGCGTTTCCCAGACAAAAAGAAAGCTCCATCCGGGGCTGGATGGAGCGGTAAAGAAGCATTATTACAAGAAGTCTATTTAGTCCCTGTGATCGGGAAGAGTTTTTGTAAATCTATATTCACAATTTTTTCACACATTCGTCATGGCGGGAAGTGACAAAGATCACATTCTGGCATGACATCACCGGGTTGTAGACCGGTGACGTGCGCGTTACCATCGATCCCCATTGCCCACGAACGCCCACATTTGACTGCCCATTCAGCTTTCAACACCCTTTGCCGGCGCACGGTGTTTTAGGTTGTCAGACGCTGAAAATTTCACTATAACCTTGCCTCGACGTGATCGAGCTACCATAAGGAGACTGCGATGGGTTATCTGGATGACGCTCCGCGCGGAGTGTACTACGAAGATATTGAACTGGGGCAGAAGATGGTCACGCGGGGCCGCACCATCACCGAAGCAGACATCGTCGCCTTTGCCGGGCTGACCGGCGACTACAACCCCATGCATACCGACGCCGAATATATGAAAGGCTCGGCCTTCGGTCAGCGCATCGCGCATGGCATGCTGACGCTGAGCTATGCGGTCGGGCAGGCGTACCAGCTCGGCTTCATGGAACGCACAGTGATCGCCTTCCGCGGGCTGGAAATGAAGTTCAGCTTGCCCGTGTTCATCGGCGACACGCTGCATGTCGAACTGGTGGTGCTGGAGAAGAAGGAAGCACGGCGCTTGGGCGGCGGCACGGTCACGCTGGAAGTGAAGATCATCAATCAGGATGGCAAAACCGTGCAGTCCGGCACGTGGACGGTCATCCTCGCGTCAAAACCGGAATAGCTGTCAGTTATCAGTTGACAGTGAAATAACGTCAGTTAGGGATAAGCGGATCCTAAGCCAGTGTCCGAAATACGACAAAACAGGCCAAGGCAGGCCAATCGCTCCGTAGCATAGAGTCTTTTTGGGGACAGCGGACGCAATGAATTGCGTCCCTACGAGAAAAGTGTGGTTGTGTAGGGACGCGATTTATCGCGTCCGCAAAAGCCCAAGACCGACAGGTAACCCGGTTTCACGGCATTCTCCGCACTTACTGGCCGGCCTTGTCGGAATTGACACCCCTCACCCCCTAGCCCCCTCTCCCACGCAAGCGGGGCGAGGGGGAAATCTGTCTCCCCTCCCCGAATTCGGGGAGGGGTCGGGGGTGGGGTCGGATACGAGCGGCAGGCGCGCAGATTCGTCTCTACTCGGCTGTTTTATCCCTAACTCACGTTAAAATAAACACGTTGGGGCGCACAACCATGCGCCCCAAACTATCGGATGTTTCAAAACAGCGTCAGTCGATGCCCTAACTGTTTACTGATAACTGTGAACTGACAACTTCAGTTACACCACCGCGACGTTTTGCTGCTCGATGGGCAGCGTGAACGAGAACACCGCTCCGCCACTCGTCCCATTCGCCACCGAAATCGCGCCGCCGTGCGCTTCGACAGCCAAGCGGCAGAACGCCAGCCCCAACCCGACGCCGTTCGGCGCATTCACATACTTGATGCGGAAATACTTGTCGAAGATTTCGTCGTGGAAGTGCAGCGGTACGCCCGGCCCGGTATCCGTCACACTGATGCGGATTGCATCGGCGGTGATCCCCGCACTCACCGTGATTTTACCCCCGGTCGGCGTGTGTTTGATCGCATTCTCGATCAAGTTGGTGAGCACGCGCAGAATCATGTCGGCGTCCACGCTCACGACGGGGAGATTCGCGTCCAGATCGAGCACGAGCAGCTGCTCGGCTTCGCGCGCCAGCGGATAGACCAGTTCGAGCGCGTCCGAGACCAGATTGTGCAGCTTGGTTGAGCGGCGCGCGACGATGGCGCGGCCTTCTTCGAGGCGTTCGATGTCGAGCAGGCTTTTCACCATGCGTGTGAGGCGGCGCAGGCTCTGCGAGCCGACGCGCAGTAGTTCATCAACGACAGCCTGTTCATCGGTGGCGAGCACCCGCTCCAGCCCGCTCAGGCTCGCGCCGACATTTTGCAGCGGCCCGCGCAGATCATGGTAGACCATGGCGGTGAGATCGCGGCGCATTTGCTCCAAGCGCATGTGTTCGACGTGATCTTGCTGCGCCTTCTCGTACAAACGGCGTGTATGCGCTTCGGTCGCCTGCAGTTTAGCGAGCTTGCGCCCATTTTCGAGCGCCTCGGCGGTGAGCGCGGTCATTTCGCCGATGAAGCGCAGGCGCGCGGCGTCGAAGTGGTCGCGTGTCGGCGCCAGCAGCAGGTAGACGCCCCGCGGTTCCTCTTGGTAGAGGATGGGCACACAGTACGCCGAACCGTTCCAGCCATCCGACTGCCAGCGCTCGTCGGCGCTGAGATCGGGCACGCTCACGGGGCGGCGCGTGTACAGCGCGAGGTTGATCAGGTTTTGCGCGGTGAGGCGTTCCCACAGGCGCGGTTCGGATGGGAGGGCGTAAGTCTGGGCGATTTCGCAGTCCTCGTCCAGGACGACGAGTGCGGCGCGGTCTGCCTTGAGCGTTGAGGCGCCCAGCGTCAGAGTTGATTGCAGGGCGTCAGTCACGCTGGAGTCCGGTTGCAGCAGCGCGCGTGCCATCAAGTAGAGCCGTTCATGGGAATTGTTCTTCACAACCGGTATCCGCCGCTCATATGCGATGCCATTATTATGATTCTACACAACGTCCTGCATTGTGTTTGTGAATTATAACTTAAATTTAGATTATGCCACGTTGACGACGATAGTTAATAATTTCATAGATGATTTTGTGGAAATTGCCGATCTTCTTGTCGTCGTAGTAGACACAGCGGGCGCGGGCCAGCTCTTGGGGAATCGGGGTGTCATCACAGGCGAGGATGACGAGCGGTTTCTCACGTTGGAGGAAGTAGCGGTACTGAATGCGCACGTAATTGGACGCCGCGGCCTCTTTTGACCAGATCAACACCATGAGCCAGCATTCGGCGAGCGCCAGTTCGACCGCTGCCATCCAGTCTTTGCTGCCCTGCGCTAAATACTGATCCACCCATGCCAGCAGCCCGCCGCTCTGCATCGACAGCATCATCGGCACGACGATGCCTTCCCAATCCTTGCGTCCGTAAGAGACGAAAATCGTGTCGACCAGCGCGCCGGGTTCGACGCCTGTGCCGAGCCGCGTCGTCTGCTTGACGGCGAATTCGGAATTGCGGTGCTTGTTGGCGAAGATGTTGTCGAGCGTTTCATCCTGACCGCGCGCGGCGTCCGGCTTGCGCGGGCGCGTGGGATCGAGCTTGTCGGTGACGGTCTTGTCCTGGAAGATGAACTGGAGCTGCACCATTGACCCCAGCTTGATCACGTCGTTGGGCTGGAGCGGCTGAATCGTCTTCACCAGCTTGGCGTTGAGCGCCGTGCCGTTGGTCGAATTCAGGTCTTCCAGCGAATAGCCTTTGGGCGTGCGCAGCAGCCGCGCGTGGAAGCGGCTGACTTCCGGGTCCTGAATGACGAAATCGTTGGAGAGATCGCGCCCGATCTTGATGACCGGCTTGCTGAGCTCAAACAAATAGCCGACCGCTGGCCCCATCGTCATCATCAGACCGTGCATCGCGCTCGGGTTGAACAGCCGCGCGGCAGTTTGCGCATCCACCGACGACATGACTTCTTTTTCTTTGGGATCGTACTGCGTGTATTCGAGGGTGATCGAGTCGCCGAGTTCGATCAACGTGCCCGGCGTGAGCATCCACGTGGTGATGACGCGCTGCCCGTTGACAAATGTGCCATTGCTCGACTGGAGATCATGCAGCTCGTAGCCTTCCAACAGCCGCACGAGGCGGCAGTGTTCGCGGCTGACTTCATTATCGTGAATGACAATGTGATTCTTAACTCCACGACCGATCGAGACCTCGTCAGCGTCCAGTTCGAAGATCGCCCCCGGTGTGGGTCCACGGCGCATTATCAGGCACAGCATGAGCAACATCCAATCGCGCAATAGCTTTCAAATAACATAATATCCGAAATCGTGACCCCAGAAAAGCATGCATCGGCCTAACGTTGACTCGAAATCTGTACACCGTTGGTCGATAGTCAGATTGGCCTAAAGCAGGGCGCGCATTTTAACGGTACTATAAGTGAAATGGCGACTCTTCAGAAAGGTTCCGCATGATTTACCAACCCTATGATCGTTCATGGTGGGTGGAATGTCGCGTTCAGGGTGCAGCAATTTTACGCGATTGGGTGAAGACGCTCGTCTTCGTCGCGGCGTTCGCGCTGCTCTTGAATCTATTCTTCCCGCGCTACGCCGTCAAAGGGGCGAGCATGGAACCGACCCTGCATGAAACCGAGCGCTTATTCGTCAGCAACGTCGACACCATGACGCGCCCGCCGGAACGCGGCGAGGTCATCGTGCTCACGTCGCCCCACGATGGCGAGCTGATCGTCAAGCGCGTGATCGGGCTGCCGGGCGAAGTGGTCGAGATTCGCAGCGGGCGCGTGTACATCAACGGTGTGCCGCTGCATGAGGATTACATCAACGAAGCGCCGCGTTACAGCGGACACTGGGAAGTCGGCGCAAACCAGTACTTCATTCTCGGCGATAACCGCAATCACAGCCTCGATTCGGGGGACTACGGCCCGATTGACGCGAGCATCATTCACGGGGTGGTTAAGTTCCGCTGGTGGCCGCTTAGCGACCTGAGTATGTTCGCCGTCCCCGATTACGGAACGCTCGGCAGCAATCAACACACGCCGTAGAGCAACCTCACCCCGCAATCCCTTCTCCGGGTGGAGAGGGGACTTGGAAACGCAGCGCGTCGCCCTTCACCCCAGCCCCACTCCTACGTTAGAGGGGAAAATATGCTTGTCTTGGCGCTCTCTGCCAAATTGGTTGAGGGTCGGGATAGACGATAGGAGGAGCGTGATGAGTTCAGACAAACCCAATCTGAAGCGGATGGATAATGTCGGCATCGTCGTCGAAGCGCTCGACGACGCCATCGCGTTTTTCGCGGAGCTGGGTCTGCGGCTCGAAGGGCGCGCCCTGATCGAAGGTGAGTGGGCCGGGCGCGTGACCGGACTGGGCACGCAGCGCGTCGAGATCGCGATGCTGGTCACCCCCGATGGTCACAGCCGCCTCGAGCTGTCGCGCTTTCTCGCGCCACAGGTCATCGGCGATCATCGCAACGCGCCAGTGAACGCGCTGGGCTACCTGCGGGTGATGTTCACGGTGGAGGATATCGACGACACGCTCACTCGCCTCCGCCGTCACGGCGCGCAGCTCGTCGGCGAAGTGGTGCAGTACGAGGACTCGTATCGCCTCTGCTACATTCGCGGTCCGGAAGGCCTGCTCATCGGGCTGGCGCAGGAAATATCAAAGCGGTGATCGTAGGGGCGCACACACAGGTGCGCCTCTTTGGAGCGCTCCGTTGCGCTTTACCCCCGTTACGGCGACCTCGTCGGCGCTGGCAACGCGGTTATCACGCCACCGTGCTGGCTCAACCCGCACCCCGCTCCGCGTTAGGATACCCAAAACCGGCGCTGGTTACACCGCTACCGTTTTTGACCTCAAGCACCTCCGTGCGCATTCCGATTGGCGAGTGCTCGCCCGCTTGGCTGCCAGCGCCGCCGCGTTCAAGTTCGGCATTGTGTGTAACCGCCTGCTTCATTGTTCTGACGTCATGCTCGAGACCCTAGTCTGTTGACTTTTCGGACAAAGCTTCACGGCTGTACTCCTCCATCCGTCCGTAGATCACTTTCGATAACCTGCGTGAGCCACGAGCCAACGGTCGTCGTTTGAGCGTAGTCCAGCGGTCAGGTGAGAGTACGCCGCCCGTCCATGAGATTGCCGGGAGTCCGGTTATCGTTCACAGTAACGAATAAATTTCTTTCGGGGGTGTGCGGTGATTGGGTGGACGAAGGCCTTAGTGATCGGATTGCTGCCGGTGGTCGCCGGGTTAGTCGTGCTGCTGCTGATGCAGCCCGCCGTGTGTCCGATCAATCAGGTGTCGGCAACCGCACTCGCCACGCCCACATCCGCGCCCACCCTCGCCCCGCTGGTTGATGCGCCCAAACTGGCGCCGCAGTGCCTCGTCGGCAGCGCCGTTCCCGGCGATCTGCTCGTGCGCTCGTACCCTGGCGCGGAATTCGCGGAGCTCGGCACGCTGGTCGCCGAGTTGACCGCGCTCGGCCTGACGGATGATGGCTGGGTGACGGTCAACTACGGCGAACGTCGCGGTTGGCTGCGCGCGGAAAATCTACGCTTTTCTGGCGTATGCGCGGCGCTGCCCCGCGTGCGCAATCCGCTGATCCCGGTGGCCGCGCCGGACGCCGAGGTGTTCGCGCTGCAAGTGGATCGCGACGGCGACGGCTCATTCCGCAACACCATTTCCACGCCGGAAGGCGACGCGCTCGACATTCTGTGGGTGGTCATCATCAACCTGTACACCCAACCACCCAACAACCTGCGCGAATTTACCCTGACGCTGGACTGCGACGGCGCGCAGCCTGACGCCGTGCGCTGGGGCTGGGCCTACGAAACGCCGACCCTCACCTGCGGTGATGCGCTGACACTGCCGTTCACGCTCGACAACCCGCAGCAGCCCTTCAGCATCACCTATGCGCCCAACAGCCCGCAGAGCTACATCAACTATGTGCTGCGCGTCAGCCCGGGAGCCGAGGGCTAACCGAATTCGTACCAAGAACCACAGCTTACTTCTTCGTATCGTGGACAATAGTAGCATAGGCATTGCTGCTGACGAGGAAGATGCTATGCGGTTTGTGCGTTTGGGAATTGTGATCGTATCGTTGTTGTCCACATGGTTGCTCCTCGCCCAGAGTGACGAGGGGATCATGATTCCGGCGGATACCACTGCCCTGATCGATTTTGCGCAGGGCGCGCCGACCAACTACCGCGTTCGCCAATACCCGGATCAACCGACGGTCGTGACGCTCATGGGCGTTGATATCCCCTTCACCGCGCAAATTCTCGATTCTAACGGGACGGTGCTGGCCGAATTCGCCGAAGGGGTCTTCATTGTGACGCTGGAACTCGGCAGCGGTGATGCCGTGTTCACGCTGCACATCGAACCGCATGTCGAACCGGGCGTCGTGCTGGTGCGCGTTGGTTCCGATTATGAGGAGAGCGCGCCGAGCATCGAGGAGGCACGGGTGCTGCCGCCCGCAACGCCCACGCCGACCCTCACCTACACGCCGACGAATACGCTCACGTTCACGCCCACGTTCACGCCGACCGAGACATTCACGCCCACGCTGACGCCCTCACGGACACCGACTAACACGCTGACGCCGACGGAGACGCACACACCGACGTTCACCCCGTCAAATACGCGCCGCCCCACGTCGACGCCCGCGCCGACGGAAACGAATACGCAGCCGCCGACGGAAACGCCCGTGCCGCCCACGGCGACCAACACGCCCGGCCCCAACCAGGCCCGGGCCGCCCACAGCGACCAACACGCGCACCCCGCGCAATACCGCGACGCCACCGCCGCCGACAGAAACGCCCGTGCCACCCACGGCGACGAATACACGCACACCGCGCGCGACCTCAACGCCGCGTCCACCGACAGGCACGCCTCTGGCCTACGCGCCCGCCGACAACGACTACGAACTGGACGTGACGACCGGCACGGTCACCACGATCAGCGATATGGTGTCGTACTCTGAAGGCGATCAGGAAGATCGAGTGGTGTATACTGTGCTCAACGTGAATCGGGATGCCAAACAGCCGGGCGGAGAGCTTACCTTAACCATCACCGCAACCTGCACCGGAACGGGCGTCGAAAATATTCGGTTTGCGACCGGTGGGCAGACTTTCGCATGTGGTGATACGATTATCTCACGTCAAGTGGTGTTCGATTCGAAGAGTGGCAGTATCTTGATCGCCGCTTTCCGTGGAGAGGGCACATTAGTGACATGGACTTTGACCGGGACAGCCGAGCAAGTCAACCCATAATCGAGGTGGTTGGATGAACGCAGCAGCACGTCTTACACTCATTGTCATTGGACTATTTTTGTTGGCAACTGGCGTCTGGGCGCAGGATGGCGAACCGGTCGGTATCGGCTCCGGCTTGACGCCGATTGACTTTGCCACCGATGCCGGGCCCCAAGTCTTCCTTTTACAAACGACTCCCGATGAGCCGACCACGCTCAGCGCGAGCGCCGACCCCGCCGACTTCCCGTATCTGGTGGAAGTGCGCGACCCGCGCGGCAACGTCACCGCCCGGCTGACCAATGTCATCGCGTCGCGGCTCACGCTCGATAACAGCAATCGCAGCTACGAAATCACCGTCATCCCCAACGACCCGGCGCGCGCGGGGCAGGTCATCCTCGATATTGAAGGCGCGATTGAACCGGAAACCGAGGTCGAAGCGACGCCTGCGCCCGTGGAAGCTGAACCCGTCGGGCAGGCGCAGAGCGCTGCGGGCGAAATTGCGTGCTTCGTCAGCACCAATTCGCGCGTGAATATCCGCCGCGAACCCAACGTCGATGCCGAAGTCGTCGGCCTGCTGACCGTGCGCACGCAGATCGGCGCGAACGGGTTGAGCAGCGATGGTTTGTGGTATGGCGTGGTGATGCTCGATGATACGCAGGCGTGGATTTTCGGCGAGGCTGTCCGCGAAGTGTCGCCCTGCAATTTCAATTAGAGAGAAGATTAAACCTCACCCCCCAGCCCCCTCTCCTACAGGAGAGGGGGAGCTAAGCGCAGCGCAGCGGGGTGAGGTTTGGTTTTACGTCGTATAGCTGACCGGGTTGCCCTGGCTGCCTTTTTTGCCATCCGGCCAGGTAGTCGATTCGTTGAACTTAAGGCCGGTGACAATCGCGCCTTTCATGTTCGCCCCCGTGAGGTTGGCGCCATTCAGAATCGCGTTGGTCAGGTTAGCATTCGTCAGGCGCGCGCTGGTGAGCGTCGCGCTGCTGAAGTTGACGCCCGTCAGGTTCGCCCCGTTCAAGTCCAGCCCGACCCCTTGCACCGTGGTCATATCGCTAAAGCTCAGGTTCGCGTTGATGAGAATCGCTTCGCGCAGGGTCGCCGCGACGAACTTCGCCGCGCGCGCCGAAGCCCCAGTCATATCCAGACGCGTCATGTCGAGCGCTGATAGGTCAATACCCGCCAGTCGGGGCGTAGTCCCCGCACCGACGAAGCGCCAGAATGAGTTCTTTACGATTAATTTCCGCCATGTGCTTTTTCCTCACGGTGATAGGCGATAATCTGGTCGATTGTGTCGTCTAAGGAGGTAGTCGGCTTCCATTCTACCAGTCCGCAGATTTTATCCAACGCCGGCACGCGCCGCCGGAAGTCTTCGAACCCGGCCTCGTAGGCTTCTTCATAGGGAATGACCTTGATTTCCGAGCTACTGCCCGCGCGCTGCCGCACTCGGTCGGCCAGTTCGTAGATCGAGACCTCTTCGCTGCTGCCGATATTGAACACCTGCCCAATTGCGCCGGGCGCTTCGCTCAAGAGGTGAATCGCATGCACCACGTCGTTCACATTCGCGAAGCAGCGCTGCTGTTGGCCGTCGCCGTAGACCATGATCGGCTCGTTGTTGATCGCCCATTTGACGAAGCGCGGCAGCACCATCCCATACTGACCGTGCTGACGCGGGCCAACCGTATTGAACAGACGGAAGATCACGACGGGCAGCCCCGTCTCTTTTAGGTAGGCGAGCGCGAGAAATTCGTCAATCGCTTTGCTGGCGGCGTAGCTCCAGCGGGAGCGAGTCGTCGCGCCGAGCACGCTGTCGTCGTCTTCGTGGAACGGGAAACGCACGCCTTTACCATACACTTCTGAGGTCGAGGCGATGAGCACTTTCTTGCGGTAGCGGCGGGCCGTCTTGAGCACCACTTCGCTGCCGCCGATATTCGTTTCGATGGTTTCGATGGGTTCACTGATGATGCGCTGCACCCCCACTGCCGCGGCCAGGTGGAAGATCACATCACACTCGCTGACCAGTCGATCCATGACATGGATGTTGCGGATGTCTTCAATAGCAGTGCGGAACTTGGGATGATGCTCAATCGCCGCGAGATTCTTAATGCGCCCTGTGCTCAGGTTATCAATAATGGTAACTTGGTAGCCGTGTTCAAGCAGTCGCTCGGCTAAGTGACTGCCAATGAAGCCCGCCCCACCGGTGATCAATGCATGAGTCATGGTTATCCTGTTCGTCGTCTTACCAGACACATGTTAACCAAAGTACTGCGCATCCACAATAGACGTATATCAATTGTAGTCCAATCGTCGTTTTGAGTATCCTGCCCGAGGACGCCATGACCAAAGCCCCTGAAACCGAGAGAGAAACACAGCGCATCGAAGCCTTTAGCGACGGCGTGTTCGCCATTGTCGTTACGTTGCTGATATTTAACGTCAAGCTGCCCGAACCCGCGGCGGTGACGGCTAACGGCTTGCTCGCCGAACTGGCGAAGTCCTGGACGATTTATCTGGCGTTTGCGGCGAGCTTCTTCTTCGTGCTCGTCATGTGGATTAATCATCACCGCTTGTTCACGATCATTCGCCGCGCAGATAACAACCTCATGCTGCTGAATGGGCTGCTGCTATTCGGCGTGACTGTGGTGCCGTTCCCCACGTCGATTGTCGCGGCGTACCTGCTTGACCCGCAGCAGCAGGCGGCGGTCTTCATCTATAACGGGTGGTTTTTCCTCGTGGCGATCATGTTTCAACTGCTGTGGCGCTACGCGGCGCACAACAACCGCCTGTTCAGTCACGCTGTTGACCCAGCGATCACGCGGCACATTGCCCGGTCGTACAACATCGGTCTGGTGCTGTACCTCGCCGCCGTGCTGATCGATATCATCAGCCCTCCGGTCAGCCTGGCGATTTCAATTGGGCTGGCCGTGTTCTTCGCCATCCCCAACCGCCAAGTTCAGCAGTTGATGACAACCAGCGACACGACTGCCTAAAGCAGGTTCATGGGAATTTTCGTGTAGGGGCTGTCTGCCCGATTTCGGGCGCACACGCAGGTGCGCCCCTACTTTAAGTCCCTACCACTCCTGCTGCCGCGCGCAGACTCTGCACGCGCTCCGGTTCGATCTGCTGGCGCTCGTAGAAATCCGCGAGCGCCAGATAACCCGGTTGGCCTTCCGGGTAGATCGCCACTGCCGTTTCCCGCAGTTTGAGCGCGAGGTCAGAGCGCGCCTGCTGTTCGCGGACGTGCGCTAACTGAATGAGGATCGTGGCGGCGTGCTGCGGCTGTGTCTGGAATTCGTACAGGCTGCGCCGGAAGAGATCCGCCGCGGTGGGCACATCACCTTGCTGAGCGGCCAACTGCGCCCGCAAAAGCTGAACCCGCGCTTGCAGCGGCAGCCAGCGTTCCATCCACGCCAACTGCTTGAGCGCGGCTTCTTCCTGCTGCTTGTTGATCAGGTTGTTGGCGCTGTGAATGTGCGCAACGAACCACACGCGGAGGAGCTGCCAGGCCAGATACAACACTAACGGCACATACAGCAGCACGCCGATGCTCGGACTGAAGCCGAGGGTCGCCCAGAACTGCTCAATCGGAAAGTAGAGCAGCAGGCCGAGGCCGAGCGTGACGAGCAGGTGCTTGCGCCAGCAGCAGCGGATAATCCTCATGGCCAGACTGCGCCGCGCGGCGTATACCCGCGCTGGCGCAGGCCGAACGGCAGCGCTAGCCAGATCAGCAGGAGGACCCCGCTAACACTGCATACCAGCGCTCGCGCCGAAACTCGCCCCAGGCCGCCACGACCATCGCCACCGGCACGAGGAGGAGTGTGATCAGCGGCAGCCACAGGCGGTACAGCCCACCGCCCACTTGCAGCGTAACCAGATCGGGCCGTCGTAGAGCGCCGCCCACAGACGGCGCTGCGTCCGGCGCGCGCGCGCCGCTTTCCCCGGATGCACGACGGTGAGCAGCGCCAACCCACCGAGCGCAATCATCCACCAGCCGTACCGCATAAAGAGGCCTACGTCACGGCGCACCTCGGAATAGGGCATGTACGGGTTCTGCGTGTAGGCGATCCACCATAGATTGCCCGCGTGATCCACGCTCAACAGATCCTGATACCAGTTGCTGCGCGGCGGCGTCGTCAGGATGCGCCAGTTCCCATTATCCAACTCGTAAATGCCCTGTATGTCGATCAGCAGCGGCGCGTTGTTGCGAATGATCAGTTGATCGGGAAAGATACTGGCTGAATTGAACGTTTTGCGACTGAAGGTCAGACGCCCGGCGAGGTTGAGCGTGCCGACGCCACGGGTATGATCGCACACCCACAGTACCGTGTCCGTCGCGCCATACATCCGGCTAATCGAAAGGCGCGTCGGCCCGCCAAAGGGGCTGCCAGCTTTGTCCATCGTAGCGGAACAGATTGCCGTTGTACGCCAGATAGATGATGCCGTCCGGCGTTTTGACGAGATCGGCGCTGCTGGCGTAGGTGCTGCCCAGATTGGACATCGGAATGAGCGTGGAAAGCTGCTGCGTTTGCCAGCGCGTGCCGTCGAAGGTGGCTATTTGCCCATACAGGTTGATCACGAACACGCCGAGCGGCGTGGCCTCGATGTCATTCCAACCGTAGCCTGAGAGCGCATTCTCGTAAGTGATCCACTGCGTGCCATCGAAGTGGATCACGGTGTTGTCGCGTACTGACCACAGTTGATCGCCATTGGTGACGCTGATCGGGCGGTCGAAATAGGAGCTGAGACCCCGCCCGTGCAGTCCGACCAACTGCCCGCTTGATATTGCAGAAAGCCGCAGTCGGAGTGCGTGCCCACCCAGAGCGTGCCATCGTTTAGCGCGAGAACTTCATACGGCGATCCGCCTTCGGGCAGCGGGATTTCGCGCCAGTCCTGCCCGTCAAGGAAGTACAACTGAGCGAGCGGACGCAGCGTGAGGGTCGCCAGTCCCTGCGCGCCCAACACCGCCAGCACGACGAGCGCCACGCCGATCACCTGCCAGCGGCGGGCGGCGCGGCGGTACTGTTGGCCTTCACGAACGGATGCGGCAATATCCAGACCGTCGATCATGCGTACCCCTTGGCAACTCGGTCAATCCGCGGGGGCGAGCCCCGCTGCTAATTGTACAGCATGTGGGTCACGCAGATAACGCAGGGTGACGAACAGCGCGCACAACACCATCACCAGCGCGACGAAGAACAGCACCTCATAGCCGAGGTTCTGCGCAATCGTCCCGGCGATGAACGGCGCGGCCAGCGACACAATCGCGGAAATGGTGTTGAACAGCCCGGCGTAGATTGGGCGCTGTTCCGGCGACGCATAGCTGATCACCCAGTTCTGATAGCTGATGAACAGGTTGCTCAGGGTGATGCCGGAGAGCAAAAAGCCGACGTACAGCGGGAACGGCCCGACGACCGACGCGATCAACGCGCTGATGGGCAGGAAGGCCGCGCCGACCAGCGCCAACCGGATGAACAACACGTTATTCTTCGCGCCCAGCCACGTATAGAGCAGTGCGCCGCTCACGCTGCCGACCGTTTGCAGCGCCAACAGCGTCGGCACGGCGACGGCGCTCGACAGGCCGAGCTGCACGGTCGCAAAGCCGATGTAGAATGGGCTGGCCATCGCGAACAGGCTGGTCAGCATGCGCGTGATGATGATGGCGCGGAACGGCTGATCGGTGCGCAGCACGCGCCCGAGGCTCGGCAGGAATTCGCCCAAGGACGGGATCTTTTCGAGGGCTTTGCCGCTTGGGAGTTCGTGAATGAGCGTCGTCGGGATGATCGAGAGTGCGAACAGCACACCCGCCGCGGCAAATAGAATCGCATAGTTGTTGGGGAAACCCGGGCCGCCGCTGCCCAGCACCACGCCGATCAGCGGGGAGATGCCGAGCATGATCAGGCCGGAGCTGGCGGTCATGATGCCGAACATGCGCGCGCGCCAGCGGTTGTCCAGGCTCGACCCGGAGAGATCCGCCCACGGCACGCCGACGATGCCATCACCGATCGCCGTGATGCCGTAGCAGATCAGGAAGGCGATGAGATCGCTTCCGGTCGCGCCGCGCCGAACACGACGATCAAGCCCGCGAAGATCAGCATGACGAAACGCACCGGGATATTGCCGGCCCGGCAAACCACCACTTTTTGCGCTCAAAGCGCACGATGTAGCGCGATGAACAACTGCGGCAGCGTCCAACCCACATCAAACAGGCTGGACGAGAGGCCAATCAGGATTTCTGAGCTGGTGAGGCGGCGGATGAAATCGGGAATCAGGTGCTCGGCCCGAGGATATTCATCGCCAGGGTGAAAAGAATGCCATCGGTCAAAAGAAGACGAAGTTTTTTGCGGTAGACTTTTCGCGTTGGTCTGGGGATAGGTTGCGACTGTCAGCGTGCGTCATGCGAGTCCTGTCATGAAATCGAATGCATATCATTCTGCCTTGTTCTGTCAGCGCTCACAATGTCCAGTTGGTTTTGGCTGGTTGGTTGGTTTGATCGTGTTGAAAAAGGTCAAATTCCGCCCCCAGCCTCCTGCCGTGAACCGGAATTGGTTTTCGTAGGGACGCGATCAAGAGGGTGCCTAATCAGCCCCTCAACCCTCGACCCCTACTCCCGCGCAAGCGAGGAGAAGGGGGGAAATGCAGTTGTGTCCCGCCCCCGTTGATGTGGGAGCGGGACGGCTTGCGCAGCCCGCCGGGTGAGGGGTGGTATGAAACGTCTTTTTGGACCCTCTTGATCGCGTCCACTGATCGCAACCACTTACAGCAACCCATAGGTGACGCTTTAAATACCCTCATGCCTCGTCCCTACAATTGATTGCCTTCCCTGACAACCCCGTGGCTGACAACCCACCGCTCAACCATTCAGGCAAATCCCGCCACGCAGATTCAAAGTTGCGGTAAAATACGGGGAGGCGAAGCATGGTGCTTCGCCTCTTTTGCCGTTTCGGGGATAACGTTGAGCATTCGCAAGACACAACGCAGAATTTTAATGGCGTTCATCGGGGTGCATTTTGCGCTGGCGGCGGTCGTCAATCTGGTGTTTTTCGCCGGGAATGCCTTTAGCCCGCTGGCGTCGGCGACCGGCGGTCTGTTGACCGGATCACTGCTGGTCAATGTGGTGTTCATCGGCCTGCTCGTCGGTTGGATGATTGTGCAACGTGGGCGGCTGCGCCCCTACGACGTCGGCCTGATCCCGTTGCATATCCCGATGGGCATCATCTACACGTTTGGCTTCTGGGCCATGGCGCAGATCGTGCATCTGGTCTTCAGCCTGCTGACCTACGGCGCGGTCACACTGAACCCGGAATGGGTGAGCAACGCCAACATGATGATCGGCCTGATCCTCGCGCAGGTGATCGGCAACGCGCTGTTCGAAGAGATTGCGTACCGCGGCTTCCTGTTCCCGCAGATCTACCTGCATCTCGACGGCTGGCGGCATCGCCCGTGGTGGCGTTTGGGCGCGGCGATTCTGATCTCGCAGGGGGTGTTCGCGCTCTCGCACATCCCGAATCGCCTGTATCTCGGCATGTCGCTCGACCAGATCGCGCCAGATCTACTGCTCCTGCTCGGCTGGGGTTTCCTCTATACCATCATCTATCTCCGCACCGATAACCTGTTTCTGGTGGTCGGCGTGCATGCGCTGGGCAACGCGCCCTCAACGCTGTTCGCGACGGCACCAGTCTTTGCAGGCGGCGGCGCGTCACTGTTCATGTACGCGCTGGTCGTCCTGCTGTTGTTCGGCGTGCCCATGCTCCGCGCCTACGGGCAGCGCTTCCGATTGGGCTTAGATTACGGCACACAAGAAGGAAGAAGAGAATATGTATAAACGCGGAAAAGACGAGGACGACGGCCTCGATTCCCTGCGCAGCGATTTTGGCAGCGAGGAGGAACTTGGCGACGAACGCGGGTTCCTCGACGATGTCGCGCCTGCCGAGGACGAGGCTGAGGATCAGTCCCGCGAGAAGCGTCCGTCCGGGGTGCCGGGAATGTCAGCTTCATCGGCGGCATTTTCCGCGTGATCGGCATCGCGCTGGTCTCCGTGCTGATCTTCCTGCTGATTGGCGTGGGCATCACCTTTGGCCTGAGCGCGGCGGGTATCGTCGAGATCATCGACTTCTCGCGCGCCAGCGTCCCCGTGATTAGCCTGCTGCCGACGAGCGTGCCGCCCACTGATGCCCCGGTCAGCGTGCCGACACAGCCGCCGACGGAGGTCGCCGCCGCTGCCGCGCCGACCACGGACACCGCCGGTGGCCAGCCCGTACCTGTGCCCACGGCGACGCCGGAGAATGTCACCGTGATCCCGCCGACTCCGGTCACCGCGTGCACGGAAATGGCCGACTGGTGGGAGGATCAATCCGCCATCTATGCGACCTTCGCCGCACTGTCGATTGAACAGCCGCCGCAGACGCTGTTGGCGACCCTCCAGCAGATGCGCGTGCGCCGTGATGCTGCGCAGACTGCTGTGCTCGTGCCGTGCGTTGATCCGGTGCGCGGGGCGTTCGTCAGCGGTTACGACCTGCAGATTCGTGCCTTCGAAGCGGTCAACAACAGTGACCTGCCCGGTGCGCGCAGCCTCATGCTGATGGCTGGCGACGCTTATGCGCAAGCGCACGCCGGGCTGTGGCGCGCAGGCATCGCGACGGATGGCTCACCGCTGGCCAGCGGCATTGGGGCGGACAGCGGCGCGTCGTGCGGCGCATCGGCATGGTATCAGGCGGCCAAGGCGCAGCGCGATACGCTGCTTGACGCTTACCTTGCCGTCAACCCGGAGACGATGCCACCGCCGCAGATCCGCCAGAATCAGGACACGATGGCCGCCGCCGCCAGCAATGTGGCCACGCTGCAAACGCCTGCCTGCGCTTCGACGCCGTCCAACCTGCTCATCAACTACATGCAGGATCCGATCAACGCGCTGCAAATGCAGCTCGGCAGCAATCCCGCCGAAATTGAGCGGCTGATCAGCGTACAACAATCGCCTGCTGCTCAATGCGTGGCTGCATTATCTAGGGCTGGTTCCGTAAACAATTTTGTGCCCCTCACCCCCGACCCCTCTCCCACGCAAGCGGGGAGAGGGGAGAAAACGCGCTTTTGCTGTCTCCCCTCCCTGAATTCGGGGAGGGGTCGGGGGGGTAAGATCCTCTGAGTACCGCACAACGCTATTGAGGGGCGGACTTGTTACCCTCCGCCGCGTCCTGAAAAATAATCTATTCCGGAGTCCCGATGGCGCACGTGTTCATCTCCTATCACAAAGACAGCAGCCGTGCCTACGCGCGCCAGCTCGCCGATCATTTGATCGCGCGCGGCTTCGACGTATGGATCGACGACCGCATCGACTTTGGGTCGGAATGGGAACGCGCCATTTTCGAAGACGGACTGGATCGCGCGGCGGCAGTCGTCGTCATCATGACCAAGGGCGCATGGGAGAGCCGCTGGGTGCGGCGCGAACGCGAATACGCCGAATTCAAGCGCCTGCCGATCATCCCCCTGCGCGCGGAAGATTACATTTTCCCGCCCTACCTCGCGACGCAGTTTGTCGATGTGCGCGGCTGGGTGCTGCCGCCCGACACGTTCCTCGACGCGCTGGCCGAACTGGGCGTGACGCGGCGCGCTGATCGCGGCGCCTGATGGCGAAGGCGGTGCAGGTCGCGCAGGGCTCCGCGCCGACGATTGAGCGCATCCCGGTCGTGACGCCGACCAGCACACCGCCCGTTTCCTCCCCGCCGCCCATTGTCAGCCAGCGCCGCTCGCGCAGTTTGCTGCCGTTCGGCGCGGCCATCCTCGTAATCGTGATCGTCGCGGCTTTGCTGCTGCCGTCGCTGCTGCCCAACCCGGACGAAGTCGCGTCAACACCAACGCCTTCGCTGACGAACACCAGCGTGGTGATCGTGGATGCGGCGATCGCGACCTCGACTGATACGGCTTCACCCGAACCAACGATTGCGCCATCCGACACCGAGCCGCCGAATCCCGAAACGGAAGTCTGGCTCGACGTGACGCGCACCGCCGATGCATGGACGCCCAGACCGACCGGCACATTCACGGCGACGAATACCGCGACCGCCACCCGCGACGCCACGCAGACCTATGAACGCCTGCGCCAGAATCGCGACGCGACGCTCACCGCGCAAGCGCCCACGCCGAACGGCGGCGGACGGGCTGAAATTGTGTTCGTGTCGAATCGCGATGGAGATTACGACCTCTATGTGACGCATCTGACGGCACGAACGTGCGCCAGCTCACTGATGAGTCAGGCGTAGATGATTATCCGGCTTGGTCGCCGGACGGAGAGCAAATTACCTTTGCTGCTTATCGCGTGGACAATTGGGAAATCTACCTCATGGATGCCTCTGGGGAGAATCAGCGCCAGCTCACAATCAATCAGGCAGATGATTACGCGCCCGCGTGGCTAACCCAGGATCGACGTCTCGGTTTTACCTCGAACCGCGATGGTGACGACGAGATCTACACGGTTGGCGTGGATGGGACGAACCTCCAGCAGTTGACCTTCGACAATGCGCTCAATTCATCCGCGCAGTGGTCGCCGGATGGCCGCCGAATTCTTTACCTCTCCGATGACGGGATCGCCATCATGAACGCGGACGGTGGCGCGTACCAACTGACAATGGAAGGGTCACTGGATTACAGTGCCACCTGGTCGCCCGACGGCCAGCAGATTCTGTTCACCCGGGGGTTTTTCGCAGATGCAGAGATCTACGTTATGCGGGCAGATGGGACGGCGCTGCAAAACCTCACTGACCGTGAAGGGGAAGATTATCAGGCGGCGTGGTCACCCGATGGCAGTCACATCGTCTTTAGCTCGGATCGCGACGGCGATCGCGACCTCTACAGCATGAATGCCGATGGGTCGAACGTCCGTCAAATCACGAATACGGACGGCGATGATATCGCCCCCGATTGGCGTCCGTAGAGACAACCTCATCATTCAATCCCCTCTCCTCTAGGCTGAGGAGAGGACATGTTGTCAAGTGAGCCGTGTGTCTGGGATAAACGTAAAGCCTAGACACACGGTGTGCCGTTGAACGACTTGCGCGAAGTAACGTAGGCCTTCCCGAAAGAGACTCCACAGGCGCCGGAAAGCATCGTTAGGGCGACGGACCAGGGTTGGGCGCAACCTGCCGCGACCGCTTGACTGCCGAGCGCGACCATCCAAGCATAGGCAATGGCCAAGAGGATGAGCAGGTTCGCGACGTGGTGGGGAGAACGTAGGCGACTGTCGCCCCAATGCCAACCGCCACTTTTCAGGTCACGAAAACTTTGCTCCTGCCAATTGCGCCGCGCATACTCGTATCCGGTGAGCCGTTCATCATTAGTCACCAGCGCCCACGGTTCGTCGTAACCAACGCCCCACAATGCCCGAGCGTGCGCCTCAATCCGTCCCCGCTGCTTGAAGACCCGACCCGCCTGCCTCCACACCCTCGCCCGGTTGGACTCTGGCGAGCGATGCGATAGTCGGCATCTTCAGTCACGATTTTAGTCTGACAGGTTACGCGGAACAGATAGCGCCAGCCAGGCTCTGACCACCCGGCATAAGGCGGGCGAACAGCCAATCCCCGGTCGGCTAAGACGAGGACCGACGCCAGATCGCCGATGCCTGCTTTCACCGCTTGCAGGTAGGGCGCGAATCATCCCAACTTGTCCTCGGCCGGATACGCTGCTTCGCTGTTGGCTCGGTAGGTGCGCCACGCTAACGGCAATAGCGTCCTTGCCACGCCACTCCCACCAGCATGACCCCAATCCGGTCGTGGAGCTTCGTTTCATCCACGAGCAACGTGATCTCTGCGCCCCCACGACAACTCACCACCCAGCGACTCCAGGCCTCGAAAAAACGCCCCCAAGTCCACCGCCTCGTTGTCCAACCAGCGCCGAAACCGCCGCGCGGTGCTTTCCACTTGCTCTCCACAGCTGGTGGCTTGGGCAATTGCCCCTTGCTGGCAGCTTTTTGCCTGTATCACCCCGTAGCTAAACAGCGCCACATTCGCTCGTTGCCAACTATTGAAACCCGGTAAATGGGCTGACAACAGTCTCTCCCATTGGTACAGTAATGGATAGTTCATCGCTCATACTCGGTTTGCTTGGTCGCTACCAGTGTGAACGATGAACTCCCTGCTTTTCAACCCCTTTCCCAAACATGTCCTCTCCTCAGCACGCAAGCGGGGAGAGGGGAGACGAACACTGTTTTTGCTGCCTCCCCTCCCTGAATTCGGTTGAGGACAGGACACTTTTAACATGGGGAACCATTAAGGCGCTTGTTTGAGGGAAAACGTGTTGTGTAGGGACGCGCAACGGCGCGTCCGTTTCGCGCCCAATCCGGCGGACGCCCCGTTGGGCGTCCCTACAATTCCCTCGATTGTTAAAACTGTCCCTCCGTCAACTGAATTCGGGGAGGGGCCGGGGGTGGGGTCAGAGAAGCGTTATCCGTAACTCACGTTAGTCTCTAACATGCCTCGGCGCGCCCTGCTCGTGAAGCGCTCAGGCACATTACGGCAGCTCGGGCAGCGCTTTGCGGTACAGCCACGCGTTGAAGAAGTCCGTGTAATCCTCCCCGGTGACCTCGTTGACGACCGCGATGAAATCCTCGGTGGTGGCGTTGCTGTAAGCGTAGCGTTCGAGCCACGTCCGCGCGATGGCGAAGAAGTCGGCGTCGCCCACTTCCAGGCGCAGCGCGTGGAGCGTCATGCCGCCGCGCTCGTACACGCTGTAATTGAGGACATCCTCGGCGGGTGGGTCGCCGGGCGGCGGGTAGGTTTCGCTGTCTTCCGCCGCATACTCGTAAATCGTCGCGACCCAGTCGTTGAAGGCATCCGCCCCGTAAGCGTGTTCGATCCACAAGCCTTCACAGTAGGTTGCCCAGCCCTCATGCAGCCAGATGTCGCGCCAATCGGCGATGGTCACGCTGTTGCCAAACCACTGGTGCGACAGTTCATGCGCGACGAACAGCTCCATTTCCAGCGGATCGGTGTCGGTGAAGATGTCGCTGCCAAACAGCGAGAGCGTTTGACTTTCAATTGCGCTCTCTGTGGTAGTGTTCACGACGACCGCGCCGTACACGTCGAACGGGTACGCGCCGAACAGGCTTTCATAGAAGTCGAGCATTTCACCCTGTCGGGCGATCACGCGGCGCGTCGGCGGGGATGCCCGCGTCGAAATAGTTGCGGATCGGCACGCCGTTCCCGCTCACAGCTTCGACCAGCTCGAAGCGCGCAATATTGATCGTCGTCAGGTAGCTCGCCATCGGCGCGTTCACAGCGCTGATCGTCGGGTCGTGTCGCCGTTGTCGATGATTTCGCTGACAACGCCATTGGTCGCGACCGTGTACGGCTCGGGGACGGTGATCGCCAGTGTGTACAAGGCTTTATCCAGCGGATGATCGTTGACCGGGTAGAAGCTGGCGGCGCCATCTGGTTCACTCATGACGAAGATGCCGTCGCCGTAATTGATCCAACCCGTTAACCCCGCAAAGCCCTGCGACTGCATCTCCTCCGGCACGCCCGCATAGTGGATTGTCGCCGTGAACTTGCTCCCGGTGACCAACACGGTTTCCGGCGTGATGGTGAGTTCTTGTCCGGCGCGGCTGACCTCAGCGGGCGCGTGCTCCACCGTCGCCTCGAGCACGTCGAAGCCGACCAGATCGAGATTGAAGCTGCTGAGATCGGCGGTGGCAATCGCATCGATGGTGACCACCCCGTCAAGTGTGCCCGCCTCCGGGTCAACCGTCAGATTGAGATCGTACAACTGCACATCGTACCCGCCGTTGCCGAATTCCGGGTAACGTGAGTCGCCGATGCCGGGTGCGCCGGGCTGCGCGTCCTGCGCGAAGGCGGGCATCACGATGAGTAAGAGAGCAGTGATGAAGATAACCGCTGAACGCAGGGACATCGTGTTACCTCTCTACGGCACCCACATTTCTACGAATTGTACGCTGTCTACCCAATCACCATTTCCGGCTAGTTCCCAATGAAAGTGCGGGCCGCTCGTGCGTCCGGTGTCGCCCGTCGTGCCGATCACCTGACCTTTTTCGACGTCCAACCCGCGCGTTACGTGCGTCGTCGAAAAGTGCGCGTAGCCCGTGAACACCCCGTACCCATGATCGATCAGCACATAGTTGCCGCGAATCGGCAGCGTCCCGGCGAAGACGACGCGCCCCGCCGCCGACGCCAGCACGGGCTGACCCAGTGTCGTGCGAATGTCCCACCCGGTGTGGCGCGTGTTCAGCGTGCCGTTGAACGTGCGGAACGCGCCGAACGGTGAGGTGAGCGCGGCGGGAATCGGCAGTTGAAAGCCCGTCTCATCCCAGCGGCGTTCCTGCTCATAGCCGCTGATGATGCTTTCCAGCCGCGCCAG
The DNA here is from genome assembly GCF_016713355.1 of Candidatus Flexifilum breve. Lineage (NCBI taxonomy): Bacteria > Bacillati > Chloroflexota > Anaerolineae > Aggregatilineales > Candidatus Flexifilaceae > Candidatus Flexifilum > Candidatus Flexifilum breve. The sequence continues at coordinate 106,083 of NZ_JADJPI010000009.1, forward strand.
TTCGTTTTGTTCGGTCTCCGTGTCCAGCAGATAGCCTTTGTCCGGCGCGAGCGTCACCTGCTGGCGGATGAAGCTGCCCTGCACGATCTCCACATTCGCTTCGAGCGTCGCCCGCGTGCCGTCGGTGAACGTGACGTAGACCGCGAGCGCGTTCTCGCGTCCGGTCGCCTGTTCCATACCCGTCGCAATCAGGCCGTAAAAGTCATCCTCAATCGGGAAGAAGTCGATCAGATCGCCGAGGAACAGCGCGCGCGCATTGGCGATGTCATTGCCGACCACGCGCATCAAGTCCGTGGTGCCCTGCGGCAGCACCTGAAAGAAGAAATGCAGTTGGGCGCGGTCGTTTTCCGCAATCAGGAAGGAGGCCGGGCGCGCGCCGCGGGTGGGCAGCGGGATCGGCGTTCCGGCGACCGCATCCAACCCGGATTCATCGGTGGGCGGCGGCTGATCCTGCGCGCGCAGCGGCAGGACGATGAAGGTGAGCAGGACGAGTAGGAGTGACAGCAGGCGGGTTAAGCGGTTCAAGCGCGTGATCCTCAAGTCGGGCGGTCTGCGCTTTATGATCCCCATGCCCCGCCGGAATGCAACGGGCGACTGCCTGACGCTGCTGACATAGGGTTGTCACACGCGGGGGGTAAGCTGAGATCAAGTTGGGAGAGTGAAGGAGAAATTGGACCATGACACACATGACTCTGCTGCGCGGCGTGGCGACGATCAGCTTTACGCGAACGATGTGGCGGCGGCGAAAGACTGGTACAGCGCATTGCTCGGTCTTGAGCCGTACTTTCAACGCCCGGATGCGGTCAACCCAGCCTATGTCGAATTCCGCCTCGGCGATTACCAGCACGAACTCGGCATCATCGACCGCCGCTACCAGCCGCCAGCGGCGGCGGTGGGCGTGGGCGGGGCAGTCGTCTTCTGGCATGTCGATGACATCGAAGCGGCCCTGACCCGCGTCAAGGGGATGGGCGCGACCGAATATGAGCCGTTGATCAAGCGCGAGGCGGGCTTTATCACGGCCTCGGTGCTCGATCCGTTCGGCAACATCCTCGGCCTGATGTACAACCCACATTACCTCACGGTGCTGGGGGAGAGCCAATCAGCCTAGGACGCGATGTGAATTTGGCCTCACCCCTAAATAGCATTGTCCGGTACTCAGATTGTCTTACCTCACCCTCATCCTCTCCCCGAATTCTTGAGGACGGGAAGACTTCACGAGTGCGCAGTCTTCTCGTCACCATTCTGAGAGAGGTGATTGAGGGGTGAGGCTAAACACAATGCCGCGTGGATCAGCCGCTGCGCGCGGGACGGTAGCGCTGATACAGCACGCCCGTGGGCAGCAGCTCGGACGAGACGAGCGTCAGGTTGACGCGCTTGCCCTCCGGCCACAGGCGCTTCCCCGTCCCCAGCACCAGCGGATACACGTGCAGCACGTATTCATCCACGAGGTCGTGTTCGATCAACGTATGCGCGAGCACGCTGCTGCCATCCAGCATGATATTTTTGCCTTCGGCCTGTTTGAGTTCGCGCACCGTTTCGACCACGTTCTGGCGGATCAGCGTCGAATTGCGCCACGCCTGCGCCGACGAGAGCGTCGTCGAAACGACATACTTGTTCAAGGCGTTCATGGTATTGCCAAACGGATCGTCCACCATTGGCTCAAACGCGCCGCCATGAATTTCCCAAGTCTTGCGCCCGAGCAGCAGCGTATCGGTGTTGGCCATCGCGTCGAAAAAGTGCTGACCTATCGAGTCGTGCCAGTAGGGAAAGGTCCACCCGCCGTGGGTGAAGCCCCCATCCAGATCTTCGTCTTGGCCACCCGGCGCTTGAATCACGCCATCGAGCGTGATGAACTCCGCGATCATCAACTGTCGCATGCTGTCTCCTCTACATCAGTTCCTATGCGGACTCATGTGTCGATCATTGGTCTGTGTGAAAGCGAGCCGCAGGTTCGCGCTTGATCACCGCCTCCACGTTGACCGGGCGGGTCGGCGCGCCAGTGATGTTGGCGGCGGTCGCTCCCTCCTCCACGTCGAATTGAAAGACGGGCTCGCCGACCTCGGAGCCGTTGAAGGCCACATACATTTCAAACGCGGGATACGTCTCGATCATCCCCTCGAAGCGCACGGTGGCGGCGCTGTTATCGGCGCTCAGCCGGATGGTGATCGTGCCGTATAGGTCGACATTCGGCGCGAGCTTGACGTTGGCGACCTTCAGGCAGGGATTCTTGGCACTCGCCTTGAGATCGATGCTGAACGTGCCGTCCGCTTCCGCCGCGACGAAATTCTCAAAGTGCATATGGTTGGTGTCGCCGTGCTGGCGGCACTTCTCCTCACCGCTGGTACAGTCGATCTCGACCGTCTCGTGGCAGTGGTGAAACTCGTAGACCACTTTCTTTTTCTGCACATCGATTTCGACTTCGGAGTGCAGCCGCGACTGGGCATGCACATTATTGCTAAAAGTGCGGTCGTCGGTGAGAAAGCAGCGATTCACCACCCACAGCGTCGTCAGCATGGTTTTCCCGGCGTGTTTCCCGGCAGGTACCGTCTCCGCCCCTGTATAGGTGGAAGGAATAAATGCGTTCACCCACAGCTTAATTGTATGAATGCGCCCATTCGTCATTGGTCGATCCGTCATGTCTGCTCCCGATCTGGGCAACCGCCTGCCCACAGCACAGATCACCGCTCATCCACAAGGACGAACGGTGCGGCGCGGCTGCTTCTATTTCATTTTACATTGCATTCATTATCGAGCGCCTGCGGGAACGCTGCCTGAGCAGTAGATAAGCATCTGGTGACAGGCACAGACTATGCTATAATCCGCCGCCGTAAGGCATATTGAAGGCGACGAACAATGCAAATGAAAACGGCGGAAAAACGATCGACGCCCAGCGCGAAACGACTGACGTTGAGCGTGTTGATCCCCTGTTACAGTGAGCGCGATACGATTGAAGCCGTGCTGGATCGCGTCGAAGCGGTGGGACTGGCCGACGAAATCATCATCGTGGATGACGGTTCCACGGATGGGACGCTTGAGGTGCTGCGCCAGATTGAAGCGCAGAACCGCCCGCACTGAAGATCGTCTATCACCCACAGAACGCGGGTAAAGGCGCGGCGCTCGTCACCGCGTTCAAACACGCGACCAGCGACATTTTCCTCATTCAGGACGCCGATTTCGAATACGACCCGCGCGAATACCCGGTGCTGCTGCGCCGCTCGAAGAAGGCATCTCCCAAAGTGGTGTACGGATCGCGCTTCCTTGGCGGGCCGCGCAAGGCGATGAACTTCTGGAACATGGTCGCCAACAAGTCCTGACCCTGACGACCAACATCCTCTACAACTCCATCCTCAGCGATATGGAGACGTGCTATAAGGTCTTCCGCCGCGAAGTCGTCGAGGGATGGTGATCCACGCCAAGCGCTTTGAATTTGAGCCGGGATTCACGGCGAAAGTACTCAAGCAGGGCATTCGCATCTACGAAGTGCCGATCTCGTACAACGGACGCGAATGGACGGAAGGCAAGAAGATCAAGTGGACGGATGCGCCGATTGCGCTCTGGACGCTGATCAAGTACCGCTTTGTCAACTAATTGACGCGCTCACTGCAAACATACGCACTCTATCTCCACATCCTCGCATTTCTGATCGTCCTCGCCATCGGCGCGGGGGCGGGGCTGGTGCCCGGTGCGCAGACGACGAACCTCCAACTGAACACCAGCTCCATCTATCTGGCGGTTGATCGCGGCGTGGTGTTTGCGCCCGGCGCCTGTGTGAACGTCGAATGGCGGGTCGACGGCGTGCGGGAAGTCTATTTCGATAATCAGCCGAGCATCGGTCAAGACGCGCAGCAGGTGTGCTTACAGAGCGAGACGACGCCCGCGCTCGGTGGTCTTGGTCGATGGCAGCGTCAACGAATACACACTCCCAGTTCAGTTTTTCATCCACCAGCCGCTGGCGCTGTTTCTGCTGTTGGCCAGTATTGGTATCGGCATCTCGCTGCTGGCGCTGCTGGTACTCCCCGCCATCGACCCCGCGTCCGGAGCACAGCACCCACCACCCAGCCAGCGGCAGCAGGCTGGTCCCAACGCGTTTTGGTGACAGTCGGCGCCGTCACGCTGGTGCTCCTGGAGTGTCGCGCTCAGCCTGGAACTGGCGCTGCGCTTCATCTTCACCAACTTTGGCACCGAATCAGATCGCATCAGTTACATCTACACCCGCGAAGAAGTCAACGAACTCAACCGCTCGGCGGTCGTGTTGCCGTTTATCGGTTACACCTTGAATCCAGCCGTCGACGGCTACAATGCTTTCGGGCTGCGCGGACCAGAAATCACCCCTGAAAAACCGGCCGGGACGTTTCGCATCATCGCCCTCGGCGATTCGTCGACGTTTGGCGCCACCGAAGATACCGACACCTATCCGGCGTGGCTGCAGCGTATTCTGCGGGAAGACTATGGCCTGACCAACGTCGAGGTGATCAATGCGGGCGTGCAGGGCTACACAACGTGGCACACGCTCAGCAACTTCGAATTCCGCATGCTGGAGCTCGATCCGGATCTGATCATCTTTTACCAGTCCGTGCTTGATATTTCAGGGCGGGCCGCCAACCCGGATTGTTACCGGGGCACCAACCTCCTGCGCGGGCTCGACCCACGGAATGTGATGGTGAGCAGCTATAACCAGGGGACGTTCAGTATCAGCACGCTGTACCGCTTCCTCACGATTAAGCTGGGGCTGGAACGTGATCCCGCCGATCCGAGTTCAAGCGCGTCGGAGACCTACATCACGTGCGATGACGGGCCGACCTATACAGATGCCGAAGCGTATGCGCTCAACCCGCCGGTGTACTACGAACGCAACCTACGCAGCCTGATCGGGATCGCGCAGATTCAGGGCGTCGATCTGCTGCTCAGCACGTGGGCCTACGACCGCGCTGATCCCAAAGCGGTTCCCGAATGGCGGGCGGCAGCCGATGAGCAGAATGCCATTGTGACGCAGTTGGCCAATCAGTACGACCTGCCATACATTGATTATGCGGCGCAGGCTCCCGAAGGAATTGAGATGTGGGTCGATCACCTGCACCTGAACGGCGAAGGTTCGCGCCTGCAGGCCGAAGCCTATGCGGCGTATCTGGTCGAACAGGGGATCATTCCTGCGTCGTGAGGACGCGATCCCTCATCTTGAAAGCGCTTACCCGCTCTGCTAGAATGCCGTGATGGGTGCAGACCCAAATTTCACACGCCCGGACTCGGCGGCGTGTTGTCGCGTAGAGCGATGATCCGCCGGGGGTGAACGGCGTGCTTGTACACAAACACGAACCTTTAGGAGAACGCAATGCCCACGCAAGTTACCATGAAGGCGCTTCTCGAAACGGGCGTCCACTTCGGTCACCGCACGACCAAATGGAACCCGAAGATGAAGCCGTACATCTTCACGGAACGCAACGGTATCCACATCATTGACCTGCAGCAGACGCTGGTCAATCTCAACAGCTATGCTGATATGCTGCGCGGAAGCTGCAAGAACGCCTCGGTGGCATCCGCAACATGAAGAAGCTGCCCGACGTGCTGCTGGTCATCGACACCATGCGCGAAGTCACGGCGGTCAAGGAAGCAAACACGCTCAAGATTCCGGTGATGGCGCTGGCGGATACCAACAGCAACCCGGATACGATTGACTACGTCATCCCGGCGAACGACGATGCCGTGCGCGCGATCAAGCTGCTCATCGGGGCGCTGGCAGATGCCATCCTCGAAGGCCAGCAGATGCGCAAGCCCGATGACTTCGGTCAGGACGGCGACAGCAGCGCCCCCGGTGTTTGAAGCGGCGAGCAAATACGACGAAGTCGAAGACGATGAAGCGCTGCTGGGCGCATCGACGCTGGCGAAGCTCCGCAACACCAAGCTGTTTGAAGAAGAGACCGAGGAATAAACTCTATGGCGATCACGGCACAACAGGTCAAAGACTTGCGCGAAATGACGGGCGCGGGTCCCTCGATTGCAAGAAAGCGTTGGAAGCCACCAACGGCGATGTTGAAAAAGCCGCCGCGTTCCTGCGTGAAAAGGGGCTGGCGAAGGCGGCTAAGAAGCTGACCGCGGGCCGCTCGATGAACGAAGGCCTGATCGAAAGCTACCTGCACTTCACCAAGCGCCTCGGCGTGATGGTCGAAGTCAACTGCGAAACCGACTTCGTCGCCAACACGGACGCCTTCAAGAAGTTCGCCAAGGAAGTCGCGCTGCACATTGCGAACCTGAACCCGCAGTTTGTGAAGCGTGACGACGTGCCCGCCGACCTGGTCGAAAGCGAACGTCAGGTGCTGCTGGCGCGCACGTTCAACGAAGGCAAGAAGCCGGAAGTCGCAGAAAAGATCGTCGCCGGTCGCCTCGACAAGTTCTATCAGGACATCGTCCTCATGGAACAGCCGTGGCTCAAGGATGACAGCAAGACTATCAGCCAACTGCTGGCCGAAACCGTCGCGGAAGTCGGCGAAAGCATCGAAATTCGCCGTTTCGCCCGTTTCGAAATCAGCACGCCGGTCGACGTACCCGAATAACCGATGCTCGGACGACCGCGGTATACCGTTTTCTAGTGTTAACGAAGGGGATGAACATTTCGTGTTCATCCCCTTTTTTATGCCCAGAGGAGGCAAGGCGATGCAAGAGAAACCCGTCTATAACCGGATCATGCTGAAGATGAGCGGCGAGGCGCTGGCAGGGGATCACGGCTACGGCATTGATCCCGATCGCGCGGAGGAAATTGGCGAGAAGATCAAGACCATTCACGACCTTGGCGTGCAGATCGCCATCGTGATCGGCGGGGGGAACATCTGGCGCGGCGCGCAAGGCGTGGAACGCGGCATGGAACAGAGCACCGCCGACCACATCGGCATGATCGCCACCGTCATGAACGGGCTGGCGCTGCAAGACGCGCTCGAACGGCTGGGCGTCTCCACCCGCGTCCAGACCGCCATCGAAATGAAAGCGGTCGCCGAGCCGTATATCCGGCTGCGCGCCATTCGCCACATGGAAAAAGGCCGCGTGGTGATCATCGCGGGCGGCACGGGCAACCCCTACTTCACCACCGACACGGCGGCGGCGCTGCGCGCGGTCGAAGTGAACGCGGAGATCGTCATCAAGGCGACCAAGGTCAACGGCGTGTATTCGGCAGACCCCAAGAAGTTCCCGGATGCGACCCGTTACGAAACGCTCAGCTACAAGCAGGTGCTGACGGATCGCTTGCAGGTGATGGATATGACCGCCTTCACCCTGTGCGAAGAGAACAAGATGCCGATCCTCGTACTGGATCTGTGGTCGGGCGACGACCTCAAGCGCGCCGTGCTCGGCGATCACAGCGTGGGCACACTCATTCAGGCGTAAGCGCACAAGATCAACCTCACCCCAACCCCTCTCCTAGAGGAGAGGGGCTTTAGGGTGCGGTTGGCGTTAGGGACGCCAATCGGACCCATAGTCATAGGCCGAATGGGTAGTCAAGCGGCGGACATTCGATCCATCGACGTTCATGCTGAAGATTTCGTACGCCCCACCCCGCAGCGTCGTAAATGTGAGCCAATTGCCATCCGGCGACCACATCGGGCTACCGTTTTCCAAGGCATTATTGGTGAGGTTGCGGATGTTGCTCCCATCGACGTTCATTATGTAGATGTCCCGGTTCCGCGCAAAGGCGATCATCTGACCATCCGGGGATAATGCGGGACCAAAATCGTTTTCCGTACCAATCGTGAGATCATACGATCCTGTGCCGTCGGCATTCATGACCGCGATATCACCATCCGCATAGTAGACGATCCGTCGCCCATCAGGAAACCAGTTCGCCCAAAAATCGTTCACTACATTGTAGGTGAGCTGCTGCAAGTTGGTGCCATCTACGCCGATGGTATAAATTTCATAATCCCCATCATGGTTTGAACTGAACGCAACACGCTGATCACCGATGACCCACGAGGCGCGCTGTCATCGGCCATGTCCGCCGTTAAGCGTCGCTGTTGAGAGCCATCCGCGTTCATCACGTAGATTTCCGAATTCCCATCGCGTTCTGAGGCAAAAGCAATTTGATTTCCATCCGGCGACCAACGTGGTGAGCGATCCGCTGCATCGTTTGTGGTGAACGCCGCACGTCAGTTCCGGCAATATTCATCACGTAAATTTCAAAGTCCCCGTCTCGATCTGAGGCAAACACAATCTCGCCCCGTCCGCCACCGTTCGGCGTGGGGGCTTGTGCGGTGAGCGTGGCGTCGCGATTCTGGCGCAGACGTTCATAGGTTTGCGTGGCGTCTCGGGTGGCGGTCGGCAGATCGGTCGCGGTGAATGTCCCGGTCGGCGTATCCGTCCACGCCGCTGCGGTGCGCGTCACGTCGAGCCAGACCTCGGTTTCGGGATTAGGCGGCTCGGTGTCGGTTGGTACAAGGGTTGGTTCGGGTGAAGGTGTATCGGTAGCGGTAACGGTAGCGGTCGCGGCGTCCGCAATAACCGGGCTGGTATTCGTCAGCGAAGGCGTTGGCGTCGACGCGACTTCGTCCGGGTTGGACAGCAGCGACGGCAGAAGCAAAGCAGCGACAATGACGATCACGAGGAGCGCCGCGCCGAAGGGGAGCAGACTGCGCGACCGTTTCTGCGTCACAATGGGCGGTGGCGAGGAAACGGACGGTGTGCTGTTCGGCGTCACGACCGGGATACGCTCAATGGTCGGCGCGGAGCCCTGCGCGACCTGCACCGCTTTGGCTACATCCGCGCCGCGATCAGCGCGCCGGGTCACGCCCACTTCTTCCAGCGCGTCGAGGAAGGTGTCCGGCGGCAGCACCCAGCCGCGCACATCGACAAACTGCGTCGCCATGTAGGGTGGGAAAATGTAGTCTTCAGCGCGCAGCGGGATGATCGGCAAACGCTTGAATTCGGCGTATTCGCGCTCACGCCGCACCCAGCGGCTCTCCCACGCGGCTTTGGTCATGATGACGATGACCGCCGCCGCGCGATCCAGTCCGTCGTCAAAAATGGCGCGTTCCCACTCCGACCCAAAGTCGATGCGGTCGTCGATCCACACGTCAAAGCCCTGCGCGATCAGGTGATCGGCGAGCTGGCGCGCGTAGGCACGGCTGCTGTCTTTGTGATACGAGATGAACACGTGCGCCATCGGGACTCCGTGCTGCCTACGTCGAACCTAATTTCAGGAAGAAGCCTATTTCTGGCCGAAAGGCGACTGTCCAACCTCACCCCCGGCCCCTCTCCTCTAGGAGAGGGGGAGCCAAGACAGTTTAAAGTCCCCTCTCCTCTTTTCGGAGAGGGGATTTAGGGGTGAGGTGAGACCAAATGCCGATTCTGACCTCGCGCCTCGTCCGTAGACGGCGCATACGGCTCCGCGTTACGGAACCAGCCCCAGATAATACAGCCACGCATTGAGCAGCAGACGATTGTTGTACGCGCTGATCAGCCGCTCAATTTCGGCGGGATTGCTGCCGGCTCGCATTTGCAGCGCGTTGATCAGATCCTGCATGTAGTTGATGAGCAGGTTGGACGGCGTCGACGCGCACGCAGGCGTTTGCAGCGTGGCCACATTGCTGGCGGCGGCGGCCATCGTGTCCTGATTCTGGCGGATCTGCGGCGGCGGCATCGTCTCCGGGTTGACGGCAAGGTAAGCGTCGAGCAGGGTATCGCGCTGCGTTTTGGCCGCCTGATACCAAGCCTCAGCGCCGCACGATGCGCCGCTGTCCGCCCCAATGCCGCTGGCGAGCGGTGAGCCATCGGTCGCGATGCCCGCGCGCCACAGTCCGGCGTGCGCTTGCGCATAGGCCTCGCCAGCCATCAACATGAGGCTGCGCGCCCCCGGCAGATCACTGTTGTTGACCGCTTCGAAGGCACGAATCTGGAGGTCATAACCATTGACGAAGGCCGTCCGCACCGGATCGATACACGGCACGAGCACAGCAGCCTGCGCGGCATCACGGCGCACGCGCATTTGCTGGAGCGTCGCCAGCAGCGTTTGCGGCGGCTGTTCGACTGACAGCGCGGCGAAGGTCGCATAGATGGCGGATTGATCCTCCCACCAGTCGGCCATTTCCGCACAGGCGGTGACCGGAGTCGGCGGGATCACAGTGACATTTTCCGGCGTCGCCGTGGGCACAGGTACGGGCTGGCCTCCGGCACTGTCCGTGGTCGGCGCAGCAGCGGCGGCGACTTCCGTCGGCGGCGGCTGTGTCGGCACGCTGACCGGGGCATCGGTGGGCGGCACGCTCGTCGGCAGCAGGCTGATCACGGGGACGCTGGCGCGCGAGAAGTCGATGATCTCGACGATGCCCGCCGCGCTCAGACCAAAGGTGATGCCCACGCCAATCAGCAGGAAGATCAGCACGGAGACCAGCGCGATGCCGATCACGCGGAAAATGCCGCCGATGAAGCTGACATTCCCCGGCACCCCGGACGGACGCTGCTCGCGGGGCTTGTCCTCAGCGTCGTCCTCAGCAGGCGCGACATCGTCGAGGAACCCGCGTTCGTCGCCGAGTTCCTCCTCGCTGCCAAAATCGCTGCGCAGGGAATCGAGGCCGTCGTCCTCGTCTTTTCCGCGTTTATACATATTCTCTTCTTCCTTCTTGTGTGCCGTAATCTAAGCCCAATCGGAAGCGCTGCCCGTAGGCGCGGAGCATGGGCACGCCGAACAACAGCAGGACGACCAGCGCGTACATGAACAGTGACGCGCCGCCGCCTGCAAAGACCGGTGCCGTCGCGAACAGCGTTGAGGGCGCGTTGCCCAGCGCATGCACGCCGACCACCAGAAACAGGTTATCGGTGCGGAGATAGATGATGGTGTACAGGAAACCCCAGCCGAGCAGGAGCAGCAGATCCGGCGCGATCTGGTCGAGCGACATGCCGAGATACAGGCGATTCGGGATGTGCGAGAGCGCGAACACCCCTGCGAGATCAGAATCGCCGCGCCCAAACGCCACCACGGGCGATGCCGCCAGCCGTCGAGATGCAGGTAGATCTGCGGGAACAGAAAGCCGCGGTATGCAATCTCTTCGAACAGCGCGTTGCCGATCACCTGCGCGAGGATCAGGCCGATCATCATGTTGGCGTTGCTCACCCATTCCGGGTTCAGTGTGACCGCGCCGTAGGTCAGCAGGCTGAAGACCAGATGCACGATCTGCGCCATGGCCCAGAAGCCAAACGTGTAGATGATGCCCATCGGGATATGCAACGGGATCAGGCCGACGTCGTAGGGGCGCAGCCGCCCACGTTGCAGAATCATCCAACCGACGAGCAGGCCGATGAACACCACATTGACCAGCAGTGATCCAGTCAACAGACCGCCGGTCGCCGACGCCAGCGGGCTAAAGGCATTCCCGGCGAAAAACACCAGATTGACGACCGCCGCCAGCGCAAAATGCACCCCGATGAACGCCATTAAAATTCTGCGTTGTGTCTTGCGAATGCTCAACGTTATCCCCGAAATGGCAAAAAGAGGCGAAGCACCATGCTTCGCCTCCCGTATTTTACCGCAACTTTGAATCTGCGTGACGGGATTTACCTGAATGGTTGAGCGGTGGGTTGTCAGCCACGGGGTTGTCAGGGGAAGGAAATCAATTGTAGGGACGAGGCATGAGGGTATTTAAAGCGTCGCCTGTGGGTTGGTGTAAGTGGTTGCGATCAGTGAACGCGATCAAGAGGGGGCTAAAAGGCGTTTCATACCACCCCTCACCCGGCTGGCTGCGCAAGCCGTTCCGCTCCCACGTCAACGGGGGGCGGGACACAACTGCATTTCTCCCCTTCTCCTCGCTTGCGCGGGAGTAGAGGTCGGGGGTTGAGGGGCTGATTAGACACCATCTTGATCGCATCCCTACGAAAACTAATTCGGTTTGGCGAGCAGTGTTGGCTCCCCTGCCTGAATTCCGGGTGGGGTCGGATGCAGCGGACGCAACGAATTGCGTCCCTACGAGAAGCGGTGGCTGTGTAGGAACGCGATTTAGAGGGTGTCCAATCAGGTTATCACCTGTAGGGACGAGGCATGCCTCGTCCTAATTTCTAGAGAAGGATACAGAGGACAAGGCATGCCTTGTCCCTACAAAAACCTCTCTCATCAAGATAACTGTGCGCATTTTAACCACCCTTATGCCTCGTCCCAACTGGTTCATCCCTCACCCCGTCCCTCGACGGTTACGCGTGCCCTACCCGGACCAACCAGCCTGAACCAACTGGACATTGTGAGCGCTGACAGAACAAGGCAGAATGATATGCATTCGATTTCATGACAGGACCTCGCATGACGCACGCTGACAGTCGCAACCTATCCCCAGACCAACGCGAAAAAAGTCTATCGTAAAAACTTCGTCTTCTTTTTTGACCGATGGCATTCTTTTCACCCTGGCGATGAATATTCTCGGGCCGAGCACCCTGATTCCCGATTTCATCCGCCGCCTCACCAGCTCAGAAATCCTGATTGGCCTCTCGTCCAGCCTGTTTGATGTGGGTTGGACGCTGCCGCAGTTGTTCATCGCGCGCTACATCGTGCGCTTTGAGCGCAAAAAGTGGTGGTTTGCCGGGCCGAACATCCCGGTGCGTTTCGTCATGCTGATCTTCGCGGGCTTGATCGTCGTGTTCGGCGCGGCGCGACCGGAAGCGATTCTCATCGCCTTCCTGATCTGCTACGGCATCACGGCGATCGGTGATGGCATCGTCGGCGTGCCGTGGGCGGATCTCTCCGGGTCGAGCCTGACAACCGCTGGCGCGCGCGCATGTTCGGCATCATGACCGCCAGCTCCGGCCTGATCATGCTCGGCATCTCCCCGCTGATCGGCGTGGTGCTGGGCAGCGGCGGCCCGGGCTTCCCCAACAACTACGCAATTCTGTTCGCCGCGGCGGGTGTGCTGTTCGCCCTCTCGATCATCCCGACGACGCTCATTCACGAACTGCCGAGCGGCAAAGCCCTCGAGAAGATCCCGTCCTTGGGCGAATTCCTGCCGAGCCTCGGGCGCGTGCTGCGCACCGATCAGCCGTTTCGCGCCATCATCATCACGCGCATGCTGACCAGCCTGTTCGCGATGGCCAGCCCGTTTTACATCGGCTTTGCGACCGTGCAGCTCGGCCTGTCGAGCGCCGTCGCCGTGCCGACGCTGCTGGCGCTGCAAACGGTCGGCAGCGTGAGCGGCGCACTGCTCTACACGTGGCTGGGCGCGAAGAATAACGTGTTGTTCATCCGGTTGGCGCTGGTCGGCGCGGCCTTCCTGCCTATCAGCGCGTTGATCGCGTCGGTCGTCGGGCCATTCCCGCTGTACATCGGCTTTTTGCTCTCCGGCATCACCCTGAGCAACCTGTTCATCAGCTATCAGAACTGGGTGATCAACTATGCGTCGCCGGAACAGCGCCCGATCTACGCCGGGCTGTTCAACACCATTTCCGCGATTGTGTCGCTGGCCGCGCCGTTCATCGCTGGGACGATTGCGCAGAACCTCGGCTATGAGGTGCTGTTCTTCGTCGCGCTGGTGATGGTGTTGTGCGCGCTGTTCGTCACCTTGCGTTATCTGCGTGACCCACATGCTGTACAATTAGCAGCGGGGCTTGCCTCCGCCGATTGACCGAGTTGCCAAGGGGTACGCATGATCGACGGTCTGGATATTGCCGCATCCGTTCGTGAAGGTCAACAGTACCGCCGCGCCGCCCGCCGCTGGCAGGTGATCGGCGTGGCGCTCGTCGTGCTGGTGGTGTTGGGCGCGCAGGGACTGGCGACCCTCACGCTGCGTCCGCTCGCTCAGTTGTACTTCCTTGATGGGCAGGACTGGCGCGAAATCCCGCTGCCCGAAGGCGAATCGCCGTATGAAGTCCTCGCGCTGAACGATGGCACGCTCTGGGTGGGCACACACTCCGACTGCGGCTTTCTGCAATATCAAGCGGGCAGTTGGTCGGACTGCACGGGCGGGGTCTCAGCTCCCTATTTCGACCGCCCGATCAGCATCACCAATGGCGATCAACTGTGGTCCGTACGCGACAACACCGTGATCCACTTCGACGGCACGCAGTGGATCACTTATGAGAATGCGCTCTCGGGCTACGGTTGGAATGACATCGAGGCCTCGCCGCTCGGCGTGTTCGTGATCAACCTATATGGGCACATAGCCACCTTTGACGGCACACGCTGGCAAACGCAGCAGCTTTCCACGCTCATTCCGATGTCCAATCTGGGCAGCACCTACGCCAGCAGCGCCGATCCGTCAAAACGCCGGACGGCATCATCTATCTGGCGTACAACGGCAATCTGTTCCGCTACGATGGACAAAGCTGGCAGCCCTTTGGCGGGCCGACGCGCCTTTCGATCAGCCGTATGTATGGCGCCACGGACACGGTGCTGTGGGTGTACGATCATACCCGTGGCGTGGGCACGCTCAACCTCGCTGGGCGTCTGACCTTCAGTCGCAAAACGTTCAATTCAGCCAGCATCTTTCCCGATCAACTGGTCATTCGCAACAACGCGCCGCTGCTGATCGACACACAGGGCATTTACGAGTTGGATAATGGGAACTGGCGCATCCTGACGACGCCGCCCCGGAGCAACTGGTATCAGGATCTGTTGAGCGTGGATCACGCGGGCAATCTATGGTGGATCGCCTACACGCAGAACCCGTACATGCCCTATTCCGAGGTGCGCCGTGACGTCGGCGTCTTTATGCGGTATGGCTGGTGGATCATCGCGCTCGGCGGGTTGGCACTGCTGACGCTCGTGCATCCGGGGAAAGCGGCGCGCGCGCGCCGGACGCAGCGCCGTCTGTGGGCGGCGCTGTACGACGTACCCGATCTGGTCACGCTGCAAGTGGGCGGTGGGCTGTACCGCCTGTGGCTGCCGCTGATCACACTCCTCGTGCCGATGGCGATGGTCATCGCGGCCTGGGGCGAGTTTCGGCGCGAGCGCTGGTATGCAGTGTTAGCGGGGGGCCTCCTGCTGATCTGGCTAGCCCTGCCGTTTGGCCTGCGCCGGCGCGGCTACATTCCGGCGCGGCGCAGTCTGGCCGTTGAGGATTATCCGCTGCTGCTGGCGCAGCACCTGCTCGTCACGCTCGGCCTCGGCCTGCTGCTCTACTTTCCGATTGAGCAGTTCTGGGCGACCCTCGGCTTCAGTCCGAGCATCGGCGTGCTGCTGTATGTGCCGTTCGTGTTGTATCTGGCCTGGCAGCTCCTCCGCGTGTGGTTCGTCGCGCACATTCACAGCGCCAACAACCTGATCAACAGGCAGCAGGAGGAAGCCGCGCTCAAGCAGTTGGCGTGGATGGAACGCTGGCTGCCGCTGCAAGCGTGGGTTCAGCTTTTGCGGGCGCAGTTGGCCGCTCAGCAAGGTGATGTGCCCACCGCGGCGGATCTCTTCCGGCGCAGCCTGTACGAATTCCAGACACAGCCGCAGCACGCCGCCACGATCCTCATTCAGTTAGCGCACGTCCGCGAACAGCAGGAGCGCCCTGACCTCGCGCTCAAGCTGCGGGAAACGGCAGTGGCGATCTACCCGGAAGGCCAACCGGGCTATCTGGCGCTCGCGGACTTCTACGAGCGGCAGCAGATCGAACCGGAGCGCGTGCAGAGTCTGCGCGCGGCAGCAGGAGTGGTAGGGACTTAAAGTAGGGGCGCACCTGCGTGTGCGCCCGAAATCGGGCAGACAGCCCCTACACGAAAATTCCCATGAACCTGCTTTAGGCAGTCGTGTCGCTGGTTGTCATCAACTGCTGAACTTGGCGGTTGGGGATGGCGAAGAACACGGCCAGCCCAATTGAAATCGCCAGGCTGACCGGAGGGCTGATGATATCGATCAGCACGGCGGCGAGGTACAGCACCAGACCGATGTTGTACGACCGGGCAATGTGCCGCGTGATCGCTGGGTCGACAGCGTGACTGAACAGGCGGTTGTTGTGCGCAGCGTAGCGCCACAGCAGTTGAAACATGATCGCCACGAGGAAAAACCACCCGTTATAGATGAAGACGGCCGCCTGCTGCTGCGGGTCAAGCAGGTACGCCGCGACAATCGATGGGGAACGGCACCACAGTCACGCCGAACAGCAGCAGCCCATTCAGCAGCATGAGGTTGTTATCCGAGCGGCGAATGATCGTGAACAAGCGGTGATGATTAATCCACATGACGAGCACGAAGAAGAAGCTCGCCGCAAACGCCAGATAAATCGTCCAGGACTTCGCCAGTTCGGCGAGCAAGCCGTTAGCCGTCACCGCCGCGGGGTCGGGCAGCTTGACGTTAAATATCAGCAACGTGACGACAATGGCGAACACGCCGTCGCTAAAGGCTTCGATGCGCTGCGTTTCTTTCTCGGTTTCAGGGGCTTTGGTCATGGCGTCCTCGGGCAGGCTACTCAAAACGACGATTGGACTACAATTGATATACGTCTATTGTGGATGCGCAGTACTTTGGTTAACATGTGTCTGGTAAGACGACGAACAGGATAACCATGACTCATGCATTGATCACCGGTGGGGCGGGCTTCATTGGCAGTCACTTAGCCGAGCGACTGCTTGAACACGGCTACCAAGTTACCATTATTGATAACCTCACCACAGGGCGCATTAAGAATCTCGCGGCGATTGAGCATCATCCAAAGTTCCGCACTGCTATTGAAGACATCCGCAACATCCATGTCATGGATCGACTGGTCAGCGAATGTGATGTGATCTTCCACCTGGCCGCGGCAGTGGGGGTGCAGCGCATCATCAGTGAACCCATCGAAACCATCGAAACGAATATCGGCGGCAGCGAAGTGGTGCTCAAGACGGCCCGCCGCTACCGCAAGAAAGTGCTCATCGCCTCGACCTCAGAAGTGTATGGTAAAGGCGTGCGTTTCCCGTTCCACGAAGACGACGACAGCGTGCTCGGCGCGACGACTCGCTCCCCGCTGGAGCTACGCCGCCAGCAAAGCGATTGACGAATTTCTCGCGCTCGCCTACCAAAAGAGACGGGGCTGCCCGTCGTGATCTTCCGTCTGTTCAATACGGTTGGCCCGCGTCAGCACGGTCAGTATGGGATGGTGCTGCCGCGCTTCGTCAAATGGGCGATCAACAACGAGCCGATCATGGTCTACGGCGACGGCCAACAGCAGCGCTGCTTCGCGAATGTGAACGACGTGGTGCATGCGATTCACCTGTTGAGCGAAAAGCCCGAAGCGATCGGGCAGGTGTTCAACATCGGCAGCAGCGAAGAAGTGACGATCTACGAACTGGCCGACCGGGTGCGCGCGCGCGCGGGCAGCACCTCGGAAATCAAGGTCATTCCCTACGAGCAAGCCTACGAAGCCGGGTTCGAAGACTTCCGGCGGCGCGTGCCGGCGTTGGATAAAATCTGCGGACTGGTAGAATGGAAGCCGACGACCTCCTTAGACGACACAATCGACCAGATTATCGCCTATCACCGTGAGGAAAAAGCACATGGCGGAAATTAATCGTAAAGAACTCATTCTGGCGCTCGTCGGCGCGGGGACTACGCCCCGGCTGGCGGGTATTGACCTATCAGCGCTCGACATGACGCGTCTGGATATGACCGGGGCTTCGGCGCGCGCGGCGAAGTTCGTCGCGGCGACCCTGCGCGAAGCGATTCTCATCAACGCCAACCTGAGCTTTAGCGATATGACCACGGTGCAAGGGGTCGGGCTGGACTTGAACGGGGCGAACCTGACGGGCGTCAACTTCAGCAGCGCGACGCTCACCAGCGCGCGCCTGACGAATGCCAACCTCACCAACGCGATTCTGAATGGCGCCAACCTCACGGGGGCGAACATGAAAGGCGCGATTGTCACCGGCCTTAAGTTCAACGAATCGACTACCTGGCCGGATGGCAAAAAGGGCAGCCAGGGCAACCCGGTCAGCTATACGACGTAAAGCAGTTCACAGTGGTCAGTTGACAGTTCACAGTGAAAACCAAGTTTCTAACTGTAAACTGTCAACTGACCACTGTTTTTTCTACCCCTAATTGAAATTGCAGGGCGACACTTCGCGGACAGCCTCGCCGAAAATCCACGCCTGCGTATCATCGAGCATCACTACGCCATACCACAAACCATCGCTGCTCAACCCGTTCGCGCCGATCTGCGTGCGCACGGTCAGCAGACCGACGACTTCGGCATCGACGTTGGGTTCGCGGCGGATATTCACGCGCGAATTGGTGCTGACGAAGCACGCAATTTCGCCCGCAGCGCTTTGCGCCTGCCCGACGGGTTCAGCTTCCACGGGCGCGGGCGTCGCTTCGATCTCGGTTTCCGGTTCAATCGCGCCTTCAATATCGAGGATGACCTGCCCCGCGCGCGCCGGGTCGTTGGGGATGACGGTGATTTCGTAGCTGCGATTGCTGTTATCGAGCGTGAGCCGCGACGCGATGACATTGGTCAACCGGGCGGTGACGTTGCCGCGCGGGTCGCGCACTTCCACCAGATACGGGAAGTCGGCGGGGTCGGCGCTCGCGCTGAGCGTGGTCGGCTCATCGGGAGTCGTTTGTAACAGGAAGACTTGGGGCCCGGCATCGGCGGCAAAGTCAATCGGCGTCAAGCCGGAGCCGATACCGACCGGTTCGCCATCCTGCGCCCAGACGCCAGTTGCCAACAAAAATAGTCCAATGACAATGAGTGTAAGACGGCTGCTGCGTTCATCCAACCACCTCGATTATGGGTTGACTTGCTCGGCTGTCCCGGTCAAAGTCCATGTCACTAATGTGCCCTCTCCACGGAAAGCGGCGATCAAGATACTGCCACTCTTCGAATCGAACACCACTTGACGTGAGATAATCGTATCACCACATGCGAAAGTCTGCCCACCGGTCGCAAACCGAATATTTTCGACGCCCGTTCCGGTGCAGGTTGCGGTGATCGTTAACGTGAGTTCTCCGCCCGGTTGTTTGGCATCCCGATTCACGTTGAGCACAGTATACACCACTCGATCTTCCTGATCGCCTTCAGAGTACGACACCATATCACTGATCGTGGTGACCGTGCCGGTCGTCACGTCCAGTTCGTAGTCGTTGTCGGCGGGCGCGTAGGCCAGCGGCGTGCTTGTCGGTGGACGCGGCGTTGAGGTCGCGCGGGGTGTGCGTGTACTCGTCGCCGTGGGTGGCACGGGCGTTTCTGTCGGCGGCGGTGGCGTCGCGGTATTGCGCGGAGTGCGCGTGTTGGTCGCTGTGGGGGGCTCCGGAGTCTCGGTCGGTGGTTGAGGTGTGGCCGTCGCGCGCGGGGTGCGCGTGTTGGTCGCCGTGGGCGGCACGGGCGTTTCCGTCGGCGGCTGCGTATTCGTCTCCGTCGGCGCGGGCGTCGACGTGGGGCGGCGCGTATTCGACGGGGTGAAGGTCGGCGTGTGCGTCTCCGTCGGCGTCAGCGTGTTAGTCGGTGTCCGTGAGGGCGTCAGCGAGGGCGTGAATGTCTCGGTCGGCGTGAACGTGGGCGTGAACGTGGGCGTATTCGTCGGCGTGAAGGTGAGGGTCGGCGTGGCCGTTGCGGGCGGCAGCACCCGTGCCTCCTCGATGCTCGGTGCGCTCTCCTCGTAATCGGAGCCAACGCGCACCAGCACGACGCCCGGTTCGACGTGCGGTTCGATGCGCAGCGTGAACACGGCATCACCGCTGCCGAGTTCCAGCGTCACAATGAAGACGCCTTCGGCGAATTCGGCCAGCACCGTCCCGTTAGAATCGAGAATTTGCGCGGTGAAGGGGATATCAACGCCCATGAGCGTCACAACCGTCGGTTGATCCGGGTATTGGCGGACGCGGTAGTTAGTCGGCGCGTCCTGCGCAAAATCGATTAAGGCAGTGGTATCCGCTGGAATCATGATCCCCTCGTCACTCTGGGCGAGGAGCAACCATGTCGACAACAACGATACGATCACAATTCCCAAACGCACAAACCGCATATCTTCTTCCTCGTCAGCCGCAATGCATATTCTACTATTGTCCACGATACGAAGAAGTAAGCTGTGGTTCTTGGTACGAATTCGGTTAGCCCTCGGCTCCCGGGCTGACGCGCAGCACATAGTTGATGTAGCTCTGCGGGCTGTTGGGCGCATAGGTGATGCTGAAGGGCTGCTGGGGGTTGTCGAGCGTGAACGGCAGTGTCAGCGCATCACCGCAGGTGAGGGTCGGCGTTCGTAGGCCCAGCCCCAGCGCACGGCGTCAGGCTGCGCGCCGTCGCAGTCCAGCGTGAGGGTGACCTGCGCAGGTTGTTGGGCGGTTGGGTGTACAGGTTGATGATGACCACCCACAGGATGTCGAGCGCGTCGCCTTCCGGCGTGGAAATGGTGTTGCGGAATGAGCCGTCGCCGTCGCGATCTACTTGCAGCGCGAACACCTCGGCGTCCGGCGCGGCCACCGGGATCAGCGGATTGCGCACGCGGGGCAGGGCCGCGCATACGCCAGAAAAGCGTAGATTTTCCGCGCGCAGCCAACCGCGGCGTTCGCCGTAATTGACCGTCACCCAGCCATCATCCGTCAGGCCAAGCGCGGTCAACTCGGCGACCAGCGTGCCGAGTTCCGCGAATTCCGCGCCAGGGTAGGAGCGCACGAGCAGGTCGCCGGGAACGGCGCTGGCGACGAGGCACTGCGGCGCCAGTTTGGGCGCATCGACCAGCGGGGCGAGGGTGGGCGCGGACGTGGGCGTGGCGAGCGCGGTTGCCGACACCTGATTGATAGGACACACGGCGGGCTGCATCAGCAGCAGCACGACTAACCCGGCGACCACCGGCAGCAATCCGATCACTAAGGCCTTCGTCCACCCAATCACCGCACACCCCCGAAAGAAATTTATTCGTTACTGTGAACGATAACCGGACTCCCGGCAATCTCATGGACGGGCGGCGTACTCTCACCTGACCGCTGGACTACGCTCAAACGACGACCTCAGGCACGCGTCCGCGGCTTCCAAATCGACTTCACACTATCCTACCGAGCTACCGGCATGCCTCGTCCCTGCGAAAACCAATTTGGGTTGGCAGGTGTGGTTGTCTTCCCTCTCCGAATTCGCGCTGGGGTCGGAATCACGCCGATTCACTGACAAATGTACCGGATTCGCAGTAAACGATTTCTCATTCTTCGGCTAAACCCCTATTCAGATCCAGACCTCTCACGGTACACTGGGGACGTGTTTTATGTGGGGATAGGAACGAATGGACCAAGAGGCTGTAATCGAAAAGCCGCCCTTAGATCACGAGACGCTCCGGGATGTGATTGACCTCTCGTTGTGGGCGGGGCAGATGCTCTTACAGCACGGCGCGGACACGGCCCGCGTCGAAAGCGTAGTACACCTGATCGGCACGTCGCTCGGGGCGGCGTGGCTAGACATTCTCGTTTCCCCAAATGCCCTGATCGTGACGACGATCAGCG
Source organism: Candidatus Flexifilum breve (assembly GCF_016713355.1). Lineage (NCBI taxonomy): Bacteria > Bacillati > Chloroflexota > Anaerolineae > Aggregatilineales > Candidatus Flexifilaceae > Candidatus Flexifilum > Candidatus Flexifilum breve. Next base: position 127,417 of record NZ_JADJPI010000009.1, read on the forward strand.
GGGAAGAATTCCGCACCAAGGTGCGGCGCGTGGTGACGCTGGGCGTCAACCTGAGTATCGTTTGTGCGATAAATGACCTTGCCTATCGCATTAGTTGGGGGCAGGTCGACCGCGTGGTGCGCTCGCGCAGAGCTGCTGCGCATCAGCGCCATGCGCTCGAACTACAATCGGTGGGTGGTCGTCGGCATGGTGGGGTTGGCCTGTGCCGCCCTTAGCCGTCTGTTTGGCTCAGACTTGCCCGTATTTGCGGTGACATTTCTCTCGTCGGCGGCCGCGATGTACGTCCGCCAGGAAATGAGCCGCCAGCATTTCAACTCCTTTATGATCGTCGTCGCAACAGCTTTTGTCGCCGGTCTGGGTGCCAGTACCGCGACCCTGTTCCGCCTGAGCCCGAGCCCACAGATTGCGCTGGCCGCCTCGGTGCTGCTGCTCGTCCCCGGCGTCCACCTGATCAACTCACTGCGCGATATGATCAACGGGCACATGGTCACCGGGTTGGTACGTGGATTTACTGGCGCAGTGATCTCGATGTGTATCGCGCTCGGGCTGCTGCTGGCCATGCAGTTGATGGGAGTCAGCGGACTATGAACCTGTGGATAATCCTGCAAGACTTTTTCTGGTCGGGTGTATGCGCGGTCGGTTTCGCTGTGCTCTTCAATGTGCCGCGCAAAACTCTCATTGCGTGCTTTGTCTGCGGCGCGTGCGGACATGCGCTGCGAACCTTACTCATGCAGCTTGGCGTCAGCATTGCCCCGGCAACGCTGGCGGGCGCTGGCCTAGTCGGCTTGCTGAGTGATCTCTTCGCGCGGCGGTTGGAAACGCCGTCGCTGGTCTTCGGCATTTGCGGCGCTGTCGCGATGGTACCGGGTTCGTTCGCTTACCGCGCCATGCTCGGCGTGATTCGCCTGGCGACGACCGCGCCCGCGAGCACCGAACCGATTCTTTTGGAGACGGCCATCAATTTCGTCAACACGGGGTTGATCCTCGCGGCGCTTGCGCTCGGCATCACCATGCCGATGCTGTTGTTCCGCCGCCCTAAACCGGTGGTATAAAGCGCCTAGGCAGCAGCCAATAAAAACGGGGCGGTTCCACAGAGTGGAACCGCCCCGTTTTGCTGTAATTCGCAATCTGAATCGGTGTTATTGGCCGCTCAGCAGCGGTTGAATATCTGAGCCGACCACGACCATCACATCCGCTGAAGTCAGGCCATCGGACGCCACCTGAATGCGATCTTCGGGCAGGCCGAGGAGCTGTGCCAGATAGCGCGCGGTGTACGGGTTGCCCGTGTAGTCGCGGATGACGGTCACGGCGCTGTCATCCGGTTCCGGCATGTTGCCGACCGCGCTGATCGTCACACTGCGGCTGGTCAGCCAGTCGCGCGTTTGCGTGGCGAGCCCCTGCGTCGTCGTATTGTTGTACACGACGATATTGGCCGTTTCGGCGTTCGCGCGGTCGCGCAAATCTGACGTATTGAGCGTTTGGTTTTCGCCGAAGACTTCTTGCAGCAGTCCGCGGAACGCGGAGTAGTTGAGGATCACCACCTGATCGCCGTTCGGGTTAGTCTGCGGCGTGGTGTAGAACTGGTTGATCACGGCAGATCGGATATTTTCCCGCGGGATCTCCTGCGCCAGCGCCGCCAGCGCGAACAATTCTTCCTGCGTCAGGTTGGTGACGTAGCTGTCGGAGAGTTCCGTCCACAGTTCCGGCACATGTACAATCAGGTTGGCGACGCCGCCCGCGCTCATCACGGTGTCGCGCAGCGCCTTGATCACTTCCTGCTGGCGCGCGGCGCGGTCAAAGTCGGATCCTGCGTGTGGCGGGTGCGCGCATACTGGAGCAAATGCGTCGCGTCGAGTGTCTGGCAGCCCGCCGGAAAGCTCACATGAATGAAGCCGTAACCCGCATCGGGATAGGTCGGGTCGTCAATCGCCTGGGTCGGGCACACTTCGACGCCGCTCGGCGCGACGAGATCGACCACGGTCGTGAACACATCAAAATTGACGCGGATGTACTTGTCCACGTCGATGCCGAGATTTTCGGTGACGGTGCGCGCCGCCAGCGCTGGACCACCGCCGGGGTAGCCGTCACGGTCGCCGATGTCATTGGCGGTGTTGATGCGGCTCGGCTGGTAGCCGGGGATCTGTACCCACAGGTCGCGTGGGATCGACAACATGCCGACCGTTTTGCGCACCGGATCGACGCTGATGATCATCATTGTATCGGTGCGGAACGTCCCGGTTTCGCCGCGCCGCTGGTCGATACCCATGAGCAAAATGTTGAAGCGCCGCGGATCGTTCCATTCGTAGGCGGCCAGCACATCGACGGTGGCCGTGGGCGGGCTGGTTGTGGGCGCCAGAGTCGCGCCGGGGCGCGGGGTGACGGTTGGCAGCGAGTAGGGCGTTGCCGTGGGCAGCAGCGGGGTCGGCTGCGCGCGCAGGAAATCGGTGAATGACACCAGTTCGATGCCGCTCTCGCCAAGGTCGATGGCGGCTTGCCGCGCCGCTAAATAGGAAACGCCGGAGCAGAGCGCCGTGCCAATGACGAACACGATCACGCCGACGATGAATAACCAACTGGGAATACGCATAGCGAACACCTATGACAACTGCTTGTGCGTCGCCATTATAGCCGACGATCAGCGCGGCTTGAATGACGCTTTCCCTACGGGCAGAAACTGCAAGCGCTGTAACGTGAAAAGGCTTGAACCACAGAGAACCCAGAGAACACAGAAGAGCAGAGCAAAAAGAGCGTGAACCGCAGAGAGCGCGAAGAGCGCAGAGGAGATGGGCAAGCATATTAGGTTGGACGGGCGCATCGCGATGCGCCCATCACCATCCGCAAAGATGATCGCACGCTTAGAAAATCGCACTTTCTCCGGGTTCTCGGCGCTCTAGGTGGTTAGGTTTCTGCATCTGATTCCGTCTATACTCTGTAACCCCTTAGACAACCAAGAGGTGAAAACATGGCCAAGGAAATCGCGACGCTGGGCGGCGGGGTGTTTTGGTGCACGGAAGCGGTCTACGACGACTTGAACGGCGTGACCGATGTGGTCTCCGGCTATTCGGGCGGTTGGGTCAAGAACCCATCGTATGAGCAGGTGTGCGATAAGACGACCGGGCATGCCGAAGTCGTGCAGGTGACCTTCGATAACAGCGTGATCAGCTTCAAGGACATCCTCAAGGTGTTCTTCACGGTACATGACCCGACGACCCTGAATCGTCAGGGCAATGACGTCGGCCCGCAGTACCGTTCGGCGATCTTCTACCATTCGCCGGAGCAGCAGGCGACCGCCGCGCAGGTGATCGCGGAGGTCAACGCAGAGCGGCTGTGGCCGAGTCCGATTGTGACCGAAGTCACCGAATTCAAGGAATTCTTCCCCGCCGAGGCGTATCATCAGGAGTTTTTCGCGCGCAACCCGTATCAGGGCTACTGCCGCGTGGTGGTCGCGCCGAAGGTGGCGAAGTTCCGCAAGCAGTTCATGGCGCAGTTGAAGAAGTAAGACAGCCTGCCCCTCTCCCACGCAAGCGGGAGAGGGGCTCAGGTGAGTGATGTTGGCTCCCCTCCCTGAATTCGGTTGACGGCAGGACAGTTTTAATGTTTCGAGACCGTCTTCCCTTAAACGATACGTTGTAGGGACGGCCTTCTGGCCGTCCGCTGACCACGGACGCGCAGAAGCGCGTCCCTACAATGACTCAATTGTTAAAACTGTCCCTCCGTCAACTGAATTCGGGGAGGGGTAAGCAGCAGCGGACGCGCAGAAGTGCGTTCCTATCACCCTTCGGTTGCCTCTTTTTGAGGCGGTCTTACTCGATATAGACGCGGACGTTTTCCAGCGTGTAGACCGGGATGAACGGGAACAGCACGGGCACGCTCGTGATGTACTGCTGGTACTCCGGCAGGTGTCCGTAGCGCTGCGCCTGACCTTTTTCCAACCGCTTGGTCGAGCCCATCATGATCAAGGTGATGCACGCGAGACCGATCAGGCTGATGACCCACTGCAAAATACCGTTATAGATCGCTAAGCCGATCACCCAACTGCCCAACCAGACCATGATCTCGCCGAGGTAGTTGGGGCAGCGCACCAGCCGGTAGAGCCCCACGTTGCAAAACTTCCCCGGTGATTGGAGCTTGAACGCCGATTTCTGCTGATCCGCAACCGATTCAATGACCAGCCCGCCGTACAACACAATCACGCCGAGCCACGCGATCACCGCGCTCAGCCCGGTCGGCTGCGCCGGAGCGGTCAGCATGAACAACGCGGGCGAGTACATCGCCACGTACAGCACCGAGACGCTGACCCAGATGAAGCACTTCACCATGAGCGGCAGTGACTGCGCTCTGGCAACCTGATCGTTGACGCTGGTCGGCATCTGCGCGGTCGCTTCGCGGCGCACGAGATAGATGCCGAGGCGCAGGCTCCACAGGAGCAGCGCGACATTTTGCAGACCGGCGATCAGCGTGAGTTGATCGCGGTACACGAGCACCGTGACGATCACCATGCCGGTGATCGCGAAGGCGTAACCGACGCTGATGAACCACACGGTTTTGCGGAAACCAACACTGGCAATCACCAGTGAAAGCACAATGAGCGCGAGAATGAGAGGGGAGATCGGCGAGAAGAGCTGTTCCAAAACACAAAGTCCTTTATAGTGACGACGATGAAGGCTACCGTTTAGTATAGTGACAACGGCGGCTGGATTGCGTAAACGTAAGGTCGCCGCCGCTGTCACTCACCGCGCATCTTAGTCGATGGCGACGCGCACTTTTTCCAGCGAATAGACCGGGATGAACGGGAACAGCACCGGGACACGGCGGGTGTAAGCCTGGTATTCGGCTAAGTGACCGTAGCGGGCGTTCTGACCTTTTTCCAGGCGCTTGGTTGACCCCATCATGATCATGACGAGCAGCACTAAGCCGACCGTGCTCAGCGCCCACTGGATGATCCCCGAATAGATCGACGCGCCGACCACCCACAGACCGATCCACACCATGATTTCGCCGAGATAGTTGGGGCAGCGCACCAGACGATATAAGCCGACATTGCAGAACTGCCCCGGCGACTTCAGCTTGAAAGCGGATTTCTGCTCGTCGGCAACCCATTCCATCAGCAGACCGCCCACCTGAATGGCGATGCCGATCCACGCGACGACGAGGGCGAAACCGGTGGGCTGCGCGGGCGCAGTCAGCGTGAAGAGCGACGGCGAGAACATTGCCACGTAGAGCAGCGACGAGCTGATCCAAATGGCCGCCTTCACGAAGATCGGCAGCTTGTTGATGCGCGCGTTCTGTTCGGCAACCTGTGCCTGATACGCGGTCTGCCCTTCGCGGCGGATGACGAAGAAGCCGAGGCGCAAACTCCACACCAGCAGCACCGCATTTTGCAGCAGGGTGACCAGTGTGAGCTGTTCGCGGAAAATGAGGACGACGGCCCCGATCATCGCTGTGATCGAAAAGACATAACCGATGCTGATAAACCAGACGGTTTTGCGAAAGCCGATGCTCGAAATCGCCAGCGCGAGCAGGAACAGGACGACGATAACCGGGGAGATGGGGGCGAAAAGCTGCTCTAGCACATTAAATCCTTTGCCTGTCTAATAATTAGGCATTCTACCTATCTTTGTCTAGAAAGGTAGCAGTCCTATGCAAATTCTCATAAATCGTTGCGGCGGGGCAGAACGCGGTACAATCAAGCGAAATACAGGTTGCCGAGAGATGAACAGGTATGGAACTCACCGCGAATAAGTTCAACGAGCAGGCCGTCATTGCGTTGGAAGATATCACGCTGCAAACCGCGCTCGACCGCGGGACGGCAACGCCGACGGCCGCCGCCGCGCCGTGATGAGCGAACTGGAACACGCGCAACTGCTGCGCCAGCAGGGACGTGGGTCGGGCTGCGCGCGCCGCATGATTTACCTGAACTGCTGGAACAGCTCGAACAGAACGCGACGGCGAAAGGCGGGCATGTGCTGGGGCCGCCGATGGGCCGGAAGCGAATCAGCACATTCTGGAGATCCGCCAGCGGCACGACCTCAAGCGCGGTGTGAAGAGCAAGAGCATGGCAACCGAAGAGATCAACCTGCTGCCGTTCCTCACTGAACACAACATTGAGATGATCGAGACCGATCTCGGCGAATACATCGTGCAGATCGCGGAAGATCACCCGAGCCACATCATCATGCCCGTGATGCACAAGACCAAAGAGCAAATCCGCGACCTGTTCATGGACAAGCTCGATATGCCGCCCACTGACGAAGCCGCGGCGATGACGGCCTTCATCCGCCAGCATT
>NZ_JADJPI010000010.1:0-394831 GCF_016713355.1 Candidatus Flexifilum breve
GATGACCTTTTCGATTGCCGCTTATGGAAGATCCCGGCAAGAAGGCGCGTGGGGCGTCGCCGTCGCCAGCAAATTCACTCGCCGTCGGGGCGATGGTTTGCCATGGGTGCGGGCAGGCGCAGGTGCAGTGGCGACCCCAATCCTACGCCAAGATCGGCTTTGGACCAGACGGTCGGCCGGATGGCGTCCGGCATCAGCGCGGAAGAGACGTTACAGCGCCTGCTCAGACCTCGCTCCGGGCAAGGCGACGCGGCAGGTGGGCATCATCAAACTGACGGACGCACCGCCGCGCACACCGGGCGTCAAATGCGAAGCAGATCAGGCAGGACACCGCATCGACGTGGGCTGCTGTCAGGGCAACATCCTCACCGGGCCGGAAGTCCTCGACCCAATGGCGTTGCCCTCAGCACCGAAGGTGAACTCGCCGATCGGCTGCTGGCGCCGCAACTGGCAGGTGATCGCGCGGGCGGCGACCGGCGCAGGCGGCAAGGCGGCGCTCTACGTGGCGAAAACGAATGGCGGTTACGGTGGCGGTGGCGTAGTCGCTATATCGACCTGCGCGTCGGCGACGAATCCGGATCCGGTCGCGCGGTTGAACGGCTGGTCAGCTGCATCACATCTATTTTGGCGAAACGCGCCCGGAAGACCGCCTGCCGATCACCCCGGAACTGGTGCGCGAACTCCAATTGATCATGCGCGAGCAAAAATACTATACCGGCGCCCTGAACAGCCAATACGGATCATGTTCACCATCGAGGCCTTTGACCGCTTGATCGGCACGGAAGGAATCTCGAAGAACGCTGGCGAGGTATTAAACTTCCACGCACGTGGACCGCGTGGTGCTGGCTTATCTGCGCGGACGCTTCGGCCAGAGGGGAGCCGACAGCCGCAAAGTCATTACTCGTCTGATCATCGGCGCGGTGATCCGGCTGCATGCGCTCGGTCAGGATGTGCGCTTTCATCCGGATGAGGCGCTCTTCAGCACGTTGCGCGCCATGCCGCGCTGAACGGCGATTGGCTGCTGCACGGCTCGGCTCGAGCAAGCCGCCGCTGGCGATCTACGCCAGCGCGCTGTCGACGACGCTGTTCAGGGCGCGTCGAAAATACAATTCTGATTTCGACTATCGCGCGTCGGCGAATTACAGCACGGTTGCCGCCACTTTCGGGCGATCGTGCTGGTCGCGGTGTATATGCGCTGACCCAGCGGCTGTATCGCAATCGGACGGTAGCGTAAGCGGCACTGTTCGCCGCATGCTCCCCGGTCGCGGTGGCGTTCAGCGCGACGGCGTTCACCGATGGGCTGATGCTCCTGTTCATGACGCTGGCGCTGCTGGCGGTCAGCCGGGGAAACTGGCTCTGGAGCGGCCTAAAGTTGGCGCTACAGGCAGCAAACAGCAGGCCCTGTTTTCGCGCCACTGGTGCTCGCACTCGGTTGGGCGCTGGACGGGCTAAACCTCCGCCGCCCGCGCAGTCCGCCGCGCCTATCGGGGTCGGCGTCCTGCTGCTGTTCCATGGGATGCGGCGCGCGCGCAGGAGACGAGCCTCTAGGCGCTGGCCGCCAACAACCCATTACCGGGCTGGCCGCCAACCCGTTCGCCCGCCTCGGCGCATGGACAGAGCTCGGCGCCTGATCTGCTCGGCACGCCGAACTTTCTGTTGATCGGTGGCGCGGTGCTGGCGGTCATCAGCGGCGTAATCCGGGCGTCCGCGTCACCCCACCACGCTGATCGATACGGTGCTGGCGATGTTCGTCACTCGCCTGCATCAGGGCGCACGTGCGTCCCGCCTTCAATGTGTAAGACCGCTATCTGCTGCCGCTGGTTCCGCTGGTGGGCAATTTTTAGGGGCGCGCGCGGCGGCATCTGGATGTGGGGGCGATCAGCCGCATCCCTGCCCCGCGGCGAAGCGAACGTGATCGCGGCGGCGATCGCGCTGGCGCTGGTCGTCGGCGGTGGAACGCAGCGAAGGGAAATGAATGTCGGCGGCGAGGGAACGGTCAGCGCGGCGCGTAACGGGCATTCACGAGCTCGCCGATTTCCTCAACCACCAGTCACCCGGCGCGATCATCTGCCACCGGTGGATCGGTTGCCTGGCAGTTAGGTTGTTATCTCGAGTGGACGGATAAACGTAAAATTTTATCCAACAACTGAAGCGTTTATCACCGGGGCCTTGATCAAACTGACCCAGCCCCCGTTATCGACCGCTCCGGTTGATCAAACCGATTGCGAGCTGGCTTGATGCGGTGCGAGCAGCAGGTTTCACTGTGACACGGGTGTATAACGCACCGCGGTTTGTCGTATGAACTGCTACCGCCGCCCGCCTTTAGCATCTCTTGAACCACCGTCACGAGATTATGGGCGATGTAAGGCTTGGTCAAATAGCGATCCGCGCCGCCGTTCAGCGCGTCACGAATCTGATCTGGGGTCGACCAGCGCAGACAGCACGAGCACCGGCATCAGGTCGAAGGTCGTGAATGACTGCGAATTTCGGCCAGAAATTCCATCCCGCCAATATCGGGCATCGCGAGATCAGAATCAAGATCAGGGCGGAGCCCAGAATCGCTGCTGCCCGGCAGGCGCGCGCATGATCAACTGTCACCATTTAAGTTGATCCGTGCGAGCAAAATCCGCACGAGCTGCAGGGGAGATCGGGGTCATCATCAACCACGAGGATGCATTTTCCGCTCAAAGTCACCGCTTACACGCCTTTCTGCGTTTCGGATGAAACGATTGTACTGTAGCTTACCACAGCCTGTTTTGCTCATCCCTATAGATCGGTGTATGCTCAAGAATTATATCGTGCAACAGGAGGTCTTCGCTTGAAACGTTTTATCCAGCTTGTCGTGTTATTGGCGATCCCATTGCTTTCGGCAGGGTGTTTTCGTTCGGCTGGGGACACGATTGAGCCGACTCAGGATGCTGCCTCGAACTCGGTCGTGCTGGAAGCTACCACCACTTCCCCGTCGAGCGGGCTCCCCGGAACGGCAACGCTCCCCCCCATCACGGTTCTAGCACTGAATACACGCGGCTGCGGCGACCGAAGAAGTCTCCCCTTAAGCGACCAACACCCGTTCACCGCAGACCATTGTACCGCCGCCAACGGCAACACCCCAGTTCATCACGCCCGGTTCACCGTTAGGTCCCGTCCCGGTCGAAACGACGGTGCCGCGAACCGGCGAGACCACCGCCAAGCGCAGGGTGCGGCAGAAGCGGGTGACGCCGAGATCGAGGGGGCAAGTGCTAACACGGATCCGTGCATTTACGTTGTGAATCGGGTGACAGCCTGTACTCGATTGCTATTGATCGTGATACTACGATTGATGAGTTGTTGGCGGTAAATCCTGACCTTGACGGCGATCCGCCCGTGATTTTCCCGGAAGATGAGCTGAATTTGCCTGATTGTGACGGCACTTCGACGCGCGTACCGCGGTCGACGGCCACTGTCGAACCGACGAGCGCGCCCGGTACAGCGACCGCAGGCGAAGTCTACACCGTCGAACCGGGGATACACTGTTTAACATTGCGACGAACTATGGTGTGACGATTGCCGATATTGTCGACGCGAACCCCGGCCTCGATCCGGATCGGCTGTCGATCGGTCAGCGGATCATCATTCCGCCGAGCGATGGTTAGCCAGCGGGTAGACTTTGGGTGACGCTCAACGAGCCGTCCCTCGCGACAAACATTGACGTAGGGGCATGGCGCTGCCATGCCCTCGCTGAGTCCGCGCTGTCTTAGTCGGCTAACTGCGCCGACCAGATGGTCAGGTCGTCAAACGCAATCTCGACGGCACCATCCTCCACCACGGCGGCCATGGAGTCCCGCGTAACCCTCTGCATAGCGCGTGTCGTGGGTGTCGGCGATGAACTGCCCGTTCACCTGCAACGCCAGATAATCGCCGATGCACACCGCCCGAATGCGGTTGATGCCGCGATCCTGGTTGACGACATTCGTCTGCGTCCAATCGATCAAGCCGTCCACCCGTTCGGTGGCGCCGCGCCGGATCGAGAAGTAGCCATCCCCGCTGATGAGGAAGTAGTAGCCGTCGCCGTCGTTGCTGGTGCTCGCACGGCACAGCACGCCGTAGGCGTTATTGCGATCATCGGACAGCTGCGTCGTCTCCACCTCGATCACCACATCGGTGTGGCGCTCCGCATTCAGCCCGGACACAAATCCGGCCTGCTCCGAATAGGGGGCGCGGTACGCGCCGTCCTCAATGCGAAAATCGACACCGTAACCCTCGGCAATCCGCCCGCGCCACGCATAGCCCTGCTCAAAGCTCTCGCGCAGCAGCGCTTCCTGGAGGATGAACTGCCGAGAGGTTGCGCCGTACAGCCGATCAGCCCGACGATCAGCCCAATGCGCTCAGGAGCAGCCCGCACTGCGCATAGTTGTGACCCTTTCCTGATATGAGAAGATTGAAAATGACTGTTGTTTTGTCCGACATTTAAGGTTTGCCGCCACATCCTTCGGTGTATAATCGGAATGGTGGACGAAGTTCACTGAAAGAAGAACAAGCCCAAGGTTATACACCATGATTGAAGTAGTTATCGACAGCATCCGCGTGAGCCTCATGTCGCAGTATCGCATCGTGATCCTCAAGGATTCGACGACCGACCGATATTTGCCGATCTGGATTGGTCCCTGTGAGGCGGACGCGATCACGATTGAACTGCAGGAGATGCCTCCTCAACGCCCACTCACGCACGATTTGCTTAAGTCGATGATCCGTGAACTTGGCGGCAAGGCCGTCCACATCCTGATCAACGATCTCCGCAATGACGTGTATTATGCCCGCGTTGTTATCGATGTGGCAGGGCGACAAATTGAAGTCGACGCCCGCCCCAGCGATGCGATCGCGCTCGCCGTCCGCGCCAAAGTCCCGGTCTTCGTCTCGGATCATGTGATGGAACGTCACTCGATTGAGCCGGAAGAAGATGTCGAACGAACGGTTGGCGGGAAAGAACTCGACGAAGATCGGCTGAGCGCGTTCAAAGATTTCGTCAACAGCCTCGATCTCGATGATCTGGACGACGAAGAAGAATAACGAGCCACAACCTGTCGTGTCGGTCGGCACAACTTGTAACGCGAGAACGGCGTACCGATACCGGAGCGCCGTTTTGTTTCTCTTTGGATAGGGTTCATGACCTCAAACCCCGGTATCCTTAGGCTTGCGCCTCACAGCCCTGAAGCCGAAGAGGCGGTGATCGGCGGCGTACTGACCGATCCCGAACTGTTCCTCGGAATTGCCGCCTACCTCCGACCTGAAGACTTCCACATCAATCGTCTGGCGATTGTCTGGGAAGCGATGATGCGCGTCTCCGATCGCAACGAGGGCATCGACGTGCTCACGGTCAGCGAAGAGATTCGCGCCATCGGCAAGGCGGAACAGTTCGAAGACAAGGCGCGCGGCTTTCTCGTCAATTTGATCAACCGCACACCGACGTCAGTGCATACCGAAGCTTACGCCCGCGTGGTCGAACGTCTGGCGATTCGCCGCCGCCTGCTCACTGCCGCCGACGAGATCAAAACGCTGGCGTACGACGAACAGCTCCCGATTGAGCGCATCACCAGCGAAGCCGAGTCGCGCCTGTTCCGCGTGACGGAACGCAATCAGCGCGGCGACCTCGTGCCGATGTATCAGGCGATTGACACCTTCTTCGCCAGCATCGAACACAAGATGCAGCACCCCGACGAGCCGATGGGCTTGCCGACGGGCTTCCGCGACCTCGACGGCCTGTTGAGCGGCTTGCAGCGCAGCGACCTGCTCATCTTCGCGGGTCGTCCGGGCAGCGGCAAAACGAGCTGGATGCTGTCGATCGCCTTGAACGCGGCGAAATTCGGCGCGCGCATCCTCATTTTCACGATGGAAATGGGTCACGAACAGATCGTGCAGCGGTTCGTATCGATGGAAACGGGCATCAACACGCAGAAACTGCGCACGGGCCAACTGGATCAGCGTGAGTATTCGCGCTTCGTCGAGGCAACCGGGCGCTTAGGCAACCTGAATATTTTCATCGACGACTCCGCCGCCATCACACCGATTGAGATGCGCACGAAATGCCGCCGCATCGCCCACGAATTCGGGCTCGATCTGGTCATTGTCGATTACTTACAGTTGATGAGCGCGGGCGCAGGCTACGAAAACAACCGCGTGCAGGAAGTCAGCTACATCAGCCGCGCGTTAAAAGAAATGGCGCGAGAATTGAACGTCCCGGTGCTGTCGGCGGCGCAGCTCTCGCGCGCAGTCGAACAGCGGCAGGACAAGCCACCCCACGAGGGCGGGAAGGGGCTTTGACCGTCCGGACCAATTTCGTCGAAAGCCGATCGTCCATAACCTTGGAGCAGGACGCTGATATCGTGATGTTTCTGTACCGCGACATCATGTACAACGAAGCTACCGAGTTCCCGAACAAAGCCGAGGTCATCATCGCCAAGCATCGTAATGGCCCAACGGGAACGATTGACCTGCACTTCGAGCGGTCGCTGACCAAGTTCTCGGACGCCAAGACCATGAAGATCGATCTGGGCAGCCTATGACGAAGTCCAGCGGCTTTCTTCCCGGCAAACAGCCGACATTCGCCGTCTACGCGCAGTTTATCAGCGACCTGCTGCCGCTCATCGACAACGTGACTGAACTCAAGGTGACGCTGTACGCCATGTGGGCGATCCAGCAGCGCGAAGGGACATTCCGCTATTTGCTGCGGCGCGACTTCACGGCGAACACGGTCTTCATGGCGGGCGTGGGCGGCGAAGCGGCGCTGGACGAGGGGCTGACGCGGGCGTGTGCGCGGGAATCGCTGCTGTGCGCCAAAGTGGAACTAGGCGAAACGCCGGAGCACCTGTATTTTATCAATACGGAGATGGGACGCGCCGCTTTTGAGCAAGTGCGGCTCGGCTTGTGGCAGCCGGGGAGCGAACGCCTTCCGGTCGAGATTTTGCCGGAACGACCGAACATCTACCGCCTGTATGAGGATCATTTCGGGCAGCTAACCCCGATGATCGCGGACATGCTCAAGGACACCGAGAAGGATTTTCCGCTCAGTTGGATTATCGAAGCCATGCGCATCGCCGTCGCTAAAAACGTGCGTAATTGGCGCTTTGTGCAGGCTATCTTAGATCGCTGGCAGCGAGAAGGTAAAGGCAATGCGGTCGATCAAAGACCTGATGAACGGGATGGAAAACGCTACATCTCCGGGGAATATGCAGACTTCCTCGAGTGGTGACGACGACGCGGTTTGCGCCCTGTGTGGGCAGGAATCGCTGTGCGGCGGTCTGGGCTACGTGCGCGCCGATCTCCCCGTCGGGCATCCCCAATTCGGGCAGCTGTTCCGCTGCCCCAACTACCGCACCAACGCCGAGCGCAAAGAAAAGCTGCGCAAACTCGGTAACCTCGAAGCTTACAAAGACAAGTTATTCGACTCGTTCGATACGGAAAATGTCCCGAACCTGAGTCCCAAGCAGCGGGAGTCGCTGCGCGAGGCGGTGCATTACGCGCGCGCGTACGCCACCCAGCCAACCGGGTGGATTTTGTTCGAAGGGACGTATGGCACGGGCAAAACCCACCTCGCGGCGGCCATCGGCAATGCCCTGCTCGACCACGAGGAGCACGTGATCTTCGTGACCGTGCCTGACTTGCTCGACTACTTGCGCAGCGCCTACGCACCCCACGCCGAATCGGGCTACGACGAGACGTTTGACCGCCTGCGCGACGCCCGCGTATTGATCCTTGACGATCTCGGCGTGGAAAATCCGAGCGAATGGGCGGGCGAAAAGCTGTTCCAACTGCTGAATCATCGCTACGTCTACCGCCTGCCCACGGTCGTCACGACCAACGCCGACCTCGAAACCATCGATCCGCGTCTCGCCAGCCGCCTCGCCGCTAACAAGCTGGTGCAGCACGTCGCCATCAAAGCGCCAGACTTCCGCACCAATAAGACCACCTCCGTTGACGAAGTGCCCGATCTCTCGCTGTACCGGGAGATGACGTTGGAGAACTTCGACACGCGCAACCGCACGACCGTAGAAGAACGCGCCAACCTCGAACGTGCCATCCAGATCGCGCGCGAATTCGTCGAGGTCAAGTCGATGTGGCTGGTGCTGCTCGGCGCATCTGGCACGGGCAAAACGCATCTCGCGGCGGGCATCGCCAATGAACTGGATAAGGCGGGCGCGGGCGTGATTATGGTCACCAACACCGAACTGCTCGACTATCTGCGTTCCGGCGTGGACAGCCGTACCCAGTTGAAGCTGGAGCGCCGCCTGTCGATTTTGCGTAACGTCTCCGTGCTCATCCTCGACGACCTGAACTTCGAATCCATGTCGGCGTGGGCGCGCGAGAAAGTCTTTCAGGTGCTGGATCACCGCTATCTGCGCCGCATGAAAACCGTGATCACCAGCACGCGCGCCGTCGAAGAAATGGATGCTCGCCTGCGCACGCGCATTCTCGATCGCCGCCGTTCGGCGGTCTACGTCCTCACTGGACGCGCCTACGTCGACCGGATGTACAAAACCTACTGACGACATGAATACAGCGATGCTGAAACAGATCACCGTTACGCCCTACACCCGCCGCGACCGGCACGTCGTTTCGGACTTATTGTTCCGCAACTACAATGTTCACACGCATCTCGACTGGCAGGAAACCGATAAATGGCTGGAAACGCAGCAGGGAATCACACGCCTGGCGTGGCAGCATGGGCGGCTGATGGGGATGCTGGCGACCGCTGCCCCCCTCGGCGATACGACGTGGATTCGCATCGCGGCGCTGGCCGACAACGCCGACGCGCAGCGCACCTTTGAGGCGTTGTTCGAAGCACTGCAAATAGAAATGATTGCCATGCAGGTGCGCACGGTGGCCGTGCTGCTCATTCGCGACTGGCTGATCCCGTTCGTGCAACCACACGGGTTCGCCCTCGCCGAGGAGGTCATCACGCTGCGCCGCGCCGATCAACCACCGCCGCTGGAGGAACAACTGCTGAATCTGGTCATTCACCCGACGCGCGACGGCAATATTCCAACCATCGCGCGCGTGGATCAGGCGGCCTTTACCCCACCGTGGCAGCTGTCCGACGACGATGTGCGTGAAGCAGTGCGCGCCTCTGCGTACTGCACGGTCGCGGTGAGCGGGGAGCGCATCGTCGGTTATCAGGCGAGCACCATGTATTTTGATGGGGGCCATCTGGCACGGCTCGCCGTGCTGCCAGAGCTGCAAGGCATGGGCGTCGGCTCAGCGCTGGTGAATGATCTCCTGCGGCGCTTCTCACGACGCGGCATCACCTCCGTGACGGTCAACACGCAGCTCAGCAACACGCGCTCGCAGCGGCTCTACGAGCGTTATGGCTTCCGGCGCAACGGCTACGATCTGCCCGTGTGGATGATTAAGCTGTAACCTCAGCGCTTACCCCCGCGCAGGATAGGCCCAGCTTGACGCCAGTTGTCCGCCGCGCCGTTGCGCGTCCCTACAAATCGCGTCCCTACGAGAACGTCATATCCTCAAGTGCGGCGCGGAAATCTTCGGCCTGCGCATTCGTCAACGAGCTGTTGAGCTGTACCATCACATTGTTGCGAAAGTACACATACACCACGCTGCGGCGCGTCGCTGAGTTGTTGCGCTGGCTCTCGATATAGGCTTGCCATGCCGCCAATTGCTCCGCCGTTTCAAAGGTGATTACCTGCCCGCCCAGCGGCGCGATACTGGCAATCTGGAAAACCACCCGCTCATCGTAGTCGGCCGGGTCATCGCGACCAGCGACAATCTGCTCATCCTCCGGCGCAATCGTGGTCTCCAGCCCGGCCGCAGTGAAAGCTGCGAACACATCCTGCGCGGTGAACAGCGCGAACGGCAGCGGGGTCGGCGTCGGCGGCCCAAACAAACTAAGTCCGCCGCAGCCCGTCAGCACCAGCGGCAGCAAAAGGAGTGTTGCGATCAGCAGGGACAAAAGGTATCGTTTGGACATTCATCCGCTCCTAGCGAAAAGATCCAACCATGACCATGGTCTATCATGACGATGATGGTAACGTAGATTATCTAAGAGGCAAGCGCGTCGGCATTATTGGCTACGGGAACATGGGCAGTCCGATGGCACTTAATCTGCGGGACAGCAGCGTCGACGTGGTACTCCATGAACCACGCCCCGAACGGCGGGAGATCGCAATTGCCGACGGTTTCAGTCCGATTGCGATCGCGGAACTAGTGGAAGTCTCGGATATCATCATGCCGCTGTTCCGCGACGAAGCCATGCCCAAGATTTATCTCGAAGGTGTCTCCCCGCATTTGCGCCGGGGACAAACGTTGATCTTCAGCAGCGCCTATAACCTGACTTTCGGCTTCATCGAAGCGCCGCCGTTCGTCGATGTGGGGCTGGTGGCAGCGCGCACACATGGTGCGGCCGTCCGCAACCGCTACCTCTCCGGCGAAGGCTATGCCTCGTTCGTCGCGGTCGCGCAGGATGCCAGCCGCAATGCGTGGCCAACCATCCTCGCGGTGGCGAAAGCGGCGGGTGCGCTCAAGGTCGGCGCGGTGGAACTACGCTTTGAACAGGAAACCGAACTCGATCTCTTCTTGCAGCAGGCAGTGCTGCCCGTGCTGCACCAGGTGGTGATTACAGCCGCGGAACTGCTGATGAAACTCGGCTACCCGCCGGAAGCGGTGTTCACCGAGTTGTACCTCTCTGGCGAAACCTCGGATTATTTGCGGGCGGCGGCGAGCAAAGGGCTGCTCAAGGCGCTCGATTCGCAGTCGCTGACGGCGCAGTACGGCATCCTCAGCCGCTACGAACGCTTCAACGATTTGAAACTGGAACGCCTGATGGAAATTACGCTCGAAGAAATCCGCAGCAGCAAGTTCGCGCAGGAATGGTCGAGGGAGTTCAACGCAGACTATCCGCGCCTGCGCAGCCTGCTCAAAAGCCGCCAGGCAATGGATATGTGGGAGCTGGAGCAGCAGACCATCGATTCACTCCGGCGGGACAGCGATTGAAAGCAACCGGAAAGCTTGCTCTATTACAGCAACAAGAGTAACAATTAACGTGCTGGACTCGTCTACAAGATTGCATATGAACTATATTTTTGGCAGGTGAAGTCATGTCAACGTCCTTGCAAAACACAACGCTCGCCGCGCGCCTCAATGCGGTCAAAGATCTCGGCAAATTTGACGCGAAGGTGATCGACGACTTCGCCAGCTACCTGCTCACGGCGCCGGACGAAGATCTGTTTCGCGTCAGCCCATACTACTACGCGAACCGCACCGGATTATCCGTACGCGAAGCAACCGATCTCTTTCTATATGCGACGCATTTCGGCCTGCTGGAATTCAACTGGGGCGTGCTGTGCCCCTCGTGCCATGCGTTCATCACATCGCCGGGCGGCCTGCGCGCGATCCAGAATCAAGATTACTGCAACCACTGCATGATCGGCTTTGAAGTCTCCGTCGACGACAACATCGAAGTCGCATTCACTGTCGCCCCGTCAACACGCAGCATACGCTTTCACGATATGGAGACGCTCGATTTTCAGCGCGATTGGCTGCTGTGGTTCTACACCCACAGCATGTATCACGCACCGGAAATCCGCGATGTCGCCGTGAAACTGATGATTACGTCGGACAAAATCGGGGTGGATGCGCGGCGCACGGTCGAGGTTAACCTGGTCGATGGCGCGAACTACTTTGTGACCACGCCAGATATTCATGCCTTCGCCAACCTCAGCACCGCCCCTGATGCCCCGAGCGCAATCACCTTCGACCTCTTCGATGGGCGCATTGTGCCGGAAGGCGCCTACGTCAAACCGGGCAAAGTCACCATTACCTTCCGCAACCGGGTCGGCAAAGAGACTGTGTTCGGTGTGATTTACGATCCACGGCGCGGCATTCCCAACCTCACACCAGAAGAAGAGACGCTGCTGCAAGCGCATTTCAGCCAACCAGTGGAGTTTTTGACCGGGAAACAGGTGGCGACCTCGCAGGTCTTCCGCGAGTTATTCCGGGCGGAAAGCATCCCCTCCGATCTTGGCCTCGCCTTCAAAAGCGTGACCTTCCTGTTCACCGACTTGAAAGGCTCGACCGCCCTGTATCAGCGGGTGGGCGACATCCGCGCCTACGAGATCGTGCGCAAGCATTTCACACTGCTGCGCGACATCATCGCGGAATGTGGCGGTGCGGTTGTCAAAACGATGGGCGATGCGGTCATGGCGACCTTCTCCGAGCCAAACACGGCGCTGCAAGCCGCGTTCGTGATCAGCCGGGAGATCGGGCAAATCGGCGACGATCACGAATGCCTGATCATCAAGCTGGGGATTCACATGGGGCCGTGCATCGCCGTCGAAAATAATGAACGGTTAGATTATTTCGGGCAAACGGTGAATATCGCGGCGCGGGTGCAGGCGGTGGCCGAAGCGGGTGAGCTGGTCATCACTGACCCGGTGTACAGCTACCCCGGCGCGCCCGATATGATCCATGCGGCGAATCTGACCCCGCAGCTCGATACCGTGCTGCTGCGCGGCATCGACGGGGAAACGCGAGTCTATCGATTGGTGTAAAGCAGGTTACCGAAAGCGTTGGTGTCGGGGCAGACCTATGTGTCTGCCCTTTTTCGGGCGCATACGTGTCTACAGCAACCACTCGGCAACCTACTTTGCCTCTACTCCGCCGGGGTGTCTTTTTCTGGCGTGGCATCAATGAAGCGCATCACACGGTAGCTCTCCGCCAACTCCACGCCGACCTCTTTACCCGTCGCTACATCCCACTTGCGGATCATATCGGCCACATCTTCACCGACCTGCGAACGATGCGCTAGCAGCGACTGAATCTTCTTGTCCCACACCGTGGTCACATCGATGGCGATGTTCGGCTTGTCGTTCATCATCAGGTACAGTTCGTTGACGTGATGCGGCTCTAACCCTTCTTCGAGCAGTTCGGGGAAGATCGGGCGCGTTTCCGCCGACGGGAACACGGCATAGAGTGAGGCTTCTCCCGCAGCACGGTGATCAGGATGGTTGATATAATCAAAGCCTTCGCCGGAGATCAACACCTGCGTCGGATCCATGATTAACACGCGATCCGGTCGCAGTTTGCGGATGAGGCGCGTCAGGTCACGGCGCAATTCCATGGACGGTGTGAGCGCGCCATCGGCATAGCCGAGAAAGACCACCTCTTTGACACCGACAATCTGGGCTGCCTCATTCTGCTCAGCTTGACGGCGTTCCACCAGTTGATTATAGATCACGTCTTTGTCGTTGCTGCCGGCGGCGCCATCGGTGACGATACAGTAGATCACTTCTGCGCCTGCCGCCGTCCATACAGCCACACTGCCCGCCGAACCAAATTCAATATCGTCCGGATGCGCCACAATCACCAGCACCTTAAACGGCGCGACGATCGGTTTTTCGAGTTCCATAGGTTCACCTCAAGTGATGCGAAGTAGTTAATGAGTCATGAGCGGCAGCGTGGGATTCGTGCCGCTCACGCACCCTGAAATAATGCGCTGCTACTGAATCGCTTCGACTTCCGGGTAAGCTTGCAGCGCCGCGACGAACAGATCGCGGTACGCGAAGCGCGTCCACTTCGGTGGTGGCCTCAAAGCGCAGGCTCAGCACCGGTTCGGTGTTGCTGGCGCGCAGGATGCCCCAACCATGCTCGAACTGCACGCGGATGCCGCCAACGGCGACAATCTCACCCTTCCCTTCCAGCACCGCGCGCACGCCGTCGATGACTTTGGCTTTCGCATCGTCCGGGCAGTGCGGTCGGTATTCCGGCGTGCTGTAGAGTGTGGGAATACTCGCGTTAAGCGCGGAGAGTGGCTGTTTGGCGGTCGCCAGCACTTGCAGCAAGCGCCCTGCCGCCACATAGGCATCGTCGAAGCCGTAGTAGTCTTCGCCGAGGAAAATGTGGCCGCTCATTTCACCGCCGAGCAGCGCGCCCGTTTCGACCATTTTCGCTTTGACGAGCGAATGCCCGCTCGCCCACATGATCGGCGTGCCGCCCGCCTTTGTGACCTCGTCAAATAGCACCTGACTGCTCAGCACATCGCCGACCACCGTCGCGCCGGGATGCCGCGCCAGCATATCCCGCGCCAGCAGCGCCAGCAGCCGATCCGCCGCGATCATGCTGCCCTGCTCATCCACCGCGCCCATGCGGTCGGCGTCGCCATCAAAGGCGATCCCCAGATCCGCACCAACTTCGCGCACTTTGTCGCCCAACGCGCGCATGTTTGCCGGCACCTGCGGATCCGGCTGATGATTCGGATAGTTCCAGTCCGGCTCACAAAACAGCTCAATGACATTGTGACCAAGCGTCCGCAGCAGTTTCGGCGCGAAGATCCCACCCGTGCCGTTACCCGCATCGACGACGATCTTGAGCGGATGCGTTTTCACGCGCAGCTTCGGGACGATATCGCTGTAATAGTCCTCGACCGATTCGATGCAGTCGATTTCGCCGGTATCGCGCAGGAAGCTTTCGGTCTGGATCAAGTGGAGAATTTCCTGAATCCCGTCTCCATAGATATTCCGCGCGCCCACGCTCAACTTGAAGCCATTTTGATCGGGCGCGAGGTGACTGCCCGTGACCATCATGCCGCCGGCATTGTTGCGCTTGACCGCGTTCCAGTAGACGATGGGGGTCGAGGTCAACGCGATGTCGACCACAAAACAGCCCGCCTGCGTCAGCCCGTGCATCGCCGCATCCATGAGCGCCGACGACGAGTGGCGGTTGTCCCGTCCGACGACGACCGTGCGGCGTTCCTCAACGTTGCGGAGGTATGTCCCGAACGCCTGCCCGATCAAACGGGCGACTTCCGGTGTGAGCGGTGCATCCTTACCCATTGCCGTACCGCGAATATCGTATTTCTTAAAGAGCTTTGGATTGACAGTAGCCATGAATCCCCCTAGTCCTGAGTAGGGAGTGCCGAGTCCTGAAGGTATTCCAGTCTCAGCCCTCCTTAGTTATCTACTCTTTCTCGACGATGACGATCTGCTGCTTCACATAGACGCGGCGACGGTCGAGAATATCCTCATGCACATGCGTTCCCGGCCCCACTTCGACCGCTTCACCGATTTTGACGCCGGGCATGGTCATCACATCAACGCCGAGAAACGCGCCCTGACCGATGATCGCGCCGAATTTGTCACGTCCGCTGTCAAGCCGTGTCCCCTTGATCGTGCTCTTGATGGTTTTGCGATCAATGCGCAGGTTAGCCGTCGTGCAGCCCGCCGAGAAATTGACGCCCGGTGCGAACACGCTGTCGAGCACGCGGCAGGCATGCATATCGCAGTGATCTGCGACGTAGCTGCGCGCGACTTCGGTGGTGTAGCCGACATTGCAGTGATTCAAGACCATGGAATTGCGCACGAGGGCATTATTGCCGATGATCGTATCCGACCCGATGTACGCTGGGCCGACAATCGCCGCGCCGGGGAACACCTACGCCCGCTCCCCGATGAACACATCGCCGACCAACGTGGCCGTCGGCGCGACAAACGCGCTTTCCGTGACAATCTTGCCGGAAATCTTGGACAGGTAGTAATTCATCACGTCGAGTGTATGCCAAGGGAACTTGAGCGCGCTCCACGGGCCGCGATACGGCACAACCTTATAAACCTGCGTCGCCATCAAGCGATCCATCGCGCGCTCGTAGTGATCATCGCTGGCGATGGGCTTCGCATATTCCTCCTGCAGCGCGTTCATCAACCGCGTCGCGTCCGGGTGAATGTGCGCCACGATGTTGACCAGATTGCTCGGGCGATTCTCCGCGCCCGGTTTTTCCACAATTCCCGTGATACGCCCGGTCGGGCTGACGATCAGATAGCCACCGGGAAAGTATTCTTCCCGTTCATAGCCGGCGATATAGGTCGAAGTCGGGTCAGCGGTGAAGGCCTTGAGCATATCTGCATGGAGTTGATCGTCCACAACATCATGCACCTGCACCACGTAGATCGGCGTTTCCGGTTGGTTAGGCAGCGCGGGCGCGGCTTGCAGCAGCGCGTCGCCCATGCCTTTAGCTTCAGTCTGCACCACCACGCGGATATTCATCGACCGAATCGCCGCGGTGAGGCTTTTAATATCTTCGAGGTTGCCCGGATTGGCGACGATGACCGCTTCTTGTAACCCCAGCGACTCGTAGCGCCGGAGTTGGCTGACCAAAAGCGGTTCTGTGCCAAAGCGTAACAGTGATTTCTCGCGCAGCGGCCACATGCGCGACGACGCACCACCCGCCAGAACTATCAATATCGGCAGTTGAGCCATGATGTCATCCTTTGATGCTTGCGAAACAGATGTATTTTAACCTAACGTTTCATCGAACTTCAATCAACGAATAACCTGATGCGCAAGTTGCACTGGAATCAGCGCAGTCCTGGCTCTAATGGTCTTAAGTGGCTCTATTTACACGGGTTAGCCGCGGCTACCCTTGCAGTATATCCCATACGGTAAATTGAATGGAAAAGGTTAAGCGATGCAATCCAATGGTCATCAGAATGGCAGTGGTGAAACCGGGACGGAAGCCCTCAAGCGCGGTCTAGCGCAGATGCTTAAGGGTGGCGTGATTATGGATGTGGTCACCCCCGAGCAGGCGAAAATTGCGGAAGATGCGGGCGCAGTGGCGGTCATGGCGCTGGAACGCATTCCGGCAGATATTCGCGCGCATGGCGGCGTGTCGCGCATGAGCGACCCCGACATGATCGAAGGCATTATGAAGGCGGTGACGATCCCGGTCATGGCGAAGGTCCGCATCGGTCATTTTGTCGAAGCGCAAATCCTCCAGTCGATCGGCATCGACTACATTGACGAGAGCGAAGTCCTGACACCTGCCGACGAAGAAAATCACATCAACAAGCACCCGTTCAAAGTGCCGTTCGTGTGCGGCTGCCGTAACCTCGGCGAAGCGCTGCGCCGCATCTCCGAAGGCGCGGCTATGATCCGCACGAAGGGTGAAGCGGGCACGGGCGATGTTGTCGAAGCGGTGCGCCATGCGCGGCAGGTTCACAGCGACATTCGCCGTCTAGCCTCAATGGATGACAATGAGCTGTACACGTTTGCGAAGAATATTCAAGCGCCCTACGATCTCGTGGTCGAGACGGCGAAAATGGGGCGCATGCCCGTGGTCGAATTTGCGGCGGGCGGCGTCGCAACCCCGGCGGATGCCGCGCTCATGATGCAGCTCGGCGTCGATGGTGTGTTCGTTGGGTCGGGCATCTTCAAGAGCGGCGAACCGGCCAAGCGCGCCAAGGCGATCGTCGAAGCGGTTACCCACTTTGACAACCCGGACGTACTGGCGAATGTCAGCCGTGGTCTCGGCGAAGCCATGGTCGGCATCAATGTGACGCCAGACCAGGTAGTTTTGGGGAAACGAGGCTGGTAAGGTCGATTAAGCGTGGCGGACTTGCCGCCGTTTTACTTCCACTGCACCCTGAATTTCGCCACCGAGCAGGACAAGGCGGCGTCTACCCATCAATCGGTGCAGGGTTTGATTGATTACGCGGCTCTCCTGTTGCCAGAACCGCTCCAACGTCAAAACCGCCAATTCTTCGAGGGTTGCTTGCTGCACAGCCGTCTTGTGCTGTGTGGCGGCACCCCCCAGACTGACCCAAAATGGTGGACACAAGGTTACACATGACTGACATAATCATTGCAGTGGGGTCTTTTGAAGCCGCTTAACCGGACCGGCTGACGGCAATCCCTTTCTGGATGTTACACTCTCCGCCCAGTTCACGAACGGCGATCACGCCCTCAAGGTCGGGGTTTTAGGTGGCGGTACGTACTGCATTCGCTTTATGCCGAGCGCTCGGCGCGGGCTACACAACGCAGAGCAGCGCCAGCGCTTTGAACAACTTGACCGGTTCGTTTGCTTGCACCGCCCCCTCCGCCACTATTCATGGACCGGTCTACGTCCACAATACCTTCCATTTCGCCCACGCTGACGGAACACCGTATTATCATTCGGCACAACCTGCTATGCATGGACGCATCAGGGCGAAGCATTGGAAGAACAGACGCGGCGTCATTCAACAAGATCGCATGTGCGTGTTCCCCAGGACTACCCGTGGGACAGAATGAACCGCCACTGACCCTATGAGCGGGATGCAGACGGCAATCACGATTTCACGCGGTTTAACCCGGCCTACTTCCAACATTTTGAGCAGCGCGTTGGCGATTTGCTCAAACTCGGGATCGAGGCGGATATCATCATCTTCCACCCCTACGACCGCTGGGGCTACGCGCGGATGGCGCTGAAACCGACTACCGCTATTTGAGCTACCTGATTGCGCGACTGTCAGCGTATCGCAATGTGGTGGTCACTGGCGAACGGCTAATACAAGCGATGGAACGCTGGAAGATGCTGATGACGGAAGACCCCTACAATCATCTGCGCTCGATCCATCAGGGGAACCCGGAAGACATGTATGATCACAACAAACCGGGCGTGCATGTACCCCATCCAGCATCCGCAGAGTTCGGCGGGTCGTGGGTGGCGCAAACAGTACGGCAAGCCCATCGTTGACGACGAACTGGAATATGAGGGTAACATCTTCTACCCATGGGGCGGCATCAGCGCCGAGGAAGAAGTCCACCGCTTCTGGTTGATGGTGTTGAACGGCTACGCCGGGCATACATTCCGACGATATGTTGTGGTGGTCAGGGCGGTGCCCTGCACGGTGAAAGCTGGAAGCGGATCGCCTTCCCTGCGCCAGCTCGTCGAAGCCGCGCCGGGCGGTTTGTCACCGGAAATCGATGCGGATCCGGAGTTTTCCCCGCCCCATCAGCCAGTGGCTGTGGATCGCTTTGCCGGCGGCTTTGCGGAGACTATCACCTGCTCCACCGCGGAATATCAACCGCGCACGCTGCTCTGGCTTCCTCCGGATGACAGGTATCAGTTCGAACTGATCGACACGTGGGAGATGACCATCACCCCGGCGGTCGTGCGTCGATTGGATGCGTTGCCCAGCTATGGCTATCCCGCGCCGGGACGCCCCGAGCCCGAAGTGGAAATGCCGGGCAAGATCCGGCGCTGCGCATCCCGCGGCCTTCCAGTCAAGCATAAGGTAGCGCGCAAGCATTTTGCAGGACAGGTTGTGGGGCGAATGGCTAGTCTGCCCCTGCCGGTATCCCCAAACGCGTAACGAGCTCGTTTACTACTAAAGCACGATCTGTCCGCGTCCCATCTGTCCACCACTAAACAGGTAGTACGCTTCGCCTACTTTATAGGGTCGGGATCGGCGCACTTTGTAACAACGTGGGGACGATCTGGGCGCGGGCGCATTTGATACAGACGCTGCTGCGACGATCAGCGGAAGTACAGAACGAACCAATCAGATTCAGCAGCATCGGGAGTGCATTACGTCCATCCACGCTCGTGATGTTGTCCTGCGCTTCCAACCCATAGCGCAGGCTAGCAATCGACTGCGTCGCTAACACGCAAACCCCGCGGAATGCCGGGCATTTTTCGAGAAATAACGCTTCGCCGCTCTCTGAATCCAGACGGGGAAACCGCTGGGCTTCGTCGGCCACATAAAAACAGCAGGATCAGGTTGGTGCGGCGGCAGATCCGAAGAAATTCGCTTCATGCGGCGCCGGGTTGCTCAAGGTGGTGTTTTCACCCGGGGTGTGGATCGCAGCAGCGCCTTCATCCATCATCTCGCGCACCGACAGCCACTTCTCGGCGGACGGCGCTTTAACGTGAGTTAGGGATAAGGCGGGATGCCTTTCACTGGAGGTGTTATCCTCCTAGGTACCCCTGCAGAAAGGCATCCCGCGACCTACTCGAACTGTATTGTCATGTCGATGATTTCTACCAACAGGTCGCAGCGCGCTTTGAAGCCGGTCTCATGACGGACGGGAAAGCCCATCGCCGTCGAGCAGGAGAACTGAGCGCGAGTGAAATCATGACGATCCTGATCCATTTTCACCAAAGCCACTATCGCACCTTCAAGGCGTACTACACCGAACATGTGCAGAAACATCTTCGGGCGGGTTTCCGCGCTTGGTCGGCTATGCTCGCTTCGTCCAACTCATGCCGCGGGTGGCGGCGTTGTTGTGTGGCTACCTCTCCCACTTGTTTGGCGGTGCGGGCATTAGTTTCATCGATTCGACCTTCCTGGCGGTCTGTGATAACCGCCGGATCTATCAGCACACCGTCTTTCTGGGCTGGGCCACCCGTGGGCGTGGGTCGATGGGCTGGTGTTTTGGCCTGGCTGCACCTGGTGGTGAACGACCGTGGTGAGCTGCTCGCGTGCTGTTTGACGCCCGCCAACCGAGCCGATGTCAAGTTATTGCCCAAGCTCGCCAAACACCTCTTCGGCAAGTTATTCGGCGACAAGGGCTACCTCTCGCAGGCGGCCTTTGAACACCTCTTCCAGCAGGGCGTCCACCTCATCACCAAACTGAAATCCAACATGAAAAACCGTTTGATGCCCCTGAGCGACAAGCTCTTGTTACGCAAGCGCGCCATCATCGAGTCCATCACCAGACCAACTCAAGAACATCTCTCCAGATTGAACACACCCGGCACCGCAGTCCGCTCAATTTCTGTGTGAATGTCTTGTGTGGGCTGATTGCCTACTGCCATCAGCCCAAAAAACCTTCACTTCACCTTGATGCCCGCCAACTTGAAGCAATTGCTTATCCCTAACTGACGTTTCATAGGGATTAAACAGGATGTGCTGCGCGAGTTCCGGCGAGGAAAGCTCCGTCAGCACGCCATTGATGACCGCAATCACGCTGCTGTAGGTCTGCGGCGCCAGTGTATTCAGCCCTTGCAAGGTCGAAATCTCCTGCGGCAGATCAATCTTGAAACGGCGCATCACCGCCAGATACGCGACCAGTACGATATCGCTCTGCGCCGAGTTGTCATTGTGGTAGGTCGTGGACAGGTTCAGCAGCATGACTAGATGGGCCAGATAAATCTCCGGATTGTAGGCGAGCGGTAGACCACGCATGGTATAGACAATCGTGTCCGGATCAGCTTTGGGAGCAGACCACGTCATCAGCGTTTCGCCGATGCCTTCGGCACGCCTGAAAGCTTCCAGGAACTGGAGATGAACTTCGGCCTTTTTCTCGGACAGTTTCGGAGACTGCTTCAACAGGGTCGAACTCCAATCCGCGATCACCCGGCATTTATACATCAAGCGATCAAACCGCGAACCACGTTCGTAATCGGTGGCCGCACCATGGAAGTATTTGATCGCATCGGGAATGGCCGCCACAGCATCCGGGCAATCGCCAGCGCGATAGAACAAGCGGATTACTGCGTCGCGAATATCTTCAATCACCGCGTTGAACCGGGTATAACGGAAGGCCAAAAGATCGCGCAGCGCGGCTGGTAGTCACACGCTCAACCACAGCGGCGTGATCGTTTAGGATCACGCCGCTTTTTATTCCCCTACATCGCAACCTACCGCTGCTGCGTATCCACCAGCACAGCGTTATACTCTCCAGTTACAAGGATCCGAAAACAAAAAATGGCGAAAATCTCTGAAGCTCGGCATATCGTAACTGGATATTTCAATGACAGTCGTGTGATACGAACACTTCTCGTGGTGATATCGATCACATTGTGTGCAACTGTGGCGCGCCTGCTCACCTTTGATCGCTACTTTCCGTTTGTCGATTACTCGGACGAAGTAGTCTACATCGCGCTGGCTGATGAAGTACGTGGTTTTTCGAATCAAGCTCCGCTGCGCGAACAGTATGGTTCCCTAGCTCCTTTGTATGTGAGTACCAACGTCATCGTGCATAGCATTCATGACGCACTTAAGTCGCACCTGTGGCACATTCCAGGCGAGTATTTGTACTCGATGCACCTCCTGTCGGTGCTGTTCGGTGTATGTACAGCTCTCACTATGACATGGATCGGATGGCAGTTGTCAGGTAGCTTGGCCGCCATTCTAAGCGGCTTAGTCTGGGCGCTCTCTCCAGTTGTGGTCGAATTCAACAGTCTGGCCCTCCCTGATCCAATGTTGTACCTGGCGTGCGCGTTGTCAGTCGCCTCCGCTATTGCTGCATGGCAGCGCAAATCGCTGCGCTTTCTCATGATTTCGTTGGGGTGTGGCATTGCAGCTATCTACCTCAAGTTATGGATTGTCACAGCGATAGTACCCTTCATCATGACGAGTCTCGCGCTGATAGTACGCAATCGACAGAAGTTTCTACTGCGCATCACGCTGCTTTACGGCAGCGCAATATTGTTCGCAATCCATTTCATCATTGTCGTCAATCCGCTTCAGAACACGAATAAAATCAGCGATAACCTATCAAGCGGCAGCTTTTTAGCCAATCTGTTTGATGTTAGCCGCTTACTCAACAACCTTTGGCATATCGCCTACACGATCGACGGAGGTATGGGGCTGTCGTTTGTCATCCTCGCGCTCGGCATCACAGCCTATCTCTACAGCCGGTATAAACGACTGATAATTCCGGATACTGGGTCACTGTGGATAGTCGGCACCTACATCATTGCGACTTGGTGGCTGAGTGCAGGAATTAGCCGTGTCGACCTCGGTACTGCCGGGCGCATGCGCCATATCTTCCCCATTGTCGTTGCATTTGTGCCCTTTTGGTGCGTGTATTTGGAACAGATCGTAGTTGCTGGAAGACAACTGCTCAGACGTAATCTAGGCCAAACGAGTCTGATTCGCTGGGCCGTCGCCGCGTCTGGCCAGTGCCTTGGTGATCGGGTTTGTGCCGGGCAACTTGCAGATTATTGAGCAGTACAGCCGACCACATACCGTCAACCAACTGCTCGACTGGTTTGACACCAACCCGCCCCACGATGGATGGGTGCTGATACCCCAAGGATCACGCTATGAAACGCTGTGGAATCGCTTTTGGGGTGCGTATGTGGGCAGCAAACCCTATGAATGGTGGCTAACACCCATCGACGAAATTCCGCTGAGTTCAACACGCGAGTATTTAGATAGGGATATCCGCTGGTTGGTCGTCAGCGAGCCTGACCTAGAGCGATCTCAGGATCAGCAGCAAGTGCGTGCGTATCTGGACAATTTGTTGTTCGTGAAAAGTATTCAACCGGAGTCCGGTCACATTGATGGGGATGCACTCTATGTTTACCGTATGGAACCACCCCAAGAGCGGGTTAATTTTTCCTTTGGCGAACAGTTTCGCTTAACGGGCTATGATCTCTCGTCGTCGGCTCTACATCCCGGTGGGGAAATCAGCCTGCGTTTGTACTGGAGATTACAGCAAGCCAGCGTTCAAAACCTGTCAATGTTCGTTCACGTGTATAACGCCGAGGTCCTCGCCACTGGTACGCAAAGCATCGTCGCGCAGTGGGACGGAGAGCCGCTGCCGAATTGAAATCGCCCGACCTCCACATGGGGGGATCTGTCTGAAGTCTATTTTGGTGAACCGCTGCAGTTGACCCTACCGGACGAGTTAGTAGCAGGGGATTATGTGCTCGCTATCGGGTTATACGACTATATTACACAGGAGCGGCTTATCGGAGAAAATGGGCTTGTGTACTACAGTATTCCCATCAGTGTCAGCGACTAGCATGGGGACGACGTGATTTTTATGAGCCGGTCTCATTTATACCCTGCAACTTTCTTGACAACGAAATTCATCTATGTTAGTCTCCGGTTGAAAGCGTTTGCAAGATATTTCGCAGGACATTCGAACTCCTTTTTGGGGTCAGGCAAGATATTCTGTGTTTTATAGCGTTTTCTGCAATCGTTTGCAGCACTAGAATGATTCAGCCAGATTGCGCAGCTTTATTCCGGGTCGTTTTCATCAATGAAGTTTCAAAAGAACACCCGCAAAAAATCGCATAGCAGCGTCACCATTGTCGATGTCGCCAAAGAAGCTGGCGTCTCCTACTCGACCGTGTCGCGGGTCTTTTCCGGCTTTGAATTTGTCAACGAAGATACACGGCGCAAAGTGGTGGAAGCCGCCAACCACCTTGGCTATGTGGTGAATCTGCAAGCCCGTTCTCTGGCCGGTGGGCGCTCGAATATCGTCGGGCTGCTTGTGCCGGGCATTGATAACGGCTACATCAGTGAAATCGTCAAGGGAATCGATCAGGAACTGGCGAATTCACAGTATGACCTGATGCTGTATACCACTCACCGCTATGCGGGCAAGGAAGCCTACTACGTCAAAATGATTGCGAACGGGCTGGTCGATGGCTTACTGTTGATCGTACCGCTCGTCACTGAAAACTACCTTCAAGCCCTCCCCACTCAGGATTTCCCCTATGTCCTCGTTGATCAGGCAGACAGTGAGCGCCCCAGCACCACTGTTGATGTGACCAACTGGCAAGGCGCGTATGAGGCAACCAGTTATTTAATCGGTCTCGGCCACAAACGCATAGGTTTCATCACGGGTATACCGCAGTTGAGCAGTTCGACCGAACGCCTCGACGGGTATCGCGCTGCTTTAGAGCATCACCGAATTCCCGTTAACCCAGACCTCATCATCGAAGGTAATTACGAGACCAAAGGCGGCTATCTCAGCATGCTCCGCCTGCTAAATCTACCCATTCGACCGACGGCCGTGTTCGCAGCGAACGACCTCTCGGCTTTCGGCGCGCTGGAGGCGATCCGGGAACGTGGTCTAGAAATCCCGCGGGATGTGTCCGTCATTGGCTTCGACGACATCCCAGAAGCATCCATTGTGTACCCCAAATTGACAACGATCCGGCAGCCGCTCATTCCAGATTGGGCAGGTCGCCGTCCGCCTTCTCCTTGAAAAGCTCGATGACCCGGAGAAGGAAGCCCGGCGCGTGACGCTCGCAACCGAGCTCGTCATCCGCGACTCGTGTGCTCCACCTAGAGAGTGAACGAAACAAGCGAAAGGAGCATGAGCACAAACGATTTTTCTTGTACCTGGGCTGCAAACGTTTGCAATTAATGAAAAGCTATTTGAGACAAACCTGCACGTTCGCAAAAGCCTAGGATTGCTCGCCGTCATTGATAAGATACGGCGTATATTGAGGGATGCGGTATACTTGGTTTCTTCTGGTACCTGCTGTTCCCGCTCACGCGTCTGGCGCTCGGTGCGATCATCGTGCTGCAAACGACTGTGTCATGAAATGTGTATTTCCTGTCGCTCCTCGTCTTCACCGATGCCTCCAAGCAACCGCTCACGCTCGGCACTATGGTATTTCAGGGTCAGTATCGTTCGAACTGGAATCGCATAAGGACGTTTGTGTCGCTGCTGGTCCCGGCGATTCTATTTTCTATCTTCACGCAGCGGTAGATCGTCACTGGCTTGACCGGCGGCGAACTCAAAGGATAACAAGGTCATGCTTCGGGGGTCCCTTCCATATCAAGATTCAACTCGTTCTATCGATGAGCGCAGTGCCGACTTGCTGGGGCGCATGACGCTCACCGAAAAAGTCGCGCAGTTGGGCAGCTGCTGGGTCTATGAACTGATCGACAACATCACCTTCGCGCCGGAAAAAGCCGCGCCGAAACTCCAACTTGGCGTCGGTCACATCACCCGCATCGGCGGCGCCAGCAACGTCAACCCGCAGGGAAAGCGCCGAGGTCGCTAACGCGATTCAAAAATGGTTGATCGCGCACACCCGTCTGGGAATTCCTGCCATCGTGCATGAGGAATGCTGCTCCGGTTACATGGCGAAGGGCGCAACCGTCTTTCCGCAAGCCATCGGCGTGGCAAGTACCTGGCAACCCGAATTGGTCGAAGCGATGGCTGATGTCATTCGCCTGCAGATGCGCGCCGTTGGCGGGCATCACGCGCTTGCCCCAGTGCTCGATGTCACCCGGGACGCCCGCTGGGGACGCGTCGAAGAAACGTTCGGCGAAGATCCATATCTCGTCTCACAAATGGGCAGCGCCTACGTGCGTGGGATCCAGGGACGTTCGCTCGCCGATGGTGTCATCGCCACAGGCAAGCATTTCGTCGGCTATGGCATGACCGAAGGCGGCATGAACTGGTCGCCCGCGCACCTCACCGCGCGCGAACTGCGCGACACCTACTTGCTGCCGTTTGAAGCGGCTATCCGCGAAGCCGGACTCGCCTCAATCATGAACGGCTACCATGAACTCGACGGCATCCCCTGCGGCGCGAACAAGTGGCTGCTCACGGATGTACTGCGCGGCGATTGGGGCTTTGAAGGCACGGTCGTGTCCGATTATTTCGCCGTTGCCCAGCTTCAGGATTACCACCGGATCGCGGCGGATCGCGTCGAAGCGGCCCATCTCGCGCTCGAGGCCGGAATCGATGTCGAGCTGCCGTCCACCGACGCCTACAACGACGGATTGGTCAAGGCGGTCGAGGCCGGGCGCGTCCCGCTGGCACTGATTGATCAGGCCGTGCTGCGCCTGCTGCGCCAGAAATTTGAACTCGGACTATTCGAGACGCCCTACGTCGATTCCGCGTCGGTGCAGTTCGATACCCCCGATCAGCAGATGCTGGCACACACCATTGCCGTGCAGTCGCTGGTGCTGCTGCGCAACGAAGGCAATCTGCTGCCGCTCCCAAGACGCTCCGCTCGATCGCCGTGATTGGCCCCAATGCCGATAATCTGCGCAATCTGTTCGGGGATTACTCCTATCCAGCGCACATGGAAACCCTGCTGGAAATGATGCACAAGAAAAACGTGTTCAACATGCCGACCGCCACGGGCATTGATGCCGGCGCCGACTTCATTGAGACGCAAAGCGTGTATACGGCCATCCACTCCGCCGATGACCTCGACTGCGAGATCCTGTACGCTCAGGGCTGCGCCGTGCGTGACACCTCCACAGCAGGGTTTGCGGCGGCCGTCGAAACGGCGCGCAAAGCCGATGTGGCGATCCTAGTGGTCGGCGATAAGGGCGGCCTCACCGACGATGCAACTTCCGGCGAAGCGCGCGATCGCGCCGTGCTCGATCTGCCCGGCG
Source organism: Candidatus Flexifilum breve (assembly GCF_016713355.1). Classification (NCBI taxonomy): domain Bacteria; kingdom Bacillati; phylum Chloroflexota; class Anaerolineae; order Aggregatilineales; family Candidatus Flexifilaceae; genus Candidatus Flexifilum; species Candidatus Flexifilum breve. The sequence goes on from NZ_JADJPI010000010.1 coordinate 26,847, forward strand.
TCCAGGCGGATCTTGTCAAGGCGGTCTATGAGACAGGTACGCCCGTCGTACTCGTGCTGATCAATGGTCGCCCGATCACCCTCGGCTGGATGGCGGAAAAAATCCCGGCGATTCTCGAATGTTGGTTTCCTTCGGAAGCAGGCGCCGCCGCAATCAAAGATGTGCTGTTCGGCGATGCCAACCCCGGCGGCAAGCTGCCGATCAGCTTCCCGCGGGCGGTCGGTCAAATCCCGGTCTTCTACAGTCACCGTCCGTCGGGCGGGCGCTCCAATTGGAAGAATGACTATGTCGAAACCCCCACGTCGCCGCTGTATCCGTTCGGCTACGGTCTGAGCTATACAACGTTCGCGCTGGCCAATCTCAACGTCAGCGCGACAGCTCAGGCAAACGAAACGTTCACCGTGCAAGTCGATGTGACCAATACGGGTTCCCGCGCGGGCGATGAAGTGGTGCAAGTCTACACGCATCAACTCGTGAGCGGTATCACCCGCCCATTGAAGGAACTCAAAGCCTTCCAGCGTGTCCAGCTTGAGCCGGGACAAACCCGCACGGTGACGTTCACCTTGCCCGTGAATCTGCTGGCGTTCGTCAACGCGGCGGATCAACTGGTTGTCGCGCCCGGAGCAGTCGATATCATGGTCGGCACCTCCTCCGCAGATTTGCCGCTGCGCGGCAGCGTAACGCTGACCGGAGACGTCACCCCCGTGCAGCGTGCCTTCACCGCCACGGCACAGGTCAGTTAGCCAGCAATCTGCCCCAGTCACGAACAGTCCGTCTAGGCGCCTAGACGGACTGTTTTGTTTACCCCTGTAAGCGCTAGAACTTTCTCCTCCCGGCTGCGTATAGCTGGTTATGGGGCAAACGCCGGAGCGCTGTATGAACACCAATAAGCCATCGCGCATCTCCCTTCCGCTGTTCTTCGGGGTGATTCTTGGGCTCTCGATTCCTTTCTGGGTGGCAGGCGCGCTTGTGCGGCCTAACGACCTACCGATCCAGCTCCCGATCAGCGCGCTCATGGCCTTCAATCCCGCCATCGCCGCGATCATTCTCGTATGGCGGACGGACGGTCGAGCGGGTGTCAGCCGTCTCCTCAGGCGCGCTGTCGCTTACGACAGCGTTCGTCCACGTTTCTGGCATATTGTGCTTATCCTGCTCATGCCGGGTCTCATCGGGTTAGCTTACGGAGCAGCGGTGCTGCTCGGCAGCGGCACCTGATCCAAGCGTGCCCATCACCGCGCTGCCGATCATGAGCGTCATCTTCTTCGTGGCGGCCGTGGGTGAAGAAATCGGCTGGCAAGGCTACGCCTTCGAGCCGCTGCGCACCAAATGGGGGATGTGGGGCGCGGGGCTGGGGTTAGGGGTGGTCTGGGCGGTGTGGCACATCGTCCCCTTTATCCAAACCCACAACCCGATCTGGTGGATCGTCTGGCAGTGTGTGTATACGGTCACCTTCCGCATGATCATTGGCTGGGGGTACACACGCACGGGGAACAGCATCTTCGCGGCGGTGATGCTCCATGCTACCTCGAATGTCGCAGCGTTCATGACGCCGAATTATGGCTCAGGCTACAACCCATTGTTGGCGGCCCTGTTTGTCAGCGGGTTCATGGTGGTCATCCGCCTTACAACGCGGCGAACGCTCAATGCGATTGCGTAGAAACCACCCACCGAGGCGCTTACAGCAAACCGCTGCACGGTAAGCGGACAGTAAAAGTGCTGCCCTCCCCGACTTTGCTCGTCGCGCTGACTGTACCTTGTGCAGTTCCACAATTTCCTTGACAATCGCCAAGCCTAACCCCGTCCCGCTGGACTGCGTCTTACGCGCGCGGTCGGTGCGGTAGAAACGTTCGAAGATGCGCGGTAGATCCTCCGGCGGCACGCCCATCCCCTGATCCCCCACGCGAAACACAGCCGAGTCGCCCTCCAGCTGCGTCTGGATGTAAATGTCTTTGCCATCCGGTGTGTAATTGACCGCATTCGAGATCAGATTCACCAGCGCCCGTTCGATCTGGCGGCCATCGATCAACAGCGGTGGCAGATTCTCATCCATCGAGAGCGTGAGCGTTTGCTGCTTGCTGATCGCCACGGGCTCGTAGGTGTCAAACACGCGGCGCACCACGCGATTCAAATCATCGGCGGCGGGCGTCAGCGTTAGCTCTCCGCGATCTAGCTGCGACAACATGCGCAGGTCGGCCAGCAGATTCCGGAGGTGCTGCACCTGGTTTTCCAGTGCCCGCACATGCTCATCGACTTTTTCCGGCGCGCGCCGCAGCAAATACAGACGCGTCGTCAGCCCCATGATCGGGGTCGCCATGTCGTGCAGTGCATCCTGCACAAAACGCGCTTTGAAACGTTCGATTTCTTTCAGGTTGGTGATATCATGCGCGCTGACCAGCAAACCATTCTGCCCCGATTCGTCGGCCAGCTCGACCGGGATGAACGCCAGATCAAAATCGCGTTCGCGGCCATCCTGCGCCAGAATCTGTGTTTCAACGCGCAGAGGTTCTTGTTCCTGCAGCGCCCGGATGAGGGCGTTCCCCACCGCCGCCCGATGCGAATCATCTGCCAGCACCCACAAAATGCGCTCGATACAGTCTGAAACCTGATCGCCAAACATCGAGACAAAGGCAGGGTTCATCGTCTTGATGTCGCCATTGGACTGAATGAGGGCGATCGCGTCGGTCGAGTGGTTAAGGACGATCTCGATCTGTTCTTTGGTGCTGCGCAGCTGCGCGGTGCGGGCCTCGACAAGTTGTTCGAGATGCGCAGCGTACTGCTGCAATTCCGCCTCCAGCCGCTTCTGTTCGCTGATGTTTTGCGCCGCTCCGTAAAAACGGACAACCCGCCCCGTTTCATCCCGCTCCACCTGCCGCCGGATATAGATCCAGCGGTGTTCGCCTTCCTGCGTGATGATGCGATACTCGCCCGAAATCGGGTTCCCACGTACGGTTTCCTCAACATCGTGTCGCGCCCGCCCGCCATCGTCCGGGTGATAGATGGCGTAGGCGGGATCGATGTCTTTCTTCTCGTAGCCCGTCACGCGGCGAAAAGAGTCTTCCGTCAACCAGTCCGGGTAGTAACTGCCATCGGGATCGACTCTATAGGCATAGGCATAGTCGGAAATGATGCTGCTAATGGCTCGATACCGTTGTTCACTCTGGCGCAGCGCTTCTTCGGCCAGTTTGCGCTCCGTGATATCCTGCACCGCGCCGTTAATGCCGATCATGCGGTTGGCCTGGTCATCCCACATGGGATTCGCATAGACCCGCACCCACCGGATTGCACCGTCTTTCGCGATAATGCGGATTTCGCTTACAACCCGCTGATTCTCGTGAAGGCGGGCCATATCTTCCACATCCTGTTTCACATCGTCAGGATGCACAATCGACGGCCAACCGCCGCGTGCGACATATTCCGTTTGGGAATAGCCCGTAATCACTTCGAAAGCGCCGCCCAGAAGGACAGGCTCCACCGACCGATCCGCAGCCACCCGCGTTTGGAAGGTGTAATCCGAAACGGTACTCGTGATGAGGCGAAAGCGTTCTTCACTCTCCCGTAAGGCGAATTCCAACTTTTTCCGCTCGTCGAGTTCGGCGATGGCGTGCTGCAGCGCCCCATTCAGGCGCATAGACAAAGCGTAGCTGAACAACGTGATGATCGTGATGATCAAGCTGTGGGTCAACCAGGCAGTCATTGGCGTGCCAATTGGTGGCGGCAACCTGCCGGCTTGCATCAGCAACCCCATGCCCAATCCAACGAGGATCGACAAGACCGTGACCACACCCGCTGCGCGCCAGCCGCTCAACCATGCCGTCAGGATGATGACGACCAGATACACACCGTAATACGCTGCCAGCGTCCCACCCGCCGTCGCCGCAATCACGGTCGCCAAGAGGAAGATACTGCCGACAAACACATACTGTGCCACCCAGTAATAGCGCGTCCGAACCAGCACCAGGCAGATCACCGAGACCAAGCCAAAGGCGACACCAAAAAGCAGACGATCCGAACGACCCGGAGCGAAGACCGTCCACAGAGTTAGATAAGTGACCAGAATTGGCGTGCTGATCAGCAGCAGCGCGCCAAATACCTGACGTGTACGGACTGCTGAGTCTTTGTTCGACAGAGGTGCTTCTGTCAGGTGTCGAATGCTCTCGGAGACGAGCCGTCTCATATATCCTCATTCGCGCTGTCAGAAAATCATGATTGTTTCTATTGTATAGTGCAACTCACGAGGAGTGAATATAACTTTTTCTGGTTTTAGTCTGTAATACAACCAATTCAGCAAAAATTAACGCTCTTCATGTTGGGTTAGCCGCCTCACTGAGCGGCGGATTGTACTGTGTCCGGCGCTCCTGAAGTTCGACTTGTGCCCGATGCCGGAGCGTCGAAAGCACTTACGGGTGCGACGTTTGATGGGCGCGGATGTCCGGCATCCAACGCTAAACTAATCCTTTGGCAGGCTACTTTTGATTAAAGTGTAACCCCAAAAGATTGTCTTCTCAATTAATTCTCCACTTTACACGTCAAGACGGGTGTCAACCAACGTTCAGAATTCGTACTCGTCGAAGTCCTCGCACAGGTGAATCGGCCCATCGTAGGTAGTGCGCGCTTCGGCGACCAGCGGCGTCGGGTCGGTATTCCACACCTGATAGTGGATCAAGTACAGCGATTTCACGCGCGCCTCACTGGCAATTTCCCCGGCGAGCAGCGCTCCGAATGCCCGAAGCCCTGCCCTGCCGCCTCGTGGATCAGCAGATCGGCATCGCGCGCCAGATCGAGCAGCAGGGGATCGGTTCGGTGTCGCAGGAATACGCCAGCACCTTGCCATTGCGTTTGTTCTCGATGCGCAAACCGATTGTCGGAATAAAGTGTTTGGTCGGGTAAGCAAAATCCGGAAGTCGTCGTTATCAAGGACCGGGGCGTTATTTCTTTCGAGAATGCGATGAAGGTGACCGGGAAGAAGTTCAGCCAGGTATCACGCAAAGAACATCATCATGTCTTCGACGCGGTTGACGCAGTGATTCAGCCCGTAAATGCGCAGCGGCGCTTTGCGCCCAAGCAGCCACATATGCATCAGCATATTGGGCACGCCTGAGACATGGTCAGGGTGAAAATGCGTGAGGATCATATCTTGCAGCGTATCATCGCTGATGCCGAGCTTATGGATTTTACCGAGCGGGTTGGAACCACAATCCACCAAAATCGGCGTCGATTCACCTTCTAGTATGAAGTGGGTATTGTCGTGCTCCGCGTCTGAAACCGCCGCCGCTGACCCCAAGCTGATGATACGCGCCATGTTCGCCCCAACGCTCGATTGATGTCCCACCCTAAGTATAGTACAGGTGTGCAGACATGAGTACTGCGTACCGCGAAAGATCCTAAAGTCGAGGATTTGTGTTGGATTCGGGCTGCATCGGGTCGATGTCTAGGTCGGCCGTGTGCGCTGCGCGCTGAAGGTGCATAAGTTGCGAAAATCCCTAGGAGCACACGACTGTGCGCTCCTAAAGATCAATTTCTTGGTCGCCGAGGTTATCCGCCGAGGACTGCGCGTACGATCACCGGTGTAAGGTTAGCTTCGAGGGAAGGCGGCGATCAGCAGACCGGGCAGGATCAACCCGAGCGCGATCTTGACCGTATCGCCCAACGTGACCGTCCACGCGTGGCCGACCGTATAACCGCGCGGCGGGCGCGTGATGACCGCACCGAGGCGCAGCGCCGCCGCGGTCGCCAGCACAATCACCGGAATCTCGACGATCCCATGCGGGATGATCGCCGCCAGCATAAACGACGGATTGTAGCCCGCAAGGATCACTTGACTGAGGACGTAACCGAGCACAACATACACCAGCGGCGTGAGGATCACTGCGGCCGCGCCGAATGTAAACATGGCGAGCAGCGCCGCCGCTAGCAGAATCCGCGCGTTCTGCCACGCGATCGCCATAATGGCGTTTTCGCCGAAAAGAGATCCGAATAGGGATGTTAATCGACCCGGCCACGGAGTTCAGCGGCATGTTTTGCGGCAGATTTAGGTTCCATTCGGGCAGGAAGCCGATGACCACACCCCCCACAAACGCCAGCACAAACACGCCGATCGTGATCGGCAGGGCGTAACCGAGCCGCTTCACGCTCAGGCGCACGCCCTTACGATACCAATCCACAAGGTTGCGCGCCGGTGTTCCCGCTTCATCGACCGCTAAGATGTAGCGCACGATCTTGCGCAGCGTTGACCGCAGATTGAGCAGATCAATGGTGCGACCAAGCAGTTCTTCCCGGTTAAAGATCGCATTGCCGACGCGCAGCAGCAGGATAATCACGACCAGCATCCCGGCGATGATCGCCCACATCGCGCCGATCCCGTTGGGTGAGTCGGCGTCTGGCGCGAGGAACATGATCGCGCTCTCCCCCTGAATGACCAGCGTCATCGGGATAATGATGAAGCTCGCCAGCAGGTTCGCGGCCCGCGTGCTGGTCGTTTGACTGCTGACTACCACTGCCCCGGTGATCATGACCAGCGCCTGCACCGTCGTGACCAGAATGATCTGCACAATGAGCATCGCCGGCGGACGCCATTCCAACTCGCCAAACAACAGGCTGACCAGATACACCGTCATCCCACCGTAGCTGGAGATCAGCGGCGGCAGCATGGCCGAGAGCGTCTTGCCGATATACAGCTCGGTGTTGGTGAGCGGCGTACTGAGCAGCGGCTCCAGGCTGCGGCGTTCTTTCTCCCCGACGAACGTTTCCAGCGCGATCACCAATGAAATGGAAATCGGGAAGAAGCCGACGATCATCAGCAGGAAGGGGATCATCCGCGCGCCGATGATCTGCGCGCCGAAGCCTTCCACAAACCCGGCGAAGCGCCCCGCAACAAACTGGGCGAGGAACGGAAACAGAAAGGTCAGAATGACGATCGGCGAAATGATGCGCCAGTCGCGTAAGCTGTCGCGCACCTCGCGCCGGGTGATGATCAAGGCATTGGCGATGGTTGTGCGCCATCCGCTCTCTGGCTGACGCTCGTTAACGTTGATTACCTTCACGGCCATGCTGCTGTTCATCCTCTTCAACAACTTGCAAATAGATTTGTTCCAGGCTTTGCGAGATGGGCGCGAGCGTGACGACATTCACGCCCAGATCCAGCACGCGGCGCAGGAGCAAGGAATTGGTTACGTTGGGTTCACGCACGCGGAAGGTGACCCAGCTGGCGCCGCTCTCTTCCACGTTGACCAGATCACCGATATCTTTCGCCAAACCATTCACCTGCCCCGTGACGCGCAGTTCCATCAGCGGATCGCCCGCGATGCGCCGCGACAATTCTTCGAGGTTGCCCTGCGCGATAATGCGCCCATGCCGGATAATGCCGATCTGGTCGGCAAGGGCCTGCGCCTCGGTCAGGTTATGCGTCGTGATCAGGAAGGTGCGGTCATCGTGCCCCAATTCGACAATTGCATCACGCACCATTTTGGCGCTCTGCGGGTCCATCGCCGAAGTCGGCTCGTCGAGCAGCAGCACCGGCGGATCGTGCAGCATGGCGCGCACCAGTGCGAGCTTCTGCTTCATCCCTTTGGAATATTCGCCGAGCGTCTTCTTGAGGGCAAAGCTCAACCCGAAACGCTCCATCAGGTCAAACGACCGTTTGCGCCGCACTTCGAGCGGCATGTGGTACACCTGCCCGAAAAAGTCGAGATACTCAATTGCCTTCATACGTTCATAGAGGCCGTGCTGCTCGGTGAGCACGCCAACATGCGCGCGCACTTGTTCTGGCTGCTGGCTCACATCATACCCGGCGATTTTCGCCCACCCGGAGGATGGCGCCAGAATCGAGGTCAGCATCCGGACGGTCGTCGTTTTGCCAGCGCCATTGGGACCTAACAGCGCCAGCACCGACCCCGACGGGACGTTGAGATTCACCCCGTCAACGGCGAGGAAATCATCGTAGAACTTGGTCAGATTTTGCGATTCGATCATGTATGTCATCTTCGGCTAGCCCACACCATGACCGATTATCGCACACTTGCCAGCCGTCAGACACAAAGGAAGGTTGATAACGTAAATCTAGACGATTGTCACGGGGGTTACTACAGGGGAATCGGAGGGACGCGATTCATGACATCCGCTTGCCTGACCCCGACAAACGGACGCGATAAATCGCGTCCCGACAGTCCCACGTTCGCCGCGGTTAGCTATTAAATTACTACTGCTTGACCGGCTGTTCCGTGACCTGAGCGGCCGTCGGTTGGTTGCGGCGCAGCACATACACCGCCAGCGCGATCACGAACACCAGCACCACCATCGCCTGCGACGAATTGATCGTCGTGCCCGCGATGTAGGCGATATCCGCACGCAGGAATTCGAGGAAGAACCGAATCACAGCGTAACCCATCAGATAGATCAGGAAGAAATCGCCGTAACGGAACTGCTTGCGCCGCCGCGTGAACAGATTGAGCAGCACGACGAACAAGACAATATTCAGCAGCATTTCGTACAGAAACAGCGGGTGGAAACGCGTATCAGCTACGGGGTAATCAACGAGACTCTTATACGGCGCGACACGCTTGGCCGCGTCGATGGTGATGCCCCACGGGAGCGTGGTCACCGTACCGTACAGTTCCTGGTTGACGTAGTTGGCAATGCGCCCAATCGCCTGACCGAGCGGCAGCACGATGCCCGCAATGTCGAGCCACGCCCCACCGGCAGCTTATTGCGCCGCATATACACATACGCGCCGAGACCGCCGCCCAGCACGGCGCCGAAGATGCTCAGCCCGCCGCTCCAAATCGCGATGGCGCCGTTCTGCGTATTAAAGAAGTTCTGGAAGAACCACGCGGTATCCATCCCCTGAGCGAGCAGTTCCCGGCTCGGGGTGAAGATGAACCACAGACGCGACAGGATGATCGCCGGGATGATCGCCCAGGTGAGCGCCCCCCACACATGATCGGGATCACGCCCGTCACGCTTTGCCAGACGCGCGGCCACGGTTGCTGCAATCAGCATAGCCACGACAATGATGATGCCGTAGTAACGAATTTGCAGCGTGTTAAACAGGACGATATGTTCGGATTGGAACTCCATGATCAGCCTCAGTTTTTGTCAAGATGTCTATAAACGTATAAAAGACGCTGCACACCCGTGATATTCGTGCCCACTGCCAATACCCAGAGCATGGGGATAAGCAGCGGCGGAACGAGCAGCATCAAGAGCAGCGCCACAACTCGCTCAAACCGCGAGAACAAGCCGATTTTAACTGACAGGTCAGCCTCTCCTGCCCGTGCGCGGACATAGCTTACCACAAAACTGCCGACAAGGGATGCCAGACTTAGGAGAAAATAGCCATACTGATCCTGCACGGCGAAGTAGTAGGCCAGCCCGCCAAAAATCAGGCCGTCAGCGTAGCGATCCAGCGTGGAATCGAGCACCGCGCCGCGCCGATCTGTGCGCTGCATCGCCCGTGCGACCGCCCCATCAAGCGCGTCGAGCGGCAAGCTGATCACCAGCAGCACGCCGCCGATTTGCAGTTGCCCGACCGCGATGAAATACCCGCCGATTGCCACTACGACCAAGCCGATGATCGTAATCACGTCCGGGTGCACGCCCATCCGATGGACTGCCATCCCGGCGGCGCTGGTCAGCCGCCGGTCACGCCGCGGATGCGGTCGGTTAATGTCACAGGATTTTGCTTCATTGTGTCAACTCACTCTTGCCATTCTGCCGTGTGTCCAGTAGACTAAATCCCATTCGACGGGGCGTAGCGCAGCTTGGTAGCGCGCAGCGATCGGGACGCTGAGGTCGTGAGTTCAAATCTCGCCGCCCCGACACGATGTAAGGACGATGCATTTGCATCGTCCTTATTTCTCCCACCGGCGGCTGATCTTTGCCGCATCAGTTCGAACGCCATCACCGCCGAGGCGGCGGTCGTGCCCAGCGACTGCTCGAAGCGCCGCCCGTAGGGAATGCTCAGCCGCACATCGGCGGCGTCCGCAAACGAACGCGTGATCCCGCGCTTCTCCCCGATTACCACAAACAGCCCACCGCGTAAATCAGCATCGTAGATCGATATCGCACGCTCTTTGTCGGCCACGGCGACTTTCAGCCCATGCCCGCGGAGCACATCGGCGGCCGCTTGCGTCGTCTCCGCGACCGCCGTGGGCATCCACTCCGACGCGCCCGCCGACGAGCGCGCGACTACGCCCGCCGCACTCATCCAGTTGCGCGGCCGCACCACCAGCCCATCCGCGCCCGCTGCATAAAAAGCCCGCACCGCCTGCCCGAAATTGAATGGGTCCTCCACGCCATCCAGCATGACGATCAGCGGATTGGCTTTCCCGGCGATCAGCTGATCGAGCGGCACGAAGCGCCGATCCCCGACGAACGCGATCACGCCGCCGTGCGTTTTACCCTGCGCCTGCCCATCAATCTCATCCGGTGCGACGCGCTCGATGGGAATCTGCTCACGCTCCGCCAGCCGCGCCAACCGACCCAGATCGCGATCGTGCTCGCCGCGCCGGAGCAAAAGGCGGTGCACGGGTCGGCTGTTCGCGCGGATCGCCGCCTCAATCGAGATGATACCTTCGAGAATTGCTTGTTCGCTCATAGTGATATCCTTCAGCGTCGCGGATTATAGCCGCATCTCCCCCATTCATGCGACCCGTGGGTGCATTGGCCATCTGAATTTACACCTTCTATCCTATTCACAACCTAACATTTGACATTACAATGAGCTTTGATGTGTAAACGTGAGGAGTTTGTCATATGAAAACGGAACGTATTGGCTATCTGTTGGTCTTGCTAGTTGCCATCTTTGTGCTTTCCAGCGCCGCCTTGAGCGCGCAAAATGTGAGCGCCCCGCTCGCGCAGTCGACTGAAGAAGCGACCGCCGAAGCGACGATGGATGGTACGCCGGAAGTCATCTTCCGCGACGGTCGCATCAACAATGCGATCATCCTCGGTGAATTCGGTATTTTCTGCGAAGACGTGAATGGCGCACCGGCGGCCTCGTTTGATAACGGTGGACGCATCGCAGTGTACGGCTCGAACGGCGAACAGTATGTCTTTGCGGAAGAAGATGCGCTGCACCAGTACAGCGATATGGGCATGATGGATGCCACGATGGGCACGGAAGAACCGGCGCTGATGGCGACCAATACCCCGGATATGATGGAAACGATGCAGCCTGCGATTCTGCTCGGACAGGCGACGGCGGTCAACGGCCCGGTGCGGCTGTTCCTGGTGGGCGATAACGAATTCCGCCTGACCGGTTACCTGCCGGATGGCAAGGGCTTCATCTACGGCTGGACCGGCTGCACGGGCAATGCGCGCATCGACATGTTCGATGACGATATGGACTTCATCACCACGACGCCCGTCCCGACGATGAGCGGCACGTTCACCGCTGATCACGCAGGCCGCGAGCACGCAGGAGACCAGCATGGCCACGCAGATGCCGACCCTCAGATCGACGCTCGACACGACCGAAGAAGCGACCACCAGCCCGTAACAGCGGCTAGCTGGATTGGTGTTAGCGGGGCGATACATGGTTATCGCCCCGTTTGATTCTCTCGATTAGAATGATGTAGGCACCGTTCAATCCAAAGAGAACATCTATGATCTATATACCACTCTTCATCACTGTGGCAGGCAGTACTGCTTACCATATCGTGCAGAAGTACCTTCCGCCGAATGCCAATCCCGTGCTGGTGCTCGTCGTGACCTACGCTGTTGCGCTGATCGCCTCGCTGCTGTTATTCATCGTGTGGCCGCTCAAGGAGTCGCTGCAGGTGGAGACCAGCCGCATCGGGATTCCCAACGTGGTTTTGGGGCTGTCGATCATCGGGATTGAGGTCGGGTGGGTGCTGGCGTACCGCGCCGGGTTGAACGTCACGTGGGGTCGCTGATGGGCAACCTGATGGTCGCGCTCGTGCTGCTGCCCATCGGCGTACTGCTGTTCCGCGAACACCTCACGCCGACCAATATCTTCGGCGTGGTGCTGTGCATTGTGGGGCTGGTGCTGGTCAATCAGAAGTAAAGCTTAATGTGGCCAGCGGTGACAACGCTGACGCTTCGCGCTATCCTCTCCTCAGACTAGGAGAACACAGGATGTTTACTTCGAACACGCTTCAGGCCAATGGCCTCACCCAACATTATTATCGCAGCGGCGGTGCTAAGTTACCGCTCGTGCTGCTCCACGGTTTCACCGACGACGGCTCGTGCTGGTTTCCGGTCGCGGAAGTGCTGGCACAGGACTACGATGTGATTCTGCCCGACGCGCGGGGACATGGTCAATCGAGTCGCATTGCCGACATCGGCTTTGACAACGAGGCGCTGGCCGAAGATGTGGCCGCCTTGATCTCCGCCTTAAAGCTGAACCGCCCCGCCGTGCTTGGCCATTCGATGGGCAGTTTCACGGCGCTGATTCTGGCGGCAAAGCACCCGGAGCTGGTAGGCTGTTTGCTGCTGGAAGATCCGCCGCTGGCGCCGCCCCCGACGCCCGAAATGGAAGCGGCACGCGGAACAGGTATGCAGCAATGGGCCGATAATCTACGCCGGATGCAGGGGCAATCCCTCGAAGAACTGGCGGCGGGTGAAGGGCAGCGGTCGCCCCGCTGGAGCGCCGCCGAACTGCAGTACTGGGCGGCGGCGCTCCAGCGCGTGGATCTGGACGTGTTTGCAGCGCGGTCGCCGCGCCCCGTGTGGCAAGCGCTGATGCAGCAGGTAGCGTGTCCGGTGCTGCTGCTGTATGGCGACAATCACACGCTGGTCGATGACAGCATCGCGCAGGAGGCCGCAGCCCTCTGGAAAGACGGGCAGGCCGTGCAGATTGCAGACGCGGGTCACTCAATACGCCGCGACAATGCGCCGGATTATCTTGAGGCAGTCAGCGCATTTCTAAGTGAGCACTACGCGGGATAGCTGTTGTTCCGCGCACACCGCACGCCGATCACAGTGGTCGGCGTGGGCTGGTGCTGGTCAATCAGAAGTAAGTCTATCAGAAACGTGGGACTCAATCCGACAGTCTGTGATGGTCACTCATTGCATTATCAATGAGTTCTCACCATGTCGCTGAATTGCTTCATCGATAGCGGCAATGTATCATTCCTACCGCACTTCTTGGGGGAAACCATAGTAGCTTTGGCCGAAGCTGATCGAGGGGCATTGTTGAAACATTCACTGAAAGATTATTCCAATGTCGCCATACGCGAATGTCTTGCATAACCAATTCCCGGGCGTAGTTCACCCGGGGCAATCTTGGGCCAAAGCATCGTAAATCCTTGTAACTCACAACAGGCGCTCTCGTCGATCTACGCCTCGTTTGATTTCTTTAAAGCTGCAAACGTGCTGCACGTAATTTGACTAAAGCAGCGCTGATCGCCCCGGAAACTGACGGCCTATCAAATTTTGTGCTGATCTAGCTGCTAGCGGAAATGTTCCGCTTACTGAGGTGCCAGAAAAAGACGCTGGCAGGTGACCGGGGGCACATCACCTTCAACACGCGCATCGATCCCAACTTCCATGAGCCCGAATACTCGCCAAAATAGACTTCCGTGATCGTCAGGCCGCATCGGCCGATCTGCTGAGTCCCCGGTTTGACAAAGGCTGTAGGGGTTCCATCAGCGCCTGTTACGAGACAAGCGGGATCGTCTGCATCGAGCGTAGGGCAATACCAAATGATCCGCACGGCGTGATAGGGTTCTCGCCTTTTCAACGATAACCCCGTTGATGAGTTCAAATAAGCGGTTGCGATTTTCCGGTCGTTCGGTGAAAGCGCGGTATTCAACTAACGTATAGCGTTTTTCCTGAACAACCATTTCAACCCTCGCGGCTTACTTGACTCTATTATAAACCGTTTCGCTTGGCCTCGTTCCACCATGCGTCGAGCTGATCGAGCGTGTAGTCGGTCATCGGCTTGCCCGTCGCGGCGACCTGCTCCTCAATGTAGCGGAAGCGGCGGTAGAACTTGCGGTTCGCCATCCGCAGCGCCGTCTCCGGCTCAATCTTGTGCCAGCGCGCCCAGTTGACGATCACGAACAGCAAATCGCCCAGTTCCTCGGCGCGGTGCTCGTCGCTCTCGGCGGTCAGCACCTCGTCGAATTCCTCGCGCACCTTGGCGATCACATCATCGATGACCGGCCAGTCAAAGCCGGGTTTGGCCGCCTTCGCCTGATACTCATAGGCTTGCAGCAGCGCGGGCAGGCTCTTCGGCACGCCGTCGAGCAGCGATTCGCGCTTGGGTTTGCCCGCCTGCGCCTTCTCCTGCGCCTTGAGCGCGTCCCAGTTCTTGACCACCTGCTCCGGCGTGTCGGCTTCGGTCGTGCCCCACACATGCGGGTGGCGGAAGATCAGCTTGGCGTTGATGCCGCTCAGCACGTCGCCCATGCGGAATTCCCCCTCGTCGATGGCGATCTGCGTGTGCAGCGCCACCTGCAGCAGCAAATCGCCGAGTTCTTCGCGCAGCCCGTCCCAGTCTTCCTCATCGATGGCTTCCAGCACTTCATGCGCCTCTTCGATCAGGTACTGGCGCAGCGATTGGTGCGTCTGCTTGCGATCCCACGGGCAGCCTTCCGGCGCGCGCAGGTGCGCGATCACCTCCTGGAACTGCTCAAAGCTCGACATATGACCGAGCGCGGGCAGGTAGAGCGCGGTCAGGTGCTTGATATGTTCGCTGCGGTCAATCTCGTAGAGCGGCACAGTCTCCACCAGCGCTTCCGGCGTCCCCGCCGCGTGGATCAGCTTGACTTCGAATTCGTCGGGGTACTGGTTCATCAGCGTGAGCTTGAGGTCGCTGGCGAGCTCGCGGCTGTAGACCTGCCCCAGCAGCGCCGGATAATCCGGGTTGATCGGTGGGTGGTGCAGCGCGGCAATGTCAATCGCGTCGAGGATTTGCAGCCCGTCGAAGGCGTCCACGCCAATCAGCGCGAGCGTCGGCTCGATGAAGCTGACGCCGCTCACAATCTGGATCGGGATGCCTTCGGCGCGTCCGCGTTCCAGCAGGCGGATCACGGTCGATTCTGCGACCAGCGGATCGCCGGGGACGGCATACACCACATCGTCCGCCCGCGCCGCGTCGATCAAGCGCTCGGTGATGGTCGCGTACACCTGCTCGAACGCGTCGTTCGCCTCGTACACGTCATCGAATGAGCGGTACTCGGCACTCGACGGCAGTTCCGGCACGCACGGATGCTCTTTGGTGCGCAGATACACCACCTGCGCCGTTTCCAGCGTACGCCACGCCCGCCGCGTCAAATCGTCGATGTGCCCCGAACCCAACCCCACGATGGTGATTGTCATACCTGATTGTTCCTTCGTAGGGACGAGGCATGCCTCGTCCTCTGTGCTCATATTGGTTACAAGGACGAGACATGTCTCGTCCCTACAATGTTTTTGGCCAATCGGGTGCGGCTACCCACCCATGATGACGCGCTCGAACCCCAACGCCGCTGCCGCTGCCTTGTACTGATCGCGGTGTGCCAGAGCATCGACCACGGGCTGCGGGGACATCTCCAGCAGCAGACCGCCGTCTTTGAATTCGACCTTGCGCCACGCGGGCAGCGCCAGCAAGCGGTCGCGTCCAAACTGCTCCACCAACGCCGGGCTGAACAGGTTGTAATCCCAGATGGCGAATGGCGCTGTCCCCGGCGCAACGGAGTCGTGATTCTCATAGCTGAACAGGCCGCAGCCGTAGTCCGGGTGCAGCGTGTCGTAAATCTTCTGCATTACGCTGACGAACGCGCGCACGTTCTCTGACTGGTCACGCTTGTTGAGGACGCTGCTGCTCGTCTGCAGGAAGAGGCGGCGCGGCTCCTGCGGGTTGAATCCGAAGGACATCTTCACGCCGTCGGTATCCTCGAATTCCATCCAGTAGCCGCCGTACCGCTGCACAGCCCGTTTGGCGTTCGCCCACGCGCCCGCCAGCGTCTGCGGGGTATTCGGCACGTAGATGTCACCCGGCGAGTCGTCGCACACGATGGCTTTCTTCAGGTAGCGGAAGCGGTCGTATTCGGCGATCTTGCCCAGCAGCGTGTGCATCAGCGCGTCCTCGCGCAGGCGTTCATCGGGAAAGTCGAACAGGATGTACTCGTTTTGACCGCTCATGCTGGTTTCACTCCAAAGATTGAACTGCCGCGCGCGTTGAGCATCGCCGCGGTGATCAGCGCAATGTTGTAGGCATCATCTCCGCCGCGGTGATGGGTCCCGGTCAGCGGGATATTGAGCTGTTCCAGCGCGCCCGTCATCCCCGGCGGACGGCTGTTATACACCTTCGCGTAGATCTTCTTCAAGTTGAAATGCTTCGGGCCGAAGGGATACGGCACGCCGAAGCTGGCACACTGGGAAATGAACATATTCTTGTCGTAGTTACCCCAGCTCGCCCATAAGCGGTTCGGCGTGTCGTACTCCGTCCGCAAAATGTCGCACGCTTGAGAGAAGGGCATACCCGCGTCGACCTGTTCCTGCGTGAGCGTCGTCAGCTCCGTGCAGAACTCGCTGATCTTGGAGCGCGTCGGCTTGACGAGCAGGCTATGCTTGTGGCTCACTGCGCCAGTATCAAGCGAGAGCAGGCACACGCCGACCTCGATGATCTCGTTCTGCTCGCCGGGCGGTGGATGTCCCAACCAGCAGGACGCCTCCAGATCCACCACGACGAGATAGTCTGTTTTCAGTTCCATGCCTGACCCATTGTCCCCAAATGCGGTGATCATTATACACGCGGGAAGTTCGTTTCAGCATGATCAGCACCGCACAAGCATGAGGAATATCAGTGACTGAGACGTCTCAGTTAGAGAGAATCATTAAGGGATTCTGCGTGTTTCAGGTTCACCATCTCCAAAGGAACAAGCATTGTGAACTCATTGGTTCGTTTTGCCCGGCAGCGCCCGGTTCTCAGCTATATCGTCCTCACGCTCGCCTGGTCTTTTCTGTTTTGGGGTCTCATCCTCACCGTCACCCCAGCCGGGACGCTCATGGTCGAGCCGATGAAGCCAGCCGCCTTCGGCTTCATGATGCTCGGCCTGATCGGTCCGACGTTTGCCGCCATCGTGCTGACACGGACGATTTACGGTAAAGGCAGTGTGCGCGCCTTGTACGGTCGCCTTGGTATGTGGCGCGTCGGCGTGTGGGGTGTCGTCATCCTCATTCCGCTGCTGCTCAACCTCGTCCAGCTCGCCGCCTATACCTTGTTCGGCGGCAGCACGCCCATCGATTTCGCCGCCCGTCTGCCAATGGGCATCATGCTCGGCGTGACGGCGGGATTCATCGAAGAGTTCGGCTGGCGCGGCTTCATGCTGCCGCACCTGCAAAAGCATCACTCGCCGTTTGTTTCGGCGATCATCGTTGGACTGGTGTGGGGAGGCATTTGGCACGGGTTTGCGGACTATCTCGGGATTCCGCAAGAAGGCTTGACCAAAGTGGCGCTGATCATCCTGCTCGGCCCCGCCCTGCTGACCGCTTTCTCCGTGATGTTGACAGCGCTGTACAACGGCACGCGCGGCAGTATGCTCGCCGTTGTGCTGTTCCATTTCTTTATCTCGTCCAGTTCGCTGATTTTGGAAGTGCCAACCGCCAGTGACGGCGAACGCGTCATGTGGGCGGTGGTCGGCGTAGTATTGGCGTGGTTGGTCGCGCTGGGGTTGGCCGTTCGCGCGGGCATGTTCGGCAAAGCACCGATGCTGCAACCGCGCACCGTCTAGCGAAAACAAAAAGAGGCAAGGGGAGTTCCCCCTTGCCTATCAGCTCAAACCACGGACCGAGCGCTAACGCTTGGTGTAGGTCGGGGCCTTACGCGCACGCTTGAGACCGGGCTTCTTACGTTCCTTGACGCGAGCGTCACGGGTAAGGAGTTCGGCACCACGAAGCTGCGACTTGAGTTCGGGGTCGACCAGCAGCAGGGCGCGGGCAATGCCCAAGCGGATCGCGTCACGCTGACCCGACACGCCGCCACCGTTGACGTGCACCGAAATGTCGTAATTGCGTTCCTGCCCGATCAACGTGAGGGGCTGGAGCAGAATTTCCATGTCGCCGGCGCGGGGCATGAATTCCGGGCCGTCTTTGTCGTTGATGGTGATGCGGCCCGTCCCGCCGGGGTACAGGCGAACGCGCGCGGAAGCTTCCTTGCGGCGTCCAATGCCTTCATAATACTGTGTCATCTATAACCCTCGCTTACAGATCCAACTTCAGTTCGACGGGCTTCTGCGCCTCGTGCGGGTGCGTCGAGCCTTTATACACCTTCAGCTTCTTGATCATCTGGTGGCCGAGCGCGCCCTTGGGCAGCATCCCCTTGACCGCGTCCATAATCGGACGATCCGGGAACTTGGCGAGCTGATCACGCAGGGTGATGGCCTTGAGGCCGCCCTGATACTTCGAGTGGCGGTAGTAGACCTTCGAGTCCAAACGGTCACCGGTCACGCGGATCTTTTCCGCGTTGATGACGATCACGAAATCGCCCGTGTCAATGTGGGGGGCGAAGATCGCTTTGTGTTTGCCGCGCAGGATGTGGGCGATGCGAGACGCGAGGCGACCAAGGGTTTGCCCGTCGGCGTCCACCACGTACCACGTCCGTTGAATATCCTGCGGTTTCGGCGAATAGGTTTTCACCAGCATCGTCTAATCCTCTGCGGGAACATCGCCCGCAATCCTATCTTTGTATGTCACGTGTTCGAGCACCAGGCCCTGCGGCGGCGCGACCGTGACCGCATGGTCAATTTTCGCGTTCCGAAAAGCTGTCTCAAACTGCTCTAGCGTCGTCCAACCGCGTCCGACATCCACCACCATCCCGACGATCCGGCGAACCATGTGTTGGAGAAAGGCATTCGCCTCAACCACATATTCCCAGCGGACGCCGAACGTTTCGGGCTGCCGTGTCCATTCTGAGCGATACACCGTTCGCACGGTATTGTCGCCCTTGGGCGGCTTGCCGAACGCGCCGAAATCGTGCGTGCCGATCAAGAGCGCGGACGCCTGACTCATCGCCTCACCGTTCAACGGCGGGTAGACCTGCCACGCGAACCGCGTCAACAACGGCTGACGCTGCTTCGACTCGTAGAGCGTATATCTGTAAAGGCGCTTCGCCGCGTCGAAACGCGGGTTAAAATGCTGTGCGTCCCCTGTCAACCGGGTCAGGTCTTGCAGTGCGATGTCGTTCGGTAAGACAGCGTTGATAGCCTTCAGCAGAATATCATCGCTGTGTTTCCAAACGACACCAAACGTTATCACCTGCCCGACGGCATGTACGCCCGTGTCTGTTCGCCCCGCGCCGATCACGGTGACTTCTTGCTTGGTCACCTGCTGGATCGCCCGTTCGAGCGTTCCCTGCACCGTGCGCGGATCGGTTTGCCGTTGAAATCCGATATACGCTGTCCCATCATAGGCGAGCGTAGCTCGGAAGCGGCTCATCTCCATCCCGACTAGCTCGACGGCTGATCCACCAGTTCCAGCAGAACCATCGGCGCGGCGTCGCCTTTACGCGGCCCCAGCTTGATGATGCGCAGGTAACCACCCGGACGGTCCTTCGAGCGCGCCGCGATTTCGAACAGCTTCGTCACCATGTCGCGATCATTGAACAGACGCGAGGCGGCGAGGCGGCGGGTGTGCACGGTGTAGGCCGGGTTATCGCTGGCCAGACCGCGCTTGGCGACCGTGATCAGCTTTTCCACGTGAGCGCGCACAAAGTCCGCCTTGGCTTGGGTCGTCTCGATGCGCCCGTGTTCGATCAAGGCCATCGTGAGCGACCGCGCCAGCGCGCGGCGCTGTTCGGTGTCGCGTCCCAGTTTCTTTCCACTTACGCGATGTCGCATTGTCCTATTTCCTTAATCACTTCCCTGCGAAGGGGTCTCGTACTCCGGCGGGAGGTACCCCTTCTCCTTGAGTTTCGACACCAACTCATCCAGCGACTTCTCGCCGAAGTTGCGGATCGCCAGCATCGCATCGGGACCGCGGTCGAGCATGTCGAGCACGTCACCGATGGTGGTGATCCCCGTACGCTTGAGCGAGTTGAACACGCGCACGCTCAGATCCAGCTCTTCGATCGGCTTCTCGTACAGCGCGGTCGGGCGCGAATCGTCGCCGCCTTCCGGGCCTTCGTCGCCGACCATGTAGCCGCCCTCACCCAACATGCCGGGCATCGCGCCGCCAATGACGGTCAGATGCTTCATGAGGATTTGCGCGGACTGGTTGAGCGCATCTTCCGGGCGGATCGTACCGTCCGTCCAGATTTCGATGATCAGCTTGTCGTAGTTCGTCCGCTGACCCACACGCGCGCGTTCGACTTCGAAGTTCACGCGGCGGATCGGGCTGAAAATCGCATCGACGGGCAGTTCGCCAATCGGCAGACGTCCGCGTTCTTCGGCCTGGCTGTAACCACGCCCGGCCTGAACTTCGAACTCCATCTCGATGTGCGCATCCGGCGAGTCGGCGGTGAACAGATACAGGTCGGGGTTGATGATGCTGACTTCGGACGAATGCTGAATGTCCGCCGCCGTCACCAAACCTTCACCGCGATGATCAAGGCGCATCCGCGCGCTTTCGACACCGTCCAGCAAGCGCAGACGGATCTGCTTGACCTGCAGGATAAGTTGGGTCATATCCTCGCGCACGTTCGGAATTGCAGAGAATTCATGATGAACGTCCGAGACGCGGATACTCGTTACCGCCGCCCCGGGTAGGGACGACAGCAGAACCCGGCGCAGGGCAGTCCCCAGCGTCAAGCCGTACCCGCTTTCCAGCGGGGTAATGATGAAGCGCCCGTAATTGCGGGTCGTGGCATCACTCTCAACTTTGTGAGGGAGTACCATGTTATTCATGACCATCGGCGTTCCCTGTGCTCTATACACGACGCTTCTTGGGTGGGCGAACCCCGTTGTGGGCAACTGGGGTCAAATCGGTAATCGAGCGAACTTTCAGGCCGCTGCCTTGAATGGCACGAATAGCGGCTTCGCGTCCGGGACCCGGACCCTTCACGAACACGTCGACTTCCTG
The DNA here is from genome assembly GCF_016713355.1 of Candidatus Flexifilum breve. Lineage (NCBI taxonomy): Bacteria > Bacillati > Chloroflexota > Anaerolineae > Aggregatilineales > Candidatus Flexifilaceae > Candidatus Flexifilum > Candidatus Flexifilum breve. The sequence goes on from NZ_JADJPI010000010.1 coordinate 47,808, forward strand.
CATCCCGTGTTCACGGGCGGAATCCGACGCAGTTTGAGCGGCCACACGGGCGGCATAGGGCGTGCTCTTGCGGCTGCCCTTGAAGCCGGAAGTCCCGGCGCTCGCCCACGCAACGACGTTACCGGACTGATCGCTCAACGACACAATCGTGTTATTGAAAGTGGCGAAGATGTGCGCCTGCCCGTAAGGAATGTTCTTGACGGCCTTCTTGGCAGTGGCGCGACGACCACCTGCCTTGCCTTTCGGTGCTGGTGTACGCGGCATATGTTCTCCAGACGGAATGTACTACGGTGATACGCCTTAAGAGCGCATCGTGTTCGATAGGTGATCAGTTCACACCTGACCGTGGGCGGCGAACCACCCCACGCATCACCGGAACTCGTTGTTTGGGCCAACCGCTCGTAAGTGTTCAGCAGTTAATGGGCGGAGGACGAGAGCCTGTCTCGTCCCTACCCGCCCGAAACGTGGAGCGTGCCTCCACGCAGATGTCACTGCGAACAATTCACCGGCAAGGGTGAACGGCTTACTTCTTGGTTGCGCCGCGACGACGGCCACGACCGGGTACGGTCTTCTTGGGGCCTTTTCGAGTGCGCGCATTCGTCCGGGTCCGCTGACCGCGAACGGGCAGGCTGCGACGATGCCGCATCCCGCGATACGCGCCGATTTCAGACAGGCGCTTGATGTTCAACTGCACTTGACGGCGCAGATCGCCTTCGACGGTCAGACCGCCGATAGCGTCGCGGAGGGCTTGGAGTTCGGCTTCCGTCAAATCGCGAACACGGGTGTTCGCGCTGACGCCCGCCTTTTCGAGCAATTTCTTGCTCGTCGGACGGCCGATCCCATAGATATAAGTCAGCGCAATTTCAATGCGCTTGTCGCGGGGTAAGTCCACCCCTTCAATACGAGCCATACTTTAGGTGACCCTTTCCCCGCACTAGCCCTGACGCTGCTTGTGCTTCGGGTTCGTGCAAATGACCATTACGTGTCCGTTGCGCTTGATCACCCGGCACTTCGGGCAGCGCACTTTGACGGATGCAGAAACGCGCATGACAACACTCGCTTCCTCAAAAAAGCGTTTTAACAGACAGTTGATTATAACGAAATGCGGCTATCTCGTCTAGGGTACGGATCAGCGGTTAGCCATTAGCGATTAGCTTTTAGCAAAAGCAAGAGCGGATATCGACTCGGGAGACTGCGATCTTGTAGGGGGAAGGCATCCAGTAAGTGCTGAAAACACCTTGAAAACGGGTTATGGATCGGTTTTGGGATTTTGCGGACGCGATAAATCGCATCCCTACACAAACACAGTATTTCTCGTAGGGACGCAATTCATTGCGTCCGCACTCCCCAAACGGACTTCACAGTATCGTACTGAGCTACCCGCATGCCTTGCCCCTACAGAAAGACCGGTGCTGATGTCCATGACTCGCGGAGCGCTGCGCTTTGCCCTAATGGCTAATCGCTAACAGCTAATCGCTGCTCACAACACCGTCAGAATGATCGGTTCGCCGCCCGTGATGGCAATGGTGTGCTCGAAGTGCGCGCACAGCGACCCGTCGCGCGTAACTACCGTCCACTTGTCGTCGAGCTCACGGGTTTCCGCGCGCCCAGCGATCACCATCGGCTCGATAGCATACGTCATACCCGGCTGCAGCTTGTAGCTGATGAAACCACGCTGCCGCGCGCCTTTCGGCCACCAGTTCGGCACCTGCGGTTCTTCGTGCATGTGCCGCCCGACGCCATGCCCCGTGTACTCGCGGGCGAGGCTGTAGCCGAACTTCGACACGTACTCCTGAATCGCCAGCGAGACGTGCTTGGTCTCATTGGGCAGCACCGACGCCTTGATCCCGACGTACAGTGCCTGTTCGGTCACATCAAGCAGGCGTTGAATCGCCGGGCTGATTTCGCCGACCCCCATCGTAAAGGCGGCATCGCCAACGAACCCGTCATAGATGCAGCCCACGTCAAGGCTGATGATGTCGCCCTCTTTAAGCGCGCGCTTGCCCGGCAGCCCATGCACCAGCTCGTTATTGATCGAGGCGTTGATGGTGCCGGGGTAATCCGGCGCGCCATGCTTGGGATAGCCGAGGAACGCAGGGATCGCCTTGTTGTCGCGGATGACCGTCTCGGCGATCTTGTCGAGTTCAGCGGTGGTCACCCCCGGCTTGACCGCCGCGCGCATCGCCTGATGCGCCAGCGCCACAATCCGCCCGGCCTCGCGCATGACCGCGATTTCTTCGGGCGATTTGAGATGCACGGTCGTGCCGCGCTGCATTTTGCCTGTGTTGGACATATTTCACCTGAAGGAATGAGGACTGAGTGCGGAGGACCAAGTAAAAGAGAAAATCGCCGGGTTAGCACCGACTATATAGGCGACCCCAATGCGTTTTTTCTCAGTCCTTTGCCCTCAGTCCTCAGTCCTGTTGACTTGTCGTTAGCCGATCACCTGCTGAATGGCCGTGCTGACCGCTTCAATCGACTGGTCGGCGTTGACGCGCTTGACCAGATTCTTGGCATCGAAGTAGTCGATCAGCGGCTGCGTGGTCGCGACGAAGGTGTCGATGCGCTTGAGAATCGCGTCGGCGTTGGCGTCGTCGGCGCGGCGGATCAGGCGTTCACCTGTCCCCTGCTCCACGGCAACCAAGCGCGGCGGGAACTGCTTTTCCGGGTGATCTTCAAATTTGAATTCTTGCAGACCATCAGCATTGAAATAAATGTTATAGGTCTTGCCGGCGGCGGTCGAGACGCGTCCGAACGCGCGCTTGAACGCCGTGTACAGATCGAGGTCGAGCAGGATGACCGCGTTGATCTGTTCGCCGCGTTCCGCGAGATAGCTCTCCAGCCATGCCGCCTGATTCGGGGTGCGCGGATAGCCGTCGAAGATCACGCCGCCCTGCGCATCTGGCTGGCTCAGGCGATCTTTCACAACTTCGTTGGTGGTCGCATCATCGACTAGATTACCCGACGCCATGATCTGCTGCACGCGCTTCGCCAGCTCGTCCTCACGCGTTTTCATCGCGCGGAAGAGGTCACCCGTTGAGACGTGCGGTATCCCGTACCGTTCGCGGATAAACTTGGCCTGTTCGCCTTTGCCCGCGCCCTGTACGCCCATCAGGATGATATAGAGGCTCATTTTTGGAACTCCAGTGAAATAGTTGCAAGGGCGCACGAGGATTGCGCCCTGTAGTATCCCCGTAATTGTCAATGTAGGGGCGCACGACCGTGCGCCCCTACACAAATTCTACATCGGGATGCTAATTTACCGCATGAAGCGGTCGTAATTGCGCATGACCAACTGCGCTTCGAGCTGGCGCAGCGTATCGATCACGACGCCGACAACGATGATCATGCCCGAGCCGGACAAGACCTGCGCCGCGTTCCCCGCCGACCCGCTGACGAATTCCGTCGGGAAGAGCAGGCGGTTAATGAAGTCCACCACACCGGGCGCAATGGCGACAATGCCCAGGAAGAGCGCGCCGACAAACGTGATGCGCCGCACCACGCGGGAGATATACACCTGCGTGTTCCGACCGGGGCGGATGCCGGGGATGAACCCACCATTACGCTGGAGGTTATCCGCGAGATCCTGATTGCCGACCATGATGTCGGAGTAGATGTAAGTGAAGCCGAACACGAGCAGGAAGAAGGTCGCCCAGTAGAAGCCACCCTGCTGCTGCCCAAACGTCGCGGTGATCGACTGGCGCACCGGGCCGTCCGGGAACAACCCGGCAAGCAGCGCCGGGAAGGTGATGATCGACTGCGCGAAGATCAGCGGGATCATACCGACCGAGTTGACCTTCAACGGAATGTGCGTGCTCGCGCCGCCATACTGCCGGCGACCACGGACGCGCTTACCGTACTGCACCGGAATACGCCGCACGCCTTCCTGTACGAGGACGACGCCGACAATCCCGACGAGCGTAATCACCACAAACAGCACCAGTTGGAACAGCGGCTGCGTCGAACCAGTGAGCAAACGGATGAGATTGCTGGGGGCGCGGGCGATGATGCCGGAGAAGATGATGATCGACAAACCGTTGCCGATACCCTGCTCCGTGATCTGATTACCGAGCCACACCGCGAGCATCGTGCCCGCCGTCATCGTGACGATAACCGTAATCGTCAGCAGGATATCCGAGCCGAAGCCGGGGATGATCTGCTGGCCGTTGTTAAGCGTGCTGAAAATCTGAATCTGGCTAATCGCTTGCAGAATGGCGAAAGGAACGGCAAGGTAGTAGGTGTAGGTTTCCATCTTTTCCTTACCACCCGGTTCCTTCGAAAGTGCTTCAAGCTGCGGGATGACCGGCGTCAACACTTGCAGGATGATCGATGCGGTGATGTAAGGATACACGCCGTTCGCGATCACGCTGAAGTTCGCCAGAGCCCCGCCCGAAAGCAAGTTGAGTACGCCGAACAAACCACCCTGGTTCTCGATCAGGCTGCGCATAGCGTCACGGTCAACGCCGACGACGGGGACATGCGCCGCAAACTGATAGATCAAGACAATCAGCAGGGTGAATAGGATTTTGTTGCGAATGTCCGGCAGGCGGATGGCATTACGCAGACCTTCAATCATGCCAAAGTTCCTCTAAATTCAACGTCTACACGAAAAAGAAGGGGTGAGAGCATTTACTCTCAACCCCTACCGGATTTTACGCCTGTCCATAGAATTTGGCGAGTTTTTCTTTGGGGAGCAGCTTCACGGTGAAGCGCGCGCCCGTCAGCGGCAGCGGGATCACTTCGAACGTGCCGCCCGCGCCCGTGACTTTCGCCTGAGCGCCCTTCGACAAGCGATGAGCGCGAATGGAGAAGGACTTCGTGAGGTTGCCTTCGCCGAGGATCACCACCGGACGGTCGGCCTTGCGGACGAGACCCACTTCCGCGAGCACTTCCGGTGTGATGGCCGTGCCAGCTTCGAACCACTCTTCGAGCGCGCCAACATTCACTTCCTGATATTCAATGCGGAAGATGTTGTTGAAACCGCGCTTGAACGGCAGGCGGCGCACCAACGAGAGCTGACCGCCTTCAAAGTACGCCGGGCTCTTGGAGGTACGACCACGAGCGCCCGCACCAGCGGAACCACGACCGGAGGTCTTACCCTTGCCGGACGCGATACCGCGACCGAGCCGGGTCTTCTTTTTCTTAGAACCCTTGTCGGGCTGTAAATCGTGCAGCTTCATAGATCGTTACTCCTGCACATCTTCGACTTGCACGAGGTGGCGAATCTTGAACACCTGCCCGCGCACCGTCGGCGAATCTTCTTTAACAACGCTCGTCTTCACGCGGCGCAGCCCGAGGGCATTTGCCGTGTCGCGCTGGCTCTTTTCGTAGCCAATCGGGCTCTTGACCAGCGTAATCTTGATCTTAGCCATTGCTCGTCGTCTCCGTGTCACGGCGCTGACGCTCCCAGAACGGGCGCATCTGCTCCACCGGCTTACCGCGCATCGCCGCGAGTTGTTCGGGCGAACGCAGCATTTCGAGGGCGGTGATGGTCGCCATCGCCACGTTCAGCAGGTTGTTGCTGCCCTGGCTCTTGGTCAACACGTCACGAATACCCACGGCTTCGAGGACGGCACGCACGCCACCACCGGCGATAACACCGGTACCGGGCGCCGCCGGACGCAGCAGCACTTTCGCGCCACCGTATTCCGCCACCACCGGATGCGGGATGGTCGGGCCAGAGATGGAGACCGTCCGCATCTGCCGACGAGCACGATCCGTGCCCTTGCGGATGCTGTCCGGCACAGCGCGTGCCTTGCCGATGCCGATGCCGATCCGCCCCTTGCCATCGCCAACGACGACGACGGTGCGGAAGGCGAAGCGACGACCGCCCTTGATTACCTTGGCGACGCGTTTAATATCGATAACGCGTTCGTCAAGTTCTTCTTTTTCCTCACGAGGCTCACGCTCACGGTCGCGCCGATCACGGCGGTCACGACGCTGACGTTCACCATCACCGCCTTCGCGGTTGTCACGCGGATCGCGTTGTTCGTTATTCTTCGGCATTAGAACTCCAGACCCCCTTCGCGTGCACCTTCGGCAACCGCCGCCACGCGACCATGATATTGATAGCCGCCTCGATCAAAGACGACTTTGCTGATCCCGGCGGCTTTGGCGCGCTGCGCGATGACCTGACCGACGATCTTGGCGGATTCCTTCTTCGTCTTGCCGTCGATCTGCGCCGCGACTTCTTTGTCGATGCTGGACGCAGACACGAGCGTATGACCGGCGATATCGTCGATCACCTGCACGTAGATGTTATCGAGGCTGCGGAAGACATTCAGACGAGGACGTTCGGCCGTCCCCATCACGCGACCGCGCACCCGGCGCTGACGCCGCGCGCGCTGCTCACGTTTGTTGATAAGCTGTTTTGCAGTCGCCATAACTTACTTCCCAGTCTTCCCGACCTTGCGGCGCAGGACTTCATCAGAGTAACGCACGCCCTTACCGAGATACGGTTCCGGCGGACGCAGTTCGCGGATGTTGGCCGCGACCTGACCCACCACCTGCTTATCCACACCCTTGACGCGGATGAAGAATTCGGTCGGGTTCGGACGCTCAACTTCGAACGTGATATGTTCCGGCGGCTGGACCACAATCTCGTGCGAATAACCGAGCTTCATGACCAGGTTCCCACCCTTGACTTCGCCGTTGTAACCAACGCCGGTCACGGTGAGCTGGCGGGTATAGCCTTCCGACACACCCTTGACCATGTTCGCCACGAGCGCCCGGGTCAAACCATGCAGCGCCCGGTGTTCGCGTTCGTCGGACGGCCGTGTGACGACAAGGTTGCCCTCTTCCTGCGCCACGGTGATATCCGGGTGAACGTTGAACGTGAGTTCGCCCTTCGGCCCCGTCACGGTCAACTGCTGACCACTGATGGTCGCAGTCACCTTCGCGGGGATCGGGACGGGTTTCTTACCAATACGAGACATCGCTAACCCCCACTTACCACACGTAGCACAGGACTTCGCCGCCTACGTGTTCGCGACGCGCCTGCTGCGCCGTCATCACGCCCTTAGGGGTGGTGACGATGGCGATACCGATGCCCGACATAACGCGGGGCAGGTCAGCGCGGCTGCGATACACACGGCGTCCCGGCTTGCTCACGCGCTGAATGTGCGTGATGACCGGCTTACGTTCACGGCGGCTGCCATGATACTTGAGATTGATCGTGATCAGGCTGAAGGGTTTCTGTTCACCGAGGGAGTAATCCTCGATGTAGCCTTCTTCCTTCAGAATACGAGCAATTTCCACCTTCAGCTTGCTCGCCGGCACTTCGACGGTGGACATGCCAGCCAGCAGCCCGTTACGGATGCGTGTCAGCATATCTGCAATAGGATCGCTAATCATGCAATATCCTCTTTCTTACCAGCTTGACTTGACCACGCCGGGGATCTTGCCCTGAAGCGCCAATTCACGGAAATGGATGCGGCACAGGCCGAAGCGGCGGATATAGCCGCGCGGGCGACCACACGTTTTACCCGAATTCGGGTCGATATATTGGCAGCGATTCCGCACTTGCACTTTATACTTGCGGCGGCCTTCGCGTGCCGTCATGGATCTCTTTGCCATAACAGACTCGTTCCCCTACTAGCTCTCGCGGAAGGGCATCCCCAGCAGCTTCAGCAGACGACGCCCTTCCTCGTCAGTCTGAGCAGTCGTGACGACGGTAATTTCCATGCCGCGCACTTTGTCGATCTTGTCGTACTGAATTTCCGGGAAGACCAACTGTTCGCGCAGACCGATGGTGTAGTTCCCGCGCCCGTCGAAGGTATCCGGCGAGACGCCGCGGAAGTCACGAATACGCGGCAGAGCCACGTTAATCAACCGGTCGAGCAGCGCCCACATGCGATCGCCGCGCAGAGTCACTTTCGTGCCGATGGCGCGACCTTCACGCAGCTTAAACGCCGCGATGCTTTTCTTGGCTTTGTTGATCACGGGCTGCTGCCCGGTGATCATGCGCAGGTCAGCGACCGCGCCATCCAACGACTTGGGTTCGTCAATCGCTTCGCCCACGCCGATGTTGACCACGATCTTTTCGACGCGCGGAACTTGGTTGATGTTCTTGTACTTGAATTCCGACATCAACGCCGGGACGACCTGATCTTTGTACCGCTCAATGATTTTGTAAGCCATGATCGCCCTCTTACTCGATGTCCTTGCCGCACTTCTTGCACACGCGGACCTTGAAACCGTCCTCGCGCACTTTGAAGCCGACACGGGTCTTCTTGTTGCAGTTCGGGCACACGAGCATCACGTTCGACAGGTTGAGCGGCGCATCAAATTCCACGATTTGCGCGGGAATCTGCTGGTTGCCCGCCTGCTTGGCCTTCTGGTGACGCTTCATGACGTTGATGCCCTGCACCACGACACGATTGTCTTTGGGAAGCACGGCGGTCACTTCGCCGCGTTCGCCCAGGTCTTTCCCGGCGATCACCTCAACGGTATCGCCCTTCTTAATCCGCTGCATCTTCTACCCTCACCTTTTCTTTACAGGGTTTCCGGCGCAAGCGAAACGATTTTCAGGTAACCCCGGTCGCGCAGCTCGCGCGCCACAGGCCCAAAGACGCGGGTTCCGCGCGGGTTCTGGAGGTCGTCGCTCAGGATCACGGCGGCGTTATCGTCGAAGCGGATGTACGATCCGTCTTCACGCCGGTATTCCTTCGCCACGCGCACCACCACCGCCTTGACCACATCGCTCTTTTTCACGCTGCCGCCGGGTTGCGCGCTCTTCACGGTGGCGACGACGATGTCGCCAATGCCACCGTAACGACGGAACGAACCGCCGAGAACGCGAATCACCAAGATTTCCTGCGCGCCGGTGTTATCGGCGACTTTAAGACGGGATTCGTTCTGGATCATCTTAGCTTTGCTCCGTCACTTATTCTTCGTCAGTGCTGCCCGTCAGACCGGCTTCATCCGCCAGCTGACCGACTTGCAAAGCGCCCGTCGACTGAATGACTTCTTCGACCACCCAGCGCTTGTGGCGGCTGAGGGGCTTGCTTTCCACAACGCGGACGAGCGCGCCTTCTTGAATGGCATTGCTCTCGTCGTGCGCCATGATTTTCTTCGTCGTCTTCACGACCTTCTTGTAGATGGGGTGCATCTTACGCATTTCAATCGACACCACCACCGTCTTGTCCATTTTGTTGCTGGTAACACGCCCGACCAGGCGGCGACGTTTATTCGTCATCGTGTTTAACCCTTCCGCCCTTGCGTATTGAGGTTCCGCTCATGCATCACCGTCAAAATGCGGGCAATCGTGCGCCGCGTCAGGCGGATCGCATTTTGGTCTTCCAACTGACCGAAGGCCTTCTGGAAACGCAGGTTGAACATCGCTTCACGCTGATCTTCGAGTGCATCCACCAGAGCTTCGTCGTTCAATTCACGGATTTCGCTGACGTCCACTTAGACAATCCCTCCACCGACTTCCTGGCCGGAAATCGGGTCAATGCGGCGGACGATCTTCGTCCGAATCGGCAGCTTGTACGACGCGAGGCGCAGCGCTTCCTTCGCTTCTTCGTCGGGGATACCGCCCATTTCGAACAGGATACGACCCGGACGCACCACCGCCACCCAGTATTCCACCGAGCCCTTACCGTTACCCATACGGGTTTCGGCAGCGCGCTTGGTGAACGGCTTGTCGGGGAACACGCGGATCCAAATCTTGCCGCGGCGCTTGATATAACGAACCATCGTGCGGCGCGCCGATTCGATCTGACGGCTGGTCAACCAGATCGGCTCCAGCGCCTGCAGGCCATACTCGCCGAAGGAGACGGTCGAGCCACGCTGAGACAGACCCTTCATGCGCCCGCGCTGCTGCTTACGGTACTTGACACGTTTAGGCATCAACATAATCACATACTCCTACGGGCTGACGTATACTTCTTTGTTTTCGCTCTGCGGCTTCGGCTTTTCGATGCCGAGAACTTCGCCCTTGTAGACCCACACTTTGACGCCAATGCGTCCGAAGGTGGTCAGGGCTTCCGCCTGCGCGAAATCGATGCTCGCCCGCAGCGTGCTGCGCGGCACGCGACCTTCGCTCGCCCATTCGCGCCGCGCCATGTCGCCACCCGCCAAACGTCCACTGACTTCGATCTTGATGCCCTGCGCGCCTTGGCGCATCGCCTGGCTGATCGCCCGCTTAATCGCGCGGCTGTGACCGATACGACGTTCCAGCTGCCCCGCGATGTTTTCCGCGACGAGCAGAGCGTCCGTATCCGGCTTATCGATCTCGTTGACTTCGACTTTCGCCTTCTTACCCGTCAGGTCTTCCAGACCCTGGCGGATTTTCTTGACCGCATCGCCCTTACGTCCGATCAGAATACCGGGACGGGCGGTGTGGATCGTGACCTGGAGCTGGTTCGACTGCCGCTCGATCTCGATGCGCGACACCCCTGCCTTTTCGCCTTCCTTCTTCACGTAACGACGGATGGCGAAATCTTCCTGCAGGAGGTTGCGGTAAGCCGAGCCTTGAGCATACCAACGGGCATCCCAGTCACGGTTGATCTTCAGCCGGAAACCGACTGGATGTACTTTACGCCCCATCCTAGTTTGCCTCTCGTTCAGCCAAAATGACGGTCAGGTGCGACGTCCGGCGCTTGCGCGGCTTGTAGCGCCCGCGAGCCCCCGCCTTGAAGCGCTTGAGCATGGGACCACCATCGGCGAAAATCTTGGTGATGATCATGTCTTCAGCAGACAGATCGTAGTTGTTTTCGGCGTTCGCAAGTGCCGAGGCGACGAGTTTGCGGACAATGACCGCACCCTTCTGCGGCATAAATTGCAGTGCCGCCATCGCTTGCTCTGCCCCCATCCCACGCACTTGGTCGCAGACCAAGCGCAGTTTCTGCGGGCTGATCGATACGTAACTCCAGCTTGCGCGGACTTCCATCTTCGATCTCCCTACTTCTTCTTCTTTTCGACCAGATGACCGCGATAGGTCCGCGTGGGCGCAAATTCACCCAGCTTGTGACCGACCATGTTTTCCGTGATGTAGATCGGAATGTGGCGGCGACCATCGTGGACGGCAATCGTGTGACCCACCATCTGCGGGAAGACCGTGCTGTCACGGCTCCACGTGCGAATCACAACTTTCTTATTCTCAGCATTCAGCTTCTCAACTTTCTTGAGCAGCTTGGGGCTGATGAAAGGACCTTTTTTCAGTGAGCGACCCATCGTCTTATTCCCCTACCGACTAACGACGCTTGCTGCGGCGACGGACGATGAACGCATCGGTGCGCTTGTTGCGGCGCGTCCGCTTGCCCAGAGCAGGTTTACCCCAGGGCGTCTTGGGACCGGGCATACCGATACCGGAACGACCTTCACCACCACCGTGCGGGTGACCACCGGGATCCATGGCGATACCACGAACCGACGGACGCCAGCCCATCCAGCGAGTACGACCCGCCTTACCGAGCTTGATGTTACCGTGGTCGGTGTTACCTACCTGACCGATCGTCGCCATGCAGCGTTCATGCACCAACCGAACTTCGCCGCTCGGCAGACGCACCTGGCAGTAGATGCCTTCCTTCGCCAGAAGCTGGCCGGAGACACCCGCCGCGCGCGCCAACTGGCCGCCGTTGCCGGGGAGGAGTTCAATATTGTGGATCATCGTACCGACGGGAATGTCACGGATGAACAGCGCGTTCCCCGTGCGGATTTCCGCCAATTCGCCATTCGCGATCCGGTCCCCGACCTTGAGGCCGAGCGGAGCGATGATGTAGCGCTTTTCGCCATCTTCGTACTGGACGAGGGCGATACGCGCCGAACGATTCGGATCGTACTCAATCGCCAGAACCGAAGCGGTCGAGTCGAACTTGTTACGCTTGAAGTCGATGATACGATAACGACGCTTGTGACCGCCGCCGCGATGACGCACGGTGACACGCCCCATGTTGTTGCGCCCGGAGCGCTTACGCAGCGCTTCGGTCAGCGACCGTTCCGGCTTCGACTTCGTGATTTCTTCGAACGTGTGACCCGTCATGCCTCTGCGACCTGCAGAGGTCGGGTTGTAAACTTTAATCGGCATGGTTAGACCTCAAACATCTCGATCTTGTCGCCCGGTGCGAGCGTCACGATTGCTTTCTTCCACTCCTGCGAGCGACGGTATTCGTGACGACCACGCACGCCGCGCTTGGCGGGCAGGATCAACGTGTTGACCTTGACAACCTTCACGTCGAAAATCGTCTCCACCGCCTGCCGAATCTGCGGCTTGTTCGCGTCCTTGTGGACTTCGAACACATACTGGTTATTCGCTTCCATCATGCCGCTGCTTTTTTCGGTGATCACCGGGCGGCGGAGAACGTCGTACAGATGCAGTTCAGCCATTTTTACGCATTCTCCTTCGACTCGAGTCCCCAAATCTTGACGATGACATCGAGCGCCTTCAGTGAAACGATGACCTTGTCGTACTGCAGCAGGTCACGAACGTTCAGGTAATTGGTCAGCAGGGGCTTGGCATTGTCGAGATTGCTCACCGTACGCTGCACGAGCTTTTCGTCATGCGTGAACAGCACCAGCGTGGACTTTTCGCCCGCCAGCACGTTCAGGACCTTCGCCATATCCTTCGTCTTGGGCGACGAGGGGGTGATGTCGGTGACGAAAACAAGCTGGCCATCGGCGAGCAGCGCGCTCAACGCACTGCGAATCGCGCCCTGACGCATCTTCTTAGGCATGTCGAGGCTGTAGTCACGGGGCTTGGGGCCAAAAGCGCGACCGCCGCCAACAAACTGCGGAGCCGAACGCGACCCGTGACGAGCACGACCGGTGCCCTTCTGCTTGTACATCTTCGCCGTGGTGCGGCTGACTTCGCTGCGCCGCTGCGTGCTGTGCGTGCCGAGGCGGGCATTCGCCATCTGGCGAACATAAGCCTGGTGCATCAGCCCTTTGTTGACTTTCGCTTCGAAAATATCGGCGGGCAGGTCGATCGTTTTCACCTGCTTACCGTTGATATCCAGAACTGGTACTTGCGCCATGGTCAACTATCCTCTCCGTACACGAGCGGGCTTGACAACGACAATGCCGCCGTTCGCGCCGGGGACGGACCCACGTACCGCGAGGAGGTTCTTTTCCGCATCGACCACCACGACCTCGAGGTTCTGGGCGGTCACGCGGTCATTACCCATACGTCCTGCCATGCGCTGACCCTTGAACGTGCGACCGGGCGTCGTCGTCATACCGACCGAACCGGGGGCGCGTTCACGGTCGCTTTGACCGTGCGTCTTGGGCTGGCGGTTGAAGTTATGCCGTTTGATCGTACCGGCGAACCCGCGGCCCTTGCTCTTGCCAATGACGTCGACGCGTTCGCCTTTCGTGAACACGTCCGCCTTAATCGTTGCACCTTCTGCCACGTCGACTTCGCCGTTCTTGATGCGGAATTCGCGCAAGTGGCGGAGGGAGGGCAGGTTATTCCGCTTCAGGTGACCGAGCGCGCCGCGCGTGAGGCGCTGCGCCTTGGTTTCACCGAACCCCAGCTGAACGGCGACATAGCCGTCTTTTTCAGCCGTGCGAATCTGCGTTACGTAGCACGGTCCCGCCTGAATGACGGTGACGGGAATGACATTCCCGACGTCATCAAACACTTGGGTCATGCCGACTTTCTTACCGATGATGCCTTTCATTCAATATGCCTCCAGAGAGCGTGAACGCGCTCCCGAATAGTTATGCAGAGGCGGGCAAGGCTACCCGCGTGCCAGCGTGTTAAATCTTGATCTCAATATCGACGCCTGCGGGCAAGTTCAGGCGCATGAGCGTGTCAATCGTCTTGCTATCGGGGTCCAGTACATCGATCAGACGCTTGTGGGTGCGAATTTCGAAGTGTTCTTGCGAGTCCTTATCGATGAACGAGCCACGCATCACCGTGAAGCGTTCGACGCGGGTGGGCAGCGGGACGGGTCCCACCACGCGCGCCCCGGTGCGTTCCGCCGTCTCCACGATCCGCTGCGCCGACTGGTCGAGCACGCGGTGATCGTAAGCTTTGAGGCGGATGCGAATCTTGTTTTTAAACATGTCGATATTCCCTCTGAGTAAGAGTGCCGGGTCAACTGCCCCCGGCACTCTCTCTAATTTCGTCTATGCGTCGCGGTCTTAGGGGAGGATCTCGGTGATCGAACCCGCGCCGACGGTGAGACCGCCTTCACGGATAGCGAACTTCGAGCCTTTTTCGAGCGCGACAGGCATGATCAGCTCGACTTCAAGATTCACGTTGTCGCCGGGCATAACCATTTCCACGCCTTCGGGCAGCGTCACCGTGCCGGTCACATCCATGGTGCGGATGTAGAACTGCGGGCGGTAGCCGTTGAAGAACGCCTTGTGACGGCCGCCTTCTTCCTTCTTCAGGATGTAGACCTGGCTCATGAAGCGCTTGTGGGGGGTGATGCTGTTCGGCTTCGCCAACACCATACCGCGTTCCACTTCTTCACGCTGCGTACCGCGCAGGAGGATACCGGCGTTGTCACCGGCTTCCGCCGCATCGAGTTCCTTGTGGAACATTTCGATGCCGGTCACGGTCGTCTTGATGACTTCGTCGCGCAGACCGATGATGGCGATTTCCTCGCCCTTCTTCAGCGTGCCGCGTTCGACACGACCGGTCACCACCGTACCACGGCCCTTGATCGAGAACACGTCTTCGACCGGCATCAGGAACGGCTTGTCCTTGTCGCGGACGGGGGTCGGGATGTGATCATCGACCGCCTGCATCAGCGCGAGGATCGGCTGATATTCGGGCGCGCCAATGTCCATGCTGGTGCTTTCATTCGCATGCAGCGCCGAACCACGGACAATCGGGGTGTCGCGGAAGCCGTAGCTTTCCAGCAGTTCGCCGAGTTCGAGTTCGACCAGTTCCAGCAGTTCCGGGTCGTCGAGCTGGTCGACCTTGTTCAGGAACACGACCATCGCGGGCACTTCCACCTGACGGGCGAGCAGCACGTGTTCGCGCGTCTGGGGCATCGGGCCGTCCGGAGCGCTCACCACGAGGATCGCGCCGTCCATCTGCGCCGCACCGGTGATCATGTTCTTGATATAGTCACGGTGTCCGGGGCAGTCGACGTGTGCATAGTGACGGGCATCGGTTTCGTATTCAACGTGACGGATGTTGATCGTGATACCACGAGCCTTTTCTTCCGGCGCGTTGTCGATGTCGTCGTACTTCATACGCTGCGCCTTACCAGCCAACGCCAGCGTCTTGGTGATCGCGGCGGTGAGGGTGGTCTTACCGTGATCGACGTGACCGATGGTCCCGATGTTTACGTGCGGTTTCTTACGCTCGAATTTTTCCTTGCCCATTGTTAGTCCTCTTGTCTTTCGATTACGAACTTACGTTAGGATGGGTGGCTGACTAATCAGCCACCGCTCTTGATGACTTCATCAGCAATGCTGGCGGGCGCGGTGCTGTACTTCTCGAATTCCATCGTGAAGCTGCCGCGACCCTGGGTCATATTGCGAATTTGCGTCGCATAACCGAACATTTCGCCGAGGGGCACATTCGCGCGCACCGACGTTGTCCCAGCGCCACGCGAGTCCATGCCATGAATGATGCCACGACGTGACGACAGGTCGCCGACAATCGTCCCGGTGTGTTCATCGGGCACGACCACTTCAACCTTCATCGTCGGTTCGAGCAGCACGGGCTTGCCCTTCTGCACGGCTTCCTTCAACGCCATCGAACCGGCAATCTTGAACGCCATTTCGCTGGAGTCAACATCATGGAACGCGCCGTCAACCAGGCTCGCCTTCACGCCAACCACCGGATACCCGGCCAACACGCCACCCTGCATTGCTTCGCGGATGCCGTTTTCGGTCGGACGGATGAATTCGCGCGGGATCGTGCCGCCCTTGATGGCGTCCACGAACAGCAAGCCTTCTTTCACCTTCGTCAGATCATCGGTTTCTTCGTTGATCGGCTCGACTTCGATGACGACGCGGGCATACTGCCCCTTACCACCCGACTGCCGCTTGAACGTCATATCGACACGCTGTTCGCGGGTGATGGTTTCGCGGTAGGCCACGCGCGGACGGCCAACGGTCGCCTGCACGTTGAATTCGCGCATCATACGATCCACGAGGATTTCGAGGTGCAGTTCGCCCATACCACGAATCTTCGTTTGACCGAGCTTTTCATCGACCTCAATCTTGAAGGTCGGATCTTCTTCAGCCAGACGCCGCAGCGCCTCGCCCATCTTGTCCTGATCGCCCTTGGTGTTCGGCTCAATCGCGACTTCGATCACCGGTTCAGGGAACGAAATCTTTTCGAGCACAATCGGCTTGTCAGGGTCGCACAGCGTATCGCCCGTGAACGTGCCCTTCAGCGCGAGGATCGCGCCGATGTCGCCCGCGCGGACTTCTTCGATGTCTTCACGGCTGTCCGCGAACATACGCACGATACGGCCGATGCGTTCACGGTCGCCCTTGGTGCTGTTGAGCAGCGTCGAACCGGCTTTGACTACGCCTGCATAGACGCGGAAAAAGGCGAGACGCCCAACATAGGGGTCGGTCAGAATCTTGAAAACCAACGCCGTTGCGGGTTCGCTGTCATCGGCATGCCGGATGAGTTCTTCCTCGGTCTTGGGATGGTGTCCCGTAACCGGCGGAATATCCAGCGGCGAAGGCAGCAGTTCAACCGCCTTGTCCAGCATCAGCTGCACGCCCTTGTTCTTGAGCGCCGAACCGCACACGACCGGCTGCACCTTGCTCGCAATGGTGGCCGCCCGCAGGGCTGCCAGCAGTTCGTCGTTGTTAATTTCCTCACCCATCAGGTACTTTTCGGTGAGGTAGTCGTCGTTTTCGACAACCTTTTCAATCATTTCCGCGCGCAGCGTTTCCGCGCGTTCACGATAGGCTTCGGGAATGGGATGAGTTTGGATGTCCGTACCCAGATCGTTCCCGTAGGTGTACAACTGCATATCGATGAGATCGATGATGCCCTTGAAATCTGAACCTTCGCCGTAGGGGAACTGCACCGGAACGGGGTTCCCATGCAGGCGCTCGACGATCATATCAATACAGCGCTGCCAGTTCGCGCCGGTGCGGTCCATCTTGTTGATGAAGCACATGCGCGGTACCTGGTAGGTATTCGCCTGACGCCACACCGTTTCTGACTGCGGTTCCACGCCAGCCACGCCGTCGAAGACGACGATGCCGCCGTCCAGAACGCGCAGGCTGCGCTGCACTTCCGCCGTGAAGTCCACGTGGCCGGGAGTGTCGATGATGTTGATCTGGTGACCCTTCCACGATGCCGTGATCGCGGCGGCGGTGATGGTGATCCCGCGTTCGCGTTCCTGGGGCATGTAGTCGGTGGTCGCCGCGCCATCATGCACTTCCCCGATTTTGTGCACTGCACCGGTATAGTACAGCACGCGTTCGGTCGTCGTGGTTTTACCCGCGTCGATGTGGGCGATGATCCCGATATTGCGAACCTTGCTCAGGTCCAGTTGTGTCTCTGTTCTTTTCGCCATGCGTTAAGGTTGACTTCCCTTATGCCTAACGGAAATGCGCGAAAGCGCGGTTGGCTTCCGCCATACGGTGCGTGTCGTCTTTTTTCTTGACCGACGCGCCCTGACCATTGAAGGCATCCATCAATTCGCCGGCCAACTTTTCGGCCATGCTGCGACCGCCGCGCTTGCGTGAATTCTCCAGAATCCAGCGCATCGCGAGCGTCGTACCGCGTTCCGTCGGCACTTCGACCGGAACCTGATACGTCGCACCACCAACGCGCATGGGCTTGACTTCGATCGCCGGGGCGACGTTGCGCAAGCTCTGTTCCATCACGTCAATCGGGTTACGCTTCAAACGTTCTTCGATCAAATCCAACGCGCCGTACATGATGCCCTGCGCGATGCTCTTCTTGCCGCCGCGCATCATGCGATTGATGATCATAGCGACATGGAGATTATTGTATTTATTGTCCGGCGGGGTGATCCGCTTGGCGGGACTGTTTCTTCTCGGCATTTCGCTATACCTTTACTTCTTGCCTTTAGCCGGAGCGCCCTTGCGCCCGCAGCCGCTTGACCCGGCTTCGGTCGCTTGGAACCGTACTTGCTCCGCGACTGTTGGCGATTCTTGACGCCGTCGGTATCCAATGTACCGCGCACGATATGGTAGCGGACGCCCGGAAGATCCTTCACACGGCCACCGCGCACGAGAACAACGCTGTGTTCCTGCAGGCTGTGACCTTCACCGGGGATGTACGCTGTGACTTCGATGCCGTTCGAGAGGCGGACACGCGCGACTTTCCGCAAAGCGGAGTTCGGTTTCTTCGGCGTCATCGTCTTGACGACGGTGCAGACGCCGCGCTTTTGCGGCGAGCCCTTCTTACGGCGAGTGCGCTTCTGGCGGTAGACGTTGAGCGTGTATTGCAAAGCCGGGGCTTTGCTCTTCGACTTCTTCGCCTTCCGTCCCTTACGCACCAACTGGTTGATCGTTGGCATAAATGACTCCACTCGTCCTAAAAACTATCGCCTGTAACAGGCACGCAAAAAGGCGTACTGAATCGTAACGCCTGTATGCATCTTGCTTGTGGCGAGCCGTTCCGCCGTGCGGGACACTTTCGCCACCTCTCGTCAATTCCGGTGCTGGTGCATTGCCTCTCACGAGGGTACAGAGCGCCGTACATGCGTTGAGGAATGGTAACATTCCGCAACAGTGGAGTCAAGGGGGAGCGCGGGACTGGAAACGATCCACGTCATGCAAGTCGTCCAGTTTCTACGAATCTGATTTGGATAGTTTGTCCGAATGCGCGAATGGCCCAAAATCAGCGGCGTTTCAGCCCTCCAAACGCAGTTTGAGGAAGATCTCGTGCTCCATCATGGCAGGTGGCAGGGTAAAGAATGGTTCCATTGGCTCAAAGCCGAATGAACGGTAGAGGGTATGCGCTTCCGTCAGCACATCGACCGTGCTCAGGATCATCTCGCGATAGCCACACTGCCGCGCCTCTGCCACCAACCGCTCAACCAGTGCCCTGCCCACCTTCTTACCGCGGAACTCCGGGCGCACCCACAGCCGCTTAACCTCGCAGATGCCCTCGTCGTACTTGTAGAATGCAATACACCCCGCGGTCGCCTGAGCATAACGCGCGAGGAGCAGCCGACCATCCGGCGGCGCATAGCGCCCCGGCAGTTCGCTGAGTTCTTGCTGGTAACCGGCCGTCGTCGGCACGGAGTCCAGATCGTCAAGGTCTTTATCAACCTCCGTGCGGAGAAACTCAAAGTATTCGGTGAGGAGGAGCTGGACTTGCTGGAAGTCCTCTGCGCTCACGGCCTGTTCGATGCTCAGCATACAACTTCCTTTATATAGAGTGGGTGCGCGACGCCTGATTTTACCGCCAAACCGCATCCTGATCTGCGCTCAATCTGGCGGAGTATTGCCGACTTTCTCAGGGGTGTGTAATGAATCTTACAGTCTACTCATCTTCAGATCACACCCTACTTACCTATTTATTACAAAATTAATTGTTGAAGTTTTGGAAGAGTGTGGAGAGTGATTATGGCCGCAAATCAGCAGCCTGTGAACCGAACAACGACGACCACGGGGACGACTTACAGCCGTCCGACTGTGTACGATTACGACGCCACGATGATGATCACGCCGACTGACCGTGTGCGTTGGGGTCCCATCCTCGCGGGGCTGTTCACGGTTCTCGCAACGTTGGTATTTTTCACGCTGCTCGGGCTGGCGCTCGGGCTTGAAACGTTCAATGCCGACGATCCGCGCAGCTTCGGCATCGGCGCGGGCATCTACGGCATTATCGCCGGGTTGATCTCATTTGCGCTCGGCGGGTTTATCGCGGCGAAGACAGCGGCGGTGACCGGCGTCGGCAATGCGATCCTGCAGTCGGGCATGGTCTGGATTGTGACCATCGCGCTGATCGTCAACTTCATCGGCACGGGCATCGGCACGCTGCTGAATGTGGCGGGCAGTGCGGTGACCACGGCGGCGGATATCGCTTCGAATGTCGCGGGAGATGCCGCGGGCGTGGTGGCCAGCGATCCGAACCTGCAGGCGACCGCTCAGACGGGCGTGGAAGGCGCGGCGCCGGAACTCCAGGCGACGGCGGCTGCCCTCCCCGGTGAAGTTCAGGGCGCGCTTGAAGATGTGTCACCGCAGGAAGTCGAGCAGGCAGCGGACAACGTCGCGGATGCGGCGTGGTGGGCGCTGTTGGGTCTCGGCGTGACGGCGGCGGCGGCGTTGGGCGGCGGCCTCATGGGCACGCGGCGCAACCCGGTTGATATCGCGGCCGATCCGCGCATCTCGACGAACTAACGCGACTGCATGACTGTCGGCGGGGCGCACGGTTGTGCGCCCTGTTTGATTCAAAGTTGAGGAATTACTTCACCGCGGCCCCGGCGATGTGCGGGGAGTAGATCGGCACCGGCAGGCGGAAATGCTCGATCTGCACTTCACTGAACCCGGCCTGTTCGATGGTCGCCCATGTTTCGCGATTCAGCGTGCAGCCATCGCCGACCGCTTTCCAGACCGGGCGAATGATCGCCTGGACGCGGCGCAGCAGCGATTGGCGCGGCGCGGCGACATGTTCGATGAACACATAGCGTCCACCCGGTTTGAGCACGCGGCGCACTTCGCGCAGCACCTGCGCGGGATCGTCGACGGAACACAGCACCAGCGTGCCGACCACAGCATCGACGCTGGCGTCGCCTAAGGGAATATCTTCGGCGTGCCCGGGGTGCAGTTCAACAGCGCGACCGAGCTGCTGCGCGGCTTCCTCTATATAAGGAAACATGGCGGGGTTAGGCTCCAGTCCAATCCAGCGGACGTCCGGCGCGTAGTAGGTGAGGTTTGTCGCGGGGCCGGGGCCGATCTCCAGTACGGTGCCGCTCAAATCGCCGAGGAGCGCGCGCTTACGGCGCTCGTACTCCGGGCGCCGGCTCGCATTTTCGGCGGCTAGCGCGCGTGCGAACTGGCGCTGCCACCAGTTCGCACGGAGGATTTCAGCTTTGGGTTGAGGGCTCATCTAGGCGCGGGCGGGCGCATTTTGAGCGATCATCGCCTTGACGGCGCGCATCAACTCTTCGACCGCGACGGGCTTGCCGAGGAAGATATCCGCGCCCGCTTCGAGCGCCTTGCCCATCTGATAGCCCGCAGTCGCGCCCGAGACGACGAGCACGGGGATTTTCGCGGTATTCGGCTGGCGGCGCAGGAAGCGCACCAGATCAAAGCCATCCATATCGGGCAGCAGCAAATCCATGACAATGGCGTCAATCGATACCGTGCTCAGCGTGTTGAGCGCGCTCGCGGCGTTGGCGACGACGGTCACGCGGTAGCCCTGCATATCCAGCGCCAACTTGAACACGTTGCCGACATCCTTGTCGTCTTCGAGGACGAGCACGTGCTTGCCTAACCCGTTGAGCGGGTTCGTCTCCAGAATGATCGGCGGGACAGGCTGAGTATGCGCGGGCACCACCGCGAAGAACACCTGCAAGCGCAGGCGTCCCAGCGAGATCTCATCGCCATGCCGCAGGCGGTACTCGGTCGGCGGCGCGCACGTCACATCATTGATGCGCGTGCCGTTGGTGCTGTACAAATCCTGCAGCATCAACTTATCGTCGCGCATCACAATCGTCGCGTGTTTGCGCGAGACCCCTTTAGCGAAGGCGTCGCACGATGTCAAATCCACTTCCGGCTTAAAGCCAGTCACAGCGTCCGAGCGTCCGAGAATCATGCTGTCTTTGACCTGCACCTGAATGGTGATCGGCGTGCCTACGGCACGGAATTCGATGACCCAGGGCAGAGAATTGTCGAGTGGACCGGTTTTGGCGAGCATCTGTGATGGATGAGCATAAGCCGGTGGCTCCAAATGGCGTGTCTGGAACCGCATCGAGTCCTCATCTCCGTTCATATAATGGCTACTCCCGGTGAAAACATGGTTTACGTTTACAATCTTCAATCCACAATAGCGTAACAGCAAATGGGAAAAGTGTAATGCATCATTTTTGTTAGGAGTTGGTTTTGAGGGAAGACGGACGAGGAATCAAAAACGACAGCCTTAAGGTTTTGGCTGTCGTCTTTATGGTTTCGTCGCTGTGGGTTACAGGTTAACCCGACGGCCGAAGATCAACGACACGACGAACAGAATCAGGAAAACCACGAACAGGATCTGTGCGATCCCCGCCGCCGTCCCCGCAACGCCCGTAAAACCGAGGAACGCCGCGATCAACGCAATCACGAGGAAGATAATGGCCCAGCTTAACATCGTATTGCTCCTCTCCTCAGATCTTTCGCTCTCAGACATCAGTGGTGCGAGAGCTAAGTTACAAACAGTATATCTTTATTTTTATTGAAATGAATGGATTGACGTATTGTTCTAATGCATTCTTAACCATGAGTGTAATATAAAAGTTCATGCGTCATCTGGTGAAACGGCGCGCACGGGGTATACTCTGATATAGAAAGTGAAATTTTCTCCAAGGAGTTACGGATTATGGCAATTCGCCGCTTTAGTTTCTGGTTGATCCTCGTCGCTTTGTTGTTGGCGGTGAGTTCGCTGGTACAGGCGCAAGAGTCGGAACCGGTCATCGCTCCCGCCACCTGCACCGAACCCGGCACGCTCACCATGTGGGTCTGGGATGAGAATTGGGCTGAAATCATCGGCAGCGCCATTGAAGAATGGCAAGCGGATTACTGCCCCGGCGCGGAAGTCGACTTGCAAGTCCAACCGTGGCAGCAGTACTGGGATCTTCTGCGCACCAATGCGGCGGGCGGTGAACTGCCCGATGTGTTCAACATGTCGCAGGATCGCTTCTTCTTTTACGCCAGCAATGACGCCCTGCTCAACCTGCAGCCCTACCTCGATCAATTTGGCGTCGACACCTCCGTGTGGGGCACGGGCATGATCGACCCGTACCGCTGGGGCGAAGAGCGTGACCTGTACGCCGCTCCGGTCAACTGGGATACCATCGCCATTTACTACAACAAGGATCTGTTTGATGCCGCTGGCGTCGACTACCCCACTGCCGAATGGACGTGGGACGACTTCGCCGCGACCGCTCGCGCCCTGACCGATCCCGCCGCCGATGTGTACGGCGCAGCAGTCTACAGCGAATATCAGTCCGGCTACCCGAACTGGATCGCCGCGACCGGCATTCCGCCGATTGTCGGCGCGGCGC
Source organism: Candidatus Flexifilum breve (assembly GCF_016713355.1). NCBI lineage: Bacteria > Bacillati > Chloroflexota > Anaerolineae > Aggregatilineales > Candidatus Flexifilaceae > Candidatus Flexifilum > Candidatus Flexifilum breve. The sequence goes on from NZ_JADJPI010000010.1 coordinate 70,925, forward strand.
GGACGCAGTGCACGCTGCGCGAACGGCAAAGTCTGGAAGCGCTCAACTTCCTCAAGGGGCTGTATGACGAAAGCGTCATGCCCAGCGTGTCGATCATGGGTGGCGCGTCTGCCGACGATGCCTTCAATTACTGGTTAGCCGGGCGCGTCGCCATGGTGCAAGCGGGCTCGTGGAAGCTGCCCGCCGCCTTTGAGCAGGCCACCTTCAACTGGGACGTGGTGCAGATGCCGCGCTACCCGGAAAACGGTCGCACCCGCTCGATTTTGCACTCGGTCGGCTACGTGGCCGCCGCGGGCACGGATACCCCGGAACTCGCCGCGAACCTGATCACCTTCCTCGCCAGCGATGCGGGACAGAAGTATTTTGCCGAAGCGGGCGGTGTCGCCCCGGCTGACCCGGCGCTGCAAGACGAGTGGATCGCCGCCTTTGGCGACACGAACGTCAACATTCAGGCGTTCGTTGACGCCATTGAGGATTCGCAGGGTGTCACCGTGTTTGACGAAATCTGGGATGCGATTAACACGGAACTCGTCATCAACATCTTCGACCTCAACCTGAGCGTCGATGAAGCGACGCAGATCGCGTGTGAGGCCGTCGAAGCCCAGCTTGACGCGCAAAGCGGCAGCTAGTTAACGTGAGTTATGGATACGCTCTCTGACCCCACCCCGGCCCCTCCCCGAATTCAGGGAGGGGAGACACCAAAGCGCTGTTCGTCTCCCCTCTCCCCGCTTGCGTGGGAGAGGGGTTGGGGGTGAGGGGACGCGCAAATGACGCTTATCCCTAACTGTCGTTAGTCAGCAATTCCCTTGGTCGGGGTACGCCCAAACCGTACCCCGACACCCATTTCCCAACTGCAACCCTTGAAGCCGTCGTGGTCCAGCCTTGAGGGTGAGGTAACGCACCAACATGATGAATGTCTTTGGCAAAACTCCGCTGGCGCGCCGCCGCGCTTACTGGGGGATCGCGCTGGTCGCTCCGAACATTCTCGGGCTGGCCTTCTTCTTCGGCATCCCCGTCCTTATGGCGTTCCTGACATCGCTTCAAGAATGGAACGCGCTGCGTCCGCCCATCCCGGTCGGCCTGCAAAACTTTGAACGCCTCTTCCAAGACCCGGATTTCTGGCAAGCGCTCGGCAATACGCTCAAACTCCTGGTGTTCGTCGTGCCGACGGGCATCCTGCTGGCGATGGGGCTGGCGCTCCTGCTCAACCAGAAGCTGCGCGGGCGCGGATTCTTCCGCACGCTCTACTTCTTGCCCGTCGTCACCTCGACCGTCGCCGCCTCGATTGTCTGGACGTGGATCTTCCAGCCGCGCTATGGGCTGGTCGGCAACGCGCTGGCGATCTTCGGCGGGCGCGATACCAACTGGCTGACGCGTCCCGATCTCGTGCTCATCCCGATCGCCGTGGTGACGATCTGGCAGCGGCTCGGCTTCGACATGGTGCTGTTCCTCGCTGGCTTACAGTCAATCCCGCGCATTCTCTACGAAGCGGCCACCATCGATGGCGCGAATCGCTGGCAGAAGTTCTTCCACATCACCATCCCCATGCTCTCGCCGACCTCGTTCCTCGTGACCGTGCTCTCGGTGATCAACGCTTTCCAGATCTTTGATCAGGTGTACGTAATGACCTCGCGCACGACCCGCGGCGGGGTCGGCGGCAGCGCGACGACGCTCACCTACTTCCTGTACGACCGCGCGTTTGTCGGCTCAGAATTCGGTTACGCCTCGGCGATTGCGCTCGTGCTGTTCCTGCTCACACTGGCGTTCACGGTAGCGCAGTTCGGCTTGCAGCGGCGGCTGGTCTATTACGAATCGGGGGACTAAGGCAGCATGTCGATTTATCGCCAATACCACGATCAAGCGCCCGATGTTGCGCTGCCGCTGCAAGTGCTGTCCTACGCCATCCTGATCATCGGCGCGGTGGTGATGATTCTGCCCTTCGTGTGGATGTTTTCGACCGCGTGCAAGCCGCCGACCGAGCTAAATCTCCTGCCGATCCGCTTCATCCCCGACAACCCGCAGTGCGTCGAGAACCTCACCGCCCTGTTCGACCGTTCGCCGGACTTTCACCGGTACATGCTGCATTCCGCCTTCGTGACGGCGGCGCGCACCGTCGGCCAGCTGATCACCTGCTCACTGGCCGCGTATGGCTTCGCCCGCTTCAAGTTTCCGGGAAAGAACATCGTGTTCGCGCTGTCGCTCGGCCTGCTGATGATCCCATTTCAGGCGATTCTGATCCCCGAATATCTGCTCCTGCGCCAGCTCGACTGGCTGAACAGCTTCCGCGCGCTGATCATCCCCGGCGCGTTCAGCGCGTTCGCCATGTTCCTGCTGCGGCAGGCGTTCATGCAGATTCCGGTCGAATTGGAAGAATCCGCCATGATCGACGGCGCAAATCCGCTGCAAGTGCTGTACTATATCGTCTTGCCCTTATCGCGCGCGGCGCTGGTCGCCTTCGCCGTGATCACCGTACAAGCGGCGTGGAACGATTTTCTGTTCCCGCTGGTCGTCGCGAACGATCCGTCGACGCGCGTGGTGACGATCGGCATCGCGCTGCTGCAAGGCGAACGCAGCACGCCGTGGAATCTGCTGATGATGGGGTCGTTCCTCGCGACCGTCCCCATGCTGATTCTGTTCGTGGTATTGCAGCGCTATTTCATCGAAGGCGTGTCGATGACGGGCGTGAAGGGCTGACACAACCCCACCCCCGCCCCCTCCCCGAATTCAGGGAGGGGAGCCAGCAGAGGCGCTGCGCCCATCTCCAGACGTGTATGGGAGATGACCAAGGGAATGGGTAAATTGATACAGATCTACGTGTCTGTTTGGCGCAGGCTCTAACGTAATACATGGTTGACGAAAGGCGTTGGCTTGTCTGACTTGGTTGTTCGGCCTCCGTGGCAGCTCCGCGGGGATGGTTATGTGATTTTCTACCGCTTCGAGCGCGACTTTGCCCTCCAGTGGACGCCGCCCGAACTACATGATCGCTTTCGCGGCGGGACGGGCGCGGTCGCGTTCGTGAATTACAAAGACTCGCCGGTCGGCGGCTACGGCGAACTGCTGTTCATCCCCGGGCGCTTTGACGATGGCAAAAAGGCGCGCTTTTCGATCACGCGCATCTTCGTCTCGACCTATTCCAGCGTGATGAGCGGCCGCGCCAATTGGGGCATCCCCAAGGAGCGCGCCAGCTTCAACGTCGGCATAGACGACGAAGGTCTGGAGACACTCACCACCGAGGCGATCAACGGCGACCCGATTGCCCAGTTCAGCGTGCGCCCCGGCCTGCTCAAAATGCCGCTCCCGAATAATCGTCTGTTCCCGCTCCAGATCGTGCAATGGTGGGAAGGTCAGCAGTTCAACACCAAGTTCTGGGGCGGTGGGCGGCTCGGCTTGATGGATGTCGAGGGTCTGCACATCAACGGCGATCTGTTCCCCGACGTGAGCGGACAAACGCCCATCGGCGCAGTCAAGGTGTGGGGCTTCCGGCTGACCTTCGGCGTGCCCAAGATCCAGTCATGATCGTGCGTGAGGCCAGCGCCGCCGACGCCCGCGGTTATATCATGCTGATCAAGGGCATTCTCGCCGAGCAGCCCCCGGTCGATACGCCCTACGCGCCCGGCGAATTCAACCCGACGACCAGCACCATCCGTGAGTTGATCATCGAGTATAATGCGTCACCGAACGGCTTATTTCTCGTGGCCGAAGCGGACGGTGTCGTCGGCGCGTTGAGCTGCCGCGGTGGATCGCTGGCTGCGGACGCGCACACGACCGATCTCGGCGTGTATGTCGCCACAGACCACCGTGATCAAGGCGTGGGCAGCGCGCTGCTGCGGCACGCGGTCGCATGGGCGCAGGCCAGCTCCGTGGTCGAGCGCGTCGAACTGGAAGTGTTCGCCGGGAATGCCCGTGCGATCCACGTGTACGAGAAATTCGGCTTCGAGCGTGAAGGCGTCAAGCAGCGCAAGTATTATCGCGGCGGCGTCCCCATCGATATGGTCATGATGGCGCTGCTTCTGGATAAACCGGGTAGAAGCCACACTAGGTGATTTCAGGAAGCGATCTAGACGGTGACTAATTAGCGCATTCTCTGTCGGGACGAGGCATGCCGGTAAGTGCGTACAAAACCGTGGAAATGGGCTACAGGTCAGTTTTGGGATTTTGCGGACGCGATAAATCGCGTCCCTACGAGAAGATTGTCTTTGTGTAGGGACATTGCGCCGCCCCAACAGACTGTTCTGCGGAACTACCTCAAACGCATGACACACGCAAGTCCTCAAACGCATTGCCCAGCTTGAACCTGCCCCGCCGTGGTCGGTGGGGGCGGTCCTGCTGACGCTGGTCGCCGCTTTCATCGCGATCATCGTCGGGACGTTCTTCGGTTTCTCGATCTTTGGCGAAACCGCCAGTTACCGCGACATCGCCGGGTGGACGGTCAGCATGGTCTTGATCATCGGCTTGGTGTGGCAAACGCGCCGCCGTGACCGGGAGTGGCTACGGCTGAAACCGCCGAGCACGCCGCTTCCGCTCATCCTCTTCATCGCGTTTGGCGCAGCTGTCGCGACTGACCTGCTCGGCTTGGCGATCACGGGCGTGGTGCTGCCCGCCGCCGAACTCGTCAACCTCCGCGCCATGGGCATCGGGGAATGGGTGTTCGCCATCGTCTTCATGCTGATCGCGCAGCCCGTCGCCGAGGAACTGGTGTTCCGCGGTGTGGCCTTTCCGGTCGTGCGCAACCTCTTCAATCCGTGGGGCGGCCTCGTGATCAGCGCGCTGCTCTATGCGCTGTTTCACTTGCTGGCGTATCCTATTTCGAACAACGCCGCGCCCGCCGTCGGCCTATGGTACAGCCTGCTTCAACCGTTGATCGCCGGGTTGGTGATCAGCGCGGTGCGCGCCGCCACGGGGTCAACCCGCGCGGCGGTCATGGCGCACGCGGCGTTTGGCTTGTTCGCGGTGCTCAAACTGCTGCTGGTGGTCTCTGGTTAAATGCTCCACCGCGAACTAGCCGGGTACAACTTACCAAGTCACAATGTATGTGCAGCAGTCGCTCGCGCTGGGGGGAGGCACATTGTTGAGATAGCGCACAATCGCCTGCGGTTCGAAGCGCGCCGCGAAGCCATAAATGACCCCGTACACCATGTTACGCGGATAGGGATCGCAGATGTCAATCTGGATCTGGCGTTCGCCGGTGAGCGTAGCCGATGATGTTCCGGGGCAGTTTCGATTATTGTGATCGTAGGTTTTGGTCAGCATGAGCAGCGCCGACTCGACGGAATTGATCTCGCCCGGCAGCGGGACGAGGCTGGACACCTGCTTGCCGATGGCGACCAGATCAAACATATCCCCCTGGTCGACCTCGCGGAGGACGTCGAGCCACGCTTGTTGGGGGTACCACGCTGCTGGATCGATGGTGCCCAGCCCGTATTTCTGTAGAATGGGCACGGCGCGTTCACCCAACGCCATGCTCACGCCCATGATCGCTTGTCCGATGACGGTCGCTTTCGGATTTAGTGCCTTGAATTCTGCCATTGACCTCTCTCCGATGAATTGTGAAATGTGGAGCAAGCATGTCGCTTATTATCGTCGCTTCGACTAACCCTGTCAAAATTGCGGCGGCGCTGGCCGGTTTTCAGCGCATGTTCCCCCATGCGACCTATACCGCCAGCGGCGTCAATGTACCCTCCGGCGTGAGTCATCAGCCGATGTCCGATGACGAAACGCTGTTCGGCGCGACGACCCGCGCGGAGAACGCGCGCCAACACTCCCCCAACGCCGACTACTGGGTCGGCATTGAAGGCGGCGTCGACACGCACAGCGGCGCGCTGCAATCATTCGCGTGGGTCTGCGTGATCGGCGCGCAGGGGCACGTCGGCAAGGCGCGCACCGCCGCTTACTATCTGCCCGAAGAGACGGCGAGCCTCGTGCGCGGCGGCATGGAACTCGGCGACGCCGACGATGTCGTGTTTGGGCGCTCCAATTCCAAGCAGCAGAACGGTTCGGTCGGATTACTGACGGGTGACGTGATCGACCGGACGGCGTACTATGTCCCCGCGGTGATCCTCGCGCTCATTCCGTTCAAAAACCCGCAGTTCACGTTCTAGCAACCCGGCGTGACTCCCATGCGTACTGTGTGTTGTCATCCGTAATTCAGGTACGCGTGGGAGACCCATGACCTTACAGACAGAACCAACTGCCCGCCGGCGTTCGCTGCTGCCGTTGATCGGTGGCGCGCTGCTGTTCGCCATTGTCACTGGCGGCTTGATCGTGGCCCTGCAGGCCATCGGCGTGGACACTATTCGCGAGGCAATTCAGAGCGCGGGCGTGTTCGCGCCGCTGGTCTATATCGGCATCAAGGCGGCGACCTACGTGTTCGCGCCCCTCTCGAGCGGTCCGATTCAGGTCGGCTCCGGCATCCTGTTTGGCCTGTGGGAAGGCACGCTCTACACGCTGATCGGCGAAGTGCTCGGCGGGAGCATCAGCTTCTGGCTGTCACGCCGCTACGGACAGCGCGTTGTGCGCCGGATGGTCGGCGGTGACGACGGTCTGCGCAAAGTTGAAGATTTCATGGGGCAGATTGTCGACTGGAAGACGCTGAGCTACGCGCGCTTATTCCTGTTTCCGGTGTACGATTTCATCAGTTACGCGGTTGGCTTCTCCAAGTTGCGCTTCCGCACGTATGTGATCGTCTCCGTAGTGGTCGGCGCGATCCCAACGTTCGCGGCGGTTGCCTTCGGCACGGCGCTGACAGGCGAAAACAACCTGATCATCTATGCGGTCGTGGCGGTCGCGTGCGCCGTGCCGCTCCTGTTCCAAAAACAGCTTCGCCGCTTGCTCAAACTGGAGAAAAGTGCTTAATGGTTCGCAAATTCATCATCGACACCGATACCGCCTCGGATGACGCCGTTGCGCTGGTCATGGCGCTGCGCGCGCCCGACGTGGAAGTCGAAGCGATCACGATTGTCAACGGCAACATGCCCGTAGCGCAGGGGTCGCGCAACGCGCTCTACACCGCGCAGATGTGCGGACGCACAGATGTGCCCGTCTACATCGGCGCGGATCGTCCGCTCATGCGTCCGCGCGTACATGCGCACTGGTTTCACGGCGAAGACGGCATGGGCAACCAGTTCTATCCCCCGCCGGAACGTCAGCCGGAAGCCAAACACGGCGTGCAGGCGATCATCGATACGGTACGCGCCAATCCCGGCATCGTCATGGTGACGCTCGGCCCGCTGACCAACGTCGCGCTCGCTGTGCGCCAAGCGCCGGATATCGTCGGCAAGGTCAGCCGCTGCATCGTCATGGGCGGCGCGGCAGGGACGACCGGCAACGTGACGCCCGCCGCCGAATACAACATCTGGTGCGACCCGGAAGCGGCGCGCATCGCCTTCCATTCCGGCCTGCCGATTGAGATGGTTGGCTGGGAAGTCGCACGCGGCGAAGCCAACATCCTCGCCGAAGAGATGGAGATGATCCGCGGGTTTGGCACACCGCTGGCGCGCTTCGCGATGGACTGCAACAGCCACGCCTACAAAGCGACCATCGAGCAATCGGATGATCTCGGCTTGGGGTTGTACGATCCGGTCGCGATGGCGATTGCCCTCGACCCGACAATTTGTACCTATATGAGCAAGCATTTCGTCGATGTGGAGACCCAAAGCGAGCTCACGCGCGGCATGACCGTCGTGGATCGCTACGATGTGACGACGGACGAGCGCAACATCGACGTGTGGCGCAGTGTGCAGGAACACGGGAAAGATGTCTCGGTGTGCTGGTCGATTGACGTGCGGCGCTGGAAGGAACTGCTGTACTCGACGCTGCGGTAGAGCCTCACCCCTCAATCCCTCCTCCCAAGGGAGAGGGGCGAACCCGCACTCCGCTAGGGAGCGGCCTTTTGGCTGTCCGTCGCAGCGGACGCGATAAAGAGGGTATCCAATAAGGGTTTTCTCGTAGGGACGAGGCATGCCTCGTCCTCTTTTCCCTCTGAAAGAATTAGGACAAGGTATGAGGGTGTTGAAAAGGTTGGGGTGGGGGGGGGGGAGTCGTTCCCTCCTGGGAGGGGGGTCCCCTCTTCCCGCTTGTGTGGAAGAGGGGGTGAGGGGTAGAAACTAGATAAGCAGGGGTGAGGCTACGCAAACACCCAGCGCGTTGCCGTGTTGGGGAAATCGCTCTCTTTCCACGCCAACGCCTTGCGCGCCCGCAGCACATACACGACCCCCTCTTTCTGATTGCGGAAGTCCTGTACATAACCGGGATACTTCGCATTGTACACGCGTGACAGTTCATCGAGCAGATCGCCGTCGGTGACGAGCGCCGCCTCGCCTTCGAGCATGACCGCGTCGTCGCCGCTCTCCAGATGCATGGCGAGCGCCGGGTTCGCCGTCAGGTTCTTCGCCTTGCGCGACACCGAATCCGTGCTGAAGTAGAATGCGCCGTCGTGCCACAACCCCCAAACCGGAGCGGCGTGCGGTTTGCCGTCCGGCGTCACCGTGCTGATCCAGTAATTGCGCGCGTTGCTTAACTGACCTTCCACCCACGTCCAGTCGAGCATCCCCTGTTCGCTCTCGCTGATCCCGTAGCGCTCCATCTGCGGTCGTCCACGCTGTACCATAAGCACCTCGTTCTCAATTTTTATCATGGCAGAACTATATGTCGTAATCGGCAAAAATGTGCCGCTGAGCACCTATCGTTGGCTGATGCGGTGCAGCAGCGCCCGCGCTTGATCGAGCACGCGGGCTTTTTGTGCTGCCATGTCCGCTTCAAACCCCATGAGCGGCGCGACCGTGTCCAACGGCAGCCAGCCTTCCGCGATGAAGCGGAAATGGCACAGCCCGCCATCCGCCATGCCGAGCTGCACCGCGGGCAAAATCTCGCGCAGCACGTCGGGATCGGCTTCTTCGCGGATCTCAGCGGGCATCGTCTGGTAAGCGGCATAAAACGTGTCCCAACCGCGCTGCCCGCCGAGATTCCAGATGGCACGGAATAGGCTCTGGATCTCCGGGTGCTCGCCGAGACGTTCCGGAATGCGAATGGCGCTCGAAAACAATTCGCCGCGCGCATTCCAGTAAGCATTGACGCCGTACACGATACTCATCCGCCGCGCGTCGAGGATCGCCTGCTGTGGGTCGGCGTCCGCCAGCGCGTCAAGGCATTCTAACCCATGACGCAGATAGTTCGCGGCGCGTTCGCGCAGCCACGCTCGGTCTTCGCTCAAGCGCTTAACCTCCGCGACCGCCTCTTCCAGTCGCCCATCGCGGTCAAACAGCACGCGCGCGCCCCACAGCACTTCGAGGATGGTGTCGCCAAACTGCTCATTGGAGAACGGCGGCGCTTGCACGAGTTCCACCGCCTCGACCGTCAGCGCATCGAGCGGATCGATGTTGATCTCCCAGTAGATCCCGTCCTCAACCCCATCCTCAAATTCGTCCTCAGCTTGTGCCCAGTAACCATGAAAGTCGAGATCGGAGCCCGGCCACACGCGTCCGCGCGGCAGGGATCCGGTCAGCGCGCAGGCGACCAATTCGGGACGCGCCGCGAATTCGGCGTGTTTCTTGCGCGCCAGGACCTCAAGCCGTTCTGTGAGAGGCATATTGTCTCCTTGGGTAAATGAAAAGGACGAGGCATGCCTCGTCCCTACATATTACACAGATTTCTGTGCAGTTTACGCTTTTTTCGCTCGCTGCCGCTGAATTTCCGGGATGATCAGCAGACTGAGCAGGCCATTCATTACGACGATCACCGTGCTGCCCTCGTGACCGAGCACGCCGAGCGGCAGCGGCAGGTTGACCACAAACGCGCTTGTGATGAGCAGGACAATCACGGCAATGGCAAAGCTGATATTTTGCCACACCACGCGCCGCGCCTTCTTGCTCAGGTTGATGGCGTAAGGGATCAGTTCGAGGCGGTCGCCCATGAGCACGAGATCCGCCGTCTCCAGCGCGACATCCGTGCCCGCCGCGCCCATCGCAATGCCGATGCTGGCGGTCGCCAGCGCGGGCGCATCGTTCACGCCGTCGCCGACCATCGCCACCGCGCCGATCTTCGCTTCCAGCTCCTTGACGACCGTCACTTTATCTTCCGGCATCAAGCCCGCGTACACTTGATCAACGCCGACCTGTTGGGCGATATTCTGCGCGACTTTCTCGTTATCACCCGTGAGCATGGCGACTTTGACGCCCATCTTATGCAGCGTTTCGATGATGCCCTTCGCTTCCGGGCGGAGCTGATCCGCCAGCGCAATGAGGCCGAGCCACTGGCCGCCGCGCTGCACCAGCATAACCGTCTTGCCTTCGTCTTCCAATCGGTGGCGCGCTTCGGACAGCCGCGCCGGGAAGTCGCCGTTTTGCAGCAGATACTGCGGGCTGCCGATGTTCACGATCTGTCCATGCACAATGGCCTGCACCCCACGACCGGGGATCGCCTCGAAGTCGGTCACCTCGTCCAGCGGGATCTGGCGGGCGTGCGCCGCCGCCGCGACCGCTTTCGCCAGCGGATGTTCGGAACGCGACTCGACCGCCGCCGCGACGCGCAGCAGTTCGGTTTCGTCGCTCTCGTCACACGCAATCAGGTCGGTGACGGCGGGCTTGCCCTGCGTGAGCGTCCCCGTCTTGTCGAAGGTGATCGCCTTGACGACCGCCAGACCTTCCAGATACGCGCCACCCTTAAAGAGCACACCGCTGCGCGCGCCTGCCGCAATCGCCGAGATGAACGACGCGGGCGTGCTGATCACCAGCGCGCACGGCGAGGCGACGGTCATGAGCACCATCGCGCGGTAGAAATTGCTCGTGAAATCTACCCAGCCGAGCGCGGGCGGGATGACGATGAACAGCGCTACCGCGACGATGATCAGGGTGGCATAGCGCTGCTCAAACGTTTCGAGGAAGCGTTCGGTCGGCGCTTTGCTGTCCTGCGCCTCTTCCACCATCTTGATGATCCGCGCCAGCACCGTGTCCGAGGCGGGTTGCAGCGCTTCCACGTCGAGCATACCCTGCTGATTGAGCGTCCCGGCGAACACTTTGTCGCCCACGCCCTTTTCGACGGGCATCGACTCGCCCGTGATCGGCGACTGGTCAACCGCCGAACGCCCCGCTTTGACGATGCCGTCAACGGGCAGACGCTCACCCGGTTCGATCAGGATGAGATCGCCCACGCGAATCGTGCTGACTTTGACGACCTGCACACCGTTCGGCCCTTTGACTTTGGCCTCCGACGGGTACAGCTTGAGCAGAACACGAATCGCCTGGCGGCTGCGTCCGATGGCGTAGTCCTGCAGTACGTTGCTCAGCGAGAAGAGGAACAGCAGCGTCGCGCCTTCGTGCCACTGATCGACCAGCGCCGCGCCGAGCGCCGCGAGGATCATCAGCATATCGACATCCAGCCGCTTTTCGCGCAGGCTGCTCAATGCACCAATCGTGCCGAATAGGCCGCCCGCGACATAGGAGAGGATATTGACGATCAGGATCGCCAGCGGCGGCGCTTCCAACTGCTCCAAAATCAGACTAGTCACAATGGCGACGAGGGTGACGACGACGAGACGCGGCTCGAGCCATGCTTGGGTGAGCCAAATGGGTCGATTGCTGACCGCGGCGGTTTCCTGAGTGGTAATGACTGTAGCCATTTAAGCCCCGTTGTTATATTTTACAACACCAACAATTCCATTTTAACTCACATTAACTTGAAGATCAACATACGTTAGTGATGCTATAATCTGGCAAATTGTCACTTGCTGAGTTAAAAGTCGAAAATTGAAAGTCAAAAGTCGGTAATGAGCACTTCCTTTCAACTTTTAACTTTTAACTTTTAACTTCAAAGGTATTTATCTCATGCCCAATTACATCCTCGCGCTTGATCAAGGCACCACCTCGTCCCGTGCCATTCTGTTTGACCATGACGGCCGCATCGTCAAGACGGCGCAGCGCGAATTCCCACAAATTTACCCGCAGCCCGGTTGGGTGGAACACGATCCCAACGATATCTGGAACTCGCAGTTGGAAGTCGCGCGGCAGGTGGTCGCCGGACTGCAGCCGGGCGAGATCGCCGCCATTGGCATCACCAACCAGCGCGAAACCACGCTCGTGTGGGATCGCACGACGGGCGAACCCGTCTACAATGCGATTGTGTGGCAGTGCCGCCGCACCGTGCCGCTCTGCGAAACGCTCAAGGCCGAAGGCTTCGATCAGGTCATCCTCGCCAAAACGGGCTTGGTCACGGACGCGTATTTCTCCGGCACAAAAGTCGCGTGGATTCTCGACAATGTCCCCGGCGCACGCGCACGCGCGGAACGCGGCGAACTGGCCTTCGGCACCGTCGACAGCTACCTGATCTGGAAGCTGACCGGGGCGCATGTCACCGACGTGAGCAACGCCAGCCGCACCCTGCTCTATGACATCCGCACGGGCGATTGGTCGGATGAGATCCTCCTACGCTTGAACATCCCGCGCTCACTGCTGCCCACCGTCCAGCCGAGCAGCACCATCTACGGGGAAACCACGCTGCTTGGCGGCAGCATCCCGATTGCGGGCGTGGCAGGGGATCAGCAGGCGGCGACCTTCGGGCAGGTGTGCACGCAGCCCGGTATGGTTAAAAACACCTACGGCACGGGGTGCTTCATGCTCATGAACACGGGCGCGCAGGCGATTCCGTCGCGCAATCAACTGCTGACGACGGTCGCCTGGAAGCTCGGCGACCAACCGACGCAGTACGCGCTCGAAGGCAGCGTCTTCATCGCCGGAGCGGCGGTGCAGTGGCTGCGTGATGGCCTCGGCTTGATCAGCAGCGCCAGCGAAAGCGAAGCGCTCGCCCGCAGCATTCCGGATACGGGTGGCGTGTATCTCGTCCCGGCGTTCGTCGGCCTTGGCGCGCCCTACTGGGATGGGTTCGCCCGCGGCAACATCAGCGGCTTGACGCGCGGCAGCGGCAAAGCGCACATCGTCCGCGCGGCGCTCGAAAGCGTCGCCTACCAGACGCGCGACGTGTGCGACGCGATGGGCGCGGATGCGGGCATTCCGCTCACCACGCTGCGTGTCGACGGCGGCATGGTCAAGAATGACTTCGTTATGCAGTTTCAGGCGGATATTCTGGGCGTACCGGTGCAGCGTCCGCAGGTCACCGAGACGACGGCGCTCGGCGCGGCCTATCTCGCGGGGCTGGCGGTCGGCTTCTGGGGCTCCGCTGAGGAGATCGGGCGGCAGTGGGCGGTCGAGCGGACGTTCGAGCCGACCATGAGCGCCGATCAGCGCGAGTCACTGTACACGGGCTGGAAGCGCGCCATCGAGAGAGCAAAGGGTTAAAAGCAAGACAAGAAAAGATTCAACGCAAAGGCACGAAGACGCAAAGACGCAAAGGTCATTATCCAATTGCTTTGCGCCTTCGCGGCCTAGCGTCTTTGCGTTAAGTCTTTTCTTTCTTTTCGTGTGGGGGGGGGGGGGGGGGGGCCCGGGGGGGGGGGGGGGGGGGGGGGGGGGGGTACTTAAATCTCTTTCCATTTTGGCGGGTTATGTTCTCGCCGCCAGCGGACGCCTTGCGGATAGCCAATCATCTTGGCGACATCGCCCACCACGCGGATGACGGGCACGAGTGCCGCCGCGTACAGGCGATCCGCCGCCTCAAGCTTCACGCCGTTGCGCGCCGCCGCCTCCAGCACACGACCGAGCCGCGCGTACGGTTGCCGCAGATAGACCGCCCCGCCGAGCAGATACAGTCCCCACAAAACACGATGAACGCGCCAGCCGAGCAGGAAGATCAGCGGAATGGCGACGAGATACGTCAGATAGCGGGCGGCGTGCCGCTTGCGGAACAGATCCGCCTTCCCATCACCGCGCGCATAGCGTTGATAGGTCTTGTAGAAGCTGTTCAGATCGCCGTGCGGACGGTAATAGGCCAGCGCATCACCCGCAAAAACCAGCGGTGCGGCCGTCTGCTTGAGACGCAGGTCGAAGATCAAATCCTCGCAGTAATCCAGCCACTCGGGATACCCGCCGACCGTCGCCCACGCCGATTTGCGAAAGGCGACACTGCGGCTGCTCGGCAAAAACGTCTCCGGGTCAACTTCATCGACGAGTGGGAAGGCGGTCGCGCCCATCGCCGCCTCAAAGACCGTGCGCGCATCCATCGCGAAAAACCCCGCCACTACTTCGACTGCCGGATCGGTGAGCAGCGGCGCAGTGATGCGCTTGAGCCATTCCCGATCCAGCACCACGCCTGCATCCGTCGCCGCGATGATGTCGCCTTGCGCCGCGGCAATCGCGCGGTTACGCCCCGCGCTGATATTCGCGCCCGGCTCGACCAGCACGCGCAGCGGCAGGCGATCCGCATACTCGTTAAGCACGGCGACCGTGTTATCCCGGCTGCCGCCATCGACAATGACCACTTCGTCGGGCGCGCACGTTTGCGCGACCAGCGAATCCAGCAGGCGGCGCATGTGGTCGCCCTCGTTGAGTACCGTACAAATTACTGTGATCAAGCCTTAACCCCTGCCCATGCGGGCGCAGTTGGTGGAAGTTCGCGCAGCACTGCGCGGCGCAAATCATGGTATTCGACTTCGATGGTGTGGCGCGGCGTGTCGATGTACGTCCGCGCGATCCGGTCGACCTCGTGCTGCATCTGCTGGCGCGCATCGGCAGGCAGGCGATAGTTCCCAACGATCAGATTAGCTGCCAGCTTGGCCTGCAGATCGGCAATCGGCCAGATGCAGCCCAGCGGCTGAAACAACCCGATGAAGAACAGCGTCGGATGGTCGAGGTGGAACATGCGCAGGAACAACGGCACCTGCGTGCCATCAAAGTGGATGAAGTTTTTGTCGAAGAACGGAAACGAGATGCGGAAGCCTGTCGCGGCGATGACTGTGTCGTATTCCTCGACGCGCCCATCCACAAATTCGACACGCGGCCCGTCAAAGCGTTTGATGTCCGGGCGCGGTTTGACTCGCCCGTGCCGCAGGTTGTAAAGCAGCTCGGAGTTCATCACCAGATGCACGTGCAGAATCTCTTCTTCCGGCCTGGGCAGGCCGTATTGCTCGTTGCTGCCAATCGCCAACCACAGCGTCAGCCGCAGCAGCTTAGTGTAGATCCAGTGCGGCAGCCAGTTGAACTTGGCCGCCAGCACATCCGCCGGGTAGCCCATGACCACCTTCGGCGAGATGAAGTAGCCGCGCCGCATGCTGATCGCCGTGAAGGCGGAGATGCGCCCGGTCTCCACGGCGATATCGCAGCCGGAATTCCCCCCGCCGATCACCAGCACGCGCTGGTCGCGGAACGGTTCGGCGCATTTGTACTCGTGCGAATGCAGGAACTGCCCGCTGAACGTGCCGGGATAATTCGGGTAACGCGGGTCCCAGTGATGACCATTGGCGACAAACAGATAATCGAACATTTCGACTGTCCCGTCGCCGAGCGTGATCCGCCACGTATTATCCGGCTGTTTCTCAGCGCTTCTGACTTCGGTGTTGAAGCGAATACAGCGATCCACGCCGAAGTGCCGCGCATAGCTCTGGAAATAGGCCAACACCTGCTTATGCGACGGATAATCGGGGTAATCGTCGGGCATGGGGAAATCTTCATAGCCGGACATGGTGCGCGAGGTGATGATATGTGTCGTCTCGTACACGCTGGAATGGCTCAACTGCGGCGAGTAGATCCAGTTGCCGCCGATTTGGCTTTGCCGTTCATAGACGACGGGCGTGATGCCCACCTGTAAAAGATTTTTCGCTGTTGTGATGCCGGATGGCCCCGCGCCGATCACACACACCCGAGGAGTTGCCATAGTAAACCCTATCTAGTTGCGCCGCCCTTCCAGTCGCCCGACCTCTAGGGGCCTCTGCGTGTGCGCCCAATTAAACGGGCAGACACATCGGTCTGCCCCTACATCCAAACCGTTTCCGTCTGGCGCTCTGGATCTGCAGGACAAGCTAACGATTATTGTCCCGAAGTTTACTCGATCCCCGGTCGGATTTCACCCCGCGTCGAAGAAATAGCCGACCCCGGGCTGCGTGCGAATATGGCGCGGGCTGTCCGCCGTCGGCTCCAGCTTCTTGCGCAGGCGGCTGATGTTCACCCACAGGTACTGCGTCTCGCCCTGATGCTCCGGCCCCCACACCTGACTCAACAACTGTTTGTGCGTGACCGTTTGCCCCTTGTTCATCACCAGCGTATAGAGCAAATCGTATTCGATGCGGGTGAGTTCCAGCGGCTTGTTGTCGAGGAAGACCATGCGCTTGGCGAAGTCGATGTACAGGTTGTCGATCAGCAGCGGTTCGCTCGTGCGGTCGGGGATGCGGCGGCGGTTGAAAATTACGCGCACGCGGGCGAGCAGCTCGTCATGGCTGATCGGGCTGCTGATGTAATCATCCGCGCCCGCATTGAGACCATCGGCTTTGTCCTGCCCGGTCACCTCGTCGGAGAGCAGAATGATCGGCACTTCGCTGCGCTGGCGAATGCGCGTACACAAGTCGCTGCCGCTGCGCTCATTCAGCTTGGCGTCGATGATGATGAGATCCCAGTGCGCCTCGGTGACGGCGGGCAGCGCCTCATCTTCGGTTGTGTAATCGATGACCTCATAGTCGGCCTCTTCCAGCTTGTCCATGAGCGTTTGCGCCAGCTTGGAGCGCCCCTTGATCAGCATAATGCGTTCCAGTTCGCGCTGCGGAGCACCCGTGGCGACCGGCGGCAGCACCGTCGTCACATGGCCTTCGAGCAGCGCGGCAGGGATCAGCGGCGGTGTCTCCGGCAGCGCCTCAGTGGTCGGCAGCAGAATGCGGATGCTCGTGCCGATCTGACTCGCGCCGCCGCCAGCGTAGATGTGTCCCCCGCTTCGACGGATGAGCTCCCCGGCGATATAGACGCTCACGTTGGCGTTCTCTCCTTCCGGCGATTCGAGCTGACCGGGCGGCATAGGCGCCCCCATATCTTCGATGGTCACCAGTACGTCACGCCCGTTCTCCACCACAATGTGAATCGGCACGCCAGCGGGCGACGCTTCCAGTGCCCGCTGAATTAACCCGGTGAGCGCGCGCCCGAGCGCGTACTCATCCCCCGTCACCATGATCGGGGTGGAGGGCAGGTCGACGCTGATCTGGCGAAACACGCGGTTGAAGGTGCGCGCCGAGATCACCCGTTCGAGCAGCTCGTTGAAACGCACTGCCTCGCGCCGAATCACGAGCCCGCCGTATTGCAGGCCGTACAGGTCGATCACATTGTCCCACTGGCGACCGATGCGCTCGACCCCCACTTCGATATCTTCCAGCAGACGCTGTCGATCCCCATAGCTTAAATTGCCATGCTGTTCGGACAGCGTCGTGAGCATGCTGCGCGTTTGCGCGTAGGGGATGCGTTCGAACAGCGCGTCGAGCCGCAGACCATCGCCGGGTCGCGGCTGACTCATGGAGCGCACCACGCCCACCCAGCTCACGCCCTCCCCATCGCCCAGAAACTTGACGAAATCGATCAGCAGTTCGACGCCATCCGCCAGCGTGACCGTGACAATCGGATAATCGGTGTCGTCAGTATCACGAATGCGGTTTCGCGCGGTCTCCAACTGCGCCAACGTTGAATCGGGCGCGCCCGTCTCCGCGGCAATCGCGCGCAGCAGCACATCCGAGTCCTGATTGACAACCTGCCCGGTCGGCACGCGCGTGAGTTCGGTCACCTGCGGGTTGCAGATCACCACCCGGTTACGTTCGTCGACAAAGAAGATGCCCTCGTTGATGCTCACCAGCACCGACATCACCCGCGCATGGTTCTTCAGGATTTCCTGATTCAGGTGAATGCGCTGGAGCGCGTACAAGGCGATCTGCACCATGTGCTTGACGAGCGCCGTATCCAATTCGTAGCCACTGACCAGGCTGACGAACAGCAGCCCCACATTCTCAATCGGCAGTACCGTCACCTGCGGTGTATCCAGTGCGGCGAGAATGGGCTGCAAAACCGCTGCATCACCCGGCGCAATCGTGCGCGGCACATTCTCCCGGTCAGCGCGATAGCCTAATCCGTACAGCACATCCTGCGCGCGCAGCCGCGGCAGTTCGCTCACCACCTGCCCGTTGTAATTGTCGGCATAGAGGTCATCGAATAACCAGGTGACCACCCGCGTCACGAGCGGAATATCGCCGACAACCTGCGCCAGCGCCATAGCCACATCGAGCGGGGCGGCGGCATTCGCAAACGCGTGCCACGCATCCAGCAGGCGTTCGTTGGTTTCGAGGCTCAGGCGCTGCGCCTGATGCTGAAATGCCGTCCGCAGCCCCGCCGCAAACTGCACCGCAAACTGTTCGTAGATGAACAGGTCTTCGTTGTCAATTTCCGGCGCGAAGATACCGACCGCGCCGATCACATCCCCGCTTGTCACCAGCGGAATGATCGCCGCCGCAGTCGTCTCCGGAAAGATCGGGATCGACACGAAGTTCGGATTGCGGCTGATGTCTTCGTATACTTGCAGCAGGCGACTACGCATCGTCCACAGGAAGGGATCGTGTTCTCCGGGATGCAGCACGCTTTCAAACAGTTGATTTTTAGCGATGAAAACGGTGTTCCCCGCGTACAGGCGGAAGGTCTCGCGTTCACGCAGCACCACGGCGATGCCGCGGAGCCCGAACAAGCTGCTGATGAAATGGATGGCGTTCAGAATCACGAGGCGCGGCTCGTCACTCGTTTCAAGCAGGCGCGTCAGCGAGGCAATCATATACAGCTTCTGGTTGCGCTCCACCAACGCGCGGTTTTGCTCGTTCTGTTTGAGCATCAGCCGCACGTGCGCGGCCAATTCCTCTTTGGACAGCCGCATCGAGAGCAAATCGTCAACGCCCGCGCGGATCAGCTGGGTCTGGTAGTCGGGGTCCGTTGCGTCGGAGAGCACCAGCAGCGGCAAGGTGGGAAAGCGGCGCTTGATCTCTTCGACGACCATGAGCGTTTGGTCGCGCAGAAAACCATCATCCGCCATAATCAGGTCATAACGTATATTGTGCAGTGTTTTCACCGCGCCTGGCAGATCATCTGTCGCGACGAGTTCGTGGCTCTCGTGCAAATACGGCAGCACCCACGGGTCGGACTTGTCTGTGAGCAGTAGGATTAATCCTCGCTTAGTCGTCACACATGCGCTCCCAATTCATGCTATAGTTAATGTATACAGTAATTATCCTCAAAAGGAAATAGTCTATGAATACCCTAATCCGGAAGACGGGTAAGCTAACTGATACGCATCAGATTGCAGTGGCGCCAATGGGAGCAACGCGTACAGAACCCAAACTCGGGCGGCTGCGCCCCTGGCGCATTGCCTTTGTGCTGCGATCAGCTGGCGTACGCATTGTAACCGATGTGACGGAAAATTTAATTTTGGGGCGAATTACGCCGTCCGGAAATGAAACCCCGGTCATCGACCTGCGCCCATTTGACGCCGAAGATGCCGGGGTATCGCGCAAACATGTGCTGATCAAAGTGGAAGGCGACGGGGTGTATGCGTCCGATCTACAGAGCGCCAATGGCACGATACTCAATGACAAGCGGCTCGACCCGCACACCTTCTACCCGGTGTTTCACCTCGATGAGCTGGTGCTCGGCAGGCTGCCCATTGTCATAGAACTGCTGATTGATCCGCTAAGCTGAAACGTCAGCCTCGCGCCCGAATTCTTCGAGCATGAGTTGCAGCTTACGAGCCGAATGCTCCAGCCCCTCGGCAAAGCCCAAAGCGCGAAGGCGCACCGGGCGGGGAAGCTGGGTATTTTCGGAGATGAGGCGGGACTCGCGGGCTTGCGACAGCAACTGTTCGATGAGTAATCGATGGCGTTTCGTATCGGCAGGCATCATTAGTTCCATGTAAGCAGCAGTCTATACCTAGAATACAAACTTTTTCAGCTACAGCGCGTTAAAATATCCTCCGGTTGCTGGCAGTTTCCCCTGCAAAAAATCATGCGCCAGCGTCTTGGCATGCGCAGTACTGAGACGGGCGTTCTTGACAATCACCGTCACCAGCACGCTGGAACGGTGCAGATCATTGACCACCAGTGTATGCACTTGAGTGGCGCGCGTCAATTCATCGAATTCAACGCAGATGGTCTTTTCCCGCGGCATATCCGCCAATACATCCAATTTCGCGTAACGCATATCAACACCTTCGCTTAGAAGCCTATCGCTTCCGCTTGAATGCGCCGCCAAATGCCAACGCATTCACATATCAATGTGCTTTGGGTGTGATGCTCAAGGTGAGATTGATGTAGTTAGGGGTGGTTCAAATGCAACTACGATTATATGATCATTACGAACAAAATGTACACCCATTTCTGATTTTTCATAAATTCTTTACGCAGTTCAGAAATAAGAGGGGCATGAGTCCGTATCCCGATGGTGAACCCTCACCTACCCAGACGAGGCATGGTCCAGTAGCCAGTCGGTGCAGGTCGCCTCGTTTTGACGAGCAATACATTTGATGGGGCCCCTCCGTTCTCCGAAAAAAAGCGAGCGGAGGGGCGAGATAGACGGTTTAGGCCGCCGTCACTGTCAGCTACTTGCGAATAACGTCGTCGCCGCCCATGTAGGGCCGCAGCACCTCAGGGATGACGATGCTGCCATCCGCCTGCTGGTAAGTCTCCATGATGGCGATGATCACGCGCGGTGTGGCCAAACCGCTGCCGTTGAGC
The DNA here is from genome assembly GCF_016713355.1 of Candidatus Flexifilum breve. Taxonomy (NCBI): domain Bacteria; kingdom Bacillati; phylum Chloroflexota; class Anaerolineae; order Aggregatilineales; family Candidatus Flexifilaceae; genus Candidatus Flexifilum; species Candidatus Flexifilum breve. Next base: position 91,539 of record NZ_JADJPI010000010.1, read on the forward strand.
GTGTGGACGTACTGCGGGCGCTTCTGCCCTTCCGCGCGGAATTTGACGTTCGCGCGCCGCGCCTGAAATGCCTCGGTATTGCTGCAGGAGCTGACTTCCAGCCATTCCTTGCAGCCGGGAGACCACACTTCGAGGTCATACTTCTTGGTCGCGCTGAAGCCGAGATCGCCCGTAACGATTTCCAAGCGCCGGAACGGGAGCTGCAGCGCGCGCAGAATGTCGCTGGCCGCTTCCGTCAGGCTTTCCAGTTCAGCGTAGCTCGTCTCCGGCGTGGTGAACTTGTACATTTCGACTTTTTCGAACTGATGCACGCGCTTGATGCCGCGCACATCACGCCCGGCGCTTGTCCGCTCGCGGCGGAAGCACGGCGTATGCGCGACGTAGTTCAGCGGGAGCTGGGCTTCGTCCAGAATTTCATCGCGGTGCAGGTTCGTGATCGCCACTTCGGCAGTCGGCAGCATGTAGATGTCGGCTTCCGGGTCGTGATACACCTGCTCGCGGAACTTGGGGAACTGCCCCGCGCCGACCATCATGTCTTCACGCACCATGTAGGGCACATACAACTCGGTGAAGCCCTTCTTACGCGCCATGTCGAGGAAAAAGCTGATCAGCGCCCGCTGCAACCGCGCGCCCATCCCCTTGAGGATGTAGGCGCGGGAGCCGGAAATCTTCACCCCGCGCTCAAAGTCGATGATGTCGAGTTCCGGGCCAAGTTCCCAATGCGGCTTCGGCTCGAAATCATATTCGCGCATTTCGCCTTCCGGCGGCCACGCCTTGTTCTCTTCTTCGCTCATGGCGACAATGGTGCTCTCGTGCGGCAGGTTGGGCAGCCACAGCATATGCTGTTCGAGATCCGCCTCGACGCCCTTGAGGTAATCGTCGATGGATTCGACGCGCGCGCCCATTTCGCCGACGCGCCGCTGCAGCTTGAGCATAGCGTTTTCGGCATCCGCATCTTCACCCGGCGTGAGTGGTGTTTCACCCGCCAGCAGCGCCGCCGCTTCTTCATACTTCCGATCAGCGATCAGCGCTGCACCTTGCACCGCATACGCGGTCCGGGTGACGTCATCCATCTTTTTGTCACCGCGCAGCCGCCCGATGCTCTTGTTGAGTTTGTTCCGTGCCGCTTGGATCGCCTCTGATTCCGCCAGCATCTGCCGGCGGCGCTTGTCGAGATCAATGATGTTGTCGATGCGGTCGCTCGCCGCCGGATCGTTCAGCTTGGCAATTTGCTCTTTGACCCATTCCGGTTTCTCACGGATCAGGTTAATGTCGATCATGTTCTTGCGTATCCTCCAATGATGGGTAATTTTCAGGCGGCATCGGTCGAGTGAAGTCGCGGTACAGCCGCACTACCGCGAACGCGATTCCGAAAATGATCACAACGACGATCAGCAGATCGAAAAACTCTGGTGTCAGGTTTTGAAGCATAGGTTAGCCTTTAGCGCTTAGCGGTTAGCCGTTAGCTAAATGCCTGTTGCTTTCCGCGTGCTTTCTACAGCAAGCTACATCGACCAAAAGTCTTTTGCTTTTAGCGTTTCGCTAAAAGCTAATCGCTATTGGCTGCTTTGGTAAATAAAAACGCCTCTCCTGACCGTCGCGGGAGAGGCGTTGATTGTACCTCAGAGTGGGCGGTAGGATACGGCGTATTCGGTTAACCCGACGACGAATCGTCAGACCACGCGGGCAGCTTAATGCTGAACGTCGTGCCGACGCCTTCTTCAGATTCAAACCAAATCCGTCCGTTCATTGCCTCCACCTCAGATTTGCACAGATACATAGCCAGACCATAGCCGAATTCCGCCATAATCTGCGGCTGCCGTGACCGCTCATATGGTAGAAACACGCGATCACTTTCGCTCGCCCGGATGCCGTACCCCTCGTCGATAATGTCGATTTGCACCGTATTTTCGCGCGGGTGAGCATACGCGACGACCTTGATCGGCGCGGCTTTCATACTGTACATGATAGCATTGCGCAATATGTCACGCAATACATAGCTCAGATGCTCGGTCGACGCGGCGACGGCGATGCGCCCGGGGATGACCGCGCGAATGCGCTTGCGTGGATCGCCCGCGTCGCTTTCCGGGTCGACAAGCGTATCCTCGTCCATCGCTTCGAGGAAGTCCTCGATGAAATTCTGCAGCACGACCTTGCGGCGATAAATGGCGACCTGCTCGCGCACGCGCCCGGTCCGGATCTTCTCCAGCCGATCCATCAACTGCGTGAGTCGTCCCAGGCGGTGCATATGCACATGGATCAGCCGGGTGAAGCCGCCCACCCGCCGCAGCAGATTTTCGTTGCCCTTCGCCCGCGTGATCTGTTCGATCAGGTCGACATGCCCGCGCGTGCTCGACACCACCTCCGCGACTTCTTTGAGATAGCTGTCGACGATATCGGTGAGCGCCGTCCAATCCGGCATCTCAATGGTGATCATGGTGAACGCCGCATCGGAACTGTGCCGGAGCATGCTCATCCACGCGGGGATGCGTTCCCCTGTGCGGTAGACGTAAAAACGCACCGGGTAGCGCGCATCGATGGCGCGATTGCGCACCGCCTCGACGCTTTCCAGAGCGCGGCTGTTGAATAAGACCGCCGCCGCGGGCCAGCCCTCCTGCCGAATCAGCTTGAGATCGGATCCCATCAGCGCGCGCGCCGCCGCGTTTTCCGCCACCAGATGATTCTGCGGATCAAAAATGAGGACGGCTTGCGACAATCCGTCGAGGATAAGTTGATTGGGGAGCAGCTCGTCTGCAATCACCGCAAGTTCGCTCCAAGTGCACCGTAAACTATCACAGGTATTATGCATCCGATTGTACAGCAAGACGTTAGGCAGGCAGTTCACTTTTTCTAACGTGCCGACAAGGCAGAACCGCGTCTTTCCCTTAAAAGAACGGAAAAGGCGGCGCTAGGTCGCGGAAAATTCATAGGTTTTTGATAACTCGGGGGACTAAATACCGGACGCCAGTCGAAGGCGTCCGGTAACGAAGCTCGTTAGCGTTGTTCTTCGCGCAGATGCGGGTACAGCAGGACATCGCGGATGCTGCGCTGATTGGTCACCAGCATGACGAGACGATCCACGCCCATGCCAAAACCGCCGCAGGGCGGCATACCAAAGCGCATCGCGCGCAGATAGTCGTCGTCGGTCGGCGTAGCGTCGTCTTCATCGGCGCGATACAACTGCGCCATGTCGATGAAACGCGCTTCTTGATCGCGCGGGTCGTTCAGCTCGGTGAAGGCGTTACCCATCTCCATGCCCGCCATGTAAATCTCAAAGCGTTCGACATGCTTGTCGTCGTAGCGCACGCGCTTGGCGAACGGCGAAATGTCGCGCGGGTAGTCGAGGATGAACGTCGGCTGGATCAGCTTCTTCTCGACCGTTTCGCCGAGCAAGTGCTCAACCAGCTTGCCCCAGGTCTGATTCGGAGCGAACTGCAAGCCGATCTTACGCATAGCGGCTTCCAGCGACTCCGCCGTCGGGTGATCCATGTAGTCGATCTCGGCGTTCTGCTTGATCGCTTCGCGGATGGTCAGCCGCGGCCACGGCGCGCCAAAATCGAGCGTTTGCCCCTGATACTCGATCACCGTGCCGCCGGTCACGCGCTGGACGATCGTCCGCACCATGCGCTCGACCAGATCCATCACGCCTTCGTAGTCGATGTACGCCTTGTAGAATTCGAGCATGGTGAATTCGGTGTTGTGCTTGAACGACACGCCTTCGTTGCGGAAGTCGCGCCCGATCTCGTAGACCGCGTCATAGCCACCGACCAGCAGTCGCTTGAGGTACAACTCAAAGCTGATGCGCAGATACAAATCCTGATGCAGTTGGTTGTGATGCGTGATGAACGGCCGCGCCGCCGCCCCACCGTAGATCGGCTGGAGGATGGGCGTCTCAACTTCGAGGAAGCCCTCGTTGTCGAAGAACTCGCGCATGGTGCGGATGATGAGCGCGCGCTTCTTGAACACGTCGCGCACGTCGGCGTTGACGGCGAGGTCGGCATAGCGCTGACGGTAGCGCGTTTCAACATCGTTGAATTCGCCGAACTCGATGATCGTGCCGTCCTCTTGCTTCTGCTGCTTGATGACGGGCAGCGGGCTGAGCGCCTTCGCCAGCAGCTTGAATTCGCGCACACGCACGCTGGCTTCGCCCGCCTGCGTCCGCATCATCGTACCCGTCGCCTGGACGAAATCGTCCAGTTCGACCAGCTTTTCGCGCACGAGGTTATACGCCGCCTCGTCCATGTCGTTGACGCGCATGAACAATTGCACGCGGCCGCTCTCGTCTTCGATGTGCAGGAACGACACCTTGCCCTTGATATTCTGGCGGCGGACGCGCCCGCACACCGTCACCGTGACGCCCTGCGCCGGGTCGTCACCGGACTTATCCGCGTCGGGGTTGACCGCTTCCCAGTCGGCATAGGCGGCCAGCGCCTGCGCGGTCGTGTGGGTGCGGTGGACGCGCGCCGGGAAGGCTTCAACGCCCAAATCTTCAATCTGGCGCAGCTTATCCAGCCGCTCTTGTTCCAGCTTGTTTGGCTGCCAAGTCATGTAATGAACCGCCTTAAATTGGATAGGTTGATGAGAGAGAGTTAAAAGTTAAAAGTCGAAAGTCAAAAGTGAAAACAGGTGTTTGCCACTTTCAACTTTTTCCTTTTAACTTTTAACTGGTTCTGGTTTTACGCAATCGCTTTGATCACGAACACAATCTGGCCACCGGGGGCATTGACATTCACTTTATCGCCGACTTTAGCCCCGATCAGCGCTTTGCCGAGCGGGCTTTCCAGCGAGATTTTACCAGCGGCGGGGTTCGCTTCCGCGGAACCGACGAGGTGATACACCTCTTTTTCGTCGCCACCCTGTTCCAGCACGGTCACGCGCGACCCGAGGACGACGACATCTTTCTTGCTCGTCTCCTGAATGATCTGCGCGCTGCTCAGGATCGTTTCCAACCGGAGGATTTCGCCTTCGATAAATGCTTGCTCGTTCTTGGCGTCCTCGTACTCGGCATTTTCACTCAAATCCCCACCCTCTTCCATCGCTGCGCGGAGGCGGTCCGCCACTTCATAGCGGCGAACTTCTTGAAGGTATTTGAGACGCGCCTCAAGTTCTTTCAGACCTTCAGGGGTGAGGTATTGCGGGTGATTCGCCATGATACACCGGCTCCTTTAAAGAGATAAATCCGTATTCCCTAGAGAAATAACAGAAAGACACAGCAATCTGCTGTGCCTGAGGTCAACATTTTGTGGAGACGCACGCGGCGTCAATCATAGTTAATAGTAGCACACAAAATGCAGTTTGTAAACTGATATTGACTACCCCGCGCCCCGGTCAGCTCGCGTGGCCCAGCAGCTAGACGAGTATTTGCTAACATTCGGTGGGATGCCGTGTAAGGGGGTCACTGCCGGAGGGTGATCGTTTTAGCAGTGGGGCCTGCGCTTAGGGCTCGTCGCTCGGCACCGCCGTCGGCAGGGTGAAGCTGAACGTGCTGCCTTCATCCGGCTCGCCGCTGAAAAACAGCTCGCCGCCCATCAGATGCAGCAGTTCACGGTCGAGGTACAAGCGCAAACCACCGCCGGGATGCTGCCGTACCAGTGGATGATGCACACCGCGCCAGAACGCCTCGCCGACCCGGTCATCCGGGCTGATGCCAATGCCCGTGTCCTCGACACCGAACAGCACATGCGTGCCGAGCGTGTCCGCTGTGACGCGGATCGAGCCGCCGTTGGGCGTGTAGAGCACGGCATTTTCCATCAGGTCGACGAGGATCGTCAGCACCTGAATGGGATCGCCCAGCACGGGCGGCAGCGGGTCGTCAATGCGCATGCTGACTTTGTGGTCACGCGCATCCGCCCGGTCTTTCACCCAGTTCCACGCGCGATAAATGGTCGCTTCGCCATCAAACGCTTCGTTGTGCAGCTGCAGCACGCCGCTCTCCACCTTCATCAGCGTGAACAGCGAGTCGATCATATCAAACGCGGTGTCGGCCTGAAGTTCGGCCAGATGCAGCGCGTCATCCTGATCGCTGTTGAGCCGCCCCAACCCGCCATCGCGCAGGGACCGGATCTGCCCGCGCAGTGAGGTAAGCGCTGGCAGCAGCAGATCGACCGTTTGCTGGAACAGTGGGTCAAGGGTGGCTTGCGGCAGAGGCTGCAGGCGCGTGCGCAGCGCCGCATTCTCATCAAACAAATCGATCATCAAGTCGATGACGGCCTCAATGCGTGCGGCTGCCATCGGTGGTGCGGCCGCCTGCATTTTGCGCAGAACAGTGATCGCCTGAGCGTACTGCATTAACCCATCCCCGGTATCCTAACGGTGAAGGTGGTACCCTTTTCCGCTTCACTGACGACGCTGACCGTCCCCCCCAACAGCTTGATCAGGCCGTAGGCCACCGGGACGCCTAAACCACTCCCTTTGAACGAGCGCACCAGCTCGTTTTCTGAGCGGAAGTACACTTCACCGAGCCGCGCCAAGTCTTCCGGCGTCATGCCGATGCCATTGTCGATCACCTTGATGATCAAATCACTGCCTTCGCCGCTGGCGGCGACCGTCACCGTGCCATCCTCATTGGAATAGCGCAGCCCATTTTCAACCAGCTTGAAGATCGCCTTCGCCAGCAGTTCGCCGTCCAAATTGAGGAGCGGCAGACCCTGCGGCACATCCAGCGTGAGCGTCTTGTTGAGGCTTTCGGCCACCGGGCGCGCGCTCTTCTCGACCATCATGGCGATATTTTTGAACATGTCCATTTTGCTGTTGATGCGCAGTGTGCCCGCGCGCAGCTTGTTCATATCGCTGACATCGACCAGCAGTGACTCCATGCGCCGCGAATTGGTGCGGATGGTGTCCACAAACTGCTTCTGCATGTCGTTGAGCGCGCCCATCGCGCCGCTGCCAAGCATGTCACCGTAGCCGCGAATGCTGGTCATCGGCGTGCGCAGTTCGTGAATCGCGTGCCCGAAAAAGCCCGCCTGCTCTTTGAGAAAAGTTTCCATATCGGGCGGCACGGCTTTGGCGGCGATTTCCGCTTCGCGCGCCTTGGCTTCTTCGGCGGCTTGCCCCAGCAACTCCTGAATCGCCTGGATTTGTCCCGGCAGCCGGAACGGAATGAGCGATCCGGCCTGAGCACCTTGATGGAGCTCGGCCAGAAGCGCCTGTGCTTGTTCAAGTGCGGTCATGCGTTCCCCTCCGCAATGGGTACGCTAAACGTAAATTTGCTGCCTCTGCCGACCTGGCTTTCGATGAGGATCTCGCCGCCCATCTGGCGCACGAGACTCGACGTGATGGCAAAGCCTAAGCCAGTGCCCGGCTGCGAACGGGTGAAATCATCGTCCGCACGCCAGAACTTCGTCCCGAGTTTCTCAATCGCTTCTTCCGAGAGGCCAATACCGGTATCCTGCACGCTGAATTCGACGCGCTTATCGCGCTGCACTACCGTCAGCGTGATAACGCCGCCATCAGGCGTGTATTTATAGGCATTGCTCACGAGATTGGTCAGCACTTGCAGCAATCGGTAGAAATCGACGCGCAGCGGGGGCATCTTCCCCTTCACCTGTTCGACATAAGCATGGTTGCGCGCTCTGATTTGGGTGATGACGTTATCGCGCACTGCTTGCATTACATCTTCGATCTCAACTCGCGTTTCATTCATAAAGAAATGCCCGCTTTCGATGCGGCTGATATCTGACAGGTCAGACACGAGCATTTCCATCCGTTTGACAGCGTCGCGGATGCGCTGCATATACCCGAGCTGTTCCTCGCGCAAATCCCCATCCATGATGACGAGATCCGCGTAGCCGAGGATGATGTTCATCGGCACCTTGAGCTCGTGCGCAACAGTGCCGACGAATTCGCTCTTGGCGCGGTCGGCGGTTTGCAACTGCGAATACAGGCGCGAGTTTTCGATGGCGGCGGCGGCGCGCGCCACCACACGCTCGATCATTTCCATCTGTTCCTGCGTGAACGACGAGTCGCGCCGCAGGACAATCACGGCGAACACCTTGTCTTTGCGCTGAATCGGCACGATCAACACGCCTTGAACGCGTTTTTCGTCGTAGCTGTTGACGCTCGTGCCGGTCTCCACCGCTTTGAGCGCCATCGGATACAGCTTTTCGAGGTAGAACGGCTGGGTGTCTTCCGGGCTGAACCCGGCATGATGCACGGCGAGAATCCGTTTGTTCTCGACCAGACCGATGTGACCATAGGTCGCTTCGGAGAGGCGGCACGACCAATCGAGCGTGGATTTCATCACGTGTTCAACGTCGAGGTTTTCGCTCAACTGGATGTCGATCCGCCGCAGTTGGCGCAGTTCTTCGAGACGTTCGGCGAGCTTCTGGTCGGTCGCGCTGAACAACTGCGCGTTGTCGATGGCGACCGCCGCCTGCCCCGCGAAGGCTTCGAGCGCCGCCAGGTTGGTCTCATCAAAGAGGCCAGAGACCGCGCGGTTATCGACGTAAATCGCGCCCATCACCCGCCCGCGCACGCGCAGCGGCATCGCCATGATGCTGCGCAGCATCTGGCCGACAATGCTCTCGTGTTCGCTGAAGCGCGGATCTTCCGACGCATTGGTCGTGAGGACAGGTTCGCCCGTATCGAGCACGCTGTTGGCAATCGTCCGGCTGTAATTGAACTGTTCGCTGCTCAGCGTCTGCTGGTCGAAGTTGCGCGCGGCCTGCACCTGCAGCGCCCCGTCATCGTCGCGCAGCACGAGGAAACCGCGTTCCGCGCCCGTGAGCTGCAAGATCGCGTCCATCACCTGATTCAACACCTGCTGCAAGTCGAGCGATGACCCGAGCAAACGGCTCACGTTGTACAGCAGTTCAAAGCGTTCCTGCTGCTTGCGGAGCTTATGCTCTTGATCCATGCGCCCGAGCAGGTCGTTGAGTTTATCGAGCTGCTTTTCGAGAAAAGCGGGATCGATCCGCCCGATCTGCACCTGCGTCTTCAGCAGATTGAGATTGTGCCGCATCGCCGCGATTTCGTGGTCGCCAATGCCCACCGGGGGTTTGACGTTAGGATTCACCATAAGTCATGCTCTTGTAATAGTCGCAATGGGCAGTCAAGGGACACAGTTCGCACTTCGGACGCCGCGCCTGACAAATCTCTCGACCCAACCGAATGAGATTAAGGTGAAACTCGTAATGTGCCTCGGGGGGCACGATACTTTCCATCACCGGATGCGCTTTATCCGCGCTGATATTCGCCGGCAAAAACCCGATCCGCTGGCCGACGCGGTGAATATGCGTATCGACCGGAAACGCGGGTCGATTAAACCCAAAACACAGCACAATGGCGGCGGTCTTCGGCCCCACCCCTTTGAACGATGTCAGCCATGCTTTGGCCTCATCCAAGGGGACATCCGCCAGAAAATCGATGTTCATCTCGCCGCGTTCCACGTAGATGCGCCGCAGTACATCCTGAATCACGGGCGCTTTCTGGTGCGCGAGGCCAGACGGGCGAATCGTCTCGATCACTGCTTCCAACGGCGCGTTCATCACCTGCTCCCACGACGCGAAGCGGGCTTTCAACGCCGCAAAGGCGCGATCCTTATTCAAATCCGTTGTGCTCTGGCTCAGAATGCAGTCGATCAGCTCATCCAGCGGTGGCAAAGATTGACGCCAGGTCGGGCGACCAAAGACCGCGTGCAGCGTCTGGGCTATCGGGGCATATTTCGCCTTACGGCGCTCAAAGTCCGAAATCATCAACGGTGTTTCCTTGTCTTCAGAATTTATTATAGCTGTTTCACGAATTTTGTACTGTGCCAAGAAATACCGCCTGCGCGACCGTCTCTAGATCCCCGGTCGACAGATCCGCTTTGAGGGTCTCATTCGCCAGTTGATCGCCGAGCAGCAGCGCGCCTTCGCTGAACTGCAGCGGACGCAGTTGGCGATCCGGCGCGGAGACGAGCGTGCGCTGTGTCATGGTCGCCAGGTCGAGCAGCGCGACGACCGTGCGCACGCTCTGCGTCGGCAGGCCAAGGTCGCGAATTTCGCCGAGCGCATAAGCAGCGTAACGTCCGCCGGGGTCGATCACCACATCGCCGCCCTGCGTGAATGTGCCCAAACTGGGGATGATGTGTTCGGAACCGAGTGTTAGATCGATGACATGTACATCGAACCCGGCGAGATCCGGCGCCAACGCCAAGCGAATCAAGCGCCCCGCGCCGATGCCGCCGCCGCAGAAACAGCCCGGTTCGCCGGGGAGCATCGCCGTCGCTCCGGTCGCCAGATCGAGCGCGAACAACCCCGCATACTGGCGAAACGGCGTAATGTCGCCAATGTTATCCGGCTGAAAATCCATGTAGGCCGTCGTCCCGTTCACGGCGACCGGGAAGGCCCGCACGCCTTCGCCGTTGCTATCTGCGAAGACCTGCCGCTCGTTCGAACCATCGAGATTGGCGGCATAGGTCGTGGTCGTGAGAGTGGGCGTTGCGCCGCTGGTGAGCGTCCACACGATCTGATCGCCGCTGAGCGCCCAATCGATGCGCCGGGCATCCCCGCTCAACTGTACGAACGGATGATCGCGCAGCGTGCCGCTCGGCGCGGCGGTGCGGACGCGGTTCGTCGTGCGGTCGAAGAACAGCACGCCGCCATTGATGAGCGTGTAGCGGTCGCCATCAAGGTCAAACGTGGTCTGCGCGCCCGTCAGCACATCGATGAACGTCAGCCGATCCAGTGGGCCGTTCATGACGAACGCTTGATAAACGGAGGTGGTCTGGGCGGTAACGCTTGTGAACGACAAGAGCAGGAGCAGGGCGAAAATCACAGATAAAGCCTCACCCCTAAATCCCCTCTCCCAAGGGCGAGGGGACTTAAGACGGCAACCTTGGTGCCTCCCCCTCTCCTCTAGGAGAGGGGGCTGGGGGGTGAGGCTACAGACAGTCTCCACCGCGTTACGCTTCATCCAACGCCGCCAGCACGCGGGGCAGAATGTCGCCCGCCGCGCCGCTCAACCACACGTCGGCAATCGGCGTGAGTTCGCTCTCTGACGGGTTGATCTCGATCACCTTGCCGCCGACCCGCCGCGTGATGTGCGGCATATCGGCGGCGGGCATGACCGTGCCCGACGTGCCGACCACCAGCATAACATCGGCGCGCGCGCTGGCGAGCTTCGCCTCGTCCAGTTGATCGAGGGGAAGCATTTCGCCGAACCACACGACATCCGGGCGGACATATGCGCCGCAGTGTGGGCAGCGCGGCACCTCATGCTGCTCATCCCAGGTGAGAGTCGTCACATCGACGGGTGTCGGGTCGCCCTGACAGCTCTTGGAGCACTTGTTCGCGCTGATCTTGCCGTGCAGGCGGATAATGCGCGTGCTGCCCGCCTGTTCATGCAAATCGTCGACGTTCTGCGTGATGATTTGCAGCGTTGGGATACGTCGTTCCAGTTCGGCCAGCGCCTGGTGCGCGGGGTTTGGCTGCGCCGGGCTCATTAAGCGGCGGCGATATTCGTAAAACTCCCAGACCAGTTTGGGATTCGAGGCAAACGCCTGCGGCGTCGCCAACCGCATGGGATCATATTTTGCCCATAAGCCATCCAGCGCGTCGCGGAAGGTCGGCACACCCGATTCTTTGCTCACCCCAGCGCCCGTCAAGACTACAAGCCGCTCACTCGCCTTGATGAGCGCGGCGGCTTGACGAATTTGTTCTTCAATCGTCATCGGATCTTCTCACCGTTTCAACCTTGTAATTATACCCGATAGATCCGAGGTTTCGCCATGAAGAACGGTGGGGAAACGTCAGGCATACCCGTGTATATGAACGGTATGCTGTGACCGGATTGCAGCAACAGGGAGAAAAACTGGATGCAATTTGCCATTAACTATTCGCCGCAGGCCGCGGCCCTGCTGAGCGCGGGCCAAATCGCGATCGACTACTTCAAGTGTCCCGATTGGGACCACATGATCGCCGATGCCCGCGCGCTGAAACCCGTCTACGTCCACTTTCCGATCACGGTGGGGCGCGGCCAGCTCGGCAAAATGGATTGGCACAAGGTCGACCGCCTGCTGCGCGACACCAGCACGCCGCTGGTCAACGTGCACCTCGCGGCCATGCGCCCCGACTATCCGTCGCCGTACGATCCACAGCAGGTGATCGACACACTGCACCGCGAACTCGCCGACGTCGTGGCGCGCTATGGCGCGGATAAGGTGATCGCGGAGAATGTGCCGCATCACGGCGACGACACCGATTACGAATATCCGGTGCTGCGCCCGGTGGTACTGCCCGACGTCATCCGCTCAGTGATCGAAGCGGCGAACTGCGGTTTCCTGTTCGACCTATCACACGCGCGCATCTCCGCGGCGACGCTCGGCCTCGACTGGCGCGAGTACGTGCGCGGGCTGCCGCTGGAACGCATCCGCGAAGTGCACGTTACGGGTATGACACGTTTAGACAATGGACGCTTAGAGGATCATCTCGGCTTCACCGAGGCCGATTGGGCAGCCTTCGACTGGTTCATTGAGGAGATGCGTGCAGGTCGCGCTGCCACCCCGTGGATCGTCTCGTATGAGTACGGTGGCACGGGGCCAGCGTTCGCGTGGCGCAGCGAAAGCAGCGTGATCGCGCGGGATGTGCCGCGGTTGTATCAAGCGGTTCACAGTCATCCGTTGACAGTGAACGGGTAGATCCGACCCCACCCCCGGCCCCTCCCCGAATTCAGGGAGGGGAGACAGATTCCCCCTCTCCCCGCTTGCGTGGGAGAGGGGTTGGGGGGGGGAAAGTCCCCCCCGTGTGGCTGAGATCGCAGGCGGACGCGCCAACAGATTGCGCGGAAGCCGCTGTCACCTGTAAAGCCCCATGCTGAAACTTCCGGTAGACGTCACTGGAGGTAATCGCCGGCCGTGCTGGCGCACGGCGATATACGTTCCGGCAACCGAAGACGCTTCGATCATGCCGCCGACGCCTCGACACGTCTCGCGTTCACCTTGTCGCGTCGCTCGAGTTAACAGGTGATCCTGACGAACGGGATTTCTTCATTCAGCAGGATTATGCCGAGCACATGCTCCTGCTGCCGCTGATCGTGGTCACCGATACCACGCCTGATTTCTCGGGAGTGGGCTTGCGCTCCACATCGGCTTCGTTAGGAATGCTCATTGCGGCTGTCAACATCCTCGACACGGCAGGGGAAAACGCCCCACTATGGGTTCGAACAGGGGATGGGGGTAAGGCTATGGATTTTCGTGCAATCACCTCGTTTTTCCGCCTCTGCCGACGCGGGGGGGGGGGGGGGCGCGTTGAACCAGCCTTTAGCCGGTCTCGCCTGTCTAGGATCGGCGTGCCTGTTTCTGTTCGCCATGGTTGGACGCGATGTAAAGTGGTTCATGGCCTCAGTAATTTTGACTAGTGCTCTTGCCCTAGCCAGTGTTGCCGCTCTCAACAGCGTCTTGACTAGTGTTGAACTTACGCATTCATTGAGTGTTGACCGTGACCAGTACGCACTCGTTACGCTGACGCGCAGCGACTTTGACATCTGCACCGATCATCAGTATCTGGTCATGGAGTGTGATTCGCTGCTTTTAGCCTGTCAGCCTCTATGGCAATCGATCACCTACGGTGATTGGTGTGGGCAAGCAGGCTTTGAACCCGAAAACAAAACCCTCACCTACGATGCGGCAGCGCAGCAGTTGCTCGTCCAGCTTGACGACGAACGCTTTACCGTGCCACTCGAACCGCCCGCCTGAGTCCGCTCACGCCAGCGCGTACTGCAAGGCGGGGTTGTCCTCGCGTTCGACCTCGTCCAAGTTCGCGACCATCAGCCGCCCATGCTGGTACAAATACTCAACGTGCGCGCCGACTTCCTCCAGCGCCAGCAGCACATCATAGCCGTGCCGCTCCGGGTACATGCCGCGTGAGATCGCGCCGATGGTGCACGGCTGCCCCATGTCGCGCATGATCGTCTCCACGCGCTCCAGTTTGCGCTCATGGCTGGCGCGGATCTCGCCGATGCGCTCGTGCAGGTTGTAGATCGGCGTCTCGTGCCCGCCCAGCGCCACGCGGATGCCGTCGAGCCGCGCGACTTTCGCCAGCGCCTCGAAGTAATGCCCCAAGCCCGTGTACGCGGTGATGCTCTCCGGCGCTTGGTGCGGCGTCGTCACCGCCAGCACGTGATCCGCGCTGATCAGCACATCGCCGATCACGATGCACACCTGACCGGGGCAGTGTCCCGGCGTGTGGATGAAGCGCATGCCATCCAGTTCGATGCCCTCGTCCAGCGCAAAATCGACATTCACCGAGCGGAAGAACTTCTTGCCGAAGCCGTACATCTCCATGAGTTTGGTGCGTCGTTCGGCGGGGATGCCCGCGCGTTCCAGATACACGCGCAGGTCTTTGGTGGCGATGATCACGCGCTCCTCGTAGTTGGTCAGCACGCGCCTATCCAGCGGATGCACGCCCACCTGCGCGGTTGTGAGGTCGAGCACGCCGCCCAACCCGCCAAAGTGATCGATGTGCCCGTGCGTGATCAGCACACGGCGAATGTCGCTGATGTCCAGCGCTTCCCCAAATTCGGTGCGGAGCGCGGCGATCCCCGCCACGAGCTGATCGCCGGAGTTCCCAATGCCCGACCCGCAGTCGATCAGCGTGGGGACGCCCTGCTCCAACAGCACGTAGCAGTAGACGATGAAACCGGGGAACGCCTCGACGGGCAGGCGGTAGATCCGCGCGCCCGTCGCAGCGTCAAAACGCTCGATAGCCGTCATTACATCGAGAACAGCGAACGACCGGGCAGCGCCGCCACCCCCGCGAAGACGATCACCAACGTCACGATGATCACGGCGAGCGACACCATGTAACGCACGTTGTCGGGACGGCGGCGGAACGGCATGTCGAGGTGGGCCACGACGACGGCCACGGTCATCAGGGCGACGTGCCCCCAGCGATAGCCCGTGCCTTCAGGCACGCCCAGCGCGATCAACACGATTAAGCCGAGCAGCCATTGGATTTCAACCGCGCGCACGAAAATCGTCATGAAGCGCTTGGCGAACCCATCATAGGGGCGATTCTGGAACAAACCGATCAGGATGGCGATGATCGCGACGACGGTCGCCAGCACGACCAACCAGCGCACGCCCGAATGCGCTTGAAACAGAATAGTCTGAATGCTCATAGATGATAGATCCTTTTTAGGTGGAGATAGTCAATCCTGACTAAGCATACCAGAAACAAAAACGCCGAGGTAGTCCCCGGTGGGTGTGGAATTGATGAATCTTGCAGCGTTGGTGGCTTACATGGCTGAGGCGAGCAGGTCGGTGCGAGGTAAACGTGACCGCCTTTACAAAGTTGAGGACGAGGCATGCCTCGTCCCTACCCAAACGCTCGTATCCGTCTCCCCTCCCTGAATTCGGGGAAGGGTCGGAAACAACGACGGATTGTACTACACCCCGGCAGGCTGTCCCTGCGCGCGGTACATGTTGACCAGCACCGCTAGATTCTTGAGCAGATCGCGCAGGAACCCGCGGGTTGCCTCGTCGGTGAGGTGCAGGTTGGCGTCAAACTTGTCTTTTGCCGTCATCACCAGCACCTGCGGCGTATTGACGACCGGGTTGTCGGTATACACCAATACCTGCCGCAGATGATGCTGCGCGCGCACTGTGCCGAACAGCCCGGTCGCAGCGCCCATGATGGCGACCGGTTTGCCCCTTGAGCGGCACCTGCTTGTTGGCAT
Organism: Candidatus Flexifilum breve; assembly: GCF_016713355.1. Classification (NCBI taxonomy): domain Bacteria; kingdom Bacillati; phylum Chloroflexota; class Anaerolineae; order Aggregatilineales; family Candidatus Flexifilaceae; genus Candidatus Flexifilum; species Candidatus Flexifilum breve. The sequence continues at coordinate 107,196 of NZ_JADJPI010000010.1, forward strand.
CCGGTCGTGATGCCCAGTCAATCGCGTTTTTGAGCACGCCGGGAATCGAGAAATTGTATTCCGGCGTGGCGATCAGCAGCGCGTCCGCCGCGGTCATCTGCTCGCGGAAGTCCTGCACCGCGTCAGGATAACCCTGCGCCCGTACATCATCGTTGTACAGCGGGATGCCGCTGAGATCGGCTGTGTCCAAGGTCATGCCTTCCGGCAGCAGGTGTCCCGCTGCCCGGAGCAGCGCGCTGTTATACGATCCTTGTCTTAGGCTCCCCGAAATTCCGAGAACGCGAATAGGCTGAGTCATGTCTCGTTTCCTTACACTCCACCACAGTCCCTACACTGTACAGATTAGGCATGAGAATCCCGTGATCATCCGGGCAGCAGTCCGTTGGAGTGAATGGGTTCAGCATCGGGCAGGCGTCAGGCAAACGCTGTCCACTCGTCACCGCAATTTCCGGTAAAATTAAGATCATGATGATTAAACTACCTGATGATAAACAAACCCTACTTGACGACCTGCTGCCGCGCTTGACCGCTGTGCCCGGCGTAGCGGCAATCGTGATCGGCGGGTCGCTGGCACGCGGCACCGCGCGTCCCGATTCCGACCTCGACCTCGCGCTCTACTACCACGACGCCGCGCCCTTCGACCTCGCCGCCATTCGCGCTATCGCCGAAGCGATCAGCGTAGAGGGCGCGCCCACAGTCACCGAGTTCTACGGGTGGGGCGCGTGGGTCAACGGCGGCGCGTGGATCAAGACGCGGGCGGGCAAAGTCGACTTCCTTTACCGGAGCATCGACCATGTGCGCCGCACCATCGAAGAGGCGCATGCCGGGCACACGCACACCGACTACGAGCAGCAGCCGACCTTCGGCTTTCACAGCACCATCTACCTCGCCGAAACGCACGACTGTGTGCCCGTCTACGATCCCGACGGCGTGATCGCCGCCCTCAAAGCGGCGGTCTCGACGTATCCGCCCGCCCTCAAAGCACAGATGATCACGGGCAGCCTGTGGAGCGCGGAATTTACGCTCTATCACGCGCAGGGCTTCGCGGCCACCGGGGACGCCTACAACACGGTCGGCTGCCTCACGCGGATGCTGTATAAGCTCACGCATGTGCTGTATGCGCTCAATGAGACGTATTTCGCGGGCGACAAACGCTCGCAGGACAAGATCGCCGCCTTCGCCATCAAGCCGGAAGGCTATCTGGCGGCCGTCGACGCGCTGCTGCGCCACCCCGGCGCGGATCTCGCCGCGTCAGTCGCCGAGGTTGAGCGATTGTGGCGGAGCGTCAAAGCCCTGTCGGACGATTACGCGCCGCTCTGGCGCGTGTGAAAGATTGACCATGCTGAAACGGTTTCGCGCGCTCAAACGCTGGCAGAAACTCGGTGTGATCGCGGCGGCGCTGGGCGCGGTGTTCGCAGTGACGATGTATGCGTGGCTGTTCGCCGATCTGCCGTCCATCGATCAAATTCACGCGGGCATGACGCTGCCCTCCACGCGCATTTATGATCGCAACGGCACGCTGCTCTACGAGATCCTCGCGGACAGCGAAACGGGCGGGCGCAACACCGCGATTCCGCTGGAGAGCATCCCGCAGCACTGCCGCGACGCGGTGATCGCCACCGAAGACGCCAACTTCTACAACCATCCCGGCGTCGATGTGGTCGGCATCGCCCGCGCCCTCTGGATCAACGTGAGCGGCGGCGAAGTCTTGGCGGGCGGCAGCACGATCACGCAGCAGGTGGCGCGCACGCTCCTGCTCGACCCGCAGCAGCGCGCCGAGCGGTCACTGCGCCGCAAGCTGCGCGAGAGCATCCTCGCGCTGCGCCTGCAAACTGCCTACAGCAAAGCCGACATCCTCGCGCTCTACCTAAATCAGTCGTATTTCGGCAACCTCGCCTACGGCATCGAAGCGGCGGCGCAAGCCTACTTCGGCAAGTCCGCGCCCGATCTCTCTCTGGCGGAATGCGCGCTCTTGGCGGGTTTGCTCCAGTCGCCCGCCGTGTACGACCCGCTGACCAACCTCGAAGCGGCCAAAGATCGCCAAGCTGTCGTGCTCAACCTGATGGTGCAGTACGGCTATCTCGACGCAGCGACGGCGGAACTCGCCCGCAACGACGAGCTGCAATTCGCGGCCAGCCCTTTCCCCATCGAAGCGCCGCACTTCGTCATGGCGGTGATTAAGCAGTTGGAGCGTGACTACCCCGACGCCCTGTACCGCGACGGCCTCGACGTGATCACCACGGTCGATCTCGACTGGCAGCGCGCGGCGGAACGCATCGTCAACCGCCAGCTCGACGGGCTGAATCACCCGGCAGCGGGCGGTCGCCAGCCCGCCAACGCCAACAACGCCGCCGTCGTCGCCCTCGACCCGTACACCGGGCAGGTGCTGACCCTGCTCGGCAGCCCGGACTACTTTGACGAGGCGATTGACGGCGCGGTCAACGCAGCGCTGGCCAACCGCCAACCGGGCAGCACGCTCAAGCCGTTTACCTACGCCGCCGCCTTCGACCCGACGGGTCCCGATCCGTGGACGCCCGCCACCATGATCCTCGACGTGGAGACACCGTTCGTCACCCGACGCCTGGAGAGCTACACGCCCGCCAATTTCGGGCTGGTCGAGCATGGCCCGGTGCTCATCCGCGAGGCGCTGGCCTCCTCGATGAACATCCCGGCGGTCGTCACACTGGAACACGTCGGCGTGAGCACGATGATCGAACTGGCGGCCAACGCCGGGCTGACCACGCTCTCCGGCAACACCAATCTTGATCTCTCAGTCACGCTCGGCGGCGGCGAAATCCGTCTGCTGGACTTGGTGCAGGCCTACAGCATCTTCCCGAACGGCGGCTACCACATCGACCCCGTGTTCATCCTCAAGGTGACAGATCGCGGCGGGCAGGTGCTCTACGAATGGCAGAATCGCCCGCTCACACAGCGCGTGATCGACGAGCGGGTCGCCTTCCTCATCACCGACATTCTGAGCGACGACGAGGCGCGCATTCAGGGGCTTTGGGCGGCGCAGCGCGCTCAACATCGGGCGACCCGCGGCGGCGAAAACGGGCACGACCACCGACTACCGCGACAACTGGATCGTCGGCTACACGCCGAATCTGGTGGGCGGGGTGTGGGTGGGCAACGCTGACAACACGCCGATGGTCGATGTGACGGGCGTGAGCGGTGCCGCGCCGATCTGGAACGCGTTCATGCGCGAAGTGCTGACTGGTCAACCGGAACTCGAATTCCCTCAGCGGACAGATCTATTGCGGCTCGAAGTCTGCGCGGTGAGCGGTCTGCTGGCGACGCCGGAATGCCCGCGCCGCCGCGTCGAGTGGTTCATCCCCGGCACCGAGCCAACCGAATACGACAACTTCTACCAGACGTTCACGATTGATCGGCGTACCGGGCAGTTAGCCGATGACTCGACGCCCGAAGTCGACCGTCTCGACCGCGTGTATCTGGTCTTGCCGCAGGAAGCGCGGGATTGGGGCATCCGCAACGGCATCACCCCGCCGCCGACCGCCGCCGAGATCGTGCAGACGGACGCGGACGACGGTCTGCGCCTGCTCGAACCTGATCCGTACACGATCTTCCAGATTTCGCCGCAGCTTCCGGTCGAAGCGCAGCGCCTGCGCCTGACGGTCGGCGCGCCGCCGGGAACGGAATCGGTGACGTATGCCATGAATGGCGAGACGCTCGGCACGGTCAACGCGGAGCCGTGGGCGCTGTGGTGGCCGCTCGAACAAGGGGATTGGGAACTGGTCGCGCAGGCGACGCTGGCCGACGGCACGGTCGAAACCAGCGACCCGATCCCCTTCAGCGTGACCGTTTATGTGCCGCCAGAAAGTCACACTGAGGGCACTTCCCCGTAGATTTGTTGCCCATGTCACCTTTAGACACGGGCAACCTCAGTGCTGTGGTTTCTCGTTCCTATGATCAACGACTTCCCCATTCGATGGCATTTGTCAGTGCCGACTCCAGCCGCTCAGCTTACCATCAAAATCTGTGGTGGAATGCAGCGACTCGGAGGTCATCGTGGTACTGCAACTTGCGAGTGAAGTGGTTTGGACAAGCCTTAAACAGGAACTCTTTGCCGTCTTGGGCATGGTGACGGAAAAAGGCGAAGCGCGCACAGTCGGCGTGGTTTACATCGTGCACGAGCACAAGCTCTACGTTGTCACAGGCAAAGACACGTGGAAAGCGCGGCATATGACCCAAAATGCGCATGTTTCGGTGACCGTGCCGATTGCCAAGCGCATTCCCTTCCTGTTCTGGATCAAAATCCCCGCGGCGACGATCACCTTTTCCGGTCAGGCAACCGTGCAAAGTGCCGCATCTGTGAGCAAGGATGTCTTGAAGTCGCTGCTGCGCACCGAAAACCCGGATAACCTGAACGACATGTGCGTGATAGAAATTCAGCCCGTTGGCGACTTCGTCACTTATGGCATTGGCGTCCCGCTGATGTCGATGCGCACGCCAGAACAAGCGCGCGGTCGGGCACCCGTAGCCTAAGAGTCGCCGTGCTACCCCTGCACCTGAATACCCAATCGCTCCAGCAGCGGGCGACACCACGCCGCGCGGTATTTGATCGGCGGTTTGTCCGGCGTATGCGAATCTGACCCCGCGCTCGTCAACAAGTGGTGCTGATCGGCGTAGGCCTGGTACAGCGCGATTTGCCCCGGCGAATGTTTGGGATAGTGCACTTCGAAGCCATCAATCGGGACTTCAGCGCGCAGGGCATCGAGTGACGCGCTGTCGAAGCACAGGTAACCGTCACCGCGACCAGGATGCGCGATCAGGCACACGCCCCCGCTGGCATGCGCCGACTCGACGACCTCGGCAATGTCCACCGTGATCTGCTGCAAGCCGGAATCGACCAGCAGCCGCCCCGGCGAGCGTTCCAGCGTGCCGTACCCCTGCTGCCGCACGAGATCGACCAACCGATGGGGCTGCTGCACGGCGGGCTGAGCGAGCAGCGCCTCGACAGCCACCGGTGGGAGCGGATAACCCGCTTGCGCAATCGCCTCGACGGTCTGGCGTATGTTCGCCTGCTGTCGCCGTAGGAGTCCATCGGCCACCGGCTGCAGCGCGTTCGCCGCCGGGTCGAAGCCAAAACAGAGTACATCAATCAGTTCCCCGTGCCAGTGGGTGCTCATTTCCACGGCGACCAGCAGATGAAAGCCTTTCGCCGCGGCGACTGCCTGCAGCAGCGGCGTGATATCCACGCGATCATGATCGGTGATGGCAGCCAGCGCGAACTGTTCAGCAATCAAGTGATCGATGAGCGCTTCCGGCGTCCATGTTCCGTCGCTGTACAACGTGTGCAGTTGGAGATCAACCGCCGCGTCCGCTGCCAGAATCGTGTTGTTCATAACCACCATCCTAGGTGCAACCAATCTCGACTTGATCCTACTCCCAGCCCTAATCAGCCGCTACCACCGCCCCCATTCACCGCCACAGAGCTATACTCCACAGGGTATATTCTCTTTTGAAGGAGCACCATTATGAAACTGCGTTTGTTCGCCTTTGCGCTCACGCTCGTGTGCCTGTTGAGCTTCGCCGGAGTCGCGTTGGCTCAGGATGCTGTCCCCGTAAATGAGGGAGAAACTGTGATCACTCTTGAGAATGGCGTCGTCGGGACGCTGAATATGCCGGAATCAGACTCCCCCGTTCCCGCTGTGCTCATGCTGCACGGCTTCGCCAGCTCACGCAATGAAGTCGGCGATATGTACCTGCGCCTCGCCGCCGCCCTCGCCGAACGCGGCATCGGTTCGCTGCGCATCGACTTCGCCGGGTGGGGCGACAGCGCGGGCGATATGGCCGCCAGCACGGTCAGCGGCATGGTCGCCGATGCGGAACTCGCGCTCGCCTACCTGCAGGGTGTCGAAGGCGTCGATGCGTCGCGCCTCGGCATTCTCGGTTTCAGCCTCGGCGGCGGCATCACCGTGTTCACCGCGGGCGAAAACCCCGACGCCTTCAAGTCGATGGCACTGTGGTCGACGTTTGGCAACCTGCGCGACATCTTCATCGAAGAATTGACGCAGGAGAACTTTGACGCCGCCGCGGCCAATGGCACAGTCGAGATCGACCTCGGCTGGCGCATGGTCACGCTGGGCAATGGCTTCTTCACCGGGTTGGAAGACTTCGACTATCAGACGGAATTCCCGAACTACACGGGTTCGTTCATGGTGGTCGCCGGGTCGGAAGATGGCTCCGCCGACTTTCTCGACTGGTACCGCGAACATGCGCAGGGCGCGCTCCGCGCCTCGTACCTCGTCCCCGGCGCGGATCACATCTACAACGTGCTGACCGAGGATCAGACCTTGGCGGAAGCGACCATCAAGGCGACGGCGAACTGGTTCGCCATGACGCTGTAAGGGCGATCCGCCTCACCCATAAATCCCCTCTCCCACGGGAGAGGGGCATAGCGATCAGCGGACGCGATAAATCGCGTCCCTACGAAAACAAATTTGGCTTGCCACATGATGCAGTCTCCCCTCCCTGGATTCGGGGAGGGGGCCGGGAGGGGATGAGGCTAATCTCTACGCCGTCCCTTGATAGGGCGGCAGGCGAAATCCAAACGTGCTGCCCGTGCCATACTCGCTCTGGAGGAACATGCTGCCGGAGTGCCGCTCGACGATCCCTTGACCAAGTACAAGCCCAACCCCGTCCCTTCGATCTTCACCGTTTCCCGCGTGCGCACCCGGTAGAACGGGTGAAAGAGTTTCGCCTGCATCTCGACGGGGATGCCCACTCCCGTGTCGGTCACCGCAAACGCGATCTGATCGGTTTCGGTGTACAGCCGTACGCGCACGGTCCCGCCCGGCGGCGTGTATTTGATGGCGTTGCTGATCAGGTTGGTCACGGCCTCGCGGAGCTGCACGGAGTCACCGCAGACGGAAAGCGGCGCATCAGCAATGCTCACCGTGTAGGTCAGCGGCTTGTCCGCGGCGGATCGGCTCATGCCCTCCGCCGTCTCTCTGACCAGCGCGGTCAGGTCGACCTGCGCCATCGTCTGCTCGGCGGCCATCCGTTCGATGCGATCCAATGAAAAGATATCGTTGACGATCTGGAAAATCTTGCTCGACGCCCGATCCATATGTTCGAGATAGGTCTGCACGTCGCTGATCGGCGTGGCGAGGTCCTGTTCGCGGATCAGTTCGAGATACCCCTTGATCATACCGAGCGGCGTCTTGAGATCGTGCGCGCCCATGCGGATCATTTCCGTCTTCAGTTCTTCAAGGCGGCTGATGCGCGCCAGCAGCGCCTGCTGTTCGCGTTCGGCCTGTCGGATGAGGGTAATATCGCTCAGGATGATGATGTGGCCGCGCATCTGCCCGGAACGCGACAGTGACGGTGCGACCCGCACCTTATAATCCGCGCCCCTGAAATGCACGTCCTCCGCGTCAAACTGATCACCGAGCGCCCGCGCCAGTTCAGGGCACGCTGCCGTTAGCGGCAGGCCAATGACCTCGCCGCGCGTGGCCTGCACAAACGGCTTGGCCGCGGGATTGAACACCAGCACCCGCCGCTTGAGATCACACACGATCACCGGATTGGGCGAACTGGTGAAGATCGTCTCGTAGGGCACGGGCAGCACTTCGACAAACCGCAACCGGAACACGGCAATTGTCAGCAGCCCCGCGCCAACCAGATAGCTGATCGGGATCGGGTGGACGCCTTCGATCAAGTACCAGCCAAACACGGTCGCATACTGCCCCGCGGCAGGGATCAGCGTGCCCGCCAGCCACAGGATCATCTGCCAGCGATACAACCGCCACTGGCGGACATGCGCGCGCACCAGCAGCCCCACGCCGCTCCCCAACAGCAGCACCGTACACACGAAATACACGTAAAACAGCGGCCCATATTCCGCCTGAAACACGTTGAAAGCGGGCGTCGTCAGCACATGGATGTCGCGCCAGATCAGCCCGTGCAGTTCATTGGTGACGGCCAGCCCGAAAATACCCGTGGGCACAATCGCCAAAAACCAGCCGACGCGCTCCGCGATCGCCCCGTACCCGGCGAATTTCAGGGTGAAGATGAACCACAACAGCACGCTGAACACGCCGATATACTGAATTTTGCTGGCCGTCAGCGACATGGCCGGGCCGGGGCTGATGATTTCCAGCGTATACCCCGCCACGCGAATCGCTTCGAACAGCAGCAGCAGCGTGAAAATGCGCCCACCTTGAATCGTATCCTGCCGCGACCAAGCATACAGAGTCATGGCGAGCATCACGAGGATGCAGGCGGCGCCCAGCACAGTATTAATGGTCAGAGCATTGATGGCCAGCGTCACGCCGAAGTGAACCTCTCTAGAACAAGCGCCCTGAGATCAGTATAATGGACATTGAGTGCAATCAAGCACAAGCTATTACACTAACGAGGTAACTTCGTAAGAAACTATGCAGATCAAACGCGACTATACGAAACCGCTCTTCCGTGATCATCGGAAAAAACGCGGGACATGGCGCTGGATTCTGCTCTACTTCCTCTTCATTGGCGCCTTTCTCTTCTTCGTCGACAGTCAATTTTCCAAGTTGCAGTTGATGGCTCTCGATATGATCGGGCAAGCGCCGCCGCCGACTCCCTTCGCCAGTGAATTGGCGACGCAGGGCATGAACTTGTTCATGTCCGGGGATATGCAGGGCGCGCGCGACTATTTCCGCCGGGCGGTGCTGCAGCAGCCGCAAAATGTCGATTACATGTATGAATATGGACGTGTCCTGCTGGAACTCGGCGTCGACGAGCCCGGTTACTATCAGGACGCCATCGCCATCGGCGATCAGGCGATCAACGCCAACTCGAACGATCCCCGCGGTTACGTTATCAAGGCACGGGCCATTGATCTGAATGGTGACCCGGCCAATGCCGTACCGATCGCGCAGGCGGGCTTGCAGCGTGACCGCAATTTCTCGCCGCTCTACACCGCCTTGAGCAGCGCCTACCGCCAGATCGACCGCTACGACGTGGCGCTCGACTCCGCGGAAGAAGCGATCCGCCTCGATCCGCTCGATCCATCGGCGCGGCGCGTGTATGCGCTGGCGCTGATCTGGGTGGGTCGCTACGACGAAGCGCTCGATCAATTGGAACAGGCAGTCGCGCTCAACCCGAACCTCGCCTCGCCGTATTTCGAACTTGCCAGCATGTATCGCACGCTCGCTAAACGCGACGCGAATGGCGGCCTCGACTATTACGCGCTGGCCATTGCGACCTATGAGCAGGTGCTGTCCTTCCAGCCGCAGAATGCGAAAGCCTATCTGCGCTTGTGCGAGACCTACACCGAAATCGGGGAGCACCGCCGCGGGCAAGGCTACTGCGAGGATGCGCTCACCATCAACCCGCAGTATCCGCAGGCCTGGCGCGCGCTCGGGCAGACGATGTATCCGCAACGCAACTACGAAGGCGCCATCGAGTCGTTCGAAGAGTGCGTTGACCTCGGTTCTGACGGATCGAGTGCTACTATCTGCGCGGGCTGTCTCATTACTATCTCGGCGAGTGCAACGACGCCTGGACGATCCTGAGCGATGCGCTCACCCGCCAGCGCGCCGTCTCGCTGGTGGCCGATGATGAGGATCCGGTCATCATCAACACGATCAACGGTCTGCGCCTGATCACCGAAAACTGCGAAGGCTACGCCGGACGCGCCTTGCCGCAGCCGCCAACGCCTACGCCCATCCCGCCGACACCCATCGGGAGCTAGGTGGTGTTACAAGTCGATTTCGTAGGGGCAGACCTAGGTGTCTGCCCGTGGTGGACGCGAGCCTGTATGCGCCCATCCACACCAATTCCGCACATTTACCGGATAAGCACGCTATGAATATGCGTTTGAATACGCCCAAGAAATATCGGGTGGGCAAGCGGCAAAAGCGCCATATGGTTTCCAGCTTGCGCTGGCTGTGGCTGTGGATTTTGACGCCGATCATCATCTTCGGCGGCTACCAGATTTACGAGCGGCGCGATGAGTTCGGGCCACCCGTGCAGGAATTCATCCGCGACCGCGTGAACGATGCGCAAAGCGGGCTGGCGACCGCCGCCGCGCCGACGCCGCTGCCCACCAGTGACCCGAGGTCAGCGCATCGCGCGCGCCGACGCGCTCTGGACGCAGGGCGCGGTCGAAACGGCGCTGGATGAATACGAACAGGCCAAAGCGGGAGCGCCTAATGATGCCCGTGTGTACTACCAGTACACCTATGGCCTGCTGATCGAAGGGCGCGCCGCCGAGGCCTTACCCGCCGCTGAAGAAACCGTCACCGCGAATCCATTCTCGTCGGATGCCTGGGCGATCCGCGCCTTCGCCCTCGCCCGCAATGATCGCTATCCGGAAGCGGTCGCCAGCGCGTTACAAGCGCTCTCGCTTGACCCGAACAATGCGACCGCGCTCGCCTACATGGCGCTCGCCTACAGCGATGCCGGGATGCCGTCAATGGCCGAGCAGACGCTCGACCGCGCGCTGGAAATCGACCCGGAGAATCCGGCGGTGTTCTACGTGCGCGGGCTGTGGAATCTGGCGGCGAACTTCGATCAAGCGGCTTACCAAGCGGATTTGCAAACCGCCTACGAGCTCGCGCCCAACCTGCCGCACATCGCCGTCGAACTGGCCTGGGCGAACTGGGGGCTGGGTGCGGCGGATGTCGGGCTGGAACAGCTCGAAGCCGTGGTCGAGCAGAACCCGAATAATCTCGACGCGCTCTACGCGCTCGGCTTCTTCTGGATGCAGACGTATGGCGACCCGAATAAAGCGCGCGACTATATTGAGCGCTGCGTCACCGCCGACCCGGCGAATGTATCGTGCCTCGACTATCTGGCGACGATTCAGCTCACCAGCCTCGAACTGGACGACGCGCTGCAAACCTATGATCGCCTGATGAACACCAACCCGACCGATCCGAAATACTACCTGCGCGCGGGGCGAACCTACGCCAACGCGGGCAACTGCAATGTCGCCTCGCCGTGGTTGCAAGAGGGCTACGAGATGGAGCAGGCGCTCGAAGAACCGAACACCGACCGCCTCGCCGCCCTCGAAGACATCCTGATCACAGGCGGCGGCCCGACCAACCGAGCGTACAGCACATCAGAAGACGCCGCCGCCAGCCGAGTTCGTGAGCGAGTTATCCGGGTTTCAGTTCACAGTGAAAGACCGTCGATAAGGGTTGTCGTGGGAAACAGCGGACGCCGTTTGCGAGGGCGCAATCTTGCTCGAGGACCCCCGGCATGCCTCGTCCAACGAGAAGTGAGTGGCAGGGCGCAGGGCGCCCATGTTCCATGATTTGACGGGCAGAGTACAAAGACACTCTTTCACTGTCTACTGTGAACTGTAAACTGTGAACCTCTTTTTCTTTCTTTCCCTTTTCGATTACAATCCCCGCCAGCATAAAAGCCTTTCTTTCTTTAGGAGTCACCATGTCTACGGCTGAAATGGTTCAGCAGAACAAGGATTTCACGCTCGTCAGTTGGTCGGCGCAGGGCGCGTGGAACCCGACCATCATCGAGCGCGGCGAAGGCGTCTACGTGTATGACGCGGACGGCAAACGCTATCTCGACTGGGCGTCGCAGTTGGTCAACGTCAACATCGGTCACAGTCACCCGAAAGTCGTGCGCGCCATTCAGGAACAGGCGGCCAAGCTGTGCTACGTGAATCCCTCGTTTGGCACGCCAGAACGTGGTCGACTCGGTGAACTGCTGGCGGAAGTCACCCCCGGCACCCTGACCAAGACGCTGTTCGCCAATGGCGGCACGGATGCCATCGAAAATGCGATGAAAGCGGCACGGTTGTATACCGGTCGCGAGAAGATCCTCACCCGCTATAACTCCTATCACGGCGGAACGTTCGCGGCGGCCAGCGCGGGTGGCGATCCGCGCCGTTTGGCGAATGAGCCCGGCGTCCCGTGGATTGTGCGCACGCCCGATCCATATTCGTACCGCAACCCGGTCTACCGGGGGCGCACGCAGGAAGAAGGCGATGCGATCATCATCGAGCTGATCGACGACATCATCATTCGCGAAGGCCCGGAAAACTGCGCCGCAATCCTCGTGGAAGGCTACAGCGGCACGAGCGGCGTCATTCAGCCGAGCGCGGTCTATTTCAACGGGTTGCGCGCGCTGTGCGACAAATACGGCATTCTGCTGATTGTGGACGAAGTCATGAGCGGTTTCGGGCGCACGGGCGAATGGTTCGGCATCGACCACTACCCGAATGCGCAGCCCGACATCATGGTCATGGCGAAGGGGATCACGTCCGGTTACGTGCCGCTCGGCGCGACCATCGTCAGCGAGAAGATCGCCGCGCATTTCGACAATAACACCCTGTGGGCGGGCTTGACCTACAGCGCGCACACGCTGGCGATGGCGGCGGGTATCGCCACGATTGAGGTTTACCGCGAAGAAAACCTGATCGAACGGGCGCGTGACATGGGCAAGGTGCTGCGCAAGGGCTTGAACGACCTCGCGGAAAAGCACCCGGTCATCGGGGAAATTCGCGGCGCGGGGCTGCATCAGGTGCTGGAACTGGTCAAGAACCGGGACACGCGCGAACCGCTCAGCGACTACAACAAGCCGCTCACCGAGCCGATGCAGAAGGTCGCCAAGTCACTCAAGGAATCCGGTATGAACGTGTTCACGCGCTGGAACATGATCTTCAATACGCCGCCGCTCACCGTGAGCGAAGCGCAGTTGCAAGATGGTCTGGCAGGCCTCGATCAGGCGCTCACGCTGATCGATGGGTATTACGAGGGGTAAAGTCAGTTCACAGTTGACAGTTCACAATTGACAGCTAAAAACTGTTTTGACTGTGAACTGTCAACTGATCACTGTGAACTTTATTCTTTCCGCGCAATGAAATCTTCGACGGCGATCCGCGCAATGCGGTACGTGCTGCCGATGCGCGCCGCGCCGAGCTTGCCCTCATTGATTAGCCGCAGCACCTCATCAGGACTCACCCGCAGATAGAGCGCCACCTCTTCCACCGTCATAATCTTCGGCACTTCGCCTACGCTCGGCGGGGTATCAAACGAGAAGCGCTGCGACGGCGGCGCGGTCAGCGGCGCTTCTTTGGGCAGCGTGAAGATGTTGTACGCCGCCAGCAGCACGGCCAACGCCAGCGCGCCGTATTCGATCATGGTCACGTTCTGCACATCCGGTGAACTGACCAGATCGTCAAAGGTCGTATTTTCGTCGATCACCGCCGAAACCAGCGTGAAACCCGCGCACACCGCGATGATGAAGGGAGCCATGAGAATCATCCCAATGACGCGCACTTTGGGCGCGGGGAGATTGCGTTCAAACAAGCGCGTATTGCCTTTAAACAGAAGGATCAAACCGATGATGAAGGCAGCGCCACTGCACATGCGACTCTCTTTCTATTCCAGCAAAAACCCCGCTGATTATAGCGGGGGTTTCGGCGAACGGTAGTGAGAGCGGGAAATTACTCGCCCTGCGTGATCTGATTCATGATGATGCGATCCAGCAGGTGATTGGTGACGCACTCGCCCATATCAACGCCATTTTCGATAGCTGTCCGGTAGTGAATGCCGCCGTACAGGCGCGAGATCGCCGCTTCCGTGGCCGCCGCGTCAAACGAGGTGTACGAGCGCGGTGCCATCCCAAACTGGACCTTCGCGGTATCGGTGAACGCCACCTGACCGAACAGTGTGGTCAGCATTTCCGCCGCCGCGCCCGAGACCACCGAGTGCCCGGACGGGTATTCGGGGAACATCGGCGTCGCGATGTACGGACGCCAGCGCGGGCTGATGTATTCCTGAATATAGGTTTCGGGGCGCAGCAGCAGCACGCGGTACTTGAGCCCCCAGCACGAGGTGAACGCGTCGGCCATCGCCATATTGGTCATGCCGTACATCTGCGCCGCCACATCGAGTGTGAGATCCAGGTGATCGACCATTTGGTTCTCGATCAACAGCCAGTGCCCTGCCGGCGTACCCGTTTCACCCAGATTATCGAGCCAATACTCCGCAATATCACGCTGTTCGCGGTCGAGGTCGTCGCCCGTGTTCATCACTTCCAGTGACTGCTGATAGAAGGTCGATTCGGGGTCTTCGCTGAACGGCATGTCGAGCGGGACATCGCACACGTCGGTGTAATCGAGCGCAAAGGTGCGGATTTCACCCCAGAACGGTTCCACAGGCGGCAGATCCGGGTTGGTCGCGATCCACAAATCTGGCGATCCGGTCGGGATTTCATATTCGAGATCGCGCGTTTCGCGGTAATTGTCGGTATCGGCCCACGCGAGAATACCCTTGCCCAGTTCCTGACCATACTGGATCGAGCGATTGAGCACGTCTGCGTCGATTTCGGTTTCTGACTTGGCGATCTGTTCCGCATAGAACGCATTGAAGGCGTCGTGCGTTTCGCTGCCCGCTTCGAACATCAAGCCGTTGAGCGTCGTGTTGAGCGCCGCATTGGCGACCGTCGTCCAATCGTAAGTCCCATCATCCGGGTATGGCAAATCGTTCAGGCCGTTGAGCTGCCCGACCAACGAGCGGTTGGTCGGGATACCCCACACAACCGCTTCGTACAGGGTCACGCCCGCGTAGCCATACAGGCGCGCCGCGGACGGCGGGTTATAGCTTTCCGCCATGATCCGTTGATACAGTAAGTCCATCCATTCGACGGCGAACGTCGGATCGAGTTCAGCGGTCGGAATCGAGTCTTCAAGCTGCGCCTGCGCCGCCTTCGACGGCATCAACGACATGAGCACCGCGAGGATCAACGCCAGCAGCACCACTCGTGCAAAGCGGATCATAAAGGTCTTCCCCTTCAACCATGAATGCATCTCTTTATAGCGCAGGTCTCATTGGCTCTGCTCTATCGCCATTATACGCGTTCCTGACGCTTACAGGGCGAAAATCCGCCGTTTGTCGGAGAGGATCACCAGATTGTTGAGGAATAGGAACAATCACAGTGGGCCTATTCTGTACGGCGGACAGAATAGGCCTCGTCTGCTGATGCCGACTGATGATTAGCCGAGGAGACTGGCGTAGCCCGCGCCCACGCCGACCACTGCGTAGACGAACCGCGCCGTTCACGTCGACCACGCCTGCATAAACTACCCGGCCGTTGAAATCGGCGCTTAGGTGTCCACGTCATAACCGACGCTGGCTGTGGTGGCCAAAACGCCAACCCCTGTTCCACATCTGTGATCTGGTTGAAAGAGGCCGTCCAACTTGGATACACCGTGGACAGCGCCAGAGCCGCCTCCGAGTTGTGGGCACAGCCGCGCCAGCCAGCAAGCCGCACATCCCGGTCGATGCGCTCGACAACTGCACACTGAGATACGCCGTGATCGCAAGTTGGCGGGTTAGTAGAACAGTCACCACGATGACCGCGCCTACACCGCCTGTCAGCAGACCCCAATAGGTCACCGCTGATGCCTGTCGCATTGAGAGCTGCGCTTCGATTTCGTCCGGCACATAACCGATCCCGCTGGACGGCCTCGTCGCTTCCCCGCACAGCGGTTCGATCACCGCGCCAAGCTGATCGGTTGGCACACGACCAGCGCTTGTAAGCCTCCGCCGAGGGTCCGCTGATTGGCACGGTGACATTGACGGTGACATCGCCAAGTGTCGTGCCGCTGGGCGCATCGCTGGCAGCGCCTACAAGTAGTAACTGTTGGTCGCAGCGTCATAGGCGTAACTGTAGCAGTCCCACGGATACAGGCGCAGTAGTAGCACTGCCCGGCATAGGCGAGGTAGTAATCGACCGTCTGCGTCGTATAGTCGACCGCCGCTGCATAACTCGCCAGCAGATAATCCGCCGTTGCCGTCATCGTGTCGTAGTAGACCTGCGCGGTGGTCTCGACCGCCGTGTAATAGTCTGCCCAGAATTGATCATAGGCTTGCTGTGCCTGCTGGGTGGCAGCATCCGCAGCGGCTTGCGCCTGTTCGGTCGCGTCCCCCAGCGCTCCAGCGACCGCATCCTGCGCCTGTCCCTGCGTTTCGGCTAAACCGCTCAAATCCGCAAATGCACCGGGTGCTTCCGGCAGACCTTCCGGCAAGCTCTCCGGCGACCAGCCTGATCTTCCAATGTCGGTAGCCCTTCCGGCAGTTCGCCACCTTCCGCGCGTGCCCCCCGAGCCAAAACGGGCATCCAATCGCCCGTTTCACCGCTCATGAACGGCAGTTCCAGCGCCACATCGCCGGCCGCGCTCGCTCAAATTGAGACCGGGCAGGTCTGACGCTCGCCACCTTGCGCACCGCCCTGACCGCGCTGACCGCCCAATTGACCACCACCAACCTGACCGCCGCCCGCTTGACCGCCGGAGCGACCGCCAGCGCCTGTGTTGAGCGCAGCACCGCTCATGCCCGGGCTGCCCGCCGTCCCGCCTGACCCGCTCGGCGCAGGGCGACTACCGCCGCTGCGCTGCGCGGCTACACTGCCTGGTGAAAAGAGCCACGATTACGAAGACCAAGGTACGTCTAGTGAAGCATCTGCGCCACCTTTCTACAGTGAATATAACGTTGCCCTATGAGTATCATTTCATAATGTAACGATTCTTACACAAGTTTTATCGGGGTGTAAAATATCTGTCGCCACCATCCGCCAGCTTCACCGGATTGACGATCAGAGGGAATCTTGATAGACTTTCTGTATCGTGCTGTTCAACTATGATCCTAGTAGGACAGTTACGGGGCTGTGGTGAAATGGCAAACACTGATGACTTAAAATGATCCGCTCGTGAGAGCTTGTGGGTTCGACTCCCACCAGCCCTACTACGAAAAAGACGCTAACCAAGCGTCTTTTTTGTTGCCGCGACGCTGAATCAAAAAGCGCCCATGAATAAGGGCGCTTCTTGCGTACGGTGACCTGATACTTACGCGGTGACCGTCCACGCAGCATGCGGCCGATGGCGATCAGGACGATCGCGCCGATCGTCGCGACGACAATGCTCAGCAGCACGCCGCCCAAGCCAGCACGATTGCTCACGTCGATGAACAACCCGATCACGAACCCACCGACGACCGAACCGATCAGCCCCAAAATGATATCATTGATGAGCGGCTCATCTCGCCCGCCCATGATCGAATGCGCCAGCGCGCCAGCAATCGCCCCGACGAGCAACCAACCGAGACAGACGAACGGAAACGCAAGAATATTGCCGATGACGTCCATGCTTTATCCTCTCCAAGCGAATACATCGTAGCCCATGTCTAGCATCATCATAACAATTTTAATTTCAATGTCAATTAAGGTTCATTGTAATTATTATGGGGCGATCATGACTGATCGCCCCATTGGTTGCGGCTACAGCGCGTAATACAGCCGGGCGGCGATCCCGCCTTCCCGCTTGAGCAGATCGGCAGCCGCGCCGTGCACCAGTTCGACGCTGCCGCCCGATGCGAACGCCCGCAGCGGCAGGTCCGGGCGCACGCCTTCGTCGTCGGCCTCCGACCACGGCAGGATCAGCAGTTCGACCCGCTGCATAGTGAGCGCCTCCTGCACCTGCTGCATGCCAAGTGCTCCACGCCCGCCCGCCTTCGCGAAATCAATCACCTCCTGCACGATGCGCATTTCCTCTTGGCGCTCGTGTTCGATGGCTTTGGGCTGCACCATGTCGAGGATTTCCTGCTGCCCCAGGCGTAAGGGAATTGGCAGCGTGGCAATCGCGGTGTCTTGCAGCTTAGGCGGCAGCAGATTCTTGACGGCGTGCGCCGATTGTTCGCTGCCACCGAGGAAAAAGCGACGAATCTGGCGTTGATTGACGTAGGTCTCGATGCCCGTCGCAACCTGACGGTACATGCGCGTCCGGTGTTCGTCCAGCATGGCCTCGTGATCATCACGCCCGCTGCCGCCATGCACCGCGTTCCCGCCGCCCACCGGATTCGGACTGGCGGTGTATGTCCGCTCGGCGAAATCGTAACCTTCAAGATCCACTTCCATCCCTTCGCGGAAGCCGACGCTCCCTAACTGCGCGAGGAAGAAACGCGCCTTTTCCTGATCGACCAGCACGATCAGGTAGGGTTCGTACTCGTCCAACACCCACAGGAGCGGCGCGATCTGCGCGTTACCGAACGTCGCCTGATTTTCGACCGCGAACGGCAGTTCGATGGTTTGCAGCGATCCGTTCCACGCGAACAACGCCAGCCCCTTGCTCGAAGGGCGGTACTGCTCAAAGAACGCTTCGACGCGCGCGCGAATGTCAGCCCACCCGTCCGTCTGGCTTTTCGCGGCAGTCTCAAGTTCGAACAGCTTGTTCTTCGCGTAGATGCGCCACGCCGGAGTAGTCGCCTGATTTTCCGGTGTTGTGTTGTCGACGTTCAGGTACAGGGTGAGCGTATGCTCGTCCGCCTCAGCCACCATCGCCTTGATTCCAGCCAGATCGATCATACGGTTTCTCCTTTAGTACATTAAGATTGTAATTGTATAGCAGAGTCGGATGAACGCCGCATGAGTAGGAAAAAAGCTCACTCTTGACCTATTCTTGACCGTACAAATCCCGCCTCCGGTGCTATGATTCGGAACGTGTATTCAAGGGGGAACGCATTGATGAATACCGTCATCGAAACCAATAACCTCACCCGACGCTTCGGCGACAAAACCGCTGTCGATCATCTCACTGTGAATGTGTATGCAGGCGAAGTGTTCGGAGTGCTGGGTCACAACGGCGCAGGCAAAACGACGACTGTCCGCTTGCTGAATGGCGTACTGAATGCCTCGGAAGGCTCGGCGCGCGTGCTCGGGTATGACCCGGTTCAGCAGGGGCGCGACTTGCGCAAACGCACGGGCGTACTGACCGAAACGCCCTCGCTCTACGAAGGCTTGAACGCCCACCACAACCTGCGCGTGTTCGCGGATCTGTACGGCATCCCGCGCGATCAGGTCGATGCGCGGGTTGCGCGCATGCTCGAATACTTCAATCTGGCAGATCGTGCCAAGGAGAAAGTGGGCGGGTACAGCAAGGGTATGAAGCAGCGCCTCGCGCTCGCCCGCGCCTTCCTGCATCAACCGGACATCCTGTTTCTGGATGAGCCGACCGCTGGCCTTGATCCGGTCGCCGCGAAAGACGTGAACGATCTGATCGTGCAGGTCAGCCGCGTGGAGGGCAAAACCGTGCTGCTGGCGACGCACAATCTGCATGACGCGCAGCGCCTGTGCGACCGCGTGGCCGTGCTGGAACAGGGGCGCGTCGTGGCACTCGGCACGCCGCGCGAACTCGCGCATCAGACGCACACCAACATCAAGGTGGAGGTAGAAGTCGCCGACGGGCAAGCAGAACGCGCCCACGCGCTGCTTGATGGCGTGGTCGGAGAGATCAGCGGCGACAAGCTGGTGCTCAAGAATGTTGCCTACACGGGCATTCCCGAGGTCGTCGCGAAGCTGGTGGCCGCCCAGATCGCCGTGTACAGCGTTGTGCCGCTTGAGCCGTCACTCGAAGATGTCTACTTTACGCTGCAGAAACGAGGGGAGTAACCTCATGAATTGGCGGGCTATCCGGGCGGTCGTCGGCAAAGACCTGCGCCTCGTCCGGCAAAACAAGAATGTCCTGGCCTCACTGATGCTCATGCCGGCACTGTTTTTCGTTATCATGCCGGGGATCATGGTGTATCTCGCATCATCCGCACCGGGAGCTATGGGCGACATCGACAGCGATTTCGGCCTGTTCTTCGCCAACATGCCCGCCGGGCTGCGCGCGGAACTGGCCAACTACAACGGCATCGTCGAACAGTTCACCCTGCTGATCGCGGGTTACCTGTTTGGGCCGCTGTTCCTCATGGTGCCGATCATGATTTCGACGACCTTTGGCGCGGACAGCATCGCCGGGGAACACGAGCGCAAGACGCTGGAAGGCCTGCTCTATTCGCCGATCAGCGACTTTGAGCTCTACATCGCCAAGCTGCTTGTGGCGTGGATTCCGGCGGTCGTTGCTACCCTGCTCGGTGGCCTGCTGAACGCAATCGTGGTCAATGTCGCGTCGTGGGGGCTTATGGAACGGATCTGGTTCCCGAACAGCGCGTGGCTATGGATGGTTTTGTGGCTGTCCCCGGCCGTCGCCGCGCTCGGCCTCGCGGCGATCATCTTTGTGTCGCGCCGCGCCAAGACCGTGCAGGAAGCGATTCAGGTCAGCGGCTTCGTAGTCGTGCCGATCATCCTGCTGCTGGTCGCGCAAATGGCGGGTGTGGTCTACTTCAGCACGGAGATGATTCTGATCATCGGCTTGATCGTGTGGGTGGTCGCGGCGATCCTGCTGTGGATCGGCGCCAAGACCTTCCAGCGCGGCGAATTGATCGCGCGGTTGTAAACGGACATTCATCTGTCAGATCGTAGCTCTGGATAGGTGCAATTTCTCGTAGGGGCAAGGCATGCCTTGCCCCTACACGGCAAAAATACCATTTTCGGACAATCCCTGAAACATGCCTACATACCCAACGCTTCCTCTCGCTCGGGACAATCAGCGTAGGGCAATCATCCGCCCAACGGCGGACGCAGATCCGCTTGGCTGGGCGTATAATAGAACTTGTCATCTTGAGACGAGTTGCAGCACCATGAGCATGTATACCGTGCGGACTCCACGTCCGCCGCAGCCCAAACCGAAACCGCAGCGCCGCGTCACCGCGCCGCCACCACCGCGCCGACCACCCCGCCGTAAACCGCAGCGTCCAGTCAACTGGTTCGCCGTCGCCATTGTCGGCGCGGTGGCGTTCCTGCTTGGTACGCTGGGATTCATCGCCGTCATCGGCGTGATTTATGCGTCAGATGGCAATCTGGTCGCGTTCATCGCGCCGCCTACGCCGACCCCCACGCCGATCCCGCGCTGGATGCCGACCTATACGCTCCCCATCAATCTGTACGATCCGATTGCCGATCAGACGATCACATGGGATGTACCGGGTGATGCGTGGGGCGAGTGGATCGCCATGAACCTGACTGAAGCGCCGAACTTCCCCGTGCCGCTCGACTCAGCAGCGGTGCGCGCCTATTTGAACACCCGGCAAACCGAACTCGGCGCTGCCCGGCGCATCGATCTCGATGCAGCCGTGGCGGCGGTCGTCAATGCCGCGGCGGGCAGTGCGGCGACCATCCGCGTCTATCACAACGACACGCAGCACACGGTTCAGCCCGGCGAATCGATCATCAGCATCGCGTGGGATTACGGCATCCCGTACCCCTATGTGCAGGCGGCCAATCCCGGCGTCGACAGCCTGAGCATCGGCCAATCGATCACCATTCCGTCGCAGGATGCGCTGCTGCCGCTCCCCGTCGTCGCGGGCAAACGCATCGTCGTGAGCATCCCTGAACAGCGCGTGCGCGTGTACGAGAACGGCGCGCTCAAATGGGATTGGTCAGCGAGCACGGGCATCAACTCCAGCCCGACGTGGGCGGGCGTCTATCAGATTCTGTCACACGAGCCGAACGCTTACGCCAGCAACTGGGACTTGTGGATGCCGGACTTTCTCGGCGTTTACCATCCGATCCCGAATGCAGATTTCGTCAACGGCTTTCACGGCTTCCCCACGCGCGGTGGCAGTCAACTGTTGTGGACGAACAGTCTGGGCACGCGCGTGACGTATGGCTGCATCCTGTTGAGCAACGACAATATCGCGCAGTTGTATGCATGGGCGGAAGAAGGCGTAGTGGTCGAAATTCAGGGGTAAATACAACACAGTCGACAGTTCACAGCTAATCACTGGAACTGTCGACTGACTATGGCAATCAATCGTTAACGTCCACCACTTGAGGCGTGGTCAAGCGCCGGGCTAACTCGTCGCCAGTTGGCCACCCGCCCACGTTTCCTGAATATCGTCAAAGTGGATGGTCACCACTTCTTCGACCAGTTCGCCTGACGCGCTGTTGAAATCGGAATAGCTGATCTCGCTGATCCACGCGCCCGTCACCGTCCAGCGCCGCGACTCCACGCCATCATCAAGCGCCACGATCACGAGCGTGCGCGTGGGACGGACAATGTCCTGCTTCCCGGCGAGCGTCTCTTGCAGCCAACGGTTGAAAGGGAGCGCCGGGTCGCGCTGCACCATCTTCGCCAGCTTGAACGGTTCGCGCACCACTTTCGACACGCCGGGTCGGACTTCCAGCTTGAACGGGATGAACCCACTCACCCGGAACACCCCCGGCACGACATCCTCGTTCAGGTAGACTTGAAATTCATTTGCGCTCAGGCTGTCAATTTGCGCCATGCTCATTCGCTCCCTGTCCTAACGACTAAAATCTCGCTTGCAGTATAACGCGGCGCATGAATCACGGGCAAACGCCCTGACCGCCGACCGTCCGGTTTCTCACTTTCCGTGCTAGGCGGGAAAATCTGAATCAGGACTATAATAAGCCCTGGGCTTATATCAAGTGTGATGGATCGGGCAGTAGTATGCGCTGGCGTCTCTGGTTCTTGGTGATGATCGTCCTGGCAGCGGCGGCGTGTGGGCCGCAGCGACCGCAAGCGGCGCAGGTGCTGCCGACACTGGCGCTGCTCCCGTCCAATTATCGACTGGAAGATGCCGAACGCATTGCCCGGGAGTTCTTGCA
This sequence comes from Candidatus Flexifilum breve, assembly GCF_016713355.1. NCBI lineage: Bacteria > Bacillati > Chloroflexota > Anaerolineae > Aggregatilineales > Candidatus Flexifilaceae > Candidatus Flexifilum > Candidatus Flexifilum breve. The sequence continues at coordinate 129,678 of NZ_JADJPI010000010.1, forward strand.
GCAGTGGCAAAACGGCGACTTCGCCGCCATGCATCGCCTGCTCAGCCTCGCCGCACAGGACGCTTACCCTCTCACAAATTTCGAAACGTTCTACCAGAACACCAACGATGCGCTGTCGTTCCAAAGTGTGAGCACCAGCGACGGCACGGGCATTTTCCGCGAACAAGACTCGGTCGCTATCTACAACTACAACGCCACGTTTGCGACGCGCCTGCTCGGCAGCTTCACCGATGCCAACCGCAACCTGATGCTGGTCGTGGACGAAACGGCGAACGAATGGCGCATCGCGTGGACGCCTGACACCATCTTCGACGGCATGACGAACGGCGCGTATGTGCGCGCCGAACTCAACGTGCCCAACCGTGCCAACATCTACGACAGCGCTGGCAACGTGCTGGCCGATCAAAACGGCGCGATGGTGCGCATCAACGTCATCCGCGACAGCATCCCCGACTATCCCAACTGCCTCGCCACCATCGCGACTGCGCTCAATCAGGAAGTCACCGATGTGCAGGCGCGGCTGGAAGCACGGCCTTCGTTCTGGGTGGTCGAAATGGGCATCATCGAACCCGCGACCTATACGCGCGACCGGGCGCAGCTCGAAGCGCTGTGCGCGGCACAGTTCGAAAACGTCCCGGCGCGGCGCTATCCCAACGGCACGCTCGCGCCGCACATTCTCGGCTATGTCGGCTTCCCGACGGAAGCTGAAATCCCCGATCTGGAAGCGGCGGGCTTCAATCAGGCGTCGATTGTCGGACGCGCCGGCATCGAGCTGACGTGGGACGAGACGCTGCGCGGTCAGCCCGGCGGGCGCTTGGTGCTCGTCACCTCCGAAGGCCAGGTGATCCGCGAGCTGACACGCGTCGCGGTGCAGCCCGCGCAAAGCCTGTGGCTGACGCTCGACAGTGAGCTGCAGGCCACCGTTGAGCGGATCCTCGTGGAAACGTACCGCCAAGCCCGCGGCGGCTGGGCCGAAAACTCGCTGGGCGCGTCGGTCGTCGTCATGGATGCGAACACGGGCGCGATTCGCGCAATGGTCAGCTACCCATTCTTCGATAACAACGCCTACAACACTTTCCCAACGATGGGACGCGAGGCTGCGTCCCGGCTGATCGAACGCTACCAGTCCGATCCCGCGCATCCCGAAGTCAACCGCCCGGTGCAGGGTGTCTACCCGCTCGGCTCGGTCATGAAGACCGTCTCCGCCGCCGCCGTCGCGGACAGCGGCGTCTACGCGCTGGACGAACGGTATACGTGCGTCGGCATCTGGAATCGCGACATCACTCGCTATGACTGGAATGATGGTCACGGCACGCTCACGCTGCCGCAGTCGCTCACGCACTCCTGCAATCCGTACTACTACGAAGTCGGCTACCAGCTCGATCAGGTCGACCCGTGGATTTTGCCGACCTATGCGACGCGGCTCGGCTTTGGCGGCAGCTCCGGTCTCTCAGATTTGATCGAAGAGACGGGCTTTATCCCCGACCCGGACTGGATGCGCACGGTGCGCGGCGAAACGTGGACGTTCTCCGAATCGGTCAACATGGCGATTGGTCAGGGTTTTATGGGCGTGACGCCGCTGCAAGTCGCGCGCTGGTTCGCCGCGATTGCCAACGATGGCGATCTACCGCGGCCCTATCTCGTCGAGAGCACCGGCCTGCTCGGCGATTCGATCACCCCGGCGATGATCACCGAATTGACGCCCACCGGGCTGCGTCCCGAGGTCTTGGCGATGATCCGGCAGGGCTTGTGCGATGTAACACGCGAAGGCGGCACAGCAGATTTCGTGTTCCGAAATTCGCCGCTGCAAAGCATCGGCGTGTGTGGCAAGACGGGCACGGCGCAAGCGGGCGGTCCGAGCACCCCGTCGCATGCGTGGTTCGCCAGTTACGCGCCACGCGACAACCCGGAAATCATCGTCGTAGCGATGGTCGAAACCGCGGGTCAGGGGTCGGAAATCGCCGCCCCCATCGCCCGTCAAGTCCTCGAAGCCTATTTTGATATGGATTAGCGGAAATCCCCCTCTCCCACGGGAGAGGGGTTAGGGGTGAGGCCAGTTTACGGCACGCTCCACGCGCGGACGGTGTTGTCGCCTGAACCGCTCGCGATCAACGTGCCAGAGGGGTTGAACGTCACCGTGAGGACGGGCTTGTCATGCCCGGCCAGTTCGACCAGCAGTTTGCCCGTCGCCAGTTCCCACACCTTGACCAACCCATCGCGCCCGCCCGTCGCCAGCAGCGACGCATCCGGGCTGAACGCGACCGCGTCGGTGCCGTCGATGTGCGCGTTGATCAAGCCGACGTTCTTGCCCGTCTCCAGCTCGTAGAAGCTGACGATCCCGTCCTTGCAGGCCGACGCTAACAGCTTGCCATCCGGGCTGACGGCGAGATCCCGCACCCAGTCGGGCTGATCCAGCACGTAGCGCAGCGTACAGTGATCGGTCTCCCACACGCGGATCGTCATGTCGCGCGCGCCCGAGGCCGCGACTTTGCCGTTCAAGCCGAAGACGACGCTCGTGATCTCATCGGTATGACCCGGCATTGGCGTCGATTTCACGCTTTCGCGCATGTCGAACAAGCGCACTTCGCGGTCGCCACCGCCGGACACAATCATGCGCCCATTGGGGCTGAAAGCAACTGAGTTCACGCTGTCGCCGTGTCCGCGCAGGATGAACAGCGGACGGTCGAGATGTGTCATCCACAGGCGGACAGTCATATCCGCGCCCGCCGTCACCATCGCGGTTCCGTCCGGGCTGAAGGCAAAGCCCTTAATCGGCGTCTCCGACGTAATCTGGCGATCCGGCTCGCCGCCAAAACCGCCATTCCACAGCCACACGCCGCTGCCGTGGCTGACCCCGAGCGCCGTTCCGCGCCCTGACCAAGCGACCTGCGTGATGAAGCCACACTGCACAGCGATCAACTGTGAGAGTTGAGAAGCATTGTCAGCAGAGATTGTTGAATAAAGACTCATCAGGTTTTCTCCAGCTTTGTCTAAGGCCACATATAGTACAAAAAGGATAGGCTAAAGCCAAATTGTGGTCACAGAGGCATCAATGTTGAAAGAGAGGACAATGCCCTTCAAATCGCTGAGTGGACAAGCCTTCATGTGCCTGACGACGTTCCGCAAGTCGGGCGAACCTGTACCGACGCCGGTCTGGTTCGCGGGCGATACCAAGAAGGTCTACGTAATGACTCAGGCCAACGCGGGCAAAGTCAAACGGATACGGAACAACGCGCAGGTCGAGGTTGCCCCGTGTACAAGCCGCGGTGATCTGCTGGGCGCAGCGGTCGAAGCGATGGCACGGATTCTCCCCCCGGATCAAGTCAGTGAGGCCAAGGCGGCGCTCACTCAGAAGTATGGCTGGCAGAAGCGCATGTTTGACCTGATGAACCGCATGCGGGGCAAGGACATGCTCTACATCGAAGTCACGCCGATGGAGTAAAGCCGCCAGCGTGAGGGCGTCTGTAAATCTGCTATAATGTCCGCCCATGCACATCGGACTCAACGCTCATCTACTCTCCGGTTCGGCGGGTTACCGCTCGGCTGGAATTCACGGATATATTCACGGACTGCTGCGCCACCTCCCCCGCGATGACTGGCGCTTTACGGCGTTCGTCGGCGCGGCCAACCATATGCAGATCGACGGCGTGGAGCTGCGCCGTTCGCGTCTCGACACCGAGTCGCCGCTGCGCCGCATCGTCTGGGAACAGGCGCTTCAGCCGTGGCAGCTCGGCGCCTTCGACCTCTATCATGCGCTGGCGTTCGTCGCGCCGCTCCCGCTCAGCACGCCGATGATCGTCACCGTCTACGATCTCAGCTTCATCCACTACCCGGAACGCCTGCCCGCCGCGCGCCGCCTGTATTTGCGCCTGTTCACGGGCTTGACCTGCCGCCGCGCCGCCGTGTGCAGGTCATCAGCCAATCGACCGGGCGGGATGTGGAGCGTTCGTTAGGCATTCCCGCGTCCAAGATTGACCTCGCGCAGCCCGGTTACGACCCCGCGCGCTTCTATCCGCTGCCCGCTGACGAGATTGCCGCCTTCAAACGCGCGAAGAATCTGCCGGAGCGCTTCTGGTTGTTCATCGGCACGCTGGAGCCGCGCAAAAACCTCACCGTGCTGCTCGATGCCTATGCCGCGCTGCCTGTCAGCCAGCGCCTGCCGCTGATCCTCGGCGGCGGCAAAGGCTGGGATTATGATCCGATCTTCGCCGCTGTCGAACGTCATCATCTCGGCTCATGGGTGCAGTTTCCGGGTTTCATCCCTGCCGATGAACTGCGCTTCTGGTACAATTCGGCGGAAGCGTTTATCTATCCGTCGGTGTTTGAGGGCTTCGGGCTGCCCGTCCTCGAAGCGCAGGCGTGCGGCACTCCCGTGATCGTGTCCGACGCCTCATCGCTGCCCGAAGTTGCCGGAGACGCCGGATTGACGCTCGCCCGCAGGCGGTCAGCGCGTGGACCGAAGCGCTGCGCCGCGCGGTGGACGATACTCAATGGCGGAACGCTGCGCGCGAACGCGGACTCGTTCAGGCTGCGCGTTTCCAGTGGCAGGCGACCGCCGACAAAACAATTGAAAGCTATCGGAAAGCCCTACATGGCGACTAAAGACGTGCGCCCTACAACGTCATGGCTCGAAAAACCGTGGCTCATGCCCACGGTCGATGCGCTGCTGGCCTTCGCCGCCTTCGGCATCGCCTATTTCGTCCGCTACGAACTCCAGTTGATCGCGCCCGTGTTGGAATTCAACCGCGCACCCTTCGAACCCTACCTCCCCTACACCATCGTCTACATCATCTGGCTGTACCTCAACTACCGGGGCAGCGGCCTGTACAAGAATATTCGCGGGCGCTCGTGGCTCGACGAAAGCTACACCATCCTCAACGGCGTGACCAATGCGACCGTCGTGCTGCTGGCGATCAGCTTCGCGTTCCAGCCGCTGGTCTTCAGCCGTTTGATGATTCTCTACGTCGCGGCCATCACGATTGTGCTGTTGTCCCTCGCCCGCGTCGTGCGCCGTACCATACAGGCGCGTCTGCGGGCGCGCGGAATCGGCGTGCAGCGCGTGCTGGTAGTCGGCGGCGGCGAAATTGGCCGCTCGGTGCTGCGCACGATGGTTGCGCGGCGGGCGCAGGGCTTCCTGCCGATTGGGTACCTCGGCGAAAATGAAGAGGATGGCAGCGTCGATCTCGGTCGCCTCAAGGGATTGGGCAGCATGGATAATCTCGCCAGTGTGCTGCGCGAGCACCATGTCGACCATGTAGTGATCACGCTGGCATGGACGCACCACGACCAGATTCTCAAGATGATCCGCATCTGCCAGCAGCGCGGCGTCGAAGTGAGCGTGGTGCCGGAAGTCTTTCAACTTAACCTCAAGCAGGTGCAGGTCGAAAACCTGGACGGCATCCCCCTGCTGCGCGTCAACGGGCATGTGCCGCTCAAAGGCAGCAACCGCCTGATCAAGCGCGCCATGGACCTCATCCTCATCGGGGCGATGTCACCGCTGCTGCTGCTCATGTTCGGGCTGGTCGCGCTCGCGATCCGGTTGGAGGACAACGGTAAAGTCTTCTACAAGCAGCGCCGCGTCGGCGAAAACGGGCGTGAATTCGACATGATCAAATTCCGCAGCATGATCCCCGATGCGGACAAGCTGCGCGCCGACCTGATCAAGACGCACGAGCTCGACCCGCGCCACCCGAAAATCAAAGATGATCCGCGCGTAACCAAAGTTGGACGCGTGATCCGCAAGCTGAGCATCGACGAGCTCCCCAACCTGATTAACGTGTTCACCGGGCAGATGAGCCTCGTCGGCCCACGCCCGCCCACCCCCGATGAAGTCTCGCTGTATGAGGCGTGGCACTTACAGCGCTTGCAGGTCAAGCCGGGCATGACTGGGCTGTGGCAGATCAGCGGGCGCAGCGAGGTTCCCTTCGACGAAATGTGCCTGATGGATATCTACTACATCGAGAACTGGTCGGTCGGGCTGGACGCGCAAATCCTCTTCATGACGATCCCGCGCGTGCTGCTCCGCTCCGGAGCATACTAGAAACAAGCTATCAGTTCACAGGTTTCAGTTTACAGCGCTCTCTCATATATCTGGCAAATGCTCACATACCGGTCTGTAGGGGCGCACGGCGGTGCGCCTAAATTGGGCAGACACGTAGGTCTGCCCCTACATCACGATGGTTGAGGCTCCTTCTTTAAACTGTGAACTGACAACTGTTGCACTTGGATGCTCTTTTCTCAACACTCATGCTTCCATCTTCATGTTACAGTAGTTCAAGATGACTGTAACACAAGAAGTTTGAGGCTGTGTATGGATGCCTTTTTTCCGCCCGGCCCGCAGAAGCACTTCATTGCAGGCGATGCGCCCCTCTTTGCGAACAACCCGTTTCGCGCCCTGACCGAGTCCCCCTTGCAGTATGGCGAACTCGTGCATTTCCGCTTCGGCCCGACTCACGCGTATCTGGTCAACAACCCGCGTGAGGCGCACTATGTACTGGTCGAAGCGCCCGAACGCTTCACCGACCGCCCGAATTACCTCAAGACGTTGAACAGCGCCATGGGGCACGATCTGTTTCCACCCAAAGACAAACTCGGCGGACGCGACCGCATCAAAGCCGCCTATGATCCCCGCTGGCTGTACGACTTCGCGGATCAGATCACGAGTGCCGTCAACCTGCTCGGCTGGTGTCCCGACGATGTGGTCTCGCTGCCCACCCATCTCAAAACCATGACCGCCCGCATGACTGCGCAGCTCTTGTTTGAACGCGACGCCGCGCCCGCCGGGCTGCGTGAAGGTGTGCCCTTCAGCCAACCGCTCGCTGACCGCCGCTTCGAGTCGCCGCTCATCCCGGCGTGGCTGCCCGTCGGCACACGGCGGGGCTGTGGGCGCGCGCATTCTGGGCTAAAAGAGGCGATTGCCGACCTAGTCGCGGATCGGCGCTGCGGTCTCTTCGAACGTCTGCATTACGTCAACCCGGCGCAGGCCGTCGACGAAATGCTGCTTCTGTTCCATGCGGGGACGGAGCTTGTCGCCAACACGCTGGCGTGGGCGCTGCATCTGCTCGCCTGCAACCCCGATGCGGAAGCGGAACTCTTACAGGAAGTTCGGTCGACCTTGGGTGGACGCTTACCGAATGCCGCTGACCTCGACAACCTGCCCTATGCCGAAATGGTCATCCGCGAAACACTGCGCCTGTACCCGCCCGTGTGGGTGATCACGCGGCAGGCGACGCGCGAGGCGCAGGTCGGCAAGTACTTCGTGCCGTCCGGCAGCGCGATCTTCGTCAGCCCGTACGCGCTGCACCATAACCCGAAGCAGTTCATCAACCCGGAAGCTTTTATGCCGGAACGTTTTTCGGCGGGCTATGAAAAGCGGCTCAACCGCTACAGCTACATGCCGTTCGGGGCGGGCGTGCGCGCGGCGCTGGAAGAATCGTTTGTCACGACGGTGAGCACGCTGCTGCTGGCGGGGATTGTCGGGCGCTGGCGGTTGAACTCCCTGACGCCGCCGCTGCTGGACATCGAAGGCGGCATGACGCTGACGCCAACCTCGTTCACCATGCGCGTCGGCGTGCGCTGATCGTTCAACGTGAACAGTTCACAGTTAATGGTCTGGCAAGTGTCTGGAATAAGGGGTAACTGCTTGTAGGAGCGCAACTATCGGTGCGCCTGAAAATGGGCAGACCTGTGTGTCTGCCCATTTTCAGGTAACTGCTTCAAACCCTGTCTTGACTGTGAACTGTAAACCTGTCTATTTCGTCCAGTGGTTATTCTGCGTATCAAAGCGCCAACCAATGGGGATCTCCGGCAAGCACGACGGCGGATAAACCGTCTCGCCCGTCGGCGGCGCGAACACAATCTCCACGCTGCGCCCGGTCAGCGAGCGCACGAAGTTGGCCAGCACGAAGCGCGTTTCTGTCTCCGCGCGGGTGAGGATACCGCCTTCAAGCGCATCATCACGGAAGTCGGATAATGCCTGATACTGCGCGAGCTGGCGCACCCCATCCCAATCCGGATTGCACGTCGAAACCGACTCGTCATACTGGTCGATCATCTCGACGCGGCAGCTCGTCAACTGCGGCGCGGGGATGGTGATGACGTAAACGTCACGCGCCGCGTCGTAGCGCACATCGTCTTCGCCGATTTGCATCAGGTCAATACCGGCTTCAACCGCCCCCTGCACGGCGTGATTCGCCGAGTAACCGCACACGTTCAGCACACCCTGCCCCACGCCGACGAACACCCCGGCTTTCGCCAACTGCACGCTCACGCTGACCAACTGCCCGAGGGGTTGAATTCCCTGCACGATGGTCTGCGACGAGACAATCGACGCTTCCGGCGGCGCGCTGAACTGCTGCACGCCCACTAAACCGCCGATACTCCCGATCACATTGGTGAGCGTCGACCCCGTGAAGAAGATAAGCGCCCCGAGAATCACGACGATGAACAGCAGGCAGCCCATCCCGCCAAAAATATACGGCGCGCAACCGCGCTTTTGCCGCCGAGGATGAGTCTCGTAAACGGTGTCAGTGTGGGGCAGCGGCGACAGGTCTTCGGCTTGGACTTCCGGTTGATCGCTCACAGGCGTTTTCCTCTCGTGTTTCTCTGCTCATTATATACGCCGCCTGCGCTGCCGGGTTGCGTGAATCTGAGACCGGGATGATAAAACCCGCCATATCGCAATAAGAAGTGTAATATACAGACCTGAGAATGATGGAGTGGTGACAGATGGTCACAGCGATTTATGATGGCAACTGCGTGCTCTGCCGGCAATCCAAGCGGATCATCAACGCGTTGGACTGGCTGCAGCGCGTGGAATTTCTCGATTTGCAGAAGTGGGAGACGGTGCACCAGCGTTATCCCGATCTCGACTGGAACGCAGCGTTTGGGCAGATGCACACCATGACCAGCGACGGGCAAATGCTCGGTGGTTTTAAGGGCGTGCGCCGCCTGCTGCGTGAACTCCCGCTCGGCTTTCCGCTCTGGCTGCTGCTGCACGTCCCCGGCGTGGATTGGCTCGGGGATCAGGTCTACAAGGTACTCGCCCGCAACCGCTACCGCATCAACAAACTGGTGGGCGCGGAAGTGTGCGAAAACGGCGCATGTCAGCTGCACAACCCGGCAAGTTAGTAGGAAACAAGCTTAATCCAAGCGGGAGACGTGATGAATCGCGTCCCTACGAAGACGTATTCGGCTTGGCAAACGCTGCTGGCGCCCCTCCCTGAATTCGGGGAGGAGCCGGTGCTCTCAGGGGTAGGTTTTTAATTGTAGGGACGAGGCATGCCTCGTCCTCCTGTGCTCACACAACCACCCTATCCGTTAAAACACCTCTTTTGCTTTCACAGACAACCGATCTATTGCCTAATCCAGAGGAAAAACCGGACGAGGCATGCCTCGTCCCTACAGGTTCTCAGCGAAGAAAACCGTATTCGATGGGGAAGCATAAAAAACCTACCCCTGTTAGGGGGCCGGGGTGGGGTCGTAACTAGGCGGACGCGATAAATCGCGTCCCTACGAAAACAAAATCTGTCTGGCGAGTGTTGTTGCCCCTCTCCGCTCGGAGAGGGGTTGGGGTGAGGCTTTGGGTTATTCCCCGTAGCCGAGTTCGCTCTTGATGACCGAGGTGATGTTCTTATCCAGCTCGTCGAGGTTGTCGAGGCTGTAGGTGATGATGCGGCGGTGGCTGATGTCGAATGGGATATCCGCCACCGACTGCGAAATCAGGATGACTGGACGACCGAGCGTGTGCGCGATCCCCAGTTCGTACATCACGTTGGCATTGCGACCCGTGCAGTCGGCGATGCAGATGTCCGAATGATAAATGGCTGACCACACCTCGTCGATGATCGACTGCGACGACAGAAACGCGTCACCGCGCTTGATCGTGATGCCGAGGCGATTAGCAACCGGGACGAGATGCTCGTCGTAAACCACCTTCATCGATGGGTCGAACGGCATGATGACGAACGCTTCCGCCCATTTGTCGTCGGCGGGCGCGAGCGGCTCACCAAAAATCGGGTACGAGGCGACGAATTCGCCGCCCGCCGTCACAAATTCAGTCAGGCTGATGCGAAAGATCGTTTGCAGCGCCGCGAGAATCGGCGGCACGCTGATCATCATGGTTTCGACCGAACGGTCGTTTTCGCCATACTCGACGTTGAGCAGTTCGCTGCGCTGGAGTGTGGTGATCGTGCCTTCCAGCATGATCTTGAACTGGCCGTTTGCCCCAAAGCGGCTGACCATGCGCGCGGCTTTCACCTGATCTTCACCGCTGTTCAGGCGACCCGTGCCGCCCTGCCGCCGCTGTTCCTCGTAAAAATCATGCCCGAAGATGATTTTGTAGAGATCCCAAAAGCTGAGCGGCCCATACTGGCGCACCGCCCAGAGAACGATCAGTAAGCCCTTGCGGGTTGCGAAGATATTTCGTTTGCTGGCTTCTAACGGCAAAATCTGTCGTGGCATGACTCGCTTGTCCTCGTGTTGAATTACAACCATGTTACACGAGAATCGGCTGACCTGCATCCGTCTTAGGTTGTAGCGTCGGGGAAACGCCGCCTCAACGTCTAGAACGTTTGGGCTTGTCTTCTTCTTCCCATTCGACGACCATGCTGTCGGTGAGTTCGCCATCTTCAGTCAAACGGACGCGGCGGGCAGGACGGCTGTCCAGCAGCTCATCGTCGTCTTCTGCCACGTACTCATCATTCTTGCGTTTGCGCCCGTACTCCTGTTCGATGGCGCGCTGAATAGCGCGTTCGCGCCCGGAAGTCGTCACCATCTCGGCAAAGTTGATCGCCAGCCCGACCCCCCAACCCAAAGACACAATCAACGGCCACGGGAAGGGGATTTCGTTCATCACCGCGCCGATATCCGGCACGCTGCTGCCAAAGAAGAAAATCAGCCACAGCATGGCGTTGATCATGATGTAGACGGCAGCATGTTCGAAGAATTCCGCCCGCTTCTTGAACGGCTTTTCGACGCGGCGGCGGATCTTCTTCAATTCGCGGCGGTCGACGCGCCCCCACCCATCCGGGTACTGGCGGCGGAGTTCCGCGCGGATCGCCTGATAGCGCCGTTCGTCACGACTGCCCGTCGCAAAATGCGTCTCGAACAGATGCGCCGCGAGCCCAGCACCCCACCCGAGCGAGACAATCATTGGCCACGGAAATTCCATCCACTGCAAGAACTGTTGATCAGTGCTGATGAAGCTAAAGCCGCCCGCCGCGCTGAAAATGATCCACAGCAGGGCATTCACCACGATATAGGCGATCAGGTGTCCGGTGAATTCCCCGCGCTTCTTGAAGCGAGCTTCGATGCGCTTACGGAAAGTCTCTTCGGTTTCGTAGGGTGCGAGTTCGTACTCGATATTCTTCTCATTCCAGCTCTCGAAGGCATCGCCGATGGCTTCGCCCGCCTTTTCGATGGCTTTGCCCACATCGGCAAAATCGAACGACGACTCGACGACCACGCGCTTCGGCGGTTCGGGTGCGGCTGGCGGCACCTGGGGCGTTGGTGGGACGGGACCAGCCGCCGGAATCGAGGCGGCCCGGTCACGCTTGGGCTTGCCGACATTGCTCAGCAGTTCGGTCGCGTTGTCTTCGGCGCGGCGCATTTCCAGCAGCGAATCCGAGGCGATATTGACGCGGTTCGGGTTGAGCGTCGCCATGCCCGACGTTTCGACCGCCGCTTTGAAGGCATTTACCAACTCGGTGGCCGTCGCGTAGCGGTCAGCGGGCGACTTGGCCAGCGCCTTTTCCAGCACGGCGGAGACTTCCGGCGTGATCTCCGGGTTGACCTTCATCGGTTCCGGCAGCGGGCGGTAAATGTGATCGTGAATGATGGCAAACGGCGTATCTGCGCTGAAAGGCACCCGTCCGACGACCAGCTCGTACAGCACGACGCCGAGCGAGTAAATATCGGTGCGGTTGTCGAGTTCGCGGCTGCCCATCGCCTGTTCGGGCGAAATATAGTGCGGCGTGCCGAGCAGCATGTCATGGCTGAGCGTGCTTTCGCCCAACTGCGCCATGCGCGCCAAACCGAAATCGGTCAGGAAGGGCGTGCCGTTCACGTCGATGATGATGTTCGAGGGCTTGATATCGCGGTGCAGCACGCCCTGCCGGTGCGCATAATCGAGCGCGTCGGCGATGCGCGGCATCAGGTTGAGGATATCACCCATAGCGAGCGGCTGGTCTTCCAGTACGCCTTTGAGCGTGCGCCCCTCGATGTATTTCATGACGAGGTAGGGTCGCCCCTCGAAATCGGCGAAGTCGAACACGGGGACAATGTGCGGGTGATCGAGGCGCGCGACGATCTGTGCTTCGCGCTCGAAGCGGGCAAGGAAGTTTTTATCTTCCTGGAAGGCCTGATGCATCATTTTGATCGCGACAAAGCGATCCAGCCGCGGGTGATAGCCCTTGAATACGGTCGCCATCCCGCCGTGCCCCATTTGCGCGATCACACGATATTGACCGAGCGTCTGCCCTTCGAGCGAACTCATGCCTCTGACTCCAGCTATTGCACGCCGTCCCATGCCATTATACCCTACCCGAGCCGCACACTATCCTTAATTACGAGCAAACGCGCATAAAGTTGCGCATGCAAGCAATTGATCACGATCTTCTCACAAGGTCACGGCGTGTTAGCAGCGCGTCCAATTTCGGATTGGCGGGCAATGTTGTCTCCCCTCCCTGAATTCGGTTGAGGGCAAGACACGTTTAACAATCGAGAGGATTGTAGGGACGCCCAACGGGGCGTCCGCCAGATCGTGGGCAAAACGGACGCGCCGTTGCGCGTCCCTACGAAATCTGTTTCCCCTCAAACCGGTGCCTTAATGGCTCCCAATGTTAAAACTGTCCCTCCGTCAACTGAATTCGGGGAGGGGACAGGGATGGGGTCGGATTTACCCGAACAGCCCGCGTTTGACCGGGAGGCCGTGCGACAGCGTGGTCAAACCGCCGCCCTGCGGGTTGTAGATCGGGCGGAGGTCTTCGAGCACCGGCTTGAGGTCGCGGTGGCGGGTGTGGCGGTTGAGCATTTCCAGATAGCCACCGTAGCGCCGGAACAGCATCTGCGTTTCGTCCGCGGTGAGGCCTTTGTCCCACTGCCACTTCTCCGGCGTGTAGAAGTAGTAGATCGGGTAGAGTGCCGTCGTCACGACGGAGACGCCGCGCACTGAGAAGTTCCACAGATCGACCCCAGCGTTGTGCGCCAGTTCGGCCATGAGCACGAGCGCCGCCGACGACAGGATCTGGCGATACAGGCTGCCGCCATCATTGCCCTGCACCGCTTTGGGGATGAACCCACGTGGCGACACTTCATCGCGGATCGTCCGCTCGTAGACCTCTACGCCGAGTTTGAACGTGTCTTCATGTTCAACGGCGACGCCCGTCGCCATGACGAGCAGCGCCATCCACAGGTTTTCGACCTGCGTATCCTTGTACGGGCTCTGGCTGAGCTCAGTCACGCGCATTTGCAGCGTGTTGAGAAAGCGCACTTGCTCGGCATAGGTGAGCGCGCGATGATCGCGCAGCATTTCGAACGCCTGCACAAACATGATCGTCTGTGCGACGGTGTCGAGGTAAGTCAGGTCGTCAGACGGCTGCACGTCGATGGCGCGCATCAGCGCCTCGGCGGCAATCTCGCCTGCGCGTTCGTCTTCATTGAAGCGGTAGCGGAACGCGCCCCACAGCGCGACTTCCATCCCGGATTGTTCGCGATCATTGAGCATCAAGTAGGCCGCGCGCAGCGGATCACGATCGCGATCCCGCCGTGCCGCCGTGATATGCTCATGGGTGAAGTACAGGCCAACATGCTGTGGTCGAAAAGTCATATCAATCTATCCACAATTCATTGACAGTAAGTATACCGAATCTGGCTATAATGAGGAAAAGCGATCTTTTTGTAACATGATAGGTGTGCGCTGTGAACGACCCTAAATCGAATCGTCCTGATCAACCGCCCGACTCGCTGCGCTCACCGATTCGCCCGACCGCGCCAACGACAACGACGTCGCGTCCCCGAACGCCAACCCAACCACTCCCGCCCGAGGTTGAAACGCCGACTACGCCGACCAGCGCCCTCAACGCCATTCGCCAGAAGATGGAGCTCATCGCCGATGAGTTCGCGCAGGGCAAAATCAACCGCGCGCAGTTCAACGCCATGTACAAACGCTACAGCGAACAGCGCACCATCATCGAACGACTGCTCGAACGCAACCCGGAAAGCGAAGCGTGGAAACAGGTGATCGGCGTGAAGGGGCAAACTGGCTTCCTGCGCCATCACTTCGAAGCGCAGACGCTCTACTTCTGCGTCTATCACCGCAGCAGCCCACAGCCGATCATGGCGGGCGGCAAGCAAGCGCCAGAAAATGCGGTCATCACGCCCCTGCTCAAAGCGGTCTGGCTGATGAAAGATCGCCCCAAGCAGGCCCTCGGTCGCAAACAGGTGGGCGAAAATAACTGGCTGCTGCTGGCCGTCGGCGATTTCGCGGCGACGGCGGTCATGTTCTCGCTGGAACCGGCCAACGCGCAGGCGCGTCTCGTGCGCGACCTGCACGCCGACTTCGAACGCGCCAATCAAGCGGCGCTCGCCCGCGGCTGGATTGTTCCCGAACGCATGGTATTCCCGCAGCGCGCCCTCGTCGAAGGCGGCTTCTAACTCTCGGCTGAACTGGAGACTTTCACGCTTGGCATGGTGATCATGCGGGTGAGGTTGGTCGCGCACAGCATCCCCGACATCGCGAACACGAGCACGCCCTTGTTGGTGATCGCCAGCGTACCCACCGCCGTATTCGCCGCCAGCGCCGAACTGATCGACTGCGTTTTCTTAGCATCCGCCAGCAGTTCGACCGCGAACCGCTGATGGGTCGGCACGAGCCGCCGCCCGTCATACACGCGGATCATGTTCGAGTCCAGGTCGCCCGTCGCCAGAAACGAGCCATCCGGCGAGCAGGCCAACGCGCCCAGCGTGTAACCTGTCGGCACCCGCTTGACCAACTCTCCATCCCCGTCAAACAACAAAATCTGATCGCCATCGGAGACGAAGACCCCCGTCCCGCCCTCGATGATCGCCAGATGCGGCTGCAGTTCGTCGGTGAGGCGCAGCGGTGTGTCGACGGAAGCAGTATGTACTCCTTGGCGATAGTAGTGCAGCGCGCCCGCGCGATCCAGACCGGCAGTGAGAGCACCATCAAACGCCACCGCGACGAACGGCTGATCGGCGGCGAGGCGCATCTCGACACCCTGCGCTTCGAGCAGCAGTTCCGACTCGGAGACGCGATAGAGCCGCTGCTTGCCGTCCGCCACCTGATAAATGGTCGCTTGGGCGGTCTTGACCAGCGGCAAAGAGATGCCGTTAGGCGCGTGGAGCGTTTTGAGGAAGACACCCCACATGGCGGTCGCGCGCGTCTTGGGGGGATGAATTTGCAGTTCAGTCAGCTTGCCGCCGTTCTGCAATTCCATAAAGTAGACGCGATCCGTGCTCGTCCACGCCGCCAGCAGATTCGGTTTCCCAGCCAGCACATCAATTCTGCGAACGATCCGGTCAGTCAGATGCAAGCGCCACGCCATGAAGTCCCTCGACTGTGTGTTTGGCGCATGTATAGCGCAGTTAGTCGGGCTTGTCGAGAAACTTAACCGCAAATTTACATCTGGTCAGGGGAAACAAGCAGGGCGCACTACCGTGCGCCCCTACATTGGGTATTTTGGGAAATTAACCCGGCACTTCGACGCGGATGCGCCCGGCCGGGACGACGACCGCATAGCGCACGGTGATGGCCGCCGTGTTGATCTCGCGCGATTCCAGCACATCGCCGACCACGAGGTAGTTGTACACGTTCGGATCATGCTGCGGGTCGAAGCCGCTGTTCCCGCGATCCAGTTCCAGACGCGCGGCGACGGTCGCCGGGATGAACAGCGTGAGATCGCCCTGCTGCGTGGTGAGCGTGCCGAGCAGTTCGTTCTGCTCGGAAAACAAGGGTTCGTATTCCGGGAGCGTGACGACGACTTCGCCGCGCCGCGTATTCACGTTGAGGCGTTCGAGGCTCGTCCCGCTCATGTTGAGCACAACGCCGCCATCCTGACCAAGCAGTTCTACGTCGAGCGGCACGCCCACGGGCAGCGTCAGACGCAGCGTCCCCCGCCCAACCGCCTCTAAGCGCGGGAACTCATCCGGTTCGGTTTCGCGCAGCGTGAGCGTGGCCGAATTGTCACCAAGCTGTTCATAGCGCACGTCGACGCGGTTGTCGACGCTGCCGAGGAATTCCCCCGTTACGCGCCCCGCCTCGCCGCTCAGGATGTCAACGCCCGTCGCCAACGCGCTGATGCGAATGCGCAGCAGCGTAATTTCCGGCGCGATGGCCTGTTCAATCGGCTGGCGCGTATCTTCGCGGGTTTGGCCTTCGCGCGTGGAATACGCCGTCAAGCCGATCACGGCGACGACGACCGCGCTCAGCAACAGCGCGATCAACCCGCTGAACGGCAGGCGGTCTTGCAGCAGAAACGCCGCGCCGACCAGCACGAGCAGCACCGGCGCGGCGCGCAGAATCAAATCGAAGACGGTTTCCGGCAGCAGGCCGAGCGTACGCGCCAGTACAATCAGCGCGGCGGCCAGGATGATCAGCCCAAACAGGGGGTTCGTTTTGCGGCGTATGCTCATACGATCTGCCTCAGGAAGAAGACCGCGCTCAGGATGACCGCCCCGCCGCCCAGAAGAGCGGTTCACCAGAGGACGCACGCAGCGACTCCCGGCCAAACCACGCGGCCAAGGTCAGCGCGCACAACAGCACGGCGATGATCGTGGGAAAGCCCCGCCGCCGGGCGATCAGCGATTCCTGGGGGACAAGCCACCAGAGGAGCACATACACCAGCGCGAACGCGCCGCCGCTGACCACCGTCAGCAGCCCAAACAGCAGGCGCATCAGCCAGACATTGATGCGCAGTGCGGCGGCTAACCCCGCGCACACCCCGCCTAAAACGCGATCTGTAAAACTACGAAGCATAACGACTCCGAGAGCAGCAAATGGAGTCCATAATACCGCTAAACGAAGAAATGCGGCAAATCAGGCTTTGGGGTCAACGCAGTCCGAGCAACCTTTCGACCCTCCCCGAATTCAGGGAGGGGAGACAGCAGACTCCGCTAAGGCGACGCTGTTTTCGTAGGCACGCGATTTAGAGGGTGTCTAAAAAGCGCCCAGTTCTTGATGAGACAGATTTTTGTAGGGACAAGGCATGCCTTGTCCTCTCTATCCTTCTCTAGAAGGCGAGGGGCCATTCAGAACGACCCGGCATGCGCTCGTCCCTGTCCACTGGCAAGGGAAAGGATTTGAGGCCTTTTAGACACCCTCTTGATAGCGTCCCACCGGTGATCCTTTTGACACGATATCGCGTCTCGCTGTCCCCAGTTTCACGAGCAGACTGAATATGCGCTTCTCCCGTACACAAGCAAACAAAAAGCCCGCTGACGAGGAGCGGGCTTCAAAAGTGTCACAGCGCCAAGCCCTAGACTTGGGTCGGGACGCGCACCACCGTGACCATCATGCGGATGCGCCCAATTTCAATTTCGTCGCCATCGCGCAGGCGGTAGGGCCGGTGCGCGCTGATCTGGTAGCCGTTAATCCGGGTGCCGTTCGTGCTGTCGAGGTCTTCGATGGACAAGAAGTCATCGTCATGCGTGAGCTGCGCGTGCCAGCGCGACACGCCATTTTCCAGTGCCCGAAACGACGATAAATCCACATCCGGCTGCTGCTCCGCGCCGCCGCCGCCCCGCCCAATCGTCACAGTCTTCTGCAAAGGCAGCGAGATGACGCGGGCTGCGGGCCGCCATCGGCCACATGGATCACCAGACGTAGAGGGGTAACGCTGTCGCGCGTTCGGGTGTCGTCTATGGATTGCTTCTTTGACTGAGATGCAAACAACGCCATCAGATTACCTTCGGGTAGTGCAAGTTGCCTATCTAAACATATTCTAGCCTATACCCTACTTTTTCGGGATTGAGATTTGGCAAGCACTCATCTTCTTACTACAATCGCAGGCGAAAGGTAAGGAGCGTGTATGCGGCGGCTGATCATCGTTGTCGCGCTGATGGTGTTGTTCGGGCAAGTCAACCTGGCGTCAGCGCGGGAAATTCTTCAAGGCGATACCTGCACGGTCGCGGCGGATACCACGATTACAGGCGATGTGTTCGTCGCCTGCCAGCAGTTGATTGTCGAAGGCACGATCACGGGCAGCCTGTTTGGGGCGGCTTTGAGCGGCAGCATCAGCGGGACGGTCGGCAACAGCGCGTATCTGCTCATGTGGCAGTTAGAAGTCAGCGGCACCATTGACGGCGACCTGCACTTTGGCGGCGGATCGGTGCACGTGAAACCCACCGCCACGCTGACGGGCGACGTGATCAGCGCCAGCTTGAGCACCCGCCTCGAAGATGTCGCCGTCCCCGGCAGCATCACGAGCATTGGCTACCAACTGCTCGAAGATGGCTCGGTCGGCGGCGCGATCAGCTTTTGGGGGACGGCGCTGGCCATTGATGGGCAAATCGGCGGCGATGTGAATGCCAGCGTCGGCGACCGCAACTCCATCGGCGCGAGCAACCTGAGCACGCTGTTCAATGTGCTCTTCCGCATCGATCTGATCACGCCCGGCCTGCGCGTCACCGAAGATGCGCGGATCGACGGCGTGTTGAACTACAGCTCGGTCAGCGAAGGCGAAATTGCCGGGCAGTTGACGAATCCACCGGTGTTCGACCCGGTCATCGTCGCGCTCGATCTCGACAACCAGACCGACCTGAATCAGAGTGTCAACGTCTACATCAACCGCGTGCTGCGGGAATTCATCGGCTTGATCCTGATCGGAGCAGTCGGCCTGTTCTTCTTCCCGGCGCAGATCCAGGATCCGCTCTACAGCATTCGCACCCGCCCACTGCCGAGCCTCGGCGTTGGATTGATCACCTTTATTTTGTCGTTTGCCATTCTCTTTGTGGTAGTGGTGCTGCTGGTCGGAATCGTGCTGCTGTTCGCGGCGGTCAACCTGCCGGATATCGCCATCGCGACCGGGCTGTTCTCCGGCGTGATCACCTTGGGCGGCGCGGGCGCGTACTTCTTCGTCGCAATCTACATCTCGCGCGTGATTGTGTGTCTGGCCATGGGACGGCTGATCCTGCGCGTCGTCCTCGGCGAGCGGCTGGAAGGCCGCTGGAACTATGTCGCGCTGGCACTCGGCGTGCTCATCCTCGCGGTGATCAGCTCGCTGCCCATGATCGGCGACGTGTTCAATGCGCTGGCGCTGTTCCTCGGCTTGGGCGCGATCCTCACGCTGGTGCAGCGCGAACTCGATCATGCGCGCCACCCGACGCCGACGCGAGCGCGCAGTGCCGGAACGCTGCAAATCCCGCCGCCCATCCTCGAAGACCTGCCCTCCGGCCCCGGCATGGACAATCTGCCGGATGGGTTCAAGTGGTGGGACTGAGGTCAGGCGATTAGCGATTAGCGGTCAGCCATTTGCAAAAATCGGGAACTTTGTAGGGGCGCAGCGTGCTGCGCCCTTTGTTTATCTCAGGTCAAAAACCTAGACAGGGTGACAATGCGTGGGAGGAAGTGAACCGATAAGTGCGTAGTATAAGCGTGAAACAAGGTTTTAGGTCGATTTTTGAGTTTTGCGGACGCGATAGATCGCATCCCTACGAAAACCAATTAGATTTAGCGGGCGATGTTGGCTCCCCTCCCCGAATTCGGGGTGGGCTTGGAATCAACAGAGGCGACCCGCTTGATCGCCCCTGCTGTGAACTGATTATCCAATTGTGGTTGTTGCTCACGGCTAATCGCTATAAATCGTCAAGATCGCCGTTTTGCAGGCCGCGTTCAAACGCCCGCCCGATCATCAGCACATACTCGATAAACCCGGCGAGTACATCCTCATCCACCATCTTCAGCACTTCGTCGAGCATTTCCTGCGGGGTGTCGTACAGGATTTCAGTCGAGAGGCAGGCCATCGCCTGCATGATCGAATCGCGCGAATCCGGCGGTTCGGTTTGCAGCAAATCGCGATACCAGCGTTCGACGATCGGGTGAACTTGCTCACACGAAGACCCGGCGGCGAGTTCGCGGTTAGCCAAATCCTCAAACTCATCCAGCCAATTCGGATCGTTGGGTTGGTCACTCATACGAATATCCTCAGATCATCAAACGACTATGGAGTAGTGTATGCAGAAAACGGTCTGAACTCAAGGATTTTTGACATGAGCCGTGTAAAAAACGAGTGGGTACTGCTAGAATGAGCTGGATTTGACAGCAAAAGGATCGGCATGTCTGGACGCCAACGGCTGATTACCGTAATCGGGATTGCGGTCAGCGCAATTTTCCTCCTGATCGCGTTTAACGGGTTGAATCCCGCCGCAGTGTGGACGCAGCTTCAAGCCGCGAACCCCCTCCCGATCCTGATCGGGTGCGTGTGGTATTTCACCGGCGTGTTCGTGATTTCGCTGCGCTGGCAGTCGCTGCTGCGCTCGGTGCGCTCCGTCCCGATCCGCGAACTGTTCCAGCTCGTGTGCATTACCTACATGGGCAACAACGTTTATCCCATGCGCGCCGGCGAAGCGCTGCGTGTCGCGCTGCTCAGTCGTTCCCGCAACATTCCGATTGCCCGCAACGCCATGATCGTGCTGCTGGAACGCCTCTTCGACGGCGTGGTGATGGTGACATTCGTCGTCATCGGCCTGCTGTTCGTGGAAGTCCCTGACGAGCGCGTGCGGACGGCCGTCAATATCCTCGCTCCGGCCTTCGTCCTCGTGACGGCAACGTTCTTCGTCGTGGCGCTGCGCCCGGAACTGCTGCGCGCGATGATCCGGATCGTGACGCGCATTCTGCCGGGAAAACTTAGCCAACTGATCGAACATCTCGGCGAAGATATCATCGCTGCGCTCGGTTGCCTGCGCTCCCCCGCCGATTTGCTCAAGAGCGTCGTCTTCTCATACGGCAGTTGGATGCTCGAAGCGTCGACCTACTGGATCGTGTCGCAGGCGTTCAACCTCGGCGTTGACTATCCGACCATGCTGCTCACGCTCGGCATCGTTAACCTCGCCAGCCTGATCCCGGCATCGCCCGGTCAATTCGGCGTCTTCGAATTCTTCTGCATCCTCGTACTGACGACGATTGGTATCGCCGAACCCCAGGCCAGCGCCTTCGCCGTGACCATCCATCTGGTGATCTGGCTGCCCGTGACGGTCGCCGGGTTCATCTTCCTCGCGCGGCGCGGCCTCGGTTGGGGCGCCATCACCCACGCGAGCGATCTCGAAAAAGAAGCGGCGGCGGCATCTTAAGGATATAGGCATGAAAATCGCAATCATTGGTGCGGGTGTGACGGGCATGGCCGCGGCGTGGGATCTCGTCCGCGCCGGGCATGAAGTGACGATCTACGAAGCCGAAAGCGCGGTCGGTGGGCTGGCGGGCGGCTTCCGCGACGACCACTGGGCGTGGTCGCTGGAGAAGTTCTACCACCACTGGTTTCAGTCCGATATCGACGTGCTCAAGCTCGCCGAAGAGATGGGCGTCCGCGACCAGATCCTCTTCCCACGCCCCAAAACCAGCTTCTGGATTGACGGCAAAATCCTGCGCTCGGAGATTTCCCCGTCGGCGCTGTTCCTGCCGCTCTCGCTGATCGCCAAGCTGCGCTTTGGCGCGGTCGGAGCGTTCGTCAAGCTGTTCCCGTTTTGGAAGCCACTGGAACGCGTCACCGCCGACGCCTTCTTCCTGCGCTTCATGGGTGAAGAAGCCTACGGCAAGTTCTTCCGCCCGTTGCTGATCGGCAAGTTCGGCGAACAGTACGACAAGGTCAACATGGCGTGGATGTGGGCGCGCGTCAAGACGCGCACGCTGCGCCTTGGCATCTTCACGGGCGGCTTTCAAGCGTTCCTCGATACGATGGCCAAGGCGATCACCGACCGGGGTGCAAAGATATGTCTGAATACGCCCGTCGAGAAGATCGAATTGGTGAACATGCAGCCTACGCTCACCATCAAGGGCGAACAACACAGCTTTGATCGTGTGCTGACCACGACCTCGCCCAAGCTGCTGCTGAAAATGGCGCCCGCGCTGGCGAACACCAACTATGGCGATCAGGCGGCCAACCTGAGCAGTATCGGCGCGCTGTGCGTCATTCTGGCGACCAAACAGCAGTTACTGACCGATGGCACCTACTGGCTCAACCTGCCCGCCAACAGCCCGGACAAGAAAAGAGCCGCTTCCCGTTCCTCGCGCTGGTCGAGCACACCAACTGGATGGACAAAGCGAACTACGGCGGCGATCACCTGCTCTATCTGGGCGATTATGTCCCCGCCAATCACGAATACTTCCGCCTGACCGATGAGGAAGTGGTCGAGCGGTTCACCGCGGCGCTGCCGACGATCAACCCATCGTTCAGCAAGGACTGGATTCGCAAGGCATGGGTGTTCCGCGCGCCCTACGCGCAGCCCGTCCCTTACATCAATCACAGTGAGGATATCCCCGCGCTGCAAACACCGCTGCCGGGCGTCTTCTGGGGCAGCATGAGTCAGGTGTATCCGTGGGATCGCGGTACCAATTACGCAGTCAGAATGGGACGTGAAATTGCCCACATGATGCTAAAGTAGGTGTAGAGTTTAAGCAGCTAAAAGTGACAGTCGTTCTTCCACTTTAGGCAAACGATAGTTCTTTCAGGTGTTATTGATACACTATCGAAAGTCATCATAAGAAGGCGGTCTATGAAAATCATTGTCGTCGGAACGGGATTCGTCGGGTTGACCCATGCGGCTACCACAGCCGAATATGGTCACGAAGTATATGCCTATGATATCGACCAGACACGCATCGAGGCGTATCAGTCGGGCGATCACGAGCGCATCAATCATTACGTGAATGAACCGGGACTGCCGCAGATCATCGAAGAAACGATGAATCGCTACCTGTTCTTCACCACGGACATCGAATCCATCATCGAAGGAACAGACGCGATTTTCCTGTGTCTGCCTACGCCTCCGCGCATTGACGGTTCGTCCGACCTGAGCTTCTACTTCAACGCTCTGAGTCACATCGCTTCTCTGCTCGCCAAGCGCACCGATCAGCGGCGCGTCGTGCTCATCAACAAGAGCACGGTGCCGATTGGCACCGGACGCAAGCTGGAAGCGATCCTCAAGCAGCACAACGTGCCGAATGCAGGCATCGCCTCCAACCCGGAATTCCTGCCGGAAGGTGACGCCGTGGAGAAGTCGCGCAAGCCGGATCGCGTGGTCATCGGCGCGGACACGCCCGACGATTTCTCGATCGTGCGGCGCATCTATTCGCAGTTCGTCAACCATGTGCGCATCCGCTACATCGAGACGACGCCGGAAACTGCCGAAGCGATCAAGTATGTGGCGAACACGCTGCTGCTGACCTACATCTCCTTCTGGAACGGTGTCGGCGCGCGCCTCGGTGAAACCTTCGAGAACGTGCGGATGGAAGACCTCAAGCGCGGCGTGACCGCCGACGGGCGCATCAGCACGTGGGGCTCGTACGTGTCGAACGGCGCGGGCGGCTCGTGCTTCGGCAAGGACATCCAGTCGCTGATCTACCAGCTCAAGACGGCGGGCCAGCAAGCGGATCTACTGCAATCGGTCTACCACATCAACGAATACCAGAAGACCTATCTGGTCGACCGCGCTGTGAACGAAGCGGGCGCGAAGTTCAACCACAAAACAGTTGCCCTGCTCGGCCTGTCGTTCAAGCAGCGCACGAATGACATGCGCGATTCGTCGTCGCTCAAGGTGGTCGAAGCCCTGCTGGCGCGCGGCGTGAAGGAAATTCGCGCGTACGACCCGCTGGCGCTGGCGGAAGCGCGCAAGTTCTTCAACCCGGAAAACAACCACCTGTTCGAGAAGATCACGTATCACGACTCGGCACGGGAAGCGCTGGCCGGCAGCGATATGCTGTTCATCTCGACCGACTGGGAAGAATTCCGCGGGCTGTCGCGCACCATCGAACAGTGCGTGCAAGCGCCGTACCTGATCATGGACGGCCGCCGGATGATCCCCGATTACAACGAGCTGGTCGCGCGCGGTTACAGCTACCTCGCCGTCGGTTCGCCATATCTGGCGGGTCAGGCCAACAGCTAGATCAGCTTTCCGAAAATCCGAGTGTAGGGGCAGACCTATGTGTCTGCCCACAACGGGCGCACACACAGGTGCGCCCCTCCGATTCGCATGAACAAAGCTCCCGATCATTTATTGGTGAAAACTGAACAAGGCACACGCCGAGGGGTTGTCCTAGAATAATACGGGTCAATTTACCTGTTTGGGAGCTGTTTCCATGCCGATCCGTCTCGTCGATCCAGCGGCTGACGCCCCTGCCCTGCAAGCGATTTACGCGCCTTATGTCACCGACACCGTGATCTCGTTTGAGGTCGAGGTGCCGAGCGTCGACACGATGCGCGAACGCATCCTCAAAACGCTGGACATGCACCCGTGGCTGGTCTATGAGCAGGACGGCGCGGTGCTCGGCTATGCCTACGCGGGCAAACATCGCGACCGTTCCGCCTACCAGTGGTCGACGGACGTCTCCGTCTACGTGCGCGGCGATCAGCACCGCAAGGGCATCGGGCGGGCGCTGTACAGCGAATTATTCGACCTGCTCAGGCGGCAGGGCTTTTGCAACGCCTTCGCCGGCATCACCCTGCCCAATGCGGCGAGCGTCGGCGTACACAGCGCGCTCGGCTTCACTATGATCGGCGTCTACCCCAAGGTCGGGTACAAGTTCGGTCAGTGGCACGATACCGGGTGGATGGGCTTGCGCCTCCAGCCTGACGATCACGAGCCGACGCCGCTGATCCCGATCCACGACCTGCTGCGCGCCTAATCGAACGGCGGGCGCGGCGCTTCCGGCGTGAAATCATAGTAGATGTGGTAAACGCCCACCTGCGCGGACTGATACGTCACACCGCGTGCGGCGAACTGCGCCTCCAGCCAAGCTTTGACCTCGGCCACGTTTGCCGTGATGTAGGCGATGCGGTCGGCGGCCTCCGTCGCTTGCACGTATGGCAAGTAGCGATCATCGGCAGGCGTGTAGCTCAGATCGGGCTTATAGGAGAGCGCGGCGCTGTACTGCATCCGATCCCCGCTCAGGAACGCCAACCGGAACGACACCCAGTAATTCGTGTAGCCGTGATACAGCTCATGCTCGTCGAGGAACGCGATTAGTTCAGCATCCCATGTGTTGGGAATGTGCGTGTCGAGGTTGAACTGCGTCGTGAAGCCGGGCGGATTGTTGGAGGCAGCCGTCACCTGTCCGATCAGGTTGTAGCCGAGCACCACGGTGATCAGCGCAACCGCCACAACGCGACGACGCCCCCACAGCCCGTCGATCAGCGTGCCGAGCACGACCGCCAGCGGCAGGATCACCGGGAGGAAGTAGCGCCCGGTCGGGTCGATGCTGAAGCGCGACGCCACGAACAGCACGCAGAACAGACCGATCATGCCGAGGACGAGCGGGCGGGCGTCAGGAACCTCCCTTTTCTGAGTAGAGGCGAGGCTTGCCTCGACCGTGGGCGGGGCTTGTCCCGCCCCTACAGAAGCAATTAAGGGGGTTGGGGCGTCAGGTTCAGACCGCAACGATTGCGGCGCACGTGCCAACCGCACAATCGCCAGCAGATAGATCAGCAGCACGCCGACGCCGAGCACAGGCAGCACATACACGGGTGACCACGGAAAGCGCAGCCCGAACACAGCGGGCAAGCCGAGAAAGATCAAGCCGAGGATGCGCTCGGGAAACGGCAGCGGCGGGATATCGGTCCCAGCGAACTCTCCGCGCTCACCACCAACCAGATAGAAGCGCAGCGGCGCGAAATCATTGGCGAAGTTGAACCCCCACCACGCCGCGCTGCCAATCACGAAGAACGTGGCGGCGATGAGAATCCCCAACAGGAGCCCCACCCCCTCGCCCCCTACCCTTATCCCACGCCAGCGGGGGAGAGGGAGGCTCGGCGACTCTGTTTGCTCCCCTCCCTGAATTCGGGGAGGGGCTGGGGGTGGGGTCAGGTTACGCACAAACTGCCAGAGGATGAATAGGCCGACGGGCAGCGCAAAGGCGATGATCAGCCCGTTCGCCCACCAACCAATGCCCGCCGCCAGTCCAAGCGCCGCCCAGCGCCACCACGAGCGGCGGTGCGCGCCCGCCACCTCATAGCCGAACAGCAGCACGAGGTTGCCGCACAACAGCATCTCATTGTAGCCACCGAGCGTGGCGGTGGTATACAGCGCGAACAGCACGGGCGGCAGCGCGAGGATCAAGCCCGTCACGGCGGCGATGATCGGCTTGCCCGAAACCCGCCACGCGAACAGATAGCCCGTCGCGACGATCAGCAGATAGAGGAACGCCTGCACGAGGCGAATCGTCAGCACCGACTCGCCGAGTAGTTGGAAGCCGATCGCCACCAACCACGCGTCGAGGCTCCCCATGTACGCCTGCCCATAGAAGAAGACCGGGCGCTCGCCCTGCAAAATGTGCCGCGCCATCAACGCGACAACCGCCTCATCCGAGTGGAACGAGACGGTGTTGCTTGCCAGCAGCACGGCGCGGGCGATTAAGGCGATGAGCAGGATGACGAGCAGATGGCGGCGCATGGGCAACTCCGGGCGTGTATCAGTCTGCGCCTACTATAGCGTCATAAACCGAAAGCCTCGATAAAGAGTTCCGTCGCGCTGATATCCTGCGTGACGATCCCGTTGTTGGTCAACCGCAGACGCAGCGAGGTGTCGCCCGGCCACCCGTGACCGCCATTGGCGATTCGGTAGACCTGCACGGGCGCGGCGCAGTCGGCATACGTCGTCAGCGTGACCTGTGCGTCGTCGTCCACACTATCGGGTAGCGCGCTGCGCTCACTGGCGTCCGCGCAGCCATTGGCCGCCGTCCACACGCTGATCGTGTCCTCGGCGGAGACGACCGTCCCATAGTCGCCGCGCCGCGCGCCTGCGCCAACAATGCCGCCCGCAAACGGCATGAGCGGATCGGCTTCGCCAAAAACCATGACAGCGGGAATCGGTTGGCTTGGCGCGCACGCGTTGTAGATCGGATCGGGCAGATTGGCGACGACGGTCATGAACCCGGCGAGCTGATCCGCCATTGCGCACGCATAGCGAAACGTCATCATGCCGCCGTTGGATATCCCGGTCATGTACACGCGGTCTATGCGGTACTGCACTTTCAATTCGTCGATGAGCGCGGTGAGAAAGCCGACATCGTCCACGCGCTGACGGATGGCAATCTGCAAGATCGCCGTGCGCCCATCGTTCCAGCCATTGCCCACGCCGTTCGGGTAAGCGACGATGAACCCGTGCTCATCCGCCGCCACATTGAAATCGGTGGTGCGCGCCATATTCTCCGCAAAGCCACCGCCCCCATGCAGCGCGATCACCAACGGCACGGGCTCCGTCCCGTCATAGCTGGCGGGCACATACACAAGGTAGGTGCGCTCGTAGCCGTCGTGCAGCAGCATCCCGTCGCTGATCGACTGTGCGGAGACCGTCACGGCGCTGGCCAGCAGCACAAACAGACTGAGCAGAAGTACTCGCTTCATGTGAATCCTTCCCCTTGAGTAAACCACGTCCCCGACTCTACCGGGCACTTGTCAAGCGGATACTGCCGGTGTGTTAGTGCTACGAATGGTCGCCGCGCCCAGAAAGCTCCTTTTCTGCAATCAATTGCCGGACAGAGCAGTTAGCGAACTGTTGCCGCCATCAGCGCAGCGACGCGACCACGGCTTCAAGCTGTGCGGTGAAGGTGTCCCACGTGCTGGTCGGGGCGCTCCCCGCCACATAGACGATCTGGTCGTTCACTGGGATGGCGCGTGACAGCGTTTGCGTCGGCTGATCACAGTTGGGCGCGGTCGGCGGGTCGGCGGGGAGAGTCGCGAGATGGATCAACGCGCAGCCATCCGGCGCGGCGAACGTGACGGCAGGGGCGGCCTCGGCAGGCGCATTAATCGCCCGCCAGCCTGCGGGAATGAGCGCGCTGAAGGCAGCATTCGTGTAGCGGTCGCCGTCGACCACCACCGCCGCGCCCGGCGTCTGCCGCAGCACCTCCGGCATTTCGCTCGGCACGCAGGCAAAAAGAACAAGACTCAACGCAAAGACGCCAAGACGGAAAGACGCCAAGAAGATAATCTGATAAGAACTCCTTTGCGCCTTTGTGTCTTTGCGCCTTTGCGTTAGGCAGTTTGCTTGATTCATGGGGCGCGATTGGGGGTGTCGGGATTGGTCGCCATAGTGCGCGACGCCTCGTCGCCGCAGTGGACGAACCCCGCCCACGCGACCACCTTCCACACGTCGGCGGACTCCTGCTCCACGCGGTAATAGCTGCACACGCCGCTGAAGCCCGTGCCAAACTCGTACGTCGCGATTAAGTCGACATCCCACGCGCTGTTCCCATCAGGGGTGGCGCGGCGAAAGACCGCCTTGATCAGCTTGCCCCACTCGGACGGCGTATAGCTGGCAATACACGCCGACACACTGCCATTCGGGCAGTTCGCCGCCACGTAGGCCAAGAGCGCCGGGGAAAGATAACTTTCGGCAGTGGCGTCGTCGCCGCTGCCCGCCGCGTTCATAAAGGCGGTCGCCGCCGCGAACGCCGGATGCGTGTTGCTGGGGGTCAACGCCAGTGTGATCACAATGACAAGGATCACGGAGGCGACGATGATGCCCGCGATCCAGAGACTTCGATTCCGCATACGTCCTCAGTTTCGTTGATGGGCGCCGCACGCCGCCCAACCTGCGCGCTCATTATAGCGCACAGATCAGCGCACATGGAGGCTGTCACTAAGGGTTGCATGAGCGCAGCGCCGGAAGTCTGGAAGACTCTGTTACGCGTGTGGTAACAATAGACGATTGACTGTTTATATGGTGGGATATGCAGCGTCTAATTTCGTGGAATCCGCTCGATCAAGCGCGGTTGTTGATCTGGTTATTTCTTCATCCGCAAGCGTTTATCGCCTACGAACAGCGTGCGCACGAAGGCAAACGCAGCGCCGTGGGCGCGTGGTTAGCCAGCACGCTGACGTGGCTGCCGCTGTTCATCGCGGCGCTCGGCCATGCGCTGGGCACCGTGCCGAACGCCGCCTGGTGGTGGTGGGTGATCGTCGCCGTGATCCTCATCGGTTGGGCGATTACGGGGTGGATCGGCGCTGTGGAGAGCAGTCGGGAAAATCTGCTGGCGGGCTTCGTCGCCTTCGTGATCGCGCTGCCGATTGTGCTCGCCGTCACCGACCGCCTGCTCGTGAGCCTGTTCATCATCTCCGCGGGGGTGATCGCGCGCGGCGTGGCGGTCGTGGCGGCGCTGGGACGCACCAGCGGCATCAGCGGCGGCGTGGGGACCGGGCTGGCCGTCAGCCTCGCCATCGTGATCGCGGGTGGTCTAGCCGCGGGCGCGCAGCTCATCATCGGCGCGGTGGTCGTCGTCGGCGGCGCTTATCTGCTCGGCAAAAGCGTCGCCAATACGATCCGCAAAAACCGCGAGACCGGGCGCGCCTCATGGCAGGGCAAGCTGATCTTTGGGGCGCTCTTGCTCTCGTATCTCACACTGATTTGGTTGTATTTGCTAGGGGGTTGGTACGTTCTGTTTGAGATCGTACAGAGCTAAGAAAGAAAACAAATGTTCTACTAAAGATCGATTTTAAAGCGAAGTCCGAAGACTTCGCGCGAAAAAAAAGAGCGTTACGGTTTGATGAGCGCCAGCACGTGCGACAGGCGCTTCAGGTCATGGGAGAGCAGTTCCGCCAGCCGCCGACCGGAGCGCACTAGAAACTCGTAGCGCTCGTTTTCCGGGTAGGCGAAGGACGCATAGCGCAGCGCCGCCGCCAGCAGTTCGTCCGACGGGACTTCTTTGGCGTTGAGCACGAGCCGGAAATAGTCGAAGCGCCGCGTGAACACATACACCTCATCCGCACTCATCAGCTCGACTTCGCACAGGCTCATCGGCGGGCGCGGCGGCAGACTTTGATACATCGAGCCGCGTTCGATGAAACCGATGCTGATCGCGCAGATTTCGACCGGGACGAGGCGATTTTCGCGCTGGTCGATGAGCGTGTTGTTGTCCACATAGCTCGCCATGACCAGTTCCCGCGCCAGCGGATCGTCGTCAATGCGGATGGCGTAGATCAAACCGATGGCACACAGCGCCTGATCATCGGACAGCGGCACTTTGACGAACGAGCCAAACGTATGCCGCTCATCGATTCGGCTGCCGCGCGTCCCGCAGTCAAAGCCGGTGGTGCTGGCGCGCAAAACACGCCCGACGACGTTTCGGTTTTCTTCCCGAGCAAGTGCCATAACCACAGTTTCCTTCTCTAGACTTTCAAGCGGTGCTGGCGCTTGTGACTACGCGCCAACCCCTTGGTTTGCAATTTATTCGATTCTTCCGGTTCGAGGTCCGCCCGGCGCATCGCCACGCGGATCAGCTCGTCAAGCTGGCTCTTTTCGACGCTGCTGACATACGCCAGTTCGTCGGCGCGCGTCAGCGCATACGGGTAATGCCGCCGCCCTTGAATCGCGCACTGCTCCATGATCAGCGCGTGGATGGCGGCGACCGCGCCTTTGTTCTGCGCGACCCACATCGGCACATCAATGCGCGCGATGCTCGACCGCGTGGCCGTGTGCGAGACGTTCAGGTAAAACGAGGCGATCTCATACTGCGCGCCGCGATCCTTGTACTCTCGGTTTTGCGGTGAATTCTGCACCATGAGCGCCGACCGTTCACCGGATTGCAGTACAAGGCTGTAGATCTGGTCGTCGGTCAGCCCTTCGATTTCGCCGTTGGTCTTGAGATTCGCGTCGTTGACCTGTTCCGGCGCGAGGTTTAACAGGTGGAGCAAGCTAACGAGGTACTTGCTGCGCGGCACGTCGAGGTAACCGATCAGCAGCGCGCCCGCGTCATGCAGCTTTTCCAACGCCTTCATATAATCGCGCTCGATTTCATGTGCGCCCGCGACTTCTGTCCCGCCGAAAAACTTGAGCAGGCCGCCATCATGCATGGCGACCAGCGGCACGCCTTCGCTGCGCAGTTCCCACGCCAGTTCGGCGAGGCGCTGGACTTCCATCAACGACCGGCGCGCATTGACCGTCTGGTTGGTGACGAGGCGACCATCCCGATCTAAGGTATCGTTTTCACTATAGTACAAATTCGGTTTAGTCGCTTGCAGCGGCACGCGCGTTTCGCCGTAGTAGTACACAAACGAGCTGACGTTGATCAGGTAGTACTGCGCGAAGCTGTGCGGATCCGGGTAGATCTGCGAGCCATCGCTGGCGGTGACAATCGCCAGTTCCGGCGCGGCGGGACGATCACCCACCCCGCAGATGATCTCGTCGTAGGGGCGGGGGAGCGGCGCGGCGCCGCGATAGCCGCTCACGCTCGATTCGCGCACCAGCTTGATGCGGTCATGTACGGCGTCGAGGTCGGTCGCAGCATAAAACCATTCGAGCGCGCGTTCCAGTTTCGTCCCGGCGTCGTTGGCACGGTGCGCTAAATAGCGCCCCATCGTCTGCACTTGCTCCACAACCTGATTAAATTCGAGGGACAATTTATCCCAACCTCAACGTTAATATTTCCCAACCTTCACTCAGAGTAGCACTAGCGTTCTACGCTGTCAAGCAGGCACGGGAGATCGACCGAATTTGGGTTTCAGAGTTTTGGGTATTTTGCCCTATCTTTCGTCTGTTTCTTCTTTAAAAGTTTGCGTTATAATGAATGGGCTGAATAATTCCTAAAAATTCCACTGTTGTAAAAGTTGTTGCTTGATGTTCGTTCGTGTTTAGGATGAGTGAAACACAATGGCATCAAACCCAATGTCCACTGCCGCGCTGCACGTAAGTGCTAGCAAAGAAGTTGTCTTTGCGGGTGATGAAGTGACGCTTGGGGGTCAAATCGATTACCCCATGGCGAAACGGCCGACCAGCGGTTATCCGCTTGTGTTCGTGCTGCATCACGCGTGCTGCAATACTCGCGAAGACTACGTCGACTATGCCCAGGTTGCGCTTGATCAAGGTTTCGCCGTCTTTCGGTGGGACAAACGGGGCACAGGTCGGAGCGGTGGCGGCGGGCGCGGTTCGACGACGCAGGACGCTGTGAATGCCTACGAAGTCGCGCTGGCGCAGCCTTCCGTGAATCCTCGCCAAGCCGTGATCCTCGCCGTTGGTGCAGGCAGTGCCCTCCTCGGCAGTTCCTTTGGCCTCTTTGCCCGGCATCAGCATCCTTTCGGCGCGATCCTCGTCGCCAACATGCTGGATCCCGATGAAGTCCTCGCCGTCGACGCGCGTACGCTCATTCTGATGGGCGAAGATGATTGGAACCCCGCCGCGATCTACGGTGAAGCCGCCGCCCACGCGCATAATGCCACTTACCGGCACGGGGCGACCTATCGGCGCATTCAAGGTGCAGACCGTTTGCTCATGTCCAATGGCATCGCGCTGCACGCCCATGCCCGAAAGGTGATCGGCAGTTGGCTCTACGACCTGCGGCTCCCTTCCAAGTCAGTTTAAGCGGACAAACCGCGCTCGTCACGGGCGCGGGTGAGGGTGTAGGACGGGCCGCGGCGCTCGCATTAGCGCGGGCGGGCGCAGCCGTTCTCGTCAATGACCTCAACCCCGATCGCGCGGATACGGTCGCGGAAGCGATCACCGCGGCAGGTGGCCGGGCGCTCGCGTGGCAAGCCGACGTCACCAACCGCTTTCAGGTCAGCGCGATG
Organism: Candidatus Flexifilum breve; assembly: GCF_016713355.1. Taxonomy (NCBI): domain Bacteria; kingdom Bacillati; phylum Chloroflexota; class Anaerolineae; order Aggregatilineales; family Candidatus Flexifilaceae; genus Candidatus Flexifilum; species Candidatus Flexifilum breve. The sequence continues at coordinate 162,401 of NZ_JADJPI010000010.1, forward strand.
ATCGAGCGAGCGCGCGACGAATTCGGGCGCATCGACCTGCTGATCAATGCGGCGGGCGTGTACAAGGCGGGCGTGCTCGACAAGCTCGACGAGTGGGAATGGGAACGCATCGTCAATGTCAACATGACGGGCGCGTTCTACCTGACGCAGCTCCTCAGCCGCGTCATGAGCGCCGAAGGCGGCGGCGTGATCGTCAATGTGGCGGCGGCGGCGGGGCATCCCAACACCATCCCGCTCGGCGCGGCTTACGTCGCCAGCAAATCCGGCTTGATCGGTTTCACCAAGCAGACCGCCCGCGAACTCGCGCCGCACGGCATCCGCGTCAATGCGGTGTGCCCGGCCAACCTCGACGACGCCGATGTCCCCCAAGCGGAAACGGCGTTGGGACGCCCGGGCACGGCGGACGAAGTCGCCAACGTGATCCTCTTCCTGTGCTCCGACGCCGCCAGCTTCCTCACCGGGCAAGCGATTAACGTGGACGGCGGCGCATCTACCCCCTAGACAATAAAAAAATCCCGGTCGCAGTGACCGGGATTTTGTTTTAGCGCTGAACGATGCGGTTAACGGGTTCGGGCGTACGTCGGTTCTTCGGTGTGCACACGTACGCGATAGCCCTGGCGCTGCACGCGGGTGCCTGGCAGCAAGGCAACTAACATTCTCGGTGAGGCCTCCAGGGAGCCGGTCTGGGCAAATTCTTCGGCGGCGGCTTGACTAGCCCACATCGTGATCAATTCGGCGTAGTCTTCATCGTCTTCCTGTTCGAGCAAGTAAGCGGCTACAAAACCGGGGCGCAGCTGTACATTGGGCAAATAATCTTGCTCGATCAGCCGCCGCATTTCAGGCATCATTCCCATAGGAACCCGAATAATGGTGGATTGGGCGTACACGGCAGCCATCCTTTCAAACTTATCTATAACGCCATTGAAACATGAATCCTCATTTATGACAAGCCCTTCTAGGCATTATGAACTAGAGAGGTTGCACAAATTGGGTCATGAGTACTAGTATAGGGTATCCTCATTACTCGGCAAATTACACAAGTTCGTTGAAAACGTTTTCTTTGTTAACTTGGCCGCCAATGCATGACAACAACCTAAAAACTAGTGACTTTTGTCAGGATGTTACAAACGCTCCCAATTCGATTTGTGCAAAGATTCACGACTCCAGCAGGCTGATTTGGCTGTTGGCGCTCAACGACTCGCCTTCTACCGCCGGGTTGAAATTGATGGTATAGCGGCGGATGATATCCAGCTCATCCCAGCTCACCCGCCCCTGCGGCAGGTTGAGCAGCGCTTCGAGCAGATCCGGGTCATCGTCGAGCAGCGCCTGCCGTTTGGGATCCAGCCCCGGCTTGACCTTGCCGTACAGCCACAACAGCGGATCATTGCTGCCGCACGCCTCGACCACCGCGGCGCGCCCCGCGGGCTTTTCGCACCAATCGTCGTAACAGCGCAGCATGACATAGCTGGTATACGACCACTGCGCCGACAGCACCAACCAGCGAATCGTCGCCGCCGGGTTGTCGAGGATGACGCTGGCGCTGCGATAATCGGCCAGCGTGCGCACGAGGCGGTACACGTTGACCAATCGCTTCAGGTGGCGCGGATTCGGGCGCAGCACATCGGCGATTTGCTGGAAGGCGCGCAGTTCGTCGTAGGCGAAGGCGGCTTCGGCGCGGGTGCGCACAGGTGGCGCGGCGACCGGTTCGGTGTCTGGCGCGGCGTTCGCTGCCATATCGACACGATCCGTCTGTTCGTCCAGCAGCCGTTTGAGCGCCGCCGTGCGGTCTTCCGGCGACTCGGTGACGGGCGCTTTGGGATCGCCCATTTGCTTGCTCAGGAAGTCTTGAATCTCCGTCCGGTTCGGCGTCGGGATGCGGAAGGGAATCTGAATGATCTTGTCGAGGTATTCGTAGCCGGACGCGCCCGCCCCTTCCAGCAGATTCGCGTAGTACTTGCTGATCGCCCCGGTGATGATGCGCGCGTCAATGCCGAGAATCACGATGAAATGGTTGAAGTTGAGCAGCAGGTTGATCGCCTGCAAGACTTCGACCGCTTTGGTCGGCTCGCAGCGATCCAGATCATCGATGATGATCAGGACGCGCTCCTGCGCCTGCCCGAGCCGCTTTTCGAGGAACTGCAAGTCTTCGCGGATATCCGCCATGTAGTCGATCTGGCGGCCATAGTCGCCTTCTTCGAACAGCGCCGTCAGCCACTGGCTGACCGGGCTGGTCAGCGCCTCGCGCAGGCTGTTGGCGATGGTCAGCAGACTCCCCACGCCGACAATCGGGATGAGCAGTTCGCTCAGCGATGCGATGTCGCTGCCTGTGAGCCAGTTGCGCCCGATGACCAGCGCCGCCGCCAGCAGGAACATCAGCAGCACCTGCCCGAAGAAGCGCCCGCGCGTTTGCCGCCAGTGCCGCCCGAAATTGTAACGCACACGGCGCGCCCGCCGTTCCAGCGAGCCAAGGCGCAGATCGCCTTCCAGTTTGTCGATGATCTTGCGCACCAGCCCCGCCCAGATCACCTCGGTCGCGTTGTACTCCCACGCGTTGAACTCGATCACGCGGACTTTGCGCACCACGCGCTCCGTTTTGCGCTCTTTCAACCGTTCCGCGCTCGGTTTCTCCAGTTCGCGCACAATGCTGTTGAGCAGAAATTACTTGCCGGAACCCCACGAGCCGTAAATGCCAATCGTGAGCGGCGGCGTGGTGTCCCGCGCTTCGATCAAGTCGGCGAAAGCGTAGACGTAGTTGTTGAACCCGAGCTGATCCTGATCGGAGACGCGGTCGTTGCCCGCCCCGCGCAGCGATCCTAAGAGCGGAAAGGTCGGCGCGGGTGGGTCTGGTGGCGGCGGCTTGCCACTGTCAGACGGATCAAGGTTGTTCGGCGGGGCGTTGCTTTGCACCGCCACCTGCACGACAGGCTGCTCGTCGTCTTCTTCGTCATCGTCGACCGGGTCGCCGCCTTTGCGCGGCGCGCGCTTGCTCTGCGGCGCGGCTTTTTTGCGCGCCTCCTGTGGCGGCGGCGCGTTGAGCACATTCCGAGCCGCATCAGGATCAATCCGCGGCTGAAGATTGCTGCGTTCGCGCTCCAGCAAATTGATCAGATCGTCCCACGGATAATGTTGTGCATCGCGGAAATTCAACCACTGTGTATCTGCCAGCGGATTGTCATCGGGCGCTACATCGGCCATCAGTACGGGAATAATGCGCAAGCCGACTTTTCGGGCGTTGTCGATATCCGCCCGCACATACTCGGACGCCGCGGCATTGGGCGACAGAACCACGACCACTGCATAGGCCGTTGCGACCGCTTCGGTAATCCGTTCGCGCCACTTATCGCCCGCCACCAACGCGCGTCGATCCAACCACGGATTGAGACCAGCCTGACTCAGTCGATCATAGAGATTCTCGACAAAGGGTAAATCCCGGGTGTTGTACGAGATATAGACATGCGATTCGGCGGGCGCGCTCATAGCTATCGGCCTTTGGTTGATCCCTGCTCATCTCTGATTATATGCAGATACGCTATACTCGCTGAGACATATCTACGGCACAGGGGGTGAACCGCGTGGGGGAACACATCACGCTGGATGAAGCGATCAGGCGGCGGATTGCGCTGCACGCGCAGCGTAAGAAGCTCGTCTTCACCAACGGGCATTTTGATCTGCTGCATGTGGGGCATCTGGATTATCTGGAAAAAGCGCGGGCGCTCGGCGATGCGCTGTTCGTCGGCGTGAACGGCGACCCCGGCACGGAGAAACTCAAAGGGACGGGGCGACCGATTGTCCCAGCGGAGGAACGCGCCCGCTTGCTCGCGGCGCTCGTCCCGGTCACCGCGGCGATCATCTTCGAGGAAGACACCGCCGACAGCATCCTCACCGCGTTACAGCCGGATATTTACGTCAAAGGGGGAGATTATCGCGGCAAGCCCCTGCCGGAGAAAGCTACTGTGCAAGCCTACGGCGGCAAGGTCATTCTCATCGACTACCTGCCGGAGCACAGCACATCGGGTTTGATCGCCAGGATCAAGGCGCTGCCGTAGCTTACGCCAGCATTTGCACAATCGTAATCGTCACGGCGATCACCACGCCGAGCACGCCCAACCCGAGGCCAATCCCCAACCCGCGCACGAGCGCGGTCAGCGGATGTTCCCGGCTCTCAGGGATGGGCGAGAGGGTCGAAGCCTTGCGCGGTGCGGTTTTAGTGGGCGCGGGCGCTGGCCCGGGCGCGGGCTTGCGCGCGCGTGCGGGCATTTCCGGCTGGCCGAGTTCGCGGCGCAGCAGCCGCCGCGCCTCGACATTCAGCGGGTTAATAGCGATGATGTTTTCGAGGCACACGACCCGGTCATCTTCACCCTCCAGCACGCGCAGCAGCGCCAGCCAGACGACTTCGTTGTACGGGTCGGCAGTCACCGCCTCGCGCCATGTTTCATGCGCGAGGCGGCGATCCCCACTAGCGAACGCTTGTTCGCCTTCCTGCAAGAGCTGTTTCACTCTTGCGCTGTGTAATTGATCAGCCCGTTCGGCGTCCATCAAACGCGCAAGCCCCCACCATTTGATCGAAAAGACGAGATCGACTAGGGCTGCCACCAATCGCCTGGATAATCTTCTTCTGGCGAGCTCGTAAGCTGCCAGAGTGTCTCGCCTAGGATGTCATAGATATAGATATCATACGCGCCACCGCGATCACTCGCGAATGCGAGGTAGCGCCCGTCTTCGCTCAGCACGGGGAAAATGTCGTCCGCCGCGTCGCTGATCAGCGTTTGCGGTGTGCCGCCCCCCTGCGCATTCTTGATGTAAATGTCGTTGCGGTTCGGGTTATTCGACGGGAACGCCGCATAGACGATCTGCGTGCCGTCCGGCGTGAAGCGCGGGTTGCGTTCCGTGTACGTCCCGAGGTCGTTCGTGACCGGGATCTTCCCGCCTGACGCGATGTCGATCAGCACGATATCCGTGCCCGTCGTCGCGCTGAAGTTGTCCGTACGCGCGACCACGACCCAGCGGTTATCCGGCGAAATCGACGGATAGGCGTAGATGAAATCATCGCTGGTCAACTGCAGCAGCGGATCGGTACCCGCGGGCGCGTTCATATCGAGCAGCCACACCTGTGCCGTCTGCCGATCCTGCGGACGCCCCACGAACACGATATAGCGCCCGTCGCGGCTGAACGTCGGTTGATCCGGGTCAAACACCGTATCAAACGCGCGCCAGCGTTCCTGCATCGCTTCCAGCTGCGTGCCGTTGGTGTTGATCGTCTCGATCACCGAACTGCTGAACTGCGGATCAAAGCGGCTGTAGACCACCCGCTGCCCGTTCACGAACATCGACACGTCGCGCCCGAGATTGTCGCCAATCCGCGTGTAGCTCGACGCCACCTCGAAATCGTAGTAGCCCACATCGAGGAAGTCGACGCTCAAAACGTCCCGTCCGCTCCACACCGCGAGACGCCCGGTCAAACCGACGGGCGGCGGCAGCGTCGCGACCGTCTGCGCGCTGCTATCCTCTGCCGGACGTGGCGTCCATGTGGGCGGCAGCGTGGGCAGCACTGACGTCGGCTCTACGGTGGGCACAGCGGTATATTCGGCGGTCTGCGTGGCGCCGACGGCGACGGCAGTCGCGGTCGCGTTCGCTGAGTTCTGCTCGGCCTGCTGGGTCGCAGCCACCGCGATGTTGGTTTGCGCGGCGGCAGCGTTGGTCGCATTGGCGCTTTCGGCGGCGATGCGGTTGTTGTTGCTGATGATCGCCACCAAAGCGACGATCAGGATCAACACGACGAGCGCGACACCGCCGCCGATGATCAGCGTGAGCTGGCTGCGCGTCACGCCGGGGATGACTTCTTCCTGATCGACGGTCTGGCGAGCGCGGGCATTCACCTGCGCCAGAATCTGCAGGGCGCGTTCGTTGTCCGGGTTGATGTGCAGCACATTTTCGAGGCACGTGCGGCGCTCGTCATCCGTCTCGACGACCGACGCCAGCCAGAACCAGCCCTTTTCGTTCTCCTCATCGAGATCCACCACCTGTTGGAACAGGTCACGAGCCGTGGCTTTATCGCCTTCGCGCGCGGCGGCAATCCCTTTGCGTAAGAGTTCGGAAATGCTTGCGCTCACTTAGTTCTCCCCCTTAAGCGCCATGAAGGTCAGCGTTTGCGGCACACGCGCCGAGGACGGCAGAATCTGCCAGACACTCGAACCGCGTAGATCAGTGGCATACCAACCGAACGCGTCATCCTGCCGGTTGGAGCTGAAGGCCACCCACAGTCCATCCGGCGACCAGACGGGCGTGCGGTCTTCCGCGCCGCTGTCGTCAATCGTCAGCAAGAACGGCCGCTGGCCATTCGCATCCATCACATAGAGATCGCCATCGCCGCCCTGATCATTGATATAGGCGATGCGCGTGCCATCCGGCGACCACGCCGGAGCGTAGCTGTTACCCGGGTGATTCGTCAGGCGGGTCAGTTCCGAACCATCGGCCTTGATAGTATAGATTTCGGTAAAGCCGGGCGTCTCAACATCCGAAGCGAACACGATCAGCCCGTCAAAGCGGAAGCGCGCCGCCGTATCAACCGCGTCGTTATTCGTGAGTTGGGCGATCGCGCTGCCGTCAGTATTCATGAGGAACAGGTCTTCATCCCCGTCGACATCCGCCGAAAACAGAATGCGCGACCCATCTGGCGACCATTGCGGCTGCTGCAAACGGGTGGCTCGGGTCCGGGTGAGCTGCGTGAAGTTTTCGACATTGCTCATCGGCGCGATGAAGATTTCTTCGGCGAAGATTTCCGGGCGGTCACCTTCTGGCTCGTAGTAGACCGGGCCGACAAAGATGACGCGGTCGCTCTGCGAGTCGTAGGCGGAGTCATCATAGGCCATTTCGTTCTGACCAATGCGCCGTGAGGTGGCGGTGTCGCCAATATACAGGCTGCCGCGCCCGAGCGCCGGATCATAATCGCTGTGCAGAAGCTCGTAAGCCTCCGCCGGAATCGCCGTCGGGGCGAGCGTCGCGGTGGGCAGCGGCGTATGGGTGAACGTGGGCGTGAAAGTCGCCGGCAGCAGCGCAACTTCATTGGGATTAAAGGTAACGACGATCCCCGGCAGTTCCGTCGGCAGCGCCGTGCCCGCCGTGGGCGTCACATTGCGCTGCGCGAGCACCGTGCTCTGCGCGTCAAACGTGCCGATCACATTCGCGACGTTGGTCGCCGTGGGGGTGAGGCGCACAGTCGAGCTGTTGAGCACCGCGAACGCGATCACCGCGATCACCGCGACGGCGACGAAGGCCGCCGCAATCAGATAGTAGTTGGGCGACCGACCAGAACGGCGCGAGGAGAAATCGTGCACGGTCGGCGCATCGCCGCGGGTCGCGCCACCCGCGGCGGGTGCCGTTTCGCCGAGCCGAGCGAGCGCTTCCCGAGCACGTGGATTGTTCGGGTTGATTTGCAGCACGCGACGCAGATACGCCCGGCGATCATCCAGTGTGTCGGAGACGGACGCCATCCACATCAGCGCAATTTCGTTGTTCTTGTCAGCGATCAACACCTGCTGGAGCAGCCGCCGCGCCGCGATCTTATCACCACGCCGGGCCGCTTCGACACCTTCTCTCAGCTTCGCCTGTAGATTCTGATTGGTTGCCAAAAGACACTCATCCTGTTCAGCCCGCGGTGTTGGCAATCACGAGGAAGATCACCAAGACCAAAACGATTAGAATGCCCGCGATCACGCCGAACAACAACAACGTCCGGTTGTCCTTAGCGCTTTTGCGGTACTTCATACGGTGCAGCGTTTGCTTTGCGGTTTCGTTATTGGGATTCACCGCTAAGACCCGGGTGAGCCACTGCTTGCGTTCGGCCTTGCTGTCCGCCAGTTTCGCCAGCCACATCATGGCGCGCTCATTCCGCTTGTCTTCTGACCAGACTCGATGAAACATTTCGCGCGCGGGCACTTTATTACCCGCCCGAGCCGCGCGGATAGCCAACTGCAGCAATTCTTCCCGGTTAGGCGCTTGCGTGGGGCTTTCTTGAAAGTCCATGACCCAACCCTTCCCTAAAGTAAGTAAACACCATAAGCGCACCTCGGTGGGTGCGCTTTTCCAGTCCCATGTATAGATTGTAACAGAAGATAACGGAACGTACCCTAGACGATGCTAAAAGGAATTTAATTCCTTACCGCGAACCGTCGGATAGGTACGATAAAAACTCTGGAAATTATTATTGCTCGTCCACAGCATGAAGGTATAGAGACGATGCAGCGATGACAGGCGCTTGAGCATTTCGGACAAAATCGCATCCGTGTTGAGCGCCGGGTTTTCCAGTTCGTACCACACGCCGACGCGCAGCCAGTCCTGCCCATCGGAGAACGTGCCCATCCATTCGTCGAGGACGTTGCCGCGCAGTACCTGCCGCGCCGTCAGATGCATGTCGCTCAGTTCGGTGCCTTCCCAGAAACCGAAGCGGAAGTCGCCGTCGATTTCCCCGAACAGGCCGCGCAGCGTATGGCGATGGCGATCCACCGACAGCTTGCCGAGCAGGTTGCGCTGATCCCACCACGCGAACGGGGAGAGGATGAGTTCAATGGCGAAATGGGTCGGCGTCAGGCGCAGTTCGATCACCGGATGACGATGAATGTCTGAGGTCGACGCCGTGCCCTGACCGTCACGCCCCATCAGGCGTTCGACCAACTGGCGCTGCTCTTTCGACCGTAGGTAGGGCAAGGCCAGCCCTTGAATCTCGCTGGAACATGCAGCCGACTGCGCTGTGATGACCGCGCTCTTATCCCAGTGAGGATGCAAATCCCAGTTTCGATCACGCATCCGCCGGTACATCAATCGGTGCAGCTCATGCAACTTATCAGCCACTTCTTGCACCGCTTGATTGGGCGGACTATTGAGTACGTTGTAATCTGCGCTGGTGAAGTATGAGCTGTCCATACAACCCCCATTAACCGTCAAAATGATTATTCTGATCATAAAGTAATCTTTTACATCCCGCTAGATATATATAGAGATTTCATGAAAGTTTCACAGGTTGCACAATGTAACCTTTCGATGTATGACAATACTCACGTCCTGGATAGCGCCTGATCTATCGAAGGAATACAATCAAAGAGCTCAGTTTTTATTCTGTAGGAGGACAGGTAATGTCCATCACCAAACAAGACGTTTTTGAGTATCATCGACGGGGACGTCCCGGCAAAATTGAGGTTGTTCCAACCAAACCATTGCAGACCCAACGTGATCTGTCGCTCGCATACTCTCCCGGCGTCGCCGAAGCAGTGCTCGAAATTGCTGACAATCCGATGGCGATTTATGAACTGACCGCCAAGCGCAATCTGGTTGCAGTGATCTCCAACGGCACGGCGATCCTCGGCCTCGGCAATCGCGGCGCGCTGGCCTCGAAGCCCGTTATGGAAGGCAAGGGCGTTCTGTTCAAGCGGTTTGCCGATGTCGACGTGTTCGACATCGAAATTAATGCCAAGACCGTGGAAGAAATGGTCACGGTCATCCGCGCGCTCGCCCCGACTTTCGGCGGCATTAACCTCGAAGACATCAAGGCGCCGGAATGCTTCGAAGTCGAACGGCGGCTGAAGGCCGAACTCGACATCCCCGTCTTCCACGATGATCAGCACGGCACGGCCATTATCTCCGGCGCGGCGATCATCAATGCGATCAAGATCACCGGCAAGCGCATGGAAGACATGAAGATCGTCGTCTCCGGCGCAGGTGCGAGCGCCATCGCCAGCGCTGAATTCTATGTCAGCCTCGGCGCGAGCCGCGCAAACATCATCATGGTGGACACCAAGGGTGTGATCTACAAGGGTCGCACCGACAACATGAATGAATATAAGGAACGCTTCGCCGTCGATACCGACGCGCGTACACTGGAAGATGCCTGCCGCGGTGCCGATGTGTTCCTCGGCCTCTCCGGCCCCGGCGTCATGACGCAGGCGATGGTCAAGTCGATGAACGAAGACCCGGTGATCTTCGGGCTGGCGAACCCCACCCCGGAAATCATGCCGGAACTGGCCTTCGAAGTCCGCAAGGACGTGATCATGGCGACGGGTCGCAGCGACTATCCGAACCAGGTCAACAACGTGCTCGGCTTCCCGTTCATCTTCCGCGGCGCGCTCGACGTGTACGCCCGCCAGATCAACGAAGAGATGAAGATGGCCGCCTCGCACGCGCTCGCCGAATTGACGATGGAAGACGTGCCGGACAGCGTACTGACCGCGTACAACCTGCCCTCGCTCAAGTTTGGCCGCGAATACATCATCCCCAAGCCGCTGGATCCGCGCGTGCTGCTGTGGGTCGCCCCGGCAATCGCCAAGGCCGCGATGGAAAGCGGTATGGCGCGGCGTGAAATCAACATCGACGAATACCGCGAAGAACTGATCAGCCGTCAGGGCATCGGCCAGCAGGTGCGCAACCGTATCATCAGCACGGCCAAGCGCGGCGCGCCCAAGCGCGTCATCTTTGCTGAAGGCGAAGAATCGAAGATCATCCGCGCCGCGGCGCAGGTGGCCGACGAAGGCGTCGCCACGCCGATCCTGCTCGGTCGCCGCGAGCAAATCGAAGCGACGATCAACGAACTCGGCCTGCACTTCCAGCCGGAAATCGTCGACGTATACGAACAGGACTTCCGCGAGCACTACGTCAACGACCTGGTCGCCCTGCGTCAGCGCAACGGTGTATCGCTGGCCAAGGCCAAAGCCCTGCTCCGCGACCGCAACTACGTCGCGCCGATGATGATCCATGCGGGTGTAGCCGATGCGTCGATCAGCGGCCTGACCTACGAATACCCGGACGTGATTCGTCCCGCGCTGCAAATCTTCCACACCCGCGAAGGCGTCAAGCGCGCGGCCGGCGTGTATCTGGTGATCGTCAAAGGCCGTGTGTACCTGTTCACAGACGCGACCGTCAACATCAACCCGGACGAAGAGACGCTGGCCGAAATCGCCATCCTCGCCGCCGACTTCGCCAAGACGCTCGATATTGATCCGCGCGTCGCGATGCTCTCGTTCTCGAACTTCGGCAGCACGCCGCACGCCCTCTCCGAACGCGTGCGCAAGGCCGTCGACATCGTGCGCCAGCGCCGCCCCGACCTCGCCATCGACGGCGAGATGCAGGCGGACACGGCCGTTGTCGCGGAAATCGTCGAACAGCGCTATCCGTTCAGCCAGGTCAAGGATGCGAACGTGCTGGTGTTCCCGAATCTGTCGTCGGCGAACGTGGCCTATAAGCTGCTGTCACGCCTCGGCGGTGCGGAGACCATCGGCCCGATCCTGCTCGGCGTCGGCGCGCCAATCCATGTACTGCAGGTCGGCGATGACGTCGAAGATATCGTCGCCATGACCGCCGTCGCCGTGATGGACGCGCAGTCCCGCGGGTAAAGCAAGCAAAGATTCAACGCAAAGGCGCGAAGACGCCGAGGCGCAAAGGAAAAGCAATTACGCGAGGGATGCCCGATGGGCATCCCTCCGTTTTTATATCATTCCTGCTCTTAGCGTCTTCATCCTAGCGTCTTAGCGTTGAGTTTTGATCATTTACGTGGTTGGCTGCTGCACGGCGGCAATCGCCTGTTTGATCTGCTCGAAGTGCTGGCGCGTGTGGAAATTGATGTTCGTCAGGTTCTGCCCGATATACATCATCAACGGCTTAGTCTGCGCCAACCATGCCGGAAGCGCCTCGACCTCGGCGATGATCGCCGCTTCCGAGCGCTTGTATTCCGCCACAATCTCAGCGTTCGTTGGGTAAATCGCCGTAGACATGATGAGATGCAGGTCGTTGTTGTCCATCCACAACACACTATCATCCCCGCCCACCATGTTGAACAACCACGCCTGATTATTCCGCGCCGTCCAGATCAGATGGGCGAGGTTCTCGTTGGCGCTCCATTCTTCGGGCTGCGGGCGGCGGCTGAGCACGTCTTCGGGGACGCCCGCCACCAGCGCATCGAGTTCGGCGCTGACTTCCGCAAGATTCTTGCGCATCACCGTGGCTAAGTCTGACGGAGTCGCGGGCAGTTCAAGCAGCGGGCGCTTGCTCAACAGCATATCCGCGCTGAGCTTCTGGCCGGCGCGGTAATATTCAACCGGGACGACAGCGCCGCCCTGATAGGGCGCGACCGCCCGCTGAATCGAGGGGAAATCCGTCACTGGCATTCCGCCAAGGCTGACCAGCACATCGGAGGCTTGCAGGACGCTCGCCGCGCCCATCCCTGGAATCACATCTGTGATGTACAGCCCTTTGACACCCGTCAGGCCGAGCTTCGCCGCGCGCCCTTCATCCAGTTCGCCGGGGTAGATGCCCAGCATGGGCCGCCGCATGATCCGGTAGTCAAAGCCCACTTCCAGTAAATACTTCAGGTTTTCCAACGCGTCCGCCCAATCGAGCGTGGTATCGCCGCCGCTGTAATTCAGGTCGACGGTGGTGCCGCCGTCCTGCTCACGCAGCGTCACGTCGAGCGCGCTTTCGGTCGCGGCCGTTGAAAAGCGCCACGTCTGCGTGATGTGCGTGTTTGGCGTCAGTGTTGTGAAGGTACCAGCCGCGTAAAAACCGTCATCCCAGCGGTAGAAGAACATACCCCCTTCGCGAAACCTGCCCTGCGCTTGCTGACATAACCACAATTGGAGGAGCGGCGGCATGGTGAAAGCCCGGTAAACCGAGTGCGCGGATGCCTGAATGTGTATCTGCATGACCCTTTCCTTTCAAATCAGTTTCAACATTTGAATTTTCTGAGACGAATAATCGATTGGGATGTTCGCGGCGCGTCTCATTTCCTCGGTATAATGTTTTTGCACATCAGTTCTAAGGATCAAACTCTTATGTCCGCTTCGAGGTTCAATTTGCCCCGCCGCGTCGTCTTCAGCTTGATCGCCGCCGTCGTGATTCTCGTGCTGCTCGTGTGGATCTATGCGCTGATTCTGCCCGACCCCGCCGCGGTCGCCCCTACGCATCCCGCGTCAACTGCTGAGGCTAGCGCCGAACCCGAAATCCGCTCGATCATGTTCATGTCGAACCGCGATGGCGATTGGGATATCTATGTGATGACGCTCGCTGACCAGAGTGTGACGAACCTGACCAACAACGACACAGCGGATGGCATGGGGTCGTTTTCGGCGGATGCCGGCGCGATCTCGTTCCTGAGCAGTCGCAACGGCCAGCTCGAAGCCTTCAACATGAACGCCGATGGCAGCGATCAGTTTCAGGTGGCGAACGATCTGCGCACCATCATGTCGATCCTCACGAGCGGGCGGCTCAACTGGGATTTTCACCGGAGCACGACCGGACAAACCGCCTTCGTCAGCCTGCGCGACCTCAATCTCGAAATCTACGGTCAGAATGGCGACACGGAAACGAATCTCACCCGGAACGGCGCGATTGACTGGTTCCCGGCGTGGTCAGCGGATGGGACGCGCCTCGCCTTTGGGTCCGACCGCACGGGCGATCAGGAAGTCTACGTGATGGACGCCGACGGCACGAACCTCACGCAGTTGAGCGGCGACAACCCCGCCTACGATGTGCTGCCCGTATGGGTGGACGACGGGCGCGTGCTGTTCATGTCGGAACGGGAGGTGGCGTTCGCGGGCGGTGAGATCGGGCTATACTTGGTCAACCCGGACGATCCGCAGCCCGTGCGCGTCACGGACGACGACGTGCTGACGATTGCGCCGGAACTGGATGGCGCTACGGCGATTTACATGTCCAATGTGGACGGCGACTGGGAGATTTACCGGCGCGACGGCGCCACCGTGATCAACCTCACGGACAACGACACGGATGATTTGTTCCCAACATGGAAACCCTCAAGCTGATTTTGCGCCCATTGACCGCCCTCCTCGCCCTGCTGATCGTGCTGGCGGGGCTGGCGGTCGGGGTTGGGCGGCTGCGCACCACGCCCCTGCTCACCTATGAAAGCAACCGCACGGGCGACATCGACCTCTACGCGTATGATCTGACCTATGCCATATCTCACAATTTGACGCGCAGCCCGGCGGGCGACACCGACGCGGCGTGGTCGCCGGATGGCGAGAAGCTGGCTTTCTTTAGCTGGCGCGGCGGCGCGCGACAGTTGTATCTGCTCACGCTCACCCCGCCCCGCGTCACCCGCTTGCTCCCCGACGAAGTCGCGGGCGATCATCCGGTCTGGTCGCCGGACGGCATGCAGTTGGTCTACGAACGCGACGCGGGCGATGCCGGGACGCAGCTCTACTTGCTGGATCTGAGCGGGCCGCGGATCGAAGGCAGGAATCCGCGGCAGCTCGCCGCCGAAGTCAGCGTGAGCAATTCGCCCATGTGGTCGCCGGACGGCGAGGCAATTCTGTTCATGGGGTTCGCCCGTCAGACCGCCGACGCCGAAATCTTCACCGTCCACCCCGACGGCACACACCTCGTCAATTTGACGAACGATCCCGGTTGGGATGTCAGCCCGGCGTGGTCGCCAGATGGCACCGAGATCACGTTCTTCTCGCTGCGCGACCGCACCAACCTCGAACTGCTGCTCATGGATCAAGCGGGGGGAAATCTCCGGCGCATCACGACCTCGACCAGCGCGGCCATGAACAATATTGCGTGGGCGCGCACCTTGTGGTCGCCGGATGGGCGAAGCGTAAGTCGGCTCGTCCCCACCGACTCTGGCGCGCGCGTCGAAGTGTGGAGCGCGGCTGGGGGCGGGCTGTGGCAGTCGCCCTACGAGAGCCGGATCCTCAAACTGGATTTGTGGCTGCCGAGCGGGCTGCTGTTCACTGAGGTGTACAACTATTCGACGTTCCGCATCATGGAAATCACACCGAACGGCGATCCGCGCATCCTGATTCAAGACGGCAGTTACCCGGTCTGGTGGCGCTAGAGAGACCTCACCCTGTGTCGCTCCGCTTCCACTGCCCCTCTCCCAAGGGCGAGGGGCAAAAGCTGAACGTCTTTGTCCATCGCCGCTCGGAGAGGGACGGCTTGCGCAGCAAGCAGGGTGAGGTCAGTCAAAGAAAGGTGAAATCATGAACACCCAATCGAGTTACGACCGCGTCGCCGAAGAATACGCGCGGCGCGTGTATGGGGAACTGGCGGGCAAACCACTCGACCGCAAGCTGCTCGACTGGCTGATCGAGAAAGTCGGCGGGCGCGGCATGATTGCCGATATCGGCTGCGGTCCCGGTCAGATCGCGCGCTACCTGAGCGATCATGGCGCGGCGGCGTGCGGCGTCGATCTCTCGCCGGGGATGCTCGCGCAGGCGCGCACACTCAATCCCGATCTCGAATTCACGCAGGCGGACATGCGCACACTGGAGGGCATCGCAGACGGGGCGTGTGCTGGGATCAGCGCCTTCTACTCGATCATCCACGTCCCGGAAAGCGAACTCGCGCAGGCCTTCGCCGCCTTCAAGCGCGTGCTCCAGCCGGGCGGTGTCGTGCTGCTGGCCTTTCACCTCGGCGCGGAGATCAAGCATCTCGACGAATGGTGGGGGGAACCGGTCTCCGTCGATTTCATCTTCTATAGTCGGGAAACGATCAAACAAAAGCTGACCGAAGCGGGCTTCACCGTCGAAGAAGCGCTTGAGCGCGATCCGTATCCGGAGGTCGAGTTCGCGTCACGGCGGGGCTATATCTTCGCGCGGGTGTAACAGCTCACCCCATTTCGCTGCGTTCAACTGCCTCGCGCATCTATGGCTGGTAGTAGGGACGCGACGTTGCGCGTCCGCCAGCACGAGGAGAGCACGGACGCCCCGTTGGGCGTCCCTACACTGTGTCGATCCGGGTAGGTGAGGCTACGAAATATTCACATCTCGCTTCCAGACGCGGGTGAGCAGCGCGCCGCCCGGCGCAGCAGACGCCAACCGGTAGAGCAGATCCCACTCGTCGCGCTGGAGGAGGAGCAGCACCCCGCCCAGATAGATCAGCCCGCCCGCCATGCCGAGCACGGGATGCACTTGTCCGAGCACCCACATCGCCGCACCGCTCAGTGCCACCACCGCCGCCAACCGGAGCAGACGCGGCAGCACGTAGTCCAGCGTTAAGTGCGACGACGCGCCCACCGCGATCAGCTTGAGGCCTTCGACGATCACCGAGGCGGTCACCGCACCGATCACGCCGTAGGTGCGGATCAGGAAGTAGGATACCGCCAGTTTGATCAGCAGGCCGACGACGTGAATAGCACTCAGCCGCCGCTGGCGGTTTTCGACCATCAGCGACTGCGCGAATACGTTGAACACCATCGTGATCGACGCGAACCAGATGTAGACACGCAGAATACTCGCCGTCTCTACGTAGTTGACGCCGAACAACGGCACGATAATCGCATCCGCGAACAGCGTGAACACCAGGCCGACGCCCACGCCGATCAGCAGCGAGAAGTACGCCAGCTTTTCAACCATAAAGCGGAACAGATCGCTGCCCCACGCCCGCGATAGCATCGGGTAGGCGGCGACGAGGATGGTCGTATTGAGAATATCGACCACACCGACGATCATGACGTAGGCGGCGTTCAAATGCCCGGTATCGGCGTTGGTGAGGAAGGTCGCGCTCATGACACGGTCAGCCTGCGCATAGGTGATGCCGACGAACGCGGCCAGCGTCAGCGGCGCGGCGTTGATCAACATGGGGCGGGCGATGCTCCAATCGACGCGCCATACAGGTTTGACGCCCGTCCGCCGCAGCGCCAACCACAGCGCTGCCGAGCGCCCGATGCCGACAAGGATGGTCGCCAGATACACGCCCGGCATCCCCCACCCGAGCGCCAGCAGCAGCGCCGCGAAGCCGATACGCGCGGCGATCTGCGCGACTTCCACGATGGAAGTCGTGACCATGCGTTCCTGCGCCAGCAGTTGATCGTAGCTGAGGTTGCCGACCATATCGATCAGCAGGCTGATACCCGCTATGGCGACGAAGCCGCGCGAAATCGTGTCATATTGCAGCGCCAGCCCGTTGATCGCGAGATAGGCCACGCCGCCAAGCACCGTCTGCACGACGAGCGCCGCGCTCAGGTAGCGCCCGGCGGCCTCCGGTCGGCGCGCCACATCGCGGATGATGATCAGCGACAGGCTGAAGCTCGTGATCACCGCGCCGATACTGAACAGCGCATTCACCGCGCCGTAAATGCCGAACTCTGCCTCGCCCAGCGAACGCGCCAGCACCAACTGCCAGATCAAGAGTGCGCCGCTGCTGAGGATGCGCGCCGCCGCAATCGCCCCGGCATTGCGTGCCGCCCGCCGCGCCTCCGTGCCTGTCAAAGCCGTCATGCTTATTCCTTCAATGCCAGACAAAAACATTGAACCACAGAGAACACGGAGAACACAGAGCAAATGATGACTAATTCTCTGTGCTCTCTGTGTTCTCTGTGGTTAAGTTCTTTATTGTGAGTTTCTGACCGAGCGCAGCCACCCGCGGTACACTGAGCGGGCTTCTTCCACGGCGACGAATGCATCCTCCTGCATTTCGCCGACGATTTGCAGCACCTTCGGCACATCACGATTGAGCACCACGCTCCGCAGCATGGTCACCGCGCCCTGATGCCCCTCGCCGAGCGTTTCGGTCACACCGTAGCCGTGCTGACGAAGCGCCAGCGCGATCTCATGTCCGCGCTGCGGCGTAATGATATTCACGGTCATGTAGCTGGTGATGAACCGTCGTTCGATGATCATGCCGATGTAGTTGCCAATGGCGAAGCCGCCGCAGTACGCCGCCAGATTGAGCACGTTGTTCAGATCATTCGCCACGCTGCCAATCGACAGGGCGAAGAGCAAGGCTTCGACAATCGCGAGCAGTGAGGCGAGCACTTTCTGCTGGCGGGTGACGAGGATCAGACGCACCGTGCCGATCCCGGTATTGAGGATGCGCAGGAGGATGAGCAGGATGGCGAAGAGGATCGCATCCGGACTGAGATCAAGCACCATAGTCTCGATTATCCATTCAGCAGCCGATACAGCTTGATGTTACTCCCGCGCCGCGCGATAGACTATGTCCAATTGGGAGGCTACCACCTCCCACGTGAACCGTTCAGCGACCAACTGCCGCCCGCGCGCGCCCATATCGCCGGGATCGGTCAGGATACGGCGGATCGCCGCCGCCAACGGTTCGACCTCCGGCGCGACGATCACGCCCGCGCCCGCCGCTTCGGCTTCGGGCAGGTTGCACCCCGGTGAGAGGATCACAGGCAAGCCTGCGCCCAGCGCTTCCAGCGCCGCCATCGATAAGCCTTCGCCCGTCGCTGGGAGCGCGAAAGCGTCCGCCGCCGCATACGCCGCCAGCCGATCCGCGCCGCCGAGATAACCCATCACACTGATGCGCTCGTCAAGCAGCGGCTGGATCACCGTGAGCATGCCTTCATCGCCGCCGCCGATGAGCAGGCGCGTGTTCGGCACGTTCGCCGCCTTGAACGCCTTGATCAGCACGTCCACGCCCTTGCGCGGATGCAGCCGCCCCATGAACAACAGCGTACGCGCGTCGCCCAACTGCCAGCGCGCGCGGAAGGCAGTTCTTCCGATCATCTGTTCGAACTCTGTTACATCAATGCCATTTGGGATAACGGTAAAATTCCCCGTGTTTATCCCAAACTTATCCCAAAACTGCCGCGAATCGGCGGCTTCCTGCGCGGTTAACCCAATAACGGTATTAAAACGTCCCGCTAACCAGCGTCCGAACAGCCGATCCCACACAGCTTTGACCGTACTGCGCCCGGTTTCGTAGGTCAGCGTGCCATGCGGCGACAGCACCATGGGCGCAATCTGTGGCAGCAGCAGGTTTTCGACTGTGCGGAACTCGTGGCAGTGGATCACATCCGGGTTGAGGTCGCGCAGCAGACCGCGCAGCCCGATCGGCGTCGACAGGTTGAGCGTACCGCGCTTGAACAGGTTGCGCGCGCGCAGCACCCGCACGCCGTCGCGCAGTTCGTCGGCGGGGTCGGTGCAGCGCTCGGTGGGCGTGAGCGCGTCCGTCGTCAAGACGGTGACCGTGTGCCCGTGCCGGACGAGCGCCCGCGCCATCCCTTCGACCGCGCGGGTTACACCGCCAAAGGCATACGCCGGAGCGTAGTAGGGTGTCACATGGAGAATATGCATAGGTCAGGAGTTAGCGGCCTCACCCCCGCCACGCTGCGCGTGACTCCCCCTCTCCCTTGGGAGAGGGGGTTGGGGGGTGAGGTTAATTCGCTTGATACGCTTGCACATGGAAACTCGATTGCAGCGGGACCGGCGCAGTCGGATCAGCATAGTGTTCGCGGATATACGCCTCGACGGCGGCGATCCCGGCGTTGAGCAGGTCGTCGCTCATCGTCCACGTGTGCGACCACATGCGCGCCCGCAGCGCGTCGACATACGCTTGCGGCGAACGCGGCGTTAGAAAGGTGTGCACCTGTTCCTCGCCGACAGGCTGCCAGCCGTTATCCGGCAAAAACGTCAGGCGATCTTTGAAGGGCACGCCGACTTCCTGACCGCGTCCGCGCCCGGTCGTCGCCTGCCACGTGGCATTCAGCTTATCGTCCATGTCGCCGATGTTCCAGCCGTGCAGCAGCCGCCCACCGGGGACAAGCACGCGCTTGAGTTCCGCCAGTACCGCGCGCCATGTGGGCACGAGGTGAAAGAAGTGCGTTGCCGTCACGGCGTCAAAGCTGGCCGCGGGAAACGGCAGGTGCGTCGCGTCGCCCTGCACCACGTTGACCCGTTCGCCGCGGCGCTTCTCCAGCAGCTTGCCCATCATCCCCAGCGACAGATCCAGCCCGATGATTGAGCCGACGTGCGGCGCGAGCGGCAGCGCGATCCGCCCCGTGCCCACGCCCACTTCCAGCACGCGGCTCTGCGCGGTCAGGTTGCCCGCCGTGACAAACAAGCGCACGGCGTCCTGCTCGACGCCCGGCGGAAATCCGCGCGTTTGATCGTAGAACTCGACCGCCGGATCGAAGCCAACTGACTTTTGTGTCATCAATTTCGCCCCTCTCATTCCGGGACAAGTCTACCGCGTTTCCCCTGTCCGTGCAGCGTCCTGTGCTAAAATTAGAGAGAAAGAGCGTCTTTACAGCAAGAAGTGAACCATGACCAACGAAGAAAAGCCCAAACGCAAGCGCGGCGAGTCCCCGCTCACGCGCACGATTAACATCCCGCTGTATCTGCTGCTGATCGTCCTCGCCGCGGTTATCCTCCTTGGGATTGTCTGGCTGGCGGGGAATCTCGCCCAGAATGCCATGAACATCTCGCCCGAGCAAGAAGCCGAGTTGGCGACCGAGATCGGCATTGCGTTCGGCGTGCCACCTGCGCTCGATTGCAGCGCCTACCTCCCACCCAGCGGCGAACGGATCGCCTATCGCAGCGCCGCCGATGGTCTGATTTACTTGCTGACCACGGAAAATGACGTGCGCTGCCTACTGCCGGGTGCGACGCCGGACGCAATCAACCTTGCCTTGTCGACCGATGGGAATCGTCTCGCCTACGTGGCGGAGACGCGGCTCGGCACGTATTCGTTCACCGATAATCGCGCCATCAACTTCAGCGACGACCTCGCTGGCTCAGCGACGCCGCTCACGTGGGCGAGCGCAAACGGCCAGATCGCCTATACGCATGCCAACGACGGCCAGATCTGGCTCGTCAATCAGGATGGGACGAACGCGCGGGCGCTGACCGCCGGATCGCAGCCCGCCGCGTCGCCAGATGGCACGCGGATCGCGTACATCAACGCGGACGGTTTCCTCGCCGTCGTCAACCTCGATGGCACGAACGCGCGCCGTGTCACCCAGAGCCCCGAGCCGGAACGCCTACCCGTGTGGTCGCCGGATGGCACGCGCATCCTGTTTGTGCGCACGGGCGCAAACGGCGATCAGGTGTTCACAGTCGCCCCGACGATCCGCAACAGGCACACCAGCTCATCGCCGACGATATCACCGGGATCACCGATCTCGATTGGATTGACGCGAATCGCTTCGCCTACCTGAGCAATGGTCAACTGCATACGCGCCTCTTCCCGCAGAACAGCGGCGCGAATGGCGATACCATCATCTTGGAACAGGTGAGCACGTTTGATTGGTGGATGCCGCCGCAATGATCAAACGCCTCACCGCTATCGTCGCTCTGCTCCTCCCCGCCGTGATCCTCGGCACGTGGCTGCTGTCGGAACAGCTTCCGGTGTGGACAGCCCCGCAGCAGTGGTGGATCACGCCCGCGGACGCACCCGCCGCCTGCGCCGCCGTCGGCACGCTGACCGCCTACCGCGCGGCACGCGTCAACGACACCGTCCCGGTCACGCCGGCTGAGGCGCTCAACCGGGCGGAGAAGGCGCTGCAATGGCAGTATCAGCTCACCGCGCCCCCGGAACGTTTCAGCGATCCGCTGCTCGTGCGCGGCACCTTTGACGGTGAGCCGCGCACCGCGTGGCTGATCACCGCCGCGCTCGACGTGGGCGGGAGCCTCGTCTACCTCGACGCGACGACGGGCGACCCACTGGCCATCGTCGCCGCCGTCACGCCCAACACCGCCTGCCCATTCGATCTGCGCGGCACGCTGGTGGACATGGCGCGCTCACGGTCGTTTCAACTGTTCGCGGGCTATCTCGGCGTGCTGGTCGTCGGTGCGGTCGCGCTGCAGATCATTCGCGTAGTTCGCAAGCGTCAGGCGGCTGCCTAGAGACAGGAAGATCATGATCGGATCGCTTTTCAATGGTCAACGGGTGCGCTTAACCGCCCTCAAGCCGGAAGATGCGGCAGTGATGGCACGCTGGTACGAGGATGGTGAGTTTTCGCGTCTGTGGGATGCGATGGTGGCGCGTCCGCGCACCGAGGCCAGCATCCGCAAGTGGTTTGAGGAGACTGATGCCTCCAAAGACGGTTATGGATTCGGCATCCGCCTAATGTACAGCGACGAGCTGATCGGGTATCTGGATGTGGACGGCATCGTGTGGAATCACGGGGCGGGCTGGCTGGCGATTGCCATCGGCGACCCCGCCAACCGCGGCAAAGGCTATGGCCTTGAAGCTATGAATCTGGCGCTCAAGTTCGCCTTTCACGAGCTGAATCTGCACCGCATCCAGCTCACCGTGTTCGGCTACAACGAGCGCGCCATTCGCCTGTACGAGAAGATCGGCTTTCAGCGCGAAGGTACCATCCGCGAATTCCTCTCGCGCGACGGTCGGCGCTACGACATGTATCTTTACGGTCTGCTCAAACGCGACTGGGACGCCGGGGTAAGACAGGACTGAGGACTGAGATGAAAGGACTGAGTAACCACTACTATCCTGATCATTTGCTCAGTCCTCAGTCCACGACTCTCAGTCCTAATCCGTACTGCGCTCCCATTCGGCGAGCTTGAGCTGGCCGATCTCCCGCCACTGGCGCTCAATCGGGATCGCCTTGAGTTGGCGCGCGATCTGCCGTGATGCCAGCCCGAGGATCGACGCTAACGTCGGGTAGGCGAATTCGAGCGCGGACACGTCCTCTACCCGGAGCTTGCCCGCCATGATCGCCGCCGCCACCTGAATCACCTCGACCGCCTGCTCGCCGACCACATGTGCGCCTAAGAACTGCCGCGTCTCGCGATCCACGACAATCTTGCAGAAGCCGACCGCCCGGTCGTCGATGATGGCGCGGTCTTTATCGGTGTATGGCACAACGGCCACCGCCACTGCGCGATCTTTGGCCGCCGCTTCTTCGGTCAGGCCAACGCTGGCGTATTCGGGATCGGTGAAACCGCCATGCGGCACCAGTGAGTTCTCGTCCACCCGATTCGCGCCGAGAACCGCGTTTTCCGCCGCCACGCGCCCCTGATGATCCGCGCTCTGCACCAGCATCATGCGCCCGGTGATGTCGCCCGCCGCGTAGATGTTTGCCGCCGTCGTCCGCAGGTGATCATCCACCTGCACATACGGGCCTTTGGTCTGCACGCCCGCCGCGCTGAGATTGAGCGGTTCGAGGTCGGGAATCCAGCCGACCGAGAGCATCACCACATCGGTGGTGAGCGTCTGCTGCTGGTCATCCTTCGTGTAGATGAACTCCAGCCGCTCCGTCTTGCGGATCGCGTCGATGCCTTTGATCCCGGTGATGACCGTGATCCCGCTTTTCTGGAATTCGGCGTGCATGGTGCTAGAGACTAGCTCGTCCTCGGTCGGCAGGATGCGCGGCATTACGTCGACCAGCGTGACCGCGACGCCGAATGCCGCCATAATCGACGCCACCTGACAGCCCGTCGCGCCGCTGCCCACGATCACCATGCGCTCCGGCAGGCGCTGCATCGCCCACAGGTTGCTGTGCGTGACGGCGTATTCCGCGCCCGGAAAACTGAGCCGCCGCGCCTTGCCACCCGCGCACAGAATGATCTTGTCCCCGGCGATGACCTCTCCCGCCACCGCGACGTGCCCCGCGTCGACAAAGCGCGCGCCGCCCTGACCGTGAATCGTGCGCACATTGGCGGCTTCCAAATGCGCGATCAACTGCTTCTTCTCGTGCACCTGATACACGACCTGCTGTGTCCGAGCGATCACCCGCGCAAAGTCGACTGCCGGCGACCCGGCGATCAATCCGTAATGCGCGAACTGCTCAGAGTCGCGCATCAGCCGCGCCGCTTTCGCCAGCGCCCGCGTCGGCACACAGCCATCATTGGTACACGTCCCGCCGAGCTGCCCCTTCTCGATCAAGACCGCGCTAGCGCCCAGTTCACGCGCCCGCAGCGCGGCCGTTACCCCGGCTGGCCCGCCGCCGATGACAATTACATCGACCATGTTCTGCTCCCGTAAACTCGTTTGTAACAGAGTAGCACAGGTTGGCGCAGTCCGGACGCGATCTTCAGAATCGGGCTGCGTCAGCCGCCTCGAAGCAGAATATTTGTACTACAATGGGAAATCTCGCTAGTCACTAGAGGATGATCTGCTGTGGACAACGCCAAGCAAGCCCCGACGACGATTGACGAATACATCGCGCAGTTCCCCGACGATGTGCAGGAGCGTTTACAGACGATGCGCGCAACGATTCACGCGGCCGCGCCGGACGCCACCGAAGCCATCGCTTACGGGATGCCCACCTTTCGTTTCAATGGCAACCTCGTGCACTTCGGCGCCTTTAAGAGTCACATCGGCTTCTATCCCACGCCCAACGGTCTGGACGAATTCAAAGCGCGGCTGGCCGTTTATAAAGGCGCGAAAGGGTCGGTTCAGTTCCCTTTCGATCAACCCCTCCCGCTCGAACTGGTCACCGATATCGTCAAGTTTCGGCTGGCAGAAAACAGCCAAAAGAAAAAGAAGAAGTGAGCGTGGTTGTGTTTACACGCCTTACCGACTAAACCAATCCAACCATGATCAAAAACCAAGAAGTACGACTAGAACGAGTCAACCGACTGAACTGGCAAGCCTGTATTGCCTTGTCGGTTGATGAAAGCCAGAAACACTTCATCCCCAGTAATCTTTACTCGATTGCTGAAGCACAGTTTTATCCCGACGCCTGCCCATTGGTGATCTACAACAGCGCTGACCAGATGATTGGGTTTGCCCTGTATGGCCGGGATGCTGCGAGCGGTAAGTGGAAAATCTTCCGCTTGATGGTTGACAGTTCTTTTCAGGCTCAAGGGTAGGGCAGAAGAATCTTGTCCAAGCTGATCGCTGAGATCACCAGCAAGCCCGACGCGGAGGAAATCGTCATCTGCTACCACTGTACCAATGCCGTGGCGCGCCAACTATATACCCGTTTCGGCTTCAATGAACATTGGACGATGGTCCGGAAAACACCGCAGTTCTAACCTCTCCGGACGCTGAGCTATCTCTGTCCTTTACCCCTCCACAATCCGCCCGTAGATCGCCGGGCGGCGCTGCCGGAGCAATGGAAACAGATGTCGCCATTCCGCGAATACATCCGCGTCTAAATCCGCGATCAAGACTTCGGTCGTGTCGCGTCCGGCTTGTGCCAGCACGCGCCCCAGCGGGTCACAGATGAAGCTGCTGCCGTAGAAGGTCAGGCCGTTCTCCTGCCCGATGCGGTTCGCCGCGCCGATGAACAGGCCGTTGGCGACGGCGCTCCCGCGCATGACGATCTGCCACGCCTCCGACGAATCGACATGGGGCGCAGTCGGCTCCGAGCCAATCGCCGTCGGATAGAAGATGTACTCCGCGCCGTGGAGCGCGAAGATACGCGCCAGTTCGGGGAACCACTGGTCATAGCAGGTCGGCGCGGCGACCTTGACCGAGCCTACGTCAAATACATCGAAGACGTCCCCACCGCCGAAAAAGCTGGTCTCGTTGTAGCCCTCGCCTGATGGGATGTGCAGTTTACGCTGCCGCCCGATCAACTGACCGTCCGCGTTGTGAATCGTCGCCGTGTCGTAGTAGACACCCTCCGGCGTCCGCTCGAACAGGCTGCCGATCAGCGTAACGCGGTGCGACCGCGCCAGCTCGGCAAAGAACTGCTCGGACTCGCCGCCGGGCAGCGCCTCCGCCCACTTGAAACCGGCGGGATCGGTCGTCGCGGCGAAGTATGGCGAGAGTGAGAACTCCGGCAGGCACACCAGAGCCGAACCGCGCTCGGCAGCCTCTGCGACCATCTGCCGGTACTGATCTTTCATCATGGCGCGGTCGCCCGTCCACGCCAGTTGAATTAAGCCAACGCGCGTTGTTTGCATGCCAAACTCCTCAACCTCACCCCTAAACCCCCTCTCCCAAGGCGAGGGGACTTCTTTTACTCTCGTCACGACAATGTGATTGCCGTTCGCATCCGACCCCACCCCCGGCCCCTCCCCGAATTCAGGGAGGGGAGACAGACTCCCCTCTCCCCGCTTGCGTGGGAGAGGGGCTAGGGGTGAGGGGAACGGCATTACGACAGATCGCTTTGCGCTCAACTTATCCATAACTCACGTCAATCCTAACATGCAGAATCAGGTTCTGCCCGCTATAATGCGCGGTCGTCTGCTCGTCTGTCTCAGGAAAGCCATGCGTTCCCCGAACATCCTGTTGATCATCCTCGACACGCTCCGGCGTGATCGGCTCTCGTTGTACGGCAACCCTCGTGAAACCTCGCCCCACCTCGACGCCTTCGCCGCACGGTCACATGTGTTCACGCGGGCGGTCGCGCCGTCGCACTGGACAATTCCGGCGCACGCCTCGATGTTCACGGGGGAATACCCGAGCGCGCACGGCATGACGCAGGGCAATCATCTGCTGACCGATCAACTACCCACGCTGGCGGAACATCTGACGGCGGCAGGCTATCACACGGTCGGGTTCTGCAATAATCCGCTGGTCGGCGTGCTGCTCAACGGCTTGCAGCGCGGCTTTGGATCGTTCTACAACTACGCGGGCGCGACGCCCAACCGTCCCGCCGACGACCACGTTGATCCGCACGAGCTGCGCCGCCGCTTTCTGAAGTGGTTTCGGCCACACGCGCGGCGGATCACGCACGGCTTCTCGCAGAGCGATTGGCTGTTCCGCGTGTCGCTCAACCCGGTGCTTACGCCGATCTGGACGCAGTACATCAACTTCAAGGGCAACACGGACCTCTCGCTGCGCGACGCGCTCGACTACTGCAACGCGTACACCGCTGATCAACCGCTGTTCATGTTCGTCAATCTGATGGGTGCGCACCTGCCCTATCACCCGCCCGCCGATCTGCTGCCGCGCGATCTCGATCCACGCGCCTACGAATTTATCAATCACCTGAATCGCGACAGCTCGACATGGGCGAGCCCGCGCGCGACGCCGCTCGAAGACTGGCAGGCGCGCGCGCTGCTTGACTTCTACGACGCTGAAATCGCCGCGCAGGATCGGGCACTTGGTCACTTCCTTGGCTCGTTGGAGCAAAGCGGACGGCTGAAAGATACGCTGGTCGTCATCGCGGCGGATCACGGTGAATGTCACGGCGAACACGACCTCTTCGGACACACGTTTGACGTGCATCAGGAATTAGTGCATGTGCCGCTGGTCATCCGCCACCCGGAAGTCGCGCATGGGCGCACTATCGACACCAACATCTCCACACGCCGGCTGTATCACACGCTGCTCGAAGCGGCGGGCGTGCGCGTCGAGAACTTGTCGCTGCTGCCGCTGCTCGAAGGCGGCTTCGATCCCGAAAATGGGATCGCCTTCAGCGAAGCGTTTGCCCCGCAGATGTTCCTGCGCGTGATTGAACAGCAAGCGCCTGCGTTGATCGAGCGGCTCAAGCTGATGGAAACGCGCCGTGCGGTCGTACAGGGTGACCACAAGCTCATTCTGCGTGCGGATGCAGTCGAGGCGCTGTATAACCTTGCCAACGATCCCGCCGAAACGCACGATCTCGCCGCCAGTGAACCCGGTCGCGTCACCCTTTTGCGCACTCAACTGGAAGCGTTCACCCACCGCGCCGATCCCGCTGCCGCGCAGGAAATCGCCCCGGCGAACGAGGAAGTCGTCGAACATCTGCGCGCGCTCGGCTATATCGAGTAGCGAGTTCACGGTTTACAGTTCACCATTTACAGTTTACAGTCAGGGCAAATGTCTAGGTTTCGCGGACGCGATCAAGTGGGTGTCCAATTAGCCCCTCACCCCTGCCCCTCTCCCACGCAAGCGGGGAGAGGGGAGACATGGCAAGCGCTGTTGGCTCCCCTCCTTGAATTCGAGGCGGGGTCGGGGGTAGGGTCGAAAAACCTTTTTGGCACCCTCTTGATCGCATCCCTACGAGAAGAACGCTGCGCTGGCTTTTACTGTGAACTGACAACTGAGAACTGTAAACTTCCATGAAACTCTTTTTCCTCGTCTCCTCCCTTGACCTCACGCAACCTTTCAGCGCGACGCCTGCGTGGTGGCAGTTGCTCAAAGGCTTGTACGAAATTGGCGTGGACATAATCGCCACGCCCTATCAAGGCCCGGCAATTGAGTCGCTGTGGTGGCGTGCCAGCGATAACCCCGCGCAGTTTTACGGCGATACTTTCCAGACTGCCCGCAATACGCTGCGGCGTTTCGCTCCACAATCGGCGGGCGCGATGACTAAACCCGTTACCAGCGAGGAATCGACTTCAGACAAGCTGGTGCGGCAGGTCGCGCAGACCATGATCGCCCCGCTGTGGGAGCGTGAACTGGATCGCGTGCTGACCAAAGAGCCGGACATCGACGCGATCATCATCCTGACCGCGCCGCTCAACCATCTGGTCGGCGTGCCCGCCGCTATCATGCAGAAGCACCATAAGCCCGTGATTTACTATGACGGTGATGTGCCCGCCAGCCTGCCGAACATGGCGGGTTTCGCAACGGGCTTCCGCATCTATCAGGGCGCGGACGTGAGCGAATATGCCGCCTTCATCAGCAACAGCGAAGGTGGCGCCGAGGCGATCAAGCAGTTGGGGGCGAAGGCGGTGCATACACTGTTCTATGGGGCAGATCCCGACGTGTTCAGCCCGGTCGACGTGCCCGCGCAAGACCTCGATGTCATGTTTTACGGGCACGGGCGCGAGTATCGCGGCGAATGGATCGACGCCATGATCAAAGAACCCTCGCTGCAACTGAGCGACAAGCGCTTCGCCGTGCGCGGGACGAAGCTCGGCGACCTCGGCCACACCGAAATGCTGCCCTATCTCGGCTTCAGCAAACTGCGCGAATATGCCTGCCGCACCAAGCTGAACCTCGTGATCACGCGCATGGCGCACGCCAGCGTGTTCGCGTCGTCGTCGTCGCGCCCATTCGAGCTGGCGTCGATGGGCTGCTGCATGGTCGGCAACCCGTATGTGGGGATCGAACGCTGGTTTGAGCCGGGGCGCGAGATCTTCATCGTCAACTCGACGGAGGAAGCGCTGGATCGCTATCGCTACCTGCTCAGTCACGATGACGAACGCCGCGCCGCCGGGATCGCCGCGCGGGAACGGGTACTCAAGGAGCACACGTTCCGTCACCGCGCGCGCGACTTAGTGCAGATTGTCAAGCAGTATCTTTAGTTTTCGGGCAGCAGCACGAGATCGTTGATAAACCAGACGATGCTGCCGTCGCTCAAGGGGAATAGCCAGTCAAGCACGCTCCCCTGCCCGTTGATGGAATAAGCCGAGGTTCCCGTATCATAGGTGACACGATATTCCGTCCCCTGCAGGGTCGTGATCGTACGCGGGTTCAGATCGGCAATGGCCTGCGTCACCACATGATTGAGCACGAGTGCGCGCAGCGCGTCAGGATCAGCGCGGAGGGCATCGAGGGTGCCTTCCGGCAGCAAACTGAAGGCGTAATCGGTCGGCGCGAACACGGTGATCGGCGCATCTCCGGTGAACACATCCGCCAATCCCGCTTCATTGATCAGACTGAGGAACGTCGTAAATTCGTAGCGGACCACAGCCGTTGGGTTATAGCTCAAATCCAGCCCGGTGAATGCATTCAGGAACTCAGTCGGGTTTTCGGCAACACTGTAGTAGTCCTGTGGATAGACCCACCCGAAATCGCGCCGCGCCTCACCGGGATAACTCCCCGACAGCCCAAAGAGATAGACCAGCGTCGGTTCATAGAATGGATAGGCACCGTCCGTCTTTGGATACCCGCTCACGATGACGTTTCGGGGATTCGCAGTTTCTAGAACCGAATAGTCACCGTCGAGGATCTCCGCAGGATAGTAACCTGCGGCAACACTGCCGACAGCTAAATTCTCGGCCTCGACCACGCCATCTTCGATGATGGTGAGCGGCGGCGTACCGATGACATTGTTGACGTTGATGATCGCCGCCCCATGCGCCATGTCAAAATCGGCAATCGCTGCCGTTTCGTCAAACCAGTTGAGCGCCAAGGTATGATCGCTGGCAGCGCCAACGATGAACAGCGTATACCGGTGCCCGGCTTCCAAAGGCGCATCCGCTACTTCCAGCACGGCATTCACCACCCCCAGCCCCGACTCAGCCACCGCTAAGGTGATTACGCCCGCCGGTTGCAGCGCCCACGTGCTCGACATGTCCGGCGCAATCGCGTGAAAGAGGAGGGTATCGGCGGCGTAAACGTCGATCGGTCGCCAATCACGAGCCACGTGGAACACCCGCACCCATGCTTGATTCTGCTGCGAAGAAACTGCCGTTGGGGAAACTGCCAGAAAGAGCACCAAGACGAAGAGGAGAAAAGATCGCTGCGGCATCAGAATGCCTCCTTTGGCAATTAATCTTTTCTATTGTGAATAATATCACCAATGCAAATTAAAAGATCAATCACTTCGGGGATTTGCATCCCGTCTGACGCGCGGCGTCTCATTGAGCCAAATTCTTGACTGAAGGACACTTTTCATGACGACCTATAACCCGGTGACCCCGGACATCATCGACGCTTTACGTGGCATATTGGGCGCGGACGCCGTGAGCGTCGCCCAAGCCGACATCGACCTGCACGCCCGCGATCAAGGGCATCACCCGGCGCACCCCGCCGAAGTCGTCATCTTTCCGACGACCGCCGAGGGCGTCGCGGCGACGCTCAAGCTGGCGAACGCGCACTGCATTCCGGTCACGCCGTGGGGTGTGGGCACGGGACTGGAAGGCAACGCGATCCCGGTGCGCGGCGGTATCCTCATGTCGTTCGAGAAGATGAACAAAATCGTCGCCGTCCACGCCGATGATTTTCAGGTCACGGTGCAGCCGGGCATCGGTCACAAAGACCTCAACGCCGAACTCGCACGCTTTGGTTTGTTTTTCCCGCCTGACCCCGGTGCAAACGCGACGGTCGGCGGCATGCTGGCGAACAACGCGGCGGGCATCCGCACGGTGAAGTACGGCGCGAGCAAAGACAATGTGCTCAAAATGCAGGTGGCGCTGGCCGATGGCCGCCTGATCAGCGTCGGCTCGCGCTCGGTTAAACAGGCATCCGGCTATGACCTGCTGCATCTGTTCGTGGGCAGCGAAGGCACGCTCGGCGTGATTACCGAGGCGACGCTCAAACTCGTCCCTGTCCCAACGCATATGAGCGCGGTCGTCGCGCACTTCTCCACCGTGACGGCCGCCGTCGAAACGGTTGTCGCGGTGCGCGGCAGCGGCCTCGACCCGGCGGCGCTCGAATTGATCGACGCGGCGCACGCCAAAATGCTGCGGGAGACCGAAGGCGTGCCGCTCAAAGATTACCCGACGTTGTTCATGGAGTTTCATGCGGCGCTGCCCGAGACGCTCGAAGCGGGCTTAAAGTCCGTGCGCGAAATCTGCGAGGAACTGGGCGTGATCGAATTCCGCGCCACCACCGACACCGCCGAACGTAAGCGGTTGTGGCATGCCCGCCACCATTCGTATGAGATCATGGTGCGCTCGCATCCCGGCAAGCAGTTCTTCATCATGGATGTCGCCGTGCCGATCAGCGCGTACCCCGATCTCATCAGCTTTGTCGAAACCGTGACCGCGCGCGACAGCGTCACCGCCTATATGATCGGGCACGCTGGTGATGGCAATATCCATGTCGAATTCCCCTACGACACGCCGGAATCGTTCGAGCGGGCGATGAAGCTCAACGGCGAAATCGTCATGCAGGCGTTGAAGCTCGGCGGAACGGCGACCGGAGAGCACGGCGTCGGCCTCGGCAAAGCCAAGTACATGCCCTACGAGCACGGCGAGTCGCTGGATGTGATGCGCGCCATCAAGGCGACGCTCGATCCCAACGGCATCCTCAATCCGGGGAAGGTGTTCCCGAACGAGTAAAGCTCACCTCACCCCTCTATCCCCTTTCCCAAGGGAGAGGGGACTTGGTCACGACGCTTTCTCCCCTCTCCGAGCGGAGAGGGGTTGGGGGTGAAGTTTAATTGCGGAGCAAGCACATATGGATTTACTGAAACGGTTATTCACCAACCAGCCGCACCCGCTCGATTCGGTCAACGCGCCGCTGCCCACCGTGACCAGTCCACTGGCAACCCCGCCGCCCGTCAAGCCGAAGGTGTTGGCAATCATCCATAACCCGCTGATTCAAGGGGTCAAAGCGCAGACTCGTTATCGCTGGAACGACCCCGACAAGCTGGCGCAAGGCTACCTTGACGACATCCAGGCGATCAGCTACGGCTATGCTCAGTATCAGATTGTGGATCGGATCGAAGTCGATGGTTTTCCGCTCAAGCTGGATGGCTTCCGCTATACGCCGCAGAGCTTCGACCAGGCGTGGACGAGCCGTAACTTTCACCAACCTGACGCAGTCGATTATCTGGCGCTCGTCAAAGAGTTCCGGATGATCGAGCGCGTGAGCGATGGCGAGATTGACGAGGTGTGGCTGCTCGGTTTTCCCTACTGCGGCTACTACGAGTCGATCATGTGCGGGCCGGGTGCGTTCTGGTGCAACGCGCCGCCGCTCAGAGGCACCGAGATCGCCAAGCGCCGCTTCGTGATCATGGGCTTCAACTATGAGCGCGGCGTCGGGGAAATGCTTGAAGACCTAGGCCACCGCGCCGAGTCGATTCTGTCGAAGGTGTTTGAGCGGGCACACCCGAACCTGTGGGAGCAGTTCATCCGCTATGACAAAACGCACCCTGGCGCGGCCGAATGCGGCAATGTGCATTTTGCGCCCAACAGTCTCAAAGATTATGACTGGGGCAATCCGCGACCCGTCCCCGCCCGCGCTGATCATTGGTACGCCTTCCCCAACCTGAACGGCGCACCGCGCACAATGACGTGTGCCGAGTGGGGCAACGGCGACATCCGCGAACATCACCGCTGGTGGTTCCGGCACTTCCCCCACGTCGAAGGCGAGAGCGGCGGACTCTCGTGGAACTGGTGGGAATATGTCATCGACCCGAACCGGGTTAAGGTTTGATAAACGCGCGCAACCATTCCGGCGTTTCTTCGTAAGATGATCCAATGTCATAGAGGAGACCCAGATGAGCGCTGTAATCCCCCAACGCATCACCGCCGAATTCGACGAACCCGTGGTCGTCTTTCTGATCGGCGTCCGCATCAATCGTCTGCTGGCGGTGCGCCATTGGCTGCCCGTCTTCATGGCCATGCCGCCCATGCAGCGTGAACTCGCCGCTCACCCGGAAAAAGGCGTGCTCGGCAGCCGCCTGTACCTCTCCGGGCGGGTGCTGCTCTACGTGATGTACTGGCGTTCATTCGATCAACTGGAGGCGTTTGCCCGCGACAAGGACGATCTGCATCTCCCCGCGTGGCAGAAGTTCAACCGGGAGGCCTCCAAGAGCCGGGCGGTCGGTATTTTCCATGAGACGTATCTGGTCGAGCCGGGGAACGTGGACTGCGTCTACAACAATATGCCCGCCTTTGGGTTGGCCGCAGCGACTAAAGCTGTTCCGGCAGTCGGGCGGCGGGAGACGGCGCGGCGGCGCATTGGTGGAGAGAGCGAACCCGCCGTCCCGGTTTATGAGTGATCAGTTTTCAGTTCACAGTCGACAGTTAAAACTGCTTTTAGCTGTCGACTGTAAACTGTGAACTGACGACTAAAGCCTAGCGACCAATCGCCTGTGAGTGTTCGGCGCGCGCCGATTCGATCAGGCGGACGGTCGCGTTCAGTTCCTTGCGCCGCGCTTCCACCAGCACGTTGACCATCTTGGTCTGCACGGTGAGCGCGTCGGTCAGGTTGTCGATCTTACGGTGCAGGTCGGCGATTTCGACTTCGTTCTTCAGATTGACCTGATAATCATTCTGCGCAACCGCTCGATCCTTCGCTGACTGACGATTTGCCGCCATCAAAATAACCGGGGCTTGCAACGCCGCCACCGTGCTGAGCGTGAGGTTGAGCAGGATGAACGGGAACGGGTCAAAAGCTTCCGCGCCCATCGAACCATTCACAGCGATCCAGATCGCCATGACTGCCACAAAGATGATGATAAAGCGCCAGCTACCTGCTAAGGCGGCGATTTTGTCTGCCATGCGATCACCGAACGAGGCTTTTTCGTCAATATCCTCGTACACGTCGTCGGTGACGATGTGCGGACGCAGACCACGAATCAGTTCCTGGGCTTCGGGGGCTGAGCAGGCTGTCCAGTTCTTCGATCTCATCGATCAAGTCCTGAATCTGCTCGTCATTCTCGGTTTGAGCGGCAATACGATTCAACAGCAGGTCGTTGTACATGGGAACCCCTCGTATCAGAACTCGTGACGTCGCGGCGCAAACCACGCCTAGACATGGCACACATTCACCGCGTCGACACAGCCTATAGAATTTGTGAACAGGGGTTGCCACACCCGTTTCCCTGAATACTCAGGGTCGGCAATAACGCTTCGTCCGCGCTACTGCCCCGGGGTCTTACAGGGGAGGGTTAGCGCTTCGGAACGTTATCGCCGCCAGTTTGAGGCGGCACCTGTTCGGTGGTATTACTACCAGCGTCCATTGATTCCTTCGCTTGAACACGAATACGTAAATCACGCAGGCACTCCCGCGCGACATTGCCACTATACGCCGATTTTGCAGGCTTGTAAACCCCGCAAACGTGAAGGTTTGGTGAAGACCCCGCCCCTAAGACTGAAAGATCCGAACGGTCTGCCCATCCGTCGCGATGATGAGTTCGTTATAGGTCGTCAGGGCCTGCACGGGCGTCTCGAAACCCGTCGTCAGCGGTTCGCGTTCGCTGATGTCCGCCGGATCGCTCACGTCCAGCAGCGTGATGTCGCTGCTACCCTCGCGGGTCAGCGCCAGCCATTCGCCCTGTTCGCCGCTCACGAACTGCGCATCGGTGATCGCCGCGCCGTCCACAGTCAAGGTGCTGACCGTTTCTAGTGTATCGGGGTTGAACAGCAGCAGGTCGCTCTCGTTGAGCACGATCACGCCGAGGGTTAAACGCACATTGAGGCTGATGCGCCGCGCCGCGCCGTCCAATTCCAGCGCTGCCGCGCTCTGCATCGTCACATTCGCGCTGAGCGTTTCGGTGCTCAACCCGGACGAATTGAGCAGATAAGCGCGGTCATTCCCCACCGCCGCATCCACGAGAGCGGAGTCGCGCGGCAGCCAGTTGATTTCACCCGCGGACAGCAGTTCGATCAATGTATAGGTGCGCGGGCTGAGCGCCAGCACCCAGGCGTTGTCCGGCGCAATCACAAGCCGGGAGACGCCCTCCTGCACATCGAGCGAATTGATTTCACGCCAACCCTGTGGACGGCTATAGCGCGAGGGCGCGATCACGCGCACCGCGTCGCCGCTGTCCGGCGTGCGCACGGCGACGAGGGCGAAGTCTTCCGCCGCCACCACCGCCACCGGCTCGCCTTCGAGATCTACACTGTTGATGAGAGTGGGCGTCGCCGGGTCGTTGAAGTCATATACCCGCAGTTGATCGTTTTCGGCGTCCGCAATCAGCAGACGGCTCCCGTCAGCGGTGACCGCCAGCGCGCGAAAATCACCCGCTTCAACGGAGCCAATCGGGCCGACGGTATCCTGCGCAGATACCGTCGCCGACCAGAGAAACAGCAGGGCGAAGATGATCAGGCGTGACATAGGCGACGATTAGTAATCGTCATCGTCGTCATCGTAGTCGTCGTCGTAGTCATCATCGTAGTCGTCGTCATCGTCGTCGAAATCGTCGTAATCATCATCTTCGAAATCGTCGTCGAAGTCGTCTTCTTCGAAATCGTCGAGCAGGTCGTCTTCGAATTCTTCTTCGTCTTCTTCCAGTTCGACGTCTTCTTCTTCGAATTCTTCCTCGTCATCCGTGTAGTCCACGCCGTTCAGGAACGGTTTGTAGGTCATTGTTCTTCACCCCACTTGGTAGGCCATTTTAGCCTCATTGTAGCTCAAAGCGCGGGTATTGTAGCATGAACTCTGAAATTGCAAACGGCAAAATTTACGCCAGATTAAGCCCGGTTAACCTTGTTCAGGAAGTAAGCGTGCAGGCGAGAATCGCCGGTTAGTTCGGGGTGGAAGGCGGTTGCTAGCAGATGCCCCTGCTCCACGGCGACGATCCGCCCCTCGCCCAACGACGCCAACACTTCGACGCCCGGCTCCACGGCGGTGACCAGCGGCGCGCGGATGAAGACCGCGTGAAACGGTTCGTCCAGCCCCTTGATGGGCAGTTCCGTCTCGAAACTGTCGATTTGCCGCCCGAAAGCGTTGCGGTTGACGTGAATATCCATCAGCCCGAGGATGGGCTGGCGGTCGACGCCAATGTCCTTCGCCAGAAAGATCATGCCCGCGCATGTGCCCCACGTAGGGCGCGTCGCCGCGAACTCCCGCAGCGGTTCGATTAAGCCATATTCGACGGCGATCTTGCCGATGGTCGTGCTTTCGCCGCCGGGGATGATCAAGCCGTCGAGGTCATTCAGGTGTCCCGGCAGGCGCACCTGCATCGTCTCTGCGCCCAAACCTTTGAGCATCTTCTCATGTTCGATGAACGCGCCTTGCAGCGCCAATACGCCGATTTTCATAGGATAAGCCTCGTCATGATTCGCAGTCTGGAGGAGTTAAAAGGTGAAAGTTAGACGTCAAAAGTGGATGAAGTCATCCGCTTTGACTTTTCCCTTTCAACTTTCAACTGTTAACTGTCTTCGCTGTTGTATCTTCCCCGACTCGCCGAACCAATTCAAGTGCCAATGGATTCCTAATATAATGCGTCTAAAATAGCTTTGGCATTGGAGAAAATTTTAAAGGAGCGACAGGGTGAGCACCGTCACGAGGCATGTCCTCGACAATGGGCTGGTAGTGATCTTGAAAGAAGTGCACACCGCGCCGATTATCAGCTGGTGGGTGTTGTACCGGGTGGGCAGCCGCAACGAGCGGACAGGCACGACGGGCGTGTCGCACTGGGTCGAACACATGCTGTTTAAGGGGACAGACCAGTTCCCGCCGGGGTATCTGGACAAAGCGATTGATCGGTTGGGCGGCAGTTGGAACGCGCAGACCTTCCTCGACTACACCGCGTACTACGAGACGCTCCCCGCCGAGCACATCGATCTCGCGCTGCAAATCGAAGCCGACCGCATGATGAATGCCAAGTTTGACCCGAAAGAAGTCGATTCCGGAGCGCACGGTCATCATCTCCGAACGGCAGGGCGCGGAAAACTCGCCCATGTTCTGGCTCGGCGAAGAGGTGCAGGCCGCTTCCTTCCGCGTGCATGGCTATCACCACGAGATCATCGGCGACATGACCGACCTCGAAACCATGACGCGGGATGATCTGTACGGTCACTATAAGCGCCATTACATGCCGAACAACGCGATTGCCGTCGCGGTCGGGGACTTTGACAGCGCGGAGATGCTCGCCAAGATCAAAGCGCTGTACGGCGCAATCCCCGCCGGGGAGGCGCCGCACTTGTTCGCGCGCCCCGAACCGGATCAGAACGGCGAGCGCCGCGTGACGGTCGAGCGCCCCGGGCGCGGCGTGTTCCTCGACGTGAGCTATCACGTCCCGGCGGCCAACGAACCCGACTGGTTCAAGCTGGAAATCCTCAACAGCATCCTGTGCGGCGCGGACAGCATGGGCGGCGGCGGCATCGACAACAAAACGAGCCGCCTGTACAAAGCGCTGGTCGAAACCGAACTGGCGGCGGGCGTCGATGGTGGCATGACGCAGACCGTCGACCCGTTCCTCTACTCGATCAACGTGACGCTGCGTGAAGGCCGCGACCCGGCGGAAGTCGAAGCGGCGCTCTACCGCGAAATCGACCGTTTGCGCGCGGGCGATGTCACCGAACGCGAACTCACGCGGGCGAAGAAGCAGGCGCGCGCGTTGTTCGCCTACAGCACAGAACGCATCACGACGCAGGCGTTCTGGCTGGCATTTGCCGAAAGTTTTGACAGCTACACCTGGTTTGAAAATTACCTCGCCCGCCTCGAAGCGGTGACGCTGGCCGACGTCCACGAAGTCGCGCAGAAGTATCTGCGCCCGCAGAACCGGGTGGTCGGCACGTTTCTTCCGGTCGAAACGGGCGACGACGAAGACGACTACGACGAGGAGGATGCAGAATGACACTGCCCAGTTCCCAGAATATCACGCGGGTTGTGCTCGACAACGGGCTGACGATCCTCGTCTACGAAAATTTCGCGGCGCAATCCGTCGTGATTCAGGGATCGCTGCAAGTCGGCAGCGCCTATGAGCCCGCCGACAAAAACGGTCTCGCTTCGCTCACGGCTTCCGCGTTGATGCGCGGCACAACCACGCGCGACTTCACCGCCATCCACGAAGCGCTGGAAGATGTCGGCGCGGATATCGGCGTGGGCGGCGGCTGGTACCGCACCAACATCTCCGGCAAATCGCTGGCCGAAGACCTGCCCACTCTGCTCGACGTGCTGGCGGACGTGCTGCGCCACCCGACCTTCCCCGAAGCTCATGTCGACCGCCTGCGCGGTGAAATCATCACCGGGCTGCGCATCCGCTCGCAGGACACGCGCTACCGTGCCAACCGCGCCTTCTATGAGGCGCTGTATCCTGAAGGGCACCCGTATCACGCCTCGGTGCGCGGCAGCGAAGAGAGCGTCGCCGCTTTGAGCGTCGCGGATCTCGCGGCCTTCCATCAGGCGACCTATGGCGCGCAGGGCATGATCATCGCGGTCGTCGGCGCGATCAATGCGTCCGACGCGGTCGAACTGGTGCGCGGGCGCTTCGGCGACTGGCATAACCCGCACCAGCCTGATCACGCGCCCGTAGTCGACGCACCCGTCATCACCGCGGGTAAACGCGCGGTCGTCACGCTCCCCGGCAAGACACAGGCCGATATCGTGCTCGGTCTCGTCGGGCCGTCGCGCCAGTCGCCGGATTTCACCGCCGCGCAGTTGGCCAACAGCGTGCTCGGGCAGTTCGGCATGATGGGCCGCGTCGGCAAGAGCGTGCGCGAACAAGGCGGCATGGCCTACTACGCCTACAGCCAGCTCGAAGGCGGCATCGCGCCGCTGCCGTGGGCGGTGAGCGCCGGCGTCAACCCGCAGAACATCGACGCGGCGATCCAGAAGATCACCGACGAAATCCAGCGCCTGACCACCGAAGCGATCAGCGAAGAAGATTTAGCCGATAATCAGGCGTATTTCACCGGGCATTTACCGCTGCAGTTAGAGAGCAATGAAGGCATCGGCGATACGCTGCACAACATGGAACTGTACGGGCGCGGCTTGGACTATCTCGTCAACTACCGCGACCTGATCTACAGCACGACGCGCGAGCAGATTTTAGCGACCGCGCAGCGCTACCTGCACCCCGACAAGCTGGTGATCGGCATTGCCACACCGTAAGCGAACTGCCGGGATGTTCCTAGACATTCCGGCAATTCTCCTATAATGAATGAGTGCTCCACCATCGAACGCGCAGGACTCAACTTGATTTATAGGAGAGAACGAAATGTCGGTCGAACACAACAAGGAAGTAACCCGCCGCTTCAGCGCTGAAGTCTGGGGCGAGGGGAATGCGGCTCTAGCCGATGAACTGATTGCGTCCGATCTGGTTGAACACACGCCGTTTCCCGCGCCGGCTCCCGGTCTGGAGGGGCACAAGCAGGTGCTGGCCATGTTCCGCAGCGCCTTTCCCGATCTCAAAGTGACGGTGGACGATGTCATCGGAGAAGACGATTGGACGTGCCTGATGTGGCACGGTGACGGCACGCACACCGGCGACATGATGGGCATCACGGCTACTGGTAAAGCAGTGCATGTCACCGGCATCGACGTGCTCAAGCTCGAAAACGGCAAGATCAAAGAGCGGTGGGCGGAAATCGGCGCATTCTCGCTGATGCAGCAGCTCGGCGTCATCCCGTCCGGGCAGTAACGGTCTGAAGGCTGTAACCGAAACGGGGCGCACTTCCATGTGCGCCTCTACAGGCGTTCTTGGTTTCTCTTGAGAAGCAGTTGGAGAAAACCACATCCCAGTGTCAAGCAGTGGATTGAGGTGTAACGGATGGACAAACGGATTCTAGCTTTAGTGATGGTCGTGATGGCGTTGGCTGTCAGTGTGAGTGTGAGCGCGCAGGACGCGATCACGCCACCAAGCGCGGATGATTTTCAACTGGTCGAAATTGCCAGCGGTTTCGCCCGGCCACTGTATGTGACGGGCGCGGGTGACGGTAGTGGTCGCCTGTTCGTGGTGGAACAGTACGGCGCGATCCAGATTTTGCAGGACGGACAGCGCGTGGATCAACCCTTCCTCGACATCGCGGATCGACTCACGTCACGCGGCAACGAACAGGGCTTGCTCGGCTTGGCGTTCCACCCGAATTACGCGGAAAACGGCTACTTCTACGTCAACTACAGCGCGGAAGATGATGGTGACACGATCGTCGCGCGCTATAACGTGAGCGCCGACGACCCTAACGTCGCCGACCCGGCGAGCGAAGTCATCCTCCTGCGCGTCGATCAGCCATTTGAGAATCACAACGGCGGACACTTGCAGTTCGGTCCAGACGGCTACCTGTACATCGGTCTGGGCGACGGTGGTTCGCAGGGCGACCCGTACGGCAATGGCCAGAACACGCGCGCGCTGCTCGGCAAACTGCTGCGCATCGATGTGGACGGCGGCGATCCGTACGGCATCCCCGCGGACAATCCCTTCGCCGATGGTGTCGGCGGCGCGCCGGAAGTGTGGGCATATGGTCTGCGTAACCCGTGGCGCTTCACCTTTGACCGCGAGACAGGTGACCTGTACGTCGGCGATGTCGGCCAGAACACCTACGAAGAGGTAAACTTCGTCCCGGCGGGTGTGGGCGGCGTCAACTTCGGCTGGAACATCTACGAAGGCATGCACCCGTACAGCGGGGGAACCCTCCCGGCGGACGCCGTACTGCCGTTCGCGGAGTACATGCACAATGAGGGCGTCTCCGTGACTGGCGGCTATGTCTACCGCGGCGGTCTCGTGCCGGAACTGCAAGGCATCTACCTGTTTTCGGATTTCGGCTCCGGTCGGTTGTGGTACGCTTATCCGGATGCGGCGGGGAACTGGCAGTCCGCCATCCTCATGCGCAGCACCAATCAGGCGATCAGCTCGTTCGGCGAAGATGACGACGGCGAGCTCTATATCACCAGCTTCACCGGCAGCGTCCTCCGCTTCGAATAATTATGCGCGACCGGGCGATTCCTCATGTGACTTTCGCCCGGTCGTTTTCTCCGCCTAAAGACTGACACCGAGCTTGTAAACTTTGTGTTAAATTCTCTATCGTCACTGAGCTATCAGTGATTCTGTTTTTAAATGCTTAACCCAACTGTCATTCTGCTCTTACATCAACTTGGGCGCTGATTTTATATCAGTGGTTTCTGCTTCTCGCTCGTTCGTTTTTTGAATTGTGGTGGGTAGTCGTAATGGACGAAACCGATTTCTGCACGCCGCCCGAAGGCACTAGTTTCCACGACCGCGCTTATCTCGCCCAGTGCCTCACTGTCCTTGAAAATCATCTTGGGGATCACGTTTGGCTCGTCACTCATATCGAACAGGTGCATCGCGTCCTGCATGCGGCGCTGGAGACTGATCCCCTCGTGCATCGGTCCATCAACCTGTTCACCCGCCTCGTCCCCGATTTTCTCCTCTCGGACAACTTCACCGCACCGCTGGAACGCGCTTTTCAGGCGCTGCTCCGCGCGATGGAACTGAAAGACCCGAATTTGCTCGCGCAGATCGCCGGCGTCATGGCGTCGCTCAACCCGCTCAAAGGGGACATTCACCGCGCCTATCACAACGTCAAAACTGCCATCGGCTATGCCCGCGACGCGACCGAAGTCGAGGCGGTCTTGCGGGCGCACGTGCGCATCATCGAGGCGCTGGCGTATCGCAGTTTCGGCAACATGCCGCCGACTTTGATTGAAAACACGTTGCATCTCCTGAATTTCACGTCTGATGTGCGGCTGAAAACGGAAGCGCATCTGGCGCTCGCCAATATGTACAATCATCAGGAACAGTTGAAGCTGGCGCAGGAACACGGGGACACGGCCTTTAATTACGCCGATCAACTGCACGACAACACCTACAAGATGCGCGCGCTCCTCATGCTAGCAGTGACAAATCGTCTCCTTAAGGATACCGCGGCGGCAGAAGATTTCATCCAAAGCGCTCTAGACTTGAAAGATGGCGTAGAGTCGGAGCGGCGGCTCGGCATTATGCTGTGTGAGCTCGGCGGGCTGCGTTATGCACAAGAACAATATGTCGAAGCGGAGCAGCTCTATTTGCGGGCGCACGCGATGTTCACTAATCTCCAACAGCAGAACCATATCGCCTATGCCGAACATGGTCTAGGGCTCGTGTGGACCATGCTGAAGCGCTACGATAAGGCACGAACCGCGCTGGAGCGGGTGCTTGATGAATACCGCTGGAATCACAACACGTATGGCGTCGCCGAAATCAACTACTTGCTGGGGCGCTGCGAAATGCTGGCGGGTAACGCACGCGCCGGTGTCGCGTTTTTCCGTACCGCGCACGGGTTAGCCTATCAGC
The DNA here is from genome assembly GCF_016713355.1 of Candidatus Flexifilum breve. NCBI lineage: Bacteria > Bacillati > Chloroflexota > Anaerolineae > Aggregatilineales > Candidatus Flexifilaceae > Candidatus Flexifilum > Candidatus Flexifilum breve. The sequence goes on from NZ_JADJPI010000010.1 coordinate 204,567, forward strand.
TCGACCCCAGTCCTGCGCGGGATTTCCTCATGAAGTGGATTCAAGACTGGCTGAGACGTGTGCAAGACGGCGAATTCGGCTCGGTGTAGGCTCACTATTCGTACAAATAAAACACGAAGGCTCACCATGTGGTGAGCCTCGTCGTTTCTAGCGGGTGGCTGCGCCGGGCGGCGGCAGCGGCGGGCGGGTGTCGCTGTTGAACGTGTGCTTCATGGGGTTTCTCTCCCTCAAGAACTGCATCGGTCACTGACCTCAGCATCTCAAAGGCGACCCCTTCGACCGGGCTGATCCGGTCACGGAACGGACACGAATCGGTCTCTTGGAGACAAGCGGACAATGGCGTCGGGAAAACGCCGCCTGAACGTCTTGGAAAGAACCCTGTTTCCGTCTATAGTTGAATTGTTTGCCCGTCCATGTAGGGAACGGCAGCGTCCCTACAGCAAGGTACATCATGAAAAAACTGCTTCTGGTTTTGCTGGTGCTCGGGGCTGCGGCGCTGTCCGTTTCGGCGCAGCAGATCACGGCCGTCGATTACCTCATTCGCAACATCTCCCGCACCATCAACGGCGATCAGGTCGTCGTGCAGTTTGAGGTGACGAATGCCGGGGATCCGGTCGAACGGACGGTGACGGCATGGCTGCTCACCGCCGACACCGAAGAAGTCCTCGACTCCGAAGATGTGCCCCCGCTGCCGACGGGCGAAAATCTACACACTGTGACGTTTAGCTTCCCTGTGAATCAGTTTCCGGCGGGCAGTGTGCAGCGGTTAGTCGCGACTCTCGGGCTGCGCGACATTCCCTCCGAATTCAGCGGTCTCGGCAATCTCGCTCGCTTCACCGTAACCATTCCCACCTACAGCGGTGACGCCGCCCCCACCCCAACCGGATCGAGCAGCGGTGGTTTCAGCCTGCCCATCGACATCGACAGCCTCGACCCGCTCACCGTCGCGCTGATCGTCGCCGGGCTGGGTATCGTGCTCATTCTGCTGTGGCTGTTTACGGTCATTCTGCGCGTGATCTTCGAGCGTCCGCCGACCTTCCCACAGTGGCAGATGCCCTACGCCATCAACACCTATCTTGACCCGAACAGCAACGCGGGTCGCCGCCAGTTGTGGCAGCAGCACGCGCAAAACGACGCGCCCACGCTCCCCTGCCAACCGGGAGCGGTCAACGCGAGCAAGCGTTTGATCGGCACAGACGGACGCAAACTCTCGGGATGGCGCGTTTCGGCGCTCCGCCTGAGCCAATATGACATGTATGGCCGCGTCAATCGCAGTGTGGTAGTCGCGGATAAAGGCGTGACCAAGCGCATCGACAAGGCGGTGCGCCGCAGCGCCAATCTCGATCAGAAGGGCGCGGAGCGGGCGATTAAAGGCGCGGTCAAACGCCTGACCGACCACTTCACCCGGAATTTGAACAAGCGCACGCTCATGCTGCCCGTCGCGCTGGATATGCGCTTGCGCGGCGCGCACGGTGATGTGCAAATCGTCTTTCGGCTGGATCAATGCGTGAATGGGACGTGGCAAAAACTCGACGAGTGGCAGCCCGAACTGGTCGTCGCCACCGGGCAAATACAGGAGAACTTCACTTACACGTTCTTTGGCAAGAAGCAGGAGGAGTCGGTCAAGCAGTTCCGCAGCCGCCTGCGCGCCGACCTAACCTATACGCTGGCGGCGCTGGTCTGGGGCAAGAATCCGGCGCCTGCCGCCCCGCAGAACGCCCCGGCGATGCCCGCCGTGCTCGCGGAACCGCTGCCCACCGACACGACGCCCGTGCCCCCGGTCAGCGCGGAGGTCACCGGGACGCATACCCCGGTCAAACCGGAGACTCTGCCGCCCGCGAATCAAACCGCGCCGTAATGACATCTGCTGTCTAATGTAATGTGAGTTAGGGATAACACGTTTCTGACCCTGCCCCCGCCCCCTCCCTGAATTCAGGGAGGGGAGCCAGCAAAAGCGCTGCTTGTCTCCCCTCTCCCCGCTTGCGTGGGAGAGGGATTGGGGGTGAGGGGCTGATTTGACAGCCTCAAAAGAGCGTTCCTACGATAACAGCTATGGGGCGGTTTACGCCGTTTGCAGCACCATCGACAAGACGTAGAAGCCGCCCGCCAGCGCCACAAACACCACGCCGATCACGATCAACACCGTGGCGATGCGAATCAAACGGAAGATCTGCCGCAGCAGCAGGCGCAGAATGATGAACGCCACCATACCGCCAAGGATACCGAGCGGCAGCGACCAGAGCGGCAGGTCGTTGCCGAGCACATACGTCCAGCCCGCCCACGCCACCGCGCCAATCACCCCTCCGACCAGCGCATCCATGATGAAACCGACAAACGGAATGCGCAGCAGATAAGCGACGACGAACGCCAGCAGCCCGGTCATGAAAACCGTGTTACCCGCTAGTTCCAGCAGTACCGTTTTGAGATCAGGCTGCTGGTTATCGGCCAGCGCGGTCACGGCGGAAAACACACTGGCGATCAGAATTTGCGCGAAGCCTTCGGGCAGTTTGCCGCGCACGCCGGCGTAGAGCGCGCGCAGCAGCGCCGCCGAGGGGATGAAATACTGCCCGCCAATTTGGAGCACTTCAGCAATCGTCTGCTGGCTGATTTCCATACGTCTTCTCCCAATTACAACTGCACTGCACCTAGTGAACACCCATTTCGTCGGGTAAAGAATGCACAGACGCCACCGTCAACCTGACGCTGAGCCGCCGCTGCGCACTGTTTGAATTGTACTGGCAAGGCTTCGCTTTCAACCAGCAGAAAATAAAAAGCCGGGCGGATCAGAGTGATCCGCCCGGCTTCTATGTTTCAGTGTCCGCTGCGTGTGTTTTACTGCGCCGCGGGGGTCGTGAAGACGAGCAAACGCGCGTTACCGGGCGCGCCCGCCGCGACGACGAGGTAATTCGCGCCCGCTTCGAAGCGGAAGTTGCCCGCGTCGAGAATTTCGGTGCTCGTGCCCGCCTGATTCAGGCTGATCGCGTACGTGCCCGCGGGAACATCGCGCGTGTCCAGACCGTCATTGCCATCGTTCGAGCCGGGGTACGCCAGCGCGCCGATCAGCAGACCGTCGTTCGCCAGCACATCGACTACGCCGAGGCCTTCAACCGCATGCAGCACGCTGACGCGCGCGCGGCCATCCGCCGGAGCGCTGTAGTCTTCGGTGATGTAGTTGATCCGAACCGACTGATTGGCATTCGAACCGACCACTACGACCGTCGTCCACGAACCGGGTTCGAGCGTGTCGATCCCGATCTGGTTCGGACGACCTTCGCTGCCCGCCGGGGCAATCCCGACCTGGAGCGAGCCTGCCGCAATTTCGATCCAGTCGCTTGCGCCGCCGAATTCCACGCCGCTGGCCGCAAGTTCACCATCCGCGAACACATCTGCCGGGCCGTAATCGCTCGACAGGTGGACGTAACGGACGTGGGCACGGTTGGCGGCAGCCGCTTCCGCGAGCGCGGGCGGCAGGAGCACACCGTCGATCACATGGAAGATACCATTCGACGCGAGCTGATCCGGGTCGGAGATGCCGACTCCATTGACCGAGAACACGCCGTCGGCGAGGCTGAACTGGACGGTGTCACCTTCCAGCGTTTCCAGCGTCGGGCCAGCGGTCAGGTTACGGAAGAAATATTGACCGGGGATGACGTGATAAGTCAGCACCTGTGTGAGGGTGGCCGTATCCGCCAACAGGTCTTCGGCACTCACGCCGAGGTAGGACAGCGCCGCCGCGAACGCATCGTTCGTGGGAGCGAGCACTGTGAGCGGACCTTCCGCGCTGAGCGCGTCGGTCAGGCCAGCCGCATCCACCGCCGCCAGCAGCGTCGTGAAGCGACCATCGGCATCCGCCGCCAGCAGTTCGCCGAGCGTCGGGCGCGCCGGGGCTTCCACCGCCGGAGCAGGTGTCGCTTCCGGCGTCGGTTCCGGGGTGGCTTCCGCCGCGCCGCCCGCCAGCGCATCCGGCATGATCACGCCGTCGATGGCGTGCACAATGCCGTTCGAGCCGAGCTGATCGGGGTCGGAAATGCCCACGCCATTGACCGTGAACACGCCGTCGGTCAGGTTGAAGGTGACCGATTCGCCGCCGAGCGTTTCAATCGTCGGGCCACCGGTCAGGTTGCGGAAGAAGTACTGGCCAGCGATGACGTGCTTGAGCAGAATCGGCTGTAAGCCTTCGCCCAACGCCAACGCCTGTTCGGGGCTCACGCCCATCGTTTCGAGGGCGGCAGCGAAAGCATCGTTGGTCGGAGCCAGCACCGTGAACGGTCCTTCAGCTTCGGGGGCTTCGCGAAGACCCGCCGCATCAATTGCAGCAACGAGCGTCGTGAAACGACCGTCCGCATCGTTCTCGAGGATTTCGAGGACGCTGGGACGTTCCTGTGCGAATGCGGGGACCACCGACATGACAAGAATCAACAAAACAAGAACTAAACTACCAATTTTGCGCATCTAACGCCTCCTGAGCGCGGCAGTAGGGAGAAGTTATAGCTAGATCGTGCTAATTGTAGCGTAAAACATGAGAGAAGTGATAATGAAACGATGATGAGTATTTGAATTTTGTTGAATTGGCACAAATCAGGGTTTAGGCGGCTCGTCCGGCGGTGTTCCGGTGAGCGCGTACACGACCACGCCGAGGGAGGACATGGCGAAACCGACGAGCGTGCCAATCGCCTGCAGTGGGCCGAAAAAAGCATCACTTTCCAGCGAGCGCGGGTGCGACCCAAAGCCAAAAATATCCGCGAGGCCGACCATGGCCGCCAACACCAGTCCGGTCAGCGCCAGACGGATGCCGATCTGCTGCGCTAAACCGGCCACCCGCCCCTCGTAAAACGTGAATTTGACGTACAGCAGCGCGCCCATGATCAGCAGCATGAACCCGCTCATGATGCCCGCGAACTGCACGATGCCGATCCCGGCGGTCGGGTTGTTCATCCCGATCGCGCCGGGAAATAGGCTCATAAATGTGAGGACGACGCCGAGCGCGCCGATGGCAATGCCAAACTGCGCGAGACCGATCATGGCAGAGCCTGACGCAGCTTGCGGAGGAAGTTACCGCCCATAATCGCTTCGATATCGCTTTCACTGTAGCCGCGGGTGCGCAGCGCCGCGCTGATGCTGAACAGATCGGTCACCGTGTCCAGTCCATCGGGGATGCTCGCTGAACCGAAACCGCCGTCAAAGTCGTAGCCAATGCCGACGTGCTGCGCGCTCCCGGTCACCTGACAGACGTGATCCATTGCGTCGATCACGACCGTCAGCGGCAGATCCGACTTGCGGTCACCCGCCCGCCACGTATCGCTGAGGAAGTTGTTATAGGGCACAATGCCCATCACGCCGTCGCGTTCCGCCAGCAGGCGAATCATCTGATCCGAGAGGTGACGGTCGGTGCTGCGGAACTTGCGCGGGTTGCTGTGGCTGGCAATGATCACGTCGCCTTCGTAGGCGTCCAGCGCCTCAAGGAACGCCTGTTCCGCCATGTGCGACAGATCGAGGATCGCCTTGAAGTTCGCCAGCACATCGAGCAGTTCACGCCCTAAATCGGTCAAGCCGCCGGGCATGCTCGTGCCGCCGCAGTAGCGACTCGCCACCCACGCCGGGCCAACGACGCGCACGCCGCGTTCGTACCACTCTTCGAACTGCTTCGGTTCGAGGATCGGGTCGGCGTTTTCCATGAGCAGCACGAAGCCCTGCAGGCGTTTATCGGCGGGCGCGTCGTCCGCCCACGTCGCCAGCACCTTATCGAGATCCTTGCCCGTGGTGATCAGGTGAATCTGGTCGCTCTCATCCACCAAGCGCTGATAGTAGTCCCACTGACGGGTCGCGAGTTCATAAGCTTGGCGCGGCGTCTCGTAGGTGGGCGAGTCGGCCAACATGGTCGACGAGCCTTTGGGCGCGGTGAAGATGGTCGAGAAGACGACCGCCATCCGCCCGAGCAACGCATTCGGCAGGCCCGTGGTCGCGATGCCGTTAGCGGATGTCCCCTGTTCGATCTGGCGGATTTCATAGGCGCTGCGGCGGTAGTCGCGCCCAAAGCGGAGCGCGTTGTAAGCAATATCTTCGTGTGCGTCAACCAATATCATGATGAGTCCATTCAAACGGCCTCACCCCGCTGCGCTGCGCTTAGCTCCCCTCTCCCGTAGGAGAGGGGTTGGGGGTGAGGCGCACTCTTTGCATCAATCAGCGTGCGGATTGTACGCCGCCGCGCCCTGATTTGCCAACGCTTCCTTAGGGTTTCGTAAGAAGGCGTAACAAAACTCGTCCAGCCTGCGACAATTCAACGATAGGTCATTATATGAGTTGAAAACGAGGGCTATGATGAACCACAAGCCAAGTCCAGTCACGGGCGGCTTGATCGGTGGGCTGTTGACGCTCCCCCTGATCGTGATCGCTGCGCTGGCGAATCAAATTGCCGGGCTGGCGTTCTTTCCCTTCGACCTGTTTGACTTTATGGTACGCAACCTGCCCGGCCCGCTGATCACCCAGAGCATCGAAGTGATGGTCAGCTTCATCCGTGGTCTAAATCTTGGCCGCACCGACACGGCAGCCAAGCTCGCTGAGCAGTTGATCGGTGTGTTTCAGCTCATTGTCATCGGCGCGGTCGTCGGCGCGGTGTACTTTGCGGTGCAGAACCGCCGGGGCAAAGCGCAAGCGGGCGGCATCGGCGGCACCGTGCTCGGCCTGATCGTCGGCCTCCCCTTCGCCTTGATCGCCAGCACCACCCCCGGCGCGAATCCGCTGACTGCGGCCGTGTGGACGCTGCTCGCCTTCGGCGTGTGGGGCATGCTCGTCAACGCGGCGTATGATCGACTGGCGTTCGGCAAAGCCAACCGCACCCCTGCCACGGCGACCGCGGCGAGCGTCGAAGTACTCGACCGCCGCCAATTCCTGATCCAGTTGGGCGCGGCGACCGCCACGATCACCGTCGTGGGTGGCGGCTTGAGCGCGCTGCTCAACACCACGCCGAATGCGGGCGCGCCTGTGCCCGAAGCCACGCTTGACCCCGACATCGCCTCGGCGCTGCCCGTTTCGCGGAGCGAATTCGTCGCCGCGCCCGGCACGCGCCCGGAGATCACCGCGCTGGCGAATCACTACCGCATCGACATCCGTTCGCAGCCGCTCGATATCTCTGCTGAAGGCTATAACCTGCCCTTCACCACGCAAATCGGCGGCACGCAGCGCACGCTGGCCGAACTCACGCTCGACAACATCCGCAATGATTTCGAAGCAGTCGACGAATACATCACCATGTCGTGCATCTCGAACCCGGTAGGCGGTGACCTGATCAGCACCATCAAGTGGACGGGCGTGCCCATGCAGGACATTCTCGCCAGCATGGACGTGCCGGAAGGCGCGACGCATCTGCTCATCACGGGCGGCGACAGCTTCTACGAAACGGTCGCGCTCGATCTCATCAATAATGACCGACGCATCCTGCTCGCCTATGCGTGGGACGATCAGCCGCTGCTGCCCAAGCACGGCTTCCCGCTGCGCATTCACATCCCCAACCTGTACGGCATGAAGCAGCCCAAGTGGATCACCGGGATCGAATTCCTCGATCAAGATCAGGATGGGTACTGGGTTGCGCGTGGCTGGGACAAGGAAGCGATTGTGCGCTCAACATCGGTGATCGACACGGTGGCGGTTGACGCTGTGGAAACTGGTGAGGATGGAACCCAGCTCGTCCCGGTCGGCGGCATCGCGTGGGCCGGGGATCGCGGCATTGCGCGGGTACAAGTGCGCGTCGATGAGGGGGAATGGGAAGACGCGGTCGTCAATGCGCCAATCTCAGATCGCACCTGGCAGTTGTGGCGCTATAACTGGCCGTTCAGCGCGGGCTTCCACCGCTTTGAAGTGCGCTGCGTCGAACCGAACGGTACGCCGCAGCTTGAAAGCGACCGTACGCCGCATCCTTCCGGCGCGACGGGCATTCATCAGGCCTCGGTGACAATCTAGCCTCACCCGACCCCGCCCCAAATTCAGGGCGGGGAGCGAGAAGAGACGCTTCTGTAGGGACGAGGCATGCCTCGTCCTTTTTTTGCCTCACCCCTCCTCACCCCTGTTCCCACGGAGAGTCTAGAGGATAAAAATGCAGGGAAGGGGCAAGCTGCTAGTCGTTTTGGAAGCAGCGGACGCAATAAATTGCGTCCCTACACAAGCATCGCTCTCGTAGGGACGCGATGAATTGCGTCCGGAATGATTCAAAACCAAGCTGTCAGCGTTTGTACGAAATTTTGTGCACTTACCCCGCGAAGATATCGCAGCCGGGGAACGTGAACGCGAAGGCGTACCAGCGCACAAACATTTGCTTGGGGCGTTCGGGCGCATCGGCCCCCGTGGCGGTATGCAGCAGGCCGCCCCGATACATATCCCCCGTGCCGAGATTGAGATCCGTGCCGCGCCACGTTGCGCGGTAAGCATCGGTGTAGAACGCGCCGGGGTTCGCATTGACCGGATCGACATACACGACCAAGCGCCGCCCATCGATCACGTCGATCAGTGCGTTGTTGTGTACGTTTAAGCGCGTGTAGGGGTAGTAACGCGCGGTCTCCCCCGTCCACACGCCCAAGCCCATATCAAGGCGCGGCAGGCGCGTGTCTTCGCGGACATCCAACGTCTTAATGAACATGTCGCTGAGCACAGCGTCTTTTGGCTCGCTAATGGCAAAGCGATAATCGGCTTCGGCTTCGATCAGTTCGCGCTTGTTCAACTGCGAGAAGATCAACTGGGCGTCGGGGTACGTCTCCAGCGCCTCTTTCGCGGTCGCGGGGCTGAGCACGCCATAGCCTTCCAACTGCGCGCCCTTCAGCGTTCCGTGCAGGCACTCCCCGGTCAGGTGATTCCAGAAAGATTTCGTCTCGTCGTCCACCAGCAGCGTCATGGCGTTGTACATGGCATTCCCGGCAAAGTGATAGACCATGCCGTTGACCAATGGGTTGAAAGCCGCGCCCGCGTTGCACACCACGCAGAACGACACCATCCACGGCTGCCCATTGAAGTCCCCCTGCACCACATGGTGAAACGCGAGGTGCAGCGTCTGAAAGACGAAGACCGTCCCGTTGAGTTCGAAGTACATCACGCGGGCATCCGGCGCGATCATCTCCGCTTCGAGCGCGTGCGCCAGCGAAAAAGTGCGCTTCACGTACAGCGGCGACCAGCTCGGTTGGTCGAAGACGAGCACGCGGTCAACTTTGAATTCAGACGTTGCAAGGGGATTGAGGGACACCATCGGGTTGGGCTCCAAAAATCATATTCCAGCCCAATTATATGCGATTTAGGTTTCGTCACCACCAGCTTTTGAGCGCATGGACCACCGCTTTGGCTTCCTGCCGGATGTTATAGAGCGGACCTAAGCCGCGGTAGAACCACCCGACGAGATACAACGCCTGCTGACCGGCGACCGCGTAGGTCGTCGGATCGATGCGGATGTGCCAGCCCGCGTCATCCAGCTCATAGGGGAAATCGAGAAAGTCGAGCACTGGACGGTAGCCCGTGCCGAAGATCACCGTGTCAACTTCGAGGCGGGTGCCGTCCGCCAGCACTGCACAGCGCCCTTCAAAGGCATCCAGCCCATCGACCGTTTTAATCGTCCCGGCGCGGATGGCCTCGACCAACTCATACCCGCGCACGGGGGCGGATGTGCCGATCCGATCTTCGCGGTTGCGCGCAAACTTCAAGCCGAGCTTGGCGATGTCGGGATAGCTTTGGTAGACGATGCGGTCGAGGAGCGGTTTGCGCCACTGCGCCGGAATCGGACTGAGCAGCACCTGCCACGCGGTATTCGGCAGGCCGTACGGATATTTGCGCGCCAGCAGAATATCGCTGCGTACCGAGAGATACACGTCCGCGCGCCCTGCCAGCGCCACCGCGATATCGACGCCGCTTGGGCCACTGCCCACAATCAGTACGCGCTGCCTCTCGAAGCCCTCTGGGGTGTGAAAATCATGCGCGTGGAGCAGGCGACCCGCAAACTCGCAGGGAATCGCCGGGAGAATCGGGTTGCCAAATCGTCCCGTCGCGATGATCACCGCCCGGTAGACATCACTGCCAGTGTTCGTCTCGACGCACCATGCACCATCCACGGGCGTAATGCGCTTCACCTCTACACCGTAGTCGATGGTGAACGGATGCTCTTTCAGGTAGTCGAGGATGTAGCGGTAGTAATCCGTCCCCATCGGGAACCAGCCAGTACGCAGCGGCATCCGCTTGCCCGGCAGATGCGAGACGAAGCCCGCCGTATTCAACTGGAGCGACGGGTAGATGCTCGCCCATGTGGACGCCGGGATACTGGCGCGATCCACCACGCGGTACGGCAAACCTGCCTGCTCCAGATAGTAGGCGCTGGTGATCCCCGCCGGACCCGCGCCAATCACCAGCACTTCGTTACGCATCAAATCGAACCTTCCCACTCACCGCGGGCGCACACGAGGGCCCAGGGGGGGGGGGGGGGGGGTGGTCCCCCCCCCCCGGGGGGGGGGGGGGGGGGGGGGGGGGCCCCCCCCCCCAGGTGCGCCCCGACAAATCGTCACAGCAATCCCTAGCCCCCGGTCGTCGGGCGCGCGGTGATCGCGGGCTGCGCGTCCTGCGTTTCGCCCGGTTCCGGCGTCTCGGTTGGCGGGAGCGGTGTCGGGCTGGGCAGCGCCAGCGCCGTGACCGTGCGCGCGATCAGCGGACGGTACACAGTCGGGATACGTTCCAGCGTCGACGGGAAGACGGTCGCTTCGTCGGTGCTGCGCGGGAAGAAGCGTGAATATGTACCGAGAATCGGGATCAGGATCGGGTCGCGCGTCATGGCCGCTTCGGTATCGACCGCGTTGTACTCCTCTTGCGGCATTTGAATGCCGAGCACGCCGACCGCGTACAGGCCGACGAGGAACATGCCGAGCGCGATCACCGCGACGATGATGCCCGCCGAACGGTTCATCTTCTGGCGCGACGGCGTGAGCACACGCATGGGCAAACGCGCTTCCGGCGAGAGCGCGGCGTCGATGTTCGCCTTGAGCGTGGCGAAATCATTTTTGCCTTCGGTGAAATCCGCCAGCGACAGATGATCGATCAGGCGCGGAATCTGGATCGGCGCGGCAATCACCGGGGTGATGTACTGCCCACCGTCCAGCGCCGCGACGATGGCATCATTGACTGCCTGATCGTTCAGCGCGGCGGGTGACAGAATCGGGATGAGGACGGTTGCGCCGTCCGTAAACGAGTAACCCGCGCCCTTCAATTCCGACTCAAGTCGGGTCGCAAGCGCGGAGTCAGATGGAGTGTAGACCAGCTTCAGCATAACAAGTCCTCAGTAGTGATAGAGCGGTTAGCGATCAGCGGTTAGCAATTAGCGAAAATCCCGGTTGCATCTCCCCTCTCCTCTAGGGAGAGGAGCGGCGATGAGATTGGCTAACCGCTAATGGCTCATTGCTAACCGCTATGCGCTTCCTTCCAACGAACGCAGATAATTCACCACATCCCACCGCATTGAGTCGTCCAGCGCGGCGCAGTGTGACAAGGTGCGCCACCCGTCGCGGGTCATGGCGTAGAGTTCCTCGTCGCGCGTGCGCTCCAGCCGCCCGATGAGTGCGCCGAACGTCGGGTCAGCCGACCAGCCCACGCACGCCGCCGCCAAGGCGGCTTGTCCCCGTTCCAGCGACGCCTGATCCGGCAGCACAACGTTGACGACCGTGGGCGGCGGGCTGACCACCGCTTCGTACTCGCTCTGCGACGAGAGCGCCGCGCCAATGCCGATCACGGTGATGACGACCGTCGCTGCCGTCGCGCCCAACGCGATCACGATGCTCGCCGGACTGCGATCCAGCTTGCGATAGCCGCGCCGCGCCAGCGGGTACGCCGCGAACCCGAGCGCGCCGAGCACGCCGACCAGCGCCAGCAGTTGGAGCGCGTTCGGCGGTCGCTGGCGGATAACGGCAGCTTCCTCACTGACGTTGACGACGAACGCCGCGCGTTGGTCGCCCACGTCGATCAACGCCCACCAGTCGCCCGCTTGATTCAGATCATCGCCAACCGCCGCGTACAGGCCATCGCCGACCGGGTCGAGCGGGTGCCACGCTCCGCGCCAATCGCGCGTCGGGTCGACCAGGCGAATGCGAGCGGTTGCGGCTTCGATAGGAGCGCCGTTTTGCGTCAACAGCACGTCATACGAATTGACGCCCGGTCCGCCCGGCGTGATTTCGCCGTTGAGTGTAACGCCGTTCAGGTGAGTGGTCACGCGCGGCACAGGCGTATTCTCACCTGCCAGATTTGGATCGGGCGGCGGTGTCGCGCTCAGCCAGCCCGCCGCGATCAACACGACGACCGCTAAGGCCGATTCTAGCTGTAAAGTCGGCAGGAAGGCGCGCACCCGCCGGGTGAGATTGAGGAAACGCTCATACCGTTCCGGCGCTAGCGCCATGCGATGCAGCGCCCCAATCGCGATCAGCAGCGCGACGAACAACAGCTTGAGCAGCAGCGTCCCGCCGTAGCTCGTGCCGATATCGGCGGGACGATAAAACCAGTTGAGCGCGTTATAGATGCCTGTCGCCACCACCACGACCAGCCCCGCCGCCGCCACGGGCGAGAAGCGGTTGAGCGCCGCGACGATCACCTGCCGCCGTTGATCGCCGGTATACGGCTGGAGCGCGACGGGCAGCACCAAGGTCAAGGCGGCGAGACCGCCAGCCCAGAAGCCCGCCGCCAACCCGTGAACCCAATCGCTGAGCAGCGCGATCCACGCCAGCGTCAGCGACCCGGCGGCATGCGCCGATACGCTCCACGCGCCGAGGACAAGCGCCATGCCCCACGCGCTCGCCACCCACAGCGGATACACAAGGTTGGGATACTCCCGACGCACATAGAGCGACGCGCCGAACAGCGCCGCGATCAGCGCCAGCAGCACCATGCGCGCGTTCCACGTATCACCGAAGCGCGTGCCAATGCGGACGACGTTCCATAAGCCTTCACCGAGCACACGTCCGACATCCGCGCCGAAAAACACACTCGACTGCTGCAAGAGCGCGGCAATGCTGGCCGCGAACGCGCCGATCAAGCCGACGATCACCAGCAGATTGAGGCGGCGCATGACGCGCGGCGGCAAGCGCCCCGCGGTATAGCTCGCGCTGCCCCACGCGGGCACGAGCACCAGCGTGTAGACTGTGAACGTGCCGAACAGCAGCAGCGTGCAGACGAGCAGCGCCGCCCGCCACACTACTTCCCACGGTACCGCCGCCCAGTTCGCCGATGTGCTCGCCGCACCGCCCGCCGCCTGCCCGATGAAGAACGTGCGGCTCTCCGCGATCACATGGCCGTCGCTGGCGAACGCCAAGCGCAGATCGACCACATACGCGCCATCCGGCAAACCCGACGGCAAACGTGCGCTCAACAGCACGCCCGATTCCGGCGCGACGCCGCCCGTCGCCACGATCTCGCCCGTCGCATCCCGCACGGTGATCGAGCTGAAGTCGGGTTCGAGTTCTTCGCTGAACCAGTACGAGACCCGCGCCGGGGCACGTTCCAGCGACGCGCGATCTTCCGGAATCGAGCGAACGATATAGCCGTGGGCGCTGGCAGGCCGCGGCGCGCTCAAGACGAGCAGCAGCGCCGCGATCAGCGCGAGTTTAGTCCAACCGGAAATGATCCGGCTGATCTGTCGGTTGGTCTTTGGGTGTGGGCGCATCGATCTCTTCCACGAATTTATTGCGGTTCATAAAAAAGCTGATTCCCATGAGGACGAGAAATCCGACAGCGACGCCGATGAGGATGATCTCGTCGGCAGCACCCAGCGCCCCATGCGCGAGGATTGGAGTCATCGCCTGTTTGCCTTTCCCTGACGCGCCCTATTGTACACCGTCCGGACGGGTTTTGTGCAGCTTTTCACGAGGAGTTTAGGTTCGGCAAAACAAAAACGGCGCGCTATTGATTAGCGCGCCGCTTGATATGATGCCCCTGGCGGGACTTGCACCCACGGCCTATTCCTTAGGAGTGAATCGCTCTGTCTGCCTGAGCTACAGGGGCGTAGCTATCTATATTGTATTGAAAATCAGTGTGAAAGGGAAGTACTAGGGTCACTATCCTTTTTTGCTTGCTCAAACTGGACTGATTGCCATCTTGCGAGCAATCCCCGTTTTCGGCTACGCTTGCCGTATCATCAACTGAGGAAAACGTTTATGGCCAAGTTCTACGACAGCATCACGCCGGAAATCCGCGCGTTTATTGAGAAACAGCATATGTTCTTTGTCGCCAGCGCCCCGCTCAGCGCCGAGGGACATGTCAACGTGTCGCCCAAAGGCATGGATACGTTTCGCATCCTCTCCGACCACGAGGTCGCCTATCTTGATATGACCGGGAGCGGTAACGAAACGTCGGCGCACCTGCTCGAAAATGGTCGCCTGACCTTCATGTTCTGCGCGTTTGCGGGCTCGCCGAATATCGTCCGTCTGTACGGCACGGGACGCACCGTCCTCCCCGGCTCAGCGGAGTGGGACGCCTTGCTGCCGCTGTTCCCCAGCTACCCCGGCACGCGCCAGATCATCACGGCGACCCTGCACAAAACGCAGACCTCATGCGGGTATGCGGTGCCGTTCATGGACTACGTCGGCGAACGCGAAACGCTCAGCAAATACTGGGTGGCGAAGGGCGAAGAAGGCACGGCCAAGTATCAGCGTGAGAAGAATATGTGCAGTCAGGATGGCCTGCCCACGGCGCTCTCCACACAGGAGTAACGGTCTTTTTACATTTTTGCTGCATTTCCAGCGCACAATAGAAGCAGCATAAAGATGTAGCAAGAGAGTCCCAGTGAAAACGGTCTTTTTCAACCTGCCCGCGCACGGCCACATCAACCCGACCCTGCCGCTCGTCCGTGAACTCGTCCGACGCGGTGAGCAGGTGATCTACTACAACGCCGAGGAATTTCGCGCGAAGATCAGCGCAACGGGCGCGGAATTCCGCCCCTACCCGGCCTTCGCGAACCCTGCCGAAATCAGCGCGGCCAGTGACGACAGTAAAGTCTTCAAGACGGCGGTGCTGCTGCATCGCGTGTCGGAGCGGCTGATCCCCTTCGCGCGCGCCGAACTGGAGCGCGAACAGCCGGACTACGTCATGCACGACTCGCTGTGCCTATGGGGACGCGTTGCGGCGGCGGTTAAGCGACTGCCGACAGTCGTGACCATCGGCACCTTCGCTTTCGGCGCGCGCATGCCCAATCTCGGCAATCTGGTGCGCGAATTTGGTCGCAACCTGCCCGAACTCGCGCAAGTGCTGCAGCTCGACGCCCAACTGCGCCGCCGCTACCCCCATGCCAGCCGCCCCGGCGACCACGCTTTCAACAACACTGGCGACCTGCACATCGTGTTCACCTCGCGTGAATTTCAGTTTGGCGGCGACCAGTTCGACGACCGCTACAAGTTCGTCGGCGCATCGTTTGCCCCGCGCGCGGGCGACAGCGACTTCCCGTTCGATCAGCTCACCCGGAAACCACTGGTGTATGTCGCGCTCGGCACGATCATGAACACGCGCGCCAGCATCTATCAGACCGCGGTCGAAGCGTTCCGCGACTTTGACGGACAGGTCGTGATCGCCGCGGGTCAGAGCGCCGCGCAGCTCACCGATCTGCCGCCGCATTTCATCGTGCGTGAGTTCGTACCCCAGTTGCAGCTCCTCGAACGCGCCGACCTGTTCATCACCCACAGCGGCATGAACAGCGTGACCGAAAGCCTGTACTACGGCGTCCCGATGGTCAATGTGCCGCAGCAGTTCGAGCAGGCGCTGGTCGCGGAACGGGTGCGCGCCGTCGGCGCAGGGATCACGCTCGGCGGTCAGCCTCCATATGGCGACTTTTCCGCCGATGATCTGCGGGCTGCCTCCGAAAGAGTCCTCTCAGAGGCGCAGTATCGCGACTGGGCACGCATCATGGGCGATACGCTGCGCACAGGCGGTGGGTACCTGCGCGCCGCCGATGAGATTCAGTGGTTCGCCCGCTGGACGAACGGCGCGAAACCGCAGCCCGAACGCGGCCCGCTGCGCTTTGAGTTCATCCCCTACCCGCTGTGGCGGCGGGCGGGACTGCCCGCACCGCTCAAGCGGATCATCCGACCGTTCACCGCGGCGGATGCCGACGCCCATCCGCCGGACAGCCCCGCGGAACTCGCGCACTACCTCACCCGTTGGGGTTTGCTGCCCGCCCACATGGACGCGCCCGCCGCCAAACGCGCCATCGAAGCGGCAAGCATTCCGGTCGCTACCGCGGAGGCCAGCGCCCAATCCGCCACCTCCGCCGCTCCGCTCCGACTCCCCGCCCAGTGGGAACCGCTGGAAGCGGTCATCTTGAGCTTTCCCGTGCTCTACCCGTCGATGTGGACGGCGCATTTGGAGATGATCGAGGCGATCAGTCAGGTCGCGCGCGCCGACGTGCTCATCCCCGCCCCGGGGTGGGCGGCGGCGCTCCGCATGCTGCTCATCGAACGCGGCCAAGCGGATCTGTCGCGGGTGTGTCTGCTGCATCTGCCCACTGATGACGTCTGGGTGCGCGACTACGGCCCGATCGTCGGGCTGGATGCCCACGGCCAGCGCGTCACCGTCAGCGCGGTGTATGACCCGCTGCCGACCTACCCGCAAACGCGCGACAACGCCATGCCGGAACGCTGGTCAGCCCACAACCACATCCCCGTGCGCGTCACGGACGTGCATACCGAAGGCGGTAACCTGTGGTCCGATGGCGCGGGCACGCTCATCATGAGCGACGACCTGTACGCGCGCAATCCGCACCTCACACCCGCCGAAATCGAGCGCCAACTCCACACGCTGTTCGAATTCGACAAGCTGATCATCACGCCATCGCTGCGCCTCGAAGAGACCGGGCATGTCGATTTGCTGTGCAAACTGACAGATGCGCGTACGGTGCTGGTCGGCGCGCCGACCGTGCCGCTCAACGGCGAACGCCTGCGCGAAACGGCAGCGGTCTTCCGGCGCGAGACCAATGCGGCGGGTGAACCGTATCGCGTATTCGAACTGCCGACGCCGCGCCTGTATGTCAACTGGGGCGTGTATCCCGTCTGGCGCAGCTACACCAACGTGCTGACGGTCAACGGGCGCGTGCTCGTCCCCGTGTTCGGCATCCCCGAAGACGCCGACGCGCTGCGCGTGTACGCTCAAGCCCTGCCCGACCACCAGATCATCCCGATCAACTGCGCGGGCACGGTCAATGGCGGCGGCGCAGTGCACTGCCTGACGAAAGAAGTCCCAGCGGCCGCGTACCCCCACTGGGCTTTCCGCTGCCCTCTGGAAAGGCGTCCGAGGACGCGATATCGCGTCCCTAGAGGGGAGCGGTTCGCATCTGTCCGCTCGGAGAGGGACTAGGGGTGAGGCTAGAACTTCGGGCGGCGGATGAAAAACTGCACCAGATAGATGATCAAGCCTAAGGGAATTGCCAGACGCCATCCGTTCGCCAAGGTTATCACCGGGCTCACCAGAACTGCGGCTTGCTCCGTGTCGATGCCCGCGTAGATCAGATAGGCCTGTACGACGCCTGCGGCCAGGTGCACTAGCCCGCCGACGAGCACGCCAAATGTCACTAGCCAATAAGCGCTTAGTCCCGTGATACGCCGGTTCTCGCCGCGCAAATCTGCCACCATTTGATTGCCCACACCGAGAATCACGGCGAGCGCAGCCAAATGCATCCAGTTCGCCAGCAGCGGATAAAAGAACGGTGCAGACCGCTCCTCGGCGGCTAGCAGCAGCGCATCGATGATGAAGACACCGCTGAACACCCCGACGCCGATCCACACAATCACCGCCAGCGCCAGCCACGGCACGATGAGCGTACGACTGCCGTTACCGTTAGACAACGCGTGATAGAGATGGGCCGCGATGATCAGCAGACAAACGGGCGCGATAACTGCCGCGAATGGTGCAGTGATGACCATCGAAATCATCCAGGCCGCGAACACCAGTAACCCCACGGTCACGCGCAGGCTGGTTTTCATCCAGACTTCCGGGACAACGCTAAAACGCGGCATAAACTCGTACATGAGCAACAGTGAAAGCAGCGGTAGTGCCGCAAAAGATACAATATGGGGGGCATTCATGAAGTATGGAAGCAGATGCACCCCAGCCCAACCAGCGACCAAAAACAGCAGCGCGCCGCTTCTACCTTGCAAATTCGGCTGTGAGGCAAGGAGATACAAGCGCGCGCCAAACAAACCGATCAGCAGCAGCCAGTCCGGCAGGCCGGTGAAGCTGAACGGCAGCGCCACTCCAATCGAAGCGGCGATCAACAGATAGGCGACACGGCGCAGCAGCATCATAGCTTTACCAGACTCCAAAATTGACGCTGTTAACGGGCATAGCTATACTCAGACTGGATTTGGAGAGGAAAGTAGATCGATGGCTCAAACCTTTGACCCCAAAATGCTCGACCTGCTCCGCTGCCCGGCGGCGGTCAAGCTGAACAAACAGCCCGGCGACGACTTCGGCAAGCTGGAACTGTACAAAGATTCATGGCTGATCAGCCCGGATTCGGGCAACAAGTACCCGATCAAGAACGGCATCCCGATCATGTTGATCGAAGAGGGCGAAAAGTACAAGAATACGCCGGTCGAACAACTGCCGGTGCCGTAAGTCGCAGCCAGCCATTTGCAGTGAACAGCTCACAGTCGCAGCACCGTTGAGGGTGTGAACGGTGCTCGACTGTGCCTATGCGCCCAACCTGATCCTCTTAATGCCGACCTCAGCAGATCATGAACGGTCGCGTGAGCATTTTCACTGTAAACTGTAAACTGTAAATCGTTAACTTCTTTGGTTCCTGCTGACCGAATCGAGCGACAGATAATGGCTGACCCGATTTCCCATGAAGCGCCTGCCCGCAAAGGTCTAGACCTGCCTGTGATGCTTCCCGGCAAGCTCATCGGGCGCGACGACACCCTAAGGCGCGTGTATGCCCAGTTAAAAGACAACAAAGCCGCGTTGATCGTCGGCGCGTCGGGCATCGGCAAGACTGCCTTAGCCGCCACCCTCGCCAACGCGTATACAGAACTGCCCGGCGGCGTCCTGTGGCTCACCGTCGACAATACGCCCTTTGCGGAACTGCTCGTGCGGGTGGGGCGTGCCTACGGCATCACTGACCTGATCACGACTGATAACCCGTTGGCACTCGTCGGCACGGCGGCCAGCACGCTCAGCCAGAACAAACCGCTGATCGTGTTCGACGGCAAGCCGGATGCTGCAGCGACCAGCGAGTTCATCAAGCGCGTGGCGGATCGCCTGCCCGTCTTGATCGCCGCGGAGACCGAGATCAGCGGCGACTGGAAGACATTCGCACTCAATAAGCTCGACGCCGATCCCGCTGCCGTGCTCTACCGCCAGCTCGCCGATCCGTCCGTCGCGAACGAAGGCTTGAACGCGCTCACCGCCGCACTCGACTATACGCCGTTCGCGCTGGCCGTCGCTGCCGGGGTGAGTCATCTCAAGAAGCAGACGCCCAACCAGTTCTTATCCGCGCTGCCGCCGCAGGGACAGATGGCCGGGGTCACACCGCAGCTCCTCGCGCTGACTGCCGCCTTCCGCGCCTTGTCAAACGCGCTGCAAGGCTTGATTCTGGTGATGGGCGGCACGCTGCGCGGCGAAGCCTCCGTTGAACTCGTGAGCATGATCGCGGGCGCGCCCGTCGACGCCATTCAAACCGCGATGGGGCAGTTAGCACAGTACCGCCTCGTCGAGCAGTTCGAACGCTATGGGCGTCCCTACTACCGCCTGCACCCGATCACGCTGCTGTTCGCGCAAAGTTGGCTGCGCGGCTCCGGTCGCCTCGACACGCTGCAAGCCAAGTTCCGCGACTCGGTGCTGGCTTATACCAAGAAGTACAGCGCCCTCGGCCCGGTCGGCTATGACTATCTCGCCGCCGAAATGGCGAATATCACGGCGACCGCCGAACGCGCCGCTGAAACGGGCAGCCGCGACCTCGTGAACGCGCTGATCGTCGCGCTCTCGCAGGCGGGCGATTTCGTCAACGCGCGCGGCTATGTTTACGAACTGCTGGCGCTCCGCCGCCACGCGACCAGTTCCAGCGGCGCATTCCCGGCGCACGTCGAAACGCCGGCAGCCGCGCCGCCGGCGCCTCCTGTGGTAGTCGCCGCCCCGCCCCTGCCCGCCGTCGAAGACGATGAAGATGAACTTGCCGACTCGGTTTCACTGCAAAACGGTGAACCCGTCGAAGATGAGCCGGAAGTCGAAGAGTTGGACGACGACACCGAAGAAGACTCCGGTCTCGCGGATGTATCGGCGACCCTGCGCATGTTCGAAGATGATGATGAGGATGAACTCGACCTCGTCGCGGACGACGACCTCATCGATGAAGATGATGAAGATGAGGATGAGCTGGACGACGAAGACGATCTGATCGACGAACTCGATGACGAAGACGACGTTGAGGCCGACGACGAGGATGAGATCGACGACGAGCTGCCCGATGATTCCGCGACCAGCCCCGCCCTCGACACTGTCCCGCTCGACGAAGTGACGCGCCTCCGCAACCAGATCATGCAGGCGCGCCAGAGCGGCGACCGCCGCCGTCAGGCCGATCTGCAAGGCGCGTTGGGTCGCCAGTTGGTCACCGAAGGCAAAGATACCGAAGCTATTCCCGCCTACGCCGAAGCGCTGACGATCTATGAGGCGCTCAATGACTCGCCCGGCATGCTGACCACGCTCGAAGCGCTCGCCGAACTCACGACCAGAACCGAAAACCTGCAAGCCGCCGTGCTGCACGCCTCACGCGGTCAACGCCTAGCGCATCAGCTCCAGAACGATACGAGCGAATCACGGCTGCTGATCATTCTCGGCGACGCGCATCAACAGTTGGGCGAAAGCGAAGCGGCGATCCGCGCCTACTCGCAAGCGCTCGATCTCGTACGCACGAACGACGGGAACAACGAAGCCCTGGTGCTCTACAAGCTCGGCTATGCGCAGTTAGACAGCGGTGAACCTGACGAAGCCATCGACACGTGGGAAGAAGCGCTCACACTGTTCCGCGCAAGCGATGAGCGCGCGTATGAGGGCAAAGTCCTCGGCGGTCTGGGTACTGCCAACGGTAAGCTGGAACGCTGGCGCGAAGCGATCGGCTTCCACACGTCTGCACTGTATATCGCCCGCGAGGTCAAAGACCGCGACGAAGAACGCCAGCAGTTGAGCTATCTCGGTTACGCGCACATTCAGGCGAAAGATTTGGGGCAGGCGGTGCTGCGCTATCGACAGGCGCTGCATCTGGCCTATCAGAGCGGCGCGAAAAATGCGGTCGTCGCGACGACGGTCGATCTGGCGCGCCTCCTGATCGAAAGCCCGCGCCATCTCGACATCGCCGACATGCTGCTCGACGCCGCGCTGCAGGTCGAAGCCAACGACCGCGATCTCTTCCGGTTGCAAGCGCAGATCGACGAAAAGCGCGTCTCATCGACGGTGACGCAAACCCCAGTCACGGGCACGGCCCAGCAGTACGCCGCCAACGCCTACAGCCTGCTTGAGAACTAAAAAAGTAGACAGTTTTCAGTTTTCAGTGAACAGTAAAAACAACTGTCAGCACTGAAAACTGCAAACTGTCTACGGTGAACTTCCTTTACTGAATCGGCAGCCAGAAGCCGAAGCGGCTGCCCTGCCCGAGTTCGCTGTCCACCCACACTTCCCCGCCATGCCGTTCGATGATCGTCTTGACGAGGCTCAAGCCGAGGCCGCGGCCTTCGATGCCCTCGGTGCCCGACTGCCGCGTGCGGAAGAACGACTCGAACACGCGCGGGAGATGCTCCTTGGCGATGCCGATGCCGGTGTCCTCCACGACGAAATACACGCGCTTCCCTTCGGTATAGGCTTGGATGGTGATCGTCCCACCCTCCGGCGTGTACTTGATCGCGTTGCTGACGAGGTTATCCATCGACTCGCGGATGAGCATGGCATTGAGCGTGATCCGCTCCGGCAGATCATCCAGCGCGACACGGGTTTCAAGCTGGTGATGTTTGCGCTGCGCGCCGTCCGTGCTGTCCGCCAGAACGGTCTTGATCAGTTCGCGGTAATCGGCGGGCTGATGCAGTTCCAAGGGTGAGTTGCGAATTTGTTCGACGCGCAGCAGATCATCCAGCAGGCCGCGCATCCGCTCGATAGAACGTTCTATCACGTTCAGATATTCGCGAACCGGGGAATCTTCAGGCGTATCCAGTTCGATCAAGCTGCAGTAGCCGACGATCAATGCCAGCGGGCTGCGCAAGTCGTGCGACGCCATTTGCAGCATCTCGTCTTTGAAGCGGTTGAGGTCGCGCAGGGTCGTGATGTCACGCAGCATGATGACATAGCCCGTCGCGTCGGCACTTTGCGCCCACGGCGAAACGGTCACCAGATAGTCGCGGCGATGCTTTTCGGAACGGCTCTGGAATGACCAGGAGTTCCCCGGCGTCGGCACATTGTCGAGCATACTGTGCACAAAGCTGAACATGTCGTCATCCGCGACATAGTCGAGGATCGACAGGCCTTCGCCGCGATTCGGGAGTTCCGCTGTGCCCACGAGCGCGGCCGCAGCATCGTTCGCCAGCATGATCACGCCCGATTGATCGAGCACGAGCAGTAAATCCGGGATAGCGCGTAGAATCGCCTCCATCTGCTGGCGCTGTTCGAGCAGATGCGCGAACAACTGCGCGTTGCGAATCGCCCCAGTCGCCTGATTCACGATGATCGAGAACAGGCGCAGGTGGTAGTCGGTGAAGTGGTCCGGCTCAGAATGTGTGAATGTGAGCACCGCCAGCACAGCGCCATTCCAGAAGAACGGCAAGCTGAGCGCGGACCGTGTCGTCGAGTCGCTGTCAGGGAAAGCCAGCCAACGGGGGTCGGTGACGGTGTCGCTGATGATCGCGCCCTGCTTGTTGGCGATCACCCACCCCGCTAACCCTTTGTCCAACACGCGGCGCGCGAAGCGCACGGTCTGACCAGGATCTTCCATGCCAGTCGCGTTCGAGACATAGCGCGTGAACAACCGGCGCCAATCATCGCCAAACTCTGGGTTGATCAGCAGGCTGCTGCCTTCTGCCTCAACTGACTTGATCATCAATTCGATTACTTGCTCCACCACGCGCTCTTGATCAAAGAGCGTGAGCATCTGCGAAACAGTGGCGAGCAGTTCAAAATCTTCTAGGGAGGGATGGACTTTCACTTGGAAACCGTGCATGTAATCTGCCATATGTAAGGCCTATTATCGCTCAACAGCGGTAGAGGCGGACAGGTGCATCAAGGTAGGAAATTCTAACCTGAGAGAATAATCCACCCGTTTGAGTTAGCTATTTCATTGTAGGGGTGAATGTTACAGAGGAAAATAAAGAAACCTCTCTAAAACTGAAATTTGTATATTTTTACAAACCTACCCGGAGATCGACCCGTTCTGCCCTCTTAACAGCTTTGTATTTAGACAATTTGGCTAGACATAAACGCAGAATTTACGCGATATTCACAGGGTGATGTAAAGATAAGGTAAATATCAGTCAACGGATCAGCACAACCGCAACCAACCCCCGTCTAACGCTGTGTTCGTATAGACAGGATTCGGCTAGGTATTGTGGTTGCTGGCGAACAGCGGACGCCCTGACGGGCACGACAGTTCAATCCGGGGTAACAAAATGTTGGGGCGGGGCTTGCCTACCCCTGTTGGGGATGGGGGTGGGGTCGGAACCTGACCTTTTTCAACACCCTCTTATCTCGTCCCTATAGTTAATAACCTACCCCTGTTAGGGGATAGGGACACCACCAACCCACCTTGCCCTTGCCCCTCGCCCTTTGGAGAGGGGCGGTTGAGCGCAGCGAAACGGGGTGAGGTTAGACAAAGTGCCAATTCTGAAATGACTTCATGCCTCGTCCCTACAAAAAAACCCACCCCTGCCTTGGGAGAGGCGCGGGGTGAGGGGGATACGTTCACATCCTGGGTAGTCGGCTCGGGCTGAAACCCGACGCCGCAGCGTCTACAGCGTCACCGTGTTGCCGACCAAGCCCGTCAGCAGCTTGATGCACGCTTCGATGTCGTTGATATCGACGGTTTCGCTCGTGGTATGCACGTAGCGGCACGGAATCGAGATCGCGCCGCTGGGCACGCCCGCCCGCGCCGTTTGAATGCCCGCCGCATCAGTCGTGCCGAGCGTGAGCAGTTCCAATTGGTACGGGATGCCGTCGCTCTGCGCGCGGTTGATCATCCAGTCGCGCACGGCGGGCGGCACGACCAAGCCGGTATCGTGTACCTTGATCGCCGCGCCGCCGCCCAGCTTAACTTCCATCTTCGAATTCTTGGCCATGTCCCCCGTCGAGGTCACGTCAAGCGCAATCGCCAGATCGGGATCGACGCCATAGCCCGCCGCGCGCGCACCGCGCAAACCGACTTCTTCCTGCACGGTGAACACGAAATAGATCTCGTTTGGCGACTGCTTGTTGAGGCGGCGCATGGCTTCAATCGCCACCACGCAGCCGATGCGGTCGTCCATCGACTTGGCGATCAGGCGCGAGCCGCGTTCTTCGTAGTCGCGCCAGAAGATCGCCGGGCTGCCGGACGGCACGAGGTTGGCGCTGCCGTCGTTCACGTCGATGAAAAAGTTGTCAAGTTCGGCGGAGCTGGTGCGCCCGGTGCCAAAATAGTCATGCGCGGCGATGACCCCCGTCGCGCCATTCTCAAAGCGGACGCGCATGCCCAGCAGCGAGGAGTTGAGCACGCCGCCGATGGGCGCGAAGCGCATGTAGCCGCTCGACTTTTCGGTGTACAGCGCCATGACGCCGATCTCGTCCATGTGCGCGGCGATCATGATCTTCTTGCCGCCCTTCCCGACGCGGCAGATCAGGTTGCCGAGCGGGTCGACGCGGATGTCATCGGCGAACGGGGCAACTTCCTGCCGGATAATTTCGCGCACGTGATGTTCATAGCCAGACGGCCCCCAGGCCTCGACCAGCTTTTTGATCAGTTCTTTCACAACAATACTCCTTGTAAAGATGCGGTTAGCCAGCAGCGTTTTGACCGAGCGATTCCGGCTAAACGCTAACTGCTGTGGCTGTAATGTTCCGGCTTGATGCTCTGGAACGCCGCTTTGATCAGCTTGAGCGCGTTGTCGTAATCATCCCGGTGCAGGTAGGCCGTCGGGCTGTGAATGTAGCGGCAGGGCAGCGAAATCACCGCCGTCGCCGCGCCCGCGTTCGCCATATGGATCGAACCGCCATCCGTGCCGCCACCCAACTGCGACTTGAGCTGATAGGGAATTCCTTCAGCATCCGCGGTCGCCCGCAGGAAGCCCAGCAGCCGCGGATTGACGATCATGCTGCGATCCATCACGCTCAGAACCGGGCCGGCCTGCATGCTGCACGTTGGGTTGTAATCCAGTCCATCATCGGCATCCGCCATGGGATTCGGAATATCGTTCGCGGTCGTGCCTTCGAGGACGAACGCGACATCCGGGTTGAGCGCCTGCGCCGCGACCTTCGCCCCGCGCAGGCCGATCTCCTCCTGCACGGTGAACGCCGCCAGAATATCGACCGGATACGGGCCGCCTTGCAGCACGTCGACCAGCAGCGAACAGCCCGCGCGGTCATCGAACGACTTGCCGCGCAGCATCTTGTCGCCGATCTCCATGAAGCGGCTGTCAAAAGCGATGCGGTCGCCGAGCTTGACCTTGCCATTCACTTCATCTTTGCTGCTCGCGCCAATGTCGATGCGCAGGTTGTTGATCTTGACGACCGTCTGCTCACGATTTTGGTGGATTGGTGCCCACATGATCACGCCGGGAATATCGCCGATTTTCACGCGCAGGCCCGGCAGAATACGGTCATCAATGCCGCCGACCGCCGAAAACCGGATGCTGCCGTCGCCGTCGATGCCGCGCACGATGAACCCGACTTCGTCCATATGCGCGGCGATCATGACGCGCAGCGGACGCAGGTTCGTCCCGCGTTTGACCGCGGTCACGCTCCCCATCGGGTCAATGCGAATGTCCTGCGTGTGATCTTTGATCGCGCTCAGGATCACTTTGCGGACGGCTTCCTCTTTGCCAGATACGCCGACCGCCTCTGAAAGCTCTTTTAAGATCATCTTTTCACTTCACTATGCCAGCGCCAAAACGCAGCAAAAATACCACAGATCGCGGCGCTTTGCACCAATCCGACCGTTGAAATAGTTGCATGTTCAGACATTCATCGGTAGTGTCTGCGCGATGTTTGCGCAAAGGAAGTCCAATGTTCAACCCGAAAGTACGCCTGTGTTTGGGAACATTGAGCCTCACCGCCCTCCTCCTCACTTCATGTGATCGACCGCTGATCGTCCCGCCGCCCACGGTCAACCCAGCGTCAACCGCCGTCGTCTCTCCGCCTCCGCTCACGGATCTACCGGTCACCGCCGCGGCACCGGCCACGCTCAACGCGCCTCCGGTCGCGGGGGAGCCACCGCCCGGCGCGGATAATCCCCTGCCCACTAACAGCAGTCCACCTGAGCCGCCGCCACCGCCGCCGGGGTCATGACGACAGTGCCGGAGACAGGTACAATGCGCGGAGCGAGCTTTACAGCAAGGTGAACCATGTCTCAGGCACACGTTTCGATTCCGACGTTGATCGTCACGGGCGCGGTCGGCGCGGGCAAAACCACCATCGGCGGCGCCGTCTCCGACCAGCTCACAGAGGCCAACCGCCCGCACGCGCTGATCGATATGGACGCGCTGCGCTCGTGCTATCCGCGCCCGGCAGATGATCCGTTCAACACGGCAGTTGGTTATCGCAATCTGGCGGCTCTGTGGGCGAATTATCAGGGGGTGGGCGCGGAGCGGGTGATCATCGTGGATGTGGTCGAAACGCCCGAGCAGCGCGCCGATTACGCCGCGGCCATCCCCGGCGCGGCGATCCAGATTGTGCGCCTGACCGCGAGCGTCGCCGAGCTGCAGCGCCGACTCGCCGGACGGGAACGCGGCGACAGTCTGCGCTGGCATCAAGCCCGCGCCGCTGAACTGACCGCGCTCATGGATGCGCGCGGCATCGGCGATCATGTCATTGACACGGGAGGCAAAACCATCGACGAGATTGCCGCTGAAGTGCTCCAGCGCGTCGGGTGGCCACTTTAGTCCGTTGGCAGTTCCTGAAACAGAATGCGGACGGCTTTCACGACTACCTGTTTGTGGTTGACGAACACCCGCACGAGCCGTTCTTCGGGCAGCTTGATGTGGGCTCGAAACAGGAGCTTGGTCATGTACTGTTCGACATCGTCAGTGGATTTGTGGGTTTTGATCGTGAAGCGCTGCTGCTTATCTTCTTTGATCGGACGCCAGATGGTCACGACGGGCGCATCCATAATCTGTTTGAGCGTAGGGCGTCCGGTATAGGTCTGGTTGCCCCACGAGCGCTCGTGGAGTTGGACCATTGACATGAAATCATCTTGGTTGGGCATGAGTCTCGACCACATGGCTGTCCTGTGCCTTAATTATAGCCAGAATGTGCCGCGCTCGCGCTCTCTCCGCAGCACACATCGGCCCACTGCGACATAGAGTGACAAGGTTGAGTGGAGAGGTGAACTATGACAGCAACGGTCAAACCGTATGTGCTGCCGCCGGGCACGGGCATGCCGGGGTTTGGCGCGGAGGTCAAGGCGTCGGGCGCGGCGACGGGCGGCATGATCACGCTGATCGAATCGCGTACGGTCGGCGGCGCGCCGCGCCATGTGCATAGCCGTGAGGATGAATATTTCTACGTAGTGAGCGGCACCATCACGGTGGAGATCGGTGGCGAGCATTTCGAAGTTGGCGCGGGCGGGTTTGTGTTCCTTCCGCGCGGCATTCCGCACAGTTGGGATACCATCGGTGAGGCGACGCTGCTGATGATCACCACCCCGCCAATGCTCGAAAGCTTCCTCGCCGAATATCACGCGGCGGATGCGGATCGCGATCAGGTCGCCGCCCGGTACGGAGTCACGTTTCTCAAGTAGCGGAAGTGGCTCTCCAGAGAAACAAGCGGGCGACCGCAGTGGTCGCCCGCTTGTTTTAACTGTTTACTGTTTGATGAAACGAGCTGTCAGCCACCCACCGCCGTCGTGGGGATCCAGATGCGATTCGCCTGGCAGCCGATCCACACCTGCGTGAAGTCGCCGCTCGTCTGCGTGACCCACCACGTCCCGGCGGGCAGGTCAAAGTTCACGCGGGTTGCCAGATCAGCCGCGTAGTAAGCGGGTGCGCCCAAGGGCACGCTGCGCACGGTCGAACCGCCCGGCAGCGGATCCGGACAATCGTTGACGGGCAGCGAGACGTTCCCCGGCCCGGAGATGGTCAGGTTGTAGGCCATGCCATCCTGCGCGAACGAATCTTCGATGACGACCAGGGTATACACCGTCCCCGCCGTCAGTGACACCGAGAGGCTGATGGGATTGATGTTGCTGGCGGCATAGCAGTTCGCAGCCGGATTCGCCGGTTCAAACGTGCCGCTATACAGATAAATGGCACTATCAATACCGGGTTCGGTGATCGTATAAGCGCCAGATGCGTCCACCTGAAACTGGTAAGCCCGATACAAGACCTAAAACGCTACCTACGCCGTTACAGTTTGGCGTCGGATGTCGCCACCATGGATCCGGTAGCACCGCCCGGGGTCAGTGCCCCGGTGAAGCTCAGGCTGCCCGCGTACACCACAACCGCAGCCATTGAAAGGAGGAAGAGGATTAGAAGAATTAGTCCGAGTTTTTTCATGATTTGCATCCTTTCTACGAAATTCGGCCAAGAGCGTAACCACCACGCTCAATCTTAATTACGCTCCCAAATTCAAGGTCAGGCAAGCGGATAAAGGGCGATTAGTAGTTCCGACTAAAGTCGGTTTGGGAGATAAATCGGAAGTCGGAGTGCCGACTGTGCGCGACGGCTGGAAGCTGCGTTCCCAATCAGGGAGGCCACACGGGGATTTTCGACCGGGCGTTGCAGAGGAGAATCGTCGGAGGCCGAGGCGCGGCCTGCGAAGAATCACGGAGGCGCACTGATGTGCGCCTCCGGACTAACCTAGTCGGCTATCGTCTTTAATGCGAGAACGTGAAGCCAACCGTCCCGCTGCACGGCGTACCATCATCCGCCGTAAAGTTCGTGATGATCGTTCCGCGCGCCAACGTCGGGCTGCTAAAGTTGAACTGCACCTGATCGTTGGTGCCGTCATCATACGTGAACGAACCGTTGAACGTATTCGTGCCCGGCACGCGCGCGAAGAAATCACCGCTGATGCTGATGCCCCCGTTGACAATCGTGACAAAGTTGTCGTACCACTCCAGGGCGAAGTAGATCTCGTTGGTGTTAAGGCGGAAATTCTGCGTACCGCGGCACGACGCGTTGAGGACCGAGTCGAGCGTCATCGTCCAGCGCCCCGTCTGCGGTGTAACCGAACCAGTCGCGGGCGGCTGCGGTTCGCTGCCCCCACCGCCACCCGGCGCGGGCGTCGGCGGCTGCACGGCGATCGGGATCACAGGCGGCGCGGCGGCATCGCCGACGCTGTCACAGTCGCCGATCTCTTCGGCATCCCCGCGGCGCATCCACAATTCCGACGCTGCCGACTGCGGCGCAGCCTGCGCTTTATCCAACTGGAACCACTCGGTGCCATCATCCGAAACATTGATGCCCGTCACATCCACTTCCGTCCCCGCGGGGAGAAAGGCGACCGACGTCCGGTTTTCGCCGGGGCCAACGCGCAGCGCGACCGTGCGTTCCTGATCGGTGAAGACACGGCATGGCTCGCCACTGTCGGCAGCCGGCGCCTGCACCGCCGTCTCGACCGATTCGGCATTGTCAAACGAGAGGATCAGGTCACGCAGTTCGCGTTCAGGGTCATCGAACACGTCCGCATCGGCATAGGCGTCAAAGACGCCGTAACTCTCATCACTCATCAGGATCAACATGAACAAGCCAACCTGGTTGTCGTCCATGGTATACGACCACACCAACCCCTCCCGACCGGGGACGTTGAGGTCTTCGATACGCGCGCCGGGCGGCAGACCGCCGTCGTAGAGTGCGGCAAACGCATCGCGGAAGACTTCTTCCATCGTGGCTTTCGTCGTATAGCGGACGACTGCACGCAGTTCCGCCGGATCGACGAGATAGACGGTATAGTCATCGCCGGAAAGGAAGAAGCCCGCATAGGGCGTGGCGTACTCCCAATTCCAGTCATCCGGCAAGGTGATGTTGTAGGCGGGGTCGATAGGAACTTCGGCTTGGGCGGTGACGATGCTGGGGACAAAAGCGAATACCAGACACAACAGAAGGACTAGTTTGGTGCTGCGGCGCAACATAACGCACTGCTCCTGTACACAGTCTATAGGCCAGTGACTCAATCTACGCTTACTAGTATATGTTTCTCGCTCATTTGCCGCGCGTGACAAATGTCGGTTTCTGACAACAAAAAAGCAGACCGGAAGATCTGCTTTTTGTCGGGTGTTGAAGCGGCTAAGCCGGCACGCCGGCTCAACGAGGTTACATGCTCAGGGCGACGGCGACAGTCAGCACGCAGTTCGTGCCGTTTTCAGCCGTCACATAGACGGTCAGCGTGCCGGTCGCGGTCGTCGGGCTGGTGAGCGTGACCGAGAGCGTGTTGGTGCTGCTGTCGGCGAAGTGGAGCGAACCCGTAAACGTGTTGGTGCCCGGCACCCGGGTGAACGTGTTTCCGCTGATGGTCAGGCTATCGCCATTCGGGGCGAGCGCCAGATCCCCCAACTGCATGTTGACGAAAATGTCTGCCGAATTGCGCTGCACATTCGGGCGACCCTCACAGGAGATGTAGGTGGTCGAGGCGAAGGCCAGCGTATACGTCCCGGCGGCGGGGGTAAACGCGTCCGCCAGCACGGCCTGTGCTTCCGGCGCGGCGACGGCATCCGCAGCGGCTTGGGTCGTCGTCACCACACTGATCGGGATGATGGGCGGCGCGATCACCGCGGCGACCGCACTGCACGCCCCGAGTTCTTGCACATCACTGCGGCGCACCCAAACTTCCGCCGCCGCTGACTGCGGTGCCGCCTGCGTCTTATCGACCTGGAACCATTCGGAACCATCTGCCGCGACCAACATCCCTGTAACGGTGATTTCCGCGTCGACGGGCAGGTAAGCGACCGAGGTGCGATTTTCGCCGGGGCCGACGCGCAGCGCCGCGCTCGCTGCTTCGCTGGTGGAGACGCGGCAGGATGCTGCTTCCGCGACCGGTTCGAGCACGACGACGGGTTCGCTCGCGAGTTCGAAGGCGGTGAAGGGCTGCGCGTCGCTCACGACCGTCTGCGCTGTGTCAAAGGAATGGAGCAAGCCGCTGAGGGCGCTGTTGGTGAGGTCGAATTCCGCTTCCGGACCGTACATATCGACCAGACCGTAACTGTCGTCGCTCATTTCGAGCAGCACGAACCAGCCTTCGCGATCATCAATGGTGCTGTAGTGCCACGCCAGATTATCGCGACCGTTGAGGTCGATGCTCTGCAGATTCGCGCCGTAGGGCAGTCCACCCGTATAGAGCGCGGCGTAAGCCTCGGTGAATACCGCATCAATGCCAGCTTTGGGGGTGTAGCGCAGAATCTCGCGGAGTTCCGCCGGGTCAATCATGTAGACGGTAGTGTTGTCGCCCGAGAGATAAAAGCCAGCGTGCGGAGTGGCATACTGCCAATTCCAGTTTTCGGGGAGGGTGAGCGTATACGCCGAGTCGATCGGGACGCCGTTTTGTGCGGCTGCAGCGAGCGGAAACACTGCCAGCACGACCAGCAGCAGAATGAGTTTAAATAGTTGAGATAACATAAGAATTGCTCCTTTCCGTGATACTTTCGCAACTCTATGTTCATTTGTGAGTATACGTGCGGAATACTTAACAAACGTTAATTTAGCATAAAGATATGAATTTTATAACCAAAAAGGCAGACGAATGTCTGCCTTTTCTAGAGAATTTCACTCAACCAAGGGGTGCGGTGGAACGAGGTGTAACGACTTACGAACCGTCGGTTTTGAGATCCGGCCAATCAATGGCGGCCATGAAATCGGCGTCGAGGTCGGCGATGAAGTGTGCCAGCAAGCGCCCGGCGCGCTGAATATCGCGCAGATCGACCGTTTCGACGGGCGAATGCATGTTGCGCAGCGGAATGCTGAACAGCGCGGTCGGGATACCCTGCAAGGCGACCTGAATCGCCCACGCATCGGTGCCGCTCGCGCCGGGGATGATCTCTTCCTGCATCTTGATCTCTTCGCGCTTGGCGGTTTCGCGCAGCTTGTCAACCAGACCGGGATGGAAGTTCGGGCCAATGCCGAGCGCCGGGCCGCCGTTCATCTCGCGCGAAACATCCGCGTCGACGCCGGGCTGTGGCGCGAAGCCGACATCCAACGCAATCGCCACATCCGGCTTGATGTGATAGGCGGCGGTCGCCGCGCCGAGCAAGCCCGTTTCTTCCTGCACGGTCGCCGCGGCGTACACATCCCAGCGATGATGCAGGCTTTGCAGTTCGACGAGGCAGGCCGTCACCGCCGCGACGCAGGCGCGGTCATCCATCGCCTTGCCCGCGAGGCGGCTGCCTTGCAGTTCGATCATCGGGGCGTCCGGCGTGATGAGGTCGCCAATGCGCACCAGTTCTTCAACTTCGGCGGCGGGCAGCCCCACATCGATCACCAGTTCGTCAAAGCTCAGGTAGCGATTCTGCGCCCCGCCGAGCAGATGCGGCGGCACGGTCGAGACGAGGCCGGGGAGCGCGCGCCGACCATGCACGAGCACGGGCTGTGCGGGCAGAATGCGGTTATCCACGCCGCTGATGCGGTGTACGAAGATGAAGCCATCCTGCACCTTGCGCACCATCATGCCGATCTCGTCCATGTGCGCGGCCAGCATGATTTTGCGCGGCGGGTCGACGGGCTGTGTCGCCCGCTTCACGCCGATCAAGCTGCCCAGCTTATCCATTTCCATCGTATCGACGAGATCCGCCCATTCGAAGCGCAGCACCTCGCGGATCGGCGCTTCATGCCCCGAGGGCGCGTGAGTTTCGGTCAAGGTTTTTAAGTGGGCTTTGAGATCAAACACCAATTTTCTCCTCGGATCAAGCGCCTTACGGCGAAACAGGTTCAATGGTGGCGGTCGGCGTTTCGGTATCAGTTGGCATAGGCAGCGCTGTATCGGTCGGCAGCGGGACTGTCGCGGTCGGCGGCGGGAGCGTCGCGGTCGGCACGAACGGCGTCCACGACGGCTGCGGCGTTTGCGTCGGCGGAATCGTGAGCGTGGGCGCGAGCGTCAGCGTCGGGAAGATGTAATTGGTCGGAGCGGTCGTCGGGAAGACAAACGTCGGCGTGATGAAGCGCACCACCGTCGGCGGAATGAACTGCCCCGGCGTCGGCTGCAGCGTCGAGTTGCTCTGCTGCGGCAGCGGCGTCACGCTGGCGAACCCGGGCACGGTGTTCGTCGGCAGGCTCTCCTGCGTGGTGATCGCCTGCTGCGTCGGGCTGCTCACCCGCGCCGGCGGATTCGTCAGCAGGATGAGGCCAAAGCAGTAAAATGGCAGCGTGGCGACGATGATGATGGACAGAGCGATGCGTAAATTGCGACGGCTCCGTTCAGCAGCTACAAGATCATTCATACGACAACTCGCTCTGAAGGTCGATAATCGGGGCAATGATAACGCACTGACCGCCCACAAGCGAGACTCGTTGGTAAGTGCGTAGGATGCCGTGTTCGCCTGCCAAACCAAACGCTCAGGACGAGGCATGCCTCGTCCCTACACGAGTTCCGATCGGTCTCCCCTCCCTGAATTCGGGGAGGGGCCGGGGGTGGGGTCGGGGCAGCGTCCGCAAACTCCCAAAACCGACCTGTAACCCGATTTCACGGCCTTCGACGCGCTTACCAACTCGCCTCGCTCCCGGCGGCTTAGGTCTCCGGCGGCGCGTTGCCGATCACCTGGCCGTCCGCGTCCGTCAGCAGCAGCCCCTTGCTGGTATCCAGCAGGACAAACGTATTGCCCCACGGGTCTTGAACGACCGCCGCCTGCCCAATCTGAATGTCAAACGGCGGCACGATAATGGTCCCGCCCGCTGCTGCAAAGCGCGCCGCTGCCGCCGGAGCGGAGTCGACTTTCAAGTCGATTTCCGGCGGTTGACGTTCCGTATGCAGCACGATCTCGGCTTCGCTGTCCGGCAGACGCAAACCGACGGCGGTCGAGGTGCGCCAGATGATCTCGTGTCCGAGCTGGTCCCGGTAAAAGGCCTAAGCCAGCCTCCAGATCGGCGACGTACAAGCGCACACAATCAACGCTTTTAATCAGCGGTGTCCTCATGATCGCTCGTCCACATCCGCTTCAGAACGCGCCGCTGACAAACGAGATCGACTCTTCAAACAGCTCCAGATCGTGGCGGTAATCGTCGGACTGCTCGCGGTCAATCGCCAACCATTCGCGCCAGACGGTCGTCGCCGTGGGGCCAAACGGATGCATGCCATTGCTGCCCACCAGTTCGTCGACGCGCTCCCGTGGCAGCTTGATCGTCACGCCGTTCTGCCCGACCCAGCAGAAGATGCGCCCGCCGATCTTGTACGCCGGATAGCCGAACGCTTTGCTGATCTTCACGCCGGGGATCACGCCGAGAATGCGATCCAGCGCCGCTTTGTGATCCTCACGATACGTCGTTTCCATTCTTGATCCCTCAGGCTGATTCAATATCCTCTGCCATCTACCCAGAACTGAGGTGGTTTCTGCCCCAACGTGTACCAATAGCACGCTTGCAAACAATAAGCGTATGCAGCACCGTACTCATCACTGTGCTCATAATCAGGGTAGAATTCCAGCACCAGCCACTCATGGCAAATTCCCGTCCTGTTCCGAAACGGACTGCCAATACCGGCTTCGATCATTTCTCTGACGACGCGGCGCGGCAGTCGAAGGACACCATAATAAGCCTCATGATTGCCATAGTAAAAGATGAAGACCTTGCCTTTGACCGAATACGCCGGACAGCCATATTTCGTGGTTGACCGCGCGCCGGGGTACCACTTCCACACCTCCCGTATCGGCTCTTCGTATCGTCGTGGTTTACGCTTCGCTCCTTTCATCCAGCACCCGTAGCTGATACAACTGCCCGTCGAGAAAGCCGCGTTTGCGGTAATAGCCGCGCGTCCCCACCGCCGAAATCACCGCCAGCCGTGCGTACCCCCGCTCCTGAGCGATCTCGACGGCGCGTTCGATCAACTGCGTGCCGAGTCCGACATGCTGCGCGCGTCCCGTTGCCGTCTCACCAATTTCCACCGACTGTCCGTACACATGCACCTCGCGGATCAACGCCGCGTCGGCTAATTCCGGCGTGAGCGGTTCGGCGTCGCGGGGCGGCAGCGACAGCCGCAAAAACCCCGCAATTTGCCGGTCTTCGGTAATGTACTGCAAGAAGATTTCCTCCCCCCACGCCGACTCGTAGGGTAGTTCGTCCAGCTGCAGATGTCCAGCGTAACGTCGCTGTGACGGATTTCCCGCCCGCGAATATCCGTAGGGCGGTCGCCGCGCCGTTGCAACTCATTCTCGACCAACTGGCGGAAGTTCGTCACCTTGTTGCCGACGACGATATCCGTGCCGGGAATGTCGCGGATCACGCGGGTGAGGCGGCAGTATTCCGGCGTCAGGCGGAAGCACTCGACCAGCACATGCAGCAGTTCATCCTGCGTGTACGGTCGCCATGAGCCGTCCTGAAAATGCTGCATGAGCGCCGCGCTCTCGATCAGCGAGCACGGGTAGACCTTGAGTTCATCCGGTCGGAAGTCGGGATCGGCGAACATACGCTGATAGTCGGCGATGTCCTCATCCGGCGACGAACCGTACAGGTTCGGCATCCAGTGCGCGTGAATCTTGAAGCCCGCCTGCCGCAGCAGCTTGACCGCGCGCCGCGTCGCCGCGACCGTGTGCCCGCGCCGATTCAGCCGCAGCACCGTGTCGTTCAGACTCTGGAAGCCGATCTGCACTTTGGTGCAGCCCAAGCGCCGCACGCGCAGCACTTCGTCCGCGCTGATGTGGTCGGGGCGCGTCTCGATCACCAAACCGACACAGCGGCACGGCGCATCCTCGTTGAAGCGGTGCGCGGCTTCGAGTTCGTCCCACGTCGCCCACTCGTCAATCGGGGAGCGGTCGCCGCCCGCGATTTTGGCGCTCACGTCCCGCGAACGGCGCATCTCGGCGGCGTAGACCGTCTGCACCACCTGATTGTAGGTCTGCGCCAAGTCCGCGCCGTGTACGGTCACGTTGACCGTGTTCATCTCCGGGTGGAGCTGCGACCCCGCCTTGATCGCCGCTTCGACGGCCGCCGAGTGATCGATCCCCGCGCCGAAGTCGTGCAGCGCGTCAAAGATGCGCTTGACGAACCAGATCTGATACGTCTCCGGGTAGAACGACCACGTCCCGCCGAGGATGATCACCTCGATCTTGTCGGTCGGATGCCCGGTCAGGTAGTAGGTTTTGAGGCGCGACATGGTTTGCAGGTACGGGTCGAAGCTGTTCTGCTCGGCGCGCTGCGCCCCCGGTTCATCGGAGAGGTAGCTTTTGGGCATACGCACATCGTTGGGGCAGAAGATGCATTCGCCGGGGCACGGGAACGGCTTGGTCAGCACCGTGACGGGCGTCACGCCGCTGCTCGTGCGCACGGGCTTGAGGCGCAGCCGTTCCACCATCGCCGGGTCAAACGGGGGCAGCCCCTCCGACCCCGCCCACTCGCGATACGCGGCGATCAGTTCGTCGCGGCTGTACATTTTGTTCTCGCGGTTCTTCTTGGCGTGCGCGCGCACCAATTTGTCGATCTGCTCACGGTCGCGCAGGTCGAGAATGTCGCGCAGCAGCGCGGTCAGCGGCTGACGGTGCTGTTCTAGGTCAAGCGTCGTTTTCCGGCTCATCACACGTTCAAATTAACTGGTCGAATTACGGACTATTTTACCATAGGCGCACACGCCGGGTTTGCACGACGTCAGAAATAATGTTGCACACACAACTTGTTAGACTTACACAATTAAACTAACCTCTATCTGTGACATTCCGCACAAGAGCACATGTCGCTCCTCACTAACCGCTATCCGCCAAGTCGATTAGACTCTAGGTATATTGATTGGAAGTACTACCGCCGAAAGGTGTGTCATGGCTAAAAAGATTCTCGTTGCTTATGCGACTCGCGTAGGTTCCACGATTGAAATTGCCGAAGCTATCGCCGCTGTTTTGCAGGAGTGGGGTGTCGAGGTTGAAGTTCGTTCCACGCATGAGCGGCTGGATATCGAACATTACGATGGTGTGGTGTTGGGCAGCGCCATCCGTATGGGACACTGGCTTCCGGAAGCGGTCGAATTTTTGCAGAAGCACCGCCAGCATCTGAAGACCATCCCCGTGGCCTACTTCACCGCTTGCATCACCATGACCGAAGACACTGAAGAAAACCGCGAAACCGTGCTCCACTACTTCGACCCGGTCATGCAGACCGTGCCGGAAGTGCGCCCGATCTCGATTGGGCTGTTCGCGGGCGAAATTGATACGCATAAGCTCGGCGTGATGCCGCGCATCGCCATCAAGATGATCCACGCGCCCGTGGGCGATTACCGCAACTGGACGAAGATCCGCAATTGGGCATCGGTGATTGCGCCGCAGCTCATGGGCGAAGCCGAAATGATGTACCCGTAGGCACGGGTTACTCCACCGTTTAACTTGATCCGGGACGAGGCCGACCGCCTCGTCCCTTTTGATTCCTGACTTCTACGCGAAATCGCCCCCCTCTCCGAAAGAGGGAGGGGACGAAAGCGTGAAGCCTGCCTGCCCCTCCCCTGGTGGGAGAGGGCCGGGGGGGGGATATCGTTTACACCGGAATCGCCGCCGCCAATTCGTCCGGCGTGGGTGCGTAGTTGCCCACCCGCCGCACGACGATCCCGCTGGCGATGTTGGCCAGCATCGCCGCCTCGACGAGCGGCGCGCCTGCTGCCAGCGCCTGCGTCAGCACCGCAATCGACGTATCGCCCGCGCCGACCGTGTCGTAGACATCGGTGATGGTCGGCGTGGGACACTGATAAACCGCGCCGTCCGGCGTACACACCGTCGCGCCATCCCCGCCGCGTGTGATGACCATCCCCTGCCCCAAACGCAGCGCCGCGCACAATTCCCGCGCCGCCAGCGCGAATTCTTCGTCGGTGCGCAGGTCGCGGCGCAGATACGCCCGCGCGTCATCGGCATTGCACTTGATCACGTCGAAGCCGGCGTATTTGTCGAACTGCCCCTGCGCGTCCGCCGTGAGCAGATGATCGCCGCGCAGCGCGTGCACCGCCGCCAACAGCGACTTGGTGATCACGCCGCCGTCATAGTCGGAGAACAGCAGGGCGTTGACACCGCCGATTTCGGCTTCAATGAAGGCGCACAACTGGCGCTCAATCGCTGCGGGGATGAGCGCGCGCGACAGCTTGTCGAGCCGGGCGACCTGCTGCGGAAAGCGCAATCCCATCTGTGCCATGAGCCGCGTCTTGACCGTCGTCGGGCGCTCCCCATCGGCGATCAGCCCGCGCACGTCGATGCCCCGCGCCGCCAGCGTCTGCCGCAGCGCGTCGGCTTCGCCGTCCACGCCTACCACGCCGACCTGTAACGCTTGCCCGCCCAGCGTCACGATATTCGCCGCCGGGTTCGCCGCCCCGCCGCCGATCAAACGGCGCGACTCGAATTCCAGCACGGGGATCGGCGCTTCGCGGCTCATGCGCATCGCGCGTCCGGTCAGGTATTCGTCGAGGATCACATCGCCCACGACGATGATCCGCACCCCGGCCAATTTAGGAATCCACGTTTTGAGATCCGTCACGTTCACAACCCCCACCCCCGGCCCCTCCCCGAATTCAGGGAGGGGAGCCAACCATACTCGCACAGCCGCCCCTCTCTCCGTTTGCGTAGGAGAGGGGTTTGCATCCCTAGTTTGCCCCTCGACGCAGCACCGCCAGCACAAAGCGCGGCAGGCGCAGCATCCGCTTGATGCGCCACGGCTGCAAGTATAAGCGGTAGAGCCATTCTAGCCCGAGCTTCTGCCAGCGCAGCGGCGCGCGCGGGATGATGCCCGCAACAAAATCGAGCGTACCGCCAATGCCCATCGCCATGCTCACGTTAAGGCGCGGCGCGTTGCGGGCGATCCACTTGTCCTGCTCCGGCGCGCCATAGGCCACCAGCAGAATATCCGCGCCGCTGGCATTGACCATCTCGACCAGCCGATCTTCTTCTTCCCAACGCGGACTGCCCGCATACGTCCCAACGATTTGTAAGCCGGAATTCTGGTCGCGCAGGATGTTCGCCGCTTTCTCCGCGACGCCGTCCGCCGCGCCGAGCAGGAACAGCTTCCAGCCGCGCAATGCTGCTTCCTGCGCGATGCGCGGCACGCCATCCGACCCGGTCACGCGCTCGGGCACCGGTTGCCCGATGCGCCGCGCCGCCCACAGCAGCCCGACGCCATCCGGCACGGTCAAATCGACGCGCTTCAGGATATTGCGAAAGTTCACGTCCTGCTGCGCGATCATGAGCATTTCCGGGTTGACCGTACACACATGATGCAGCCGATCTTTGGCCTGCACCCACGAGTCGATCAAATCCATCCACTGTGCGTAGGTGATGCGGCTGACGGGAATGCCGAGAATGTGCAGGTGGTCAGGGTAACGACGATCAACCTGTTTCCAAGGGCGAGGGGAAGCACTGTCCAAGTCCCCTCCCCACGGAGAGGGTCGTGAGGTGGTTGTTAACATCTGCCCCACCGCGGCGCTCACCTGTTCCGGCGTGATCATGCGCATGCACGTCCGCGCCGCGCAGCCATTGCGCAAGCCGAGCTCGTGCCCGACGTAGCTGCACGGCGAACATTCCGGCGCGCTGCGCACCAGCGTCTGCGGCACGCCCCACGGACTCCACGCCGCCGCGTTGCTCGGTCCAAAGACCGCCACAATCGGCACGCCCGCCGCCGCGGCGAGGTGCAGCACGCCCGAATCCGCGCCGATGAACAGATCGCACTCTTTGAGGAAACTTGCCAGTTCGGGCAGCGTGGTTTTACCCGTCAAATCGAATGGCGTCTGTTTCATTGCGGCAATCACGGCAGGCGAATCATCCGACTTGCCGCCCACCAGCACAATTTGCGCGTTGTGGCGTTCGATCAGCGCATCGGCGACGGCGGCGAACTTCTCTGCTTCCCAGCGCCGCGCGAGGCTGAATCCGCCGCTGCCCGCGTGGAGAGCGATGAGGCGTGCATCAACCTCACCCCTATATCCCCTCTCCCAGGTGAGAGGGGACTGCTCCCCCTCTCCGCTCGGAGAGGGGGCTGGGGGGTGAGGTGAGGTCGCTACCTGTGCCGGGCGCGGCGCGTTCGATGCCCCGACCCGCGCGACTATGTCCAGCCAGTACTGCGCCTGATGCCGCGCGCCGAAACCGTCATCCGGTACTCGCTCGGTCAAAAAGAAGCCGTGCCCGTTCTCCAAGCCGACTCTTCGCCCCGCGCCCGCCGCCAGCGCCAGCCCTGCAAATTTGAGCGTACCGAAGCGCGTGGTGAAATGATGGAAGAACAGCAGCGTGTCATAGTGACCACGGTGCAGTCGCCCCGCCAGCTTGAGCAGCGCGACCGCATTCGCGGGCTTGAGCATGGCTTTCGGGCTGTCAAAGGTGTGCTTGTCGAAGGTGATCACTTCATCCACGAGCCGCGGGTCGAGAATCGGCGCGGCATGCTTGGTCGTCAGCACGGCGATATGCGCGTCGGGATGCGCCTCACGCAGCGCACTGATCGCGGGCGTGGAGAGGATCAGGTCGCCAATATCGGCTAGCTGGATAATCAAAAATCGTTGGGACATTCATCAGCTCAGACAAAGAACAAAAAAAAGCCTAACGCAAAGACGCCAAGTCGCGAAGACGCCAAACAAAGTCTACACGACACAACAGGCAGTTGACAGTGAAAGCGCATTTTTACCCTTTCCTTTGCGCCTTTGCGTCTTCGTGTCTTTGCGTTAAGCACTTTCTTTAAACATCTTCTAGCGCATTGAGCACGGCTTGCGCGGCGCGATCCCACGTAAACTGCTGCGCCTGCGGCCTGCCCGCCGCGATCAGGCGTGCGCGCAGGGCGTCATCCGTGCTCAGACGCTCCAACGCGTCGGCAATCGCCATCACATCCAGCGGATCGACCAGCAGCGCGGCGTCGCCCGCCAGTTCCGGCAGGCTCGACGTGGTCGACGCGATCACAGGCGTACCGCACAGCATCGCCTCGAGAATCGGGAAGCCGAAGCCTTCGTAGAGCGTCGGGAAGACGAGCCCCAGCGCTCCCGCATACAGCGCGCCTTTATCGGCATCGTCGACGAAGCCCGGCATGTAGATATGTTCCGCGCCAACAATCCACGCCGCATCGAAGAGCCAGCCGGGGTTGCCCGCCAGCACCAGCCCGGTCGGATCATCCTTCGGGCGCGTTTTCCGCCACTGCTGAAACGCCTGCACAATCCGCTGGATGTTTTTGCGTGGCTGAAGTGTCCCTAGAAACAAGAAGTAGCGTTCTGGCAAATGATACTTTTTGCGCGCGGCGGTCACATCCCTAATCGGCGGCGCATCGACGCCGGGATACACGACGCGGATTTTGCCCGGTGATGTGCGGTAGAAGCGCTGCAAATCGTTGGCAGTCGCGCGGCTGTCCGCGAAAATCACACGGGCGCGGCTCGCGCTCCAGCGCGTCGACAGATCGAGGTAGCGCCGCTGATTCGGCGTGTGCGCTTCGGGAAAATACTTGTAGCCCAGGTCATGCACGGTCATGATTCCCTTGCCGGGGAAGACGAACGGCAGGGTATGCGCAGGCGTCCACAGCGCGTCGGGTCGATCTTTGAAGAGTTCGGCAGCGAGCCGCAGATGCGTCCACGCGCGGGGATACGGAATGACGCGGCAGTCCGCGCCGGGGAAGAGATCGGCGGGCGGCTGATCGCGAAAATACAGCGTGATCTGGTGCGCAGTGTTGTGGCGCAGCACCGCGCGGATGATCTCCAGCGCGTAGCGCTCCGTCCCGGTGACGCGGGCGACCGTCGTCCGGCTGGCGTCGATGGCGAGGCGCACGATCAGCTAACGGCGGCGCAGACGCGGCAGAATCAGCAAAATGACGATGAGCACCGCCACCACCGGCAGCATGACGGTCGCCGCGGATAGTTGAATCGGCGGCACAATGCCGAGGCTTTCCAGCAGCCCCGCCGCCCCACCCAGGATCAGCAGCAGGCCGGGGATGAACGCGCGGCGCTCGACGGGACGGGCCAACAC
This sequence comes from Candidatus Flexifilum breve, assembly GCF_016713355.1. Lineage (NCBI taxonomy): Bacteria > Bacillati > Chloroflexota > Anaerolineae > Aggregatilineales > Candidatus Flexifilaceae > Candidatus Flexifilum > Candidatus Flexifilum breve. Next base: position 246,787 of record NZ_JADJPI010000010.1, read on the forward strand.
CCCCGCACCGATCAAGCCGACGCCGAGGGCGGCGAAGATCAGCGGGTAGAAGCTCACCGATTGCAGCATAGCAACCCCGACCGCCAGCGTGAGCGCGATCAGCAAGCCGAACAGCAGTGTCCCGCGCGACCAGCGCCCCGCACCGAGCCAGTAGGCCACCAGCGCGAGCGCCGCCCCGCCGATGATGGCAACGGTTAGTATCTGGGGATCGATGCTGCTGCCGGACGTCGTGGTCAGCGTGAGCCACGCGCCCAAGCCGATCAGCAGCAGCGCCGGGACGACCGAGCCAAGCTGCCCACGCTTGAGGCGCGACAGCGGCGGCATAGCGAGCTGCGGCGCATACGCGCTCGCCCGCTTGCGCGGCGCGGCATCGAGGGCGATCTCTTCGGCTTCCTGCCGAGTGACGGGTTCGCTCAGCGCGGCGACAGCCGCCAACGCCGCGTCGATATCCTGCCCGCTGCTATCTGGCGAATAGATGCTCCAATCCGGCGCGGCGAGTTCGAGCAGCGGCTCGTCGAACGAGTCAGCCACATCCGGCGGATCAATCAACGGTTCAGCCGCATCCTCGGGTTCAGCCCCGGGATCGGCGGGTTCTACGGGTTCGTTGTCGCCTGCGGGGAGGCGTGTCGTTTCGTCTGTCATAGCTTGTATTGTGGCGGCTTTTGCGCGGTGATGCAAGTCGCGACTCCGCGCGCCGTCCGTTCCCGATCACGCGTCGCTCCCGCTCCAGCGGACCAATCCAGCCTTGTCAGCGGTAACACCATCCGCTATACTGTTTTTCTACCTCGGCGACGTGGCCAAGTGGCAAGGCAAAGCTCTGCAAAAGCTTGATCACCGGTTCGAATCCGGTCGTCGCCTTCAAGACATTCCCCTATAATGGGGGGAGTGTCTTTTTTATTTTGGCTGATTAGCCAATGGCTTTTAGCCTGAACTTTGTCGGGACACGCAGAAGCGTGTCCGTGAGTGTGACAAGTCGTGAATGGACAGCGAAGATGGATGAACAATCGCCAAAATCAGAACCGATGCCTGACCGTCCGCCGCTGCGCGTCTCGTTGACGCCGCTGCCGCTGCCCAATTACAGCCTGTCGACGGTCTGCCCCGCCTGCGACGCACCCACGGTGCGCCGGGCGTGCAAAGTGCGCTGTGATCGCTGCGGTTTCATGTGGGATTGCAGCGAACTGTAGAGAGGACATTCCCCTTGAGGACCATCACCAGAATCGATGTCGGCTCGGCCTTTCGCGTGGGTGCCATTGCCTACGCGATCTTCTTCACCATCTTCGGCTTACTCTCGCTGGCCATGCAGGTGCTGTTTTTCGCGCCGTTCATGAACAGCATCACCACCAACGCGACCGTCAACAGCAACCCCATCGATCTCTCGCTGTTCGCCGGGGTGAGTCTGATCAGCCTGCTGTGCTTTTACTTTGTCGGCATTGCGATGGCGGCGATCTTCGGGGGCATCAGCACGGCGCTGCTGGCGTGGGCGTATAATCTGGCCGCACGCTGGGTCGGTGGACTCAAGATTCGGCTGGACACGGATGGTAACGATTTGCTCGACGAACTCGGGCGCGACATCGATATGAAACGCAAGCGCGGGGAGCTGTAACCGCACCCTGCTCATATGGAGTGTGGTCTTGAAAAGACTGAGGACGAGGCATGCCTCGTCCCTATACAAACGCTCTTATCTGTCTCCCCTCCCTGAATTCGGTTGAGGACAGGACACTTTTACGGGGGGGCGCCCGGGCTCCCCGATCTGGCAAAAGGACGCGCCGTGCGCCCACGAAATCTGTTTCCCCAAACCGGTGCCTTAATGGCTCCCAATGGTAAAACTGTCCCTCCGTCAACTGAATTCGGGGAGGGGCAGGGATGGGGTCGGCAACTACAGGTTATACAGCGCCCCGTACTTCGTGCGCAGATAATTGAGCAGCGGCTGCACCTGCAAACTGCCGCCGGTCACGCGCTGAACCAGTTCCGGCGCGGTGAACTTGCTGCCGTGCTGGTAGATGTTCTCCTTCAGCCAGGTGTGCAGCGTGTCGAACTTGCCCTGACCGATCTCACTCGGAATCTCCGGGTGTGCTTCCAGCGCCTTAGCATAGAACTGTGCGCTCAACAGGTTGCCGAGTGTGTAGCCCTGGAACGCCCCACCAATCAGCCCGCCGTACCAGTGCACGTCTTGCAGCACGCCGTCGCGGTGATCCGGCGCTGTCACGCCGAGATCGCTGGCATAGCGGCTGTTCCACATCTCCGGCAGGTCCTTGATCGCCAGCGAGCCTTCCAGCAACGCCAATTCGATGTCAAAGCGAATCATCACGTGCAGGTTATAGGTCACTTCGTCGGCATCCACGCGGATGAGCGACGGCGTCACTTTGTTGATGGCGCGGTGGAACTGGTCAACGGTCACGCCGCGCAGTTGATCGGGGAAGGCCGCTTGCAGGTCGGGATAGTAGTGATCCCAGAATTCGCGGCTGCGCCCGACGATGTTCTCCCACAGACGCGACTGGCTCTCATGCACGCCCGCTGACGTGCCGCCATCCAGTGATGTGCCTTCGTACGCCGGATTGATGCCCATCTCATAGAGCGCGTGCCCCGCCTCATGCAGCGTGCTGAAGAGCGCGTCACGCACGTCATCCTCACGGACGCGCGTGGTGATGCGCACATCACCCCACGCAAACTTGGTCATGAACGGGTGATGCGTCAAGTCCTGCCGTCCGCGCTGGAAGTCATAGCCATACTGCTTGATGATCTTCTCGCCGAACGCGAGCTGCGCCGCCTGCGGATAGTGGCTGTCGATGAACGAGTCGTCGGTCGGTGTCTGCGACGTGATCGCCTTGACGAGCGGCACGAGACCCTCGCGCAGTTCCGCGAACACGCGCCGCACATCCTGCGCCTTCATGCCGTAATCCGCCATGTCGATCAGCGGGTCGGCGATGTGGTCGTAGCCGGGGAAGCATTCAGCGTAGCGGCGGCTGAGGTCGAGCGTCTTTTCAAGCAGCGGTTCCATCCGTGCCCAGTCATTCGCGGGGCGCGCCTCCGCCCACTTGGAATAGGTGAGGGCGGTATGTTCTAGCAATTCGCCGACGAGATTCACCGGGACTTTGACATAGCGTTCGTAGCTGCGCCGTGCATTGCGGATGAGCGCGGCATCGTCGTGATCGTACGGCAGGCTTTCCTCGTATGGGCGCAGATCATCCAGCAGATGGCCGACCGCCGGGTCGACCAGCCGCTCGAACGCTAGCTTCCCGACGAGACTGCTCTGGCGCGCGCGCGCCTCCGCGCCTGCAGGCGGCATATACGTCGATTGATCCCAGCCGAGAACCGCGCCGACAAAGCTCAAATCGGAGTATTCGAGCAGCCGTGTTTTGAGTTCCTGTAATTTGTTCTCCAACGCCTCTTCTCCATTTGAAATAGTTTCAATGCTAATTTTATTTCGAAAAGCTCAAGTCTGTCAATCAGACAAGCTGACCGACTGCCGAATAGCGACGACACCCTGCGCAGCAGTCATAAGGGTGTTTAGAAACCCCTCACCCCCAACCCCTCTCCCACGCAAGCGGGGAGAGGGGAGGGGTCGGGAGCTGACCTTTTTCAACACGCTCATGATAATAACTGGCCTGTCCAGACCGCCACTTTACCCCCGCCACTCGTGTTCGAGGATGCTCATGATGATCATGTTGTAGTACACACCCTCCCAGAACAGCGCATCCCGGAGTACACCTTCCCGCTGAAAGCCCACCTTCTCATAGGCACGCGCCGCCCGCGGGTTGAAATCGTAGACGCCGAGTTCGATGCGGTGCAGCCTGAGCGTCTCGAAGCCATAGCGCACCATCAGACGCATGGCGTCCGTGCCATACCCCTTGCCCCAATCCGCCGGAGCGAAAATGGCGATGCGGATATTCGCTGAGCGGTTCGCCGCATCGATCTCGTTGATCACCACCTCGCCGACTGCCCGATCATCCCTCACATCCGCGAACATGAAGGCCGCGCGGTCTTCCCCCGGCTGCAGGTTACGCTGGATATACGCGTCGATTTGTTCGCGCGTGAAGGTCTGCTGCGTTCCCGTGAGCTTGGCACTCTCCGGCTCATTCGCGCCTGCCAGCAGCAGGTCAGCATCAGCGGGCGTATACGGTCGCAGATACACCCGCTCCCCAATAAGAATTTTCGCGCCGGTCATACACCCTCAATTGGTTCGCAACAGTTCATAACGGCTCTGACTCTACAGTCTCCAAACATTCATTGTCAATGGCTGATTGAATCTTCTATACTCTCAAATACAGAGTGAAAGAGCGCGTCCCATGATTACCTTACCAGATCCAATCGTCTACTATCGGATCGTCTGGGAGATAGTGCGCCACATCCCGGCGGGAAAAGTTTCCACGTACGGTCATATCGCCACGATGATTCCAGCGCCAGCCGGAGTCGAGGCGGCGGATTATGAGAAGCTCGCTCCACGATGGGTGGGAGACGCTATGAATGCCGTTTCTCGCGTCGATGATCCGGAAATCCCCTGGCATCGGGTGATCAACAGCAAAGGCGAAATCAGCCTGCCGCCGGACAGCGTCTCGGCGGCGCTCCAGCGCGCGCGGCTGCGCCACGAAGGGACGATGGCCGACGACGCGGAAATCGTCGATCTGAATCAGTATTTATGGGAGCCTGACCGGAACTGGTTATGGGAACATGGCCTGCGCCCGCCCAAATCACTCAAGAAGCAGCAGAGTCACACGGGTCAGATGCGCCTGTTTTGACGCACTCCTGTGGAAATAGCAGTCCAGCCTCTGCTCAAGACGGCTTTTCACAGGGACGCGATTTAGAGGGTTGCCAATAAGGTTATCAACTGTAGGGACGAGGCATGCCTCGTCCTAATTTCTAGAGAAGGATATAGAGGACAAGGCATGCCTTGTCCCTACAAACAACGCATCGTTGTATGCTTACACGCTGGGACGATAGGCGTCAATGTACTCGAACGCCGCGTCGAGCGTGGGCGCGAGGTGAAACATCTTCTCAAACGGCGTTTGGACGAACTGCGCCGCCCGCATCTGCTCAAACAGCGCCAGCAGTGGCTGATAAAACCCCTCGAGATCCAGCAGCACCAGCGGCTTGTCGAGCAGGCGCAGGTGCTTGCCGACCATAATCTCCGTGACCTCTTCGAGCGTGCCAATGCCGCCCGGCAGCGCCAGAAACGCATCCGACCGCGCTTCCATCGTCGCTTTGCGTTCGCGCATGTTCGGCGTGACGACCAATTCGTCGGCATTGTGATACGCAACTTCCCGGTCGACCAGCGCCTGCGGGATCACACCGATAACGCGCCCACCCGCCGCATGCACGCTGCGAGCGATCGCGCCCATCAAGCCGACGCTGGCGCCGCCGTAGACCAGCGTGTCGCCGCGGGACGCCAGATGCCCACCGAGCGACTCGGCAAGAATGAAATACTTCGGATCAATCGTGTTGCTCGATGAGCAGTAAACGCAGATGTTCATAAGTTTGTCTAGACGGGAATCCCCAATACACGCGCGATATCCAACGCATGATTGTGCTCATGTTGAGCCGCAATGCGCAAGATTTGCCGGACCGACATGATATTCATCGAACCGTGGCGTCCGGTCTTTTCGAAGATGCTCTCGTCGGTCACGCCGTCCAGCCAGGCATAGAGTGCCGCGCGCGACTGCGCCAGACTCTCCCGCGCCTGTTCTGGCGTGAGCTCGGCTTTCTTCTCGACCGAGCGGCGGTTGTAGCGTTCGAGGTCGAAATCGGCGGGGACAACTTCTTTGCCCTCGGCGTAACCCATTACCATGTTGTTGTGCGCCGCATCGGTCAGCACGAGGTGCACAAGCAGTTGGCGCACGTTCCACGCCGCCCCTTCCGAGTAAACCTGCGCGTCCCAGCGGTCGCCTACCTGATCGAGCACGTGATTCAACACCCGGCGCGACTCGGCCAGCTCCGCCCGAATCTCATCAATCGTTTTGTAGCCCAAGTTGTAAGTCATGCTGATCCCTAAAAGCAGTCTAGTTTGACGGTGTTGCCCCGCCCCTGTCCCCTCACCCAATTCAGGGAGGGGAGCAAACACGGCTTGCAGAACCGCCCCTCTCCCGGCTTGCCTAGGAGAGGGGTTGGGCTGAGGGTTGCTGGTTGTGATTTACAACACCGTTTAGAGCTGAACGTAGCTGTTTTCGGCCAGCACGAAGCGATGCACCGCCGGGCCGTGATCCGCGGCGAACACCTTGGCGTTATCCGCCAGCAGACTGGAGTCGATGCGTCCGGGGATGGAGCGGATCGCGCAGTCCTTCATAATGATGCTGGCTTCGATTTCGCTGTTTTCGATCACCACATTGTTGCCAATCGCCGTGTACGGGCCAACGTAGCTGTTACGGATGGTCACGTTCTTGCCGATGATCACCGGACCACGCACCACGCTGTCGATGATCTGGCTGTTTTCGCCGACCAGCACGCGCGGCGAAATGTCGCAGCGGCCAATGATCATGCTGGGATCATCCGGCGCGGGGGTATACGGCAGTTCGCCGAGCACCAGTTGATTCGCCTGCATGATCGAATCCGGCTTCCCGGCGTCAATCCACCACCCGGTGATCTTGTAGTGCGTCACCTTCGCGCCCGATTCGATCAAGTGCTGGATGGCGTCGGTGATTTCGTACTCGTTGCGCGCCGACGGCTTGATCTTGGAGATCGAGTCGTAGATGCTGGAACGGAATAGATACACGCCCGCAATCGCGAGATTGGACGGCGGGACCTTCGGTTTTTCCACCACGCGCTTGATCACGCCGTCCTGCACTTCGGCGATGCCGAAGCGCGTCGGATCGGCAACTTCGCCGAGCGCGATGTTGGCTTCGGAGTCGGAAGCAGGGAAGGCGCGCAGCAGATCACCCATCTTGTCCTGAAAGATGTTATCGCCGAGGAACACGCAGAACGGTTCGCCCGCGACGAAGTCTTTGGTCAGGCCGATGGCGTGCGCCAGACCGCGCTGTTCCGCCTGTACGATATAACTCAGCTTCACGCCCAACGCCGAACCGTCGCCAAGTTCGCGCGAAATCGGCGAATCGAGTTCATTGGCGACGATGCCGATTTCTTCAATGCCCGCATTGTGCAGCACTTCAATGGCATAGCCGATCAGCGGCATGTTGGCGACGGGAACGAGCGGCTTCGGCATGGTCAGCGTGACCGGACGCAAACGCGTTCCCTGTCCGGCGGCGAGAATGATACCCTTCATACACCTACCCCCTTATGATGACTGTTCGTCCAGATAATTCACCGCTGCATCCAGCAGTGCGTCTTCGGCATCGATGAGTGTTTCGACGGTGACGGGTACGCGCACGGTCGGCGCGACGCCGCGTCCTTCAATATGGATGTTGCCTTCGGCGTCGACTTCGCGCGCGATGGTGAAGCGCACGAATTCGCCTTCCGGCATAGCGAAGTCCTGCACGCCGCCGCCCAAACCGCCCGTCGGGTAGTGGCCGACGATGGCGGCGCGATCTTCCAGCGTCATGTCATAGCTGAAGAATTCGCACGCGCTCAGGCAGGTCGGGCTGACGATGACGGCGATGTCGCCGTGATAGCGCAGGTTTTCCGGCGGCGGGTAGAAGCGGCTGATGCTGCGGGTGTCGAAGAAGAAGTCGCCGAGCGATTCGTCGTACACCCCGGAGCCGCCCGTTTCCAGCGGTTCGTCGAAGAAATACGCCGCCATCTGATCGGCGAGGAAACCGCTGCCGCCGCCGTTGACGCGCATATCGATGATCAGCCCCGGCACGCCCTGATCATTCAGCGTCTGGATCATGCGTTCCCACAGTTGAATGGTCAGCAGGTCGTTGTCGCTGAACGAGTAGATCGTCACGTAGCCGTAGCCACTCGGCAGCAGCTCGTATTCGACGGGCAGTTCAAAGCCCGTCAGGTTATCCGCCGCGCCGACGAACAGGCTGTCGAGTTCCTGCACAGCCGTCATGGTCGCGGAGTCGGTCGTGCTCTGGCCGGGGTTAATGTATTCGACGGTCACGTCATCCCCGAACGGAAAACGGGTCGCAAAGCGCAGTTGTTCGAGCCGCTGATGATGTGGGGTACTGAACGGCCCCGTCCACGTGGTCGTCTGGTCAACCCAGTCGCTCATCGGCACACCGTTGATGCTGACGATCTCCGCGCCGCGCTTGATGCCCGCCTGTTCCGCGGGTTGATCGGGGACGATCAGCGTGGCGATGAAGCGACCATCGTCCGTTTCGCGCGTCGAGAGGCCGATGCCGCCGATGGCCGCGTCGATCAGGTCTTCGCGGATGAACGGGCCAGAGACATGCCCATCCGGGGATTTGCCACAGGAAGTCCCGCAGCGCGCGGCGATATTCGAGCGAGTCGCCGTCGGCTTCCGCCTGTTCAAAGCGCGGACGCCATTCGGCCTTGAGCGCGTCCCAATCCAGCTCCTTGTATTCGGTGAAGGCGTAACGGGTGCGGAACAATTCGATCATCGCGTCGAAGGCGTCGGTGTAGCTCATCGTCGAGAAGTCTTGCAGCGCCGATGCGTCGCCTTCGATCAGGTCGATGACGGGCGCGGCGGAGCGGTCAAATGTGAACGGTTCGGTGTCCAGATCGACCACCGTATAGCCCTGCGGCACGGTGACAATCGGATCGTCTTCGGTGAACAGCAGACCATCAGCGCCGAAGCCCGACGGGAAACCCTGCGTGTCATCGGTCGCGTAGATCACGTACTTACCGCCGACCACTTCACCTTCCGAACTCGGATCGGGGTCAATGCGCGTGGAGGCATAGGCCGTTGACCAGCCGCCGCCGTACAGATCGCGTTCTTCGAGGAACGGATCGCCAAACGTGTTCGACCAGTAGGCGATGGCGAACACCTGCACGCCCTGTTCCGCTTCCGCGTCGTTGTCCACATCGCGGAACGAGCCTTGCGGCTCAATCGGCAGCGTCAGGCTGTAGTTGACGGGCGATTCATAGAAATCACTGGTGATCTGCGCCAGCGTCTGCGACTGCGGCGGCATGAGGAAATACTTGTCGCGGTCGACAAACCCGGCTTGGTCTTCGGTGATGATGATCGGCTGGGCGACGCCCGCCGTGAACAGCGTGTTGGTGTACGACAGCGTGCCGGTGATGACCTGCGCGCCGCCTTCATCGTTGACGATGTCGGCAGGAGGCGCGTCCTCTTGTGCCGCGCTCATGGAGGCAGTGAACAGCAAAATGACGACGATGAGGAGCAGACGGGGCAGCGAGGATGTTCGCTTCATACAGTTTGTCTCCCTACAACATTACAGTTAGAATTCCACGCTCAGAAGCATAGATCACATTGGGTAAACGCGCAATGCGCCGCGGGTACTGGCACAGGCAGAAGTTACATCTATTCTTATACACGCGAACGTTTAAGAATGCGTGAGGTCAAAAGCGAAAAATGTATGAATTTAGACGTATATCTGCTTTCGTAGGGATCGACCGCACGTTTTCCAGCCAGCAGCGGTAGATCGAGCGGAGGTCAAACGTCCGCCGCTGTGAGCCGAGCTGCGCTACTATGATGTATAGAACCGAATCGTCCGAAAGGACTAGGCGCATGCGCACCTCGTGGTTAACCTTCCTCGCCCTGCTCACGCTCACGCTGATCGCCGCACCCGCGCAGACCGCTTACGCGTGCAGCGGCGGACCGCCGCCATTGAGCATCAACTACCTGATGCAGCACAGCCTGATCGTCAAGGCGACCGTGGTCGAAACCGACGACGCCTCCATCAACGCGATTCTGCGCGTCGACAGCTATTTGAACGGCGGTAACGGCGACCAATATCTGCTCTACCAGCGCAACGATCCCGTGCTGTCAGCAGTCTATGTCGGCCACGGCTATGGAACGGGCTGCACTTATAGCGGCGCGGAGCGCATTCAATTAGGCATGACCTCCTATTTCGCGCTGGAGCGTCACGCCGATGGCTCGTATCACGCTGTCGATGATCTACTCTCAGATCTTCCCAATGACCCACTGCCGTTGGCGAAACGCGCACAGCGTCTACGTGCTTACCGATCCGGCAGGCGAGGAACGGGATTGGGACAATGTAACGCGCGTCGACAGTCGCCAGCGAAGAAGCCTTGATCGAAGTGCTGCGCGAATACGGTGAGGTGAACATCGTGCCGCCCGACGAAGAGCAGCAGTTCCGCCCGCTGCTCGCCCCGCTGCTGATTACCACTGAGACCGGCGCGCAGTATCAACTGCCAGTGGATCGCCGCGAACCATTGCGTTTGGGGAATCCTGTAAGGTTGGCGGCGCATCCCGCCAACGCCTATCCTGACCTCTACGACTCGCCGCCCTACTGCGCCGAAGTTGGCTGTCGCCTTTCGACACCCGATTACAGCCTGTACGCCGAACAAACCGATGCGGAAACGATCTCCATGGGCGTGCCGTATGGCGACTGTGTCGGTTTGCAAGTCCTGCCCGGACAAGCATTCGCTTTCTCCTCCACCAGTGAATCAATGTTGGTGTGGAATGCTGATCACTTGGATGTGTACCTGATTCAGAGTCGGATGGCTGGTGGAGATATCACGATTGCTGGTTTTAGCGGCGGATGTGGTATGGGCAATACGCCGCAGTTGTGGCCAATCTTCAGCATTCCGTTGACCAATGGGCGGATAGGCGAGGCGGAATGGAGCGCGGACGGCAATGTTCTCGCCTATGCTGACGGTCAAGGTTTATGGTCGCTCGATCTCTGGCGCGGCCTCCAATCGGAACTGGTCGTTTCCGGTGATCGGCTATTCCCGCTGTTCGTCTCGGCGACCGGGCGCTACATCGGCTACCAAACGGATCAAGCCTCCTCGGATTGGCTGACGCTGGACACCCGCACCGGCGAAACCTTCGAGAACGCCTTAGTGTCAGACAATGAGCGGCGGTTCGCGCTACTCGCGCCTACGTACCCGACGGAACAACGCGATCGCTTCACGTGTGCCCAACCGATCACGCTGCGCTGCCCATTGATCTTTGAAACGTTCCCGAATGCTTTCGGTTGGTTCAACGGGGATGACTATTTTATCGCCCAGACTACCCCTTGGCCGGATTGGTATAGCGCGTACACGGGAGCCTATGGCTTAATCGAAGGTGGTGGTCAGATCGAATTCAACCGGGATAGGTTTTCATCGGAAGAAGTGGTGCTGGATATCGCCTATGAACCACATCAAGGTACATTTGCGCTGCTCATGGGCGAGTACGAGATTCGCCTCAACAATCAAGCGCTCGATCTCTCAGGCTCGCTCGACGGCGCAATCACGCAGATCACATGGCTGCCACCGCTGTTCTATTTCGCGGAGTAAAACGGGGCAAAAATACGTAGGGGCGCACCTGCGTGTGCGCCCAAGCATCGGGCAGACACACAGGGCTGCCCCTACACGAACCTCGCGCTAGCTTCTTCAATCCGTCAGCGATTGCAGCGAGTTGAGCAGCTTCGACCGCTCAACCACATCCTTGAGGATGTTGCGGCGGTTGGTGGTGATCGCCGGTTTGTGCGCGTATTCCCAGATTTCCTCGGCGATTTCCCAGACGGCGTTCGGCTTGGCAATGCTGCGCGCGGCATCCGAGCGGCGTTTTAATCCCGCGGCGCCTTCGCTCAACCATTGCTGAGCGGCATCGGCGACCTGCTTGGGCGTCGGCGCGTACTCGCCTGCCTTGTTTTCGACCACAAAGTCGACGTTGCCCTCTTCCTGACCGGGGATCGCATCGAACAGGATCAGCGGCAGTCCGGCAATCGCCGCCTCACTGATCGTCGCGGGACCCGCTTTGGTCACGAGGATGTCCGCCGCCGCCATCAGCTTGGGCATGTCGGTGACGAAACCATACACCTTGACGGGCTGGTTCCAATCGCTCTCTTCCAGCTTTTCTTTGAGCGTCTTGTTGCGCCCCGCAATGATGATCAATTGGCACTTGAGTTTGCGGGAATTGATGGCCCGGGCGACTTTGTAGAGCGGCCCCATGCCTTCACCGCCGCCGACCATGAGGATCGCAGGGAGGTTCGCATCCCAGCCGAGCTGTTGGCGCGCGACCGCTTTATCGAGCAGCTTCTTCTCAAACTGCGGGTGCACGGGCAGCCCCGTGATGCGCATCTGTTCCGCCTTGATTCCGGCTTCGAGGCCACGTTCGAGCGCGGGCAGCGTTGGCACCAGCGTGCGGTCGGCGCGGCGGTCATACCAGAACATGTGCGTTGAGACGAGGTCGGTCACGACGACGACGAACGGTGGGCGCTTCTCCTGTGACATCATCGCCTGCATGGCGAGGTGCGTCAGCACAGAGTGTACGCTCACGACCACATCTGCGGGATATTCGCGGAGCATGCGCTTGAGGCGCTTCTCCGCCGTCAGGTAGATGGCCTGCGCGGCCACTTTGGCGCGCCGCCGGGTATTGGAGAGCTTATAGCCGACGCCCCACGACGATTTACTGTGGTTGATCAACCAGGGGTAGAATTCCGGCATGTATTTGAACGGAAACGGCGAGTAGTGGCGGAAGCCATCCACCATCTGGCACTGCACCTCATCGCCATACTTGGCGATCAAGGCATCGCGAATCGCTTCTGCGGCCGCCCGATGCCCCCCACCCGTATCTGACATGATGAATAGCACACGTTTAGGCACCCTGATTCCCCTTGATTACTCGTTTTAAACGTCGAAAAAACTCGGTCCGTGCCAGCATGACGTGGCGTTCACAGCCAGTGCAGCGTATCCCGATATCCGCTCCCACCCGGTAGATGACCCAAGTATCACTCCCACAGGGGTGCGGCTTTTTCATCTGGACACGGTCGCCAATTTGAATTTCAGCAGTCATAAGACCCTAGTGTACAGCTTACAACCATTGATGCACAGTGAAACATTGTAGGTAAAAAGCCGCTGATCGACAGTTAATGCTTGTCCGCCACCGCGATCTCGCGCTTTTTCCAAGCGCCAGCGAACGCTCTACGTCTCCTCATTTACTCCCTGCTATAATGACGGGCAATGTCTATCGTATCCTGTGGAGATGTAATTTGCTCTCCGGTCTTTCGCTCGCAGAAATCTTTGCCAACGGCATCGTCTTGCTGATCGCGATGACGCTGCACGAGTTCGCGCACAATTACGTTGGCTGGCGCATGGGCGATCCTGAACCCGCCCGCGCTGGACGGCTGACCCTCAATCCATTCGTGCACATCAACTGGATCGGTTGGTTGATGTTCGTCATCGTCGGCTTCGGCATCCTCGGCTCTGCGCCGATTTCGCCCTACCGCATGCGCGCCGACAATCGGCGTTGGCGCTGGTTGGCGGCGGTCGCGGCGGGTCCACTCATCAATCTGGTGCTGGCCATCGTCACCGCGCTGATCTTGCGCCTCCTGACCGTCGAGGTCGTCGAAACCCTACCGCCCATGCTCCAGCTCATCCTGTTTCAGATGGTGGTGCTGAACCTGCTGCTGTTCGTCTTCAACCTGCTGCCCCTGTTCCCGATCGATGGCTGGCAGATTGTGCTGGCACTCCTGCCGCCCAATCTCGCCTCCGTCTGGCAGCGTCACGCTCAAACGACGCAGTACATTCTGCTGGGCTTGATTCTGCTCAGCTTCGTCCGCATTCCCGGCTTCAATCCGCTGAACACGCTTATCGGTCAGCCGCTCAACCAACTGATCATCGCGCTGTTCGATTTCCCGCTGCTGTTCCAGTACGGCAGCGTCTTGAATGCCTTCGCCCGATGACCATGACTTACCGCGTCCGTCAGGGGCTGCAAGCCCTGTCTGCCTTTGCCCGCACGCCCGATTACGGGCTGGCGGCGCGGTATCTGTCACCGCCGCTCATGGGCGTCTTCCGCGCTATGCGCCGCAATGAACAGCTGCACAGCCTCAACGTGCTGCGCGCCCTCCTCGCTGAGGGCGACACGCCGCGCGATCTCGCGGTCGCCGCGCTGCTGCATGACAGCGGCAAAAGTCGCTACCCGCTCGGCGTGTGGCAAAAAACCTACGCCGTGCTTCTGCGGCGGCTGTTCCCGCGCCTGTTTGAACGGTTGAGCAGCGGTAATCCGCATAACCTGCTCATCCGTCCGTTTGTTGTTTACGTGCACCACCCCGACTGGAGCGCCGAGCTCATGACGACGGCAGGCGCGACTCCGGACGCCGTCTGGTTAGCGGCGCATCATCAGGAAAATCGAACCCACTGGCAGAATCACGAGTTATTCCATTTATTAGAACGCCTTCAACGGGCAGACGATGCGAATTAGCTTAGAGCAGTTAGCCTTTAGCGCTTAGCTTTCGGCTTTTGCTAATGGCTAACCGCTAAGTGCTAATGGCTGAAAAGCTTGACTGAGGACAACAAATAATGAACACCATCAACGTCGGGATACTGGGATTAGGGCGCGTGGGCGCGTCGGTTGGGCTGGCGCTCAAACGCTACAACGCGCGCAAGGATGCCCGCCAGAAGTTCAACATCACGGGCTACGACCCGCTCGAAGCGTCGGGCGTCACCGCGCGCAATCAGAATGCCGTCGACGCGGTCACGCGCTCGCTGCTGGACGCTGCCTCCAACAAAGAGATTCTCGTTCTCGCGCTGCCCTACCGCGACGTCGCCGCCGCTTACCGTCTGATCGGCGGCGAAGTGCGCGCGGGCACGGTCATCCTTGACATGTCGCCGCTCAAGCAGCCCTCGCAGCAGTGGGCGACCAAGTATCTCAAGGGCGAGGCGTTTGCCATCGGCGTCACGCCGATCCTCAACTTCAAATACCTGTTCGACGGCACGGATGACATCGAACACGCGGCAGCCGATCTGTTTGACGACGGGCACATGCTGCTCATGCCGCATCTGGAAGCGCCGAAAGAGGCGGTCGAACTGGCGGCGGATCTCTCTGAGATTCTCGGCGCAGCGCCGCACTTCGCCGACCCCGCCGAACACGATGTGTGGGTAGCGGCGACCGAAGGACTGCCCGCCGCGCTCGGCGTGGCAACCTTCTACGGATTGGTGCGCCGGGATGGCTGGAACGATGCCCGCCGCGCGGGCAACCCGTCATTCGGGCGGCTGACGCATCATCTATTCGACGCGCATCCCGACGACGTGCGCGATCTGCTGCTCAACAACCGCGAGAACGTCGTGCGTCAGCTCGACGCCACGCTGGAAACGCTGCACACCCTGCGCGATGTGCTCGCCCAGAACGATCAGAAGTCGCTCGAAGGGCTGCTCATCGACTCCGCGCAGGCGTATCAGGAGTGGGTCGCGCGGCGGCAAAAAGGCGAATGGGACGACCGCACGGACGGCGTCAAGCGCGAATCCAGCACCGATCTCTTTATGAGCGGGCTGTTCGGCTCGGCGGTCAGCAAACGTCTGCGCGGCGACAAGAAGTCCGACGAGTAAGACGACAAGCGCCTCACCCCTGCCCCTCTCCGAACGGTTGAGGGGCATAATGTGACAGGCAACACATAAGTAAAGTGAGTATCAAGGGTCACCCACATCCCTGAATTCAAGCCCGAGTCAAAAAATCCCGAACGGCTTGTCTCTCCCCCATCTGCACCTTCTTTCCCACAATTTACAAACCGTAATCAAAGTTTACAGATTGGTTGCACTTGTTTCATCTCGTCCTCAGCCAGCGGGCGTACGTTGGATAGGTAGTCGGTTGAGGAGGGTATGACGATGAGGATGAAAAGTCTGATCTTAGCTTTCGGGCTGATCTTGGTGGTCGTGATGGCGGGCGCGGTGGCGGCGCAGAACAGCGGTGGCGGCTTTGTGGGGATTCGCCTGCAAGATGGCGACGACGGCGTCGTGATCCGCGAAGTCCTAGCGGGTTCGCCCGCGGCAGATGCAGGCTTGCAGGTCGATGATGTGATCACCGCGGTCAACGGTGACGCCGTCACGCAGGCCGCCGATGTCGCAGCGGCCGTGCAGGCAGCGGCTCCCGGTGACACGGTCACGCTGACCATCACCCGCGCGGGCGAGTCGCAGGCGGTCGACGTGGTGCTCGGCACCGCGCCGGAAGCCACGCCGGAAGCGGGTACAAGCCGCGGTGGGCGTCCCGGTAATCGCGGCGGCGATATGCCAATGATGGATGTCGGCATCGTCTACAATGCCGAAAATGGCACGTGGGAAGTTAAAAGCTTGAGCGAAGGTACGCCGCTCTATGACGCGGGTCTGCGTGAAGGCGATGTGATCACCGCGGTCAACGGCGAATCGGTCGATATCATGGGTCTGTTCGACCTGATTTCGGGCAGCGACACGGATGCCACCATCGCGCTGACCGTGGAACGCGACGGCGCGGAACAGAGCATCGACGTGCCCGTGTCGGCGATCATTGAATTCGGCATGCTGGGTATGCGCGGCGGCATGGGCGGCAATGGTCGCTTCGACCTGCTGCCGGGCGGGATGCTGATGGGCGGTTATGGCCGGCTCGGCGTGACGTTTGTGACGCTCGACGAACAAACTGCCACGGAGAATGAGGTCGAATTTGTGGAAGGCGCGTTGATCACCGAAGTGGCGGCGGACAGCCCCGCCGCGGAAGCGGACGTGCAGGTCGGCGATATTGTGACGGCCGTCAATGGCGAACCCGTCGATCAGGAACGCACGCTGCGCGACCGCATCTCCGCCTACGAGCCGGGTGACGTGGTCACGCTGACCGTGCTGCGCGCTGGCGCAAGCACCGACATCGAGGTGACGCTGGGCGAACCGACAGGCGACATGTTCATGCTGCCGGGGATGATGGAAGGCATGCCGGGCTTCCGCTTCCACATGACGCCGCCCGCGGCTGCCCCCCTTCCGGAAGCCACGCCGGAAGCGACCGCGGTTCCCAATACGTAAACTGCGAAACTGTTGGAACCTATATTGTAGGGGCAAGGCGCGCCTTGCCCCTACAAACATACATCAGCGATCAGACGCCAGCAGCAAGGACGTCCCCGTCCTTTTGTTTGTTCGATGTTCGGCAGACTTATAACTTTACGCCGATGCTTTGAAGCGCGGGGCGCTACCCGCCGGAGGTTGGATCGGGCGGAATTTCCGGCGTGACGGGCGTCTCGCTGCTGCTGCGCGAGCTCGAAGAGGCGGCGCGGCGCGTGCGAGCGACCGCGTTCTGCGCCTTCTGTTCCTGCTCTTCGACAAACTGGACGAGCTGCTGCGGCGGCTTGGTCAACTGCCCCCACTGTGCGGTTTCGTCGTTCATCACTTCGAGCGTGCCTTCCGCATAAGTGAGGAATGCCGCCCGGTAGATGTCGTCATTCATCTCATCCAGCGGCGACTGTGCGTCCGCCACATCGAGATTTTCCAGCGCCGACTCGTACAGCGCGATCATGCGATCCCACTGGTAGAGGTCGGCCAGCGTCGTGAACGCCGAGCCGATCGCCGGAGCGGCCACGGTCACCAGCAGCGCGATGAACAGCAGGACCTGCGTTCCGGTACAATCGCCGACAGGCGTCCCGGAGACGCACTGCCCCGGGTTCACCGCCACCATCAAACCCACGAATGCCGCCGCGATGCCCGTGAGCAGCGCGAAACCCGCGCGCAGGCGGGTGACGGTGATGGCAGCCCGGCGGTAGCGGTCAATCGTGCGAATGTAATACGTCCGCTGATCTTCCAGCGCAAACTGATTGAACAGCTTGTAGACAGCCTCTAGTTGTTTGCGGTTGAGCCTGGCCATTTAGTCCCCTCCGCCGCTGGATACATCCTGCGGGTAGACACCGCGGTTGATATCCGCTGCGCGTTGTGACAAGGTGAGTTTGCGCCGGTAGCCATCCAGCTTGTCGTAGGGTGGCATATGGACGAGGTAGCGGAAGAATTCGCGCCGCATTTGTTCGGTCGCGCGGCGGTTGGTCAGCCATTGGGGCATGGGGGGTTCGCGCCCGCTGACCGTGGCTAAGTAGGCGACAAACGCCGCGATCACCGTTTCGAGAAAGGCGAACAGCGGGACGAGACCGGGGTTGCTGTCAATCGACAGCGCCTGCACCGCGCCGAACACCCCGGCGAGCGCCGCCAGCCAGATGTAGAGAATCTGGTATAGGCGATAGCGATTCTGGTGCAATTTCGCCTTGTAGTCCCGATCCCGGAACATCCGCAGCAGCTCATGTTCCATAAAGTTGAGATCAGCGCGGATGCTGGTTTGCAGCTCAGGGTCAATCTGCTCCCGTTCGAAAAACTCGGTCAACTGCTGCTCGTTGATCAACGAGAATTTCGGGTCGAGGGGTGGGAATTTTGTAAAATAAGGGAGTTCTTTTAATAAAGGATGCCGTCTCCGGTTAAACTGCGATTGCTTGGGCGCATTGGCTTCCTTGGAAGAACCTTTCGGCGGGCTAGGGGCTTGCGCGGTCATAACTCGATCCTCATGTGTGGCTCCACTCGAAACTTACATGGGATCGTATGCGGGGTAATACACTCTGTCAAGCGGTTTCAACGGCAGGTGACGTCCATCGGCTTGTGAGGTACAGGCGCAAAAGCTATAATGCCTAAGAATCGTATGTTGGAGACCACTCTTCTATGAGCATAAAAGAGACGCTGCTGGATCGCTTGAAAAGTCGTCAGGCGACCGTTGGAATTGTGGGCTTAGGTTATGTTGGGCTGCCGCTGGCGGTGGAATTTGCCGTCGAAGGCTTCACTGTTATTGGAATCGATCTGAGCCCGTCCAAAGTGGATGCGATTAACCGGGGCGAAAGCTATATCCCCGATATTCCGACTAGCCGCCTTGCGCCGTTGGTCGCGGCGGGCAAACTGCGCGCCAGCACGTCCTATGAGGCGCTCCGCGCGGCGGATACGGTCAGCATCTGCGTGCCCACTCCCCTGCGTCAAACCAAAGACCCGGATATGTCGTACGTGATCGACTCGGTCAACGCCGTCGCGGATGTGTGTCACGAAGGCATGTTGATCGTGCTCGAAAGCACGACCTACCCCGGCACGACCGATGAACTCGTCATCCCGCGGCTGGCGCAGGCCGGTTTCACGCCCGGCGAGAATGTGTTCGTCGCCTTCTCACCCGAACGCATCGACCCGGCAAACCCGAAGTACGGCGTGCGCAATACGCCCAAAGTCGTGGGGGGTGTCACCCCGGCGTGCATCGAAGCCGTCGAAACGCTGTACAGCGCCGCCGTCGACCATGTGATCACCGTGTCGTCGCCGGCGACTGCCGAAATGGTCAAGCTGCTGGAAAACACCTTCCGCGCTGTGAACATCGGCCTCGTCAACGAAATGGCGCTGATTTGCGACAAGCTCGGCATCGACGTGTGGGAAGTCATCCGCGCGGCATCGAGCAAGCCGTTCGGCTTTATGCCCTTCTATCCCGGCCCCGGCCTCGGCGGGCACTGCATCCCGATTGACCCGCTCTACCTGAGCTGGAAGATGAAGTCACTCAACTACAACGCGCGCTTCATCGAGCTCGCCAGCGAGATCAACACCTCTATGCCGCACCACGTCATCGACAAGGTGACGACCGCGCTCAATGACGACTGCAAGTCGGTGCGCGGCTCGAAAGTCGTGATCCTCGGCGTCGCCTACAAACGCGACGTGGACGATGTGCGCGAAAGCCCGGCGCTCGACGTGATCGGCTTGCTGCATAAGCTCGGCGCGAAACTGGAGTACCATGATCCGTATGTGGCGCGCATTCGCCTTGAAGACGAAGCGATCATGGAAAGCTCGCCCTACAGCGCGAATCTGCTCGCCTCGGCGGACGCAGTGGTCATCATCACCGACCACAGCACGTTCGACTATCAGCATCTGGTCGATCACAGCCGCTTGATCATCGATACGCGCAACGCGACCGCGAAGACGGCCAAGAGCCGGGCGCGCATCGTTCGGATTTAAGCCATTTGACCACGCTCGCCCTCTCTGGCTGAGGGGGTGAGGTGGATTGGGATGCCGTCCGCGGCGTCCACCGACTGCATGACGGGCGCCCAGCAGCGCTCAACTAATTAGGCGAACTCCTATCTAGAACAAGGGAACCTGTTGCTATGGAAATGCCTCTGAGTCTGCAAACCCTCCCCGCGGAAGCCCTCGACATTCTGCGTTATTATGGACGGACGGGCAATGCCTCCGCCCACGCCGACGACATCACCGAGGGGACGTCGCTCAGTGATCGCGGGTTTGGCAAGGGGATTCGCCGTTTAGTCACGCGCAATTACCTGTCGATGGCGGGCGAGCAGGTCTACCGCCTGACCGATCAGGGCTACCGGGCGGTCGCCGCTCTGCAGGAATACGACCTCACCGCGCCCGAAGATGATGGCGGGTATCAGCCGCGCTATGTGCGCCGTCGGCTCGTCGTCGCCGCACCGCACACACTGCTGGCCAGCCAACCGACGACCATTACCGTGGGCGTGGATGACGCGCAGGGTGAAGACATCATCGGCGACACGGTGAACGTGCTGCTGCGCATGTCGCTGATCAACGGCGAACCGGCCTCCGGCCTCGAAACGACGCTCGTGTTGTCGAATCGCTACGCCAGCCAAACGTTTGAAATCACCGCGGGGATGTATACGCGCGTCCGTCTGCGCATTGAGTTGTATCAGGAACAGCCGGATGAGCAGTTTGCGCCAGCGGGCGGCGTGTACGTGGATATCCCAGTCACGGCCAACCCGGACAACGTGAACCCGGCGTTGATGGCCTACGGGGCGGATTTCTACCTGCGAGAATATGCGTCCTAAGCGGGGCGTCGGCCTGACGGCGTTCAAGTAACCTCAGTCTCACGCCGATAAAAAACGATGCTGACCCCGCCCCATTCGGCGTCGGTCAGCACCTTCTACTGCGGAGCGCCTGCGCTCCACGGCTCGCTTTTAACGCGGTATTTCAAACACGGCTACTGCTGCTGTTTGTCGCCGCGATTCCCCACCAGCCCCAGGACCAGAAACACGATGCCGAGCGCATAGAAGGCCGAATTCGTCGTCATGCCGATGACGAAAAACGCGATTCCCAGAGCGAAGAGTCCGGCATTGCGGTTCATTTTGTATACCCCCTAGTCACGCCATATCATCTCGATCCTAAACCGGAAGTCGGTTCAGCGGTCACCCTGATTGTTAGGGGGAGTCCAACCGAAGGGGGTTTCATCGCCGCGCGACCGAAGCGGGTTCTTCGGCTTGGTGTCATCCTCGCTCAGCAGCGGTTCGACCGGGGTGCCGTAGAAACGTTCAGCCTGCGTGTTGGCGCGGCGCAGATCTCGCGCGTAGAACACGGCACTGTCGCGGCGCGGTTCAAGCGTCAACCGGACGACGCCGCGCGCCAGCACATCGACGGGCATGGGGGCAATGCGCCGCAGCCCCAACCACGAGATCGGCGGAATGACGCCGAGCAGCGACATCAACTGGTAGAACAGCGGACGCGGCGTCCCGCGCAGATACACGACCGGGGCGCGAATGATGGTCGCGCGCAGCCCCGCCCGCATAATATACGTTTCGGCCTCGCGTTTAGCGGCGATATAGCCGGAGTTGACCCACGGCGCGCGGGCGCTGCTGAGCAGCACCATGTGCTGCACGCCGCCATTCACGCACAGATTCGCCACATTGCGCGCCGAGACGAAGTTCAGATACTGGAACGTCAGCCCCTGCGATGGATCGGCGCGCAGCCCACCGACCGTGTGGATCACATGCTGGTGTCCACGCGCCCGCCCTTTGAGGCTGGCGGGATTCCACACATCGGCGGTGACCACACGCACGCGCTCAGCCAGCGTCGTGACGTTATCTTCCGCGCCGGGCCGCACCATCAACGTGACTTCCGCGCCCGCTGCCAGCAGCGCCG
This sequence comes from Candidatus Flexifilum breve, assembly GCF_016713355.1. Classification (NCBI taxonomy): domain Bacteria; kingdom Bacillati; phylum Chloroflexota; class Anaerolineae; order Aggregatilineales; family Candidatus Flexifilaceae; genus Candidatus Flexifilum; species Candidatus Flexifilum breve. The sequence continues at coordinate 268,435 of NZ_JADJPI010000010.1, forward strand.
CGGCAATGCTGTCGCCTAAAAAGGTTCCACCGCCAGTGACTAGAATTTTGGGAGCGTTGTTCACAGTCTACAGTTCACAATTCAGCGTGTCTTGACCCGCTGTAGGATGACATCTCCGCCGTGAACTGTCAACTGTGAACCGGATTTCCTGAGTCCCTGATGGACGTAGGACACGCACCACCGCTTTTGCTACCACGCGGATCGATATAGAATCTTCCCCATTCTCAAATAGCGCTCATTGGTAGGATGTTCATGAACCATGCTCTGCCTGCGGCAGTTACCGACTGCTTGCTCACAAACGATTTTGGCAGCGTGATCGACGTCCAGGTGGTAACTGGCGGCCATATCAACCAGACCTGCCGGGTTACCACCGCCTCCAAGGCGAGCTTGATCCTGAAGCAGAATGCAGCCGCACCGGAGCGCCTCTTCGCGTGTGAAGCCGCCGGACTCCAACTGCTGAGTCAAGCGGGGATACGGACGCCCAAGGTGTGGGCCGTAGGTGCCGAATTTCTCCTGCTCGAAGACTTGGGCAGTCATGGCCACCTTGAGCCCGACTGGGAGCAGTTTGGGCGAGCGATTGCGTATCAGCATCAGCATACGCATGATCAGTTTGGACTGGCGTACGATAACTTTCTTGGACCGCTGCCCCAAATCAACACCCAGACCACGAACGGCTGGGAGTTCTTCGGGCAGCAGCGTGTGCTGCGCTATCTACCGGAACCGCTCTGCGAACAGAGCTTAACGCCTGAAGACCGCAGCCGCGTCGAGCGGCTCGTCCAGCGCCTGCCCGATCTCATCCCGCAGCAGCCCGCCTGCCTGCTGCATGGCGATTTGTGGCATACCAATATGCTCGTTGATCGACAGGGCAGGCCCTCGTTGATTGATCCGGCGGTGAATTATGGCTGGGCCGAGACGGAATTGAGTATGACCCGTCAATACGGTCGAGTACCACGCCGCTTTTTCGATGCCTATATCGAGGTTCATCCGCTGACTGAAGGCTGGTGGGAGCGGCTAGAACTCCTCTATATTCGCCAGATCATGGCAGTGCTGGCCTTCTTTGGCAACCAATTCAACACCGTGCAAGAACTCCGGGATCTGGTCGCTAAATTTGCTTAAAGGTTCGTTCGGGCAACTTTCACAGATCAATGAGCTTATTTTCTGGTTTTGCCCGGCCAAGCGCGGACAAAACGGCTGAAAATCTCGGTGTTTGGGACTAAAACCTCACGCTTAAGCGCTAAAAGCGGTCCGCTTTCCTTCAAAAGCTACCGGCCGCTCATGTTTTTTGCCTGTTGTGCAAAAAGCTCAAATCGTGGATAATGGTTAACCATATGATAGTTGTATTGTAACCCTGAACGTTACCACCGCCGTCTGTAATCAAAACGGCGTGAGTGCTGGAACTAAAACCCGTCAAGAGACGGTTTGTGCTGCAAGAGTCGTCAATCGGTCAAGCTGAACGTATACGCGGTGTAGGACGCCAACGAAATAATCGTAGAGTTTAGCGAGCGCAGCTTGCGCGGCGCAACCGCATATCTGATGGGTAAACCAGCCGTGGTCAACGTTTCTGGAGATCACGGTTTTTGTTTTGTTACGGGTAGACGATGGGCATCATAACCGCCCTTGAAGTGCAAAAACGCAATAAGCATCGCGTCAATGTCTTCATCGAGGACGAATATGCCTTCAGCGTAAGTCTGGACGAAGCAGCGCGCCTTCGGAAGGGGCAGCAGCTCTCCGAGGCAGAGATGGCCGCCTTGAAGGATCAAGCCGCTGTGACGGTCGCCACTGACCAGGCCGCGCGTTTCTTGTCCCTGCGTCCGCGCAGTGTACACGAAGTCCGGCAAAATCTCGTCCAGAAAGATACCCCACCAGCCGTGATCGAGGCCGCCATTGAGCGTTTGACGGCGCTTGGTTACCTCGACGATCATCAATTTGCGACGTTTTGGGTGCGCGAGCGCAACCAATTCAAGCCGATCAGTCCGCGCGCGCTGCGCTACGAACTGCGTCAGAAGGGCATCGCCGACGCCATTATTCAGGAGGCGCTGGCCGATCTCGACGCGGATGACGCGGCCTACCGCGCGGCTCAAGGGCACATGCGGCGCTTACGCGGGCTGGAACGTCGTGCTTTTCGTGACAAAATGTACGTGTTTCTACAACGGCGGGGGTTTTCTTTTGAAGCCGCTCGCCGGGTCGTCGCGCGTTTGATTGAGGAAATTGACGCCGACACCCCTGCCTTTTTCGCAGCGGGTGAAGACCTAACCGATGACAATGACAATACCTAACTTAGAGAGAGGAGTGGGCGGGACTCACCTATGCCTCGTAGGCCAGACCGCCAAAACATGACATGGAAGTCGTTCAACTACTACTGGTGGCGATTGTCGGGATCGCGCTAGGTGCGGGAGTCGGCATTTACGGCTGGATGCGCTACGAGAATTCGCAGGGGCGCAGTCGTAAGCTGTTGGCAGAACAAGAAGCACAGCGCATTGTCGAAGGGGCGCAGCTGCAGGCCACAACTGCCTTACGCGAAGCCGAAGATAAAGCCAAGCGGGCGATGGATGAAGTCGAAGAGATCAACATCCGCCGCCGCCGGGAACTCGATGCCGAGGATGAGCGTCTCCGCCGTCGGCGCGAAGATCTGGACAAGCGTCTGGAACAACTGGAACAGCGGACGCAGAACCTGAACAAACGTCAGAGCAAGCTGGACAAGCAGCAGCAGGATCTGACCAAGATTCACGAAGAACACGCTGCCGAACTTCAGCGCATCGCGCAGATGACGACCGACGAAGCGAAGGTCGAACTGATGCAGTTGGCCGAGACCGAAGCGCGCAACGACATGGCGCGCATCATCCGGCAGGTGGAAGCGGAAGCGAATGAGATCGCGGAAACGCGCGCCCGCGAGGTGATCTCGCTGGCCATTCAGCGCCTCGCCTCGGAACACGTCAGCGAAATTTCGGTGAGCGTTGTGCCGCTGCCGAGCGACGAAATGAAGGGGCGCATCATCGGTCGCAATGGCCGCAACATCCGCGCCTTTGAACTGGCAACGGGCGTCGACGTAGTGGTCGACGACACGCCGGAAGCCGTCACCATCAGCAGCTTTGACCCGATTCGGCGTGAAGTCGCCAAGCGGGCGCTGGCGAAACTGGTGGTCGATGGCCGTATTCACCCGGCGCGTATCGAAAAGCTCGTCGAAGACGCGCGCGCCGAAGTGGAAACGATCATTAAGCAGGAAGGCGAACGCGCCGCCTATGAGACGGGCATCCCCGGCCTGCATCCGGAAATCCTCAAGCTGCTCGGTCGCCTCAAGTTCCGCACGAGCTACGGGCAGAACCAGCACGCGCACAGCATCGAAACGTCGCACATCGCCGGCATGATCGCGGCGGAACTGGGCGGCGATGTGATGCTCGCCAAGATGGGCGGTTTGCTGCATGACCTCGGCAAGGCCATTGACCACGAAGTCGAAGGCACGCACGCGTTGATCGGCGCGGAATTCGCCAAGCGCTACGGCGTCAATGCAAAGGTCGTCAACTGCATCGCCAGCCATCACCACGAAGTCGAGCAGGAATGCGTCGAAGCCTACATTGTGGAAGCCGCCGACGCCATCTCCGGTGCGCGTCCCGGCGCCCGCCGCGAAAGCCTCGAAACGTACATCCGCCGCGTCAAGACACTGGAAGAGATCGCGACCAGCTTCGACGGCGTGGAACAGAGCTACGCGCTCCAAGCGGGGCGTGAAGTGCGCATCATCGTGCGCCCGGACTCGATTGACGATCTGGCGGCACTGCGCCTCTCGCGCGATATCGCCCGCAAGATCGAAGAGACAATGCAGTATCCGGGTCAAATCAAGGTGCAGGTGATCCGCGAAACGCGCGCCATCGAGTACGCGCGCTAAGTAACAGCCTCACCCCTCAATCCCCTCTCCCAAGGGAGAGGGGGGGGGGGGGGTACGCGGGGAGGCTGCCCTCCCCGGGGGGGGGCAGCCAGGCGCCTAGGACACATTCTCAACTTGTGATTGCGCAAAGATCGGCAGCGGCTCGCCGAGGAAGGTCGGCTGACGATGGATCAGCAAATCGACCACACTGGCGACCGTCGCCGCCAGTTCCCGAATCTGTCCCGTAACCAGCGAGCGCTGTGCATACCCCGTCGGTCGCATCGCATCCGCCGCCACGCCGATGGACTCCACCCCCAAGCCGTTGCACGTCAGCAGCGCGCGATCCAGATGGTACGCCTGCGTCACCAAAATCGCCTGCTCGACCTGAAAGATGTCGCGGGCGCGATAGCAGCTATCGTAAGTACGGAAGCCCGCATAATCGAGCACAATCGCGGAATCAGGCACGCCGAGTTCGAGCGCATAGCGGCGCATCGCCTCCGGTTCGTTGTAGGTTTCCTGCGAATTATCGCCGGTGAGCAGCAGCGCGCGGACTTTCCCCGCGTGATACAGTTCCACGCCCATGCGCACACGGTCGGCGAGCATGGCGCTCAAGCGACCGCTGGGCAGCACGGACGCGCCGAAGATGATCGCCACGGGGCGTTCGGGGACTGTATCGAGTGTGTAAATCTGCGGTTGCGCACGCACGGCGCTGTACAGGCGCAGCCCGCCTACACTGAGCACACCCAACGTTGCCAACCCGGTCAAAGTGAGCGCAATCAGTCGTTTTTTCCGCCAGATGAAGCGCAGCGGCGCAAGAATCGAGATTCGCAAAGTCGCACCTCATTCACTCTGTTGCGCCGCTATTCTAGCATAGGCGACCACAGACTTTACCCGACGCTGCCCATACGCTTGGTCAATCTTCAGGCAATTGTAGGGGGCTGTTCTTCTGTCGTCTTCCCCCCGGGGGGGGGAGAGAGGGGGGCGCCGCCGGGGGGGGAGGGGGCCTGGGGTCGACTGCAGCAGATAAGCAGCAAACAGCCCGCTGAAGCGGGGCTCCAACGGGCTGTTTTACTCAGCCAGAAACGTTCCGGCGTGAGGTCAAACTGCAATTCCAGTTACGACGCGGGAGTCGCTTCCGGCGTCATTTCCATTTCGCTCAGCAGCGCGCCCGAGACCGGATCCACGCCAGTTTCGATGCTGCCATCGACCAGACCAGCGAGGATTTCTTCAACCTGGGCGGTAACTTCTTCGGAAACTTCCGAGTCATGCGCCGGGGCGAAGCTGATGCCTTCGTTGACCACGTCGAGGATGTAGATGCTGCTGTCGCCGGGCCAGCCTTCGCCGCCGCCAACGAGGATTTCGATCAACTGGTACACGCCATTGTCAACGCGCTTGAGGGCGCTGCTGATCAGGTTTTCCGCGCCGGGGGTTTCGCCGCCGCCAAACGTGGTCGCGTATTCGTCCTGATCCACGCCGATGACCATCGCGCCTTCCTGCGCCGCAAAGGTGATCGCGCCGGAGCCGGTCGGGCCGCCCGCGCCGAAGATCACGTCCGCGCCTTCACCGATGAACTGTTCCGCCGCCGTCGCACCACGATCCGGAGCGGTGAAGCTGTCGATATACACGCCGAGGATGTTCAGGTCAGGGTTGACGTAACGCGCGCCCTGTTCGTAACCATTGCGGAACTTGACCACCGGGGGAATGTCGATGCCGTACACGCCGCCGATCGTGCCGCTTTCCGTCATGAGCGCCGCGAGCGCGCCGACGAGGAAGCCAGCCTGATCTTCACGGAACTGGATACCGACGAGGTTTTCCACCGGAGCATCGGCGAAGTACTGGTCCACACCGATGAAATAGGTTTCGGGGTTGGCTTCAGCCGCCGCGCGGGTCGCATCGGCAATCAGGAAGCCGACGGTCACGACCACGTCGTATTCGTCATTCAGGCAGGTTTCGATGTTCGCCTGATAGTCGGTCTGCGCGGTGGTTTCGATGAAGGTCACATCCAGGCCGAAATCTTCGGCAGCACGTTCCATGCCTTCGTAGGCGAACTGGTTGAACGTACCATCATTCACGCGACCAACGTCCGTGACCAAGCACACCGATTCAATGAGGGGTTCCTGCGCCGAGATCGCCGCAAACGGCAGCACGAGCAGCAAAACCGCGAGGAGCAGTACTGCTTTTTTCATGGTGAATTGTTCCTCTCAAAAAGCCCTAAAAAAACGCACGAGTTCATAATAGCTTAAATCAGCGATAAAACCAATGTCCGCACGGCGAAAGATGCGGGGAGGATGTTGGTGATTTTGCCTAAAATTGCTGTTTTGGCTCAAATCGTGACCCTCAGACTACACAAGTCGGGGGAAAGTGCGCCGGTAGCTCGTGAAGTCGTTTTGGAAGCAGCGGACAATTGGGTCCCTACACACCGCTTGCTCGGGGGGGGGGGGGAATAGATGCTCAAGCGGCAGGCCTTGCCCCGTCAAACCTCTCTCATCAAGATAACTGTGCGCGATTTACGGCAGTGTGACCACCGCGTCGATCTGGAACAGGCCGCCATCCAGCGCCTGCCAGTACAACCCCATCTGCGAGAAACTGCTCTGGGTCGTGCCGCCTTCGGGTGGGAAGAAGGTGTTGAAATAGCTGTTGAGGTCGACATACACGTTCGGCGGCATCTCTTCCGCCAGCGCCGACCACCGCGACTGCGCGGTCAGGCGGTTGTCACCGCGCTGCGCCGCCAGCGCTGCATCGACCGAAGCGCCGAGGCCGATCAGCAGCCAGTTGTCGACCGAGCCGATCTGCAGCAGCGCCGTCTCCGAGTCGGGCACGGTCAGCGTGAACATGGGGTTGCCATCGACCCGCTCCCGCGTGAAGCGGTCGGCAGTGAAGCTCTCGATCAGCGCGAGCAGCGAATCGACCGTAGCGTCGGCGTTATCCACCTGCGCGACCAGCAGCACTTCGACGGGCAAATTCCACACGGGAAGCGGGTTATTCGGGCGCGGGATAACCGCGAGCGCAAAGCTGCCGTTCAGATGCGCCAGCACATCCGCGCGCAAATCGACATTGGTGGTATCCCCCAACGCCGCCGTGAAACGCTCAATCACCATCGTGATCTGCTCGCTGGTGGGCAGCGGCAGCACCTCCCCGGGAATAGGCTGCACGCCGAAGGAGGCCAGCGCCGCCGGGATGAACGACCCGAGCGGCAGCGCCGTCAGCGCGTGTTCGCCCAGCGTCGCGCCGTCCGCGCCGCTGTAGACGATCATGGCGCTGCGTGGGATGAAGTCGAGCACCGCCGGATCCAGCGCGGCGACCGTACCGCTCTCCGTCGCCAGCACAACGCGCGCCTCGACCTCTTGCAGCGACACCATGTTCGGGTTGAGGCTCAAGCCCATCGCCGTCGGCGCACCTGTGAGCAGCGCGCCGAACGTGCCACCCTCCGGGCCGAGCGCGCCGCCCAACACGCCGAGGAGCGCGTCGTTGTCGCCGCCGAGCAGCATAGGCAGCGCATTCCCGACGGCATCCCCAGTGATGTACGCCGTGATCGGTGCTTCGGCGGAAAGCTGCGCGGTGATCTGCTGGTACTGTGGGTCAGCGGTGAGCGCCGTGCCACCGTCGAGCATCATGTCGATGGTCGCCTCGAGGATGTCTTCCGAAGCGATCAGAATGGCCTGCGGCGTGAAGGCAATCGCGGTGCGGTCGCCCACATAAATGATGGTGTCGCGGTACGGGTCGCGCTGCAGGAAATCCTGCGCCTGAATGGCGCTGCGCAGCCGGAAACGCCGACGTAAACGAGTCGTAGGTCGGGAGAATCATCAGCGTCTGGTCGGCTTGAAAGTCGGCATTCAGGTCGCGGTAGGCGATCACGACTTCGTCCCCCAGCCACGGTGCCACATTCGTGCCGAACGAGGCCGTTTCAAGGTCGAGCATGTCGAGCGGGAAATATTGATCGAGCGTGGGCGTCTCACTCAGATTCGGAAAGCGCGCCCATTCCAGCGACGCCGCCACGAACAGGCCGAAGTTCAGCCGCCGCAGCGCCAACGCCGGGTCATCCATCGACACGCGCACGAACCCGTCAAAATCAGCCGGAATCCAGTTGATGTACGCGGGCGTGGTCTGCGCGAAGGTCAGCGTAGGGAAAGCCAGCAGTACGATCAGGGTGATCATCCACAGTGAGCGTTTCATGGGGCGCGTGTCCATTCAGCTATCGAATTCTTTTGATTGTACACGCGCCGCGGATTTCGGTTCAACGCAGTTGGTGTAATCTTGCGCTGGAATGGTCGAGTTCTGTGCAAGCATTCATTTTTGATCGGGTTCTGGAAATAAAACGGACGCGATTCCTCGCGTCCGTCCGCCACGGATCAAAGTAGATTATTCTGACCAGCGCACGCTGAGCAGTTCACCGCCATCGGACAGGTAGCCGAGGCCGCCCGCGCGCAGATTGACCGCGCTCAATCCGCCGTTCACATCCTGCACGGTGACGAAACTGCCATCGGGCGACAAGTAACCCGCCGTCGCGCCGCCCGCCACGCTGGCAGGCTGGCATTGACCGCCCAAACAGCCAAGATCAACCGCACGCAGTTCGCGGCTGGCGAGATCATACGCGTTGCCGCTGTAGCCCGTGTACGTGAGCAAGCGCCCACTCACAGCGAGAACGGTCTCCGGCGCGGCCTGCCCGCCGATGATTTGCACGCTGTTCAGGCAGTCACCGCGATTCAAACAGCCGAGATCCACCGCGCCGACCGTTTCACCGTCGAGGAAATAGGCGTAGCGGCCATCGGTTTGGACTTCGGTCGCGCTCCCCGGCAGGAAATCGACACCATTCTCCAGCGGATTCGCGCCGGAATTGATGCCTGACAGATCCGCCGCCAGCACCGTGCCGCTCGACCCGCGATAGATGAGCGTTGACCCCGTCCAGGCCAGCGGCAGCAGCGGGATCGAGCCGGTATTCGCTAGCGTGACCGTCGCGCCGCTGTTGGCATCCGTCACGGCCAGGCTGCTGCCGATGCCATAGTCGGCATAGGCGACCAGCGACCCCGACCAGAGATTAATGAACGGCGCGTTCGGATCACTGGCGAAGCCGAGCGGTGTAAATGACCCGCCGTTCGGCGCGATCAAGGCGTAGTTGCCGTCGCTGCCGCGGAAGAAGATCATCCCGCCGTTGGTGGCCTGTTCCGCGAGCGTTCCGCTCACACCGAGTTCGCCGCCGCCCCCACCGTTTAAGTCGAAAACGGCCAAGCGACCGTCAAAGGCGACGACCGCCGCGTTCTGCGCCACGCCGCCAAAGGCGATACTGCTCCCCGCCCCGCGGCCAATTTCATAGGCCGATTGCGCGTTCGGGTCGGCCACACGCACGCTGATTTCGCCGCCATCATACACGGCGAAGACGACGCGCCCATCCGCCCATTCGAACCCATCGACCAGCGTTTCACCGGGGTTGGTCACGATCCAGCGGAAACCCCCATCCCCGCTGCTGACGACCAACTGCCCGGAAAGATTGACAAACGCTAACAACGGCGAAGCCTGCGCTGCTGCGCCCATGCTCACCGCGACCACACAGATCAAGACGAGCAAGCGTCCCCATAACGTCTTCACTGAACGCTCCTTTTCGGTGGAAAATGAACCTTTTCCACACCCTTGTTCTATTATAAAGCATCAATTCTGCTGCTAGCCCCGCGAAATAGGGGGCTTTGTTGGTGAATGTGAACAAATGACTTCAGGAATCGTTGTAAAGACTCTCATCCGAAGTTAGGCATTTTTACGTTAATTCGTGTTAAGCTGTAATTGATCGCCCGGAAATAATCTCATACTCAAGGAATATCCCATGCGCCGGGTTCTGCCCCTCACACTTGCCCTAATGGCCGCGTTCCTCATTGCCGGATGCAGCCGCATGGAAGGTCTGCGCGTGCTGACTGGCCAGGCGGCCGGGGATCAGCAGGCCGACGCGGCCGTCCAATCGCTTGAGTTAGTCATGGCGGATAAAACCGGAGCCAGCGACCCCGCTTTAACCGCTGCCGCGGATCGCATTGAACAGGCGAGCGGCACCGTCGACATCATCGAAATTCGCAAAGATGGCGAGGCGCGAACCTTTCAGGTAAATCTGCTGTGGTCGCCGCCGAATGTTGACTCCAACACGCAGGAAGGCCAGATCGCGATTGCCGATGGCATCCGCCGCATCATGGAACTGACGTGGCAGGGGACAATGACGGCCAGTCGGGACACCGACATCCTGCAGGTGCGCCTGCTCGTGCCCAACACCATCAACACGCTGAACAACGGCGCAAGCTATGTCGGATTGGTGGTCGCCACCGCGCAGATTGACCGCGCGGACGCCGCCGAATACCTCGCCGGGCAGCGCAGCCTCGCCACCTTCTATGATCTGATCGTGACGGGCACGCTCGACTATGTCAGCCCGCGCGATGTCGTGTTGTACGAGGGGCAGCCGAATCACCCGATGTTCATGCTGCCTGATCCGAACGCCGCGCAGTAACCCATGAGCCCGTCAGATCCCTCTCGCAGGACGACACCAGCGTCGTCCTGGCTCGCTTTCTCTCACCGAGAGGCTGCTCTAACTGATGTCGGCTGTCCCGACAACGCCCTTTCTCATCAGAATTTCCCGAGTGTATAAACAAGTTCATGTGAGAGTTTTGTATGGCACTGGTGAAACCAACCGACGACAAGGCTTTATCGACCAAACGATACGCGTGGCAGGACGAAGAGACGCTCGTCGAGCGCCGCAAACGCCTGCCCTACCGCATTTTGCGCTTTGTGCGCTGGGCGTGGTGGCGCGCCATCCTCGTCGGGCTTGTGCTGTGGGCACTGTTCGACGCCACCGTGATGCAGGCGATCATCAACGTCGCTCCGGTGCTCCTGCGTTTAGTGGTCACGGCGACGCTGGCTATCGGGCAGTTGTTCCTCATCTTCTGGTTTCTCGGGCGTCCGCGCCAGTACACGATCATGCCGGGCGCGGAGGGCGTGAGCTTCAAAGACTATCGCGGTCAGCCGGAACTGCTGGAACAGGCACGGCAGGTCGTCAAGCTGCTGCGCGGCGTCAAGGCGTTTGAGCAGGCGGGTGGCGAACCGCTGAGCGGTATGCTCTTCGAAGGCCCACCCGGCACGGGCAAAACGTGGCTGGCGCAGGCGATCAGCACGGAAGCGGGCGTGCCCTTCTTCTATCTCGACGCCTCCTCGCTCCAATCGATGTTCTTCGGCATTTCGCCGCTCAAGGTCGGTCGCTTGTACGCCCAGGCGCGGAAAGCGGCGCGGCAGTACGGCGCGGCAGTGATCTTCATGGATGAAATCGACGCCATCGGTTCGCGCGCCGGCGTGAGCGGAGGCGATCCGGGCGTACGCGGCTTTCAGCCCAACCGCCTGCCGATCATGTTTATGCCCGGCGGCGGCAACGTCGCGCTGCTCAACGCGCTCCTGTCGCAGATGAGCGGTTTCAGCCTGGAACACGGCTGGTGGGCGCGCAAGCGCACGTGGTTCTACAAGACGTGCTGCGGCGCATGCCCCCCAAGCCGGAAAAGCGCGTGCTGACCATCGGCGCAACCAACCGCATGCACGCCCTCGACGCCGCGCTGCTGCGTCCCGGTCGTTTCGACAAGAAAATCCGCATCGACGCGCCCGACCTTGAAGGCCGCCGCGACATCCTCGAGTACTACCTGTCGAAGATGTCCCACGATGAGACGATTGACCCGCTGATTCTGGCATCGGAAACGCCGTACTACACCCCCGCCGACCTCAAATATCTGCTCAACGAAGCGCTGCGCTATGCCCTGTTCGACGGCCGCATCGCCATGTCGATCCGCGACATTCGCCTCGCGCAGCCCGAACACGAAATGGGCATCCGCAACCCGATCAAGAACCTGTCACCGGAGGCCAAACGCCGCCTCGCCGCGCACGAAGCTGGCCACGCGATCGCGATCCGGTTGTTCCGTCCCAGCTACCGCATTTCGCGCATCACGATTGTGCGGCAGGGTTTCGCCTACGGGCACGTGAGTTCGTACCCGGCGCAGGAAGAATACGACTACATGAGCTCGTATGAACAGCTCGTCAACCGCCTGCGCGTCGCCGTGGCGGGCAAGGCGGGCGAGATGGAATACTGCGGCGTCGGCGAGCAGACGCTCGGCGTGGGCGGCGACTTCGCCAACATCCGCGCGGTGCTGGCGGCGATGGCTGATGCGGGCATGTTCGGCGCGCTCGGCGATGGCAGTTCCCCCACGCACGAGACCCGCGAAGCGATGGAAGAGATGTTCCGCATGGTGCTGGACGAGGTGCGCATGGCCTTCCGCATGCACCGCGATATGGCTGAAGAATTGATCAAGGTGCTGCAAGTGAAGAATGAAATGCTGGCCGACGAAGTCGAAACCTTCTTCGATCAGTACGGGCTGTACACGCCGAAAGTCGAGCTGCGCCGGGAAGCGCCCGCCGACGTGGTCGAAGGGGAGGTGGTGTAAATGTCGACCGTCAAACACGCGCCCAATCAGAAGTATCTGCCCACGAAAGATCCGGTCGATTGGGAGCATGAGGCGACGCTGGTCGACCAGCGGAATCGCCTGCCCAACCGCATCTTCCGCTTCCTGACCAATTTCTGGCTGTGGATCGGGATCATCGCGCTGTTCGCGTATGCCCTGTTCGACGCCGGGTTCATGACCTTTTTGCTCTCGGCGGCGGGGTTTGTGCTGCAGCTCGCCGTGCTGCTCGGCAGCGCGATCTTCCAGTTCGTGCTCATGTTCTGGTTCTTAGGCCGCCCGCGCCAGTACACGATTATGCCGGGCGCGGAAGGCGTCGGCTTCAAGGATTATCGCGGCCAGCCGGAAATCCTCGAACACGCGCAGCAAATCGTCACGCTGCTGCGCGGTGTCAAGGCGTTTGAAGGCGCGGGCGGCGAACCGCTCAACGGTCTGCTGCTGGAAGGGCCGCCCGGTACGGGCAAGACGTGGCTGGCGCAGGCGATCAGCACTGAGGCAGGCGTCCCCTTCTTCTATGTGGACACCTCATCGCTGCAAGGTATGTTCATGGGGACGAGCTCGCTGCGCGTGATCTTCATGTACCGCAAAGCGCGCAAAGCGGCGCGCGAGTACGGCGCGGCGGTCATCTTCCTCGACGAAATCGACTCGATCGGTTCGCGCGCAGGCGTGAGCGCGGTCGGCGGCGGTCTGAATCAGCAGCAAGGCATGGGCGGCATGGGGGGCGATCCCGCGCTGCTCAACACCATGCTCAGCCAGATGAGCGGTTTCAGCGGTGAACATGGCTGGCAGGCGCGCCTGCGCACGTGGTTGTACAAGACGTTCCTGCGTCGCATCCCGCCCAAGCCAGATAAGCGCGTGCTGACCATCGGCGCGACTAATCGCATCAGCGCGCTCGATGCCGCGCTCCTGCGCCCCGGTCGCTTCGACAAGAAGCTGCGCATTGACGCGCCGGACGCGCTCGGTCGCCGCGACATTTTCGAGTACTACCTGTCGAAGATGGCGCACGACGAATCGCTGGATCCGGTCATCCTGTCGTCGGAGACGCCGGGCTACACCCCTGCCGACATCAAGTATCTGCTCAACGAAACGCTGCGCTATGCCCTGTTCGCGGGTCGGCGCTTCATGACCTACGCCGACTTCCAGCGTGCGAAGCCCGAACACGAAATGGGTGTGCGCAACCCGATTAAGAACCTGTCGAAAGAGGCGAAAGCTCGCCTCGCCTTCCATGAGGCGGGGCACGCGGTCGCCGTGCGCGTCTTCCAACCGCATCACCGCATCAGCCGCATCACGATTGTCCGTCAGGGCATGGCCTTCGGTCACGTGGTGAGCTACCCGGCGCGCGAATCGTTCCAGGGGCTGAACACGCGTGACGAATACTACAACGCGCTGCGCGTGGCCGTCGCCGGGAAAGCCGCCGAAATCGAGTTCTGCGGCGAACAGAATCAAACGCTCGGCGTGGGCGGTGACTTCAGCTATGTGCGCCAGCGCCTCAACATGATGGCGCTCGCCGGCATGCTCGGGCCGCTCGGCGGGTCGCTGTCGATGCGCCTCAAGCCCGATGGCACGTTTGGCAGCCTGCCACCCGAGATGATGAGCGCGATGGAAGAGACCTACCAGCGCGTGTTGAACGAGACGCGGCGCGCGCTGCGCGAAAACGCCGAGGTCGTCAAGGCGCTGCAGGCGCTGCTGCTGGACAAAGAAGAACTGATGGCGGATGAGATCCGCGCCTTCTTCGATCAGTATGGCATGCCCACACCGGAAGTCACGCTGATCCTCGACGGTGAGGAATTGTCGCTGCTGCCAACGCCCAAACCAGGGCTTGAGGCGGGGAACTAGCGAACGACCGTGAAGCAAAAATGGGCGATCCAGTGTTGGATCGCCCATTTTGATTCTGGAGACTGTACGAGCTTATGAACTGCCGAGGTCGTTCGCCCCACCGGAAGCCGAGGTATCACCGCTCGGCGCGTCGACAATCCGGGTCGGCAAGGCTGCGCCGTTCTGCGGCGGTTGGTAGCTGGGCTGCACGTTGGACTTGAGCACCCACACATACTGGCAGGCGAGCACGATCTGATAGTAGGTTTCGCTCACGTCCTGACCGATGACAATGTACGTCCCTGGGTTGAGGAGCACGCCCGGTGAAGCGCTGCCCGGCTCATAGTAGACCTGTGCGTTGAACGGTACATCACCCACCACGCTGCCTTCGGGCACGGGCAAAGTGCATTCCGGCCCCCCGGCGGCGGCTGCACCTGCACCGTCGTAGGTGAACGAATAGCTGTACTGGCAGCCCGCAAGGCTATTCGCGTTCATGAAAACGAGCACAAACGAACCGCCCGCTGGTACTGTAAAACTAAAAGTCCCGCACCGCTACCGCTGCCACCGGGATCCCCCAAATAATTGGTATCGTTCGCGGCACCCCAGGTAGGATCAAAACTGTTCAGGAAGGCGACCGGGATGACGTTGGTACCGCAGGTTCCCGTTCCCCATGTCACGGTGATACAACTGCTGCTCGCCACCGGACCGAATGAGCCTTCGACGGTATAGCCAAACGAACCTGATGAAAATGGTCCGGGAAAAGTCTTTCCGGCACAGCTGGAAATTATTCCATCTCGAAAGAGACGGGTAGGCGTGGTGGTGGTGGTGGAAATCGTCCCCGTGTTCGACACGGTGATCGGGTCGGCAAGCGCGCTGCTTCCAGCCAAACAAGGTGATGACGAGCAGCCAGGCAAGCACAACGAAGCTGTGTCTGGACATAAGAACTCCTTTAAGTTGACTCGGTTGATAGTAATTCGATCCGCAGTTTATATAATGATACTCACTTTAATTTTAATAATAAAATTATGATCTATTTTTTTACATATTTCATGAAGCAGCTTATATGGCCAGTCCGTTTTAATACATTTTGACCTCCAAAACCGGCGAGTCAGTGCTATGATTTGACCAGTTTGACGATTCTGGTCAATCAGTCACGAGGGCTATGGTCGACGCCGAACGCGCAGGTCGCATTCTGGATGCGGCAAATGACTTGATCACCCATTACGGGTACGACAAAACCACCATCGACGACATCGCCCGGGCGGCGGGCATTTCCAAAGGTGCGGTGTACCTGCACTTTAAGGGCAAGGAGGCGCTGTTCGAAGCGCTGCTCCTGCGCGAGTCCGAGCGGGTCATGGATGATATGTTTGCTCGCATTGAAGCCGACCCGGAAGGCGGGACGTTGTTTCACGTTTACAGCCATGCAATGCGGGCGGCGATCACCAACCCGCTGATTCGGGCGCTGTCCACGCGGGATCGGCGCGTACTGGGCGATTTTGCGCGGCGTTTCGCGAACATGGTATCGCCGCAAGAGTCGATGATGTTCGGACGCGAGTTCATCGCGCATTTCCAGGCTGCCGGTTTGATCCGCAGCGATTTATCACCAGAAACTGTGACGCATCTGCTGGTATATATGCGCTACGGCTTCCTGATGAGCGAGAACATCCTGCCACCGGAACATACACCGCCCATTGATGAGATCGTCGCGGCCATGGCGGACATGCTCAGCAAGGGCGCTCGCCCGATGGGCAGGGGAACTCGGAAGCGGGCAAAGCGATCATGCGCGGCTACATCGCGCAGATCCGCGCCGTCATCGATGAACGTCGGGAAGCACGATCAATCAAGCAGAATAGGTCTGAACCGCAGCGAGCGCACCAGCGCAGAGGTTCAATTGGCCTCTGGGCAAGGGCTATTCGCTGCGGTTTTTTATTTATAGCCGGAACGGCAAAAGATGTTTTTGAGTGTGTGCCCGTGATAGAGGGGGGCCAAGGAACTATGGCAAGTCAAGTCGTGATCCAAACTGAGAAGCTGACCAAGGTCTACAGCGGCGGCAAACCTGCGCTGGAAGACTTGAGTCTCACTGTCGCGCCGGGCGAAATCTTCGGGTATCTGGGACCGAACGGCGCAGGTAAGACGACGACGATCCGCCTGCTGCTCGATCTCATCCGTCCGACCAGCGGCCGCGCGGCGATCTTCGGTCTGGATACCATCGCGCAGAGCGTGGCGATCCGCCAGCGCATCGGCTTTCTCCCCGGCGAACTCAACCTATGGGATCGGCTGACCGCGCGCGAAATCGTCAACTACATGGGCAATTTACGCGGCGGAGTGAATACTGCTTACGTCAATGAACTGGCGGAACGCCTGAACTTCGACCTGACCAAGCGCATGCGTACCTATTCGACGGGGAACAAGCGCAAGCTCGGCTTGATCCTCGCGCTGATGCACAAACCCAAGCTGCTGATTCTGGACGAACCGTCGAGCGGGCTGGATCCGCTGATGCAGCAGACCTTCAACCAATTGATGCTGGAGGCGAAGGCCAACGGTCAGACGGTGTTCCTCTCGTCGCACGTCTTGAACGAAGTGCAGGCGATCTGCGACCGCGTCGGCATTCTCCGCGATGGCAAGCTGCAAGCCGTTGAGACGGTCGAACGCCTGACGCGCGTCGATTTCCGCAAGGTGACGCTCAAATTCCGCGATGCTGTGTCGCCCCTGCTGGTGAGCAGTGTAGCTGGCGTGAGCAAGGTCAGCGCAGAGGGCGCGAACGTACTCTCGCTGCAGTTGGCGGGTGACTTCGATCCGCTGCTCAAGGCGGTCAGCAGCGCATATGTGCAGGATATTTTGGTCGAAACGCCCACGTTGGAAGACATCTTCCTGACGTTCTACGGCGGGCAGCCCGCGAATAATCACCGCGAGAAAGTGATGTCGTAACATGAGAGGCGTGATTTTCACTCATACGCTGCGGCGGAGTTGGTTGTCCGCCGTGTATTGGGGCGTGGGGGTCGGGGTGATCGGCATGTTCATTATGCTCATCCTGCCGAACGCGGAGTCCTTGCAGCGGTTTGCCCGTTTACTCGAATCGATGCCGCCCGCGCTCCTTCAGGCCTTTGGCGCGTCCGATGTGGCTCAGCTCGCCACGCCGGAAGGTTTCATTGGGTTCGGCTATTTCACCTACACCATGCTGATCATGAGCGTGTACGGCGTGGTCGCTGGGTTGAATGTGACGACGGTGGAAGAAGATCGCGGCATCCTCGACATTCTGTTGAGCGCGCCGGTCAGCCGGACGCAGCTCATGATCGAAAAGGGGTTGGCGTATGTGCTGTTGATGGTGCTGACCATCCTCGTCTCATACCTCGGTTTTGTGGGGGGCAAGGCGGTTTCGACCCTCGACGTGGATCTGGGGAAGCTGTTCGTGGCCTCGCTCAACATGCTGCCCGCCATGCTGACGGTTTTCGGCTTCAGCGTGCTCGTGGGCGCGCTCGCCCGCAGCCGCGCAACGGCGCTGGCACTGGCGGTCGCGTTCGTCATCGGCAGCTACTTCATCGAGTTCATCGGCAACGCGGCAAGTCAGACGGCGGTCGCGGCGCTGCGTGTGCTATCGTACTTCAGCTACACGGGCAGCGATACGGTGATGACGAGCGGCTTGGCGTGGGGCAATATCGTCCTGTTGATCGCGGTGGGCGCAGTGTTGTTCGTGGGCGGCGCGTTCCTATTCCAGCGTCGTGATATTGGACTGTAGAGGGTAAGTGCTATCATGACATTCGTCGTGTTTCGCGAAACGCTGCGCCGCAGTTGGCGCGGGATGTTGATGTGGGGCGGGGGCTTCGCGCTCATCGCGCTGGTGCAAGCGGTCGTCCGCGGCGACGTGGACGCGCTGCGCGAGTTCGCCGATTTAGTCGCCTCGATGCCGCCTTTCCTGCTGCAATTCCTCGGCACAGACGACGTCAACGTGCTGGCGACGCCGGAAGGGTATCTGGCGGGACGTTTCTTCAGCTTCGTCGTGGTGATGTTCGCCGTGTACGCGGTCCTCAGTGGGCTGAACATCACGGCAGCAGATGAAGATCGCGGCATCCTCAACAGTGTGTTGAGCACGCCGCTCCCGCGCTGGCAGTTGATCGCCGGAAAGTTCGCTGCCTATGCCGTGCTGCTGCTGGGCGTCACGCTGATCACCTTTGCGGGCGCGGCGGGCGGTGTGCTGTCCACGCCGGTGGCCGCTACCTTCCCGATGGGTCGGCTGTTCGAAATGACGATTGCGCTGTTCCCGATTGGCCTGGTCGCGCTGGCGTTCACGGCGCTGCTCGCAGCGTTGCTACCGAGCCGCTCGCGGGTGATGACGATCGCCTTTGGCGCGGTGATCGGCAGTTTCTTCCTCAATTTCCTCGCTGCGTCGGTCGGGGATGACCTGCTGAGCACCATCAACCGGATTTCCGTGTTCAGCTACTACCGCGCGACTGACATTGTGAAGAACGGGATGGCAACCGGCGCGCTGCTGGTGTTGATCGTCGTCGCGGTAGCGCTGGTCGGCGTGAGCATGGTTGCATTCCAGCGGCGCGATATCGCGGCCTAGTCGCCGGCGAACAGGGGTCGGCTCCGGCTGTCGGAGCGGACCTGAGGGGGACTTTTCGCCTGCCCCACCGTAGCCCAACCGTTGGTTGACACGAACATCTCGAATGCTATAATCCGCTCACGGCGTGGGAAACCACGCCGATTTGTTATTGAAGCCATGAAGGTGAACAATGCAGCGGATTTTCCCGCTTCTCTTGATCGCACTCCTCCTCGTGAGTGCGCCCCTCGCGGCGCAAGATGGAAATGCCCTCCGGGATGGGGGGATGGAAGGTACTTATACCCAACGCGGACGCGCTGACCTGAATATCCCCGCCGATTGGAGCTTCTGGTACACCGAAGCCCCGCGCAGCGAAGCGTGGCAGAACCTGCCGCCGGTCGGCTTTCCGCACAACGGTCCCGGCCCTAACCCGCATTCCGGTGGGCGCGCCGTCAACCTCAACAAAGGCTTTGCGACTTTCACCGCCGCGCTCTATCAGCAAGTGAGCGTGCAGCAGGGAGCGAACGTCACCGCGAGCGCGTGGGCGTACCTCAAGACCTGCGATATCCCCGACGGCTTCGACAACTGCACATCGGCGGCCGGATCGGGCGCGTATACCCGCGTCGGGATTGACCCGAACGGCGGCACCGATCCCTATGACAGCGATATTGTGTGGTCAGGCAACGCCGCGCCGCACGACACCTGGGCGCAGTTGACCGTCAGCGCGACGACCACGGGCACGACAGCAACCGTCTTCCTGTTCGCTACGCAGCAGTGGCCGCTCGAACTCAACAACGTTTACTGGGATGATGCCGCGCTCGTTGGTGGCGGCGCCGGTGGTGCGGCTGCCCCCGCCGCTGTGGAAGGCGCGACGCCGATTCCCACCATTCCCGCCGAAGTCGGCTTTGTGCAGCCGCAAACTGAGCAGGGCGACGGCTCCATCGTCCATACTGTCCAGCCCGGCGACACCATCGACAGCATTGCCGTCGCCTATGGTCTGACGCGCGCCGAGGTGCTGGCGGTCAACCCGGATATCCGCGACCCGCGCATCATTCAGATCGGCCAGCAGATCATCATCCGCCCGCCAGCCTCAGCGGCGACACCGGAAGTAACCGCCGAACTGCTCACTGCGGAAAATATCACCGCGCAGGAAGCGGGCACAGCGAACCCTGAAGCGACGGCGGAAGCTTCTGCCGCGCCCGAAAGCACCGCCGAAGCCGCCAATAATCCACCCCCTGCCCCCGTCGAGTCTGCGCCACCCGCGCCAATTCGTTCGGTGGCGGGCGGTGATGTGCTCCCCTCGATCAACCCAGCAGGCGACGCCGCGCAGATCTGCATCAGCCTCTATGAAGATATCAACGCCGACCGCGTGCAGGAAGCCGACGAAGTCGCGCTCCCCGGCGGCGTGATCACGCTGACTGGCGCGAGTGGCGTCGTAGGCGAACATGCGATGGACAGCTCCCCGGAACCGTACTGCTTCGCCGATCTCGCGGCGAGCGAATACACCGCGTCGATGCAAGCGCCGCAAGGCTACGGTCTGACGACTTCGGCGCAGCTCACGGTGCGCGCGATTGCCGGAGCGAAGGTGAATCTGGCGTTCGGCGCGGCGCAGGGCGTGCTGCCTGTCACCCCGCCGCCCGCCGATGAACTGGTCAATGTGACGGCGCAGAGCGACGAACCGCAAACGGGCACGGCCAACCCGCTGCCCGACAACCTCGGCTTGATCTTATTCGGCGCGGCGGGCGTCGTGCTCGTCGCGGGCATGGGCATTTCACTGGTGCTGCGGCGGCGTTAACGGAGGACAAATCATGCGGCGTTTACTCCTACTCTGCATCGTAATCGGCTTGTTGGTGGCCAGCGCCGCCTCCGCGCAGGAGGGCGGCGGTCAACTGTGGGTGAACGCCTTTGAAGACCGGGATGGCGACGGCGCACGCGACCCGAACGAACCGTTCATCACGCGCGGCGTCTCCGTCGATCTGCTCGACGCGAACGGTGTAGTCGTCGCCAGCGCCCTGCTCGACGAGTCGCCCAATGCCTCGCGCGGGCTGATCGGCTTCCAGCGCCTGTCGCCCGGCACCTACACCGTGATCGTCACGGGCGCCGACTGGACGGCGACCACGCCCGACACCTTCACGCAAACCATTGAAGAGAACGTCATGCCGACCGTGCTGTGGTATGGCGCGCAGCGTCCTGTCACCAGCATTGCGACCACGACACCCGGTGATCCGCTCGCCGCACTCAATGCACTTGACCCGCAAGTGCTGCGCCTCGGCCTGTCGCTGCTCGGCGCGGTGATCGTCATGGGCGCGTTCAGCGTGCTCGGCTTCCTGATCTATCTGGTGGTCTACGCCCGCCGCGCGCCCAAGCCCATGAAAACGACCACAACTGGATCGATGCGCGCGGTGCGCACCGACGAAACCGGAGAGATGCGCTCGACCAAGGGGTAAAAGCCGCAACTGCTTGCTTATGGGGACGCGGATCGCCGCGTCCTTTTTGATTCAGGCAAACATCTACGCTCTTTCGCGCAGCAACCGAAACATCGTACAATCAAATGAGAGATGAGGAGTTGAGTGCAATGGCGTTGTCAGATTTAATGCGCGAGGTCAAATCTCTATCCAGTGATGAGTTGGAAGCGTTATACCTTTTCGTTCAGGATCAGCGCGAGTATCGGCGTTTGGTCGAGCAGGAACCTGAAGCAGCGGATCGACATCCGGCGTCCCTCGATATGGACGACCTGAAGCAGATTTTTGCCGAACTGCGCGACGGCTTTAGCGAACATGACCTTGAGGAATTGGATTGGGCGATGAATGTGGAGGTGATCAAACCTCCGGCTGAGGATGCATGAAATACCTGTTGGATACCAACATCATCACCGCTTTGATTAAAGGTGATCCTCGTGTGCTTGCCCAGTTGGAAGCCCATCTCGATGATGGTGTCTATCTGTGCCAACCGGTTTTCTACGAAGCCATGCGTGGGCTGTTGTGGAAGAATGCGACCACGAAAATCCAAACGCTAGAGCGGTTGCGTCTACGCTTGGGCTGGTTTCAACTCTTGGAGTCTGATTGGGAACAAGCAGGTGTGTTATGGGCACAAGCCGTCAGCCACGGTCGCCAGCTCGCCGACGTCGATTTGTTGATCGCCGCGATTGCCCTGCGCCAAGATGCAATTGTTGTTACAGACGATCAGGACTTTGACGCCCTACCCGTCAAACGCGAGAACTGGCGCGCCTAATCCATGCACTGATGCAAGAGGACGCGGATCACCGCGTCCTTTTTGCTTCCCCGCGCTATAATCTGCCCCAAAAATGAGCAGGAGTTTGCAGATCAACGATGATCCAAACTGACGTTTTAATCATTGGCGGCGGGGCGACGGGCGGCGGCATCGCGTGGGACTTGGCGCTGCGCGGCGTGCGCGTCGTGCTCGCCGAGATGAGCGATCTGGCGACCGGCACGAGCGGACGTTATCACGGCCTGCTGCATTCCGGCGGGCGCTACGCCGTGCGCGACCCCGAAAGCGCCAAAGAATGCATTGACGAAAATCGCATCATCCGCCACGTCGCGCCGCATGCCATCGAAGACACGAGCGGTTTCTTCGTGCTCTGCCCCGGCGACGACGTGAGCTACGTCGATAAGTGGCTCAAGGCCTGCGCGGCGGTCGACTTGCCGACGCGGGCAGTCCCGCTGAGCGAGGCGCTCAAGCGCGAGAAAGTGCTCAATCCCAAGCTGGAAGCGATCTACGAAGTGCCGGACGGCACCTGCGACTCGTGGGATCTGCTCCACGCGCTCCAGCGCGGCGCGTACGAGGCCAACAACGCGCAGTTCCTGACCTATCACCGCGTCGAGTCGTTCCGCAAGCAGGGCAGCCGCATCGTCGGCGCCAACCTGACCAACCTGCGCACCAACGAGTCGGTCGAGGTGGAATGCGCGGTTGTGATCAACGCGGCGGGGCCGTGGGCGGGCGAGATCGGCGCGAAAGCGGGCGCGAAGTTCAAGATGAAGCTGAGCCGCGGCGCGATGCTGGCCTATAACATCCGCTGGGTCAACACCGTGATCAACAAGCTGCGCCTGCCCGGCGACGGCGATATTTTCGTCCCGGTCGGCACGGTCAGCGTGATCGGCACGACCTCCGTCAAAACGGACGATCCCGGCGATACCCGCGTCGAAGCGTGGGAAGTCACGCGCATCCTCGACGAAGCCGAAGCCATGACGCCGGGCATCAGTCAGGCGCGCATTCTGCGCTCGTGGGGCGGCGTGCGTCCGCTCTACGACCCCGGCGAATCGGCGGATGGTCGCGAGGCCAAGCGCACCTTCACCCTGCTCGACCACGCGCAGAGCGACGGCATCGACGGGCTGATCAGCATCATCGGCGGCAAGCTGACCACCTTCCGCCAGATGGCCGAACGCGCGGCGGATATGGCGTGCGCCAAGCTCAACGTGACCAAACCGTGCAGCACGGCCACCACGCCGATTCCCCCGGCGCACGGCGCGAAATCGAACTATCATCGCCTGCGCGGTCGGTTGGACGCGCTCGAACATGGGGGCAACCCCGGCGCGCTGATCTGCGAGTGCGAGATCGTCACGCAGCCGCAGATCAGCGAGGCGCTGCGCGGCGGCGATGTGGTCACGCTCAATGATCTGCGCCGCGATCTGCGCGTGGGCATGGGGCCGTGTCAGGGCGGCTTCTGCTCCTACCGCGCCGCCTCCATCCGCCATGAGTACGTGCATGACAAGCCAGAAAACACGCACGCGCTGCTCGCCGAATTCGTCGAACGGCGCTTCGGCGGGGTCAAGCCGCTGCTGTGGGGGCACAATCTCCGGCAGGCGCTGCTCTCGGAACACATCTACGGGCGCATCCTCGGCCTGTCGGCGCAGACGGGGAATGTCAAGCAGTTTGTGCCGAACTTAGCCTCTCCCCAACCCTCCCCCGAATTCAGGGGAGGGAGCAAACCGACTTTTCTCCCCTCTCCGACTCGGAGAGGGGCCGGGGTGAGGTCATCTCGACCCCGCATCGTCGTGATTGGCGCGGGGCTGGCGGGGCTGACCGCCGCGCTGACCGCCCTCGAAGTGGGCGCGCGTCGAACTGGTGACGGCGGGGCAAGGGCGCGATTACGCTGTTCCCAGCGTGGATCGAGACGGGTGACGTGAACGCACTGGCCGCGCAAGCCGATCACCCGTACGCGAAAACCGCGGCGGCGCTGCCCATCGGCGCAGGCGTGGTCGAGCGGGCGGCACGCCAACACGGACTCGCCGCCCAGCTCCCCAACGGCACACCGCTCCACGCTGTGACCGCGATGGGCAAACTGCGTCCCATTGCCTTCGGTCTCGGCAGCGTGACCCACGCGCTCCAGCCGAGCGATAAGATCATGATCATCGGCGTCGATGGCTGGCGCGACTTCTACGGCGGGCTGATTGCCGACAACCTCAACGCAGCGGGCTTTAAAGCGCACGCGGGCGTGATCGACTTGCCGCATATGGGCGGCAACTTCGACGACTGGACGACCGATTACGCCAACTATCTGGACACACCCGAAGGGCGCGCCGATCTCGTGCGGCAGGTCAAGCCGCTGGTGCGCGACGCCACCGTGCTCGGCTTCCCGGCGATCCTCGGCTTCAAGGCGGAGACCGCCCGCCAACTGGCGCAAGAACTCGGCGGGCCCGTATTCGAGATTCCCACGCTCACCCCATCGATCCCCGGCTTGCGCCTGTTCCACGCCTTGCGGCGCAGTTTGCTGGCGCGCGGCGGACGCATCACCATTGGCGCGACCGTCACCGGGCTGGAAATCATCAATGGTCGCGTGACGGGCGTGCAAGCGGGCACAGCGAACGGTCGCGCGCGCGTCATCCCCGCGGATGCCGTCATCATGGCGACGGGCGGCTTATACGGCGGCGGGCTGGAGAGCGATTACACGGGGCGCATCTGCGAGACAATTCTGGATCTGCCCGTCAGCAACGTGAGCAAGCGCGATGACTGGTTCACCGCGCCGCTCTTGAGCGGCCAACCCCAGCCGATCCATGCGGTCGGCCTCAACACGGACGCCGATCTGCGTCCGCTCGGCGCAGATGGTCAGCCGTTCGCGGCGAATCTGTACGCGGTGGGTCGTCTGCTGGCGGGCTACAGCCCGGTCGTGGAAGGCAGCGCGGAAGGCGTCGATCTGGCAACGGGCGCATTGGCCGCGCAGAAAGCCTTATCTCCTGTATAATGTAATTCGTAATTACAGGAGGTGAAAATATGCTCAAACGAATCGGCTTGGTGACACTCGGGCTGCTGCTCATCGTGAGCGCGGTCAGCGCGCAAGATACCGCGCCCACGCTCACGCCGCTGCCCACACCCAACGCGACGCAAGTCGAAGAGACGGCGGGCGGCGTGGTCGATGTGGCGGAAGGCGCGGCGGAAAGCATCACGGCGACGGCCGTCGGCCTGTGGGAGCGACTGCTCCAGCCGCCCACATCCGAAACGGCGCGCATCATCCTGATCGTCGGCGGCGTGATCCTGCTGGTCGCGGGCTGGGCGGTCTACGATTTCATCATCTTGATCGCGGGCTTCCTGATCGGCGGCTTGATCGCGCTCTCGTTCTTCAACGAGCCAAACACGGTGATCGCGCTGGCGGTCTTCATCGTCGGCGGGTTGATCGGCGCGGCGCTGGCGGCGGTGCTGTGGTTTCTCGCCGTGTTCCTCATCGGCGGCTACATCGGCATCGTGCTCACGCGCTCGCTGGTGCTGGCACTCGGCTTCGGCCTGCCCTCCGATATCGTGCTGCTGATCGCGCTGATCATCGGCGGGGTAATCCTCTTGCTCATCTCGTTCGAACTGCTGCTCGTGTTCTCGGCCATCGTCGGCGCGCAGATGATCGCGCTCGGCTTCGGCCTCGGCGCGCAGTGGGTGCTGCTGCTGGCGATTCTCGGCATTGTGCTGCAGATCGTGATCACGCGGTCGCGTGGCGTGTCCATCCGGCGGCGTCCGCGCTCGATCTTCTGGCGGCGGCGCGCAGTCGTATAAGCACCTACCCTAACCCCTCGAACGGGAGAGGGGGGAAACCATTCATGCGCAGCGCAGTGGGGTGAGGCCGATGTCTTTACGTTATAATGGCGTCCATTGTTGATGAAGTGGCGATATTCCCATGACCAACCTGATCAACCCTTTTGAAATCAGCGAGCAGGTCGAATTCAGCGCCGATCTGTGCGTCAAATGCAATATCTGCACGGCGGCCTGCCCGGTCGCCCCGGTGACCGAACTATTTCCCGGCCCGAAGGTCGTCGGCCCGCAGTGGCAGCGCTTCCGCATGAACGAAGAACGCGGCGATGAATCGCCCGATAAGAGCGTCGATTACTGCTCCGGCTGCGGCATGTGCACGATGGTCTGCCCCCACGGCGTAAAAGTGATGGAGATCAATTCCCGGGCGCGCGAAAAGCTCTACGACGGCAAAATCCCGTTGCGCAACCGCGCCCTAGGCCGCTCCGAACTGATGGGCAAACTCGGGCACAAGTTCGCGCCGCTGGCGAACTGGGGCGCAAACCTGCGCCCCGCGCGCATCGTCGTCGAGAAAGTCATCGGCATTCACCGCGACGCGCCCCTGCCCAACTTCAAATTCCAGTCGTTCCGCGAATGGTTCGCGCGGCACAAACCGCAGGCCACCGCCCCGGTGCGGGGCAAGGTCGCGTATTTCCACGCGTGCGCGGGCAATTACTTCGAGACAGCGGTCAGCAAAGCCGCCGTGCTGATCCTCGCGCACAACGGCTACGACGTGGTGCTGCCCGAGCAGAACTGCTGCGGCCTGCCGATGCAGTCCAACGGCGAATTTGACGCGGCGCGTTCGCATGCCTGCCGCAACCTCGATCATCTGGCGCAGTATGCCCGCGCGGGCATCCCGATTGTCGGGGCAAGCACGTCCTGTACGCTCAGCTTCAAATCCGACTACCGCGAGATTTTGCAGCTCGACCATCCGGATCGGGACGTGGTCGCCGAAAATGTGTACGACATCAGCGAATTTTTGCTCCTGCTGCACCGCCGCGGCGAACTCAAGACCGATTTTAAGCCGCTCGATTTCGGCGGGACGCTGCTCTATCACGCGCCCTGCCAGCAAAAAGCGCACAACATGGGCCAGCCCGCGCTCGACCTGTTCGAGCTGATCCCCGGCCTCGACGTGCGCCTCTCCGACGCCTCCTGCTGCGGTATCGCCGGGACGTATGGCTACAAGGTCGAAAAGTACGACATCGGCATGGCGGTCGGCAAGCCCCTGTTTGATCAGGTGCGCGACATCGGCGCGAGCAAGCCCGTGATCTGCGACAGCGAGACCTGCCGCTGGCAGATCACGCACGCGACCGGAGCGCAAAGCGTCCACCCGATCAGCCTCCTTGCCGCCGCGTATGGGTTGATGGAGTTGTACCGCTTGTCAGGCAATTTCGGGTTGTAGGACGCAACGGCGGGTTCGACGCCAAAAATGCGGACGAGGCAGGTCGGTCGCTCGGTTGAACAGCGTGAAATCCATTTGGGCACAGCGGACGCCATGAATGGCGTCCCTACACAGAACAGTTCTTGTAGGGACCGATTTATCGCGTCCGTTCAGACGAAGTGGGCCTAAAAACCTTCGCACCTCTCGCCCTTATCACCCCGTCCCAAATCATGTTTGAGAAACGAATTTGATCCGCCAGCGGCTCCAGTCGGCGCGGTTGTCAAAGCGCCAATATCTGGCATCACGCCAGTTTGATAGCCTTGCGCTGCCAACCCTCGACGCATCCGGAAGCGGCAAGGGATGCCGTTTCAGCCACTCCGCGAACTGCCCATGCCGCAAATCATTGTCGATGATGGCGGTTCCCCGGGACGCAGCACGCGCGCGACCTCGGGACCGAACAGTTCGGCGCAAAGAGACAGGCGCATGGATCATCAACGACGCGCAGGGTGCAAAATGCGCTCCGCCTGATCCGGTACGAAACACGTTCCAAATTAGCCCCGCCACCCGCCGCATAATTTGCAGGCGCGAGCATCGGCGGCTCACGGGATCACATGGGGCGTGGGCGTGAAAGCGTGGCTGAAACCCCGTCCCCAAGGATCCAGCACAATCGGTTCTTGCATCCGGCGATCGAACGCAGCGCCGCTTCAATGCGCTGCTCAGGGTCGGCGGCGCGGTTTTCAATTTCGTAGAGGTCAGGGGCAGTTTGAATATTCGGCGCCGCGTGCACGCCGGGCAGGAAGTCAGACATGACTAGTCTCCTTTTCATTCGTAAACAGGTGCAGCAAAACAGCACAGTCGCGTTACGCGACTGCGAACCGCAGTGGGCAGTTCAGCCTGATTTACGCGAAAAAGAGCAGCGACATGGCGCTTCCTATGCTGACAACCGGACAAATTCATTATACAGATGCTTAGTTGCCACGGTCAAACATTCCCCGCTATAATAATCTAATCGACATTCGATTAAATTTATGGAGCCCACAAATTATGGACCAGACGGCTGTCAACGGCGTTTCCTTTGAGCTATCCGACGACCAGAAGATGCTGCAAAAGCTGGCGCGCGACTTCGCCGCCAAAGAGATCATCCCGGTGGCGGAGCATTTCGATAAAACGGCGGAATTCCCAATCGACATCATCAATAAAGGGCGTAACATTGGCCTCGTCAATCTGAATATCCCCGAAGAATACGGCGGCCCCGGCGCGAAAGTCTTCGACGAAGTGATCGTGCAGGAAGAACTCGGCTATGGGTGTTCGGGCATCAGCACGGCGATGAGCGTCAATAACCTGTCGTCACTGCCGATCATGCTCGGCGGCACGGAACAGCAGAAAGAATACTGGCTCGGCGAACGCATGGTCGGCAAAGGCGATCTCGCCGCCTACTGCGTGACCGAACCCGGGCGCGGGCTCGAACGTCGTCGGCATGCAAACACGCGCCGAACGGGTCAATGGCAAGTACATCATCAACGGCTCGAAGATTTTCATCAGCAACGTGAACTATTCCAGCTTCTACACCGTGTTCGCCGTGACTGACCCCAGCAAGAAGCACAAAGGCATCTCCTGCTTCGTGATCGAACGCGATACCCCCGGCATCAGCGTGAGCCGTCACTTCGACAAGCTCGGTCAGCGCGCCGCGGATACCGCCGAAATCACGTTCGAAAACGTCGAAGTCCCCGCCGAAAATCGCATTGGCGAAGAAGGCATGGGCTTCCTGCTGGCGATGACCGTGTTCGATCACAGCCGCCCCGGTGTGGCGGCGGGCGCGGTCGGCGTGGCCCGGCGCGCGCTGGAAGAATGCGTCAAATATGCGAAAGAACGCGAGACGTTCGGCCAGCCGATCTGGCAGCATCAGGCCATTGGGCACAAAATCGCGGACATGGCGATCAACGTGGAAGCGGCGCGTCTGCTGACCTATCAGGCGGCGTGGATGGTGGACAACGGCATCAGCAACCCGAAAGCGGTCGCGTTTGCCAAGGCCTTCGCCGCCGATGCTGCGATGAAGATCACCGTGGATGCGGTGCAGGTCTTCGGCGGCTACGGCTACATGCGCGAATACCCGGTCGAAAAGCTGATGCGCGACGTCAAGGTCTTCCAGATTTACGAAGGCACCAGCGAAATTCAGCGCAACGTCATCGTGCGGGAGCTGTTCCGCTAACGAATCGCCCGCTGCGTCCGGCGGCAAAGGTGCCCATCGTCCCGAGAATTCGTGAAATTCAGCACAACAAAAACGGAGAAATCGAGAGATTCCTCCGTTTTCGTTATAATAGGCGCATTCTGTTGCAGGCAAACAAAGGTTGATGATGAATACGGATGTACTCATAGTAGGCGCTGGCTTGACCGGACTAATGGCTGCCCGGGAAGTGAGCAAGACGGGCAAACGAGTTCTCATCTTTGATAAGGGGAAAAGCGTGGGCGGTCGTATGGCGACCCGACGCATTGGCAGCGGAACCGCGGATCATGGCGCGCAGTTCTTCACCGTGCGTGCGCCCCAGTTCCGCACCCTGCTCAATGAATGGCTGAAGGCAGGTCTCGCCTTCGAATGGTCGCGCGGTTGGAGCGATGGCAGTCTGGTCTCGACCCGCGACGGCCACCCGCGCTATGCCATCAACGGCGGCATGAACGCGCTGATGAAACATCTGGCCGTCGGCCTCGATGTGCGGGTGAATGTCCGCGCCACCAGCATGCACGCGATCGAGGGCGGTTGGGAAATCCGCGACGAAGCGGGCGTGAAAGTCAGCGCGAAAGCCGTGCTGCTCACGGCGCCCGTTCCGCAGTCCTCGCCATCCTCGACAGCGGCCCGGTGGCGCTTGCCCCCAAGGACCGGGAAGCGCTCGACCAGATCGACTATTTACCGTGCATCACGGCGATGGCGCGCATCGAAGGGCGCGTCAACCTGCCCGCTCCCGGCGCGATTCAACGCCTACACGCGCCGATCCAGTGGATCGCCGACAACCGCCAGAAGGGGATCAGCCAGACCACGCTCCTGACCATTCAGGCGAACGCGGGCTACAGCCATCAATTGTGGGGACGCTCCGACGAGGAGATCATGCGGTCGCTGCGTGTTGACCTGATGCCCTTCCTCGACGAAAAATCGCAGATCGCCGAATGGGAGATCAAACGCTGGCGTTACGCCCAGCCGAACATCACGTATCCGGAACGCTATCTGCTGGCCGGAGGACAACCCGCGCCGCTGATGTTCGCGGGGGATGCGTTCGCCGGGCCGCGCGTCGAAGGCGCAATTCTATCCGGGTTGGCGGCGGGCGATAAGCTGAAAGATTTGGTCCCAGCGCAGCAGTTCACAGGCAAAGGAGGCAAAAAACCGTTCCACAGCAGAACAGCGTTTAACTGTCTACTGAAGACCTGTCACGGTCGGCTTACTGGCCGGGGTCACTTCCGGCGTCGCTTGCTGCCACCCGCCGAGGCGATTGATTGGCAGAACGAAGGCTTCGGTCGGCGTCGCGGTCGCGCCACCAATGCGATTGATCGGCAGGACAAACGGTGTCGTCGGCGTGGGCGTACCCCGGCCAACTGGGCGTGCTGCCGGGGCACCACCGCCACCACCGCGCCACCACCTGCCCCGATCCGTTCAGGGTGAATCGCATTCACACGCAGAAACGCGACCACATCATGCAGGTTCTGCTCCGTCAGCGCCGGGTTGCCACCCGAGGCGGGCATCAGCACACCCGTCGTATTGAGCGGATCAAAGGGCTGGCGACCAACACGGATAAAGGCAACCAGTTCATCATCGGTCAAGCTATCGATGAATTCGCTGTCGAGCAGATCTTTACCCAAACCCTGAATACCACGCGCGTTCATGCCGTGGCAGGCCGAGCAGGTCGCCAGAATGACATTTTCACCCGCGCGGACATCTGGCGGGATCATAGGACCAGCCGACACCTTTTGAGCGGGACTTCACTGGGCACCGCGGCCACCGCAGTCGGCGTAATCGGGGTTGCTGTCGGGCGAATGGTCACGGTTGGGCGTACCTGAGGCGCGATACGCGGCTGCCCTGCCAGAAATAACGACAAGGCGAAACCAAACACGACGAGCAAAATCAAAGCCGGAACGAACGGAAACTGTTCCGCCGAACGATTAGGGGTGTTGTTACCCATTGAGAATTCCTCGGAATTTCAATCATCGAGTACTGGAGAAATGGAAGCACCTTATTATGCACATGTGAGGGCGCGGCCGCAAGTGATTTTTGTCACATATAAAATGTGCCTTTTGCGCCTTAAAAGATTACGACACCTCGTTTAGCATGTTACTTATCCAGATAAGCCAAATTGCTTAGGCTAAATAGCGTATATGGTTGCAGCCATCCCGACGCCCCGTATAGAAGGATGAATTTGATGCAGCGCAGAGACTTTCTGAAGATGATGGGTGTGGGTGCTGGTGCCGTTGGCGCAGGCGCTCTCGGAATCAAGACGACCCCCAAGCAGCCCGCCCGCCAGGTGACGCCAGAAGATGCCGCCGCCATGGATCAGCACCATCGCGAAGCGGTGGAATTGTTCCTGGCCAACATCGGCGCCGACCCGAACTTCTGGGGTTTGCCGCTGGAATTCACGATGGACGGCGATGTCAAGGTCTTCACCGTCAACGTTCAAGAAGTTGAATGGTTCACGACCCCGACGATGAGCTTCCCGGCCATGTCCTACAATGGCGTCGTCCCCGGGCCTTACATCCGCGCGACTGAAGGCGAAACCATCCGCCTGATCGTCAACAACGAAATGTCGGAAAGCACCAACATTCACTTCCATGGGCTGCGCGTCCCCAACAATCAGGACGGCGTCCCCTACGTGACCGAAGAACCGATTCTCCCCGGCGCGTCCCGCACCTATGAATTCCCGCTCCGCAACTACGGCACGCACATGTACCACTCGCACCACAATGCGGCGGAACAGGTGACCCGTGGTTTGATGGCGGCTTTCATCGTCGACCCGGCGGACGCCAGTGCTGAACCCGAAGTTTCGGCGGAATACATTTGGGTGTTGAACGACAGCGCGATGGGCTTCACCATCAACGGCAAGTCATTCCCCTACACGCAGCCGATCGTCGCCAAGCTGGGTGATAAGATCCGCGTCCGCTACATGAACGAAGGCTTGATGATCCACCCGATGCACCTGCACGGCATCCCGCAGATGGTCTACGCCAAGGACGGTTTCCCGCTCCCGCAGCCGTACATGTGCGACACGCTCAACGTCGCCCCCGGCGAACGCTATGACGTGATCATCGACTGCAACGACCCCGGTCTGTGGGCGTACCACTGCCACGTGTTGACGCACGCAGAATCGCGCGACGGCATGTTCGGCATGGTGACCGTGCTGGTCGTCAACGCCGAATAGTCGCAACCCAGGCAGCAAAAAGCAGGGCGATCCATTGGATCGCCCTGTTTTATTTACCATCGGACGCGGCCTGAAGTTCGCCTCCTAACGACAGTTAGGGGATAAAACAGCCGAGTGGCGATGATTTTCATTGGGGGAGTGAAGCATCGCGACTTCCAGAAAATCGAGCGCTTCTTAGCATGCTACCGGCGCTTTTCCCCCGCCGACACTGAGCGGACTGCCGGCGAAACGCACGACCATGCTCACACCATCGCGGAGCCGATGCGTCGTGCAGGGACAGGCATGGGCATCTGTCTGGCGGTGGGGGCGGCGATCACCACGGGGCATCCCTGCGCAATCGCGGGCGCAGCAAATGCGGCATGGATCGACCTGCCAGCTTATCCCTAACACAGGACGCTCTTCCCTACAGGCTTGCGGCGCCGCCGTGGTTGCTTCAGTATAGCATAACAAAGGTTTAAACAACCTTGCGCGCAATGACCAATGTGCTGAAGTTGAACGGCCACGGCAGCACCGCCTTGAGCCCGCCCCGAGCCCCTCGGCGAGCGCATTGGTGCGGTAGTAACCCGGCGCGCGGAACGGCGCCCCGATGCCCCACAGGGTATAGGCATGGCTGGTCGGGACCACCTGCTCCATCTCGAAGCCGACCGGCTTGACCGCGCCCGTCAGCGCGGCACGGGTGTAGGTGCTCTCGAAGAATTCATCGTCGTTGAGGACGCTCATCCCGGCGCGCTTGCGCCGCCACGCCAGCAGTTGATTGACCACATTCGGATACGGGATCGTCAGCACCAGCACTCCCCCCGGTTTGAGAATCCGATAGGCTTCTGCCAGCGGCCCGCGCATGCCTGTCTCGAAATGCTCGAAGACGCCGAACGACAGATAAGCCCCAAACGTATCGGCCGCGTACGGCAGGTGATGCACATCGCCCGCGACCAGCGCCAGCTCAGGATCATAGCGCCGCGAGGTTTCCAGCGCGTTGACGGCATAATCCAAGCCCATAACGCGGTAGCCCATCCGCTTAAGCGTCAAGATGACCGCGCTTAAACCGCTGCCCGCCTCCAGCACAATCTCGTCTTTAGGCAGGTAGGGCAAATACGTGTTGAGCGTTTCGACGGCGCGCGGATACGTCATCGTCTCCAGTTCTTGGTCGACAGAGGCGCTGTCCCAGATATCTTCCCAGGCGCGGCGGGTGGAGTCGTAACGGGTCATTCGGTCAAATCCCTTCTAAAAGCGGTCTTTCTCACCCCGCCGCCGCTGCATCCAATCCATCGCGGCGCGGGTCGGTATGATAAGCGCGCGCAGCAGTCCGGCAGCAGCACGGCCATAGTGCTTGCGCGTAAACGTGATCAAATCGTCAAAGTAGATACGCGAGGCTAGCCGCTGCGCCTGTTTGACGCTGGCGTGTTCCTCATGGAGGATGAGCGCCTCGGCGACGAAGTGAATCGCCCCGCCGGCTTTCAGTATGCGCCGGCAGAGATCATCTTCAGGGAAATACAGCTTGAGCGCCGGGTCAAACAGGCCGAACAGCCACTCGCGCCGGATGAGCATACACGAGCCGGGAATCACCGCGACCGGACGAGTCGTATCGCGCGCCCAATCGTCATACCACATCCTGACGCGGCGGCGATCGCGCAGGGGCGCCAGCACCACGCCCAGAAACGTATAGCCCAGCAGCAGATCGAGGTAGCGGGGCACGCGGGAACAGGTATTTTGCACGCCGCCTTCCGGGTATTCCATGCGGCAGGTGACCGCGCTGACCTGCGGGTGCGCGTCCAGATAGCCGAGCAGCGTGGGCAGCGCGCCCGGTGTGATCACCGTGTCCGGGTTGAGGATGAAGACGAAATCACCGGTCGCCTGCGCCGCGCCGAGGTTGTTTCCCCCGGTGAACCACAGATTTTTAGCCGGCGCGATCAGAGTGAATTCGGGGAATTCGGCGCGCACCATGTCGGCGCTGCCATCTTTGGAGGCATTGTCAACCACCAACACTTCCAGCGCGAGCTCGCCGCGCTGCTGCCGAATCGATTCCAGACAGCGGCGCAGTGGGTCGCGCGTGTTGTAGTTGACGATGACAATCGACAGTTTCATGCCGCCAATTTAACCACAGAGGCAGTAAAGCTCACAGAGCAAAGATCAGGCGCTTGCCCTCCGCCTTACGCGTGGGATGGCGCAGGCAGTGCGCCGATCTGCTGCATGAGCGCTAGCGAGTCAACCAGCATCCAGTGCTCGACAATCTTGTGATTCGCGATGCGGTAGGTGATGAAGATGGTGAACGCCAGCGGTTTACCTGTCGGTGGGACGCCCATCAGTGGGCCGGTATGCATGGCGTGAATTGTGCCGCGAAGGGTAACTTTATCGTCTTCAGCGATCAGTTCCTCGGCTTCGATCCAGTAGCCGGGCGTCACCGCTTCTGTTTGGGCGACATGCTGTTTCAGTGCTTCTTCGGCGATATACTTGTCGAGTGTTGCTGGCAGTTTGTCCTTACGAATGGCTTCCAAATATTCTTTGATCAAGCCTTTGTTCGACGCGGCGGACATTATTCAGTTCCTTTCACTTGCAGATGAACAGAAAAACAGTCAAATGAACGCAGGACGACACTATAGGAACAGGGGCACGTTTTAGGAGAGATTAAGATGGGGAACAGTGGCTGACGACACGGGGATCGGCAATGGCTCTCAGCCTATTGTCAGCCTAAGGCAAGGTGGTCCCGAATGAAAAGTGAAGTTTGTTTAGTTATGCGAAATTAAATGTCATATTTATAACAAACTTACCCGGTAGCGCTCGCTGATTTTGGGATAAAGACATGAAAGAGGCGCACAACCGTGCGCCTCGCTTATCGCTTTTCAGTTGGGACTGGGAGTTGGGTCAGCCGCCGCGACCGTTGCCCCGGCCATTGCCATTGCCGCCGCCGTTGCCACGACCATTGCCCTGACCGTTGCCACCAGCGTTGCCATTACCCTGACCATTTCCGTTGCCGCCGCCGTTGCCATTGTCTTGACCATTTCCGTTACCGCCAGCGTTCCCATTGCCATTGCCGCCGCCGTTACCGTTACCATTGCCGCGGGGTTCTGGGGTAGCGCCGGGTTCAGCCGTCGCTTCAGGAGCGAGCGTAGCTTCCGGGTCGTTGCCACGGTGACGGAGCTGACCGGGAGCGAGATCCCGCGGGTGGACGCCTGTATCGCGGACAATCGTCCCCCAACCTTCGCCCGCTTCACGGCGATCCAGCAGTTCTTCGACCGTCAAGCCCGCGGCTTCCGCCAGCAGATACACGCGGGCGATTTCGCCAAAGCCATAACCACCGCAGTGCAGATTCATGATTTCGGCATAGGGCAGCTCAACGCATCGGCCATGCTCTGCGCCACCGGGTGATATTCGTTCGTGCAGCCTGGTTCCAGCGTGGCTTCGGGTTCGGTTCGACCGTCGCTTCAGGTGTAGCTTCCGGTGTGAGCTCAGGCGTGAGTTCCGGCGTCACTTCGACAGTGGGTTCGGGCTCTGGCGTCACCGGAATGACCACGTCGAAGATGATGACTTCGATGGTGAGCCCGTCCGCGAGCTGATTGCCGATCACGACGACGAAGTCACCGGCCTGCAAGCCCAGCGGCAGCGTGCCGACGAGCGTGAAACCGTTGACCTGCACCACACCGTTGACAATGACGACCTCGCCGGTAATCGTGACGACAGCGTTCGGGTCGACTGTCGGCGGTGTCTCTTGCGCGCTCAGGGGGACGACCAGCGCCATGCCCACGAGCAGCACCAAAACCAAGCCTAAAGCCATGCTGAGTTGATGATGAGTTCTAGTCATTTTACGCAATCTCCTGCTTGCAAACTACACTTTGAAGAACGTAAACCGCTTGGGGATGTCGCAGTCAATAATCGAGATTGGCGTAAATTGGTACTTTAGTGTGACTTACTTCTCTATACTACCTTTCGTAAATGCGGGTGGCGGCAGCCCATGCGTACCAATCGAGGGTCTGGGAATCAAAAACGCCCGAATAAGTTTCGGGCGTCTCGCGTAACAAACGGGCCGTTTAGTTGGGCGAAACCGGAACTTCCGGATCTTTCCCGGTGAGATCGAACTGCCCCTTCCGGTCGAGCAGCGCAGCTTTCTCGGTGATGTCGAATGAGCCCTTCTTGCCTGTGGTCACCGGGATTTCCGGGTCTTTGCCCCCTGCGACATTCGGCGTGACCGGGTATTCCGGGTCTTGCCCCGTGATATCGAACGACCCCTTCTTCTCGGTGATGTCGAACGAGCCTTTGCGATTCACGGATTCGACCAGCGTGGTCGAGAGCAGCACAGCGGCGAGCAGCAGCAGAACAACGCGCTTCATAATTGAATGTCCTCCGTCAGCAGACGGTGATCTGTAAGTTGATGTCCTTAGAGTACGCCGGAAGCGCGCGGCGTTCATCCACACAGCGGCGTATTTCGGCGTGCGACCTTCAACTTAAACGTTTAATCTATCATCGGTTGGGGAGGTATGTGCCGCCCGAGCGAGATCGGCTCCGGCGGAGGACGTAGCCCGAGTGACTACTAGAGGAGCACGTAGGCGTCGTCGTCGGCATACAACACGCGGATCGGCGTCCCCGGCGGGATGGGCTGACGCCGCCGACTGGTGTATTGCATCCCGGTGCGGATTTCACCCTGTGGATTGACGAACTGGTAATGCGCCACGGTTTCAAACGCCTGACCACGGCCAGTGGGGACTAAGTGGCAGACCATGCCGACCACTTCACCGGACAACACCTGACTGCCGTTCAGCAGTCGTTGATAGCGGACGCGGTTTTGGCGGCGCAGTTTGCCTAACTGACGAAACCCCTTCGTCCCGTAGCGCAAGGCACTGACCGCCAACAAAATGAGCAGGATGAGCACGATGATAAACCCCGGCGATCCCACCGCTGGCAGTGTGAACGCCAGCAAGGGCGTGCTCAGCAGGCATACGAACAACCCGGAACACACCACCAGAAACGGCACGAGCGCCTGCCACTGGGACTCATTGCTCACATTCGCGACGGTTTCGAACTTGAGCGTGTGATAGTGCGGCGTACCGGAATCAGGATACCCCTCATAGCGGGGGTTCAGGATAAAAACGTCCGCAGCCATGTTTTACCCCAGTGATTGCATTAACTCGTCGAACTTGGCGGCTCGGTGATCGTAGGTATGATGCGCATAAACATGCGTCTGCGCCCGTTGGGCCAGTGCCCGACGTTCGTCGTCGTGGCGTAAATAATGGGCGCTGGTCGCGCGCAGTTCAGTTAGGTCGGTATAGGTGAGGATCGTCGCGCCGCCGTCTACCACTGGAAACCACGCGCGCGTCCCCGGTAAATCTTCGGCCAACTGGCAAATGCCTGCGCCTGCCACTTCGAACAGACGCAAGTTACCCCCATAATACACGAAATCACCGTGGGTATTAAAGCAGATTTTCGCCGAGGATAGGATTTTCAGCATTTCCTCGCCCAGCGCTTTGCCGCGCACAAATGGCTTGAGGCTGGCGGGCACATCGTGCACGCTCCAGATGCCGATATCGAACTCGCGCAAGGCTTCGAGCGCCTGCACGCGGCGGCTGTACAAATGATCGGGCACGAGCGTTCCCACGAAGGCGATATCGCAGGTGTAACGGCGGCGCTCCTCGTCGGTGAGCGCATAAGGGTGATGAAAGTCGGGGTCGCAGGCGGACAGCGGCAGACATTCCATGCGCTTGGCGCCGAGTTCCAACCACTGCACGCCGTGATAGTAGTCGTTGGCGAGCACAAGATCGTACTGCCGCGCCGACGCTCGGTCGATCGGGTGCGAGAAGACAATCGGCGACGTGCCGCAGGCGTAGATGAGCTTGCAACCGAGCTCGCGTTTGATCGTCGCCAGCGTTTCCGGCACGATCACTGTGTTGTCCCCCACCATCCACAGCACATCGGGGCGGAAGGCGCGGGCTTTAGCGAGCAAACCCGCGTTTTTGCGCCGCCCATCCGGGTTGAGCTGCGGGGGGATGCGATTGAGCGCCGCATTGAACAGCTTGCCCGGCGTAAGGCGCTCGCTGTGCTTCTGCGTCTTGCGGATCGGCAGGTTGCGCCAGTACACATCGAGCGTGTGCCCGCGCTTGATCAGCGCCTTTTCCCAGAAATGCTGGGACATGCTCGGCGGAAAAATCGGTGGACGCGCGCCGGATGGCGTTTGCGCGATGGCGGCACGGAGTTCTTCGGGATGATGCAGAGACGCGACAAACAGAATCTTCATGGACACTTCATCGTGAATTGATACAACAGGCCGTTATACACGCTCTATCCCGGCGGCGCAAGCGAGTTTAAATATCTTGACAATCCAGACCGCGCGCCGGGTCGCTTGACAGCCGCCACAAATGCGAGTAGCGTTTAGGCGGCTAACCAACCGGGTGACCTATGAGCGAGATTCATGAGAGTGTCGGCTATTTGCTGGCGCAGTTGTGCAAAAGCCACCGCTATCAGGCGGATGTGGGCCTGAACGCGATGGGTTTGCATGTCGGGCAGGAAATGATCCTCGCGCGGCTGTGGGAAGAAGACGGCCTATCGCAGAGCCAGTTGGCGGGTGCGCTGTGCGTCGAACCGCCGACCGTGACCAAGATGCTCACCCGCATGGAGCGCGGCGGGCTGGTCGAACGGCGGGTAGATGCTGCCGATGCGCGCGTCTCCCGCGTGTACCTCACCGACACCAGCCGCAATCTGCACACCCATGTCAACGCGGCGTGGGGATCGCTGGAGACGAATATGCTGCGCGGCTTCGATCCTGACGAACAGCTCGTGCTGCGTAACCTGCTGCAGCGTCTGCTGGCTAATCTGGCCGCGGAATAGCTGCTAGAGCACGCGGCTGATGCCGAGAAATTTGCGGATCTGGCGTTCAGCCTCGTCTACGCTGATCCCGTCGCGCGCCCAGTCCCAATCCGTCGGCACGCCAGCCGCCACGCCCGTCTGCGCGACGGTTGCGGGCTTCCACAGCGCAATCGCATCCGGTGCGAACGGCGCGTAGCGTTTCGGGTCGGTCGGGCCGAGGATCATCACCGTTTTTGCGCCCGCTGCCGCCGCGAGATGCGTCAGCCCCGTATCATTGCCGATGTACAGCCGCGCCCCATGCGCCAGCGCCGCGATCTGCCGGAAGGTCAGCACGCCGACGAACTGCGCGGGCGGGCGATCCAGATGCGCGGTCACCGCATCCACGAGCGGTTGATCTTCTTTCCCCGCAATCACAATGATTTTGGCCTTCACCGCGCGCGCGATGCGGTTCGCCACTTCAGCCAACTCTGCGGGCGGGTAGCGCTTGCTATCCATGACCATGCCGGGGTTGCGTCCACCCGCCGGGTTGACCACGATGTAGGGCTCGTCACCGGACCGTGACTCGCGTACGGGGACATTCGCCCAGCAGTCGGTCGTGTCGATCCCTAAGGCGCGCGGTACATCGAGATAGATTTCGGCTTCGTGGCGCACAGTCCGCGGATTGATCCGCGCGCGGATGTTGTAACCGAAACCGCGTCCGGCGCTGTCGAGCCCGGCACGGTACGGG
The DNA here is from genome assembly GCF_016713355.1 of Candidatus Flexifilum breve. NCBI lineage: Bacteria > Bacillati > Chloroflexota > Anaerolineae > Aggregatilineales > Candidatus Flexifilaceae > Candidatus Flexifilum > Candidatus Flexifilum breve. The sequence continues at coordinate 308,409 of NZ_JADJPI010000010.1, forward strand.
ATACGCGCCAGCCACACGGCGAGACTCATCCACGGGGAGCGTACCAGCGATACCGCGAGATCGAACTTCCCGGCCCGGAGCTGCGCCGCAAACGCCCGCAGCGAGGCGACCGAATGGATCGGCAGCGCGCCCTCCCCCGTATCCAGCAGTTCATTCAGCAGATCATGCCCGTCGAGCGCGGGGCGTGACCAGCGCCCCACCGCCCACGTGATGTGCGCGTTCGGGTAAGCGCGGCGCAGCGCAAATAAGGTCGCCGTGCCGAGCACCACATCGCCGATGCAGCACGGGAGCAAAATGACGATCCGGCGCGGGTTGGTCGGCGCGGCGCGGGTCGGGAACATGAGAGACGGAAGCGTGTAGATATTCATGTTGTGGAGTATACAAAGGGAATCAAAAAGGGCGAACATCCGTCCGCCCTACACCGTTCATTACCCGTGGGGGCGCACCTAAGTGCGCGACCGATAACGGGCAGACACATGGGTCTGCCCCTACGGATTCAGGGTTTTTAATCGTCCGCGTACGGATCGTCCGCCATGCTCACGCCCTCACGCGGTTCGTGACCGAACACATCCATGAGGAAGTTTTCCATCTGCGAGACCGTGTTCGCCCGCAGCACATAGATCGGCGTGCCGCGCCGTTCCGCATCGACGATCAACTTGGGACGGCGGCGGTAATAGTTCTTGAGCGTGACGATCATATCGACCTGCCCCGGCTCATCGACCAGCGTGAGCGGCAGGTGCAAACGGCGCGCCGCCTGCTGCAAGCGATTCCGCGCCACGCCGTAAGCGTACACGACCATCGGCTTGCCGCTGCGATTTTCGGCGGGCGTGCGTTCCGGCGGGCGGTCACAGACGGCGGGCTGCGCTCGTAAGCGTCGGAGCGGCGGCGACCTTCTTTACCGTTGCGCGCGGACTGCCGTTCGCCGTTAGCGCTGCTCGACCGGGTGTTGCGTTCGGCAATCGTGCGGACTTCCGGCATCTGCTGTTCGATCAGCACTTCGCCGGACTCGTTGCGGTAGCGCAGTTCAATCGGCAGCGGACGTTCCCGCAGCACTGCATCAACCGCCGCGGCGACATCTTCGTGAATCGCCATGCGATCCCGCGTCTGGATTTCGACCAGCACATCGAAGGTCGGAGGGGCGCGCCGTTCCAGCACCGTCTTCTGCGTGCCGCGCCGCCGCGCTTCCTCGTCGGACAGCGTGACCGCCTGAATGCCGCCGACCAGATCCGACAGCGTCGGGTTGAGCAGCAGGTTGTCGAGCGCGTTGCCGTGCGCCGTGCCGATCAATTGCACGCCGCGTTCGGCAATCGTGCGCGCCGCGGTCGCTTCCAATTCACGCCCGATTTCGTCGATGACGATGACTTCGGGGTTGTGGTTTTCGACCGCTTCGATCATGACCTCGTGCTGGCGATCCGGCACCGACACCTGCATCCGGCGGGCACGTCCGACCGCCGGGTGCGGCACATCGCCATCCCCGCCGATTTCGTTTGACGTATCCACAATGATCACGCGCTTGCTGTCCGCCAACACGCGGGCGGCTTCGCGCAGAATCGTCGTCTTGCCGACACCGGGCGGGCCGAGCAGCAGAATGTTCTGCCCGGATTCGACGAGGTCTTGCAGAATGTCAATCGTGCCGTACACGGCGCGACCGACGCGGCACGTCAGGCCGACAACTTCATGGCGGCGGTTGCGAATCGCGGAAATGCGATGCAGCGTGCGTTCCATGCCAGCGCGGTTATCCGCGTCAAACGTGCCGATGCCATCGACGACGGCATCGAGTTCGCCACGGGTGACTTCATGTTCCGAAAGGGAGACTTCCCCGGTGATGTAGCGGGCGGTCGGGATGCGCCCCAAGTCGAGAACGACTTCGAGCAAATCATCTGCCCGACCGAGCTCGTCAAGTTTGCGGTTGATGTGAGGAGGCAAGACTTGCTTGAGCTTGTCTAGGTCGTCTGTTATACGACGTTCCATATTGAAGACTGCTATTCTCCTTGATCCAAAACCGACTTTGAGATGGGGGTTGTGGGCGGGCGCACAGCCGCCGGCACAACCTCTAACGCCTGCTTCAGCGGCGTGAACACGGACTGGCGGATGCCAGCCGCAATATGCCGCACCATCAGCGCCTGCTGCTTATACGGCTCGAAGCCCAGGTCGGCGAGACCTTCTTCCAGCCAATCCTGAAAACGACGCACACAGATATATACGGGCAATTTGTCCGCGCGGTTCACCCGCGCCATCGCCCCGGCGAGAATCGAGGCGGCGCTGTGATACGGAATATCCGGATGGAGGAACGGCATCACGTAGATCCCGCTGCGACCTTCGGTGACGGCGACATACCCCTGAATGCGATCATTCGCCCCGCGATACACATACCCCTGACTTTCACTCGACGGCACAGCCACCGGCTGCACCAGGCGCGGCACGATGTTGCAGTACAGCAGTTGGACTTCCATCGCGTCGGCATCGGTTTCGGGTTGGAGTTCGGCGGGGGTGATATGATCAGGCACGGCATAACCAGCGGGACGACGCCACACTTCCTGCCGCGCATAGACCGCAAAGCCAGCGGTGCGGAGCGTGGTGAACAACGTGCCGTCTTCGTCAACTTCGCCTGTCAGCATGTGCGCGCCCCGGCGACCCGCTTCGAAGGCCATCGAATCGACCAGTTCGAGCCACGCGGTATCCCCGTGCGCTTCGTTCAAATCGGGCGCGATATACAGCATTTGCGCCAGATGTTCATCCGCTTTCAAACGAAATTGTCCAGCAATCCGCAGGTGATCGACTCTTCCGACCAGCGTCACAACGTTCCGATGCGGCAGCAAATTCGTCAGCATGTGCTGGCTAATCGCCTCACGTGTGCAGGCGAGTTCACTGTCGAGGATCGTTCCCTTTTCAACCAGACGCTGAATGACCGGAATATCGACCAGTTTTGCGGAGCGAATATCTGTTACAGCCATCATCTTACCTTCTACACGCTTCTCTGGCAACGATCATCGGGCGCGGTCTTATTTGGCACTAAGGCGGAGTACGTTTTTGGGTACTCTCTTTGTTATAACACGAAACAGGGTAAAACGATGTCCAGAGATTATGCTGCCCTCCCACCGAATCAGGTGCGCCGCTCGGATCGCGCGGTCACCGATGAAGCGTGGATCGCCGAAATGCTCACTCACGCGCCGATTGGCACGCTCGCCACCGTCCACGAAGGCCAGCCGTTCATCAACAGCAACCTGTTCGTGTATGACGCGCAAAATCAGGCAATTTATACACATACCGCGCAGGTCGGGCGCACCCGCGCCAACGTCGAAGGCGATGCCAAGGTATGCTTCAGCGTGAGTGACATGGGGCGCTTGCTCCCTGCCGACGAAGCGCTGGAATTCAGCGTGGAATATTCGGGCGTGGTCGTGTTTGGGCGCGCGACGCTCATCGAAGGTGAACAGGCCGAACGCGCCTTGCAGATGCTGCTCGACAAGTACTTCCCGCACTTGCAGTCGGGCCGCGACTACCGTCCGATCACGCTGGACGAGCTGAAACGTACGAGCGTCTTCCAGATCAGCATCGACTCGTGGAGCGGCAAGCGCAAGCAGGTCGAGGACGAGTTTCCCGGCGCGTTCTTCTACGGCCAGCATGGTGAACGTCTTGTAGGGACGAGCCAAAGCGATTTCAGGGGCGCCCTCCCTCTCGGGGGGGGGGGCAACTCCCCCCCTGCGGGGAGGGGTGGGGGGGGGGGGGGGGGGGGGGGGGGGCTTTGGACACCCCTAAGTGCGTGCGTCACATTTGGTAGGCGAACCTTACTGGTCTTTCCTGAGTTCTTATGACCGCTAAATCCCAAACATCTACCCCCACGCGCGAATTCTGGCGGGGCGCGCGCCTGATGATCCCGATGATCGTCGGGGCCGCGCCCTTCGGCGTGATTTTCTGCGCGGTCGCCATTTTGAGCGGCCTGTCGCCGCTGGCCGCGGTCGCCCTGTCCGCGTTCGTGTTCGCCGGATCATCGCAGTTCATCGGCGTGAATCTGGTCGCCAGCGGCGCAACGCTCCCCATCATCTGGCTGACCACGTTCGTAGTGAACCTGCGCCACGCCCTGTACAGCACGACGCTCGCGCCCTATGTCAAGCATTTGCCGCGCCGCTGGCTGATCGTGCTGGGCTTCCTGCTCACCGATGAGGCCTTCTTCACGGTGATTAACCGCTACAACGAACCGGATGACTCGCCGCACAAACACTGGTATTTTCTCGGCGCGGCGCTGGCGCTGTATGTGAACTGGCAGATCTTCACGTGGATCGGCATCATCGCCGCCAGCACCGTCGACCGCGATCAACTCACCAACCTCGGCCTCGATTTCGCGCTCACGGTGACATTCATCGGCATGCTGATCCCGACGCTCAAGCAGCGCCCAGTCCTCGCCGCGGCGCTGGTGGGCGGGATAGTGCCCGTCGTCACCTCCACCCTGCCCAACAATATCGGCTTGATCATCGCGGCGCTCGCTGGCGTGGTGGCCGGGGTCATCGCCGAAGGTCTGCAAGAAGAAAATAAAGAAGAGCTACTTAACGAAAGACGCAAAGACGCGAAGACGCAAAGTAAGTTTTCATCTACCACTCCTTTGCGCCTTTCCGCCTTCGCGTCTTTGCGTTGAATCTTGATCTTTTGTTGTTGGAGTCTGTATGAACGAAGTTTTGCTCGTGGCGGGGATGGCGCTGGTGACCTTCCTCATCCGCTACCCACTGCTGGAACTGGTCGGCAAAATTGAACTGCCTGCGCGGCTGTTCAAGGCGCTGCGCTACGTGCCGCCCGCCGTCCTCGCGGCGATCATCGTGCCGTCAGTGATCATGCCCAAGGGCGAAATCGCGCTCACCCCGGCGAATCCGTTTCTGGTGGCGGGCATTGTCTCCGCGCTGGTGGCATGGCGCAGCAAGAACTTGCTTTTGACCGTGGTCATCGGCATGATCACCCTGCTGGCGTACCGCGCCATCTTCAACGTCTAACCAAACCTCACCCCGGACGACCCGCTTCGGGATGGAAGGGCTAACACGAGGAGGGGCTGCCCGGCGGGCAGCCTCGCCCCAGCCGCAAGTGTCGGCTGCAAACCTAGGCGTGATCAATCGGGTGAGGTTTTGTGGAATAAGGATCAACCTGCATGACGCGCAACATCGCGATCTTGCTCTTTGAAACCGTCGAAGTGCTCGACTTCGCCGGGCCGCTGGAAGTGTTCGCCTCGGTGAACACGGTCTTGAAGCCAATCCGCCGTTCAACGTCTATACGGTCGCCAGAGACCGCTGGGCCGATCCGCGCGGCCAACCCGCTGACCATCGTGCCCGACTACACCATCGACACCTGCCCCCCTGCCCGACATCCTGATCATCCCCGGCGGCAGCGGGTCACGGAAGGCGGCCAAGAGCGAACGGCTGATCGCGTGGGTCAAAGCGCAGGATCAGCGCACGGAGTTCACGCTGTCCGTCTGCACCGGGACGCGGGTGCTGGCGGCGGCGGGCATCCTCGACGGCCTACAGGCGACCACCCATTTCGGCAGTCTGGATGAACTGGCCGCCAATAACCCGACCACCACCGTGCTGCGTGACGTGCGCTACGTCGACAACGGACGCGTGGTGACCTCGGCGGGCGTGTCGGCGGGCATCGATATGGCCTTCCACATGGTGCAGCGCCTGCTCGGCGAAGACGTGGCGCGGCAGACCGCCCGTTACATCGAATACGACTACTGGCAGCCCGGCTGATCTCATGGAAATCATTCTCGGTTTGACGTCCGCCATTGGCTGGGGCGGCGCGGATTTCCTCGCGGGGCTGGCCTCCCGCCAGATGGGCAGCTTTCGTACGCTGTTTTTCACGCAGTTCGTGGGCTTCATCACCGTGGGGCTGTACGCGCTGGCGACCGGCTTGTTCTTCACGCTGGAGGCTCAGCCGACCATCGTCTATGTGGCGGCGGTCGCGGCGGCGCTGCTCAACATCGTCAGTTCGTTCTGCCTGTACCGCGCCTTCGAGATCGGCCTGATGGCGGTCGTCTCCCCGATCACGGCGAGCTATGGCGCGCTGACCGCCGTGTTCGCCTTCGTCAGCGGCGAACGCCTGCCCGCGGTGCGCGTGCTGGGCGTGCTGTCGGCGGTCGTCGGCGTGATGCTGACCGCTTTCGTCATCAACCCGGAAGCCTTGCAGCAGCGCAATGTGCGGCGCGGCGTCTCGTGGGCGATCACAGGCGCGGTCGGCTACGCCCTCGTCTTCTGGCTGTTCGGCTTCTATGTGACGCCGTATCTCGGCGGCATTCTGCCCGTGTTCATCATCCGCGCGCTGACCATCGTCGTGCTCGGCGGCATTGCGCTGCTCATCCGCCATCCGCTGACCGTCCCGCGCAAACATGACCTCGGGCGCGTGCTCCTGATCGGCGTGTGCGACACCACGGCTTACATCGCTATTCTGAGCGGCACGGCGCTCGGCGCGGTCTCCATCGTGACGGTCCTCTCCTCCCTCTACACGACCGTGACCGTCGTGCTGGCGGCGTATCTGCTGCACGAACGCCTGCACAAATCGCAGTGGCTCGGCGTTGCGCTGATTTTCACGGGCATCGTGCTGGTGAGCCTGTAGACCTCACCCCGGCGCGATCTTCGTAGGGACACGCTCACGGTCCCTCCCTCTGGGGGGGGCGGTCTGCTGGCCTCCTCTCCGATTCGAGGCGTGGGGCTGGGGGTGGGGTCGAGATAGCGGACGCACGCAATCGCATTTCTGCATTGGTTTTAACAAGGGGAAACACATGGATCGTACCCGCACCGTGACCTGGCACGACCCGCTGCCCATCGCCGAGAAAGCCCGCACCATGCGCGGACTCGACTTCTTGCAGGCGATGATCGACGGGGAGATCCCTCGCCCGCCTTTCGCCTATCTGCTTGGCATGACGCTCGTCGAAGTCGCGCCGGGACGCGCCGTGTTCACCGTGACGCCCGCCGAATTCCTCTACAACCCGATCGGGCTGGTGCACGGCGGCGTCGCCATGACAATCCTCGATTCGGCGACGGGCTGCGCCGTGCAGACCATGCTGGAAGCGGGCGTCGGCTACACGACGGTGAGCGGCAACACCAACTTCATCCGCCCGATCACGCTGGACACCGGACTGCTGCGCGCCGAAGCCCAGACGATCAACGTGGGGCGGCGCATCGCTACCGCGGAAGCGCGGCTGGTCGATGCGGCGGGCAAACTGTACGCGCACGGCGTTTCGACCTGCGCGATTTTGACACCTTAGGGAGAGATTTTGATGAGCCAAGATAAAGCGAGTTTACTGCAATCTCTAGACGCCGAGCGCGACAATCTGTGGGCGGTGCTGGCCGATGTTGATCCGGCGGTCGACATTTACCCCGGCTGGAACAAGCGCGACTTCTTCGCGCACATGGCGGGCTGGGACGCGCTGATGTTCACCATCTTCCGCGACACGGTGGCGGGCATCCCGGTGACGCCCTACCCCTACATCAACGTCGATGTGACCAACGCGCAGTTTGTCGCCGAGCGGCAGAGCGCGACCGTGGACGGCGCGCGGCTGGAATGCGAGATCAACCGCTTTGCGCTCAAAATCTTCCTTGAGAGCATCCCCGCCGAGGCCTACGGGCAGTTGGTGCGCTTTCCATGGGCCAGCGAGACCGTCACGCAGTTCGTCGAAGGCGCAATCATCCACGAGCGCGACCACGCGCGGGATATCGTCGAACTCAAGCAGGCGGGGAAGCTCTAGCCTTGCTGCTTACCCCTTCAACGCTAATCCTCGTTCGGCAAGCGCTTCTTTGAGGATACGCAGCGCCTTCGGCCCGAAGCCGTGCAGCGCCATAAGCTCGGCTTCGGTGACCTGTGTCAACTGTTCAAGGCGATAGTACCCCGCGCCATTAAGCGCATTCGTCGCCGGCGCGCCAATCTTGGGCAGGTCGGTGGGTTGGTCAGGTTGCTGGTTGGACATTGATTGGGTCTCCTGAAATATAAAGAAAACACCAGATACATATCGTACCTGGTGTAATCATATGCAATGCTATCGCGTTACTTCCCGGAAATTGCTGTCAAAATCAGGTGGATTACACCACCCGCACCACCTAGAGCACCAGTATAAGTCAACAAGCGCTTCACTGAAATCGAAGCTCTTAGGCCGACATGAATATTGCCTTGGTAGTGAAGAACATAGAAGTTGGGTCGATTTTCCTCACCCAACTCAGTCGCTTCTACCCCGTTACTGATGCTTTGGTCTAGCAAATCACCTGCTAGCTCGTCGATAGTAACGCGCTCATCGTGCGTACCGGCGGTTGTCATCACTCACCTCCTTAGATGAGAATGATTTCCCGCTCCTTATCGCCTTCACGAATTATGAGACTCTTGTTGGGATCATTTTCTAGCTCAGCAGCAATTAACCCCAACTTGATGAAGCGTCGGAATATCTCCAGAACGGTCGTTCCCCGGTCATCAGCCAGTTCTTGTATCGTCGTGTACAGTTCTTCAGGCAAGACAAGACTGTAACGCTTTACCCGTTTACGCGTTCTACTAGTTTCTTCCTTAGCCCTTTTATTCTCTGACTTTCGCTCAAGGACAGGAGGAGGACGTGAACTGTTTTGTTCGCCATTTGACTTATGTGCGGTCAAGGTGCACGGCCTCCCGGATAAATGTGGGTGCGACCCAGGAAACGATTCGTACCGCTAATTCCGTCTGCGATAACGTTCATTGTGAACAGAATTTATTGTACATTTGTTCTTGTCTTTGTCAAGTGCATATTTGATGCACAAATTACATATAGAAACCGCGCTATTTTGAAGTATTGGAGATCTCCGATACGTTTTCATTTTCGTACCGTTCGATTAACACCCCAACCACATCTATGACCGATGCCAGCGGGTGTGACTCATCCTCGCCAACTTCATCAATCAAGTAGTCGAGGAAAGCAACAAGTTTCTCATATTCGTCTGCCGTTATCATTACTACGCCTCTACCTAATCAGCGGACGCGATAAAGAGGGTGTTTAAAAAGCACACAGTTACCAAGTTTTTGTAGGGACAAGGCATGCCTTGTCCTCTGTATCCTTCTCAAAAAATCAGGACGAGGCATGCCTCGTCCCTACAGGTGATACCCTTATTGGACACCCTCTAAATCGCGTCCCTACATTTGAGTCTGCGTAGGGACGCAATTCATTGCGTCCGGCTCTTTTATCGTGAACGAGCCGAGTTGAACATCTCCTGGTACACCTCAACCGTGTCGGCGGCAACCTGCGCGTGCGTAAAGCGTTCCAGCACGCGCTGACGCCCCTGCGCCGCCAGTTTCGCCCGCAGACTCGAATCATCGCGCACGCGGCGCAGCGCGTCCGCTAAAGCCGCCGCATCCCCCTCCGGCGTGATCAGCCCCGCATCGCCGATCACATCGGGAATCGCGCCGCTGTCCGAGCCAATCACCGGGACGCCGCACGCCATCGCCTCCACCAGCACACGCCCAAACTGCTCTTTCCAGTTGGGGCGGGTCGCGACAACAAGACCAGTACATCCACTTGGGGTAGAGCGCGGGCATCTCCGTCGACGGCACCTGCGCGCGAAACGTGATCCGGTCGCCGTGCGCGGTGGCCTGCACTTGCAAGCGTTCTGCTTCTGGCCCACCGCCGACGATCAGCGCGCGCCACTCCCCGCCGAGCTGACCGAGCGCGTCCAGCAGCACGTCGACGCCCTTCTCCGGCACGAGCCGCCCGAAAAACCCCACGGTGAACGGTCGAGCGGTCGGTGGCGACGGGTGGAACAGGTCGGGATCGGTGCCAAACTGCGGGATCACGCGCAGCGGCTTTTGGTAGCCTTTGGCGCGCCACACCTCGGCGGCGCTCTCCGTGCCCATCAGCGCGTAGTCGACATGGTTGAGCGTCCAGCGTTCGCCCCAACTGAAGGGCGGCGGGTAGTCCCGCGCGATATTCTGCCAGCTAAAAAACAGCGACTTCGCGCCCACGCGCCGCGCATGGAACAGCGCCTGCCACGCCGAGAGGTTATACGGCTCTTCGTCGATATGCACGATGTCCGGCTTGAACGTCCGCAGGTGCGCCCCGAGCGTCGGGTAGCTGTGCGCGTGAAAATCGCCGTTCCGCCAGATCGGGATGGCTTCGAGACGGTAGCCGTCCGTATAGACCCGTTCGAGGCGCTGTTCGCCGCGCTCATCTTTCCACGAGGGCGCACAGCGCCAGCAGTTCGACGCCCATTTTGGCGATGAGTTCGAGTTTCTTCTGGTAGATGCCGACAATGCAGGCTTTGGAGATCATCAACACGCGCATAGGGTTCACAGTTTACAGGTGGCAGGTCACAGTCAACGCAGTATAGCAGATGCCATGTTTCCCCTCACCCCCAACCCCTCTCCCACGCCAGCGGTGAGAGGGGAGGAATGTTGGCTCCCCTCCCTGAATTCAGAGGCGTGGGCCGGAGGTGGGGTTGGAAACGACGGACGCGCCGTTGCGCGTCCCTACGAAAATCTAATCGGATTCTGCGAGGGATGTTGGCTCCCTCCCTGAATTCGGGGAGGGGCCGGGGGTGGGGTCTGGTTTACGGGTGAGGCCCGATCAACTGGTCATAGACAGGTCAGGAAAGTCCACTTATAGTAAAGGGGTTGTGTTCACCCAATCGCACAAGGATTTCACAGGCATGGAGACTATCCTACCGCTGAGTACGCTGTCGCTGTTCCTCGCTGGCGCATTCATCTTGCTGATCACGCCCGGCCCCGCCGTGCTCTACATCGTCGCCCGCAGTATGGATCAGGGGCGGCGCGCGGGTGTCGTCTCCGTCATGGGCGTGCAGACCGGGACGCTCGTCCATGTGCTCGCGGCGACGCTCGGCCTCTCGGCGATTCTGCTCACGTCGGCGCTGGCCTTCGACATCGTCAAGTACCTCGGCGCGGCCTATCTCGTCTACCTCGGCGTGAAGACCCTGCTCGACAAAACGCCCCTCACCGCCAACGCAGTCGTTGAACGCCGCAGCCTTGGCTCGATCTACCGTCAAGGCGTGGTTGTTGCCGTGCTCAATCCCAAAACCGCGCTGTTCTTCTTCGCCTTCCTGCCCCAATTTGTCGATCCGGCGCGCGGCGCGGTCGGCGTGCAGTTTTTGCTGCTCGGCCTGATGTTCACCCTCATGGCCCTGTTCACCGATGGCACCTATGCCATCCTCTCCGGCACGGCGGGCGGTTGGCTCAAGCGCAACCAGACGTTTCTGCGCGCGCAGAAGTACATCAGCGGGACGATTTACATCGGCTTAGGGCTGGTCACGGCCTTCTCCAGCGGCGGGCACAAGTCGAGCTAATCGACGGATGGCGCGGGACGCAGCAGCCCGATCAGGATCGCGAGAATCACCTTGAGCATGTACACGCCCGATTTGATCGGAGTGATCGAGGATTTGCCGCCGTAGCGCGGGTTCATCGTCACGGGGATTTCGCGCAGCCGCAGCCCGGCGCGATGCAGCAGCACGACCGCTTCCGGTTCCGGGGTAATCATGCGGATAGGTGCGCGCACAGGCGAATCGTCCGCTGGCTGGAGGCGCGAAACCCTGACGTCGGATCGGTGAACTGCTGCCGCGTGATCAGCGAGATGATGCGCGCGAGGATCACAATGCCGACCTTGCGCGCCATCGGCGTGATGTAGCCGCGATCTTCGATGTAGCGCGACCCGACCACGAGATCCGAGCCGCTGGCGATCAGGTCGGACACCAGCAGCGGGATCTCCTGCGGGTTGTGCTGGCCGTCACCGTCGTTCTGCACCGTGACTTCATAGCCGTGCTGCGCCGCATAGAGAAAGCCCGTCTGCACCGCCGCGCCGATCCCCACGTTGTACGGCATGCTGAGCACAATCGCGCCGCACGTCGTCGCAATGGCGCGCGTATCGTCGGTCGAACCGTCGTTGATCACGGCGATATCCGCCCACGGCGCGTGCTGCTGGATCAAGCCGATCACGTGGGCGATGCTGTCCGCTTCGTTGAGCGCGGGGATGATCACCAGCGTTTTCGGGAAATTCATGTCATCTCTCCGGTGTTGAGTACCTGAACAAGACGGCGGATCAAGCCGTCTAAACCATGCGCCTCGACCGTCCGCATACGGCTGATGCTCGTGAGCCGCTCCCGTTCCGCGGGATCGAGCGCCAAGATCGCGGTGAGACGTGCCGCCAGCCCCGCGTGATCCTCCGGCGACTCGCTGCGCCAGCTTGCATCACCGGGCAGCGGATCGAAAGACGGATTCGTGACGATGGTCGGCACGCGCATGGCCATCGCTTCGAGCGCGGCCTTGTCGAACAGCCCGACCGGGCTCAGATTGACCGCCGCCGCCGCCCGCGCATACCACGCCCGTACGCCCTCCGCCGATTGATTGCCCGCAAAGGTGACCCGCTCCGCTACGCCGAGATCCCGCGCCAGCGCTTCCAGTTCCGCCCGATAGTTCGCGCCCTGTTCCGGCGGCACATCGCCAACAAACACGGCGTGCGCGGCGGGGCACGCTCGGCAGCGCGCGGATCAGCGTCGCCTGCTGCTTGATCGGCATCAGCCGCGCCATGCACGACATATTGAGGACTGAGGACTGAGGGTTGAGGACTGAGTAAGATCAGCTTGCTATAGAGGTGTTAGGTATAACGGGAACGTTCTCCTCAGTCCTCAGACCTTCGCCCTCAGTCCTAAAGAAATCCGTATCAATCCCATGACCCAACACGCGCAGTTTAGGCGTGGCGATCGGAAAGCTGTCCGGCGATGCCGTCACCACGCGGCGGCTGACCTGTGTCGCCAATTCGAGTGTGCGATGCCGCTGGCGATGCGTATACCACAGCGTGATAGGCGCATTGAGCGGTCGCAGCAGCTGCGCGCTCATCAGCGCGAACAGCGGCTGCATGTGCGCGAAACACGCCGCGTAGCGCCGCCGTAACAGCAGCGTACTCAACACGCGATAGAACTCGACTGCCCGCCGCGCTTCTCCGTAGCCACGCTCCTTGCCAATGGAGTACACACTGACATTCGGCGCAACATCCAAGCGTCCGGCGCGCATGGTGATCACGTCGATGTGCTCGTAATGCGCCGCCAGTCGGTTGCTCCAGCCCGTCGTAAAGCCGAGGATCGGATCGTCGGCGTCGGTCGCGAGGTTGAACAGCAGCAGATTCACAACCACCTCCGCCGCCTGCGCATGCCTAGGCGAATCGCTTCGCGCCACACGCCCATCCACGAATCGATGTAGCGTTCGGCATCGTAGCGCCGCAGCGCGAGATCGCGCGCGCGTTCGCCCATCGCTTTGGCAGGCACAGGGTCTTGCAGCAGCGTGACGATCCGCCCCGCCATACCGTCGATATCCATATCCGGCGCGAGATAGCCGTTCACGCCATTCTCGATCACCTCGTTGACGCCGACCACATCCAGCGCCACGAGCGGCAGCCCCGCCGCCGACGCTTCGAACAGCACGCGCGGCCCCTTCATATGAGGAAGTGTGCGCGTACACGCTGCCGAGCGCGTAATACAGCGGCAGTTGATCGTGCTGCACCGGTCCATCGAAAATGACGCTCCCGCCGAGGTCTTCAGTTTGCGCCAGCGCCGCCAAGTCGACCGGGGAGCGCTTCATATCGCCGATGAGCACGAGCTTGGCGTCGGGCACGCGGCTGAGCACCTTCTTGAACACTTTGAACAGGATCGGCACGCGCTTAAACCCAACCGGATAACCAACCCACAGCACGACGGGCGTCGCCGCCGTCAAACCGAGTCGTGCGCGCAGCGCCGCCAGTTGATCAGGATCGGGCGCGGCGGCAAAGGCCCGCCGCCGTCCCTAGTGGCAGCGCGACCACCCGGCGCGGTGATCCCCTGCCGCGAGATAGTTCTGCTTCTCTTTATCATTGACCGTGCGATAGAAATCAGCGCGCGCGACCACCACCCGCCCAATCGCTGTAAGCAGACGATTGCGCAGTGGGCGCTCATCCAGCCACGCCTGATTGCCGAAGAAGTAGCTGTGATTTTGCACGAGGAGCGGCACACGATAGCGCAAGCGCAGCCGCAAGCCGACCAGCCCGGTCGCAAGCGGCTCCTGCGTCGTGATCAGGTTCACGCCGCCGCCGCGCAGCACACCGCGCGCCAACCGGATCGCATCGAGCGGGAACAGCACCGGGTGGCGGCTGTTGGTCGGGATGATGGTCAGATGGTCGGAGGGTTGAAACGCCGCGCCGACGTGCGGCGTCGTGTAGACGATGATCGTCAAGCGCCCCGTCCGCGCCGCGTAGGTGAGTGCCGCGCTCGGGAATCGCCTTGAGGATGGGGTGGCGAGCGCGGTATCCAGACTGAGCATCAAGACATGGTTCATCATAGGGCGTCATTGTAGCGAATTTTCCGCATTAGCGTGAGACTCCGCCTTGACACCCATGCCCGCCGCCATTACAATTCCTCTCGTTCGTGCAACTCACGGGCCTGTAGCTCATTTGGGAGAGCGCTACAATCGCACTGTAGAGGTAAGGGGTTCGAATCCCCTCAGGTCCACCAGAAGAGAAATCAATCGAACTGAAACCAGCGAGGAGACTTTGCTGGTTTTTGTTTTGCCTGTGCCACGCTTGCTTCCCATTGCTCGCTGCGTCAACTGACGCAAATACGAAAATGGGGGGAGCAGTTCCAACCGAACAACCTGACCGTCAGGGTCAACGACAACCCGCTCAACCATTTCACGCAGCAAGGCTTTTTGGGCACTGCGCTCCATTGCTCCAAATAATACACCCACTTTAGAAATCAGAGTTAAAGCTTGATCAAGGTGCGCAATATGCGTGTCTACCTGCTGCGCAACGCCATCCAGATTGGCGCGCAAAGTGCGGCGGCGATCCTGCCATTCTTCCCACAGATTATTCCACACTGACTCAGTGACTTTGCCGGACGCCAGCAAACGGGCAATCCGCGCTTCTTCCCCATCAATTGCTTTCAATTCGGCTTCGATCCGCGTTCGATCCGACGGGCGCAGATGGCCCAGGCGTTCGGCGATATCGTGCGTATAAGCTGCGCGAATCACCGGTACGAGTTCAGGATCGACTTTAACCTGTGCGATGAGGGTTGTTACTTGCGCATCGATCGCGCTGCACAGGAGGTTAATATCTGACCGCGCAACGCGATAGTGCGCTGTACCGCCACCGCTCCGGTCAGGATTGGAGGTGGAACAGGTCAAGCGCACCAGTTGATCTTGTCCCTCTTGCTGAAGGTAGACAAGCCCGCTCAGTAGATACTCGTGCCGACGACGCGGCGATCTGTCTTTCACCCGCCGTTTGAGGATGTCAAGACCGCGCTCAAATTCCTCCGTTGTTACGACCGCTTTCCATTCCCCGCGGATCGTCTTTGGAGGAATATTGGCCTGTTCACTCACCACCCAACCTGCATAGAACCAGTTATGAAACTTCTTGGATAAACCATTGGCTGCTGCGCGGCGTTTGCCATCTTTGATTTCAACAAATGGACGTCCCGTCCGAAAGTGGAAACCACGTGCATGCAGGTCTTCGCAGATTTCCTCCAACGTCATTTGATCTTCAAGCAGCAGATCCCATGCCCGTCGCCACACATTAAACTGTTCAGGATCAGGTTCTACCCAATGCTTGTATTTGCCATATTCCAGTCGCTCAGCGTGTTCGGTACGTTCTTCCATATTCCGGTAGCCATCGGGTGCGAGCGTTGACCAACCCCCCATCACGAAGTTTCGAGTGATGCCCGCCTTTGATCCGTAAGCCCATCAAAATGGATTCACGCCGCGCCAGTGTGAATTGGAGTGTGACCAGAATACGGTCATCTGCATCAATCGGATCAAATCTGGTTGATTGGCGAATCGCACGGCAACACCAAAGTCGTGCAGTTCATCAATCGCGCGCAGTGCCTCCGCATCGTTCCGTCCAAAACGATCCGCACGTTCGACAGCCACATGGGAAAACTTACCTGAACGCGCGTCATCCAACATCCGCTGATAGTCAAGCCGATCAGGTGAACGTCCGGTCAGGTTATCAACATATTCTTCGATGAGTGGCAGCATGCTACGATCAACTAGTCCCGTATTTATGGCAAACCGCTGCCGTTTCTGCGAGAGCGCCGGGTTCTGCGCCTCTTCATCACTGGTGCGAAGATAAACCGCCCATCCGGGTTTGGGCGGAAGTCGTTTCGCTTTGCGTCGTGGCATCACAACCTCAATCAGGACTTCATCTACATTAAGTTACACCAGATTATTCCCCTGGTGTTTTTGCGAGGCAATTTGGGATCGGGCCGCTGATCAGGGTGTTCAGTAGCACGATGCGGCAGCACTGCTTCCTGTTTGATGATCATTTCCGCCACGCGCAGAACGCGCAGCAGCATCTCTTCAGGCGAGCAGTTACCGGTGCGGCTCATTGTCAATCCGCAGCCTCAAGACTTGTTCAATCCACCCATACACATCACCGCCGCCAAGGTGGAAATCGGTGATGTCTTTTCCATGAGGAACTGAGATCGAACGAAAACGGGGTGAGAGTTGTTGTAACCGTGCAGCGCCTTTTTTGCCCGCCGCGTCATTGTCATAGCAAACAAGGATATCGCTGCACGTCACGAGGGCACTGTACCAACGGATCGAGAGAGCGGCGCTGGCACTCCCGAGCGACACTGCTGCGACGAGTTCGTCAGCTTCCTGCTGAGCAATCAGTGTGTCGAATTCCCCTTCACACATGAGTCCATTACTACGATCTTCCAGCGAATCGGCGTTGTACAGTCCGTGCGAACTGCCTCCGGAAATCTGCACGTACTTTGGCTCACCGTAAGCGCGCCGCACCTTGACCGCCCACAACGCCTCCGCCGCAAACCAGGGGATAACTATCCCGCACGGAACTTTCAGTCCGTGGAGGCTTTGCCAACCGTGATACCCACCGGGCACGTAACCAAGGCGAACGGCTTTGATCGTTCGACTTGTGAGGCCACGTTTGAACAAATACGTGAGAGCAGACCGCCCCTCTAGCGACCAAAGTTTCTCTTCGGCATAAGCGACGACGCGCCGTGCCGCTTCTTGCCACTCGAACGGGGTGGTTCAGTTGACTCCTGCGGTCGATGAAGATGAGGATAGGCAGACACAGCATCTCCCAACACGGCGAGCGCCTCCAGTAAAATTCAAATGACGGTAGCGCTGCAGCCAGTCAACCAGATCGCCACCCGATGCGCACGCACCAAAACAGCGATAACCATCGGCCCACACCGCTAGGCTCGCGCCCCGCCGTTCATGATGAAATGGGCACTTCCAGAGCCAAGCGCGGGCGCTGCGCGAAACGGGTCGTCCCAGATCTTGTTCGACCAGCACCCTCAGATCTGTTGCTTCTTTTGCTCGCCGCACAACAGTCTTCATGGTTCCCTCTCTGAAAAACTCGTCATGCTTCTGGACAAGTTGACAGGTTGACAGGTTTGTTGATTTGTCACGACCCCATGCCAGATAAGTCAATCGCCTGATAGAGGTCGGTGCGCGGACCACGACCACTGCCGCCCGCATTCTCTAGGCGGACAACACAGCCGTCTTCTTCGAGTGCCCGCAGTGCCTCCATCACGGGTTTGCGTGTTGAGCGCAGTGAACGGTAAAGGTCACGCACCGTCGCCCCCCCGGAGGCCCGCAGCAAACTCAGAATGCGTATTTCCAGACGCCCTTCTTCGTTCTCGCCGAGGTCAGCGAGGAGACGATGCGCCGAGGCGCGCCATTCCTCGACGATCAACTGTGCGCGGTACCAGTGCGCCGTAGTGACCTTCAATTGCAGCCGTTCCTCGCCCGCATCCGACCAATCGAGGGCGGCCAACAGAATCGCCACCTTGATCGCTTGGACATGCAGTCGACCGTAGATGGCGCGCAACCGATCATCCAGTGTGGATTGCGGAGCAGTCATCGCGCGTAGCGCCTGTTCATACCCGTGGCACGCCGACCAGAACTCTGCCACCAACGACCACGCCTCCGCCTCCGGTGCATCCCCGAGCGCGGCGGCTGGCGGCGGTTCGGGCAGGCGCTCATGGAGTCGACGCAGACGCTCAGCGAGTTCAGTCGGGTTATGGCTGTCTCGTGGCGCGACCCGTTCGTGATAATCCGTCTCTGGTGTCAAAAGAGCGAAGCGAGCGAGATTACCGTTGTACCAGTCGTTAACCGTCAGTGCGTTGGCGAGCTCGGCGGGGGTGGCCGCGCCGAGGATCGAGAGCGCCGCATCCCGGATTACGACCAGTCCTTTGTTGTTGGTATTGCTGTCGAGGTAGCCGGGGCAGTCGTAAAGCGTCATGATGAGCTCTTTTAGGCCGGCCATGTAATCGCGGCCCATCGATTTGAACAACCCGGACAGTTCGTCGCGCAGCAATCCACGCTGGGCTGCAAAGCGATTCCCTTTTTCCAGCCGCGTCCGATCTGCCTGAGGAATATCCGAGAAGTTCGGCGGGAGAATGCCGCCGAGCATCGCCATGAAGTTCTCCGGTGATCCGGGCTGCGGCATGATCATGTGGGGCAGCGCGAGAGGGGCGACTTCGGCGGCGAGGTTCAGCCCGGCAGACTTGCGGTAGTAGGTTGAAATGGCAACGATCATCAGATAAAGGTTAGGGAAGATCTGCTGCCGCCACGGTGTGCGAATGTAGAGCCGTCGTCCGACCGCTACCGCTGCCAGATATAAGCCCGCTCCCTGATGAAACATCAGGGGCGTTTCGTTCGCTGCCCGTCCCGCCCATTCCATATAATCCGTGAGCCAGCGTCCAACCCCCTGGGCTTCCGCAACTTGTGCTGGCGTTAGCTGAGTAGCCATGGGAAGTTCAGGCACAATGTTGAGATCGGAAGAACGAGCGACAATTTCGGGGGGCGGTGCCTGAGGATCGATGGCAAGGATTGCTTGAATGAGCTCCTGCCCCAAAACTTTGCGGAGGAAACGCAGGTCTTCCGCTTGGTTGGGATCGAGATGTGCCAAGAGCAGCGCAGCGGTTGGTGTGAGCGGCACGCCGGCCCACGGCAGCCCGACGAACGCCCGTGACAACGCATACAGATCATGTTGAGAGAAGGCGATCACCGGAGCGGTCGCGAGCGCACAGCGGTTGGCGCCGAAGGCTGCTTGGTTGTTTCCGTTTGCAACCGCGCTCGAATCAACCAGTGAAGGTAATTCGACAGGCTGCGACCTTCTGCGTCCGCCAATTCAGTCAGCCGCCGATGCTCTTCCTGGGTCACTCGTGAGGTGACTTTTTCAGTTCGGGGAACTTTCGTAGACATTCAACCCTCCGTGTCTGTACTTGTACGCAGAGAGTAATGGAAAGCACCAGAAATCCCGATGATAAGGTCATCGTTCCAGATAGCTAAACATGAACAAACGCAGTAACAATGTCATCAGGCGCGACGACCTCGTTACTGCGCGACGACAATTGCCAGCAGCTACAAATAGTAGGGCTGGCATCTGGTGATGAAATTAAGCAAGACGTCTTGGAGAAACTGCGAGAATCAGCCGAACTTGTCGAGCAGCACACTGTCATCCACGGTTTCATTCGCGGCATCCTCATCACCTTTGAGGTGCGTGACGAGGAGAAACACCGCTTTTTGATTGTGCGCTGAAAGCTGATCGAAGAGCGTGGCGATGAGCCGCGCCTGGATCGACCATTCCGTATCAATCTCGTAACCGGCACAGATCAATAACTCTTGATCGAGAGTTCAAGGGCAGCAGCAAAGGCCTGCCGGTTTTCTGGGGTTTGCAGTGGTAGGGGTGTTCGCCCGACCTCCCACTTGGAAATGGCGGCTTTCGTCACTTCGATTCCCCCTTGGGCAAGACGTTCGGCAAACTGCTCCTGCGTAATTCCCAGAGTTTCCCGTCGTTTCTTGATCCACTTCGAGGAATCCATAATCCGCCCTCAAGCACTCGTGTTCGGTCGTTGGCCAAGTATAACCGGAAGTCGTCAAAGCGTGGAAAAGGGTGACAGTCGTCAGATCGCGATTTCGTCGAAGGGTGGCGTGTCATCATCAAGGACCCACGTTTTGAGCAGCGCAAACGCTTCCTCCAGTGTATTGACCCGCCGGAAATACTTCATCGTCTCCGGAGCAATTTTGCAGCGGAGCTCAAGAGCTCGCTCATTTGCTGCCCACCACCCACCACCACGATCCGCCCGATCATTTTCGGCCACTTGACCCGCTGCCACAGCCATTCCTCGCGGAAGGTATAGCGCAGCGCCTTTGGGAAACCGTCCGCTCTCCGTCAGGTCAAAGATGAAATCGACGCGCTGGTTGGACTTTGTGATCCAGCGCCGCGCTTTGATCAACCCCCAGAAACAATTCTGCCAGGACCAATCGCCAACGAACCTGTGCTGGACTCTTTGCACATCCGTTCCAGGATTTGAGGTTGGAGCTGTCCGGCTACGCCGCGCGCGAATAATGGTGGTGCAGACCTCCGAGGATGGGTTGTGCCGTGATGGGTCCCGATCTTGTCGACTGCGCTGATGTCACAGATGCAGGGATGCGTTGGTTTATACCCTGATGTGGTAGATACTGATTGTAGTACTCGATATAAGCTTTCATCATCTGGAACAGATGTTTCTCACCAAGAACGAGCAGGTGATCCAAACACTCGCGGCGCACGGAACCGATGAAGCGTTCACACACGGCGTTGGCTTTGGGCGCACGAATGGGTGTCCGCACGACCTCGATTGAGGTTCCTGAGCCACTACGGCAAAACGCTCCATATTTTCGGTCGTTGTCCCGAATGAGATACTTGGGTCCTTGTTGAAACGGCGTCGCTTCGCGCAGTTGCTGAGCAACCCAAGCATCCGTTGGATGACGGGTAACGCCCAGATGGACAACGCGTCGAGAACCGAGTTCGACGATGACAAAGATGAAAAGAGAGCGAAAGAAGACATCGGTGACTTGAATGAAATCACATGTCCAGATGGTATCTGCATGATTACGCAGAAATGTTTTCCAAGTTTGGCTTGGCGGACGAACCGGACGGAACCGACGCAGATACTTGAGCACCGTACCTCTCCCAACCTCCCAGCCTAATTTTCGCAACTCACCCCGAATACGTTCCGCACCCCACAAGCGATTGGCGGTCGCCATCTGCTGGATGAGCGCCACGATCTCGGGGCTCAACGGCGGATGCCCTCCGCGCTGACGCGACTTGCGACGCCAGATATATTTGAACAAGTCACGATGCCAGCGGAGGACGGTGTCTGGTTGAACAATCAGCAACGCTTGACGCCAAGACGGTAGTCGGCTTGCTGTGACGACCATGAAGATACGGTCTCTCCAAGTGAAACGAGGACGCTTGACATGACGTTGCAGCACGACCAGTTGCTGGCGCAGCAAGGCATTTTCGAGAACGAGATCGGTTTTGGTGCGCGGTAAATCTGTGAGTACGCCAGCGGCGACAGTCGGCGGAAGGGGCTTCGCCCAAGTTTTGATTTGACGCTGAAGCGATTGAAGGAGCTCAATGAGCTTTCTCTCAAATGGGGACCACAAAGAACGAAACATGACACCACCCGGTGGGGATAGACTGAAGAGCGAGTGGTGCATTTTACGGTGACATGTGAGCGTCTGGAAAGGAAGAACTTTAGATGCTCCTCGTTTTTGAACGGATGAGCAATCAGTCCAGCACAGCCGAGGGCGCTGGCACTCTTTGGCGAGGAGTCGGCGGAAGGTCTGCTGCGCCGCTTTACGCAGCGCGGGGTGGTCCCGCCAACACAGATTGAAGTCAGCAAGCTGGCTCGCATCGTACTTGACGAAGCCGAAAACGGCGATCCGAGGGCACGGGCGCTCGTGGTGCAGCTTGGCACACGCTTAGCTGAATATGTCCTGGTCGCGGCGCGCAAAGTCGGCATTGCCGATCAGACGTTTACGCTGGTGCTGAATGGCGGACTATTCCGGCATCGGGGGCGGCTGCTGGTCGATACGGTGACCGCCGTCATTCAGCAGCAAACGCCCCACATCACGCCGGTACGGGGACGGTATGAGCCGGCGGTCGGCGCCGTCTTGCTGGCGCTTGAAACGGCAGGCGTTGAAGTCAGCGCGGAGCGACTGACCGCTCTGGAGACGAGTCTGCCGCCGAGCAAACTGTTTCTGACCTAGTGGGTCAGTTGTGATCTGTTCTATGATCCAGGCGTGAGTCCGGCGGATAAATCGAGTGACAATGGCGATGGATCATCAGGTTCAGAATCACGAACGGCTTGCGCCGAATCTGTTCTACCAACTGACCGCGCTGTTGGGCGTCAGCGCGCAAATCGCCCTGCTGGGCGTGAATTATCTGTGGCGGCCTACCCCTCGTCGGCGCTGGTCAGCCTGCTCATGCTGATGCTGCTTTGCGTGGGGGCTGTGCTGGTCGAAGGACACTGGCGCGGGATCGGCAGGTACGCCCTGATCGCGGCGCTGTGGGTGTGGGCAGCACTGAGCTATCGTGCGGCTTCCGCAGACCTGTTCCTGCTGGTGTTCGCGCTGATCCCGTTTCTCGCCTTCCAACTGATCTCCCCGTCGCGTGCGCTCGGCGTGATGATCCTCTCGGCGGCATTCATACTCGCCAGTGACTCGGATGTGACGGCGATCGCGCTGACCGTGCTGTGGCTGCTGTCGGGCATGAGTGTGATCATCCACTTCAACTGGAGGCGGCAGCTAGAGATGGTGACCGGGCACCAGCAGTACGCCAATGAGCAGATGCGCGAAGCACGCGAACATCGCAGGGAGCTGATGCGCCTGACGCACGCGCTCAACGAGTCGCAGATGCGCCTCGATCAGGCCAATGTGCAGCTTCGCCACGCGCGCTACGCCGCAGAAGAAGCGCGCCTGATCAAGGCGCGGTTTGCAGCACACGTCAGCCATGAATTCCGCACGCCGATCAACCTGATCGTCGGTTTCAGCGAGATCATGGTCAAGTCGCCGCAGGTGTACGGCATTCCCCTGCCGGGGAGTTACCGGGGCGATGTGCAGACGATCTACGAGAGCGCACGGCACCTTCAAAGTCTGATCAATGATGTACTGGATATTTCGCAGGTGGAAGCGGGCTATATGTCCATTGTTCGCGAACGCACCGACGTGCGCGAGACGATTCTGGAAGCCGCGGGCTTGATCAGCGACGATCCGCAGTCAGGGGTTAGAGTTCGTCGTCGATGTCCCGGACGCGCTGCCGCCCTGCTGGATCGACCGGGTGCGCATTCGTCAGGTGCTGCTGAATCTGCTGGGGAACGCCGTTCACTTCACCGAACAGGGGAGCGTCACGCTGCGCGCCAGGGACGACGACGACCATCTGCGCGTCGAGGTTGCCGACACGGGCGCGGGAATCAGCGTGCAGGATTTGAAGCGCGTCTTCGACGAGTTCTACCAGTCGCCCACCGGCGATACGCGCTCCAAACAGGGGTCGGGGCTGGGGCTGACCCTAAGCAAGCAGTTCATCGACCTGCATGATGGCTCACTGACGGTGGCGAGCGCGGGTGTGCGCGGACAGGGCAGCACGTTCACTCTCCTGCTGCCCACCGAAAATCATATGCTGCGCCAGCATTCGAATCTGGATCCGTCCGTGCAGCAAAAACCCGCCAGCAGGCATTTCGTGGTGCTTAACGACGACCCGGCGGTGCAGTCCCTCTTTGGACGTTACTGCGCCAAACACCGTCCTACCTCCGCACGCACCTCCGACGAAGTGGAGGCGCTGGTACGGTCGATCCAGCCATCGGCGCTGGTTGTGGAGGCCGACTACGACAGCGCCGCGCTGGATGCGATCGTGTCCGCCGCCTCGGACGCGCTGGCCGCGATCAAACTGCCGCCGTTGAGCGGCAGGCGACTGCTGCGCGACATTGGCCTGACGGGTTTTCTGGTCAAGCCGGTTTCGAAACAAGTGCTTGAGGATGCGCTGAGTCGCTGTGGCAAAGAGGTTCACGTCGCCCTGGTGATCGACGATGACCCGGAGGTGGTGCGGTTGCTCAGTCTGATGCTGGAAAGTATGCCCAGCATCGATCACGTCTGGAAAGCCTACGGCGGGTTAGAGGGGCTGGCGATCATGCAGCACGAGCGCCCCGACGCCGTGATCGTTGACTTGATGATGCACGATCTTGACGGCTTTGGCGTGCTTGAGCGCGTCAAAGCCGATCCTAGACTGCGCGACATCCCGCTGATCCTCGTCTCGGCGCGCGGCGCGGGGGATGCCATCAGCGCCAGGATCAGCGGGCCGCTGGTGATGGCGAAACAGGGTGGTTTTCAACCGCTGGAGCTGGTGCGCTGCGTCGAGGCGCTGGTCGACGTGGTCAGCCCAACCAGTGCGACACCAGCGCCGTGAACTCGTCCTGTGCGGGCGGCTTGCGCAGAAACCCATCTGCCCCGAAGTGCGCGCACAGGGCGGCAACGTCCAGCACGGAACACACCAGCACCGGAATCGACTCGGTCAGCGGGTGATTCTTGAGGTTTTGCAGGACTTCCCAGCCATCCAGTCCCGGCATCATGATGTCGAGCAGAATCAGCGCGGGCTGCATCTCGCGCGCCAGGCGAATCGCGGTTTCGCCGTCGGCGGCACTGACAATGCGGTACAGCGTCCCGGTCAGGTAGCGTTCGAACAACGTCCTGACGTTCGGGTTATCGTCGATCATCAGGATCATACTCTGATGCAGAGGGATATTCAGGGTTACGTGAATGCCCTGCGCTTCACAGCTTGTATGGATCGGGGCATGGATGGTGTTGGCGAGGACGTGAATGCTCTCCTGCGCGGCGACCTCCTGCGCGATCCGCTCGATCGCCTCCGCGCCGGTTACGGACAGCAGCAGCGTGAACCGAAGCGAACACTGCTGCGGGGAAAGCTCCGGGGCGATAATGAGGCGGCTGTCCGGCGGTGCATTGAGCGCGAGCGGGGACAGGATCAGGATGCACAACCGCCGGATCACCACCTCGATCGATTTCCAACCCTGCGGCGTCCTCGGCGATCAGCAGATCGACGGGTAGCGAGCGCGACTCGATCAAGCCGCGCAGCGCCGAAAGCGCGCCGCGCAGCACCGTTTGCAGCGTTTCGCGCTGCTGCTGTCCGTAACCGGCGCGGAGGCGATCGACTTCGGAGAGCAGCGAGATCGGCGCGGGGGACGTTGTGATCATCCGCCGGGTGTCCCGTCTCGTGTACGCCTGTCCACAGCAGCGATGCCAGCGCCTGGATAGCTTTCGCGTGATCACGGTAATACTGGCGCTCACTGAGCGACAGAAGCTGCAACACCTCCTGCAAGGAACGCTGTTTGACATACCGTTGCACCAACAGCGCGTGAAAGCGCGCGGGACGTGTTCAACGCGAGATCGTCGGCGGGGCGAAGCTGTTCAATCGCGTCGATGATCAGGCTGCGGAAAGCCTGCACGCGCATCGGCCCCTGGGCGTCGCGCACCAGATCATCGACCAGCGCCTGCTGCTGCAAAAAAGCAAAATCGTAGAGGTGCTGCAAGCACTCGTGCAAAGCGTCGGTGAATCCATCTTCCGTAAGTGAACTCATCACCGGAATGCGCTGCTTTCAAACTTGCCCGCGCTGCTGGACTGCTGATGCGCGGGATTCTTGTCAGGAATATGGCAGAAGATTGTTAGAACTGAAAGGTACTATGGATTATAGTGAGTTTCGGTCTTTTGAACCCGCCCTTTGGAATAGACTTAAGGAGTGGAGCTATGCCTCGTTCAAGACTTGCTGTTTACCTGATGTTCGTTCTGTTCTCCCTGCTGTTGTCCTTCGGAAGCGTCATCGCCCAGGATCAACCCGTCACGCTTACCATGTGGGTCGTGCAGTCCGGCGGGACCGCTCCCACCGAAGCGATTATCGCCGAGTATGAAGCCGCCAACCCGAACGTGAGTATCGCCCTGGAAACCCGCACCGTCGATGGGCACAAGGAAGCGATGCGCGTCGCCATCAACACCTCGGCTGCCCCGGACATCTACTTCATGTGGGGCGGCAAAGGTCTGGGCGGTTTCTACACACCGAGCGGCGGCGTCGAACCGCTGACGGCTTACTACGAGCAGTACGGTTGGGTGAGCGTTTCAGCCCCGGTTCGATCGCTTCGGGGACATTTGACGGTCAGGTCTACGGCGTTCCCTACGTCGTTCACGGCATGGGGCTGTACTACCGCAAATCCCTGTTCGAGCAGGCCGGAATCACCGAAGAACCGCAGACCTACGAAGAACTGATTGCCGCCAACGACGCACTCGTTGCGCAGGGCGTGACGCCGCTGTATACGGCGGGGAAGTTCGGCTGGATGCCCATGCGCCTGGTCGACTCGCTGGTGGAAACGTTCTGCGGCGCGGAAATGCACGACACCCTGACCAACCTGGAAGCGAACTGGGCGGAAGAACCGTGCGTTGAACAGGCGTATACCGAATACCGCCGCTGGGTGAACAGCGGCTACGTGCCGGAAAACTTCCTCGGCGTTGACCCGACCGAACCGGCGGTGCCGCTGTTCCAGCGCCGCGCCGCCATGACCTATGAAGGGACGTGGTGGATCGGGGCGCTGAAAGAAGCGGGCGAAGACCTGTCCGACTGGGGCTTCTTCCCCTTCCCGACCGGGACGGATCGTTTGTCCTCGTTCACCGAACTGCTGTTTATCACCAGCACCAGCGAACACAAGGACGAGGCTGCCGCCTTCCTTGACTACTTCACCTCGCCAGAAGTCCAGACCCGCTATCTCGGTCAGTTCTCGGTCGTCTCGCCGACGGTGGGGGTTGAACCGACGGAAGAAAGCGACGCGCTGACGGCAGAATGGCGCGAGACGCTCAACACCGCACCCGGCATCTATCTGCCTGGCGATCAGGCGCTCCCGCTGGAAATTGTCAGCAGCTACTTCTGCGTCAACGATGACGTCGTTGCGGGCGTGATCGAATCAGGCGCGGCGGGCGCGGCGATCCAGGCCGACATTGACGCTTATCTGGCGGCGCAGGGAAGCTAATTCCCGGTCAGTCTGTGTGTTCTCACAGAGGGTTGCAGCACTTCCGCAAGGGAGAGGCTTCAACCCTCTTTCCCTCTTGAAACTTATGCTTTTTGCGGAGGCTTTTTATGCAGGCCACGTTTCCGGCACAGAGCATCGCCGCCAGCGAACGCCGTACCCTGGGTGGCAGGGCGCTGCCGTTTCTCGCTCCCGCCCTGATCCTGTACAGCGTTCTGCGGATTTACCCCCTGCTCAACGCGCTGGTGATGAGCTTCTATCGCTGGGACGGCATTCTCGCCTGACCGCCTGTTCGTCGGGCTGACGAATTACGTCAACGTCCTGACCGCCGATGCGGTATTCTGGCGGGCGCTCCAGAACAGCACCATCTGGGTAGTGCTCTCGCTGATCTTCCCGACGGGACTGGGACTGGGACTGGCGATCGCGCTCAACCAGCGCCTCTTCGGTCGCGCTCTGTTCCGCACCGTGTTCTATCTCCCCGCTGTGATCGCCTCGATCGCTGTGGCGTCGATCTGGTCGTGGATGTACAATCCGTCGCTCGGCATCGTCAATACCGTGCTGATCGCTATCGGACAGGAGCATCTGATTCAGGACTGGCTCGGCGACCGCAACGTCGCCCTGTTCTCGGTGTTCGTGGCCTTCGTCTGGCAGGCCACCGGGGGCAACAGGGTCTTGTTCCTCGCCGGATTGCAAACCGTCCGCACCGAGCTGATCGAAGCGGCGCGAGTCGATGGCGCGAACCGCTGGCAGGCGTTTCGCTTTGTCACTGTGCCTTCGCTGCGCCAGACCTTCATCATCGTCATCTCGCTGTCGATCATCAACTCGCTCAAAGTCTTCGACCTCATCTACGGCCTGACGGCGGGCGGCCCCGGACAATCGACCCATGTGCTGGGGAGCTGGGGCTACTTCCAGGCGTTGCAGCTTCGTAACTACGGCGCGGGCATGGCAATCGTGATCATTCTGCTGCTGATTACGCTGGTCATCGTCGTGCCTTATATTCGCTGGATGATGCGCGGTGAGGATGATCATGGCGACCTTTGAGGCAGTAACACGGTCTATCCCCGCCCGTGAGCCGCGCAGACTCGAACGGCGCATCGATCCCACGCTGATCGGCCTGTCATCTTTCACCTCGCTCAAGACGACGAGCGACATGTACAGCAATCCCTCGTACATGCCGCCGCAGGTATGGCGCTTTGACAATTACGTGCAGGCGTGGGATCGTGGCAACATCGAATTGTTCGGCCTGAACAGCCTGATTATCAGCGTGATCAAAGTCCCCGCCGGGCTGCTAATCTCGGCGCTGGCGGCGTTCGCGCTGTCGCGTCTGCGCTTTCGCGGGCGCAGAACGCTGTTCCTGTTCCTCATCATGGGATCGATGATCCCGGTACAGGTCGCTTTAGGGCCGTTGTTCACGATGATGCTGGGGGCTGAACCTGCTGAACACCTATATCGGCGTGATTCTCCCGTACATCGCCTTCGGCGTGCCGTATCAGGTGTTTCTGCTCAACGGCTTCTTCAAGTCGATTCCGCGCGAACTGGACGAAGCCGCGCGCATCGACGGCTGCACCAACTTCGTCCTGTTCTGGCGCGTGATCCTGCCGATTGCGATTCCGGCACTGGCGGCGCTGACCATCCTCGACTTCGTGGCGACATGGAACGAATTCGCGATCGCCCTGGTCATCCTGCAATCGAAAGATATGTGGACGATCCCGCTGAGTTTCGGTGCCTTTCAGGGACAGTTCTCCTCTAACTACCAATTGTTGAACGCGGCAGTTGTCACCTCGATCTTGCCCGTGCTGATCGTGTATCTTATCTTCCAACGCTACTTCGTCTCCGGGCTTGCCACCGGAGCCTTAAAAGGATAAGTCTGCCATGACTCAAACCCGCGTCGCGCCTGGGGGCGTTTTGAGGCCGCCTTTCAAACTGCCGTCGATTATGCCAACCCGCTGCAAGAGGTGCGCGCGGCGGTGACGTTCACGCACGAGTGGTCGCGCGCACGGTCGATGCCTTCTGGGACGGAGGGCGCACGTTTCACGTCCGCTTCATGCCCGACCAGATCGGCGCGTGGCATTACGAATGCGCCAGCACCGATGCCGGTTTGAACGCCCAGCGCGGCGCGTTCGTCTGCGAACCCAACGACGGCGCGACGCGCTTCGATCGGCATGGGGCGGTGCAAGTCTCTGACAACCGCCGTTATCTCGCTCACGCGGACGGCACGCCGTTTTTCTGGTTGGCGGATACGTGCTGGAACGGCCCGCTGCGCGCCACCTCTGACGAGTGGGCAGAATACCTCAACGCCCGCATCGACCAGGGTTTCAATACCGTGCAGTGGGTGGCGACGCAGTGGATTTCCGCGCCCGACGGCGACCTGACCGGGGCGCTGCCGTTCGAAGGCCACGAGCGCATCTCCGTCAAGCCGGACGTGTTTCAGCGCCTTGATGCCAAACAGGACAGCCTGAACGCGGCGGGGCTGTTGAGCGTCCCGGTGCTGTTGTGGGCGGCGGAGTGGGGCGACCCGACGGTAATGGCGATCAATCCCGGCCTGACGCTGCCCGAAGATCAGGCGATCCTGCTGGCGCGCTATATGGTGGCGCGCTGGGGCGCGAATCACGTCTGCTGGATACTCCCTGGCGATGGAAACTATCTCGGCGTGAAGGCCGATCGCTGGCGGCGCATCGGTCGAGCGGTGTTCGACGGCGCGCCTCATGCCCCGGTCACGCTTCACCCCAACGGGCTGTCGTGGTACGGGTCGGATTTCCGCCACGAGGATTGGCTCGACTTTCTGGGCTATCAAAGCTGTCACTTCGGCGATCCTGATTCGCTGGCGTGGATCGTGCGCGGCGCGCCCGCGTCCGACTGGACGGCAGAACCCGCGCGCCCGATCATCAACCTGGAACCGAACTACGAATATCACCTCGACATCGCTGACCGATCCCGCCGCTTTGAGGCTTACGACGTGCGCCGCGCGATGTACTGGAGTCTGCTCGTGTCGCCGATGGCGGGCGTGACTTACGGCGGACACGGTGTATGGGGCTGGGATGACGGCACCGCGCCGCCCGTCGCCCATGAAATGTCCGGGATTCCGCTGCACTGGCGGCAGGCGCTCCACATGCCGGGTGCCGAGCAGATGCGTCACCTGCTGGCGTGCTTCACCTCCGCCAACTGGTGGCAGCTTCAGCCCGATCCGGCCCTCGTCGTCGCACCGACCGATTCGCCGATTGCACACGCGATCACGGCGGCGCGCGTGCCGGACGGATCGCTGGCGCTGGTGTATCTGCCTGCGGGCGGCACCGTCGAACTCGCTATGTCACGCCTGCCCGATCCCCCTCACGCCACGTGGTTCGATCCGCGCACGGGAGCATCCCATCCGGCGGAAGGGGCGTCAGGATGCTTCACCGCGCCGGACTCACAGGACTGGTTACTGGTTGTGCGCGCATAGCGGTACGTTCAGCAGCGGATTTCACCGTCCGCTGCTGAATCCATTTTTCGCCGGTTGACCGGCGCACGTCTAGGTCAGCAGGGCAAAACGTTCCCAGAATTATCGCCGCAGTCATCGACAACACCGTCTTGAGCAACTTTGCGCACATTCAGCAAACGAGACTGGTCGCCTCGGCTTTTGATCATTCTGTCACCGTCGCGGGTGTGATGGGAGAACTGGTTGCACGAGTCGAACTTGGGCGCATTCCCATATGGATATCGCTCTCCGATAGACTCTCTGTCCGAGTTGTTGGACGGTTAGTGTTTTCGGGTTTGATTCAGCACCTGCCCCACGCGCGTCCAATGGAGGCCAATCACTACTGCGATTTCGCGGTAGCTGAAGCCGTCTCCACGCAGTACGAGTATGATCTGTCGGAGCTGATCTTTGTTGGGATGCAGTCGCAGCGCGGCGGCGTGTCGAGATAGTAGGACTGCAAATGGTGTCGAAAGACTAGGAAACGGAACGACGCCCCTCAGGTCCACTTGAGCTCTGGTTACTCGAAGCATTCATGGTGGGAAACAGTCTGGAAATACGTGAATTCAAAGATGTTTTGGCTGCACCGTGTTTGTTTCCCTTCCGCATCAGTCTATCCAGTGCCAACTTTGAGGGTTACAAAGACCTTGAGTTCGCGCGTCAGGGTACATGCAGTGAACTCGTCATCATGAACCAGCCTCTCCTCCTGTAAAGTGTAGTATCCCCCCTTTTATCGCCGCTTAAATAGCTACTTGCTATACTCCCCTATAATTAAAGAGCTCAGTAACAGAGGCGGTCATGGCGGATCGAGTGGAGATCGGCGACGTGGCGGGGGCTGGCAAGCCGCGTAAACAAAAAGAAGGCGTATTCATCAGCTATGCGCGTAGAGATGGCAAGCACTTTGCCGGGAAACTGCGCGACCGCCTCGAACGCGAAAACATTCCCTGCTGGCAGGATATCGTGGGCATGGAGGGTGGGCGCGATTGGTGGATGCAGATCCAAGATGCGATCAACCGCGTCGAGTTTCTCGTTTTGGTCATGACGCCTGCCGCCATGCAGAGCAAGACGGTCCGCAAAGAATGGCGCTACGCTCGACAGCAGGGCGTGTGCGTCTACCCGGTGATCGCTACGCAGTCATCGGAGTTTGATATCCTGCTCAACGCGCTTCCCCGCTGGATGCGCGATGTGCATTTCTACGATCTGGGGCAGGATACTGAGCACTTCGAGCACAGTTCCAACTGGCTGCGCTTCCTCAACGATCCGCGCACTCTGTGAAGTTCCCGTGTGCCGTTCATGGCAGACGATTTGGGCGTGTATATTCAACGCAGCAAGGAATATAACGCGTTGATTGATCTGCTGCTAGATACCGACCGAGGCGAGCCGAAGCGATCACGAGCGCGCTGGCGCTCAAGGGCGCAGGCGGCTACGGCAAGACCACACTGGCGCGGGCGATCTGCCACGACGAGCGCATCCAAGAAGCCTTCGACGACGGCATCCTGTGGATTACGCTCGGCGAAAGCGCCACTTACGATACTGTGCGCGAGCAGCTTGAAAGTCTGATCTTCGCCTTAAGTGGAGAGCGGGCAAATGCGCCGACGCTCGAAGCGGCGAAAACCCGCCTGCGCGAACTACTGGCAGATCGCGACATCCTGCTGGTGATCGATGATGTGGAACGCCGATTACATCCGTCCATTCCTTGAAGGTGGGGAACGGGTCGCGAGGTTGATCACGACGCGCATGGGCGACACGCTGCCGCCGGGGACACACCCCATCTCTGTGAACCAGATGACAGGCGACGAAGCTTTTACGCTGATTGCCTACGGGCTGTCAGCCAATCAAGTCGACGCGCTGCGCGACGAACTGGCACGGATGGCAGCGCTTTTGGGTGAGTATCCGCTGCTGCTCAAACTGACGAACAGCATCTTGCACGACCGGATGCACGACGGAGAGCCGCTGGAAAAAGCGCTCGATTACCTGAAGCGCGCCTTCGACAAACGCGGGATCACAAAGGCGATTCAGGTTGAAAACAGTACGGATCGCAACCGTGCCGTCGATGCCAGCCTCAGCTTGAGCTTGGAACGGCTCAACAGCCAACGGCGTGAATGGTTCATACGGCTCGCGATCTTCCCCGAAGATACAGCGATCCCGTTTGCGACACTCGAAAAAGCATGGGACTGCGATGATCTGGACGTGGAGGAGACTTGCGCGGCACTGAACCGGCTGTCGCTGCTGCTGAGTTACAACTTGCAGACGCACACCGTAGCCCTGCACGACGTGATCCGCGCCTATCTGCGTGAGCAGTTAATCGGCGGTGCGGAAAAGCTGATCGCCGCCAATGTCGCATTTCTGGATCGCTATGGCATCGCCCATTGGCGTGATATGCCGCCCGACGAACCTTACATGTGGGATAACCTCACATATCACCTGATCGAAGCGGCGCGCGGCGAAGACTTTATCACAACGGTGCTGGACTTGCGCTTTTTGGCAACGAAAACCCTCCATCGCGGCATAATGAGTGTCGAAGCGGACATCGAAACGGGGGCGACATTAGCCCGCTTGAACGAACATCCGCATGCGGATGCGCTCAAACTGCTGGAACGCAGTTACCGTAATATGGCGCACATCCTCGCCCGCTGCGAATCCGTGAACGATGTACTGGCGACGCTGCACACTCGCCTGAGCCATATCGCCTCGCTGAAGCCAGCGTGTCAAGCCGTTGAAGCGGAAGCAAAGCACTTCATCACCTCGCATCACCCCCCCCCCGACCTGCCACACCCAGCTCTGATTCGCACTCTGACTGAGCACATTGATATGGTAACCTACGCCGCCTACAGTCCCGACGGAAGACGCATCGTCAGCGCATCGTGGCACAGGCCTACGATCAATGTGTGGAACGGGGACAACGGCAGGATCTTGGTTACACTCGAAGGGCATATTTACTCAGTGGTTGTTGCAGCGTTTAGCCCAGACGGGGCGCGGATCGTCAGCGCATCTCGTGACAGGACTGTGCGTGTATGGGATGCGGAAACCGGTGCGCTCCTACTCACCCTGCAAGGGCACGAGTCTGGTTTGGCCAGCGCGGCGTTCAGTCCCGATGGGAAGCGGATCGTCAGCGCATCTCGTGACAGGACTGTGCGTGTATGGGATGCGGAAACCGGTGCGCTCCTGCTCACTCTGGAAGGGCACAATTTGGGGGTAAACAGCGCGGCGTTCAGTCCCGATGGGAAGCGAATCGTTACCCCATCCAATGACGGAACTGTACGTATATGGGATGCGGAAACCGGTGTGCTCCTACTCACGCTTGAAAATAAACTGGGAGTAGTAAGCAGCGCGGCGTTTAGCCCGAGTGGGAAGTACATTGCTGGCACCTCAACCTCAAGTCAAGGATTGTACTACAATTACACTGTGCGAGTATGGGACACAGAGAACGGTGCGCTCCTGCTCACTCTAGAAGGGCACAATTTGGAGGTAAACAGCGCGGCGTTCAGTCCCGATGGGAAGCGGATCGTTACCGCATCCAGCGACAGGACAATCAAGGTGTGGGATGCGGAGAACGGTGGGATCCTGTTTACCTTAACGGGGCATACCAGTGAGGTAAATAGCGCAGTATATAGCCCAGATGGAAGACACATTGTCAGCGCATCGTCGGATGGAACAGTGAGAGTATGGGAGTCGACCTTATCGCTGGCGCTTCACTCCAAATAAGCAGCGATCCACCTACAAAGTATTGGCATAAACTTGACATTAACAGTGTGGCCTACGTTTCTGATGGGATGCATCGTCAGTGCTTCTTGGGAAACACTTAAGGTCTGGGACGCAGAGAGCGGCGAGACCATAGCTACCCTCGAAGGACACCGTAACATCGTGACCAGTGCCGCATTCAGTCCAGATGGAACACATATCGTCAGCGCGTCTGATGACGGTGAATAAAAATGTGGCACAAAGGGAAGCGACATGGAAACTTGAGCTTGCCTTCCAAGAAGATACAACTGAGCTGCACAGTGTAGCATACGCGCCCGACGGGTTGTGCGTAATCAGCTCCTCCGGATCGATTGGAGGAATAAACAACGCTGTACAGGTATGGAATGCCAAGAGCGGTGAGCTCTTGGTCACACTTAAAGGACATTATAGGGTTGTGAACAGCGCGGCATATAGTCCAGATGGGAGTTCAATTGTTACCGCCTCCCGCGACAGGACTGTGCGGGTGTTCGATGCTGAGAGCGGGCATCAACGCCCAATTCTCGAATTGCCTGATTATGTTAATAGCGCGAGCTACAGTCCGGACGGGCATTGATCGTGAGCGCGTGCGATGACAACACGGTGTGGGTGTGGAATGCGGCGGAATAGGGAAGTGCGCTCTGTCCTCAAAGGGCATACTTCGCGTGTGACTAGTGCAGCCTACAGCCCAAATGGACGTTGGATCCTAAGCGCTTCCGATGACAAAAGCCTAAAGGTCTGGGATATTGAACACGGTGTCTGTTATGCCACTTTCTACGCTGACGTAACCTCCGTTGCTGCGTCTGGTCACCGAATAGCAAGCGAATTGTCGCAGGAGGTAATTTAGGTTATATATATTGGTTTACGTTGGTTGGAATAAGAAGAGATCGTCATCTCAGTCAAATTCTCTTGCGAAGAGCAACCCAGTTCTGGGTATCCCCGGCGTGCGTTATAGTGATCAGATGCACGTCGGAATGGAGGCGTATTTCAACGCGATTGCGATGTTTATTCGATGAAATAGCGCGCCGCGCTCGTGAACCCCAAAGCAGCTTAAGAAAAGCGGTGCTGCCACTCACGTGACAGCACCGCTGTGGACTGATCCGCCTCAGAACGGGATTTGTTCCCCGATCTCACTATGCTCAGCGTCGCCGTTCTGGACGCGATCCAGCAGGACGAGACGGTTAGCATCGATGTCAAGGCTCGGCTGCGGCGTGCCGCCCTGATCAACCCACGCGCCCGGGCGCAGCCATTCGGCTGTCACCTGCACCAGCGAACCCTTGCGCACGTACTGCGCTGCCACGTCGGACAGCTTGTTCCAGCAGTTGACGCGCACCCACAGGGTCTGCTTCTCGCCCGCGCGATTCTGCGGCCGACCGCCACCGAGAACGATGCGACGCTCTGTTCCCAACCCGCCGCACCTGCGGATCGCCGCCGACGAAACCGGCAATCTGAACACCGAGACCGCACCCATGACTTACCTCCGCGCTTGAGCGCTTACACTCTATCGACCCGGTGCCGATTGCTGAGCGACCAGCAGCCGGCGCGATAAAGTGCCGGGTCACCTGTAAGGCGCTCGGCGTTTTCGGTGAGCGAAGCGGCACAAGCCTGGAGAAAACGCCGTCAGCGACCGAGCAGCACGACTACGAGGTTGAACCCGGCACTGCGCCTGCTAGGCTGTAGGCGACTAATCGGCACGTTTTGGGGTCGGAGAGGTGAAGCACAAGGCACAAATGGATCATGGTATCAGACGCAGCAGACGATCAGAGAAATCAGCGAACCGATGTAAGCAGGGGAAAGAAGAAACGTTTTGAGCGCCCCGCCCACCACGCGGCAGCATGAAACTGGCAGCCTAGAAATACACAGAGCTACTTTGCCAGGGAGCAGAAAGCGAATGCGTGTAGCCGGAGGATATGGCTATAATCGTGTTCATAGAGACAAGCAAACGCTTTATGACAATTCCGTCTTTAGTGAGAACAAACATGGACATTCAGCCCCACGTCTTCATCTCCTATTCGCGTAAGGACGGCGCGGATTTCGCCGCCAAGCTCCGAAGCAAGCTGGAAGTAGCGGGCGTCCCCGTCGATCAGGATCACGTGCTGCTGGAAGGCGGCAGCGATTGGTGGCTGCAGCTCGAGGCGGCGATCAAGCGGGCGCGCTTCCTCGTGCTGCTCATGACCCCCGCCGCCATGCGCTCCGAGTTCGTCAAGAAAGAATGGCGGCTGGCGCGGCAGGAAGGGGTTTGCGTTTATCCGGTCAAGGCAGGGTCAAAGACGGACTTCGACAGCTTGATCGGGACACTGCCCCGCTGGATGCGCGACATGCACTTCTACGACCTCGGCTACGACCCGGATGCGCTTCGAACGCGGCGATGAATGGACAACACTACTTGCCCATCTACGCAGGGATTGCGCAGTGCCGCGCGTACCTTTCATGGTTGAAGACTTGCCTGGCGATTTTGTGGCGCGCCCGGAGGAACTCGACGCGCTTATCGCGCACTTACTCGACGGAAAGCGCGAAAACCCGGTGGCGCTCACGGCGGCTCTCAAGGGGGCGGGGGGCTACGGCAAGACAACGCTCGCCCGCGCCCTCTGCCATCACGAGCATATTCAGCAGGCGTTTGACGACGGCATACTCTGGGTAACGTTGGGCGAGAATCCCGGTGACCTGACCGGGCGCGTGCTCGATCTGGTGGTCGCGCTCACCGGGGCACGTCCGGCGGTCAGTGGCCTAGATGCGGCGAAAACTGAACTCTCTAAGGCGCTGGCGGATCGGGACATCCTGCTGGTGATCGACGATGCCTGGGATCCGGCACACGTCAAGCCGTTCCTCACGCGGCGAGCGCTGTGCCCGCCTGATCACCACGCGTGATGCCGGGACGCTCCCGCCTGATGCAGCGTGTCGATGTGGATGCGATGCGTGAAGGTGAAGCGAACGCCCTGCTGCGCGCCGGACTCCTGACGGCGAAGCGGAACGCATGGCGCGGTTGGCGGATCGGTTGGGCGGATGGGCGCTGCTGCTCACGCTAGTTAACGGCGCGCTGCGCAATCGCGTTGAAGTGAAGAAGCAACGCCTTGCTGCTGCGCTCGATTACGTCGAGGAAGTGTTGGACGAACTCGGTTTGACGGCGTTTGATGCCAACAAATCAGCAGACCGACACTGCGCAGTCGCCAGCACGCTCGGTGTGAGCCTGCGCTTGCTGGATGAACGCGAGCTCCAGCGCTTCGCCGAACTGGCAATCTTTCCTGAAGACGACGATATTCCCCTACCTGCACTGGAAAAGCTGTGGCGCATGAAGGCAGTAGCGACCGAGCGGCTGGTTGAGCGACTGCTCGATCTATCACTCCTGCTGCGCTTCGACGCGACGCGTCGCACTATTCGCCTGCACGACGTCGTGCGCGGTTTCTTACGCCTATCGGAGCAATCGCCGCTAGAATATGGCGAAAAATCGCTGCCCGCCATTCACGGTCGCTTCCTCGACACCTATGGTGTGACGCGCTGGGCAGACTTGCCTGCCGAGGAACCGTACCTATGGGATGAACTCGTCTACCACTTAATTGAGGCCGAGCGGCGGGACGAACTGGCGCGCACGATGACGGATCTGCGCTACGTGGCGCGTAAAACACACCTGCGCGATCCCTATGCCGCTGAAAACGACCTCATAAAGGCGGTTGAGGCACTTCCGGACGAGGAAGCACTACGGACGCTAAGCGGCAGTACGGGGCTACGGAACATCTTCAAATCGCTGCGCCAGTGAAAACGACCTCATGACAACGCTGTACGCCCGCTTGCAACACCTAATCGCGCTGCGTGATTCATGTGATGTAGTGCTGGCGGAACTACCGCGCACGTTCATCGCACCTTGGCAGGGGCTTCCCGACCTACCACATCCCGCCCTCATTCGCACACTGACCGGACACACAGACGCAGTAAACGCGTGCGCAGGTGATGATCGCATCATTGTCTCCGCATCGAGCGACAACACCCTCAAGGTCTGGAATACAGAGACGGGTATAGAGCGATTCACACTAGCAGGGCACACAGGCGCGGTGTTGGGTTGTGCAGTTTATGGCAAGATAATCATTTCCGCATCGAGCGACAATACCCTCGGCGTATGGAATGCTGAGACGGGTATGGAGCGATTCACGCTAGTAGGACACACGGGCGCAGTGTTGGGTTGCAGTTGATGGGGACATCGTCGTTTCTGCTTCGGATGATAGCACCTCAAGGTCTGGAATGCCGAGACGGGTATGGAGCGATGCACGCTAGTGGGACACACAGGCGCAGTGTTGGGATGCGCAGTCGGCGGTGGCATCGTCGTTTCCGCTTCGGATGATAGCACCCTCAAGGTCTGGAATGCCGAGACGGGTATGGAGCGATTCACACTAGTAGGACACACGGGCGCAGTGTTGGGATGCGCAGTTGGCGGTGGCATCGTCGTTTCCGCTTCGGATGATAATACCCTCAAAGTGTGGGATTTGGATACTGGGATGGAACGATTCACATTAGTAGGGCACTCAGGCGCAGTATTTGACTGTTCGCTTGCCAATAACATCATCGTTTCCGCTTCAGATGACAAGACCATGAAAGTGTGGGATCTATCGAATGGTGTTGAGCGGGCTACGCTAACAGGACATAAACGTGCCGTATATTCGTGCGCGGTTAGCGCAAACCTCCTCGTCTCCGCGTCCAATGACAAAACCTTGAAGGTGTGGGATTTGGATACACTATGGGAACCTCGTGGTGACCTGTTTACCGCTGCATATACGGATGGGGTAAACGGGGTCGACATCGGCACGAATATGATCGTCTGCGCGTTACATGACCGTACGCTACGGGTGTGGGATACAGTTACAGGCAACGAGCGGCTCAGATTGACCGGTCACACTGATTGGGTGCGCGCTTGTGCCGTGAACGCAGATGTGATTGTGTCCGCCTCAGACGATCAGACACTCAAAGTCTGGGACTTGAAGACTGGGCAAGAACGATATATGTTGATAGGGCACACAAACTCAGTACGCGCTTGTGCTGTGAACGCAGATGTCATCGTATCTGCCTCAGACGACCGTACACTCAAAGTCTGGGACTTGAAGACTGGGCAAGAACGATTCACGTTGACGGGACACACCAACTCGGTGCTTGTGCCGTGAACGCAGATGTCATCATATCTGCCTTCAGACGACCGTACACTCAAAGTCTGGGACTTGAAAACTGACAAGAACGATTCACGTTGACGGGACACACGAACACAGTACGCGCCTGCGCCGTGAACGCAGATGTCATCGTGTCTGCCTCACAAGACTTTACACTCAAGTTGTGGGACTTGAAGACTGGGCAAGAACGATTCACACTGGCGGGCCACACGAATACAGTGCGCGATTGTGCTCTCGGCACAGATATCGTCATCTCTGCGTCGAGGGACTGTACCCTCAAGGCGTGGAATGTGCATACAGGGAAAAACGTGGCCCCATTCTATGCTGATGGGGTTTTAATGACATGTGCCTTGCTACCAGATGGCGAACACATCGTCGCCGGAGGTATGGGCGGGCTTTACTGGTTGCGTTTTGCGACCCAGCCCGGCGCGAACACCACGGGAATGAGCAAAAGAAAATTGGCTGGTTTAGCGTCCCAGCCACGACGTCACACCTATTACGCAGCATACGCTTCCTTGAGTAGTCGAGCAGCATGCTTCATGTGGCGCTTGAAGCTGTGGAACTTGCGTCTATTGTGTTCTGCCGCCTCCTGATACGTCTCCCCCATCGATTGCGCTCGCAGCGCTTGCACGAGAAACGGTGTTTGGGCGTAGCGCTCCAGCAGCTTGTCGGCCGGAGCGACGTTCCCCTGCTGGTACTTCTCCCGCCATTCACGATACGGCGCCGTGAAGCCACCGCACTTCGACCCCTTCGCTGATAGCATCAATTCGCCAGCAAGATCGTTGCAGTGCCCTTCCCGAAACACCTGCGCGAACTCAAACTGCACTTCTGCCAGCAGGGGCAGCACGCAGCTTTTATACCAGCGGAAAGGCTCTGGCCCAACGATCTTCGCAGCATCAGCTCGGCTCACCTGCGTCGTGATGAAATACAGCGCCACCAAGTGCTTGAACGAGTCCGCATATTTCTCCGCCAGCTTGCACATGATCCGTTCGATGTCGACGCGCAGATCCACATCGGTTGCCCACGCCGCCCACCGCTCATCGCGATTCGCTTCCAGCCCGGTGATCGCCAGTTCGTCCACCGTGTCGTGCCAGTCGTCGGTGATCAGCTCGTCGAGGCGGTCGTAGGCCCTTCCCCGTAGCGCATACTCGAAATCTTGCAGCGCGCCAGAACAAAAACACGCCTGCCGGCGGGTTTTCTGAGCGAGAAAGTCGGGCTGCTGAGTGAGCGTCTCCCACAGCACCATGAAGCCGATCTGTAAGCAGTCGGGCAGTTCGTGCGGACGGACGCCGAAGTTCTTCATCACGTTCGAGGCGTAGTAGGCGAGGTTGTCGTAAATCTGCTCGAAGGTCTGCATCCCTGCCCATGTCGTCGCGTAGACCGGAGTCCGCGGATACGGTCTGATCTGGCTGCTGAAGTCAGAAGTCATGGTGAACACTCCCCTCACAAGCTGGAATC
This sequence comes from Candidatus Flexifilum breve, assembly GCF_016713355.1. NCBI lineage: Bacteria > Bacillati > Chloroflexota > Anaerolineae > Aggregatilineales > Candidatus Flexifilaceae > Candidatus Flexifilum > Candidatus Flexifilum breve. Next base: position 349,011 of record NZ_JADJPI010000010.1, read on the forward strand.
TGCCAGCGCAGGTGAGCGGCACGCTTGAGGCACGACCGCTCACCCCGCGCCGACGACGCAGCAGGGGGAACCGTCCAGCATCCACAAGGAAGGCGGGTGGTTCGGTGGTACTGCCTGTAAGGGAGTGCCAGCGTACCGCCCGCCGCTGCTGGACGGTATGCCTCGCGTCGTATCCCCGCGGGGCGGTCGAGGGACACAGGTTGTTAGGAGGAATGCGCGTATAGGCAGGATGGGGTTATAATCGTTTTCGTAGAGACAAACAAACGCTTTACCGTAAATCAAACCTCTCAAGTGTAGTGAGGGTGAACATGGACACTCAACCCCGCGTCTTCATCTCCTATGCCCGCGCGGACGGCGAAAGGTTCGCCGCTGACCTCCGCGCCCGTCTGGTCGCTGAACTCGGCGCGGAGGCGTCTGGCGTGACCGGGAACGCATGGAAGGCGGCGGCGGCTGGTGGAAACAGATTACCGATGCGCTGGAAGCGGTCAGCTTCATGGTGCTGGTCGCCACGCCGAGCGAGCACGGCAGCCCAAAACTATCCCGAATCTGCGCCTGCAACCGCCGAGCAATGACTTCCGCGTCATCACGCAGCATAGTCACGTCCAGGAAGGCTTCGTCGATGGAGATCTGCTCGACAAACGGTGTGAGGTCGTTGAGCACGCCCATGACTCGTCGCGATGCAGCACGGTAGGCGTCGAATTGCGGCGGGATGATGATGAGCTGCGGACATAACCGCACCGCCCGTGCCATCGGCATGGCGGAATGGATGCCCAACCGCCGCGCTGCATACGAACATGAGGAGACGACACCGCGGCTTCCGGTCGTCCGCCGACCGCGAACGCCCGGCCTTCAAGACTGGAGTTGTTCTTGTTCCGACAGCACAAAAAAAGGCATCGAGATCGAGGTGGAGGATTTTTCGAGGCTTAGGCGACTGGGACATAGACCGTTTTAATTCGCTCAGACGTGCGAATTATACCATGATTTCCCCTTACGGATTACTTTCACAAAATCTGATTTGCATAGACAATTTTGCGCTAGAATAGGTCTGTGGAAATAGAATTTACCCCTCTGGAGCAGAGCCGATGCCGCCCGACAAATGCCGCATAGAAGTGAAGGCTAGCGATGAGTACTAAACGACACGCCTTCATCAGCTACAGTCGGAAAGACACCGAGTTTGTCGAGCGTTTGGAAGCAGCGCTGAATGCGCGTGGCGTCACAACGTGGCGGGATGCGACCAGCATCCCCGGTGGCGACGACTGGTACGAGAACATCCAATCCGGTCTGGCGAACGCCTACGCGGTGATCTGTATCGTGACGCCGAATGCCGACGAGTCGAAGTGGGTGCGCCGTGAGCAATTACGCGCCGATGAGGATGGGATTCCGCCGCTGGCTGTCCAGCCCGCTAAACATCGCAATCCGCTGCATTTACAGGAAGTTCAGCCCATCCTGATGGACGTACCGAACTGGAATACCGGCGTGCTTGCGCTGATTGAAGCATTGACCTGTTGCCACACCAGCACCAGTGTCGTCGCCTCTGCGAGACCCATCGTGCCGAACGATGACGCGCTGGTGCAGGACTACCTGAAGTGGGTGTTGAGTGATGCTAAAGCAGATCTGCGCGATGCACTGTACGTAGAACTGGAAGCGACGCCGGAACGCTCACCAGAGGCGCTGACGAAATCAGCGCTGGCATTTGGCCTAGACGATGAGGATTTCAGTTTCTCTACGGTCGGCATTGAGCGTTTGCGCCAGGATGATTTCGCTAAGGTGGGTGACGATGTGCCGGATGCACGAGCGGCGATTCGTGATCTGCGGCGGGTAGTGCTGCTCGGCGAACCGGGCGCGGGCAAAACGACCACGCTGCTCAAGCTGACGGTCGATCAGGCGCGGGTAGCGCAAAGCGATCCGACCGCCAAACTGCCGGTCTACATTCCATTGCGCGAATTCGACGGGGCGTTCTCGTTCAGCGACTTCATCCGCGCCAAGTCGCATAATCTGCAAGCCGCGTTTGACCGACTACACTCGCGCTTCGTCCTGATATGCGATGCGCTCAACGAGATGCCGCGCGTGGCGAAAAACGATGGACGCGAGCTGATCGCCGAGGTGCGCGATACATTGCACGGTGAAAGCGACTGGGTTGTCTCGTGCCGGGTGCGCGACTACACCGACGACTTGAGCTCCATCAAGGGGATCGGCAAGATTCGCCTCAAGCCGCTTGACCTGCCGCGCATTTATAACTTCATCACACGCAAGTACGCGGGTTGGAATGAAGTCGAACGCGGCATGGCATTGTGGCGCGATCTCCGTGGGGACGAAGATCTGCTCAACGCCTGGGCGGAGTTCGTCAAGATCGATCACGCTGAGGATTTCTGGGGAAAGGAGTGGCTACCCAGAGAGAAATACCGGTCGAGCAGCGAAAATCGCGCATGGGAAACGATGCACGCGGATCACCGCCGTTTGCTGGCGTTGTGCCGAAGCCCGTTCATGGCGAACATGATCTGCGTCCTCTACCGACGCACTGCCCAATTACCTAATAACCGTGCCGCACTGTACGCCGATTTTGTCGCCAACCTGCTACAAGCTGAAGAGAAACGCTGCACCGATGTGGGATTGACGTGGATCGGCGGTGAGCCGATCCGGATCGGTTTAGGGCAGGTAGCATGGAGTATGGGGCGCAGATGAAATGGAACGCGCCACTGCGAAGCGATCCTGCTCCAGCACGTCCCAGCACACGATCCAGCATTGTGTTAGTGAGCCGCCGCCACCGGGCCCATTTATTGGGAAGGAACGTGCGCTTCACCCATCAACTGGCTCCAGCAGTATTTCGCGGCGGCAGCGTTAGTGAGTTTGATGGATTCGGATGTTAGGGTAGGGACAACGGGCGAGCACACTGCCCCGTCCCAACGTATCTTCTCAATTTGGAAGCCAGAGAGTTGGTGGGAGTCATCAGGCCGTGAGGAGACGGCGATCCTGCTGGCGGGTACCCGGAACGACGCGCCTTCTGTGGCGCGTTGGATCGCTCCAGCCTAACCGCACCTTGCATTAGAGTTACTTGAACAGCCGGATTTCACACTCGATCTCGCTAAGCTGGATGTAAACACCCGCTCGACGCTCGTTGCTGGGGCAGTAAGCAGGCAAAACGAGGTCAATCCTTTGGGACGGGCGGCGGCATATCGTGTATTGGGCAAACTGGATGCGGATCGGCGCCCCGGAATCGGATTACACCCTAATGGATTGCCGGACATTGACGGGTTGAGATTCCGACGACGGCGCGTGGATGTACCAAAACGAGCAGCGGCCCAGTTTCGGCGCGTTCCATATGAGCCGCTACCCAATTACCTATGCGCAGTTCCACGCGTTCGTCGATAGTGACGACGGCTTCGATCTTGATGACTGGTGGGCGGAAATGCAAGAACAAGATGAGGTCTATGGCACCACCTACCGTGCGCGTGAACTGACCGAACAGTCGTTTCGATACGCCAATCATCCACGTGAGAACGTATCGTGGTATCAGGCGGTGGCCTATTGCCGCTGGCTGAGCTTCAAGCTCGGTTGTGCCATCACGCTACCGACCGAACAGCAGTGGGAGAAGGCGGCGCGAGGCACCAACGGCCGGATCTACCCTTATGGAAACGAGTTCGACATAGCGAAAGGAAATACACGTGAAACGGGGATCGGTCAGACGAGCGCAGTAGGGTTGTTTGCCGATGGGGCGAGTCCTTATGGTGTGCTGGATCTAAGCGGGAACGTATGGGAGTGGTGCCTAAATCAATTCGACGATCCCACACAAACAGCGGTGGATGCTAGCGGCGAAACTCGTGTCGTGCGAGGTGGTTCGTGGTTCAGCAATCGAGACCTCGCGCGCGCTGTCTTCCGCGATGGGGATGATCCCCTCAACAGATATAAACTCTTCGGTTTTCGGGTGGTGCGTGGTTCGTCTCCTTTTTAGGTTTTTGCCCGGCAAACGATTGCAAGAGTTCATCACAGCCTGTTGAAAAAGTCGAAGGCTCTGCCAAGAAACGGGGGCAAAAAGCCCTGAAATATGGTTGCGGGCTGTCACCCTCAGGGCGAGAACAGCTGCGGGAGACGGCTGAGGAGGGCGAATGCAAGGATAACTCTCAGCAGGCGCTTAATGTTTTGACCTGCAGCGATGAATAATGCTTGGATATTCACCTTGTCGAGGCGTCTAAGACGAAACTGCGTGAGTTGGGCCATTGTTTGGCTTCAGCGAACATCGGCTCAATCCAGACTGAACATTTCCGCATTGCCTTGTGGTAGGCGGGCGTCGTGTGGTAAGCGTGCACACGGTCCAGGTAGTCTTGGAAAATGGAGCGCCTGACCACGCCTCTCTAGCGCGAGGTGGTGCATTCGGGTTTGACTGGACAGACATTACAAATCTTGGGGGAAGTGCGGTACATAAACGCTTGCGCGTGCTGGTCGAAGCTGGACAGAGGCAGGAAATGCTCTTGAGGACAGAGGTAGCCGTTATTTTGGGCGTCGTAGTGGAATCGCTCGTGGCTGTAGAGCTTGGTTCGCACAGTTTGGTCTGCGAGCGCCAGATAAGCTCGCAGACCATCCTGCATACCCCAACAAGGTTGGCGGTGGTCCCGTATTTGGTATCACCGACCGCGATGCGCGGTTGGAGATGCCAACGACAACACACCCAGCGTGCTAGGTCGGGCATGGGCGTGTTGTCCATAATAGAGGCAGGGGTAACTAGGGTTGCCAAATGACACGCGCCTTGCCTCCTCCGCGACATAATGAACGTTGTAGCCTAAGCGGCTCTGGCCGTGTTGACCATACAACATCGTCGCATCAGGATCTGTTGAAGCCACCCAACTGTCACCGTGACGTTCTGCTGTCGCGTGGGTACGCCGGCAAAACAACCGTTGTCCGTTGTAAAGTAGACCATAGTCCTCGGTGAGTTATCTGGGGTTCTCCCTCCGACTGGTCGCCAAATAGGGCTTGCAGGCAGATGCTGCTGGGTTGCGGCGAAAAACCGCGGCACCTGCTTGTCGACATCAGCGTTGGCACGCACTCGTGTGCCGTCGAAGTAAAGCTCTTTGCCCCAGGCCAATCCTGCTGCACAGCAGCGTTCGACGATGGCTTCAAAGAACCGCTGAAAAACCTCGAGACCCAATCGGTCTCGGATCCTGCTCAATGAACTGTGGTCGGGCACCGCCTCGTCAAGGTCATAGCCCAGATACCAGCGATGTGCTAGGTTGACTGTCACCTGCTCCATGAGCTGCCGCTCGGAGCGAAACCCTTCGAAAAACATGATGAGTTGAAGCTTGAAGTAGACGACCGAATCGATAGACGGACGTCCCAGCCGCGGCGCATATGCGCTTCGGACCAACTCCCTTACAAAACTCAAATCCAGTTTGGCTTCAACTTGGCGATAAAAATGATGGCTGGGAACCAAATCCTCCAAGCAAAGCGCTGCATGCACTTTGCTGACCCGCTCTTTTCGTCCCAACATTGCACACTCTTGCCTGTTTTTCTCTCACTTCATCTCAGGGTCACAACTTTACCCGACTTTTTCAACAGGCTGTGATGACGATGTACAGTAGATTCATGGTGGGATGCCTTTCTGGGTAGGGGTACCCTAGAGGATAACACCTCTAGTGAAACGCATCCCGCCTTATCCCTAACTCACGTTTCTTATGGAAAAGTTGGAGCACCGATTGGGTTATCCCAGGGTTCGACTGAAGGACCCAAATTAGCCTCAGGCTAGAGGGCCAAAATACCGATGATTGCGCCGGAAAATGCCTTTTCTTTTATTTAGTAGAGCGATTGATGTGGTTGTGAGTTCAAGTAATTTTCAGCCTGTGAAACAGCCATCTCTAGTTCATGCAGCCCACCTAAGAAACGATCTCCATCTTGTTCACACGGTTCCCATAGATTGGTAGTGAAGGAACGTTTGCCATCACCATGCCATTCATTAGATAAATCAAGAAAGATAAGTTGCATGGAACGCCACATTTCACTTAGCCGCTCGATCTCCTGATAGAAATTATTCACTCCATCCATCCCTGTATCAGCCAATCTGGTTTAGTGAGGACAGTTTGCAAGCCGCGCAGTCGATACAGGGTGTCAGATATCCGAAGCAGATAGCCGGCGATTTGAGGAAGCCCTTGGTCAACTAAGCGCCTCCCATTCAGCTCGATCGATTGATATTTGAACTGCCTCTTGAAAGCTTCGAAGCATTTCGCGTGCACTTTCTAATCGATGTTCCGCTTCACGAACTTGCGATTCTTCATAACTACAATCGAGATCATCGCGCCCACGGCAAGCTGACAAACTATCACGAGCACTATCCAAGATTGTTTCGCAGTCGTTGACGTGTGCTTGCAATCTTACTTCCATCGTTTCTATGGTTCTAAGTACTTCCAAGAGAGCAACTTGAGTTTGCTCATTAACCTGAGAAACTTTATCACCCAATGTCTTGATTGAGTCTAGATTGATTCGCACAAGCGACATCACTATAAGACACCCCTTTACGACTTCTATTTCTATTGAAGGTTGTTCAGGCGGCTTTTGCGCTGCTCAATCAAGGTCAGCTGGTTATTCAGAAATCTGATAAAACTTTCAGTTTGCCGCTCACTTTCTGCAAAAGTTGCCAGAATACGCATATAGACAGGTTCGAACTTTTGTCTCTGTTGATCATTCCAAGCGAGAGACAGATCGCTCCAACTGCTTCGTACCTGATTCCAGTCTCGTCGCAAGTCCTCAAGGTATTTCTGGAGCGACACTACGATGTCCTTGATCGCTTCTGCATCAACTTTTACAAGATCAAACATGATCATCTCTCCCTTACAGACGACTATCTTCTATATCACGAATGATTGCATCGTAGTCAAGTAACCACTTATAGGCATCATTGATTGAGCCAATAGCAGCATCAACATCTGTCTTCATTTCTGTGTATTCGCGATGGAATTGCTCCCAAGCCATGCCTTTCCAAGACTCTGCTGCGTTTCCCACCGCAGTCTCGACCAATGCCCAATCATCAATTACTACCCGCTGAAACCCTGCCAGCGTATCAATAAATCGAGAAAGTTGATTACGATCAATTTCAATGTCACTCATGAGTTTCCTCTTTTCCTTGATGAATGAGTCCCGAAGATGTAGGTTCAAGCTTTTTCTGGAGCACGTGACTTCAACGACTTACCAATCTGTCGAATGAGATCGACGGGAGGCAGGGAGTACGGCTTAAATTTCTCTAAACCTTGCGGTGAAGACTCATCACGAGTATAACCGCGAAGTCTCGGTAATTTACTCGCCGATGCATCGCCAAAAAGCATTTGTGAGTCGTTAGCCGGAATGGTTAATGCAATTCGCAAGTCGAAGTGAGTTAACCACGCACGACTTTGCATCGTGCGTTCAAAGACCTGCATACTATCTACCCACACCACTGTATGAATCCCCAGTTCCGGTCCTTGAGCGACAATCGAATTCAAAACTTTGGCTTTGTCCGATGCTTCCTCACGTACTGTTCCCATGACCAGGCGAAGCTGCTGCAACTTATGCAATCCTCCAAGGATAAAAATCAGTGTTGGGAATACACTTTCATCTTCACCCTCATCGCGGCGACGTTTGCGCTCAACCAAAACTTCGTTTACTCGGTCAAGAACCTCAATTGCCCGTACAACTTCGATACCCCCTTCTTTTGATGCTGCGCCACGTTCACCAATTGTAAAACGATAGGGAAGATAACGGGCAAAATCCTCGGCAACATCCGACCAGCTTTCATCAGGTTGGCTGAGATCAATAAAAGCAAATTCTGCCTGTTCAGGGAGTACATTGCAACTGAACTCATGATCAGTCCCCCCGAGCATACCGAACACGCTTGATTCATCAGAACCAACAATCAGAGCATTAGATCGAGCACGCCGTCGCAATGTAATTGAGGCATGCGAACCAATTCTGATCGCTTCTCCAATCCATGCTGCGAGAGGTTTTTCTTTATCAACCCAATCAGGATCGCTAAAGAAATCACGCCAGCGGACTGCCGAACCTCGATGGCTGATTGCATCGCTCCAACTCTGGCGTTGCAGAAGTATAGTCAACTTATTGTTTTCACGAACACTCGACGGCTCGTTGCCACGAAAGACAACCAAATTTGTAGTTCGCCGCCACTGCTTGGCTCGTGCAATCGCCTGTAAGTCATCCAATACTTGTTCGCGGGCAGTACTGGTCATATTTGCTACCTGACCAAGGATGTTCGCGTCTTTACGGCCCGCCTGTGCGTTGACGATGATTTCGCCGGGGCGGTCAAGCATGTCAACAGCATCAGCGTTTCCGTCTGCGAGTGCAACAGCAGCCGAGTTTTTGTCAAGCTGAAGTACGAGTCGTAGATCGACACGCGAATAGATGTCACGACTCATATTTGCCACATTCGGTGATTGTGATGACAACAACATGTGCAACCCGAAGGACCGTCCACGCCGTGCAATATCATCTAGCAAACGGTTCGCTTCTGCGGCAATCGTGTCATTTTCTACGAACAAAACTTGAAATTCATCAATTACCAAAAGGATACGAGGAAGTATCTCATTTGGACGAACGCGCCGGTAATCCGCAAGTTCACTTACACCCGCTTCTTTGAACAGCTGTCCGCGAGAGACAATCTCAGCTTGTAGTTTTCGTAGTACACTTAGCCCAAATTCGCGTTCACTTTCAATTGCAACGACTTGAGCATGGGGAAGAGGGCGAGGCACTGTTGTTTCATCAGTTTCACGTGAGGCTGCATTGCTGGTGTCACCTTCTGATACGCCTACCTTCTTGTCAGTATACATCCGGAACTCCACACCCTCCTTGTAATCCAGTAAATACATGTGGAGTTCACTTGGCGGGTAGTGAAGTGCTAGATTACAGATGATCGCGTGCAAGGTGAAGCTTTTGCCCGAACCGGGTTTACCAGTCAAGAGTGCCTGATTAACGGTAACTTTCTGTCCGCTTGAGTCTTCCCAATCGCCTAAACGGAAGTCAAGACGATCTAGAGCTCCGCTCAATCCAAATGGAACGTGAATGTTTCGCGCTGCATTACGTGTCCAAACTTCATCTGAGGACGGTGCAAGTTCACTAAACGGAACACCACTTGCCGTAACGGAACGCGATGACTCAATCAGATTAGCTGCAAAACGATTGATCCATTCTGTTGAAGGCGTACGATCTGGAACTACTTGAAGCGGAGTAAGCCTATACTTACTCTGTAGGGACTTCGGGAATGTTACCAGAAATGCACCGTTCTGTTCTTGTAGCACCGTAGAATTGGGGAATAACATCGTCTCAAAATTGAGATCTCGAGGTTTTTCAAGGGTTGGATCGGCATGAATCACGACATAGATACCAGCGCGTGGGCCATTCGCGATCAGCTTTTTGATGTCCTCAATTGCACTGCGATCGAACCCGTACGGAAAATCGGCGACGAAGAGAAACCGGTACGCTTCTTTGATGTAATTCGAAGCTTCGTTAAATTCCTCGATGTGTTTGAAGTCCGCTGCGAGATAGTTGTGAACCACCAGCTCCAGATGATTTACAAGCGCTCGGAGCTGCTCTTTGATATCTTCTTCACGAGTGTAGGACTTCGGGCCGGTAATGAAATCGGGTAAACGCTTGAATGGGAAGGTATTGCCCGTCCCGATGGGATCGATAAAAGTGAAACGAGCCTTTCTCGCAGGAAACCCTGCAAGAATGCGTAATGCTTCACTTTGCAATGCGGATAAAGCAGTTTCACGAGCTGCTTTTCCAGCGACAATAATCAGATGTCCATCGTTTAACGTCTCTTCACTGGTTTTTGTTAAGAGAGGCGCTATCGCGGGAAGTACCTGAACCTCTGACAATGTGGGAATATGAAATGTCCCAATACGAATTACTGGAGCCCCGAGCCCAGCAGTACGGGGTCTATAGTTCTGATCGGTTTCAAGTCGTGACCAAGGCTCAGCTAATTGTCGTTCGGGCGCATTCATTTCGTCAGGCCCATTATACCGGTGCAGCACATCCTCAACCGTATTTGCAGAGGCTTTGCGTACAGCTTCAAACTGCCTAGCATGCTCATCCGCTTTTGCGGACTGCTGCTCTCGACTTACCCGAGTATCAGCGATCAATCGATAAACCTTATCGCGCATATGATGAACGTTTCTTACAATGCGTCCGCGTTCGCCAGAGCGACTGAGTAACTGCCCAATACAAATAAGCAAAAATAATCCCATTGCGCCGGGTATTATCGTTCCTAGAAGTCCGTCAAACCTGGCGATGCCGAAGAAAGAAGAACCGCCAACTATAAGAATGAGCCCCACAATCCAAAAGAGAGTCCAGAATCGAGCGCGCCGGATGGTTGGGAGTACTTTTGCCAGTTGATCTCTCAAAGAATAGTACTGTTGGAGTTCACGTTCAATTTCTTGAATGGTTGAGTCCAGAAACCTTTGCATGCGCAGGACATCAAGATTTTGTTTGGTCTCATACGCTTGACGCGTTTCCCATTCATTTAGCTGTACTTGCTGAACTTGCCTCAAGTCAGCACTTGACGGGGCGTTTCCAATACCTTCGGAAAAAGCCCCATCAATTGTAAGGCGCTGATCGTTTCCGTAATTATTACATTGCGCCATTACACTATCGCAAACGGCCAAGACGGCGCGTTGTTCATCGTACCTACGTCTGGCTTCTACAATAGAGTTTATCGCCTGGATGTAGGTGCCGTAGTCATCTTCTATCACAGAATCAATGTAAGTCGGAGCTCCGACTTGCTTTTGTTTATTTCGGCGAAACATCAATCTCCTCCTAGGAAGTGAGATGTAAGCAATTTAGTGGATTAAGCGAGTTTAGTGGCTGATGCGATTAATACTGTAATTGCCTATATATTCATGTACTTTTAGATGTAAAGTTTGCCAGACGCCCATCTTTTGGCTATCTCGTTCAAAGACAGCCATCTAATAGGTGGGGCATCACTACAAGATATACCGAGCATCATTGCACAGTTCTATCAACCAATGACTTGTGCTTATTGGAGGATGAGAAACGGAATACAAACATGCTCATTCTCCGAACGTGCAGCACCCATATTGTACCGAGTAATAGGCTCAGAGTACCATAAACGTTTTCTTACTTCGAAGGAACATGTGCTAACTTAACACGCTGCATTTAGTAAAGGAAAAGCAGTAAACCGCTGCGGACAGTGTGTAAGTCAGCGGTACAGCGGTTTCGTCTCAGGGAGGAACTGACTAGCTACATCGCTTAAGCACAACCGTTCAATAAGTCCTCCTGAGCGCTTGTGTCTTCATTCATCTTGTTTCGTGAACAGCAGTGACATCGTATCGCCGCAGCATGTCACGGATGGTAGCGGGATGCACAGCGTACACCAGCCCATCGATCCCGCGCCGCCGCCCATCATCGGCGATCAGGTGCAGGCGCTTGAGGATGTATCCGATCCAAGGCGCATCTCCGATCTGCTCGACCGTCGTGCCGAGCAGATCAGAGACCTGCCGCCGCAGTCCCACCGCCTTGATCCACGTCAACCGCTCTTCGCCCCGCGTCAGCAGTTCCAGCGCCTGCAAGACCGCTTCTTCGCGGTCGCTCAAGGCTTTGCCGTCGCTCCACAGGGCATCGCGTTCGGCGGCAACGCTGATCGCGTCTTTCAACCCGGCGATCCCGCCCTCCTCTTCGAAGAACACTGCCAGCGCGATCAGCGGCGACCACAGCTCACCCGACCGGTTGTTGAGTGTGTGCAGCTCCGGTCGCTCGGAGTAGTTACGCTCGATGGCGGCGAAGTGCGTCAGTGCCAGGGTGTAGAGCCGATGGCGGATCGGCGCACCATCAAAGTCAGGCGGAAAGGGCGGCATGCGGCGATCGGCGCGGCGCATGGGCAAAGCTATGCAGCGCGAGGCAAGGATGTCCTCCAACCCGGCAATCGCCGCCAGAATCTTGGGCGAGTAGACGTTGAACGCCTGCGGCTTGAAGTCGTCGCCAATCAAGCGCAGCGCGGGCATCCCCGCCTTGTAGCCGCTATTAAGTAGTTGGCGGATCTGTCCCAGCGCCGGGTCTTTCGGATTGTGATAGCGCTCGGCTTCGTCAATACCAACGGTGCAACTCGTTGTATGGATGAGCCGGAACATTGACGGTCCGGTCGGATCGGAGGTCGTCACCATGTTGAAGGCGACGGGCTGGAGCACGCGCAGCACGGTGGATTTGCCGCTGTTCTTGGGACCGTTGAGCGCGAGATAGGGATAGGCGGGAAAGAGTGAATAGAAGTACGTGCCGATTGTCCACAGCGCGAGGATCAGGCTGTCAATCGCTGCACCGAAGTCGATGTAGGTGGTGAGCAGTTGGTGGATCAGATGAAACACATCCCCCGGCGCGACGGTCTCGCCGCCGAGAAAGCGTCGGATGTCGTCGTAGCGCCAGCGCATCAGAAACTCGGTCCCATCGGGGATAACCCTAAGCGCCAGCTCGCGCCCGCCGACGGTGATGATCTGCTCGTCGGACAGGCGGTGCAGTTCGCGTGTGCTGGTCACGACATAAGGTTGGATGTTGAGCCGCGTCCCTTTGATGCGCTCGACCAGCGCGACCGAAACAAGTCCAAGATCATGTCCGAAGCCCAGCGCCGGAGACAGGATTGGCACATCGCCGCTGAGTAGTTCTGGCACAGAGTTTCCTTTTCCATTCTCTGTCTGTTTTCGTGCCGCGTTGAGCAGATCTGTAAACGCTCGTCCCTTCACGCCGAGAGCCGCCATCGTCGACTTGAAGCGTGCCAATGCCAATTCGTCAAGATTGTCGGCGTGTCGGAACAATGCACGGATCGCATCTTCCTGCGCCAGCCCATCAAGCTGTCCCACCCGTTCGACTTCGCTCATCAACCAGCCTTGTGCACGGTTAAGGAATGCGCGTGCGTCATCCGCCGTCGCGTGCTGGCGTACCAGCCACTCGTTCGTATCCTTCACTCCATCCGGGAATTGCGGCAGGTAGGCGCGATGTTCCAGCGAACGCGCAATCTGGCGGCTCTTCTCGCGCGCTTCATCGGTATTGTCCAACGCGACAAAGATGCGGTGGAATTGGCGTAGGTGGGCATGCAGCGCTTCACTGATATGTGTCCCGCACAAAGCAATTGCCGGGATGTCCCACTCGGCAAACGTGATTGCATCGGCTTGCCCTTCGACCAGCACTACCGAATCAATATCATCACGATAGACATGGTTGCAATAGGGCTGCCGATCGCCAATGAGATCGCGTGGCGGGTTGTAGTGGCGCTTGCCTTCAATCAAGCGCCCGCTGATATAGGTCAGACGCCCATTCTCTAGATGCGGATAGACGATCTGGTTGGGCGGAAACTTGCCAATGACGGCACGCCAAGTGTCAGAGAGATTCAAATCCGCCAACAGGGGGCGCTTGTCCTGCGGCATAAAACCGATCTGCGCCGCTTTCACCGTCGTCAGTTGCCAGCCACGCGTCTGCAAGACATAAGTCAGCGCAGCCGGTGAATTGATCAACGCCTCGTGCAATCGGCGTACGAGCTGCCGCTCCACCCATACAGGCGACTGCCGCAGATCGGCGCTCGTTTCAAGCGCAATGCCGGCTCGCTCCGCTAGGTAGTGCACCGCTTCCAAGAAGAGTGCTGCATCATGGCTGTTCCAGCGGTCACCGTAGCCGAGTAGGTGTCGCCCAACAAAGTCGAAGGCGTCGCCATGCTCGCCGCGCGAATTCCAAAAGTAGAAGCCCGTCGCAGGCGTGACGACGAGGCTGTCGTGTTCGATGCCGACGAAACGTGTGCCACTCTTGCGCAGCGCGAACTTCTCGCCGACCAATACTTCAATCGGATTACGGGAGCGAATCTGCTCCAAGTCAATCATTTGGTTGTCTCCAAGCAAAGGGAAAGCGAGGTCGAGTGAAAAACTTGACCGAAAATGGGCTATCCAGTTGCAGGAGAACTGAGGCTGTGATACAGTGTGAGTGTCCAGTTCACATTTGTATCACACGCCCCAGCCCACCTGCCGAGTTATACATGGTGGGTTTTTGTTTACTATGGCGGCGCGCGTGTATTGCACATCATTAAGCTCCGAAATGTCTCCATGTGGAGACATTTTCACTTCTTCGGCAGGTACTGTTCCGTTTCATCCAATAGTTTGCGTAGACTCTGCAAGCGAGCACGCGCAACGTCTACATCCTTATCCTGCTCGAACAGCGCTCGTGCCAATACTTCAGGTGATGTTGAACGAACGGATTTCATTAGCTTAGCCAGTTGTAGAGCATGTCTGGGCGGAGGGTCGTGCTCAGCCTCTGATGTTTCTCCTGAGGTGCACAACGCCTGCACCTGTTTTGCGGTCAAGCCAAAGTTGATAATGTGAAGCACTACCTCCGCCTGATCCTCTAGTGGTAAGTCAATCACGTGTCGCAATAGCCCCTCTTCGATGTTGTGGCGATCTGCGAGTTCAAGTGCGTCATCGGAAAGTCTCAGAAGTGCTTTGTAGCGGCTTAACTGACGACGGTGAATCCCCCAGCGCAGCAAGAATCGCGGCAGTGTATTCTCGTCTATCACGCAGATTGAGTTCGAGCGCCTGTCTGTAGAAATCGTTGATGACAGGCGCATCCGGAATTTCATAACAATGCACCGTCAACAGCAGCAACGCAATCTGGCGCGCCATCGCAATCGCCGATAATCCGGAACGAGCGGTATTTTCCTTCGCTTGGCGGAATGGTGACGATTTCTCTGCAGGAATGACAAGACATGGGATCATGCCGTCGCTCTCGTAGCCGGGGATAAAATCGCGCAGCAGCCACGTCGCCCAGTACCGGCGTTCTCCCGTTTCGATGCGATACTGTCGCACCACACCTTGAGTTACATCGACGACGGTCAGCGGGTTGACCTGCCCATCGTCGCGGATGGTGATCGCCAGATTGACCAAATCGCGTACAAGCTGTTCTTCTGGAGACAAGCGAGGTGCTTCGTCCTCGCTTTCATCTTCGGAATTGCCAAGCAAGTCGAGGACACTCGCAAAGGGTCGTCCATTCTGACGTGCTGCGTACTGTGCCGTGTGGATCAAATCGCGCAGTGCTTGGGAGGGTGTGAGCCGCTGGCTGTGAAATGCCTGATACACCCGTTCTGGCAGTACGCGCCGCGGCTGTACCGGGTCAGGACGCACTAATTCGAGCAGGATACGTTCCACGCGCATCCCCTGCTGCTCAAGCTGCCCCAACGCTTCGCTACCAAGCATCTCCGCTGTGACGGTGTCCAACAAACTGGTGTTGACCTTTCGCTTTCCCGTCACCATTACGCCCCCTGGTGGGTAAGAAGCTGGCGCAGCAATGTGGCAACGACCTTGGCATACGCTTTCGTCGCCGAGGCCTTCGGATCGTACTCGAAGAGGCTCAGGTGACTGTGATGCGAGTATGAGACGGCTTCGTTCGCGGGGATCACGCCACACAAAAGCTGATTGAGCAGGTTGTGTCCCTTCAAATCGTCGAGGAGCCGCTTATGTCCTTTGACGCGGGTGTCCATCTTCGTCACCAGAATGCCGCTCACATGCAGGGATGGATGACGCCATCCATCGCGAATTTCATTGATCTTCCCAATCACTGAAAGCAGCCCAACCGTTTCGAGATAACGCGGTTCCACCGGCACACCGCATCCGTCGCCGCCAGCAGCCCCATCTCCGTCATCAGGGAGAACGACGGTCGCGTATCAATGACGATGGCCGCATAGTTGTTGGCGATCTGATGGAGCGGTTCTGCTAATCGATACGGTGCGCCGGCCACCCCGGTCAGCCTCCCGCTCCGCCGCTTCAAGCATGGGTGATGGGCAGCACATGCAGATCATCGTCCCAATTGCTGCGAACTATGGTGTTCACCATCATATGCGCTGCGTCTTTACGCTCAGCCATCAAAACGTCCTACAGACTCTTGTCGGTCTCGAAGTCGTTGCGTCCGGTCGTCACCAGCGTTGCGTGTCCTTGTGAGTCTGTATCGATTAGAAGGACGCGTGTGTTTGCAGCATTGACGTTACGCAGCATGCGCACCATCCCCAGCGCGATATTGGTTGCTGACGTCGATTTGCCGACGCCACCCTTGTGATTGGTCAAAACGAAACTGCGAGTCATTATCATTTCCTCTCTACCGTTCAGGAAAACGTGCATTTTCGCTGCGCTGGCAATGACTTCTTCTAGGTGTGCTATAGTGTCAGGCAGAAGTCTTGTCGAGCGAGTCAGCGAGCCTTCTAGGGGATGGGGGAGGGTGTTTCTCTCCCATCTCCCGTAAAAGCCAATCAGAATTTGAATGCGGTTGAGAGGGCTTGTAGCCGTTTCCGCTGGGGAAACGCGATCAGCTGGAGAAATTGAACTGCGGGGCTTGCGGCAAAACCTTGTTCGATTGTCGTCTCATCACGTCCACAAAACAAACGCCAGTCACTGCGACTGGCGTTTTTGTTGGTATGAGTTCAGCGTCACCTCTAGCTCAGAGATGGGTTCTGGTCGTCGACGATCAGTAGACTGGTTTTGCGCTGCCACTCTCTACTCGGGATCGCTATCTTCGTCATCGTCTTCGTCAAATTCAAGGTCATCTAACATGAAGCTTTCCCACTCATCATCATCGCCATAGGGATACTGCACAGGTGCTTCTCCCTGTTCAGCACGAACTTTGGGCACTTGCAATTGAGTGTTTGGCCAACGACCTCCAATACGACATCAAATTCCCAATTGTCTCCATAGTCAAACAGGAATGTCATGTGTTGACCAATCTCCAAGCCAAGATCGCCAACCCGGACTTCAGATGTTAAAGGCGGATCTTGATTATAGGGATGTGAAATTCGTTCGTTTTTGCCGATTCGATTTCGATATTGGAAATCATAGAGATGGTCATCGTCGAATTGTACCGAGGCCAAAATAGCGTGAGCCAATGTATCCAGCGGCTCCTGCGCACTAATGGCTATCCGCCGCCATGCATCCATTACAGTTACTTTAAAGACATGAGTTCCCTCTACGAACGCGGGAGCAGGCGGGACAAAGGTATTTTCCCATGTGGGGAAATAGGGTTGGATGATGCTCTTCAACTCCGCTCCTTCTTCCTCGAAGTCTTCGCCGGGTTCCGCGTACAACATCTGATGGAATTGAGCAGCTAACTCAGCAAACAGGAGAGAGAGCAGAGCTGTTCCAAAGGATGTTAAGGTAATCCGTTCGATATTCCATCCCTCGTTCGGGCGCAGGGATCCTACCTCAATGTCGATAATACCCAGAAGATACATAATGCCGAGATTGTGCAAGCCCGGCCTGTATTTCAATTCCTCATAGGCACCACGTTTTCCGGCAACCGGCAATCCTTTTTGCACATCTGAGTATTGAACAAAGCTCAGTACGCGCTCCAGATTATCTGGTATCTCCCACGACGCCCGCTGATCGTCGCCAATAATCTCAGCAAAGCCCCGCAGTAACCACGCTTCCAGTAGGCTAAAATACTGTTCCGTTGCCGACAAACTCAGCCATTGGCTGTAAGCCGCTTCATCAACACGGAGACTTGGTTGGTTGCCCGAGGAATCAACCGTGGTCAAACCCGAAGCCCGCAGCAGCAAGTACAACCCCAGTACCGGAGGATAGGATTTTGGCACCGGACGCTTTAATGAAAGCTCAACGGGATGCTGTAGGCGCTGATTGATCGCTTTCACTGTACCTAGAGTGAGTTGATGGGTCGGAGTGAGAATCTCCTTACTCGATCGAAGAAAGCTGAGCGCCGCAGCAAAATCATGCAGAATCGTACCGGGAGCGTCCTGACGAATAGCCGTATTCCGCAAGATTCGTTTGTGCTCATCCGTGAACTGAAGTTTGTTCCGTGGTTGCTTGTACATATGCCCCCCACTGCCCCGATCAGAGTGACAATATGGCGATAGCGTAACACCTTCGTGATTACTGACGCCAACTATGAATATGTAGGTGTTATGCACCATGCACTGTAAGGGTGCTGTAGACTGCCGCCCGGTGCTCAGCTTGCGTTTTGGCGGCGGGTTAGCGACACTAGCGCAAAACTTCAGGAACAGTGACCCCATGAACCACAGCACGATCATTGCTCAAGCGCTCAATGTCAGCCCCGCGCAGGTCAAAACCACGATTGAACTACTAGATGCGGGCAACACGCTCCCGTTCATTGCGCGCTATCGCAAAGAGATGACGGGCGGTCTCGACGAAGACCAGATTCGCCGCCTGCAAGAACTGCTCGCCCATCTGCGTGCGCTCGATGAACGGCGGCAAACGATTCACGTCGATTGAAGAACAAGGGAAACTCACGCCGGAACTCAGCGCCCAGTTGACCGCCGCGCAGTCTCTCAACGAACTGGAAGATTTGTATTTGCCCTACCGCCCCAAGCGGCGTACGCGCGCGGAGATCGCCCGCGAAAAAGGGCTGGCAGGCCTTGCCGATCTCATCCTCCAGCAGGCGCGCCTGCGCCAGACGGAAACGCAGATCGCCGCGCCGTACATCACCGCCGACGTAACCACCGTCGAAGCGGCCTTCGCCGGAGCGCGCGACATTGTCGCGGAAGCGATCAGCGACCATGCGCGCATTCGCGGCGGCGTGCGCGAGAAAGCGCTGAAGTGGGGATTGCTGCGCAGCGAGAAGATCGCCGATGCGGCAGACGAAAAAAATGTGTACGCCACCTACTATGCTTACGAAGCGCGGATTGACCGCGTGCAGCCCTATCAGGTGCTGGCGATCAATCGCGGCGAAAGCGAAAAAGTGCTGCGGGTGAAAGTCGAGGTCGCCGAGCGCGATTGGCTAATGCCGATTCACGCCGTCTACCGCCCAGATTCCCGCTCACCGCTGGCGGGACAGCTCGAACTGGCGATCAGCGATGCGGCGAAACGGCTGCTGCTGCCCGCCATCGAACGCGATGTGCGCGCCACGCTCACCGAACAGGCAGAAACACACGCGATTCAGGTGTTTGCGCTCAACCTGCGCGGCCTGCTCAACCAACCGCCGCTGACGGGGCACGTCGTCATGGGCCTCGACCCGGCGTACCGCACCGGCTGCAAAGTCGCCGTGATCGACGCCACGGGCAACGTCCTCGCCACGGACACGGTGTACCCGCACGAGCCGCAGCGCCGCTGGGGGGAAGCCAAGCAGACCTTACAGCGGCTGATCAGCACGCACCACGTCACGCTGATCGCGATTGGCAACGGCACCGCCTCGCGCGAAACCGAGCAGTTGGCCGCCGAACTCACCGACGCCGACCGCCACTATCTGATGGTCAATGAAGCGGGCGCGAGCGTTTACAGCGCCAGCCCGCTGGCGCGCGCCGAACTGCCCGATCTTGATGTCACACTGCGCGGCGCGGTCTCGATTGCGCGGCGCGCGCTCGATCCATTGGCGGAACTGGTCAAAATCGAGCCGAAAGCCATCGGCGTTGGACTGTATCAGCACGACGTGAACCAGAAACAGTTGGCCGATAAGCTCGATGCAGTCGTCGAAGCGACCGTCAACCGCGTCGG
This sequence comes from Candidatus Flexifilum breve, assembly GCF_016713355.1. Taxonomy (NCBI): domain Bacteria; kingdom Bacillati; phylum Chloroflexota; class Anaerolineae; order Aggregatilineales; family Candidatus Flexifilaceae; genus Candidatus Flexifilum; species Candidatus Flexifilum breve. The sequence goes on from NZ_JADJPI010000010.1 coordinate 368,471, forward strand.
CGTCGATGTGAATACCGCCTCGGTCGCGCTGCTCACGCACGTCGCTGGCATCGGGCCGAAACTGGCCGAACGCATCATCGAGTACCGTGACCGAGAAGGCGTGTTCAACAGCCGCGTCGAGTTGAAGCAGATCGCCGGGTTGGGGGCCAAAAGCTTTTGAGCAGGCCGCTGGATTTTTGCGCGTGCGGGCGGGCAAAAAACCCGCTGGATGCCAGCGCCATTCACCCAGAAAGTTACGCCATTGCGACGGCGGTCCTCGAACGCGCGGGACTCGACCTCAAGACGCCGCCCGCCGAGCGCGCCGAACCGCTCAACGCCCTGCTTCAGCGCTATACTGTCGCGCAGTTAGCCGCCGAGTTGGGCACGGGTGTGCCGACGCTCACCGACATCCTCGAACAAGGTCGTCCGCCCCGGTCGCGATCCGCGTGAGGACGTGCCCGCGCCCATCTTGCGCAGCGACGTGCTCTCGGTGGAGGCGCTGCAAACTGGCATGCGGCTCAACGGCACGGTACGCAATGTGGTCGATTTTGGCGTGTTCATCGACATCGGCGTGAAGCAGGACGGACTGCTGCATCGCAGCCAAATTCCGCGCGGCCACTCCTTGAGCGTCGGCGACGTGCTCGAAGTGGAAATTCTCAACGTCGAGCGGGACCGCGGGCGCATCAGCTTGGGTTGGGTGAAGTAACTCAGTACAGAAACCTAACGCCCTTCACGATAACAGGCGTTTTGGTTTTCCAGTGTTGCAGGTATGATCGCCGCAGTTACACATTGCGCAGCGGACAAGCGTCCGCAGTCGGCGCGATTTTGGGAGAACCATCAAAATGAAGCGAGTCTTATTGATCGGGTTGGGTCTGCTGCTGCTGACAGCGGTCGTCGTGGCGCAGGATGAACCAGAAGCAACCGCTACCCCAACCACCGATATTATTATGCCCGTCGCCGTGAACGATGTTCCCGAAGGCTGGACGCTCGTGTGGAACGACGAGTTCACCGATCCGGCGATCAACCGCCGCCACTGGGGTTTCGCGACGGGGGGGAATGGCTTTGGCAATAACGAACGCCAGCATTACACCGACCGCCCGGAAAACGCCTATATCGAAGACGGCAGCCTCGTCATCGAAGCCCGGGCAGAACGCTATCGGGGCAACGATTACACCTCCGCCAAGCTGCAAACGCTCGTGCTGGCGGATTGGCTGTACGGGCGCATCGATATCCGCGCGCGCCTGCCGTATGGTCAGGGCATCTGGCCCGCCTTCTGGATGCTGCCCGCGCAAGGCACGTATGGCAGTTGGCCGAACAGCGGCGAAATCGACATCATGGAACTGCTTGGGCACGAACCGGAAACGGTCTACGGGACGATTCACTATGCCGGGGAGTCCGGTCATCAGCAGTCCGGCACGCACTTCACACTGACCGAGGGCACGTTTGCCGACGACTTCCACACCTTCACGCTGATCTGGGAAGCGGAGCGCCTGAGTTGGTATGTCGACGGTGTGCTGTATCAGGAACTCACCGAGTGGTCGACGCCCATCGGCGATTATCCGCGCCGTTCAACCATGCGTTCTATCTGATTCTGAACTTGGCGGTCGCGGGCAACTGGCCGGGCTATCCCGATGCAACCACCGAATTCCCGCAACGCGTGTGGATCGACTACGTGCGCGTGTATCAGGCCAATCAATAGTGCAACGTAGCTGGCGGTCCACATCCATGAGCGCTCGCTGAATCGCCTATCTGCAACCCTGGAATCCGCTCAATTTGTTAACAAATGTCTAGATCACTGGGACTGTGGTCTGGTTACCCAACGTAACCAACTACAGTCCCAGTCCTTACTTAATGCCGATTCCGAACCAATGCTATACTGAAGCGTGTGGTGATTACCCCTGTAAACCATACGTCGTTAGGGATCTTTAGGGAGTGCTGTGTGAGTTACAGGACCCGTTCTATTCTTTTCAATGCACCGCTCGACTTTATCGTTGCTCCAGTGCCTATCTCCTTGCCTTCTCCATCCGCCTCATCGGTGCCCAGCACCAACTTCCAAATCCAGTTTATCCTGCTCTCCGCGTTCATTCTCACGGTGAGTCTCTGGTTTTTTGGTGTGTATAAACAGTTGTGGGAGCATACGAGTGGCAACAGCAGCACCGTTATTATTCGGGCGGTTTTGGTCGCCACAGCGCTTATTGTCATCCTGGGTCTCGCGCCAGTTGCTCGCCCACTGCCCTTTAGTGTGATCGTAGTTGGAAATTTGCTGTCCTTGGGCGGGTTTATCGCCTTGCGCTATCGGGCGCGAATCGTCAACTTTACGAGTTTCGCCGCTCTCCTCCGCGGCAAACCGACGGCCGCGCCGACCAAAATACTAATCGTTGGCGCGGGAAAATGGGGTCAAAATACCGCCTACCAGTTATGCCAGAAGTCGGTGTTAAACACGTACACCATTGTCGGCTTTATTGACGATGATCGCGCCAAGCTCGGCATGTACGTTGAAGGCGCGCCTGTGCTGGGTAACCGCACCGAAATCACCACCATCGCCAAAACGCGGCAGATTGATCCGATCATCGTCGCTTTGGAAAATGTTCCGCAGAGTGAATCTGCGGTATCCTGCGCGATTGTGAAAGCACTTCCGCCCGGTTGAAAATCATGCCTGATGTTGAGTCGGTGATCGACTCGAATGTGACCAAACCGCTGCTGCGGGATGTAACGATTGAGGATCTCCTAGGACGGAGCCTTGCCACCCAGTCAGATGTCGTCGACCTCACCGCCATCCGTGAGAAAGTTGTACTGGTGACGGGCGCTGCCGGTTCCATTGGCTCGGAACTCTCACTGCAGATGGCCAGCTATCGGCCTACGCACCTGATTTTGCTGGATTCCAACGAGAGTGACCTCCACGATGTGCAGCTCGACCTGCGGTTACAGTATCGTGACTTGCAAATCACACCCATTCTCGGGGACATCACCCAACCTGCCGAACTCAAGGCAGTTTTTGAGCAGTATCACCCCGAGATCGTCTTCCACTGTGCCGCGTACAAGCATGTGCCAATGCTCGAACGGTATCCGCACAAGGCTATTCAAGCGAACGTGTTCGGCACGAAAAACCTCGCCGAACTGGCCCATCAATTTCAAGTTGAACGCTTTGTGCTGATCTCGACCGACAAAGCGATCGACCCCTCCAGTGTGATGGGGCAAGCAAGCGCGTGTGCGAACTCATCATTCACCATCTGCAAGTGCATCCGGCACGCGCTTTAGTGCCGTGCGCTTCGGAAATGTGTTGGGCAGCCGCGGCAGCGTCGTGCCGATCTTTGAGCGGCAGATCGAGGCTGGTGGCCCCGTCACTATCACCGACCCCGAAATGACGCGCTACTTTCTCACCATCCCGGAAGCGGTCAATCTGGTACTCCACGCTGCCTGTATGACGCAGGGCGGCGAACTGTTCGTCCTGGATATGGGAGAGGAAGCGCGGATTCTCAAGCTCGCCGAGCGGATGATCCGACTACGCGGACTGCGCCCCTATATTGATATTCCGATTTAATTCGTCGGCATACGACCGGGAGAAAAACTGCACGAGACCCTGTATATGGAGCACGAAGAAGCCACTCCAACGATCCACCCTCAGATTCTGCGTGTCGACTACTGGAAAGGTGAAGTCAAAAGCGATTTCTGGGAGCAGGTGCAGAACCTAATTGAAGCCCACGACCCGGAAGTGATTCGCAAACGGCTTCAGGATCTAGTTCAATTACAAACCCCGGTCGCCTAAATCTCGTTCTACCGCCAACGGCAAACTTGGATGAGCTGGGATGTCAACTCGTCCAAGTTTGCTCGGGTCTATCGTCGTCAGATCGTAATCACGCCGCGATCGATCAGGTCAAAGACCGATTCGTAGATGGCTTGCAGCGATGTATACCGCGGACGGTAGCCGATCAAACGCTGCGCTTTCGCGATGCTCGCATTCGGGCTGTGCGCGATATGATCCCAGGTAGCGAGGGCTTCCTCTTCGGGGACGGTCGTGCGCCACTGTTCCCACCCGAGATACGTCAGCCGCGCGGGCTGACCGAACCAGGACGCCACCGCTTCGGCATAACCACGCAGGCTGATCGCCGCCGGGGAGACGACGTGGAAATTCTCGCCGCACGCGGTACTCCAGTTCGCCATGGCCTGCATGAACGACTGCGCGACATCATCGGCGTGCACATGATGCACCGTCTCCAGACCGAGGTTGGGCAGGCATAACGCTTCGCCGCGCGCCAGCACCGCGAAGACTTCCGGGTTGAAGTGACCCGCCGGATTCAGCGGCGCCCACCCCGGCCCGACGATGTGCCCCGGCATGAGCACCGCCGCCGGAAACCCATTGCGCCGCGCTTCGTTGAGCAGATACGCTTCGATGGCCGCTTTCTGGATGCCATACTCGCCGAAGGGTTGGCGCGGCTGTTCCTCGACGGCGGGCACCACCGTGCTGTGACCATGTGCCCAAATCGTGCCGCAGTGCAGGAACTGCTGCACCTGCCCACGCAGCGCTTCGACCAGATGCTGCGCGCTCGCCAGTGTGAAGCAGATCATGTCGATCACCACATCCGCCTGCAAATCGCGGATGCGCGCCCCGAACGTGCCCGCCGCTTCTTCCGCCTCGCGATCAATGCTGATTTGCTGGACGCGCTGCCACGCGGCATGCGGTTGATACGGCCCGCGCTGCCCGCGGCTCAAGGCGATCACTTCATGGCCAGCCTCGACCAGCCGGGGAATCAAATAAGTGCCTACATGCCCGGTGGCTCCAATGACGACGACGCGCATGCTTTCCCTCCGTGATAAATGTCAGCTCTCATTACTACCCATGATACCTTAGCCGCGCGGAATACGGATAGCGGACATTTTGTCAGCGCACGGCGCCGACCTGCGAACGGCCAGCAGTCCGGTGACCGGCTCGGGCGATTTGGAGGAGGCTGGAGAGCAAGGGGTGGCGTGGAGGGCAAGTGCGAGAATCGTAATTTCGACCAAAGCGGCATACCATAGTAGGCCAAAGACGAGCTTTTTACCGACCTACCGACCTTCTTCGAACGTTCACACAGGGCAGAATTATGAGTGCTTCTTCGACTATTCGCAAAATCGTGGTGACGGGTGGCGGTAAAGCCGGGCGCGCCGTCGTCGCGGGATTTACTGGATCACGGCTACGACGTCGTGAACGTGGATATCAATCCGCCCGCAACGCGGATCGTGCCGTTCCTGCGCGTTGACCTGACCGATTATGGGCAGGCCGTCGAGGCGCTGCGCGGCGCGGATGCAGTTGTGCATCTGGCGGCGATCCCCGCGCCCGGCCTCATCAGCGACCAGCAGACCTTCTCCATCAACACCTTGAGCACCTACAACGTCTTTTCGGCGGCGGCGCTGCATCAGCATCAGCGCATTGTGTGGGCGTCCAGTGAGACCACGCTCGGCCTCCCCGTTTGATGATCCTGTGCCGCACTATGCGCCAATCGACGAAGAGCACCCGCTCTACCCGCAGTCGTCCTATTCGGTCTCCAAAGTTGTCGGAGAAGAGATGGCGCGGCACTTCAACCGCTGGAGCAGCATTCCGATCATTGGCCTGCGCTTCTCCAACATCGGTGGAACCGCACGACTACGACCGCTTCCAGTCGTGGCAGCATGACGCGCGTGTGCGCAAATGGAATCTGTGGAGCTATGTTGATGCCCGCGACGTGGCGCAGAGCAGCCGCCTCGGTCTCGAAAGCGATCTATCGGGGAGTCACGCGTTCATCATCGCCTCGGCAGATACGTGTATGCTGCGCACCAATGCCGATCTCCTGGCGGAAGTCTTCCCCGGCGTACCGCTCAAACCGGGCACGGGTGACCACGATACGCTGCTCGGTGTGGACAAAGCACGGCAGATGCTCGGCTATGCGCCGGGACGCTGGTGGCGCTAACGTCATGCCGCTGACCGCGCGCCGCGCCACCACAGGCGCTTGTGCTGGCGCCGTTTCTCGCCGATGCTGACTGGGCAGCGCCTGCAAGCCGCCGTTCAGTCGGGTGCGGAGCGGCTCACGCTGCCCTGCTGCGAGGGCGGCGCGTATCTCCCGCACGAGTCCGCGCGGGCTGCGTAATTTCGCGCACCCGCCCAACGCGACCGTGTGCGGAAACCCGGCCAAGCGCGAAACCATCGAACATTTACGGGCGAAAGCCGGATCGCGTGGGCGTGTCAGGCACAGCGGCTACGCGGTCACGCTGGAATATCCCTATGGCGATTGGCGCGCCGATGTTCTACGCGGGAGAAAGAGGGCGACCGCCGCGCCTTCGAGGTGCGGAGCGCGCAAACGCTCGCCGAGAACGGACCGCCGCCACGCCCGCTATCAGGCGACGGCGTGCGTGACCGCTGGGTTTTCCGCACACTGCCGCCCGACTACCAACCGAACGGGGCGCTCCCGGCCTTCGCGCTCAGCGTGGACGCCGACGAGAGCCGGAATACTGAATCCGCCGCCAGTTGGGCGGATCTGCGCGCGACTGAGATTTACGCGCTCGGCGCGTTCGTCGGCGACCTGCTCACTGGACAGGTGCGCTGGTGCGACCATGCGCACGCTCACACCGTGCCGGACTGCGAGATCGTCGTCTTCTACACCCACTGCTACCGCTGCAGGAAAGCGGTCTACGTCCACAGCGCGTCGGCAATCCGCTCTCCGCGTGTGGTCTGGAAATCCGCCTCTCCGCCGACCAGCGCTTCAAACTCGGCCTGACGCCGCGGTGCGCGCCGTCGTCCGCGACTTTCTCTGGCCACGCCTGCCGGGCAGCGCCTGTCGATCAGCGTGGATGGGCGGCACTTTCAGTGTGGGCACTGCGGCGCCGACCAAAAAGACGCGCGCATCATCGAACTGAGCGAGCGCGTACGGCAGGGGCTCGGCGACATCGTCGCCCGCACGCGCCAGCCCGTCACCTTCACCCGCCCGCTGACAGTCGCCTTGCCCCATTGGTGTTATCCCCGCGAAAACAACTTTTGCTGTAATCCATATAATTCGTGAAAATGCCAGCAGGCGAAGAATTTCCGTGATACTATTGCAGCGTTAGAATGTACTTGCTGATAGGCCAAACGCGGCACTATGACTCAGGCATCCGAGCCCCTGTCCCCTTCCAGTTCGTTGGCGGCCGAATACAAGCGGCTGGAACAACTCATCGACTATGCCGCCCAGGGACACGATATTTCCCGCTTCGGCGGACATGCCGTCCTGTATGTTAATCCTGACACCCACCGGATCATCGACAGCAACCTGTATGCGCTCAGCATGACCGGGTACACCCGCGATCAACTGGTAGGACTGCCTCTGGAAGATCTGGAAGTGCCAATCGGCATGGCCGATCCGCCGCGCACGTACGTCGAAAACTCCGTCGTCGAACACGTCTATATGTGCAGCTACCGGCAGCGCAGCGGTCACTTGATTCCGGTCGAAGTGCACCGCCGGCTGCTCTATAAGAATGAAGACCGCGTACTCTACTACCGCATCGAGGATCGCTCGACGGTCAGCCGCCTGTGGCGGGAACTCCAGCGGCGCGAAGACGCGGGTTTTCAGTTTGAGCAGCGGCTTAAGGCGCTCAACGAACTGACCATGGAACTCAGGGGCATCGACGCGGAGGACGCGCTGTGCTATCAAACCATGAAGGTGGGAGTCGAAAGGTGGGGGTTTGACTGTATGGGCATGTGGTTCTGTAATGTCGAAAACGGGGAGATGGTCGGCCCCTACGCGGGGTTGACGAAACTGGCACATCCGCCCGGAGCATAATCAGCGCTCGCCGTTTACGGACACGTTCGTCACCGACTTTCTGGCGGGTCGCACCGAAGTCGTCGCGCGCTATGAGGAAGTCCCGCTCTTCAATGACCGCTCGGAAGTCGTGGAGTATGGCTGGCATCTGGCCGCGCCCATGCAGCACGGGGCCGAACTCATCGGCATTCTGACCGTCGACAACCTGCTGCGCAAACAGCCCATGAAGAATTACGAACCGGAACTGCTGCGCATGTACGGCATCACCGTCGGGCATCTGATGCGTCCGCCGCGCGCGCGATCAAGCATTTGCCGTGCGTCTGGAACAGGCGCGTACGGGCATGCTGCGCGAATTCATTGCCAAAGTCGGGCATGACTTCAAAACGCCGCTCGCCGTCATCAACACCAGCAGTTTCCTGCTCCAGCGGCTCGACGATGGCGAAAAACGGTCGGCTCAATCCAGCCGCATTCAGCAGCAGGTGCGCCTCATCAGCCAGATGCTGGACGACATCCTCGAATTTGTCGCGCTGGAACGCGAACTGGTGCTGAACTACAGCCTAGTCGACCTGCGCCCGCTGATTCAGGACGTGATCGACGAACACGCGAGCGCGCTGACAAGACGCTCCAGCTCCGAGGTGAGCTCGACCAGACAACCATCATCCGCGTGGACAGCCAGCAGATCCGCCGCGCACTCAGCGAGCTGCTCCAAGAACGCGATTCAGTACACGCCGGGTGGGCGCATCTGCGTGAGCGCGATCCGCTATCCGGAAGAAATCGGCATCCGCGTGCAGGACAGCGGCATGGGCATCAGCAGTCTGGCCATCGATAAAGTGTTCAAACCGCTCTACCGGGCGGATGAGGCGCGCACGGATCGCCGCACAGGTCTGGGGCTGCCGATCGCCAAAACCATCGTCGAAGCGCATCATGGACGCATCATTCTGGAAAGCATGCAGGGACAGGGCAGCACGTTCGGAGATCATCCTGCCGCAAATATAGCACCGCCCTTGATCTGAGGAACCTACCGCTGTGCCCATGCCGACCCGCTCGCTCACCTACTCCTCCCCGGTGCCGCGTCCACCGGGTGGGCAGCGCGGCCAATCGACCGCGAGGAGGCTCCATGACGCCCCAACTCACCCAACGACAAGCCTCCCTCGCGATGATGGTCGCCAGCAGCGCCCTCCTCGCCTTGATGCTGGCCTACACGCTGTTTCGCAGTGATTTCCCCCTCCCTGCCGACCTGCTCAAGCTGTCGACGGTCTCTGTCACCGGGTTGACAGTGCTCTACTGGCGGCGGCTGGAGTTCATCCGCCCGGTGTTCATTGTGGCTTCTACCCTGTTCATCGGCGTCGCCCTCCCCCCCGAGATGGTCGTGCGCCCGATTGCGCAGGCGGTCTTGTTTCCGCCGATCATCGCCCTGGTGCTGGGCGGCATCCGCTCAATCATCGGTTCGACCATCATGGTCTGGGTAATCCTGTTACTGCGCGTAGATGTGCAAGGCATGCTCGCGCCCGATGGCATCTTGGTGAATGCCTTGTGCGTGACCGGACTCGTGGTCGGACGCCTCATCATGGATACGGCGCGACGCAGCGCTGAACAGCAGCCGCCGAAATCCGCCTCAGTGAGGAGCGCTACCGGGCCATCTCGCAGCTCATCTCCGACTACGCTTTTGGCTACACCGTCGACAAACAGGGCAATATTCAGCGAGAGTGGGCGACCGGGGCGTCACTGCAAACGCTGACGGGCTATGATCGCGATGATTTGGCGCGGATTACTAATCCGTATTCGCTCTACCAGCCCGCCGATCAAGTGCGTGCCCAAAGTGAAATTCAGGCGGTGCTGCGCGGGCAAACCATCTCCAGCGAATATGAAATCATCTCGAAAAACGGCGAAAAACGCTGGCTGTACATTCGTCGACTACCGATCTGGAATCAAGACCGGACGCGCGTCGTCCGGTTCTACGGGCGGCGCAGGATATCACCGAGCGCAAACGCGCGGCCACCGAACTGCAGCAGTTGAACGAAGACCTCGAAACTCGGGTGAGCCAGCGCACCGCCCAGTTGGAAACGCTCAACGCCGATCTCGAAGCCTTCACCTATTCGGTGTCGCACGATCTGCGCGCGCCGCTGCGGGCGGTTGAAACGTTCACGCGCGCGATTGAAGACCAGCACGCCGCTGACCTCCCCGACAAAGCCCGGCACTACTTTGAGCGCATTCAGGCCAACGTACAGCGGATGAATGTGCTCGTCGAAGACCTGCTGCAGCTTTCACGCACCAGCCGCCAGCCTATGCGGCGCACCACCATCGACATGAACGTGCTGGTCGAGTTCGTGCTCAATGATCTGCGGGCGCACAGCGACGTGACACACATACAGTTCACGGTGCAGCCCCTGCCGCTCGGCTGTGCCGATGAGTCGCTGCTGCAGCAGGTGTGGATCAACCTGATCACCAATGCGATCAAGTATTCTTCCAAAGTGACAAACCCAACTCTGGAAATCGGCTATATAATCAAAGGCGACCAGACGGCCTACTATGTCAAAGATAACGGCGCGGGGTTTGACCCGGACTACGCGCATAAACTCTTTGTGATCTTTCAACGCCTGCACAGTGACGCGGAGTTTGACGGTACAGGCATTGGCCTTGCCATCGTTAAACGCATCATCACGCGGCATGGCGGGCAGGTGTGGGCGGAGGGTCAAATCGGTGCAGGCGCGACCTTTTATTTCACCATCGGGTCGGCGGCTACGCTGAACGGCTGTGCGGAACCCTAAAGCGGCGGCACCCCGCCTCAGGCTTTGGCTGGCAAAGACTCACCATCGTACTCGATTATGGCGCTCATTGAGGTTGATTAATGCCAGAACCCATACACGTGCTCATCCTTGAAGATCGGCGGGACGATGCCGAGATCATGGTCCTTGAGCTAGAAGCGGACGGTTACGAAGTCCGCTGGGTGCGCGTCGAAACCCAGAAGCGTTTCTCGAGCAGCTTGAATTCAACCCAGACATCATTCTCGCGGACTACACCCTCCCGCGCTTCACCGCGCCGGATGCGCTCTCCCTGCTGCAAAAGACCGGGCGCGATATCCCTTTCATCGTCGTGACGGGCAGCATCAGCGAAGAAGCAGCGGTCTTCTGCATGAAGCAGGGCGCCGCCGATTATTTGCTCAAAGATCGCCTCAGTCGCCTGGGCGAAGCCGTGCGCCATGCGCTGCACACGCAAAATCTCCGCCTGGCGCAGCGCGCCGCCGAACGGCAGTTGATCGTGCTGGGGCACGCCGTCGACACGTCAATCAACGCGGTGGTGATGACCGATATCGGCGGCGTGATCACCTTCATCAATCGGGCGGTGCTGGATCTCTGGTCGCTTGACCCGGATCTGAGCGTCATCGGTACGCGCCTGCGCGACCTGCTGCGCGCGCCGGCTGAAACCGAACGTTTACTCGCGCATCTCACCCTGCAGCGCAGCATTAAAGGTGAGCCCATTCCACCGCGCGCGCGGGACGGAAAATGGTGCTGCAGTATGCCGCAAATCAGGTGATCGACCCGACGGGTAAGCTGCTCAACCTGATGTTCACGTTCATCGACGTGACCGAGCAGAAGAAGGCTGAGGAGCTTGCGCGCCAAGTGCAGCATGAGCGCGAACTGCGCGAACTCAAATCGCGCTTTGTGTCGATGCTGGTGCACGATTTCCGCAATCCGCTCACCTCACTGCAAATGAGCCTCTCGCTCATCGAGAAGTACACGGAGACCTTCAGCCTAGACCAAATTCGCGAAAAACTGAGCGCAGCACAGCGCCAATCGGCGAACATCAACCAACTGGTCGATGATGTGCTGATGATTGGCAAAATCGAACACCTGTCGAGCATTTTCAGCCCGGAACAGGTCGAACTCGTCGGCTTCTGCCGCACGCTCTTCGAAGACGTTGCAGCGTCGATCAGCGAACGGCACAACCTGCGCTTTGAGACACGTATTGAGGAGTTCCGCTACCCGGTCGACCCGGCGCTGCTGCGGCGCGCGCTGACCAATCTGCTGGCCAACGCGGTCAAGTATTCTCCGGCGGGCGGCAGCATCACCACGACGCTCAGCACTGAGAAGAGCGCCTTTTGTACTGCGCGTGAGCGACAGCGGCATTGGCATTCCCGAGGCAGATCAGAAACGCATCTTCGACGGCTTCCACCGCGCCAGCAACGTTGGCAGCATCGGCGGTACGGGTCTGGGCTTGGCCATCGTCAAGCAGGTGATCGTGACGCACGGCGGCTACATCACGTGTGAAAGCAAGCTCAACCGTGGGACGACCTTCACGATCACGCTGCCACTGGATAGCTAGCACCGGGCAAGGAGTCAGCCTGCCCGGCGCAGTGCTCCGAGAGTTAACCTGCCGCGGGCAGCGGCGCGCCACCCATGTCGTAATTAGGCCCCAGCGCTTCCGCTGGAACCCAGAGCGCATTTGCATTACAGGCAATCCACAGGCGATAGTAACCATCCTGAGCGCCGATCACCCACCACGCTTTACCCGCTTCCAGCACAATGTTCGTCGTTGTGGCGGGATCGGGACTGTACAACGCGGTCGTGGTCGTTAAGACGCGCCCCTGCACGGCGTTGGCTGGAAGGGTAATCAAACAGGTGGGCGCGGATGCCGAGCTTGATCCGGGCACAAATGGTGGCCCATTGACGGGTGTGATGGGCGTACTCGCCGTATCGCCGGAACAATTGATGGTCAGGCTACTTGTGTAGACCACCACGCCGTTGATCAACGTATCGATCCGGAACTCAAACGTGAAGGGATAGCTGGGGAAAGGCTGTGCAAATGCCCCATAGACTTGGGTCCCGTTGGCCTGCTCCACGGGAAACGGTCCATTGGTCGTGACCACACCATTATCGATGTAGTTGAGCGTGAATTCGGCTCCAACCGGCAGGTTATTGAACTCCACATCCTGATTACTGAGATTTGCGTAGACGACGCCCGCCCCGGTCGTACAGCTATAGGTCTTGTTGTTCAGCCAGCGGCGGTACGCAAAACCGGTATCCACGTTGACGGGCGTCACGGGCGTACTCGCCGTATCGCCAGAACAGCTAATCGTTATGCTGCTTGAATAGACCACTAGCCCATCAATGATGGTATCGAGGCGAAACTCAAACGTGAACGGGTAGGCGGGAAAGGGATTAGCAAATGCGCCATACGCTCTCGTGCCGCTCGTCTGTTCGACCGGATACGGCCCATCGGTCGTGAGCGCACCATTCTCGATGTAATTGATCGTGAACTGCGCACCGGCTGGCAGGTTGTTGAATTCGACGTTCTGATTATTCAGGTTCGCATAAACCACACCCGCTCCGGTCGTACAGCTATAGGTTTTGTCGGCCACCCAGCGCCGATACTGATTCCCTTCGGCGCTGACCGTCATAAATGACTGCATGAGCACGAGTCAATGCCAGCACGGCGAACCGTGTCCAGAAACGACGCATAACAGCTTCTCCTAATTTATATCTGGCAAGAATCATTGTAGTCCAAATCGTGTTCCGCGATACCCCACTAGTGAAGCATCGCTTTGTTCCCTTGTCCGCGCTATAGTCGAAGCGCATCAACCGCACAGGAGTTATCAGCATGAACTATCGTCTGTTAGGGCGCACCGGCGTGCGCGTGTCGCCGCTGTATGGGCACCATGACGTTCGGCGACAGCGCGGACGAGGCCGAATCCGCCAAGATGTTCGCCCGCTGCCGGGAAGTCGGCATCAACTTCTTTGACTGCGCGAACGGCTACGCGGGCGGGCGCTCCGAGATTATCCTCGGGAAACTCATCGCCGACTGCCGCGACGAGGTGGTGATCACGTCCAAGTCCGGCTTCCCGCAAAGCGACGGCGTCAACGACCAAGGCTCATCGCGGCGGCATCTCCAACTACAGGTCGAAAAGAGCCTCAAACGGCTCAACACCGACCGCATCGACGTGTACTTCATCCACCGCTTCGACCCCGACACGCCCATCGACGCTGTCGTCCGCACACTGGATGATCTCGTGCAGCAGGGCAAGATTCTGTATCCGGCGATCAGCAACTGGGCGGCGTGGCAGATCATGAAGGCGCTCGGCGTCGCGGCGTATCAGGGGCTGGCGCGCGCCGAGGTCTTGCAGCCGATGTACAGCCTCGTCAAACGACAGGCGGAAGTCGAGATTCTCCCACTGGCGCAGGCCGAAGGCTTGGGCGTCATCCCCTACAGCCCGCTCGGCGGCGGCCTGCTCACGGGCAAGTACACGACCACCCAGAAGGCCGAAGACGGTCGCCTTGTGCAGAACAAGATGTACTCCATCCGCTATGGCGATGCCTATAACTATCAAGTTGCCGAGGCGTTCACGCAGTACGCGGCGGACAAGGGGTATACCCCGGCGACGCTGGCCGTCGCGTGGGTGATGTCGAACCCGGCGGTGACCGCGGCGATTGTCGGCGCGCGCAGCGTCGCTCAGTTGGAATCGTCGCTGGCGGCGCTCGATGTGCCGATGACGCCGGAATGGCGCGCGGAAATTTCGGCGCTCTCCGCCACGCCGCCGCCCGCCACCGACCGTTCGGAAGAAGCGAAGTAAGCCAGTCAATGCATAGAACAGCGTGAAGTAGGTCTACAGGTCGGTGTTTGAGTTTTCCGGACGCGATTTATCGCGTCCCTACGTGAAGCGGTGTTTGTGTAGGGACGCAATTATGCAGTATAAGAAAACGATACGGATTACCCCTCACCCCCAACCCCTCTCCCACGCAAGCGACGAGAGGGGAGAAAAGACGCTTTTGCTGGCGCCCCTCCCCGAATTCGGGGAGGGGCCGGGGGTGGGGTCGGTACTCCGCCTTCATAAGTTAAACTGCATTATCGCGTCCGCTGCTTCTAAAACGACTTCACGCTCTTCTACATAGCTGCCGCCCTATTCACTCACCAAAATCTCCGTCAATTTCCCCCTCAAACTGACCGAACCTTGAGGCGCTTCGCAAAGTTCATCCCAGAGGATGAGTCAAATTCATATCGTGGGATGAATACGGGAGAACGCTAGTCTGTTACTCTCAAATGCAGAGCTCGTCTGCTTATTTGCGATGCATGAACACCGCAGCAGCTTTAAAGAGGGAGTTTTTTATGAAGGCATCACGTTTTCTCGCCGTGATTGGCGTACTGCTTCTGGCAGTAGGCTTTATGGTTCTCAACCAGTCACGTGCACTCGCCCAAGATGCGCCGGAAGATCCGCCGTTCCTCGCGGAATTCTACGACGCGTGGGCATCGTCCGCACATGCGGACGCGACGGCAGAGGCGTTTGTTCACTGGGATAGTGAAGGGGCAATCCCGGAGAGCTGCGCTAAGTGCCATTCGACTCCAGGCTATCAGGATTTCCTCGGCGCTGATGGGACGGAATTTGGCGTGGTTGACGCGCCGGCCGCCCTCGGCACGACGGTCACCTGCGATGCCTGCCATAACAGCGTCACTATGACGCTCGACTCGGTCGTTTTCCCGTCGGGCGCAGAAGTGACCGGCGCGGGCGATGCTGCTCGCTGCATGCAGTGCCATCAGGGTCGCGCTTCGACCGTTTCGGTCAACGCGAAGCTGACGGATCTCGGTCTCGCGGAAGACATGGACACGGTCAACCCGGAACTGGGCTTCATCAATATTCACTACTACGCGGCGGCCGCCACGCTGTACGGCTCGGTCGCGCAGGGCGGCTATCAGTATGAGGGTCAGGTCTACATGATGCAGAATCATCATGTCGAAGAAGCTGACACTTGCATTGAATGCCACAACCCGCACACGTTGGAAATCAATCTGACGCTGTGCCAGGACTGCCACGAAGATGCCGAAACCGTCGAAGACCTGCAGTTCATCCGTATGAACGGCTCGCTCAACGACTATGACGGCGACGAAGACATCAACGAAGGTATCGCGGAAGAAATCCAGGGCTTGCAGGAACTGCTGTACGAAGCCATTCAGGCGTACGCGACCGAAATCGCGGGCGTGGGCATCGTTTATGACTCGCACAGCCACCCGTATTTCTTCAACGACACCAACGGCAACGGCGAAGCGGACGAAGACGAAGTCAACGGCGACAACAAGTATGTGTCGTTCACGGGCAACCTGTTGACTGCGGCCTATAACTACCAGGTCTCGCTGAAGGATCCCGGTGCGTTCGCGCACAACCCGCTGTACACCATCCAGATCCTGTTCGACTCGATCACGGCCCTCAACGGCCAGATCAGCGACCCGGTCGACATGGAATTCGCGCAGCGCAGCGACCCTGGCCACTTTGATGTGACCGCCGAAGCGTTCCGTCACTGGGATGCCGAAGGCGAAGTTCCCGCGACCTGCGCGCGCTGCCACAGCGCCACCGGCCTGCCGGAATGGATCCACAATGGCTCGAACGTCGCTAATCCGATTGCCAATTCGCTGATGTGCACGACCTGCCATGACTCGCTCAGCGAGTTCACCGTCATGACGCTCGACGAAGTCACGTTCCCCAGCGGCGCCCGCCTCAGCTTCGGCGAAGGCGAAGAGGCCAATCTGTGCTTGGCCTGCCATCAGGGTCGTGAATCGACTGTCAGCGTCAACCGTGTGATCTCGACGGCGGGCGTGGGCGACGACGAAGTCTCAGAACGCCTGACCTTCCGTAATGTCCACTACTTCGCGGCGGGTGCCTCGCTGTTCGGCGGTGAAGCGCAGGGCGCGTACCAGTACGAAGGCAAGGAATACAACGGTCGCAACTTCCACGGTGGTGACGAAGATGCTCCGCAGGTCTGCTCGGACTGCCACGACGTGCACGAATTCTCGATCCAGGTGAATGTCTGCGAAGACTGCCACGACGTCGAAGAACAAGAAGACGTGCTGTTCATCCGCGCGACCGAAGATGTCGAACTCGTCGACTATGACGGCGACGGCGACGCTGAAGAACCGATCCGTGACGAAATCATGGCGTTGGAAGATGCCCTGCTCGTGGCGCTCCAGAGCTATGCGACGGACACGGTCGGCACCAGCATTGCTTACGACTCGCACTCACACCCGTACTTCTTCATCGACACGAACGGCAACGGCGTGGCGGATCCGGAAGAAGTCAACGGTGACAATCGCTATGCAACGTGGACGCCTAACCTGCTGCGCGCTGCGTACAACTACCAGTACGTGCAGAAGGATCCCGGTGCGTTCGCGCATAACCCCGATTACATCCTCCAGGTTCTGTACGACAGCATCGAAGCGGTCGGTGGCGACGTGTCCTCCTACACCCGTCCGCCGTATGTTGCTCCGGCTGAGTAACTCGTAGAGGATCCGTAATCCCCCGTTTAGAGAGAGGTTGGGCAGCACTGCCCGACCTCTTCTCTTTTACCCCACTTATCGCAATGCAGCCCACTCCAAAATCGCACATTTGTACTAAAATAGAAGTGGTGTTTTGCCTCCCCGAAAGGAGTGTCCTATGAGCGATCTCAGTCAGGCCAAGTCGCGCGCGAGTTTGCTGCGGCAGCTAGAAGTGAGCTGGCACGAACTCGACACCTATCTAGAGGCTGTTATGAACTATAGAACGAAAGCCATGGCATGAATAAACTTGGTGAGCATGAGCGTGGCAAAGGCGAGAAAGTGCAAGCCTTTGAGCGTCTCAGGCAAGCGTTCGTAGTCGCGAGCCAGACGGCGAAAGCGGGCAGCCCAGCCGAAAGAGCGTTCAACGACCCACCGCCGCGGCAGCAAGACGAACCCCTTTTTGGCTTCAGGTAACTTGACGACCACTAAGCGGAGGTTGTGGTCAGCGGCCGCTTGCTCGGCAATGTCACCGGTGTAGCCCTGGTCAACAAAGACCACCTCGACCTGCTGTCCGGTCACCGCTTGAACGTCCTGCGCCAACTGCGCCACCTGGTCGCGGTCCTGTTCGTTGGCGGACGTCACGTGCAAGGCCAGCAACTGCCCCAACGTATCCACCGCGGCGTGCACCTTGCTCCCTTTGCGTCGTTTCGCACCGTCGTAGCCTGCACGTCCGCCACTTTCGGGCGTCGATTGCAGCGTCCGGCTGTCGAAGATCGCTGCCGAGGGCTGTTCATTACGCCCTGCGCCAGCCGCAGCAAGGCCCGCAGGTCATGCACCAGCGTCGCGAACACCCCGCTTTCAGCCAGCGCTGCGCCTGCTGGTACACCGTTGCCCACGGCGGCAGGTCGTTAGGCAGCATCCGCCACTGCGCTCCCGTCCGAATGATCCAGCGCAAGCCATTGAACACCTCGCGCAAGGCATAGTCACGTTGGGGCGCTTCTTCCCGCATCAGCGTCAGATACGGCGCCACGAACGCCCATTCTTCGTCCGTTACATCACTGGGATATGGTTTCCTGTTCATCCGCCCAGTTTATCCTAAAGTTCATAACACGCTCTAGCGTCGCTGACCGAACAGCAGTTGACCCAACCAACCGATACCGCCGGCTGGACGGCGAAAGACCATATCGTGCACTTGATGCAGTGGGAGCGTTCAGCGCTGGAACTGCTCGATGGCAAGCTCAAGCGCGAAACACTGGCGATTGATCCGGAAACTTGGCAGCAAGGGGATGACGCGATCAATGCGGTCATGCAGCAGCGGTATCAGGCCATGCCGCTCGTCGACGTGCTGCAAACCTTCCGGCAAAATCATGAGCGCCTGATGCAGAAGCTCTATGGTATGACCGAAGTCGAACTCCTACTCCCCTACCGTCATTACCAATCCGATTCGATCGACGAGCGTCAGCTGCTCGAATGGCTGCACTGGGACACGATTTATCACTATCGCGACCACCTCCCGTGGATCAAGGCGATTGTCGAGCAGGCGTAAGGGCATTTAGAGCCTATTCGCCAACAAACTTCTACAGATTTCAAGCTCAGCCTCACCCCGTTTCGCTCCGCTCAACCGCCCCTCTCCCAAGGGAGAGGGGCAAAGAACCGTCAGGTTCTTGGGGTGAGGCTAGAGGTTCACGAATTACAAAAACACCCCGAGCTAGCCGGGGATCAAAGGACGAGGCTTGGCCTCGTCCCTGCAAATGTTGTGCAAATTCCGGCTATTCGCCCGGCTGCGTCAACCACGTGTACAAGTGCAGCACATAGGCATCCGGCAGGTCTTCCGCGCTGAAGGCGGGCATCTCGCCGCGACCGCCCCGCACTTGCTCGTAGAAATCGATCAGCGTGATGTCCGTGCCGCGCAGCATAGGCTGACCGTCCGCCCCTCCCTGCGCTTCTGCGCCGTGACAGAACGCACAGCGCAGCGTGCTCCACAGCGCCGCCCCGACATCCGGATCGCCGCTTTCAGGCATGGCTTGCGGCGCGTAAATCACCGCTTCGCGCGGGATCGTCGTGCTGATGGCCGTCTGCGCCGAGGTGAGGAAACTGTACAGCGCCACGACCACTACGCCGATCAGGATCAGCGCGACCGGGAGAAACACCCGGCGGCGGCTGGCAATCTGGTCAGCGCTGGCAGTCGGTGTCGGCGCGGGGATACGACCGGGACGCCACAGCAGCACAATGCCGCTGCGCCACAACACCAGAAACACAACCAGCAGCAGCGCGTGATCGCTATGCAGGCTGCGAAACAGCGGAATGGTCTCGGCAGGCAGCACGCCCGTCACGGCGACCGGCTTCCACAACACCAAACCGGTCACAATCATCAGCGCGGCACTGATGAGGAGCACCCAGTATTCGAGGCGCAGAGCGAAGCGATAATCCGCCGCGCCGCCGCCAAAGTTGCGCGCCATTTGCCGGACTGCCGCGCTCAGCACGTTGCCGCCGACATCGACGCGCTGGGCGCTCAACACGAAGCGACGGTACAGAAACGCGGCGATGTGATAGAGCGCCGCGGCGATGAGCAGCAGCGCGAAGAAGCGGTGCAGAATGCGCGTACTTTCAATGCCGCCCATCAGGACGAACGCATAGTGTGACCACAGGTCGCCCGCGAATTTCTGCGGCAAACCAGTCACGATCAGCCCGATCAGGGCGACGACGAACACCAGCGTTTCCAGCCGGGGCAGTACCGGGGATGATGACAGTTTAGTCTCGACGGACATCGTCTACTTCCCCCCTTGAGCGCAGGCGGCGGACAACTTCAGTGGCGAGCAGCAGCAGCGGGATGATCGCGGCGATGGGCAGTGCGACATCGTAGGCGATATCCGCCGTATACAGCGCGGGCTGATGCTCCGGCGTCGCCGGATAGTGGCCGAGCCACGCGTTCGAGAAATCGGCGCTGGCGTCGGGGTGACAAGTGCGGCAGGTCGTGACCAGCGTCTCGCGGATGGCGGTGCCATCACCAATCGGCTGGATGTTATGCACGCCGTGGCAGTCGTAGCACACCGCTTTATTGGTGACCGCGCCTTCGGTCTCCTGTTCGAACAGCGCGACCGTCGAACCGTGGAAATCGGTCAGGTAGCTGTCAAAGACGTTGGTGTTGATGTCGTACTGATCCATGATCGAGGCGTCGGCGTGACACTGCGCGCATAATTCCGGTGAGCGCGTACGGAACAGCGCCGTCGTCGGGTTGGCGATATCGTGCACGCCGTGACAGTCGATGCAGGTGGGCACATCCGGATTATCTTCGCCCAGCAGCGCCTGACCATGCACGCTCTGGCTGTACTCCTCGAAGATCACGCCGTGGCAGCGCCCACAGGTCAGTGAAATGCGCTGGCGCGGCTCGTCCGGCGGCTGCACATCGTGACCCCCGTGGCAGTCGACGCACACCGCCGCTTCGACGCGATTCGCGCGGATATATTCGCCGTGCACGCTGTCCTGCGCGCGGGTGTACTGCTCTTCGTGGCAGTTACGGCACACCGCATAGCGTTCTAACTGGAAATCACGCACCGTGCGGATGGTGCTCGGCTCGTGCGGATAGCGGAAACTCGGGTGACAGTCATTGCAGGCCAACGCCCCTTCCGAGCTGGAGGCGCCGTGCACCGACGCATGCAGCACCGCCGGGTCGATGGTCACTGAGAGCGTTTCGCCGCTCGGCAGCGTCCACACCTGATCCGGTTTGCTGTGGCACAGCAGACAGTAAGCATCCGACGCTTCGTCCACGGGCGCTTCTGCCGTCGCTTCGGCGCTGATTTCCGCCGCGGCTTCGGCGGTCGCCTCAAGGACGACCGGCACTTCGGTCACTTCGGGCGTCGCCTCTTGCGCGACCGCGACCTGCGCGCCGAAGTGCAGCAGTCCCAGCCCACCGGCGATCAACCAGAAGCCGAGGATGAGCAAAACTTTGACCTTGATCGTCATCGCAGCGTCTCCTGTGATTGACGCCGGGCTTGACGGACGAACACGAACGTTCCGGCGAGTAAGATGAAAGCGACCAAGCCGATGAGAATGACCGTCATCGGGCGGAAACCGCTCGTCACACTGCGTTCGACGGCCACCGCGGCGGCGCGGTCAACGGAGGGCGTCGCGGTGGGCGCGGGCGCTTCGGTCGGTTCGAGGGTGGCGCCGGGGACGCTCAGTTCCGTCAGCATGACCGACGCCTGATCGAGCAGCGCATCGGCGTAGGCGTAGTTATGCACGCCCATACTGCCATCGCCCTGCACAAACGTCAGCGCGGCGACCGCCCGCTGATATAATGCTTCGGCGTCGCTGCCCACGGCAGGCGGCGCGATGCTGGCGACGCGCGCAAACGCAATCGACAGACGGCTGCGCACATCGGCCTGCGTATCGTCGACCAGCGACTGCAAGTCGGCGCTGTTGAGATCGGTATGGCAACCGGAGCAGCTATCCGGCGGCGCGTCGTCCTCGCCGGGGATGATCGGCTTCCACGTGTGGTTCGCCAGCGCAAAGCCGCCCGCCTCAACCGAGGTCATGTGGCAGGTGACGCAGCGCGGGCCGTCTTCCTCGCTGAAGTGCGCGGAGGGGACACCTGCCACACTATCGATGATCGCCTGCCCTTCGAACATCTCAACCACGGGATGATGCAGCGGGTTCACCAATTCCGTATTCCGGTGACGAGCTCGTACACATCTCATAAGGCGCGCTCGTCAGGTTGAATTCTTCGTCTTCGGCGGTATGCGGGCTGTGACACACCGTGCAGGTGATGCCCATGCTCGCCGTCTCCAGCGTGAGCGAGTCGGGCACGGGACCGGAGAGGTCGCCGTCGTCGTAAATGCCGCGAATGCGCTCGGTAAACAGGTAATCGCCGCTGTGGCACGTCAGGCACTCAGCCTGCGCGTTCGGGCTGGCGCTCATCGTCTCGAAGGCGGTCGCGTGACCGGAGGCGATCCATTCGTTGTACTGCATGCCGCTCAGGCGCGCATGACCGGTTCCATAGAACGCGGTCGTGTCGTCTTCGCTGACCAGCGCGTAACCATCCTCATGCACGAGCACGCCGCCGGGGCGATAGTCGACCGGGAACGGCTGATTGCCGAGGCCATGACACTGCCCGCACACCTGCGCATCCGGGCTGACGATGATCGCGTTGTGAATTTCCACAAGTTCTTCGTCATTCGGGCGACCGCCCGCGTCGTCGGCAACTTCGGCGTGCACGCTGCCGGGGCCGTGACACGCTTCGCACAGCACGCCGTCATCTTCCCAGCGCCCGCGCTCGACATCCAGCCCGGTCACGTGACAGCCCGCGCAGTTCGTCGTGAAGTCGTAAGCCGGGTCGGGCCACGTTTCCGCCAGCAGATACGGCCGCCACACGCCCGCAACCACATCCCATTCGGCGGGCAGCACGGCATACACGCGGCGATCCACTTCGTAGAGGTAGCGCTGCACATACTTGCCCGCGCCGATGACGTACACGATGTCGTCTTCGTCAAACGGACGCGGCGCATCTTCACCGGGGAACTGAACCATGCGCAGGTCTGCGCCTTGATCGAAGTCCGCGAGGATCAAGTCTTTGTCGCGTTCAGAGTCTTGTAAAGCGAGCCCGTGCGGCTGCTCGGAGAGTGAGCGCACGAGGTTACGGTGACAGTCGCTGCAGGTGTCCGAACTGACGTATTCCGCGTCTTCCAGTTCGTCTTCTTGCGCGGCAATCGGCGTGGCCGTCGTCAGCCACAGCCCGAGGCCAATACAGCTAGTCCCTAGGATGATGAGTAACAGAATAGTCGCACGACGCATGGTGTGCTGCCTTTGGAGTCACGTGTCCACCTTCACTCTAAAGTAAGCCCCGCCGAGCGCAATCATCCCCCAGATGGATTATTAATCATTCGTGGGGATGATCTTTCGCGCGCGAATCGGTTAATGTAGTGGGTAACGTCTGTTGTCGGCTCCGCAAGCTATATGTCGCGCACCAAATCGAAGGGGATTCGACCATGTCATGGCTCAAGCGAATACTGTATCGGGATGGCAACCGAATCTCCATGCACATCTTCCTCCCCATTCTCCTGATTCTCGGGGGTGTCGTCGGGTTGCTGGCTGCGCCGCCCGCGTGGGAGTACAGTAACTCGACCGAATTCTGCGGGACCGTCTGTCACACCATGCCGCCCGAATACCAGACGTATCTCGAATCACCACATTCGCGTATTCTGTGCGTCGACTGTCATATCGGGCGCGACCTCATCCTCATCCAGCTCACGCGCAAGGTCGGCCACATGCGGCTGATCGTCGACACGGTGCTCGAAAACTACGAATACCCGATCCGCTCGGCGGAGATGCGCCCGGCCAACGAGACCTGCGAAGTCTGCCATACGCCCGAGAAGTTCTCGGACGACAGCCTGCGCGTGATCCACAACTACGAAGAAAACCGCAGCAACGATCCCTACGACACCTATCTGCTGATGCACACGGGCGGCGGCAGTGAACGTCAGGGTTTGGGGCGCGGCATTCACTGGCACGTCGAAAACCCGATCAGCTACATCGCGCTTGACCCCGAACAGCAGGAGATCCCCTACGTGCGCGTCGAAACGGCGGACGGCGAGGTCATTGAGTATCAGGACATCAACTCGCCCGTCGATACGAGCAATCTTGAGCAATACGAACTGCATGAGATCGAGTGCACGACCTGCCATAACCGCGTCGCGCACCTGCTGCAAACGCCCTCCCGCGCGATCAATGCGGCGCTGCAAGCCGGGGACATCTCGACCGACATCCCGTTCATTCGCACGCTGGCCGAAGACCTGCTCGCCGACGAATACTTCTCGACGGAAGACGCGCAGTTCGCCTTCTCCACGCTCGACCAGTACTACCGCGACAACTACCCGGAGTTCTATGAGACGGGCGCGCCCCTCGTACAGGATGCGATTGCTGCGCTCAACGTGATGTATAGCGAGAGCAACTACCCGGAACAGGAACTTTCGTACGACACACATCCGAACAACGTCGGTCACCTCGACTCGGCAGGCTGCTTCCGCTGCCACGACGGTCAGCACATCAGCGAACAGGGCGAGGTCATCCGGCTCGAATGCAACCTGTGCCACTCGATCCCCGAAGTTGTGCGTCCCGGCGACATCGAACCGATGATCCCGCTCACGACCGGCATCGAACCAGAATCGCACCTCACGTCGACCTGGCTGGCGCAGCACCGCACCGAATTCGACGCGAGCTGTGCCAACTGCCACACCACGTCGAACCCCGGCGGCGTCGACGACTCGAGCTTCTGCTCGAACAGCGCCTGCCACGGCGGGCAGTGGGAATACGCAGGCTTAGGAACGCCCCCGGCCTCTCGATGATCCTCGGCATTTATCAGGTGGAAGCGCCGCTCCTCGAAGACTTCACAGGTGAGCCGACTTACGCCGTACTGCAGCCGCTGTTCACGCAGTTGTGCAGCGCGTGTCACGGGGCCGTGCCCCCAAAGAACTACGCCTGACCGACTATGGAGCGCCCTCGCCGGCAGCAGCAGCGGCCCGGTGATCATTCCCGGCGCGCCAGACGACAGCCTGATCCTGCAGGTGCTGGCGGATGGGCACTTCGCGCAGGTCACCGACCACCAGTTGGAACTGCTCACACAGTGGATCGCCAACGGCGCGCCACAGTAGCTTGCAGGGGATACGCACACCACAGGCCGAGGCTTGCCCTCGGCCTTTTGATTCAGGTGATCTGCTATAATCCGGTTCACTGATGAGTACATGCGAGGGAATTGCGATGTCCGCCTTGCCTAACGCCAGCGGTAAGATGACGGAAGCTGAATATCTGGCTTTTGAGCGTGACAGGATTCAAACACACGAATTTCTGAATGGCGAGATTGTCGCGATGTCCGGCGCCAGTGCTGAACATAACACGATATCCGGGAATACCTTTGCCCTACTTTGGCAGCAGCGCCGCGGCGGGCCATGCCGGGTGTATGGTTCAGATATGTGTGTCCGAATTTCGAATACGCACTATACCTACCCCGATATCAGCGTCGTGTGCGGCGAACCGCAAATCGTTCACGATGGGATTGTTGCCCTGCTCAACCCGGCGCTCATCATCGAAGTGCTCTCTCCCTCTACTGAACGCTACGACCGTGGCAAGAAATTCCAGAGTTACCGCGAACTCGAGTCTTTGCAGGAATATGTCTTGATCGCACAGGACAGCCCACATATAGAACGCTACGTGCGGCAGGAACACGGTTTCTGGCAGTTCAGTGATGTCGCTGACTTGGCGGCACGCATCGAACTCGCATCCATCAACTGCGCGCTCGCCTTGGCTGAAGTCTACGAGCAGGTGATCTTTCTGACAGAAGGCGACGAGTCGTAAACGCCGCCTTCACTCGCGGAGAAAGGCTCTTCCGCCTGCATATAGACCGCGTCCGCATCGTTCGCGGTGGTGTCGATGTGTAGACGCGGCAGCGACGGCGGCAGCAGCGGCAGCAGTGACGGGAAGCGCGCATTCGCGGCGAAAATCACGTCGAGCGAGAAGTAGGCATCCGGCTTGCGCTCGTACCGGCGGCGCAGTTCAGCCTCGCTCGCGGTCAGCACGATCACATGAGCGTGAATTCCCGTGAATCCCGCGATCAGCTCCGGCATATAGCTGGCATCGTAGCCGAGAGCGGGCGCATACGCCCACCACGAGAAGTACGCCCGGTCGAAGATTGCGCGCGGTTGGGTCGCCCGCAGAATCCCGATAGTCGTCGCAGCCATCGCGCGCGTCTCGATCTCCGGGTCGCCACGCAGCGCCCACCGCAGTTTGATGATCGGCAGGTTATGCCGTACCGCGAGGCGTTCGACCAGCGTCGATTTCCCGACCAGATCCGCCCCTTCGACAATTACAAGCATTGTGCCGCCTTTCTCGCTTGCCTAACGACCTGCTACCCGCAAATCGCAGCCGAGCATATTAATAACAACCGAGCTTAATGATTTTGCCAGCATTATCATGTAAGATATAAACACATTGAACCTCGCAGGCACTTAAAATTCCTGCATTTAGTAAAGTTTGATCCCGATGGTAGATGATATTCCCCAGCTCCAAGCCCAGCTTGACGCTGCCCGCGAGGAGCTTCAAGCCGCCCAAGAACGCGTCGCATACCTTGAAGCTCAGTTGGCATCCGCCCACCCGACTGTCTCTCTCGACCACTGGGGTCGCACACGCCTACCGGGCGTTTGACCACTTGCTCGAAAGCTGCATGATCATCGGGGTTCGACTGGCGCTGTCTCTACATCAACGAGATCGGCCTCCGCTACAGTCGGCTCACACGCGAGCAAATGGTCGGGCGCTCGCTGCTGGAATCGTTTCCCGGCTTCGAACAGACGGAAGCCTATCCCCATTTACGCCGGGGCTTGGTTGACCGCCAAGCGCACGACTACGAAACCGA